>NZ_CP107048.1:0-1200000 GCF_025736935.1 Qipengyuania sp. SS22 | reverse complement strand
GTGCAGCAAGCCGATCGCTCGCTGATCGAGGCCTAAGCGAGTGATCAACTTGAAATTTGATCTATTCGATGTTCACTTCCATTTATCGGCCGACATAGACCCACCAGACTGAACAGCAGTATCTCAGTGCGCAACAAAAAAGCCCGCCGTTTCCGGCGGGCTTTTTCATGCCTCGAAGGCTTCGATGGTGGGCGTAGCAAGGATTGAACTTGCGACCCCTACGATGTCAACATAGTGCTCTACCACTGAGCTATACGCCCGCACCATCGAGTGCCCCTTTCATGGGGCAGGCGCGCCCTTTAGCGGGGCGCTGAAAGCCATGCAAGACCCTATTTCGGACCTATTGCAACCGCGCGCTGATGCGGTCGTCGAGCACCCGTTCGACTTCCAGCACGAGGTCGCGCAAGTGGAACGGTTTCGACAGCACCTTGGCGTGCGGTTGCTCGCGGCTGGCCTTGAGCGTGACCGCGGCGAAGCCGGTGATAAACATAACCTTGGTATGCGGGCTGACCTCGTTGCAGCGCTGCGCCAGTTCGATCCCGTCCATCTCGGGCATCACGATATCCGAGAGCAGCAGATCGTATTCGCATTCCTCGAGCAACGGTATGGCCGCAGTGCCCCGATCGACCGAGTCGACTGTATAGCCTGCATTGACGAGCGCGCGTTCAAGATAGACGCGCATCGCATCGTCGTCCTCGGCGAGCAGGATTCGCTGGGTCGTTGTTTCCGTCATGCCAACTGCTTAGCGCGCGCGCTTTAAAAAAGCATGTATCCAAAACAAGCATTGTTAACGGGCGGGTAGGGCTGATGGGCGCGGATGAGTGAGAATGCCGGCCCACATGCTGGTTAGGAGGGTAGGGCGATCGAAAGCTCCCGGAAATCTGCGCTTGCCTAATTGCGGCGCTGGCCCGACGATGGGATCATGAGTGAACGGCAGGCAGCAGCAGCGGCGGGTGTCGAGCACCTGACGGGCGGCAAGATACCGGGACGGCAGGGGCCGTCCTACAATCTGTTCCGGTTTGGCGAACCCAGCATTCCGATTCTGATTGCCGCACCGCATTGCGGGCGCGCTTATCCCGATGACGTGCTCGCTGCGCTACGCGACCCCGACCAGGCGCGTCTGCGGCTCGAGGATCGTCATATCGATGCGGTCGCGCAGCCGGTTGCTTCTGCCACCGGAGCGAGCCTCCTGCTCGCCGAGGCGCCGCGGGCGATGATCGATCTCAATCGTTCGGTCGAGGATGTCGATTGGGGCATGGTGCGCGGCGCAAAGCCCCGGCCAATGCGGCATTCGCTGGCCAATCGCCGGTCGCGCAACGGGCTCGGCCTCGTGCCGCGGCGGATCCCCGGCATGGGCGAGATCTGGCGCGGACCGCTCGCCAAACCCGAGCTCGATGCGTGGATCGAGGGCATCTATACCCCCTATCATACCGCTCTGGGTCATGAGTTGGAGCGGTTGCGTGATCGTTGGGGCGTGGCGTTGCTGGTCGACCTGCATTCGATGCCTCCGCTCAAACGGAGCCATCCGCAGGACCGCCCGGCAGAATTCGTCATCGGCGACCGGTTCGGTGCCTCCTGCGACCCCGGGCTGGTCGATCTGGCAATTCGCTATCTGGCGACGAATGGCCGCCGGGTGGCGCATAATCGCCCCTATTCGGGCGGCTATGTGCTTGATCGTTATGGCCAGACCGCGCGCGGTATCCATGCGGTGCAGATCGAGGTGTGCCGCAGCACCTATCTCGATGCCCGGCTCGACCAGCCCAGCGCACGGGTCGGGGCAATCGCGAAGCTGCTCGCCGGGCTCGTCCGCACCCTGGGAGCCGAAGTCGCGACAATGGGCCGACGGGGCCACATCGCGCAGGCCGCAGAATAGCCCGCCCATAAAAAACCACCCCACGCAATATGCGCGGGGTGGCCAAGGTTCAGGGAGGAGATGCACTTGCGTGCATCTACCGGGGGGCCATGAGGGGCGGCCCAGCCGGCACAGTAAAAATGGAGCCGGGTCGTGCGAATTTCAAGGGTCGGTTTGGGCTATGGTGCACACGGTTCGGCGCGCAGCGAGAGCAGTCCGACAGTTTCGGATCAGGACGATGCAGTCGGCTGGGCAATCAGGAGCAGGCTATCCCCTGCGCGTGACGCCGAGCCGAGATCCTCGACCAGCGCGCATTCTCCTGCGCCGAGCGGCTGCCCATCGAGCGTGATTTCGCCCGACAACGGTATCACGATGGACGGCGCTTGCGCGATCGCGGGGAGGGGAGCCGACGTGTTGCTCTGCCAATAGAACAGCCGGAAATGGGGCCCATCGACCAATAACCCGGCGTCGTCATCCATCCGCGTGCTGAGATCGGGCGGGTAGGGTCCCGTAGTCGCGACCTCGACACCCTGGTCCAGATGGAGCTCGCGCGGCCGGCCGTAATCGAACAGCCGGAAGGTGATGTCGCTGTTTTGCTGCACCTCGAGGAGGCTGATCCCGCCGCCAATGGCGTGGACCGTGCCTGCGGGGATGTAGAAAGCATCGCCACGCCGAACCTCGTGCCAGACGAGCTTGTCGAGGATCGTGCCGTCGAGAGCGGACTTGCGCATGTCTTCCGGAGTAATGTCCTCGCGGAACCCCACCGCGATGGAGGCACCGGGTTCGGCATCGAGAATGACCCAGCATTCGCTCTTGCCGCCGTCTGCGAGGCCCATCGCTTCGGCCTGTTCGTCGCTGGGGTGGTTCTGAACGGACAACCGCTCGCTGGTGAAAATATATTTGACCAGTAGTTGGTCGAGCTCGGGCGGGGGTTCGAACCAGACTTCGCCAATGGGCTGGTCAGAAGGGTGCGGGAAGGGGGCGGGCAGCCGCTCTACTCCCCAGACCTTATCCACGAAGCGGGTGGGAAGCTTGCGGATCATTGGTTCTTGCACCGGCTCGCCTCGCCCACGCGCTGGACCGAATCGCGGTTGGTCACGAGGATGTCCTCGCCATCGACGACCACGACGATATTGTCGGCCCCGATCAATGTGACATGCGGCCCGTCGCTGTCGATCATTGCGCCCTGCGCACCGATGATCTCTCCCGGCCCGACGACGACATTGTCATCATCGGCGGTTTTGCGTTGCTGCAGCAGTGCGTCCCAATTGCCGATGTCCGACCACCCCATCGAAACATCGACCATGGCTGCCCGATCGGTGTTTTCCATGATCGCGTAATCGACCGATTCCGGCGCAATCGCAGCGAAATGGTCCGCATCGGGACGAAAGTCTTCGCTCCCGGCGGCACGGCTTTCAAAAGCCGCGGTTGCGGATTCGGCCATTGCGGGTCGATGCTTGGCGAGTTCGGACAGGAAATGACCCGCACGAAAGGCGAAAATCCCGCCATTCCAGGCGTAACCACCCTGGGCGAGAAAGCCGAGCGCGGTTTCCAGGTCGGGCTTTTCGACGAAGCTGTGCACATGGTGGCCTCCACCAAGCGCTTCGCCGCGACGGATATAGCCATAGCCGGTCTCGGGAGCGGTCGCCTCGATGCCGAAAGCCACCAGCCAATCCTGGCTCGCCAACTCGGCGGCGGCCTCGGCGGCGGCTTCGAACGCCTGGCGATCGATAATGTGGTGGTCGCTGGGGCAGACGAGCATGATGTCGCCCGCGTCGAGCGCCAGTGCGGCCAGCGCGATCGCTGGCGCCGTGTTCCGCCCCATGGGTTCGACGACGAACTGCGCATCGGGCGCGATATCGGCAGCCTGCGGCTTGGCGAACTCCAGATGTTTCTCGCCGATCACCACCAGCGGACGGGCAAACCGGGTGCGATCCGAACAGCGCTGGAGCGTGGCCTGGTAGAGTGTCTGCTCGCCGAGAAGCGGAATGAAAGGCTTCGGTTTGGCCGAGCGGCTACGCGGCCAGAGCCGGGTGCCGCTCCCCCCGCACAGTACGACTGGTACGATAGTGGGCAAGGAGTTCTCCATCAGTCCGTTCGGGGCGGTTCTGGCAGAAGTCGACAAGGCTTGGAAGGGGAAGCACCGGGGCGGTGTTACTTCGTAATCACCAAATGTGTTACTTTTTTGGAAGCTCTCTTGGTAGCTCTTCCTTGAAAAACATCGACCAATCGGCGCGCCCATCCGTTCTCGACTGCTTGGCCGTCTCGATCGTCGCCAGTTCCGCCTCGATGAATTCAACGCGTTCATCCCACCCGTCGTGCGAGCGTTTACGGAAGATCCATCCGCCATGCTTGGGCCCCCAGCGACGCATGAAATCGATCGCCGCATCGGGATCGTAGCCAGCGTTGTGCAGCAACCAGGGCATCAGGCGGTCGGCATCGCGTTCGGACAGGCGGACAAGCTTCCGCTTCCAGCCGATCTCGCGGAAGGTCTGCGGATGACGAAGTATATTATGCGCCATTTCATGCGCAATCGCTGCGGCGAAGGCGGCTTCATCATAGGCAAGGCCGGGAAATTCTTCCCCAACAAGCACACGCTCGCCATCAGCGGCGGCGTTGCTTTTCGAATCTATGAGTTCGAACCGCGTCGGGCACGCGTCCACGCCTTCGATCGTCGCGGTGCGTATCGTGCCCCCGGGTGCCTGCCAGGTGATGTCCAGCGCTCCCAGGGCGAGCGCGCTGTCGATTGCATCACGCAGGCCGAATACGCGCTGCCAGCGAGGATCGGTTTTCGGCCAGTCCTGCGCGATTGTCTGGCCATTGATGGCCAGAATCGTGTCGTTGCGGCCTATCCCCACCGCGGCTGCCGGAGACGCGGGAGCGACCGCCTGTACACCGATGTCGCCATGCAAGCCGAACCGGCGGCGCACGGCGATCGGGTCACCATAGCTTTCCGCGTCGTGGATCAGCATCCCCGAGACTCGCACGGTCTGCGGGCAGAAATCGGCGTTGGCCGTTGCCAGGCGATAGCCGACGCCAAACAGCAGGTCTTCGCTACGTTGGAAAACTTCGAGCGGCTGCAGTTCGCGTGTCTCGGCGGAGTGCTGCTGCGCGTCCGCATGCGTTCCCGGAAGCGCCAGTGCCAGCACCGCGCAAGCAGGGAGCGTGCGCAAGAGGCGGGGCGAGGGCGCGCGCCTCATGACAAGACGCGCGCCCTTGCTCGGATTTTTAGGCAGTCGGGACACCGGCAGTCGCGGCGTCGGGCATCGGCACCTTGCCCTGCTGGAGCTGACGTCCGAAGATCGTACGCATCATGTCCATCGAGAAGATCTGCGCCCAGATCAGCGGCAGCAGGCCGTTTTCGGTCCACTTGCGCAGCTGGTCGCCGCGCAGCTCGCGCAGCTTTTCCTGATTGATCATCTGGAACCCGCGATAGACGAACGGCTTGTCGCTACCGTCCTGGGTGATCGCGATCTCGCCTTCCATGAGAAGGTCGTGATCCTTCAGTTCCTTCATGAAGTTCTGCGTGCGCTGGCCCGCATGCTCGAACTGCTCGCAGAATTCGAGGATCTGCTTGGTACCTTCGCTGGCCTCGCCATTTTCGAACAAGGCCTGGCCTTCTTCGAACTCGCCGATGTTCTCCGCGGTCGGGTCGAAGCACAGCGACAGGTCGTCGCTGTCGGGCTTGAGCCGTGCGAGCATGAACGGATAGCGGCGGACATAGGCCGGGATGTAGACCTGCTCGGTAACGGAGCCTTCTTCGTCGACGAAAGTGTTGACGCCGTCATTGAGGCCCATCAGCGCCAGCGGAACAGCATCGGGGCCGGTCGAGAAGACGATCGGCATATCGCGCTGCGCCTGGACGAACTCGTCGACGGTCAGCGGCACGGCATGCTGCTTGGCGAGCCACGGTGCCTTGGTCATCGGACGCGAGCGATAATTCGCATGGTCCTTGCTGTTAAGCGGCATCAGGTCTTTGAAGAACAGGGGCAGATTGGGCTGCGGCGCGCTGGCCATGGAACTCTCCGAAATTCGATTGGATTGAGCGGCAAACCCGATGGGCAAGCACACGAAGCGGGCGCTTTACGGCGTTGCGGCGTGCGGTGCAAGCGGCACCAGTTTGCCCGGGTTGAGTATCCCCTGCGGATCGAGCGCCTGCTTGACCTTACGCATCAGCGAGAGCGCCACCGGATTGCCCAATCGCCCGAGTTCATCGCGTTTCATCTGGCCAATGCCGTGTTCCGCGCTGAGCGATCCGCCGAAATCGGTCACCCGGTCATGCACGAAGGCGCTGATCGCTTTTCCGTCGCCCAATTCCCATTCGCCGCGCACGGCACCGGCGGGGGCGAGAACGTGGAAGTGGATATTGCCATCTCCCAGATGCCCGAAACCGACCGCGCGCGAGCCGGGGAACCGTTCTTCCACCTGCGGTGCCACCGTCTCGACAAATTCGGCCATCCGCGCCACCGGCACCGAAATGTCGTGCTGCATCGCCGGGCCGATCGCGCGCTCCGCTGCGGAGATGCTGTCGCGTATATGCCAGAAGGCTTCGGCCTGCGCCTCGCTGGATGATATGACGGCATCCTCGAGCAGACCGTGCTCCATCGCACTCTCGAATACCTTGGCGACCAGCCCGTCCAGCTGTCCTGTGTCACCCTGATCCGCAACCAGTTCCACCAGCGCATGCCAGCCATGGGTGCCGCCCAAAGGGCTTCGCGCGGTGGGAACATGCGCCAGAACCGATTCGAGGCAGTGGCCGGGCAGCACCTCGAACCCCTCCAGCGCCTCGCCCGCGACCTTCTCGCAGTGGCGCAGCAATGCGCGCGCTGCCGAGATGCTGGGCAGGCCGACCCATGCAACACGGCGCTCACCGATTTGCGGCACCAGCCGCAAGGTTGCGGCGGTGACGATGCCCAATGTCCCTTCGGACCCGATCAGCATCTGCTTGAGGTCGAACCCGCGATTGTCCTTCTTGAGCGGGACCAGGCCGGAGAATATTTCGCCATCGGCCAGCACCGCTTCGATCCCGAGCACCTGCGCGCGCATCGTGCCGTGGCGCAGGACCTGCGTTCCCCCGGCATTGGTCGAGATGAGGCCGCCCACAGTGGCCGAACCCTTGCCGCCAAGCGTAAGCGGAAAGCGCAGACCTTGCGCGTCGGCGGTCTCGTGCAGCGTCTGGAGCACGACGCCAGCGTCGCAGGTAATCTGCTGTGCAGCGACATCGAAATCCCGGATCGCATCCATTCGGCGCAGCGAAAGCAATACGCTCCTCCCGCTATCGTCGGGCGTGGCGCCGCCCGACATGCCGCTGTTCCCGCCCTGCGGGACGATCGGCATCTGGTGCGCCGCGCATAGTGTGACGAAGCGGGCGACCTCATCGGTCGACGCAGGCGAGGCCAGGCCCACCGCCTTGCCGGTGTACCGTCCCCGCCAGTCGGTTAGCCAGGGTTCCACCAGCTCGGGATCGCGGGTGAACCCGCGTGGCCCGAGAATATCGGCGGCGGCGGCGCAAAAGGTGTCGGTCACGGTCATCTGCCGCATCCTTGCCATAGATGGACGGGCGAATGCCACCACTTGCCAATCGGGCCAGAACAATTAAGCCCGCATTCAAGCGTGGGGGCGCATCAGGCATCGCTATAACTTCCCGCACGTCAATCGACCTGCGGCCGAGGAGCGTTCGAACGAAGCCCATGCCCTTGCTGTCCCCTCTCTTTGCCATGCTCGTCGCATTGGGCACGCCGTCAGGCGCGGGAGAGGACGCGGCCGTGCACCAGGCTCGGGTTTCGCAGAGTGCTCGCGTGGATGTCGATGCGCTATCGGCACGCGGCACGATCTGGACCGGGTTTACCGACAGCCGCGGCATACCGGTTGCCAACCAGGTGCGGATCGAGCGCCGCGTCATCCTGCGGATCAGCCCGCAGCCCGGCAGCATGCGGCGCAGCTTTCTGACCGAACTGCCGCGCCAGGCTCCGCCGCCGCGGCTCGTCGAACGACCTTACGGCAGTTGCGTCGATGCGAGCGACATCATCGGCGTATCCGACCGTGACAGCCGGCTGGTGATGTATATGCGCAACCGCCAGATCATTACTGCCGAGCTTGAGAAAAGCTGCAGTCCGCGTGATTTCTACCTCGGCTTTTATGTCGAGCAAAATGACGACGGTAAGCTCTGTGTCGATCGCGATCGCCTGTTGTCGCGCGCCGGCGCGAAGTGTCGCATTTCCAACCTCAATCGCCTTGTGGCGGTTACCGACGACCGGTGAGCCGCGTTTCGCAGCGTGATTTCTTGACTTTCGGCGTATTTCCGGCGAAGGGCGCGCCCAGCCGATGTTGCGGACGCGCAGCTTGTTGTCGGCCTATGTTCCAGGGACAATTTCGAACCGCATGACTTTTGCCGATCTCGGCCTTTCCGAAGACTTGCTCAGGGCAGTAAGCGAAGCTGGCTATACCGAGCCGACCGACATCCAGCGCGAGGCGATTCCGCCGGTGCTGATGATGAAGGATATCATTGGCATCGCCCAAACGGGCACCGGCAAGACCGCGAGCTTCGTGCTGCCGATGATCGACATCATGGCGAGCGGCCGTCGCCGCGCGCTGATGCCGCGCAGCCTTATCCTTGCCCCGACGCGCGAACTCGCCGCGCAGGTGGCAGAGAATTTCGAAAAATACGGCAAGAACCACGATCTCAAGCTCGCGCTGCTGATTGGCGGCGTGCAGATGGGCGACCAGGTCAAGGCGCTGAACGATGGCGTCGACGTGCTGATCGCCACGCCGGGCCGCCTTATGGACCTGTTCGAGCGTGGCAAGATCCTGCTCAACGGCTGCGAACTGCTGGTGATCGACGAAGCCGATCGTATGCTCGACATGGGCTTCATCCCGGATATCGAGTTCATCTGCTCGAAGCTGCCCGACGCACGCCAGACCATGCTGTTCTCGGCGACGATGCCGCCGCCGATCGAAAAGCTGGCCAAGAAGTTTCTCGACAATCCCAAGCGGATCGAAGTCAGCCGTGCCGCGACCACGAACAAGGACATCACCGCGTTCAAGGTGCCCGTAAAGGCGCGTCAGAAGCGCGACACGCTGCGCTGGCTGCTCGAACACGACCATGTCGAAACCGCGATCATCTTTGCCAATCGCAAGACCACCGTGCGCGAGCTCAACAAGAGCCTGCAAAGCTATGGTTTCGCGTCGAGCGAAATCCACGGCGACATGGACCAGTCGAACCGGCTCAAGGAACTCGAGCGGTTCAAGGCCGGTGAGGTGAATATTCTCGTCGCATCGGACGTTGCCGCGCGCGGGCTCGACATCAAGGGTGTCAGCCACGTCTTCAACTTCGACACGCCGTGGCATCCGGACGATTACGTCCACCGCATCGGACGCACGGGCAGGGCCGGTGCCAAGGGCCGCGCCTTCACCCTCGTCGCCGAGGAAGATGCCGAGGCGATCGCCAATGTCGAGAAGCTGACCGGTGCGGAAGTTCCGGTATTCGGCAAGAGCGATGTCCGTGTCGATCTGGTCGAGAAAAGCAGCGCCAAGCCCGCCGAGAAGGCGGTTGCACCGGAGAAGGCCTCGGCACCCGAGAAAGTTTCGGCACCCGCGGACGAGGCAAAGCCCAAGCGCAGCCGCAAGCCGCGCGACGAGGACGATGCGCCGCGCGAAAAGCCTGCGCGCAAGGCGAAGCCCAAGGGCGAACCGCGCAAACGCCGCGACGAGGACAGCGACTCTGTTGCGTCGGGTGAGTGGAACGGGCCGCGGCCGGGCTTCCTCGACGTTTCCGCGATCTGATCAGAGACCTTCGCGCAGCCAAATCATGTCCTGCGCATGCGCAGGACAGCCGCGTGCGACGGTGCCTTTCAAACTGCCCTAATCGTCAGCCAGCTTGACGAAACTGTCGAGTACGCGCTTTTCGCCCGCCTTCTCGAACTCGATCGTCAGCTTGTTGCCTTCCTGATCGGTCACGCAGCCATAGCCGAATTTGTCGTGGAACACGCGCGCGCCGATCGAGATGTCGCTGCGGGGTTGCGCGGCAAAGCTCGCCGCACTGCGGCCGGGCTCGGCGAGGCGCTTGGGCGTCGTGTCATAGCCCGACGATAGCGCTCGCTGCCACCCAGGACCGCGGGCTCCCGAACGATCGGGTCGGCTGGTCGAGACATGCGCGAAGGGGTCTTCGGTCTCGCTCCAGTTCGCCCGCCACAGCGAAGCGCCGCCGGTCATGGTAGTTTCTCTGGTGAGATATTCCTCGGGCAAATCCTCGATGAACCGGCTCGGGATCGAACTGGTCCATTGGCCGTAAATGCGCCGGTTGGCCGCGTGCAGGATGGTGCAGCGGCGCTTGGCGCGGGTAATGGCGACATAGGCGAGGCGGCGCTCTTCCTCGAGACTGGCGAGTCCGCCTTCGTCGATCGCGCGCTGGCTGGGAAAGACGCCTTCCTCCCAACCTGGTAGGAAGACGTGATCGAATTCGAGCCCCTTGGCGGCATGCATGGTCATGATGGTGACCTTCTCGCCGTCGCCAGCGCGGTCATTGTCCATCACCAACCCGACATGCTCGAGGAAATCGCCGAGCGTGTCGTATTCCTCCATCGCGCGAGCGAGTTCGGTGAGGTTTTCCAGCCGCCCGGCGCTTTCCCCGCTGCGATCCTTCTGGAGCATGTCTTCATAGCCGCTTTCGGCGAGTACGCGGCGCAGCAGTTCGGACGGTGTGACCTTGTCCACCTGCTCGCGCCAATGGACGAACTGGCCGAGCAGCGCGACGAGATTGTTCTTCGCGCGCGCGGGCAATTCGTCGGTGTCGCATAGGTCGAGGCTGGCGGCGGTCAGCGGCATCTGTGTACGCCGTGCGTGGCGGCGCATGGCTTCCAGTGTCTTCGCGCCAAGCCCGCGTTTGGGCTGGTTGTAGATCCGCTCGAAAGCGAGGTCGTCGGCGGGCTGGGCGATAGTGCGCAGATAGGCCAGCGCATCGCGAATTTCGGCACGCTCGTAGAAGCGGAAGCCCCCGACGATGCGGTAATTGAGGCCGATCTGGATGAACCGGTCTTCGAATTCGCGTGTCTGGTACTGCGCACGTACGAGGATCGCGATCTGGTCGAGCGGCGCGCCTTCGCGTTCCAGCCGCTCGATCTCCTCGCCCACGCGGCGGGCTTCCTCGGGTCCGTCCCATACGCCGATTACGCGGATATTCTCGCCCGCCGGAAGCTCGGTCCACAGCGTCTTGCCGAGCCGTTCGCTATTGGCGTTGATCAGCCCCGATGCCGCCCCGAGGATCTGCGGGGTGGAGCGATAGTTCTGCTCGAGCTTGACCACCGCCGCGCCGGGAAAATCCTTTTCGAACTTGAGGATATTGGCGACTTCTGCGCCGCGCCATGAATAGATCGACTGGTCGTCGTCGCCCACCACGCAGATGTTCTTGCGTGTCTGGGCAAGCAGGCGCAGCCACAGATACTGGACTTGGTTGGTGTCCTGATATTCGTCGACGAGGATATATTTGAAGCGCTGCTGATATTGCGCCAGCACGTCGTGATGCTCGCGGAAAATGTTGAGCATATGTAGCAGCAGGTCGCCGAAATCGCAGGCGTTGAGCGCTTTCAGGCGGTCTTGGTAGAGCTTGTAAAACTGCGCCCCGCGGCCATTGGCATAGCTTTCGTTCTCCACTGCATCGAGATCGCCGGGGTTGAGCCCGCGATTCTTCCAGCGGTCGAGCAGGCCGGCGAGTTGGCGCGCGGGCCAACGCTTCTCGTCGAGATCGTTCTCCTGGATCAGCTGCTTCAACAGCCGCAACTGGTCGTCCGGATCGATGATCGTGTAATTGCTCTTGAGCCCGACCAGTTCGGCATGGCGGCGCAGCATGCGCGCGCCGATCGAGTGGAAGGTGCCAAGCCAGGGCATGCCTTCGACCGCATCGCCGATATGCCGCCCCACGCGCTCGCGCATCTCGCGTGCGGCCTTGTTGGTGAAGGTGACGCAGAGGATTTCGCTCGGCCATGCCCGGCGCGTTGCGATGAGATGTGCCAGCCGTGCGGTTAGCGCCGCGGTCTTGCCGGTGCCCGCTCCGGCCAACATCAGCACGGGGCCTTCGGTGGTGAGAACGGCCTCGCGCTGGGGGGCGTTCAAGCGCGCTGCATAGGCGGGAAGCTGCGCATCGTCGGGCGCGTCGGACGGGATGGGTAGATCGGTCATGAAGGTTCGGAACAGCTAGGGAACGCATGGTCGCAAGACAAGCCCCGCGCGCAGACATCCACCGGAACCGACCACCCATTCGCTGCGTAGATTCGGCGATGACAACGACAAATGGAGCAATCTCCGATGCGTAATCTTATCCTTGCCGGCGCCGCTGCGCTGGCCTTTACCGCCGCCCCGGCGCTGGCAGATCACCACATGGAGGGCGAGGCCTACGCGTGGTCGGCAGACCAGCAGGCTATGTATGATGCCTGGCCCGCCGACCGGCAAAGCGCCTATGATGGCTGGCCCGGCGATGTGCAGCAATATTACTGGACCCTCACCCCCGCACAGACCGAGGGCTGGTGGGTGCTTACCGACGCCCAGCGTGTGCGCATTTACGAAATGGCGCCCGCAGCCCGCGCGCAGGCCTGGGCGCAGGTGGCCGCACAAATTGGTCCTGGCGCGACGCCGATGGAATCCATCGCAAGAGCCTCGGCATCGACCGCACCGCGTTTCGTCAGCAAGGAAGTCAGCCAGTCTCCTCCGGCCGGGTACACAGCGGCTTCGGGAGAAAATCTGCCCGTGTGCGATAGCATGCAGCAAGACGGCTGCATCAACAGCTGGGCCAAGAACAAGACGGGCAACCGCCCGCTCGAATACTGGCCGGGTCAGCCCGCGAGCGAGATTCCGGGCAAGCTGCCTGCCAAGAACCCGGGTTCATAAGCCCACCCTGAGCTGCGTAGCCACTACGAATTGCGTACATGACGTTCGAAGGGCGGGATTGCTGACGGCAATCTCGCCCTTTTTGCATGCGCGCTCGCAAGCTGCCGCATTTTGGGCACATTTGGCGACCGGGCGTGGCGGAGGCGGGTTTGGCACCGGGGCCGATCGGCAGGAGCGGCGTTGGTGTCGTATACAGCGAGCGCATCTCCGATGGGCCGCTGGACGGGCCTCGTCACGCCCCCAAATGAAAGGACTTATGATGCGTAAGACATTCTACTTCGTCGCCGGCGGCGCGCTCGCCTCCTTGTCGATCCCCACCATTGCGCAGGACGTGTCGGCAGATGCGACTTCCGATGAAGCGGTGACTGCGGAGACCAACATGGGTCTCTCCGCAGAGCAGCAGGCATCCTACGACTCCTGGCCGGTCGAACTGCAGGGACAGTTCGATGCGTGGCCGGGCGAAGTGCAGAGCTATTATTGGTCGCTTACCCCCGAACGCCGGGAATTGTTCTGGCGCATTTCTGATGCCAATAAACTCACCGTGAGCGGGTTGCCTGCCGAGCAGCAGGCGCAAGCCTGGATGCAGATCGAGGCACAAGCCGCGACCCAGGTGGCGCCAAGCGCGGACGAGCCGATGGCAGAGCCGGATCAAATGACCGATATGGACTCTGACGCCGCCGATCCGATGTGATCGTGTCGTGAATTATCCGGCGAGGCGGAGCAGCGAAATCTTCGCCTTGCCGGTCTTCCGCTCGGCAACCAGTTCGAGCCTGCGCATGGCGCTGGCCTCCTTTGCGCCAGTTTCGAGCGCGATCCACGTCGCGGATCCGATCCAGCCAAGCCGAGTGAGACGCTCGAGCGCGACAAAACCCGCTCCCGTTTCGTAGGGTGGATCGAGCAGTATCAAATCATGCGGCGCCTTGGCGGGACCCAGGCTCATGACCGAGGCTTGCTGCACCACACAGCGCGGCCGCGCATCGAAGGTGTCGATATTGGTGCGGATTGCCTTTACCGCCTGGGCGTCCTGTTCGACGAACAGGCAGGATCCAGCTCCGCGTGACAGCGCTTCGAGCCCCAATGCGCCCGAACCGGCGAACAGATCGAGCACTGACAGACCATCGAAACTGCCAATGCGGCTGGCGAGCATGTTGAACAGCGTCTCGCGCGTCCGGTCGGCGGTGGGGCGGGTGAGGTCTCCCGGGGGTGCGACCAGCTTACGCCCGCGCCATTCGCCCGCGATGATTCTCAAAGCTGGCCCCCGCGCTTGAGCTGTTTGCGGAACCGTTCGACATCGGCCTGGCGAATTTCGACTGCCTGCCCGCGCGGAAGATCGGCCAGTTCGAACGGGCCATAGGCGGTGCGCAGTAAGCGATTCACCTTGAGGTCGAGATGTTCGAGCACGCGCCGGACTTCACGGTTTTTGCCTTCGGTCAGCGTCAGCTGAATCCAGCGGTTCTTGCCCGAGCCGCGTTCGAGATCGGCTTCGATCCGGCCATAGCGCAGACCGTCGATCTCGATGCCTTCGATCAAATCGTCGAGCTGTGCCTGCGTGACGTCGCCAAAGGCGCGCGCACGATAGGTCCGCGGGATGGCCGAAGAGGGCAGCTCCATCGCCCGCTTCAACTCGCCATCATTGGTGAGCAGCAGCAGACCCTCGGTCGTAAAGTCCAGACGACCCACCGGCATCACGCGGCCCGTGTCGCGGGGCAGGGCGTTGCGCAAGGCGGTGTAAATCGTCGGGCGACCGGCAGGATCGCGCTCGGCGGTGATCAGGCCGGAGGGCTTGTGGAAGGCGAACAATCGCGCCGCTTCGGCCTGCCCCACGGGCTTGCCATCGACGGTAACGCCGTTGAGATTCGCCAGCTTGACCGCGGGTGTGTCCAGCACCTTGCCCGCGATCGCGATGCGCCCGTCGGCGATCATCCGTTCGATCTCGCGGCGACTGGCGATGCCCGCACGGGCTAGCAGTTTGGCGATCCGGTCGCCTTCTTCGGGTAGTCGATTGTCGGCCATGGCCGCGCCAATACACACAAGTGCAATGCAGCGGAAGCGCTAGCTGTCGGGCGGCTAGGTCGCGGCCCGCAGAGCCTCCTCGACGGTCTCGTGATAGCGCCGGATGCCGCCTTCCATCGTGCCCAGCGTCAGCTGCGGTACCGCGCCCGTCGCCAGGCCTTGCTGGCCAAGCTCGGCAGCGCGGAAATCCTCGCCCGCGAAGACCCCGCCATCGAGCAGCGCCCAGCTGCGTTCCCAGTGATCGCGTGCCTTGTCGGTCGAAGGGTGTTCGGGGATCAACATGAAATCCTCGACCAGCGTGCGGTCATGCGCCTGCGGCATCATCACCATGACATTGATGTAGTCGGGGCTGGGGATGATCAGCGCGCCGGGCAACAGCTGATAGGCATAGGTCACGACGCGGCGCAGCGCGGCCATGTCTTCGAGATCGACATCGGCCATTTCCTCCAGCCGCCCGACCGCGCTGCGCGCATGCGGGCCGATCATGTCGCCGCTGGTCGCGCCGTCCTTGAAGAAAGGTCCGATGGTCTTCGCGTGCAGGCGGGTGACATGATAGCTTTCGAGGAAGGCATCCATAATGAGCTTCCAGTTTCCCGCGACTTCATGCGTCTTGCGGCGGAACAGCACCTGTTCGCCCATGCCCAGCGCATCGAAATCTTCGCCGATGGTCTCGGCCACGGTGAAGTCGGCGGTTTCTTCCTGCGGGCAGAACCAGATCAGGCCGCCGGTCTCCCTGCTCGGCAATTCGACGAGGCCGTAATCGCCCTTGTCCAAACCGGGAAAGGTATCGGGCCGAGGCAGGGCTAGCAGCCTCCCATCAACCGCATAAGTCCAGGCGTGATAGGGACAGACGAGCTTCTTGGTACACTGGACATCGCTGCCTTCGACCAGCCGCGTGCCGCGGTGGCGGCAGACGTTGAGGAAGACATGCGCTTCGCCCGCGGCATCGCGCGTGATCAGCAACGGGCGCCCGGTGGCATCATGAGGCACCGCCATGCCCGGATCGGGTAGCAGCGCGGAAGGGCACAGGATCTGCGGCAGGCGGTCGTAGATCGCGGCCTTCTCGCGCGCCCAGTAATCGGGGTCGATATAGACGCTCGCGGGGACGGTGGTTGCCTCCGACGCATCGCGTTTGCACCCCGTGGCGATATCCTTGGCCAGGGCCAGCATGCCATCGGTGGGACGGCGCTCGAAATGTTTGGTGTCGACATCGTTCATGACGCCTGTTCCTCGCTCTCACTCGTCGCTAGTGTCGCAAAAAATTCGTCGAATAGGAAGGACGCTAGGGAATGGCCGCGGTCGCCGAAGAAACAAAAAAGATCTCCGCCTGGCGCGCGCTGGGCCTGGCCCTGGGCAATCGCAAGACCGGTTTCATGCTGCTGTTCGGTTTCGCCAGCGGGCTTCCCTTTGCGCTGTTCCTCGGCACCTTGTTCGCCTGGCTGACCGAGGCCGAGGTCGACCTTGAGACGATGGGCATCTTCTCGCTCATCGGGCTGGCCTATGCCTTCCAGTTCCTGTGGTCGCCGTTGATCGACAAGGTCGACATTCCGTTGCTGCGCCGCCTCGGCAAGCGCAAGCAGTGGATCGTCCCGATGCAATTGCTGCTCGGGGCAATCCTGATCACCATGAGCCTGCTCGAACCGCGCACGCAGCTGGGCATGTTCTCGCTGCTGGCCGGGATCGGCGCTTTCGCCAGCGCCACGCAGGACATCGCGATCAACGCCTGGCGTATCGACGTGGCGGACGAGGTGGCGACGATCGACATCCTCTCGACCGTTTACCAGATGGGCTACCGGCTATCGTCACTGGTGGGCGGCGCGCTCGGGCTGATCATCGCCGCGCGGATTGGCTGGCCCGAAACATATATGATGATGGGCGGGATATTGCTGGGAGTGGGTGCCGTCGGTCTGCTCGCGCCCAATGCCGAGGGTGCGGCCGAACTGACAGAGGGTGACGAACAGGTTCGCGCGCTGCGCAAGGCGGGCGAGCTTGCTCCGGCAATCCGCAACCGGGCATTGGCAGCGGTCGGTCTGTTGTGGGCCGCCGCGATTGGCGCGGTGCTGGCCTTCATGATCATGTCGATGACCTATGCGCCCGCAGATCGTCCCAATCCGACCGAGTTCACCGTCACCTGGGGGCCGTGGATCATTGTCGCGACGATCATCCTTCCTTCGCTCATTGCAGGGTGGCTTTCGGGGCAGAAGAAGACCGGCAGGCACCTGCTGACGCATGACGCGCCGCCGGCGAGCGGGGGATCCTATGCCCTCGATCACCTCTATCGCGCGCTGGTGCTGCCACTGGTGGAACTGGTCGGGCGGATGGGCTGGTCGCTGGTGCTGATCTTCGCGGTGGTGCTCACCTATCGCATCTGCGACGCGATCTGGGGGACGTTTGCCTATCCGTTCTATCTCGGCGAGCTCGAATACACCAATGACGACGTGGCGTTTGCGTCCAAGTTCTTCGGCATCGGGGCGATCATCGCGGGGCTGGCACTGGGCGGGCTGATGCTTACCACCATCGGACGCATGGCCACGCTGCTGATCGGCGGGCTGCTCGCTGCGCTGACCAATCTGCTTTATGCCGACATGGCGCTAGGCGGCGCCAATATGCAGGCCTTCAGCGATGCGGTTGGCTTCACCTATCTGATCGAACAGGTGCCCGGGATCGGCGACGCCGACCTTGCCAAGCTGACCATCACCATCGGGTTCGAAAACCTGGCGATCGGGATCGCCGGCGCGGCTTACATCGCGTGGCTATCATCAATCGTGTCGAAGAAGTTCAGCGCGGTGCAATATGCGCTGCTCTCCTCGCTCACCCTGCTGGTCGGAACGTTGGGTCGCGGAGCGCTGGGCGAGATGATCGAGAACCAGGGTTATTACGACGTCTTTATCCTCACCACCTGGATCGGGCTTGGCGCAGCGGTGCTGGTGTGCGTCGAATGGTACCGCGAAAGCCGCGGGAAGGGATCGGCGGGGATCGTGGCGCCCGAAGCGGGCGAGGCCGTACCAGCCGAATGACGCCCGCCTAGTCGGGCAGTTCCGCGTTGAGCCGCAGGACTTCACCCGCGAGATAGAGCGAGCCTGCGATCAGCACGGGCAGGCCGTCTTCGGGCAGGTCGGCAAGCGCGGTCGCGACGTCCGGCTGGCTTACCGCTTGGGGACCGAATGCCGTACCCCTGTGCCAATCGTGGCCGGGGACGGGGACTACCGCAACGCTTGCGATACTGGACGCGAGTGGTCCGGTCAGCGCCTCGGGATCCTTGGCGTCGAGCATGCCGATGATCAGGTGCAGCTGTTGTCCGGCGAAATGCTGGCCAAGCATCCTGCCGGCGTCGGGATTGTGTCCCCCATCGAGCCAGACTTCGCGAGCTCCGACCAGAGGGCCGTCTGCAAGCCGCTGTAGCCGCGCGGGCCAGCGCGCCTGCGCCAGGCCTTGCGCCATCGCAGCGGGCGAGACAGGGAGCTTGTCCTGATGGCGAAGCATGGCCACTGCCAGCGCGGCATTCTGCGCTTGGTGCGCACCCGGCAGCGCCGGGAGCGGCAGGGCCAGTTCACCGCGTTCGTCTCGGTACCGTAGCTCCCCGGCGACCTCGGTATCCCATTCCGCGCCACGCATCGCGAGCGGCGTTCCAACGCGCGCAGCGGCGGCTACAACCTCGTCGCGCGCATCGCCCGGATACGACACGCACACCAGCGGAATACCCGGCTTGGCGATACCCGCTTTCTCGAAGGCAATCCGCGCGAGCGGCTCTGCCGGGGCACCGGTTTCGGGCATCAGCAGGAAGCGCTCGTGATCGATCCCGAGCGCGGCGATACCGCAGGCGGCAAGCACGCCCGGCTCCAGCACATTCGTGGCATCGAACCGCCCACCGAGCCCCACTTCGACCACGCAGGCATCCGCAGGCACGCGCGCGAATTCGGTGAACGCGGCGGCGATGGTCACTTCGAAGAAGCTGGGGCTCAGATCCTCGCCCTTATCGAGAATTTCGCCCAGCAATTCCGCCAGCCGCGCGTCCTCGATCAGGGTTCCAGCCAGCCGGATGCGTTCGTTATAGCGCACCAGATGCGGGCTGGTGGTGACATGGACGCGGTACCCCTGCGCCTCCAGCATCGCGCGCAGGAAGGCGCAGGTCGACCCTTTCCCATTGGTCCCGGCGACATGGAACACCGGGGGGAGCCGCAAGTGCGGATTGCCGAGCCGGTCGAGCAGCGCGCGGATCGTCTCGAGGCCGAGCCGGCCATCGGGAACGGACAGGCGGCCCAGCCGGTCGAACTGGCGCTGCACAGCAGGGTTGTCGGAGCGGGCGAAATCCCGCATGCTGCGCGTCAGGCTGCCTCGGCGGGCGCCAGGTAATCGAGCAACGTCGCCAGCGTATCGGTCAGATCGTGACGGTGCACCACCATGTCGACCATGCCGTGCTTGTGCAGATATTCGGCGCGCTGGAAGCCATCGGGCAGTTGTTCACGGATGGTATCCTGGATCACCCGCTGGCCCGCGAAACCGATCAGTGCGCCGGGTTCTGCGATATGCACGTCGCCCAGCATGGCGTAGCTGGCGGTAACGCCGCCGGTCGTCGGATCGGTCAGCACCACGATATAGGGCAGCCCGGCTTCCTTCAGGCGGCGCGTCATCACGGTTGCCTTGGGCATCTGCATCAGGCTGAGAATGCCTTCCTGCATCCGCGCACCGCCCGCCGCGGTGACCACGATATAGGGGCAATGCCGCGACAGCGCACGCTCGGCGCCCTGGCAGAAGGCAGTGCCCACCGCCATGCCCATCGACCCGCCCATGAAGCCGAAATCCTGTACGCCGACGACCGCGGGCTTGCCCTCGATCGCACCCGAACCGACGAGGAAGGCATCCTTGTGCGGGCTCTTGGCGCGCGCCTTCTTGAGACGATCGGTATATTTCGCGGTATCGCGGAACTTGAGCGGGTCTTCCTTCACATCGGGGATGGGGAGGACGTCGAACCCTTCGTCGAGCAGCTGGCGCAGGCGCTCGTCGGCACCAATGCGGCCGTGGTGGTCGCAGCGCGGGCAGACATAGGAGTTCTCTTCATATTCCTGCGCGAACACCATCTGCTGACAACTGGGGCACTTGACCCACAGGTCTTTCTCGGTGCTGCGCTTGGACAGCGAGGTGATCGAATTGCGGACGCGCGTGAACCAGTTCATGCGATGGGCCTATAGTCGGGTTGTCACAAAGCTCAAATAGGCAGCGGATTGGCAGAGAGCGTCATCCCTGCGCAGGCAGGGATCCAGCTGAGCGATCGTCGGGCACACCGCATGCGTTATCTGGGCCCTGCCTGCGCAGGGGCGACGAACTAGCGGGCTGATCGCACCGCTTCGGCAAGCGATGAAGCCAAAGCGCGTAGCTTGGCAGGCGCGTCCGTATCATGCTCGGCGACCAGTTCGACCAGCGCCGAACCCACCACTACGCCATCGGCCACGCGTGCGATCTCGGCGGCCTGCTGCGGCGTGCGCACACCGAAGCCGACCGCGACCGGAATGTCGGTCGCCGCCTTGATTCGGCTGACATTGGCTTCGATCGATTCGATCGCCGCCTGCTGCATGCCGGTGATACCCGCGACCGCGACGTAGTAGAGGAAGCCTTCGCTGCCATCGACGACCGCGGGCAGGCGCTGGTCGTCGGTGGTCGGCGTGGCGAGCCGGATCGGGGCGATTCCCGCAGCGCGCAGTTGGGGGCCGAGCGCGTCGTCTTCCTCGGGCGGGATGTCGACACAGATCACGCCGTCGACGCCCGCATCCTTCGCGGCTTGCGCGAACCATTCGGGCCCGCGGCGGATCATCGGATTGGCATAGCCCATCAGCACCAGCGGCACCTCGGGATGACGTTCGCGGAACGCGGTCGCGATGCGCAGCACATCGGCGGTCGTCGTGCCTTTGCCGAGCGAGCGGATATTGGCCTGCTGGATCGCGGGACCATCGGCCATCGGATCGGTGAAGGGCATCCCCAGCTCGATCACATCGGCGCCGCCCGCGACCAGCGCGTCGAGATTGGCTGCGGTATCGCCGTCGCCTGCGGTAAGGAAACAGACGAGCGCCGGGTGTGGCTTGGCAAAGGCATTCGAGAGGCGGGTAGAGGTGCTCATAAGGTCAGGTTCGTTCATCTAGCTCGGCAGAAGTCTGAGACATGGACCGGGTGTTACACTGTCCAAGGAGGAAAAAGCTGGAGGGGGCAAGCGGACTGCTGTGGGTGCGGCGGGAGGGAGGAAATGGCGAAAGTTCATGCGTTTCCCATGGCACGGACATGGCCGTGTAGGACAGCGCCAATCCACTTTTCGTCACCCCGGCCCCCGAGCCGGGGTCCCGCTGCCTTGAGCGCCGCGGTGGAAGTAGCTGGACCCCGGATCAAGTCCGGGGTGACGAAAGATGCTACGCTTGTCATTGTCCAATTCTGAGATCAGTCCCACGCCAGGGACAGAAATTGATCGCAATCATCGACGAGCCGCCGTCATGAATCAGGATACCGTATCGTTCGAATTCAGGATTGAATTCGATAAGACAATCGGGGCACTCCGAGCGATCTGGATGCTCTGAACACGTTTTTTCGACATTCTCCCGCATCATGTCGCAACAGTGCGTCGTCAAATCTCCACCCCGAGCTTCTCGGCCACCGTAAAGATGTCCTTGTCGCCGCGTCCGCACAGATTGGCGAGGATCACGCTGTCCTTGGGCATGTCTTTCGCGACCTTCGTCACCGCGGCAATCGCGTGGCTCGGCTCCAGCGCGGGGATGATGCCCTCGGTGCGGCACAGGAGCTGGAAGGCTTCCAGCGCTTCCTCATCCGTGACGGCGGTATATTCGACCCGCTCCATGTCCTTGAGCCACGCGTGTTCGGGGCCGATGCCCGGATAGTCGAGACCCGCGCTGATCGAGTGACCCTCGGTGATCTGGCCGTCCTCGTCCTGCAGCAGATAGGTCTTGTTGCCGTGGAGTACGCCGGGGAAGCCGCCGAGCAGGCTGGCAGCATGTTGGTCGCCATCGAGGCCATAACCGGCCGCTTCCACGCCGAGCATCTTCACGTCCGCGTCGTCGAGGAAGGGGTGGAACAGGCCGAGCGCGTTGGAGCCGCCGCCGATCGCTGCGACCAGCAGGTCGGGCAGGCGACCGATGCGGTCCTGCATCTGCTGCCGCGCTTCCTTGCCAATCACGCTCTGGAAGTCGCGGACAAGCTCGGGGTAGGGATGCGGCCCCGCGGCGGTGCCGATGATGTAGAATGTGTCGTGGACGTTCGCGACCCAGTCGCGCAGCCCTTCGTTCATCGCGTCCTTGAGCGTGCCGCGCCCGCTGGTCACGGGCACCACTTCGGCGCCGAGTAGCTTCATGCGGAAGACATTGGGCGACTGCCGCCGGACGTCTTCCGCGCCCATGTAGACCACGCAGGGCAGGCCGAAGCGCGCGCAGACGGTGGCGGTGGCCACGCCGTGCTGGCCCGCGCCGGTTTCGGCAATGATGCGCGTCTTGCCCATGCGGATCGCCAGCAGGATCTGCCCGATGCAATTGTTGATCTTGTGCGCGCCGGTGTGATTGAGTTCATCGCGCTTGAACCAGATCTGCGCCCCCCCGACCGCCTCGGTCAGCCGCTCGGCGAAATAGAGCGGGCTGGGGCGGCCGACATAATGTTCGAGCAAATCGTCGAACTCGCGCTGGAACTCGGGATCGGCTTGCGCTGCGCGATATTCGCGCTCGAGATCGAGCACCAGCGGCATCAGCGTTTCGGCGACATAGCGCCCGCCGTAATCGCCGAAATGCCCGCGCTCGTCGGGCTGGGTGCGGTAGGAGTTGGGGGTGGTTTCGGTCATCGCCTTCCCCTTGCCGTCGCTGGAAGCCGAAGTCGAGACAGCTTTGCTATTTTGCAGAGCATCAGGACTCCGGACCGCACCTATTCAAGCGGTGGGTCAGGCGCTCCGCGCGGCGCGGCAGAAGTCGGCGATACGCTGCGGATCCTTGACCCCGGGCGCGCTTTCCACCCCGCTCGAGGTGTCGACCAGCGGTGCCTGGGTCGCACGGATCGCCTCAGCGACGTTGTCCGCCGTGAGGCCGCCCGCCAGCGCCCAGTCGATCTTGTGATCGTGCCCGGCGAGCAGCGACCAGTCGAAGACAGTGCCATTGCCACCGGGCAGCTTCTTGGCGGGGGCATCGAACAGCAGGCGATCGACCTTGCCGATATATTTTTCGCTGCGGGTCAGCGTGCCCGCGTCTTTCAGCCCGACCGCCTTCCACACTTCATAGGGCAGGCTGCGGCGGATGCCGCCGATCCATTCGGGCGTCTCGCTGCCGTGGAACTGGATGATGTCGGGTTGGATCGCATTGAGAGCGCGCCCGGTCAGCTCGGGATCGGCATTGACCAGCAGCAGCACCGCCTTGGCTTTGCCGCGGGCTCGCTCACGCAGTTCCCGGGCTTGGTCGAGCGCGACATGGCGCGGTGAGGGTTCGAAATGCACGAGCCCAATATGCGTCGCGCCCGCTTCGATCGCGGCGTCCACGGTTTCGGGCGTCGAGAGCCCGCATATCTTGATCTGAACCGACATCGGATGTCCTACAGCGTCGCTTCGATATCGCGCGCGGCCTGCGCTGGATCGTCGGCGCGGCTGATCGGGCGGCCGATCACGAGGACGCTAGCTCCATCGTCGCGGGCCTGGCGCGGGGTGACGACGCGTTTCTGGTCACCTACCGCGCTGCCTGCGGGGCGCAGGCCGGGAACGACGAAGAAGCCGTCCTTCCACTGGTCGTGAACCGCCTTCATTTCCTGACCCGAGCAGACGATCCCGTCGAGACCCGCTTCATGCGACAGTTCGGCGAGGCGCTTCACATGATCGTGCGCGCTGCCCGCGATGCCCGTGCGCGCAAGGTCGCGATCGTCCATGCTGGTGAGCATGGTGACGCCGACGACCCTGGTATTCTCTCCTGCGGCCGCCTTGGCATCTTCCAGCATGGCGCGCCCGCCGCTGGCATGCACCGTGACGATGCTGGGTTCGAGCACGTGGATCGCCTGCATCGCGCCGGCGACGGTGTTGGGGATGTCGTAGAGCTTGAGGTCGAGGAAGATCGGCAGGCCGAGCTGGCCGATCATATGCACACCGTGCGCGCCGTGTGCGCAGAAGAATTCGAGCCCCAGCTTGATTCCGCCGACATGGCCCTTGACCTTCTTGGCCAGATCGAGGCCGTCGCGCAGGTGCGGAACGTCGAGTGCAAGATAGATCGGATTGGTCATGCGGGTTTTGACGGCTCGGGGTCGACCGGGTTGACCGGTTCGGGCGGCAGGTCGCTCGCGGGTGTCTCGGCGGTGGGCATTTGCGCCGGCGCTGGCGCGGGTGCCGCTGCCGGGGTTGTCAGGCGAGTGGTCGCCGCCTCCAGCGCATTGATGCGGCGCTGCGCGCGCCATTTGCTGGCGCGGTGAACCAGCCACATCGGCACCAAGCCGAGCAGGAAGGAAATGATCACCAGCGCGGGCAGCTTGGTCTCGAGCACGAGGTTCGACCAGATCTGCACTTCGACCGGCTTCCAATTGAAAAAGCTGAAGGCCAGCAGCGAAAACAGCAGCAGGACCCAACCGATGGTGCGCACGATTTGCATGAAGTGAAGCCCCTCTTGTGTCTTGTCGGTCGATGCTAGGCCGGGACCCGTCCCGCGTCTAGCCGAAGACCCGCGCGAAGATCGTGTCGACGTGCTTGAAGTGGTATTCGAGGTCGAATTTCTCTTCGAGCTGTTCGACGCCGAGCGCGGCGGTCACATCCTCGTCGCGCTTGAGCAGGTCGAGCAGCGTCAGCTGGCCGTCCGATTCCCACACCTTCATCGCGTTACGCTGGACGAGGCGGTAGGCATCCTCGCGGCTGACCCCGTTCTGAGTCAGCGCCAGCAGCACGCGCTGCGAATGGATCAACCCGCCCATGCGGTCCATATTCGCCTGCATCCGCTCGGGATAGACCAGCAGCTTGTCGACTACGCCGGTCAGCCGGGCGAGCGCGAAATCTAGCGTGATGCAGGAATCGGGCCCGATGAAGCGTTCGACCGAGGAATGCGAGATATCGCGCTCGTGCCACAGCGCCACGTTTTCGAGCGCGGGCAGGGCGTAGGCGCGGATCATCCGGGCCTGCCCGGTAAGGTTTTCGGTCAGGATCGGGTTGCGCTTGTGCGGCATCGCGCTCGATCCCTTCTGGCCGGGCGAGAAATACTCTTCGGCTTCGAGCACTTCGGTGCGCTGGAGGTGGCGAACCTCGACCGCGAGCCGTTCGATCGAACCGGCGATAACCGCCAGCGTCGAGAAGAACATGGCGTGCCGGTCACGCGGGATGACCTGCGTCGAAACCGGCTCCACGGTCAGGCCGAGCTTGTCCGCGACATGCTCTTCGACCTGCGGATCGATATTGGCGAAGGTGCCGACTGCGCCCGAAATGGCGCAGGTGGCGATTTCCGCGCGCGCCGCCACCAGCCGCGTCTTGCAGCGGTCGAACTCGGCATAGGCTTGCGCCAGCTTGAGACCGAAGGTCACCGGTTCGGCATGGATGCCATGGCTGCGCCCGATGGTCGGCGTGTATTTGTGTTCCTCGGCGCGGCGCTTGATCGCTTCCAGCAGCGCGTCCAGATCGGCCAGCAGGATATCGGCGGAACGTGCCAGCTGGACCGCCAGCGTGGTGTCGAGCACGTCGCTGCTGGTCATGCCCTGGTGCATGAAGCGCGCCTCGTCGCCGACGTTTTCGGCTACCCAGGTGAGGAAGGCGATGACATCGTGCTTGGTGACCGCCTCGATCGCGTCGATCGCCTCGACGTCGATCTTGGGATCGGTTGCCCACCAGTCCCACAGCGCCTTGGCCGCGCTCGGCGGGACCACGCCCAGTTCGCCGAGCTTTTCGGTCGCATGCGCTTCGATTTCGAACCAGATGCGATACTTCGCTTCGGCCTCCCACAAAGCGGTCATTTCGGGACGGGCGTAGCGGGGGACCATGGTGAGCTCCGGATGCGATAGGGGCTGAAACGTGGCGCTGCCGCTAGGCGGAGCGCAGCCGAATAGCAAGGTTCGCGCGAGCCGGTCGGCGCTGTGGTGCCCGCGTCATGCGCGGCACAAAACCACGGCTTTCGCGCGGCGAAATCTTGGCAGGTCCGCACTTATCCCATAGATGCGCAGGAATTGGGGGGAGTTCCAAAGACTTGTCGTACCGTTCACTTGCTGCCGTGCCGCTTTTTGTCCTCGCCGCTCCCGTATTGGCGGGTGAGGATGTGCGTTATATCGAGCCGCCCGCCTGGGTCGAACCGCTGTATGATGGTGGGCTGGCGGAATCGCGCGACAACATTCCCCTCTACGACCGGCAGGTCCGGCTCGAGGACGGCACCGTCACGCGCTATACCGACATTGCCTATTGGCTCGATACCGCGCAGGCGTTGCAGCAGATGGGAACGATCCAGCTGGCCTGGTTGCCCGACAAGGGCGATCTGGCAGTGCACCGGCTCGAGATCCTGCGCGATGGGGAAGCCATCGATCTCCTCGCGGGGGGGCTGCGGCCCGAAATCCTGCGCCGCGAACGCGAACTCGAGCGGCGCTCGGTCGATGGTGTACTGACAGCCGCCTTTGCCATTCCCGGACTGAAGATCGGCGATGTGCTGCGCGTCACGTCGTCGAGCAGCCTGCGCGACCAGGCGCTGGCGGGCGAAATGCAGTTTGCTGAAGGAATCGTTGCCGAGCCGACCAAGATCGGATTGGGACGCCTGCGGCTGTCATGGCCCGAATCTGCGCCGATACAGTGGAAGACGCTGGGCGATGTCGCTGCGCCCAAAAGCTGGAACGAGAGCGGGTTTACCGTGCTCGATTTCAACCTCCCGGTGGCCGAGCCCGACCCCATGCCCGAGGATGCGCCGAGCCGCTTCAAGGTGATGCCGCAAATCCAGGTCGGCAGCTTCACCGATTGGGCCCACGTCTCGCAGTCGATGAGCCGTTATTACACGACCGAAGGCACGATTGCGTCCGACAGCGCGATCGCCCGCGAGGTGGCGCGCATCGAACAGGCCACCGACGTACCGCTCGAACGCGCGGCGTTGGCACTGCGCATGGTGCAGGACGAGGTCAGCTACCTGCTCAACGGGATGGACGGGGGCAATTACCTGCCGCAGGCGCCCGAATTGACGTGGGCGAATCGCTATGGCGACTGCAAGGCCAAGAGCCTGCTGCTGCTGGCCATGCTGCGCGCGATGGGGATCGAGGCCGAAGCGGTGCTGGTCGATAGCGACAATGGCGATGCGGTGGCGATTTCGCAGCCAATCCCCGGTGCCTTCGACCACATGATTGTCCGCGCGCACATCGCCGGCAAGGACTATTGGCTCGACGGGACCAATGCCGGCACGCGGCTGGCGACGATCGACGAAGTGCCCGACTTCGGCTGGGCACTGCCGATCCGCAGCGAAGGCGCCGACCTGATCCCGGTCGCGCAGCGCTGGCCGCAAACGTCCGACCGGGTGCTGAAAATGACCTATGACATGTCGGCCGGGGTCGACATGCCCGTGCTTTATACGGCCGATGTCGAATTGCGCGGATCGATGGGTGCGCGTTGGCGCGCGGAGGCAGCACAGGACGATCCCATGATCGTGGTCGGGGCTGTGACCAAGTATCTCGAAGACATCATCGGCGGCCTCGTTTACGACGCGCGCATTACCTATGATGACGAGGCCGGGATTGCGCGGCTGGTGGCCAAGGGCATGACCTTCGACCAGTTCGAATTCGATCGCGGCGTGGCCAGCTATTACGTCACCGGGGCGACCACCAACTGGAGCTTCCAGCCCGATCGTGCACGCTCCGCGTGGCGCGATATTCCCTATCGAACCGGCGGTCCGGTGACGATGGAGGAACACTGGACCTACCGCCTGCCCGAAGGCAGCGATGTGGTTCAGCTTACCGGTGTCGAGGCACTCGACGAGCTTGCTGCGGGGGTGCGTTTCAAGCGCGCCAGCAGCCTTGCCGAGGGGACTTTCGAATTTCGCGATTCGACATCGTTTATTCCCGCCGAAATTCCCGCCGCCGAACTCGGCGATGCGCGACGTGCGATTCGCCGGATCGCCAGTGGGGATCCGGTGTTGCGCATCGAAAATCCCAAGCGGCATTGGGAGCTCGACGACAAGGTCATCGCCCGACGGCTCCAGCCGCATATCGAGGGCGCGTCGGCATTGACTGAACTCAAGGCCGATTTGGCGGTATTTCATACCTTTCGCGGAACCATGTTGACTTTCGCGCGCGATTACGAGGAGGCGATTGTCGAGTTCGATCGCGCCATCGATCTGGAAGGCAGCGCAGATTTGTATGTGCTACGCGGCGGGGTCTACAACGCCATGGGCGAATACGATCTGGCGCTGGCCGATGCGCAGACCGCTTTCGATTTGCAAGGCGATCTCGAATACGCCGCGAGCCTCGCTGAGGGACTGTCGCTGGCGGGCCGCGCTGACGAGGCGCTCGATCTGCTCGACCGCCTTGGTCTTTCCGGGGACGAAGGCGTTGGCGTCGACACCGCATGGGCGGAAATTTCCGGTCATGCGGACCGCGCCGCCGAGGCCTGGGATCGGCTCCAGATCGCTCTCGACCGGCAGCCCGACGACGTATCGCTGCTCAATTCGCAGTGCTGGACCGCGGGTATCTGGAGCTACCAGATCGAGCTGGCCGAGGAGGTCTGTGATCGGGCGGTCGCGGTTTCGGGCAATGCGCCCGGCGTGCTCGATAGCCGCGCGCTTGCCTATTACCGTCTTGGCCGCAAGGACGAGGCGATGGCGGATCTGGAGGCGGCATTGGCGCAGGAGCCGGGGCAGGCGGCGAGCCTGTTCATGCGCGGTCTGATCCGGCTGGAGGATGGCGACAAGCGCGGGCGCGAGGATCTGGTTTACGCGCGGCGGATCGAACCCGGTATCGATCGCTTGTACAAGGGCTACGGCCTGGTCCCGCGCTGATCAGATCAGGCCCTTCGCGCGCAGCGAGACATTGCCCTCGCGGCCGATGATCACATGGTCGTGCACGGTCACGCCAAGCAGGCGGCCAGCCTCGGCAATACGCGCGGTGATCGCGATATCGGCACGGCTCGGTTCGGGGTTTCCGCTGGGATGGTTGTGCACCAGGATCAGCGCCGTCGCGCCGATATCGAACGCCTTGCGGATCACCTCGCGCGGGTGGATCGCGGCTTCGTCGATCGACCCTTCGCCGAGCAGGTGGTCGAGGATCAGCCGGTTCTGCGCATTCAGGTAAAGCACGCGGACGCGCTCGTGAGCGAGATGCGCCATGTCGATCGCGAGATAATCGAGCAGCGCCTGCCAACTTGCCAGCACCGGCTTGTCCTGCACTGCGCCGCGCGCCATCCGCCGGGCTGCCAGACTGCAGGCATAAAGCGCGGCGGCACTCGCTTCGCCCATGCCCTTGACCCGCTGCAGCGCCTGCGGATCGGCGGCAAGAACGCCCGCGAACGATCCGAAATGGGCAATCAGCGCCTTGGCCAGCGGCTTGGTATCGCCCTGGCGGATGGTGGCGAACAGCAGGAATTCCAGCAGTTCGTAATCGGCGAGCGCTTCGGCACCGCCTGACAGCAGGCGGTCGCGCAGACGCTGGCGGTGCCCGGCACCGGCATGCGTCGCCGATTTATTCGTATCCCCCGGCAACCATTCCCCCATGCGCCGCGTTTGACGCACTTGCATTGCCTTTAGCAGGCAATACGCGCAAGTGTGGGATCGATGGAGCGGGCCGCGAGCGACGATGACATGACGGCCGACGATTCCGTGCGGCGGGCAGGCTGGCGTCGCAAGCGCTGGGCGTTCGCGCTTGCCTTCCTTGCCGTGCTGCTGGGTGCCGCACTGGTAGTATGGCTGTCGCGCGAGCAGATTGTCGACGACATCATCCGCGACCAGCTCGATGCGAACAATATCCCCGCCAGTTACACGATCGACCGCGTCGGCGGCCAGACGCAGGTTCTGTCGCAGGTCGTCCTCGGCGATCCCGACGCCCCCGATTTCACCGCCGAACGCGTGATCGTCACGCTGAGGCACCGCTTTGGCACGCCCGAAATTGGCGGCGTCACGCTGGTCGAACCGCGCCTCTACGGAACCTATCGCGACAGCCAATTCAGCCTGGGAAGCCTCGACCCGCTGGTCTTCGGACCGAGCGAAGGCCCTGCCGGCTTGCCTAATCTCAACCTGACCATCCACGACGGGCGCGGATTGATCGAAACCGATTACGGCCCGGTCGGACTCAAGATCGCGGGCACCGGACTGGTCAGCCATGGCTGGGACGGCACGCTGGCCGCGATTGCGCCCAGCCTTGCGCTGCCTGGATGTGAAGCAGGGCGGACGAGCGCCTATGGCAAGCTCACTTCGACCTCGGGCGAGCCGCAATTCTCCGGCCCCGTGCGTCTCGCCTCGCTGGCGTGCGAAGACCAGGCGCTCACCCTCGACGACTATGCGCTGGACTTCACGGTTGCAGCCGACACGCGATTGGCAAACCCGGCGATCGAGGTCCGGCTCGAGGGCGGCGAAACGCGCTATGCGGGTAATACCGCTTCCGCCATCATGGGCACGGTTCGCGCGCAGATGCGCGACCGGCTGACCACCGCGAAATATTCGCTCGCAGCACGCGGCGTCGATACCCCGCAGGTGCTCGCGGCGGTGCTCACCGCCGAAGGGCAATTGCGTGCCAGCGACGGGGTCGAGCGGCTCCAGCTCGAAGGCAACCTCGAGGGCAACGGGCTGCGGCTCGGGCGCGGATTGGTGGCGACGGTCGAATCGCTTGTGCGAACGGGCGAGGGGACGCTGGTCGCACCGCTGACCCGCAAGATGGCCAATGCATTGCAGGCGGAGACCCGCGGCAGCGCGCTCGATGCCGATATCCGTTTGCGGTTCGATCCCGAGGGGTATTCGCTGCTCACCCCGCGCGCCGAATTGCGCGGCGGCAGCGGCGCACGGCTGGTGTCGCTATCGCGCGTCGAGATCGCTGCGAGGACTGGCGAAATGCCGCGCATCGTGGGCAATATCGCAACCGGCGGCGCGGATATGCCGCGGATCAGCGGACGGATGGAGCGCAGCGATTCGGGCGGGTCGATTTTCCGCCTGGCGATGGAGCGGTATGCTGCGGGCAGTTCGATGCTGGCCGTGCCGCAGATCATGATCGCGCAGGGGCCGGGCGGGGCGCTCGGCTTTGCGGGTCGGGTCGAGGCCAGCGGCGCGCTACCGGGCGGCTCGGCGACCAATCTGCGGTTGCCGGTGGAAGGGCGGTACGGCGAGGGACAACTCGCTTTGTGGCGCTCGTGCACCGAGGTGCGCTTCGATCGCCTCGAACTCGCCAATCTCGCCGTCGAGAAGCGCGGCCTGACGCTATGCCCGCCGCGTGGACGCGCGATTCTGAAGAGCGGACCCGGCGGCCTGCAGATCGCTGCCGGAACCTCGTCGCTCGATCTCGAGGGATATCTCGGCGAAACGCCGATCCGGCTCGTCTCCGGTCCGGTCGGCTTCGCCTATCCGGGCGTGATGACCGCCAAGGCCATCGATGTCGCGCTCGGCCCGGCGGAGACCGCCAGCCGGTTCCGCGTATCGGGACTGGAGGCGCGGCTCGGCGACGAAATCGCGGGGACGTTCAGCGATGCGGATATCGCGCTCGCGGCGGTGCCGATGAACCTGACGCAGGCCAGCGGCCAGTGGCGTTTCGCCGATGGCCGGCTGGCGATCGAGGAAGGCGAGTTCACACTCGTCGACCGCGACGAACCCGCCCGGTTCGAGCCGCTGGTCGCGCGCGATGCGGTGCTTGCTCTGATCGATAATGTCATCGCTGCGCAGGCCGATTTGCGCCATCCGGCGAGCGACCGGCTCGTCACCGCGGTCGATATCCGCCACGATCTGGCCAGCGGTGCGGGCTTTGCCGATCTTGCAGTCCCCGGCCTGCAATTCGACGCTGGCCTACAGCCGATGGAGCTGTCGAGCCTGACCAAGGGTGTGATCGCCAATACCGAAGGAACCGTCACCGGGCGGGGCCGGATCGACTGGGCGGCAGACGGCACGGTGACCAGTACCGGGCGCTTTACCACCGACGATCTCGATTTCGCGGCTGCCTTTGGCCCGGTCAAGGGAGCCAGCGGGACGATCGAGTTTACCGATTTGCTCAATTTGACGACTGCGCCCGGGCAAACGATTCGCGTCGCTTCGGTCAATCCCGGGGTCGAAGTGTTCGACGGCGAAGTCGGCTTTGCGCTGCAGAACGGCGAATTGCTCGCGGTGTCGGGTGGCAACTGGCCGTTCATGGGTGGGCAGCTGATCCTGCGCGATGTCGATCTCAATCTCGGGGTCAGCGAGGAACGGCGCTATATCTTCGAGATCGTCGGTCTCGATGCGGGGACCTTCGTCACCGAGATGGAGCTGGAGAACATCACCGCGACGGGGCTGTTCGACGGGACCGTGCCGATCGTGTTCGACGAACGCGGCAATGGCCGGATCGATACCGGAGTCCTTATCTCGCGCCCGCCGGGCGGCACCGTTTCCTATGTCGGCGAGCTGACTTATGAAGACCTCTCGCCGATCGCGAATTTTGCCTTCGATGCGCTGAAGAGCCTCGATTATTCGCAGATGCGCGTGATCATGGAAGGCCCGCTGACCGGCGAGATCGTCACCCGTGTCCGCTTCGACGGGATTCGGCAGGGGGAGGACGCCAAGTCCAATTTCGTCACCAAGCGCCTCGCATCGCTGCCGCTGCAGTTCCGTATCAACATCAAGGCCCAGTTCTACCAGCTGTTGAACAATCTCAAATCGCTGTACGATCCGGCCTCGGTGCGCGATCCGCGTTCGCTGGGATTGCTGTCCGACGATGGCACGCGATTGCTGCGCCGTTCGATTACCGGCGCCGAGGCCGAACCGATTATCGACCCGGACGACATCATTCCGGATGAAATCCCTATTCAGGAGCAGGAAAGCGAGTGAGGGCTATGAAATACCCCAAATTGACCGGGAGGATGGCGGCGGCCATGCTGGCCACAGTCGCGCTGGGCGGATGCATTACGGTGAATGCGCCCGAAGAGCCGATCGTGATCGAGTTGAACGTCAACATCCGCCAGGAAGTGATCTACCGGCTCGCCGAGGATGCGGGCAATACGATCGAGGACAATGCGGATATCTTCTGATGGGTGACATTATGAACAAGATGACGAAACCGGTTCTGGTGGCTGCGGCCATGGCCACCGCGCTGGGCGGCTTCGCCGCACCGGCCTTCGCACAGCGCGATCCCGCCTATGCCGCGGCCCGTTCGTCGGGCCAGGTCGGCGAGCGGATGGATGGCTATCTGGGCATCGTGGTCGGCGAAACGCCCGCGCTGCGCCGGATCGTCAACGATATCAACATCAAGCGCCGCGCTGTTTATTCGGAACGCGCTAAGGCGAACAATGCGACGATCGAGGAATATGCCCTGACCGCCGGTTGCCAGGCGATCCTCGCCACCGAACCGGGCGAGAAATACCAGGCACCCGATGGCAGCTGGCAGACCCGCGGCACCGGTGCCCCGCTGCGCGATCCACGCTGTCCGTAAGAAAGTGGGCTTTTTTGTGATACTTCGGGCGTAGCTCGCCCCGCTCCGTGTTGACTTGCCACCACCCCCCTTCTAAGGGGTCGTCGCCCTCGGCGGGCAAGTCCGTGCCCGTGCCGCGCAACCCCCTTAAAGGAGCAAGGCATGAGCGACGACGAACCCGCACGAGAACCTATCGAGGAGGATGCGCGGATCGACGCGCTGGAGAAGCGGCTCTCGGCCGCCCAGCAGCGCGAAGAGCAGCGTAACCGTCCCACGGCTTCGGGTGCCGATGCGAATTATCGTAGCGGCAACCGGGTTCTGGCGGACCTTCTCGGCGGGCTTCTTGGCGGTGCGGTCATCGGTTATGCCATCGGCTATTTCACCGGTACCAATCCCTGGGGTCTGTTGATCGGCCTGTTCCTCGGAATAGTGGTCGCCTTCAGAAACATTTTCCGTGCGGCAAACAAGCGCCCCGACGAATGATCCCCTCGCGGGATTTCCGGGGCGTTCGTTACAGGTTCTAGGGACGAAACAGACGTGGCAGCCGAGCAGGCCAAAGTCGATCCGATGTACCAGTTCACCATCGAACCGCTTGCCGGTTCGGGCGGTTGGGAACTGGCCGGTTACAACATCGCCTTCACCAACAGCGCAATGTGGATGCTGATCACCACCGTGGTGCTCTTCCTCTTCGTGCTGGGCGGGATGAAGCGCGAACTGGTGCCCGGGCGCTGGCAGATGACGGTCGAAACCTTCACCGGTTTCATCGACAACATGCTGGAAGCCAATATCGGCAAGGCCGGGCGCAAATACGTGCCCTATGTCTTCAGCCTGTTCATGTTCATCCTGTTCGCCAACCTCCTCGGCCTGCTGCCGTTGGGCATTTTCGGGCTGCACCCGTTCACTTTCACCAGCCACTTCACCGTTACCGGCGTGCTCGCGATCATCAGTTTCTCGATCGTGCTGCTGGTCGGCTTCTGGAAGCACGGCTTCCACTTCTTCAGCCTGTTCGTGCCGCAAGGCACGCCGCTGCCGATGATTCCGATCATCGCGCCGATCGAGTTCATCTCGTTCATGGTGCGTCCGTTCAGCCTCGGCCTGCGACTGTTCGTCGCCATGATGGCCGGCCACGTGCTGCTCGAAGTGCTGTCGAGCTTCGTGATCGACGGCACCAATGCCGGCGCCACTTTCGGCCTGATGGTCGGCCTGCCCAGCTTTATCCTGATGATCGGCATCTGCGCGCTCGAACTGCTGGTCGCCGGTATCCAAGCCTATGTTTTCGCTCTTCTGACGTCGCTGTATATCAACGACGCCGAGAACCTTCACTAAGTCATCTATCAATCAGATTTTTCAAAGGAGTTTGTCATGGAAATGGAAGCTGCAAAGCTCATCGGTGCAGGCCTCGCAGCGATCGGTGCCGGTATGGCCGCGATCGGTGTGGGTAACGTCTTCGGTTCGTTCCTCGAAAGCGCGCTGCGCAATCCGGGTGCTGCCGACGGCCAGCAGGGCCGCCTGTTCATCGGCTTCGCCGCTGCCGAACTTCTCGGCCTGCTGGCGTTCGTCGTGTCGATGATCCTGATCTTCGTCGCCTAACAGCGACTGCCGATATCGCACCGGCCGGGGACATGTCCTGGCCGGTGCCGTGAATTTTTCGTACCCGCCTTTCGAGAGCTGCCATGCCCCAGATCGCACAGCTTGCCGAAACATGGTCCAGCCAGGTCTTCTGGCTGCTGGTCTTTTTCGGCATCACCTTCTTCGTCATCGGCCGCGGCATGGTGCCGAGGGTGATGGAAACCGTCGCCCAGCGTGACGGCCAGATCGCCGCCGACCTCGCTGCAGCCAAGGCTGCGCGCGATGCTGCCGACGCCGAGGAAGAAGCCTGGCGGGTCCGCGAGAACGAGAACCGCGCCGCGGCGCAGGCAATCGTCGCCGGGGCCAAGGACGAGGCTGCGGCCAAGTCCGAAAAGAAACTGAAGGCGGCACAGGCGCGGCTCGACAAGAAACTTGCCGAAGCCGAACACGGTATCGCCGAAGCCCGCACTGCGGCGCTGACCGAAGTCGAAGCGGTCGCTGCCGAAGCGGCACAGGACATCGTCTCGCGCCTCGCCGGCGTCAGCGTGACCAAGCCCGTCGCCACTAAGGCCGTCAAGGAGGCCCTGAGCCATGGCTAACGCCGCGCCCGAAGTCTTCGCCACCGAAGCGGCCCAGGTCCTCGTCGAGGACAGCCACGGCGGTGCCGGAACGCATGCCGAACCCGAGCTGTGGGGCCTGGCACCGTTCCAGATCGTCTCGCTGTCGATGCTTGTCCTGCTGCTGATCGCGCTGTTCGGGGCTAAGGCCCACAAGACCATCGCCGGTGGGCTCGACGGCAAGATTGCCGCGATCAAGGACCAGCTCGACGAGGCCAAGCAGCTGCGCGCCGAAGCCGAAGCGCTGCGCCAGGAATATGCCGCCAAGATCGCCGGTGCCGAGAAGGACGCCGAAGCGATGCTGGTCAATGCCCGGCACGAAGCCGATGCGCTGCTCGAAAAGGCCGAGGCCGACAGCAAGGCCATGGTCGAGCGCCGCAAGCGGATGGCCGAAGACAAGATCGCTGCCGCCGAGCGCGAGGCGGTCGACGATGTCCGTAATCGCGCCGTCAATGCCGCGACCAATGCCAGCCGCACGCTGATTTCCGAAAAGCACGATGCTACGGCCGACAAGGCGCTGGCCGATACGGTGATCGCCGGGATCTGATTCCGGCTGTCATGGAGTTTTCGAAAGGGCGGTCCTGCGGGGCCGCCCTTTTGCGTTTGAGCCGCGAAGCTTACGGTTCGAGGACGAGCTTGCCGATGATCTCGCCGCGCGCCATCGCCTCGAAAGCCTCGCGCCACGAGGCGAGGGGGAGCGTGCGCTCGACATGGGGCGTGATGCGGCCCTCGCTGGCAAGCTGGTCGATCGCCTGCGCGATGTGGGCGCCGCGCTCGGGGAAACGGCGGGCGTATTCGCCCGCGCGGACACCGACCACCGAGAACCCCTTGATCAGCGGGATGTTGACCGCGATTTCGGGGATGCGCCCGGCGACGAACCCGATCACCAGCAGCTTGCCACCGAAAGTGACGCAGCGGGTGCTCTCGTCGAACACATCGCCGCCGACGGGATCGAAGACGAGGTCGCACAATCGCCCCCCGGTCAATTCGCTGACATCTTCGCGGAAGCGGCCGGTGTTGAGGATCGCCGCATCGGGTTTGGCGATCACGCGCAAACGGTCGAGCTTGTCCTCGCGGTGCGTGGCGGCGATTACCTTTGCGCCCATCGCCTGGGCCAGATCGCAGGCGGCAAGGCCGACCCCGCCGCTGGCCCCATGCACCAGCACCGTCTGTCCGGCTTCCAGCCCGCCAATCTCGACCAGCGCGACATAGGCGGTGTGATAGGCAGCGCCCATCGCCGCAGCGTGCGCGCAGTCCATTGCCTCAGGGACCTTGCGCAGCGCGGCAGCGGGCAGCGCGACATATTCGGCAAAGGCGCCGGTCTTGGCCCCGCCGCGTACCCTGTCACCCGGGACGAAGCCGCAATCGGCAGGGGCTTCCACCACTTCGCCAGCCATTTCGAGACCCGAGACGAAGGGCGGCTCGGGTTTGAACTGGTATGTGCCCTGCGTCATCAGCAGGTCGGGATAGTTGAGCGAGGCGGCGCGTACGCGGACCAGCACATCGCCGGCAGGCTGGGCGATCTCGGCCAGCTCGACCCCCGACAGGTCGGGCGACAGTTCGCGGACGAGAACGGCCTTCATCGCAGTTAGAAACTGTCCTTTGCGGCGCGCAATGCGGCGAAGGTCTCCGCCGGGCTCGATCCGCCCCAACGATCGCGCAGATCGGCGTCGTCGGCGCGCAGGAAGGGGTTGGTCGCCAGTTCGCGCGACAGCAAGGTGGGAACGGTCGGTTCGTCCTTGGCGCGCTGCTCGTCGATCCGCGCGGCATAGAGCGCGAGCTCGGCATTGTCGGGATCGGCATGGAGCGCGAACTTGGCATTCGCCGCGGTATATTCATGCGCGCAATAGAGCAGCGTGTTGTCGGGGAGCTGGCGTATCCGGTCGAGGCTGTTCCAGAACTGCTCGGGCTCGCCTTCGAACATCCGCCCGCAGCCCAGTGCGAAGACGCTGTCGCCGACAAAAGCCATGTCTGCCTCGGCTATGTAATAGGCGATGTGGCCGTTGGTGTGGCCCGACACGTCGATCACCCGCGCCTGCCAGTCGCCCAGCATTACGCTGTCGCCATTGCCGACCACGCGGTCGATGGGTGACAGGCGTTCGACTTCGCGCGGCGCGATGACCGTTGCCCCAGTCGCCTCGACGATGGTCTTGTTCCCGCCGGCATGGTCGGGGTGCCAATGCGTGTTCCAGATCTGCGTGATACGCCAGCCCTTGGCGTCGGCCTGCTTGAGGTATTCGCCGCCATCGGGCGTGTCGATCGCCGCGGTTTCCCCGCTGGCGGGATCGTGGAGCAGGAAACCGTAATTGTCGGTCAGGCAGGGGAACTGGTGGACGTCTAGCATGACGGGGAACCTAGGACGGTTCCCCCACATAGGAAAGGCCCGCTTGCGGATCTCGCAAGCGGGCCTTCCTGTAATCGTCATCCCAGCGGAAGCTGGGATCGCTGACGGCACCGCGGGACTTATCGGCCCATGATCCCGGATCGAGCCCGGGATGACGGTGCGGTAAGCGCCCGCTTCGCAGGCGCCAACCTGTTGCCGTCAGTCTTCCTTCTTCTTCAGCGCTTCGCCGAGGATGTCGCCGAGCGAGGCACCCGAGTCGGACGAACCGAACTGCTGCACCGCTTCCTTCTCTTCGGCGATCTGACGCGCCTTGATCGAGAAGTTGGGCTTCTTCGAACGGTCGAAACCGGTGACCATCGCATCGACCTTGCCACCGACCTGGAAGCGGTCGGGGCGCTGTTCGTCACGATCGCGGCCGAGATCCGAACGCTTGATGAAGCCGGTCGCGCCGTCTTCGCCAACCTGCACTTCGAGCCCGCCATCGCGGACTTCGAGAACGGTGACGGTGACGGTTTCGCCCTTGCGAACCGAACCGGCGGCACCGGCTTCGGTCGGCGCGCCCTTTTCGAGCTGCTTCATGCCGAGGCTGATGCGTTCCTTGTCGGTATCGACATCCAGAACGACGGCTTCGACTTCTTCACCCTTGCGGTGCAGGGCGAGTGCGTCTTCACCCGAGATGCCCCAGGCGATGTCCGACATGTGGACCATGCCGTCGACGTCGCCATCGAGACCGATGAACAGGCCGAATTCGGTGGCGTTCTTGACTTCGCCAGCGACCTTCGAGCCAACCGGATGCTTCTCTGCGAACTCTTCCCACGGATTGCGCTGGGCCTGCTTGAGGCCGAGGCTGATGCGACGCTTTTCGCTGTCGACCTCGAGGACCATGACTTCGACTTCCTGCGAGGTCGAGACGATCTTGCCCGGGTGGACGTTCTTCTTGGTCCAGCTCATTTCCGAAACGTGGACCAGGCCTTCGATGCCCGGCTCGATTTCGACGAAGGCGCCGTATTCGGTGATGTTGGTCACGGTACCGGTCATCTTCATGCCGACCGGGTACTTCGCGGCAACGCCATCCCACGGATCGCTTTCCAGCTGCTTCATGCCGAGGCTGATGCGCTGGGTTTCTTCGTTGATGCGGATGATCTGGACGGTCACGGTAGCGCCGATTTCGATCATTTCGCTGGGGTGGTTGACCCGCTTGTAGCTCATGTCGGTGACGTGCAGCAGGCCGTCGATACCGCCGAGGTCGACGAAGGCGCCGTAATCGGTGATGTTCTTGACCACGCCGTCGATCACCTGGCCTTCGGCCAGCTTGTCGATCAGTTCGCTGCGCTGTTCGGCGCGGGTTTCTTCAAGCACGGCGCGGCGCGACACGACGATGTTGCCGCGGCGGCGATCCATCTTGAGGATCTGGAAGGGCTGGGCCATGTCCATCAGCGGGGTAACATCGCGCACGGGGCGGATGTCGACCTGGCTGCCGGGCAGGAAGGCCACGGCGCCGTCGAGGTCGACGGTGAAGCCGCCCTTGACGCGGCCGAAGATGCGGCCTTCGACGCGCTTGCCTTCGCCGAATTCGTTTTCGAGCTTGTCCCAGGCGGCTTCGCGGCGGGCGCGGTCGCGGCTGAGCATCGCTTCGCCTTCGGCGTTTTCGACGCGGTCGACATAGACTTCGACTTCATCGCCGACGCCGGGCGCGGTTTCGGTTTCGGAGCGCTGGAATTCCTTGAGGTCGACGCGGCCTTCGCTTTTGAGGCCGACATCGATGTGCGCCATGCCGTTTTCGATGGCAGTGACGGTGCCCTTGACGACGCGGCCTTCGAAGCCGCCGTCATCGGCGCCACCGAGCTGCTCGTCGAGCATGGCCGCGAAATCGTCGCGGGTGGGATTGGCTGAAGTTGCCATGTGTGAGTAGTCCTAACTTACGTTTTGCTACCGGCCACCGGTTTTCCCGGGGTCTTTACCCGTCTCTGCGCACGATTGCGCAGGCCAACGGGGCAAGAGGGCCGCTGTCTCCCGCAGGGCCGAATGCCGCCGCGGAAGTCCTTTCAATCGGGGATTGAGAGAACGGGCGCGCGCCTAGGCGAAATGGTCGCGAAACGCAAGCGAATTGCGGGCATCGGCCTCTAGACATGGACCGCATGTTACACGGTCCTGGAGAACTTTATCCGGGACCGGTACATGTGCGCTGATCTGGCGAAATGGAGCGGTCCGGGGAGGGGGCTGGCGGCGGGCATGACGATGATGCTGCCATTGCCACCCTCCTGTAGGAAAGCGGCGTCCGCGAAACGGCGCCACGCGATGGTCGATCGGGCTAGGAAGTGGCTTCCCTCACCGCTTCGATCGCGGCTTCGATCGACTGCTCGCGGCTCAGCGGGCTGGTGTCGATGACCATCGCATCGGGCGCGGGAGCCAGCGGGGCGACCGCGCGATTGCTGTCGCGTTCGTCGCGCCGGCGCAGATCGTCCGCGATCTCGAGCTTGGTGACATGCACACCGCGTTCGCGCATTTCGATGAAGCGGCGCTGCGCGCGCGCCTCGACGCTGGCGATGATGAACAGCTTGGCGTCGGCCTCGGGCGCGATGACGGTGCCGATATCGCGCCCGTCGAGCACAGCGCCGCCGTCCTGCATGGCGAAGCGGCGCTGGCGTTCATACAGTGCCTGACGCACCGCCGGGTGGACCGAGACCCGGCTCGCCAGCCCGCCGGTTTCCTCGTTTCGCAGATGCGGATCGAGCAGCAGTTCGTCGGGAAAGGCGCAGCCCGCCAGCGCATCGCCGCCATTGTCGGGGTCGCCGCCGTCGAGGAACACCTGCCGCCCGACCGCACGATAAAGCAGCCCGGTATCGAGATGCGGCAGGCCGAAATGCTCGGCCAGCGCTTGCGCAATGGTGCCCTTGCCCGAGGCGGTCGGTCCGTCGACGGCGATAATCATCGTGCCTGTTTGCGCCCGCGGACCGCCTTGGCCAAGCCCCACAGGGCAATCGCTGCCCAGAATCCTTCGAGCACGAGGCTGGGCCAATTGGTGTGAACCAGCAGCGAGACGGTCAGCAGCGCGGCACCTGCCAGATTGGTGCCATGCAGGATGAAGGAGTTGGGTTTCTCGGTAGAGGTGAGATAGGCATAGGCACCGATTATACAGGCGGTGCCGACGAAGCCGATCCAGGCTGCCCAGTCGAGGTCGATCATGCCGCGGCCTCCTGCAACAAACCGACGAAGCCGGGGAAGCTGGTCGCGATGGGGTCGACCGTGTCGAGCGCAACGCCCTCGCGGCTGACGAGGCCGGCAATCGCCATGCTCATCGCGATGCGATGATCGAGATGGGTGGTGACCGGGCCGCCGCCCGCCAGCGGCGCGCCGCCGGTACCTTCGATGATCAGGCCGTCGTCGGTTTCTTCCAACGTGACCCCTGCTGCGCGCAGCGCCTGCGCCATGGCGGACAGGCGGTCGCTTTCCTTGACGCGCAATTCCTCGAGGCCGCTGGTAACGGTGGTGCCTTCGGCCAGCGCGGCGGCGACGAACAGTACGGGAAATTCGTCGATCATGCGGGGGGCGACTGCGGGCTCGACCGTGATGCCGGTCAGCTGAGCATGGCGCACGCGCAGGTCGGCCACCGGCTCGCCGCCGACTTCACGCGCGTCCTGATACTCGATCTTCGCGCCCATCTGCCCGAGCACTTCCAAAATGCCGTTGCGGGTCGGATTGAGGCCGACGTTTGCGATCACGAGGTCGCTGCCGGGCACGATGCTGGCCGCAACCGCAAAGAATGCCGCAGAAGACGGATCGCCCGGCACCTCGATATCGCAGGGGTGCAGGTCGGCGGGGCCATGCACGCGGATGATGCGCGCGCCATCGGTCTCTTCCACGCTCAGGTCGGCGCCGAAGCCGCGCAGCATGCGCTCGGTATGGTCGCGGGTCGGAACCGGCTCGATCACGGTGGTGATGCCCGGCGTGTTGAGGCCTGCCAGCAGCACCGCGCTCTTCACCTGCGCGCTGGCGACGGGCAGGCAGTATTCGATCGGCACAGCAGGCTCGATGCCCTCCATCATCAGCGGCAGCGTGCCGCCGGGCGAGGGGGTGAAACTGGCCCCCATCAAGGAGAGCGGGTCGATCACACGGCCCATCGGGCGCTTCGAAAGGCTGGCATCGCCGGTAAAGGCGGCAGTGATCGCGTGGCTTGCGACAAGGCCCAGCAGCAGTCGGGTAGAAGTGCCCGAATTGCCCATGTCGAGCGCTGCGTCCGGTTGCAGCAGCCCGCCCACACCGACGCCGTCGACCACCCAATCGTCACCGTCGCGTTCGATCTGCGCGCCCATCGCGCGCAGCGCGGCGGCGGTGGCGAGCACGTCCTCGCCCTCGAGCAGGCCCGAAATGCGGCTGCGGCCGACTGCCAACGCGCCGAACATCAGCGCGCGGTGGCTGATCGATTTGTCGCCGGGTACGCGAATGCGTCCGGTCAGCGGTCCTGCGGGGGTGAAGCGGTGGGCGGTCAAGCGGGGGTTTCCGTATCGGCAGTTCATTCGGATGCGGCGCTTTGACAGTGGCAGGTGCTTCTGGCAAGGCGCGCGCGCTGTTGATTCCTGCGCTGCAGGTTCCCATCAATACGATTACGAATTCACGGCCCCTGCGCAGTTCGCCAGGGGCGGCAAAGCCTAAGGATTACACATGGTCAAACCGGAATGGGGCACCAAGCGGACCTGCCCGAACTGTGGCACCCGCTTCTACGATCTTAACAAGGACGATCCCGTCGCCTGCATCGAATGCGGCGAAGAATGGTCGCCCGAACCGGTGCTTAAGTCGAAGCAGCCGATTCTTGCCGAGGAAGAAAGCAAGAAGAAGAAGGACGCCGAGCCGGATAGCGATCTGAGCGGCGATGATGATGACGACGATCTCGATCTCGACATCGATGAAGATAACGATTCGCCCGACAATGAAGTCGATCTTGGCGGTGACGACGACCTCGGTGTCGAAACCAAAGCCAAGGGCGACGACGACGACGCCGACGAGAGCTGATTTTTTCGCTTGCCTTGCGCGGGGCGGCCCCATAAAGGGCTGCCTCCGCAAGGCTGGCGCGCCTCCCAGGGCGTGCCGATTGAAATGGCTCGGGGCCTTAGCTCAGCTGGGAGAGCGCTACAATGGCATTGTAGAGGTCAGCGGTTCGATCCCGCTAGGCTCCACCATTTCAACTACCGAGTGCGCTGGTAGCAGGCCGTGGCGACGGTTACGGCTTGCTTCCACCTCACCCGGGCACAAGTTTGGGTTCCATCGGGGATTTCCCCACGCTGACCGACGAGTTTTCGTCCGTCGGCGTTTTTCGCGTATTCGGGCCCTGCAGGGTTCGAAAGGAGTTTAGGCCGGCATGTTCGACAATCTGTCCGACCGCCTCGGTAATGTCTTCGACCGCCTGAAGGGGCGTGGCGCGCTGAGCGAAAGCGACGTGCGCGAGGCGATGCGCGAAATCCGCATCGCGCTGCTCGAAGCCGATGTCGCGCTGCCCGTCGTGCGCCGCTTCATCGATGCCGTCACCGAAAAGGCGATCGGGCAGGACGTCCTCAAATCGGTCACTCCGGGCCAGCAGGTCGTCAAGATCGTCGATGACGAGCTGGTCGACATGCTCGGCGGAACCGAGGTCGAGGGGCTCAATTTCGCCGCCAAGCCGCCGGTCGTGATCATGATGGTCGGCCTGCAGGGCTCGGGCAAGACCACCACCACCGCCAAGCTCGGCAAGCTGATCCGCGAAAAGCACGGCAAGAAGGCGCTGATGGCGTCGCTCGACGTCAACCGTCCGGCCGCGCAGGAACAGCTCAAGGTGCTCGGCGAGCAGGTCGATGTCGGGACGCTGCCGATTATCGAGGGCCAGCAGCCGGTCGATATCGCCCGCCGCGCGATGGAAAGCGCCAAGCTGCAGGCTGCCGACGTGCTGCTGCTCGATACCGCGGGCCGCCTGCATGTCGATGAAGCGCTGATGGCCGAGATGAAGGCGATTGCCGGTGTCTCGACGCCAACCGAAGTGCTGCTGGTGGTCGACAGCCTGACCGGCCAGGACGCGGTCAATGTCGCGCAGAGCTTTACCGGCGAAGTGCCGCTGACCGGCGTCGTGCTGACCCGGATGGACGGCGATGCACGCGGCGGTGCGGCGCTGTCGATGCGCTATGTCACCGGCAAGCCGATCAAGTTTGCCGGTACGGGCGAGAAGCTCGACGCGATCGAGGCATTCGATCCCCGGCGCGTGGCCGGCCGTATCCTCGGCATGGGCGATGTCGTGTCGCTGGTCGAAAAGGCCGCCGAGAGCATCAAGCAGGACGAGGCCGAAGCGCTCGCCAAGAAAATGGCGCAGGGCAAGTTCGACCTCGAGGACCTGCGCATGCAATTGAAGCAGATGCAGAACATGGGCGGGCTGGGCATGCTCGCCGGGATGCTGCCGGGCATGAAGAAGGCCAAGGCCGCGATGGCCGCGTCGAACATGGACGACCGGGTGCTGCTGCATATGGACGCGATCATCGGTTCGATGACGCCCAAGGAACGGACCAAGCCGGCGCTGCTCAACGCCAAGCGCAAGAAGCGCGTTGCGGCGGGTTCGGGCACCGACGTGCAGACCGTCAACAAGGTGCTCAAGATGCACCAGGAGATGGGCCGCGCCATGAAGCAGATCAAGAAAATGGGCGGGATGAAGGGCCTTGGCGCGCTGTTCGGCGGAGGCGGCATGGGTGCCGCCATGCCGGGCCTCGGCGGGCCGGGAAGCGGCGCTGGCGGCCTGCCCGGAATGGGCGGCGGCAAGGGCCCCGGGGTGGATCCTTCCACGCTTCCCCCCGACCTCCAGAACATGCTCAAGAAGAAATAAGTTTCAAACGTTTACATTCGAAAGGTAATACACAATGGCAGTTGCAATCCGGCTTTCGCGTGGTGGTGCCAAGAAGCGCCCCTACTACCGCATCGTCGTCGCCGACTCGCGCGCAGCGCGTGACGGCAAATATCTCGAGCAGATCGGCACCTACAACCCGATGCTGCCCAAGGATTCGGGCGAGCGCGTCAAGCTCGACGAAGACCGCGCACGCCACTGGCTGAGCGTTGGCGCCACGCCGAGCGACCGCGTCCACCGTTTCTTCGACGCCGCGGGCATCCTCGAGCGCGAACAGCGCAACAACCCCAAGAAGGGTGAGCCGGGCGAAGCCGCCAAGGAACGCGCTGAAGAAAAGGCCGCCAAGGTCGCTGAAGCCGAAGAAGCCGCCAAGGCTGCCGAGGAAGAAGCCAAGACCGCTGCTGAAGCACCTGCTGAAGCACCTGCTGAAGAAGCACCGGCCGAAGACGCCGCTGCCGCAGACGCTCCCGCCGAGGAAGCTGCGGCCGACGACGCCGAAGCCAAGGCCGAGTAAGCGGCTGCATGTCGGACAAACCCGTCACGCTTGCCGCCGTCACCGGTGCGCATGGGGTGACGGGCGAGGTTCGGCTGAAGCTGTTCGGCGAGGGGGTGGATGCCCTCAAGCCGCACAAGCGCTTCAATGCGGGTGATACCGGGGGCACGCTGACCCTCGTGAAAATCCGCAGCGACAATAAGGGCGGTGCCATCGCACGCTTTACCGAGGTTGCGGATCGCACCTCGGCGGAGCGCTTGCGGGGCACCGCCCTGTCCGTCTCGCGCGAGGCACTGCCCGCGCTGGAAGAGGGCGAATTCTATTTCTCCGACCTGCTCGGGCTTGCGGTGGTCACCGACAAGGGCGAGTCCGTCGGGCAGGTCTGCGCGGTCGAGAATTACGGCGCCACCGACATCGTCGAGATCGAACAGGCGGACGGCAAGAAATTCATGGTCCCGCTGACCGAACAGGCCGTCCTCGGATGGACCGCCGACACCCTGACTATCGCCGACGACTTCTGGGAGCGGTAAGCGCCGCCTACCGGATCACTCGCTTACGCTGTCACCGCTATCGCCGCTAACGCCTCAGCGGTCGCTCCGCCGCGAGATGGTTGCGGATCGTGGTCGCCGCGACGCCCGCTTGGCCCATCGCATGGCTGATCTGGTCGAGGCCAAGCACCACGTCACCCGCAGCGAACAGACCCGGCACGCTGGTTTCGAGATGGTCGTCGACGATAATGCAGTCACCCTCGGTCACCTCCGCGCCGCATTTCACCGCCAGCCCTGAGCGAACCACTGACCCGAGCGCGGGATAGACGGTGTCGAAGGTCTTGCGCCCCTCGGCGGTGTCGAAGGCAATCCGCCCGTTCTCGATGGCATAGTCGCCGCAGGGTCCGGCAATCCGCGCAATTCCCGCCTCGTCGAGCGCGCGCGAACTTGCTTGCGAAAGATCGTGGTCGCCATCCGGTGAAACGAGCGTCAGATCGCTGGTATAGGTGCGGACGAACTGCGCCTCTGCCGTGCCATGATCGCCGATGCCGATCACCGCGACGCGCTGGTCGGTGACTTCATAGCCGTCGCACACCGGGCAATAGCGGATCAGCCCGCGTTGCATCGCTTCGGCATGGAACTGCTCGTCGATCCCCTCGGGCCGGTTGTTGACCACCCCGGTGGCGAGCAGGACGGTGCGCGCACGGAATTCCTCTTCCTCGCAGCACACCACGAAATGGCCGTCTTCGCGCTTGAGGTCGGTCACCCGCTTCGGCTCGCGCAGCGCGCCGTATTGGGCCGCCTGGTCGCGCATCCGCTCGAGCAGGTCGTTGCCGTTGATGCCCTCGGGGAAGCCTGCATGGTTGTGGCTGGTCGGGATCCAGCTTGCGCGGCTGGTCCCGCAGTCGAACATGCGGATCGAGAGGTGGTAGCGCGCCAGATAGATCGCGGCGGTCAACCCGGCGGGCCCCGCACCCACGATGATGCAATCGTCGACATCCATGGCCCACCTACGCACCACGCGCCCAAGTGTGCCGTTCGCAGAGGGATAATGGCTGCCCGACCGACACGTGCTTTGCACAAATTTCCAACCGTGCCACACCATCGCCCCACAACCGGGAGGGCTGCAGACCAATGATCGACAATGTTGTATTTCTCGCCGGGTCCTATGCCGCGATGGCAGCGGGCCTCAGCGCGGTGGTCGCCAAGGTTTCCCCCTCGATCGGGCTGCGCCTGCGCCATCTTTTCGCGGGCGGCGCGCCGCTGGCGGCGGTGCTCGGCGCGCGGCTGGCAGAAGCCGATAGCGTGACCCTGCACGGCATGGACCTGCTCGGCGCCGGGGGACTGGTGGTGCTTGGCGTCGTAACATCGACCATGGTCGGCAAAGTCGTGCCAACCGCCCCGCGCGTGGGCGTCGAAACCGCGGACCAGCGCCTGCCGACCCGCTGATCGCGGTTCGCGCTATGGTGCTGGTCGCGATTGGCGGCTAGGGCGCGCGCCATGGGTTTCGCCGCTACCATCCTGACGCTCTATCCCGAGATGTTTCCGGGGCCCCTGGGGGTCTCGCTGGCAGGCCGTGCGCTCGAACGTGGCGACTGGTCGTGCGAGACCGTGCAGATCCGCGATTACGCGCAAGGCAAGCATCGCACGGTCGACGATACGCCGGCCGGGGGCGGGGCGGGCATGGTGCTCAAGCCTGATGTCCTCGGCGCGGCCATCGCCAGCGTGGGCGAAGGGCGGCCGATCCTCGCCATGACGCCGCGCGGCAAGCCGATATCGCAGGCGCGCATCCGCGAGATCGCACAGGAGCCCGGTGTCGCCATTTTGTGCGGGCGGTTCGAAGGCTTCGACGAGCGGATTTTCGACGCTTTTCCGCAGGTTGAACAGGTTTCGCTGGCCGATATCGTCCTGTCGGGCGGAGAACCCGCCGCGCTGGCGATTCTCGATGCTTGCATTCGCCTGCTTCCCGGAGTAATGGGCGCGCCCGATAGCGGGCAGGAGGAATCGTTCGAAGACGGTTTGCTCGAATACCCGCAATATACCCGACCTCAGCAATGGGAAGGGCGCACGATCCCTGAAGTGCTGCGATCGGGGGATCATGCGAAGATCGCTGCTTGGCGCAAGGCAAGGAGCGAAGACGATACTCGGTTACGCAGGCCGGACCTTTGGGAGCGTTACTGTGACGCTCGGGACCGACCTGCCTCTGGCGCGCGGCGAAAAAACCAGGAAGACCAGGCATGAACCTGATCCAGCAGCTCGAAGCCGAAGCGATTGAAAACCTCGGCAAGGACATTCCCGAATTCCGTGCGGGCGACACCGTTCGCGTCGGCGTGAAGGTTGTCGAGGGCACCCGCGAGCGTGTCCAGAATTTCGAAGGCGTTGTCATTGCCCGCTCGAACCGCGGCATGGGCAGCAACTTCACCGTCCGCAAGATGAGCTTCGGCGAAGGCGTGGAACGTGTGTTCCCGCTCTACTCGCCGATCGTCGACAGCCTTACCGTGGTCCGCCGCGGCATCGTGCGTCGCGCCAAGCTCTATTACCTGCGTGGCCGCACCGGTAAGCGCGCTCGTATCGCCGAGCGCCGCGACAACGCGCCCAAGGCGTAAGAGCCAACCCGTTTCTCTTCGCGAGAAGATCGAGGGCGGCCTCCCGTTGGGGAAGCCGCCCTTTTTCGTGCGAAGCGTGATGGTCGCCGTAATCGGCCCCATGTGTTTGACCCCGCGCGGCCGGTGAACCGGAATGGGCCGCCCGGGGTCCTGACCACTGTCGCTTCGAGGTATTAGCCGAATTTCAACGCTCGCGCTTAAGCCGAAATTAGGTGTGTTTGCACGGCACGCGCTTGCTTTCGCTCACCGTCGTTGCGAGGAGCTGCAGTCGATGCGTCCCGCCTGCATTGACCGGAGAGATGATGAGGCCGTTGAAATTCGCCGCCGCGCTGGCGCTGGGCACTTGCCTCGCTGCGCCGCTTGCTGCCCAGACCACCCCGCAGAGCACGGAGACCGCGCCGATGGAACTGAGTTTCGAACGCGTCTTCGCCTCGCCCGATCTCGACGGGCCGAGCCCGCGCAAGGTCAAGATCTCGCCCGATGGCCGCTATCTCACGCTGCTGCGCAACCGCGCAGACGATCGCGAGCGCTACGATCTGTGGGCCTATGACCGCGACAGCGCGGCCTGGGCGATGCTGGTCGATAGCGAGGCGCTGGGGACGGGGCGCGAATTGTCCGAGGACGAGAAGATGCAGCGCGAACGCGCGCGCGTCGGCAACCTTGCAGGCATTATCGACTATCAGTGGACCGAGGATGGCGCGGGCGTACTCGTCCCGCTCGACGGCGATCTCTACCTCGCGCGCATCGGCGGCGAGGTCGTGCTTCTGACCGACACCGAGGAAAGCGAACTCAATCCCGCCCTGAGCAGCACGGGCAGCCATGTCTCCTTCGTTCGCGACCGCCGGCTGTGGGTCGGCGAGGTGGGCGGCGAAGCCCGGCCGGTCACGCCGCAGGAAGGCGAGGCGATCCGCTGGGGCGAGGCCGAGTTCGTCGCGCAAGAGGAAATGGGCCGGATGACCGGCTATTGGTGGGGTCCCGACGACCGCCGTATCGCGGTCGAGCGCTTCGACGAAAGCATGGTCGGCGTGGTCACGCGCGCCGCGATCGGTGCCACGGGCACCAAAGTGTTCGACCAGCGCTATCCCGTTGCGGGCAGCGCGAATGCCGAAGTCGCGCTCTATGTCATGGATCCCGACGGCCAGGACCGCGTACAGGTCGATCTGGGGGCGGAGAGCGATATCTATCTCGCGCGGGTGGACTGGGCGCCCGATGGCAGAGCGCTCTATGTCCAGCGGCAGAACCGCGCGCAGACCGTGCTCGACATGCTCCGGGTCGATCCGGCGACGGGGGCAAGCGAAGTGCTGTTCACCGAACACGCCGCGGTGGACGATTACTGGCTCAATCTGTCGGACAATTACAAATGGCTCGACGACGGCAGCCTGATCTGGTGGTCCGAGCGCGACGGCTACGGCCATCTCTATCATTATGTCGATGGCGCATGGACGCAGCTGACCCAGGGCGAATGGGTGGTGACCAAGCTGGTCGGGGTCGACCAGGATGCCGGACGGGTGTTTTTCCAGGGCACGAAGGACGATGTCCTTGCGCAGCAGGTCTATGCCTTCGATCTCGCCGATCCATCGCGCATCACGCTGCTGACCGATCCTGCCTATGCGAATTCGGCCAGCATGGACGACAAGGCGCAAACGCTGGTTGTCAGCCGCTCGAACGCCGACACGCCGCCGCAGAGCTATATCGCCGACCAGCAGGGCAATCGCCTCGCCTGGATCGAGGAAAACGCGCTCGACGGCTCGCACCCCTATGCGCCTTTCCTCGCCAGCCATCGCCCGACGCAATACGGCACGATCCCGGCAGAGGACGGCACGCCGCTCTATTGGGAAATGGTCACGCCCGAACTGGAGCCGGGCAAGCGCTACCCGGTCTATTTCTATCACTATGGCGGGCCCGGGCCGCAGATCGTCAACAAGGGCTGGAACGGCGCCCTGCAGCAAGCCGTGGTCGACCGGGGGTACATCTGGTTCGCGCTCGACAATCGCGGGTCGGCCAATCGCGGCGTCGCGTTCGAACAGCCGCTCTATCGCGCGATGGGCGGGGTGGAAGTGCGCGACCAGAGGGCTGGGGCGGAGTATCTCAAGACGCTCGACTTCGTCGATCCGGCGAAGATTGCAATCGATGGCTGGTCCTATGGCGGCTATATGACGCTCAAGCAGCTGCAGGCCGATCCGGGGTATTATGCAGCTGGCATAAGCGGCGCGCCGGTCACGCGCTGGGAGCTCTACGATACGCATTATACCGAGCGCTACATGGGCACGCCGCAAGCGGACGGCGCCGCCTATACCGCGACGAGCGCGATCCCCGACGCGGCCAAGATCGCCGATCCGCTGCTGATCATCCATGGCATGGCCGATGACAATGTGGTGTTCGAAAACGCGACCGAAGTGATCTCTGCGATGCAGGAAGCCAACGTGCCGTTCGAGATGATGCTTTATCCTGGATACACCCACCGCGTGTCGGGCGAACAGATCTCGCCGCATCGTTACAACACGATCTTCCGGTTTCTCGAAAGCCACGGCGTCACCCCGCCCGAATGACGCTTTAGCCCGTGCAATCGAATGTGCGCTTGCGGGTGCGTAGCTAATCGCTATCTCGGCGGCCTAGAGATACTGGAGACGTAATTTGGGTTATCGTGTTGCCGTGGTCGGCGCGACCGGGAATGTCGGGCGCGAAATCATGCAGGTCCTCGCCGAGCGCGGGTTCCCCTGCGACGAGGTGGCGGCGGTCGCCAGCTCGCGTTCGCATGGCACCGAGGTCGAATTCGGTGACACGGGCAAGATGCTCAAATGCAAGAATATCGAGCATTTCGACTGGGCCGGCTGGGACATCGCGCTGTTCGCTGCGGGCAGCGGTCCGGCCAAGGAATTCGCCCCCAAGGCGGCGGCCGCGGGCTGCGTGGTGATCGACAACAGCTCGCTCTACCGCATGGACCCCGACGTGCCGCTGATCGTACCCGAGGTGAACCCCGAGGCGATCCACGATTATGCCAAGCGCAATATCATCGCCAATCCGAACTGCTCGACCGCGCAACTGGTCGTGGCGCTCAAGCCGCTGCACGATGCCGCCACGATCAAGCGCGTCGTCGTCTCGACCTACCAGTCGGTTTCGGGCGCGGGGAAGGCGGGCATGGACGAGCTGTTCCAGCAGAGCCGGGCGATCTTCGTCGGCGACCAGGTCGAACCGGTGAAGTTCACCAAGCAGATCGCGTTCAACGTGATCCCGCATATCGATGTCTTCCTCGACGATGGATCGACCAAGGAAGAATGGAAGATGGTGGTCGAGACCAAGAAAATCCTCGATCCGAAGATCAAGCTCACCGCGACCTGCGTGCGCGTGCCGGTCTTCGTCGGGCATTCCGAAGCCGTCAGCATCGAGTTCGAGAACGAGATTTCCGCTGCCGAGGCGCAGGACATCCTGCGTGAAGCGCCGGGCTGCATGCTGGTCGATAAGCGCGAGGACGGCGGCTATATCACCGCGGTCGAGGCCGCGGGCGACAGCGCGACCTATATCAGCCGCGTGCGCGAGGATCCGACAGTCGAAAACGGCCTCAACCTGTGGTGCGTATCCGACAATCTGCGCAAGGGTGCCGCGCTCAACGCAGTGCAGATCGCCGAGCTGCTGGGCCGCGAATGCCTCAAGAAGGGATGATCCGCGGCGCACTCCTGCTCGCCCTGCCGCTGGCGCTGGCCGCCTGCGGGCAGTCCGAACCCGCGCCCGAGCCGGTTGAAACCGCGTCGTCTGCTGCGACGGTCGATCTCAGCGATGTTGCGATCGTCGTCGATGCCAATGGTCTGGGCGCGAAAGGCGAGGAACCGCTGCGGTTCGGCGCACCGCGGGCCGAGGTCGACGAGGCGATCGCGGCGGCCTTCGGCGCTGCGCCTGCAACCTCGAGCAACGAGGAATGCGGGGCGGGGCCGATGGAGTTCAGCCAGTTCGGCGCGCTCCAGATCGCCTATATGGACGGCAACTTCGCCGGCTGGTTCCTGCGCGAGGGCGAGGGCATGGCCACGTCGGATGGCGTGCGTCCGGGTGAGACCACCTTTGCGGGACTCAAGCGCGACCGGGAAGTTCGCGAACTCGACACCACGCTGCCGGGCGAATTCCAGTATACCACTGCGGATTACGGCACGATCACCGGCTTTGCCGAGGATGGCGAGACGGTCACCGCGTTGCAGGCGGGGATAAGCTGCTTCTTCCGCTGAGCGTCATCCCGGGGCAAGCCGGGGTCTTTATCTATCTGACGCAACGCAGATAGCGGTCCCGGCTTTCGCCGAGACGACGGAGATGTATAAGTCTCTGCATGACCCTTACTGCCGAGCTCTATTTCAGCTTCCGTTCGCCCTACAGCTACCTTTCGGTCGGCCGCTATCGCGCCATGGCCGAGCAATACGATCTCGAGATCGCGCTGCGCCCGGTCTGGCCGCTGGCGATCCGCGAGCCCGATTTCTTCGAGCGCAACCATCCCAACTGGCTGGCCTATACGCTGCGCGACATGATGCGCGTGGCGCAGTTCCACGGCATTGCCTTCGGCCCGCCGCGTCCCGATCCGATCGTGCAGGATGCCGCGACGCGCAAAATCGCCGCCGAGCAGCCCTATATCCGCCGTGTCACGCGGATGGGCCAGGCTGCTGCGCGGCGCGGCAAGGGCCTCGTGTTCGCGCATGAGGCAGGCCAGCTAATCTGGGGCGGGCAGGAGAACTGGCACGAGGGTAACCACCTTGCCGGCGCGCTCGAACGCGCCGGGCTCGACGCGGCTGAGATCGAACAGGAAGTCGGCGCAAGGTCCGATGACCTCGATGCCGAAATCGCCGCCAATCAGGCTGCGCTCGAAACCGCTGGCCATTGGGGCGTGCCGACGCTGGTGTTCGAAGGCGAACCGTTCTTCGGCCAGGACCGCATCGAAATGGCGCAGTGGCGCATGGAGCAGAGGGGGCTGGCGAAGCGATGACCACCGAATTCTTCGACAGTTTCGACGGAACGCGGCTGGCCTTCTATCGTCATGGTGCGGGACGCCCTTTCATCCTGCTCCACGGGCTGTTTTCCAGCGCGCAGATGAACTGGATCAAATGGGGCCACCACGAAGCGATTGCCGCGCAGGGCCGTGAAGTAGTGATGCTCGACTTTCGCGTGCATGGGGAGAGCGATGCGCCGCATGATTCCGAAAGCTATCCGAGCAATGTGCTGGTCCGCGATGTGGCCGCGCTGGTCGATCACCTCGGGCTCGACGACTATGACCTTGGCGGGTTTTCGCTCGGCGCGCGCACATCGCTGCACGGTGTGGCGCACGGCGTGCTGACGCCTGCGCATCTGGTCATTGGCGGCATGGGCACCGCGGGGCTGGGCGAATGGCAGCGCCGCGCGGCAAAGTTCAAGCGGGTGATCGACGAATTCGATGCCATCCCCAAGGGCGACCCGGACTATTTCTCGATGCAGTTCCTCAAATCGCAGGGGGTCGACCGCGTCGCGGCGCGGCTGCTGCTCGACACCATGCCCGATCTCGATCTCGCCCTGCTCGACAATATCACCATGCCCACGCTGGTGGTCTGCGGTGACGAGGACCGCGACAATGGCTCGGCCGCCGATCTGGCGAAGCTGTTGCCCGACGCCAACTTCGTCGAAGTACCGGGGACGCATATGAGCAGCGTGACCAAGCCCGATCTGGGGCGCGCGATCGCCGATTGGCTGGGAGACAAGGCGTGAGCAGCACGCGCGCCGAATTGGGTTGGTGGATGTGGGGGCTCGTGGCCTTTGCCGTGGTAGTCGCGCTCAGTCTCGCAGTCACCGCGCCCGCAGATGTGACGCTTGGCATCGCCGAACACCAGGCGGCCGCGACGGCCGCACGGGTCGATGAAATCCATGCGCAATGGCACGCGGGCGGCGTGCGACCACTGGCGATTTTCGCCGTGATCGGCGATCTCGTGTTCATTGCCATCTATGGCTGGGGCAGCTGGATCGCCGGGCGCAGCTTCCTGCCGATGGGCGGAATTCTCCGGATCATCGGTGCGATCGTGGCCGCATCTGCGGTGGTATTCGTGCTGACCGACTATACCGAAACACTGCTGCAACTGGTGCAATTGCTGCGTGATCAGGGGTCGGATCAGTCGGCGGGGATCGCGGCCACCGCGCGACCGGTGAAGGTTGCGGCGTGGATCGTCACCTTCTTCGGCGTGATCGCGGGATGGCTCATCCATCGCTTTGCCGCGCCAACCGCTTGATTAAGCTGCGCGGCAGGTGCAATCCGGTAGCACGTGAAACCACATCATTCCGATCCTGAGAGGACCCGCATGAAATTCGCATCCGTCGCGCTCTCCGCGCTTGCCGTCTCGCTCGCCACCCCGGCCTTGGCCGATCACCATGCGGAGACATCCGAAGCGGCCGTCTCCGCCTATCCGATGACGCCGCAGGGCGCCGCCGACTGGGTTGCGATGGTCGAGCAGGACATGTTCGATTTCTCGGTCGAATACGGCCGAGTGCTGTGGCTCAACAACACCTATATCGTTCACGACAGCAACCAGCTGGCGGCAAAATACGGCGCGCAGGCGACCGAGAAATCGGTGACCTATGCCAATGAGGCAGCGCAATACGCGCGTGTCGCGGGGCTCGATCCCGAAGTCGCGCGCAAGCTCGACATCCTGCGCAATGGCATCGTCATGCCCGCGCCGGTTCGCGACGGCGCGGCAACCGAACTCAACGAAATCGCCACCAAGCTCGGCGCGGCCTACGGCCAAGGCACGGGCACGCTCAATGGCGAGGAAATCAACGGCAGCGATATCGAGGCCGAGATGGGCAATCTCGACCGTACGCCTGCCGAACTCGCCGAGATGTGGACCAGCTGGCACGACAATGTCGGTGCGCCCATGCGCGGGGATTACCAGCGTATGATCGCCATCGCCAACGAGGGCTCGAAAGATCTGGGCTTTGCCGATCTGGGAGCGATGTGGCGCTCCAACTACGACATGGACCCCGACCAGTTTGCCGGTGAGACCGAGCGGATGTGGCAGGAAGTGAAGCCGCTCTACATGGCGCTGCACACCTATGTTCGCAGCAAGCTCAACGAGAAATACGGCGACGATGTCCAGCCCGCCACGGGGGCGATCCGCGCCGACCTGCTCGGCAATATGTGGGCGCAGGAATGGGGCAATATCTACCCGCTGGTCGCGCCCGAAGGGGCGGGCGACATCGGGTACGACCTCACCGACCTGATCACCGCCAAGGGACTCGACGAAATTCAGATGGTCCGCACCGGCGAACAGTTCTTCTCCTCGCTCGGCTTCGATCCGCTGCCGGGCACGTTCTGGGAACGCAGCCAGTTCGTGAAGCCGCAGGACCGCGACGTGGTCTGCCACGCCAGCGCCTGGGACGTCGACAATGTCGACGATCTGCGCATCAAGATGTGCATCAAGAAGAACGCTGACGATTTCGTCACCATCCATCACGAGCTCGGCCACAATTACTACCAGCGCGCCTATAACCAGCAGGACTATCTGCACCTCAACGGCGCCAACGACGGCTTCCACGAGGCAATCGGCGACATGATCGCGCTGTCGATCACGCCCGAATACCTCGTCCAGATCGACATGCTCGACGAGGCCGACGTGCCGAGCGCCGACAAGGATATCGGCCTGCTGCTGCGTCAGGCGATGGACAAGGTTGCCTTCCTGCCCTTCGGCCTGATGGTCGACCGTTATCGCTGGCAGCTGTTCGACGGGTCGATCCCGGCCGACCAGCTCAACACCGGCTGGAATGCGCTGCGGCTGGAATATCAGGGCATCACCCCGCCGGTCGCGCGCGATGAAAGCGGGTTCGATGCGGGCGCGAAGTACCACATTCCGGGCAATGTGCCCTACACGCGCTATTTCCTCGCGCGGATCCTGCAGTTCCAGTTCTACAAGGCCGCATGCGACCAGGCGGGCTGGGACGGGCCGCTGCACCGCTGTTCGTTCTACGGCAATGAGGAAGTCGGCAAGAACCTCGACGCGATGCTCGAAATGGGCGCCAGCAAGCCGTGGCCCGACGCGCTCGAAGCCTTCACCGGCGAGCGCCAGATGAGCGGCGCGGCGATGGTCGAGTATTTTGCCCCGCTCAAGGCGTGGCTCGACGAGCAGAACGCGGGCCAGACCGAAGGGTGGTAAGCCGCTTCGCCCCGCTCCTTGCCCTTCCGCTGGCGGTCGCCTGTGCGCCCGTCGCGGGGGGCGGGGATGCCGCGTCACTGCCCACCGCTGCGGATGTCGATGGCGCGCTGTTCGTGGCGGGCAAGTTCGGCAATACGCTGTCAAAGGTCGATCTGAAGAGCGGCGCGGTGGTCGCTTCGGTCGCCAGCTGTACCAATCCGCATGAACTGGCGACATCGCCCGACGCGGCACATGTCGCGCTGGCTTGCTATGGCGGGCAGACACTCGATATTTTCCGCACGGTGGATCTCGAACGTGTCGCAAGCATCGATCTGGGAGAGAATGCGCGCCCGCACGGCGTCGTCTGGCATGCCAATGGCGATCTCTACGCGACCGCCGAAGGGCGCGGCTCGATCTTCTGGGTTCGCGACCCGCTGGGCGCGGCGCAAACCTTCGAATACGCCTCCGGCCAGCAGGGCACGCATATGCTTGCCGTCGCGCCCGACGCACTGCATGCCTGGACGACCAATTTGGGGTCGCGCACGGTCAGCCTGATTGACCTCAAGACCCGGCGCGCGCCGCGCTCTGTCGAGGTAGGCGAGGAACCCGAAGGCATCTGGCTGTCTGCCGAAGGGGACACGCTGTGGGTATCCGCGCGCGGTTCCAACGCTGCCTTCGCGCTCGACCCGCACACGCTGGCGATCCGCCAGCGTGTCGAAACAGGTGCGTTCCCCTTGCGGATCACGCTGCGTCCGCAGGGCGATTACGCGGTGACCTCGGACCTCGCCGATGGCGGGCTGAGCGTGATCGATACCGCCAGCGGCGAAGTCGTGCGCAGCATTGCCGTGTCGAGCCCCGCAGAGGCGGAGGCGCGCACGCAGGTCACGATCCTGTTTTCGCCCGGTGGAGAGCGGCTCTATGTCGCCGAAACCACCGCCAATACGATCGCCGAAGTCGATTTCGCCAGCGGCGAAGTGCTGCGTCGGTTGCCCGGCGAAGGCGGCGGCGACGGGATCGCGATCATCGAATGAGCCTGAAACGCAACGCGTTGCCCGTCGTCGGCTGGCGCGAGCTGGTCCACCTGCCACAATTGGGGCTGCACGCCATGCCGGCCAAGATCGATACCGGCGCGCGAACGTCCTCGCTGCACGGTACGGTGCTTGAGGAATTCGAACGCGACGGCGAGAATTTCGTCCGCTTTGCGGTCGATTTCGAACAGCAGCATGTGCGCCAGGTATGCGAGGCGGTGCATGTCGATATCCGCGGCATCACCAGCTCGAATGGCGAAACCCAGCGGCGCTATGTCATCAAGACACCGCTGCGGATCGGCGATCTGGAGTTCCGCGCCGAAATCAGCCTCGCCGACCGCCGGGATATGAAATTCCCGATGCTGATCGGCCGTTCGTCGCTGCGTCGGCGTTTTGTAGTCGACAGCGGCTATTCCTGGTTGCAGACGCCCGAGCGCAAAACGACGAAGGGGCACAAGCCCTGAGGAGCTCACGATGAAGATCGCCATGCTGGCGCGGAACGCCAATCTCTATTCGCACCAGCGCCTGCAACAGGCGGCGGAGGAACGCGGTCACCAGCTCGACATCCTCAATACGCTGCGCTGCACGGTGCATATCGCCAGCCACAAGCCCGAAGTGTTCTACAATGGCGAGCCCTGCATCGGCTACGATGCGGTGATCCCGCGCATTGGCGCTTCGATCACCAATTACGGCCTCGCGATCCTGCGCCAGTTCGAGATGCGCGGTTGCTGGCCGCTCAATGAAAGCGTGGCGATCGGGCGCAGCCGCGACAAGCTGCGCAGCATGCAGATCCTCGCCAAGCATGGGCTCGGCCTGCCGCTGACCGCCTATGCCAACGACCCCAAGGCAGCGGAGGAGATCATCAAGGCGGTCAAGGGGCCGCCGGTGGTGATCAAGCTGCTCGAAGGCACGCAGGGCATCGGGGTGGTGCTTGCCGAAACCATGAGCAGCGCCAAATCGGTGATCGAGGCGTTTCGCGGCGCGAACGTCAACATCCTGGTGCAGGAGTTCATCAAGGAAGCGGGCGGCACCGATATTCGCGCGCTGGTGGTCGGCGGCAAGGTGGTCGCGGCGATGAAGCGCACCGGCGCGCCCGACGATTTCCGTAGCAATCTGCACCGCGGCGGCAGCGCGCAGCTGATCAAGATTACCCCCGAGGAACGCAGCACCGCCGTCCGTGCGGCGGGCCGCATGGGCCTCAATGTCTGCGGCGTCGACATGCTGCGGTCCAATCACGGCCCGGTGATCATGGAAGTCAATTCCTCGCCGGGGCTCGAAGGGATCGAAAATGCGACCGGCAAGGATATTGCCGGGATGATCATCGAATTCATCGAGAAACGCGCCAAGGACGGGAAGACCAAGACCAAGGGGCAGGGCTGATCTTCCCCCGTGCGCTGGCCGGCGTACGAAAAATATCTTGGCACTCACTCCGTAGCGGATAGGTTTGGCGCATGTCCGAGTTAGAGCACCTCGCCGAATCGTCGCTCGATCATCTCCGGCTGGTCCTCGCCGCCGGGAAGATCGGCATTTGGGAACTCGACCTGGAATCCGGCCAGGTATGGCGCAACACCCGCCATGACGAAATTTTCGGCTATGACGAATTGCTTCCCGAATGGACCTATGAACAGTTCCTCGATCATGTGATCCCGGCAGATCGCAGCGACGTCGACGACCGCCAGGGCGAAGCGCTCGAACGCGTCGAGGACTGGATTTTCGAATGCCGCATTACCCGCGCCGACGGCGAGGAACGCTGGATCAGTGCGGCGGGGCGCCCACTGGTGGTGAGCGGCATTCCCACCAAGATCATCGGCCATGTTATCGATATCACCGATACCAAGCGCAACGAGACGCGGCTGGAAACCCTCACTTCCGAACTCAACCACCGCGTGCGCAACATGCTTGCGACGATCCGCGCGATGATTTCGATGTCGGCGCGCAAGGCGACCGATGTCGGCCGCTTTGGCAAGGCGCTGGAGGGCCGCGTCGCCGCCTTGTCGCGCACGCATGACCTGCTGGTGGACAATGCCGACCAGCTGTTCAGTCCGCGCACGATCATCGAAGGCGAACTTGCAGCGTTCGCGGATGTCGCGGACCGGGTGACGCTCGAAGTGAGCGGCAGGCCGCGGCTGAAGGGCAATATCGCCGAGGGCTTCACGCTGGTTGTGCACGAGCTCCTGACCAATGCCATCGCCCATGGCGCGCTCGCCAGCCCCGCAGGACGCGTGGCGATGGATATCGAGAAAACTGCTGGCGGGATGCAGCTGGTCTGGGAAGAAAGCGGCGGTCCTCCGGTCGAGGCGGACATTCAGCCCGGCTTTGGCACCCGCATGATGTCGATCGTGCTCGGCGGCACCGGACAGGTCGAGTTCGACTACCGTCCCGAGGGGCTGCGCTGCGTGGTCCAGATCACCCGCTGAGACTGCGTAGGCCTCAGGCGTTGCGCGCCATCAACCCGCCATCGACCGGGATCACCGTTCCGGTGATATAGCTCGCCGCGGGCAGCACCAGCGACAACGTCATATGCGCGACTTCTTCGGGTTCACCATACCGTTTGAGCGCGGTGCGGCGCTTGGCGTAGATGGTCTTGTGTTCGTCGGGCACGGCATCGGTCATCGCGGTGCGGATCGGGCCGGGGCAGATGCAGTTGACGGTAATACCCTCCGGCCCGAGATCGACTGCGAGACCGCGGGTGAGGCCGGTTACCCCCGTCTTGGCGGCGACATAGGGCGTGTCGCCGGGTGTCGCGCCGAGCCCTTCGGTGCTGGCGATATTGACGATCCGCGCGGCATCGCTGGCGCGCAGATACGGCAGGGCGGCGCGGACCATGCGTTGATGCGCGGTCAGCATGACCGCCAGCGCGCGGTGCCAGACCTCCTCATAGGCATCGCCGTCATCGAGCGGGGCAAAGCTCGACACCCCGGCGTTGTTGACGAGAATATCGATCCGCCCGAAATCCGCCGAGATCTGCGCAACGGTACCGGCGATTGCCTCCTTGTCCGCCACGTCGAGCGCGTAGGCACGCGCGCCATTGCCGCATTCTGCCGCCCGTTTTTCGCACGCCGCCATATCGAGGTCGGTCACTGCCACCTGCGCCCCTTCGGCTGCGAACAGCCTGGCGGTGGCGGCGCCCATGCCGCTCGCGGCGCCGGTCACGATTGCCACCCGGCCCGCGATCGAGCGCGAGCGGTCCACTGTCTCGGTCATGCAATCTCTCCCCTTGCCGGGGGCTAGTTTACCTGAACGGAGGTTCGTTGAAAGCGCGCAGTTTGCGGCTGTGGAGGCGCGGGCCTTCCGCCTTGAGCAGCTTGCACGCGGTCACGCCGATCTGGAGATGCGCCGCGATGGCTTCCTCGTAGAAGGCATTGGCCTGGCCCGGCAGCTTGATCTCGCCGTGCAGCGGCTTGTCCGATACGCACAGCAGCGTGCCGTAGGGTACGCGGAAGCGGTATCCCTGGCCGGCGATGGTCGCGCTTTCCATATCGACGCCGACCGCGCGGCTCAGGCTCATGCGATGCGCAGAACTGGTATAACGCAGTTCCCAGTTGCGATCGTCGGTAGTGACCACGGTGCCCGTGCGCATGCGCCGCTTGAGGTCGGCGCCATGCGTTCCCGAAACCTCTTGCGCGGCACCCGCCAGCGCCTGCTGGACCTCGGCAATCGCTGGGAGGGGGATTTCCGGCGGCAGCACCGAATCGAGCACGTGGTCATCGCGCAGATACGCATGGGCGAGGACGTAATCGCCAATCTTCTGGCTTGGACGCAGGCCGCCGCAATGGCCGATCATTAGCCACGCTTCGGGACGTAGCACCGCGAGATGGTCGCAGATCGTCTTCGCATTGCTCGGGCCGACGCCGATATTGACCAGCGTGATGCCTTCGCGGTTGGGGCCGACCAGGTGATAGGCGGGCATCTGGTGCCGGCGCCATGCAGTGTCGGACAATTGCGCGCGGGCGTTGTCGGTCTGCTCGGTCAGCATCATGCCGCCCGCACCAGCCAGCGCGGTATAGCCGTCCTTGCCGAGCTGCGAACCAGCCCAGTCAACAAATTCATCGACATAACGGTGATAGTTGGTGAACAGGATGAAGCGCTGGAAATGCTCGGTACTGGTACCGGTGTAATGCGCGAGCCGCGCGAGACTGAAATCGGTCCGCAAGCCGTCGAACAGTGACAGCGGGATGGGATCGTCGGCATTCTCGAGCATGATCCCGTCGGCCAGCTCGTCGCCGATATCGGCGAGCTCGGTCGAGGGGAAATGCCGCGCGATGAGATTGGGGTCGACGCCGACCAATTCCGCACCGGCCTGGCCGTCGAGGACATAGGGGAAGGGGATTTCCTGCTTCGACGAGCCGACTTCGATTTCGACTTCGTAATTCTCGTCGATCAGTTCGAGCTGCTCGCGCAGGTAATCGCGGAACAGCGCGGGTCGGGTGACGGTGGTAGTGTAGAGGCCCGGCGCGTTGAGCCGTCCAAAGGCGCGGTTGCGATCCTCGGGCTGGTCGCCACCGCGAAACCGCAGCCGCAGTTCGGGATAGGCATAGCTGCCGTCGCTGCGCCGTTCGGGGGCGGGTATCTCACGCTCGCGGCCGAATGCGATCACGTCCTCGCGCAGCCGTTCCACCGCGGCGTCATAGATCTTTTCAAGCCGGTCGAGGGTCTGTTCGATCGATTCCATGGGCGTTCCTCCTGCCTCTTGTTGTTTTCGCTTTCGCGTCTCGTGCCTGCACATAGGGTGTGCGGGCGCTACTTACAAAAAGGGCGCGGTGACCGAAGCCGCCGCGCCCTGTTTTGATCGTGATCGCGGGGATCAGCCTTCGTCGCCGTCCGGCGCCGTGGCTTCGATCTTCGCTTCGGTCTCGCTCACGCCGTCTTCGGTGCTGACACCGTCTTCGAGCATGTCGGCGGGGATTTCACCCGGCTCGAGTGTCGGGTCGGTCCGGTTGGCTTCGGCAGCTTCTTCGATCTCGCGCTGTTCGTCTTCGAACATCTGCGCCATCACGTCGATGCCCTGGCTCTGCAGTTCGGCTTCGTCGTCGCTGCGGGCGACATTGGCCTTCACCGTGACCGAGACTTCGGGGTGAAGATCGATGCGGACTTCATGCATGCCGATCGCCTTGATCGGATCACCCATGATGACCTGCTTCTTGTCGATCTCGTGGCCCTTTTCGCCCAGCGATGCAGCGATGTCGCGCACGTTGACCGAGCCGTAGAGCTGGCCGGTGTTCGATGCCGCGCGGAGCAGGACGATTTCCTCGCCCTGGACCTTTTCGCCAGCCTTCTCGGCTTCGCCGCGACGTTCCGCATTTTCCTTTTCCAGGCGGTCGCGGTTCGCTTCGAAGACCTTCTTGTTCGACTCGTTGGCGCGCAGGGCCTTCTTCTGCGGGAGCAGGAAGTTGCGGGCGTAGCCGTCCTTCACGGTGACGACGTCACCGATCGAGCCGAGCTTTTCGATCCTCTGAAGGAGAATGATATCCATGGTTATTCCCCTACTTCACGATGTACGGCAGCAGGCCGATGTGGCGGGCGCGCTTGATGGCCTTGGCCAGTTCACGCTGCTTCTTCGCGCTGACGGCGGTGATGCGGCTGGGGACGATCTTGCCACGCTCGGACATGAAGCCCTGCAGCAGGCGCACATCCTTGTAGTCGATCGCGGGGGCGTTCTTGCCCGAGAAGGGGCAGGACTTGCGGCGGCGGAAAAACGGGCGGGCCATCAGTTACGCTCCTCGCGGTCGCGGCGCTTCTTGGCATCGCGCTCGTTCTTGCGCATCATCACGCTCGGACCTTCTTCGTGCTCTTCGACACGGATGGTCATGTAGCGGATGACGTCTTCATTGATGCGGGTCTGGCGTTCGAGCTCCTGCACGACGGCGCCGGGGCCCTCGATGTTGAGCATCACGAAATGCGCCTTGCGGTTGCGGTCGATCTTGTAGGCGAGGTTCTTGAGGCCCCAGGTCTCCGTCTTGGTGACCTTGCCTTCGTTCTGCTCGACAATTTCGGTAGCGGTGGCGGCGAGCTGGTCGACCTGAGCCTGGCTCAGGTCCTGTCGCGCCAGGAAAACATGCTCGTAATGAGCCATGCCCTTGTCCTTTCACATATGGCCGATCGCTGGCTGATCCGCGGGATTGCGGGGCCCCTCCGGCTTTCTTCGTCATCCCCGAATCCGATATCCGCCGGACCCTAGGGATGCGCGCACATAACGGGATTGGCGGCGAATGCAAGCCAATCTCGGGGCTTGGCAGGGTGGAACCGCGCGGGCAGGGCGGCATTGCATCTGCAACCAAGGAGTATTGCGTGCCCGGTGGATTAGTAGCCCTGCTCGACGACGTTTCGATCATTGCCCGCGCCGCGGCGGCCTCGGCCGACGATATCGGTGTGGCTGCCAGCCGTGCGGGTACGAAAACCGCAGGCGTCGTGATCGACGATGCGGCAGTGACGCCGAGCTATGTCACCGGGCTCAGCCCCGCGCGCGAATTGCCTATCATCTGGAACATTACCAAGGGCAGCTTGAAGAACAAGCTTATCATCCTGCTGCCCGGGGCGCTGTTGCTCAGCTGGCTGTTGCCAAGCGCGATTATCTTCATCCTGATGCTGGGGGGCGGTTACCTCTCCTATGAAGGCGCCGAAAAGGTGATGGAGAAACTGGGCAGTGAAAAACACGGCCTGACGGTGGATGACGAGATCGCCGATCCCGTGGCGTTCGAGAAACAGCGCGTTGCGGGCGCGATCCGCACCGATCTTATCCTGTCGGCGGAAATCATGGCAATCACGCTCAACGAAGTGGCGGCGGAGGATTTCATCGTCCGCGCGGGCGTGCTGGCGATCGTCGGGGTCGCGGTCACGCTGTTCGTCTATGGCGCGGTGGCGCTGATCGTGAAGCTCGATGACATCGGTCTGCACCTGCGCGCGAAGACTTCCGAACTGGCGCAGAGGTTCGGCCAGTTTCTGGTCACCTCGGTCCCCTATCTGCTGACCACGCTGTCCTTTGTGGGCACGATCGCGATGTTGTGGGTCGGCGGCGGGATCATCCTCCACAGTCTGCACGAGCTTGGCCTGCACGGCCCCTCCGACTGGGCGCACGGGGTGCAGCACATGGTCGAGGGCGTTACCGGCGGTCTCTCGGGTATTCTTGGATGGGCAACTTATGCCGGCCTGTCGGCGCTGGCCGGGCTGGGGCTGGGCTTCGTGCTCGCGTTCGTGATCCACAATGTGTTGAAGGTCGGCAAGACCCACGATCATGGCTGAGCGGCCGGTTCTCTACACCTGCGCCGGTTCGCGCGGCCTGCGCGCAACCTGGGCAGCCGAAGAAGCCGGCGTCGATGTCGAGCTGAAACTGTTGCCGTTTCCGCCGCGCTTCACCGCGCCCGACTATCTCGAGACCAATCCGCTGGGCACGGTGCCGATGCTGGTCGAGGGCGATGTGCAGATGACCGAAAGCTGCGCCATCGCGCATTATCTGGCGACCACGGGCAGCGACGCGTCGCTGGTGGTGGCACCGGGAGAGCTGGATTATCCGGCCTATCTCGACTTCACCTATCACGCCGATGCGACGATCACCTTCCCGCAGACGGTCTATATGCGTTTCTCCCTGTTCGAAAAGGACAAGGGCTGGGGCGAGGCGGGTGAGGCCTATGCCAAATGGTTCTGGAAGCGGTTGATCAAGTTGGAGCAGCGCCTTGAAACCCGCGAATTCCTGTGCGCGGATCGCTTCACCGTGGCCGATATCTGTTGCGGTTATGCGCTGATCCTGGCGGGACGGGTCGGACTGGACGAGGGCGTACCGCAATCGCTCAAGGACTACCGCGACCGGCTGACCGCGCGCGAGGGGTATCGCCGTGCAGTGACGCGCGAAGCCGTGGGGCCTGCCGCGATCTAGGGCAGCCGGTCGAACAGGCTGCGCGCGAAACCGCTCAGCGTGTCGTCGCGTGCCCCCATGATCACGATCCGGTCACCGGGCTGGGCGATTTCCGCCAGCCGGTCGCCCACTGCCTCGCGCGTGGGAATGTGTTCCGCATGTCCGCCCGCGTCCTCGATCAGCCGCACGATTCGCTCGCTGCCCTCGCTGCGATCGACCGAACCGCCGAAATAGACCGGATCGCACAGGATCACGCGGTCGCCGTCGTCCAGTTCGTGCGCAAAGGTTTCGGCCAGTTCCTCGCCCATCTGGCGCAAGGGGCCGTAACCATGCGGCTGGAAGAAGGCGAGCACGCGTCCCGGATGCGCCTTGAGCGTGCGCAGCGTGGCGGCGCATTTCTCGGGGTTGTGGCCGAAATCGTCGATCACGGTGATTCCCGAAGCGCTGGTGCCGATAATGTCGAAGCGGCGCGCAAGGCCCGCGAAACCCGCCAGCGCCGCGACCGCCTTGGCCACCGGGATACCCGCAGCAGTTGCACCCGCGATCGCGGCAAGCGCATTGGAGAGGTTGTGGCGTCCGGGCAGGTCGAGCGTCAGCGCATGCTCGCTGCCATCGTGCCGGTCGATGATCAGCGCGGCCTGCCGCATCGGGCCTTCGGCGATCGAACCGGGGACCACGCCGATCTGCGCCTTCTCCTGCTCGATCCCGAAGGTGACGACTTCCTTGGCGTGCGGCAGCAGCGCGAGCGCCTCGGGATCGTCGGCATTGATCACCGCGATGCGGCTGCGCGAAAGATAGTCGCCGAACAGTTGGCGCAGTTCTTCCATGCTCTTGTGGTCGAGGCTGACATTGAGCAGCACGCCCACCGCGGGGCGATATAGCGCGATCGAGCCGTCGCTTTCATCTACCTCGCTGACGAACAGGCTCTGCCCGCCGACCACCGCGCTGGCATAGGGGCGTTCGGGCGAGACGAAGTTCTTCATCACCGCGCCGTTCATGATCGTCGGCTCGCGCCCGCAGGCGTGCAGGATCCAGCCAAGCATGCCGGTCACGGTCGACTTGCCGCTGGTCCCGGCCACCGCCAGCCCCGCGCCGCTGGTGTTGAACAGGATCGAATTGAGCTCGGCGCGCGTCAGCCGCAGGCAGCCCAGTTCCTTGGCGCGCTTGGCATCGGGCACCGTATCCTCGACTGCGGCGCTGGCGACGAGGATCTGCTCGGCCGAGACGATCCCGCTGCCGTCCTGCGGATGCAGCATAAAACCCTGTTGTTCGAGCGCGGCGAATTTGTCGGGCGTGCGCCTCTGGTCGTGGCTGCGATCCGATCCCTCGACCGTGCAGCCGCGACCTTTCAGGATCTGCGCCAGCGGCAGCATTCCCGATCCGCCGATCCCGCAGAAGAAGAAGGGGCGGGCGAACAATTCGTCTGGAGTGGGCATATCGCTCATGGCGGTGCAGCTATTGAGTTGTGCCGCGCGATACAAGCACGCTAGCAGGGCGCATGGTCAGAATTGCGATCTGCGCCCCCGGAAAGCGGTTGAAGCGCGAACGGGCCGAGGCGGTCGAAGCGCTGGTGGCTGAGCGTAGCGATATCTCGTTGCACTTCCACGAACAGTGCTTTGCCGAAGACGGGCATTTCGCCGGTAGCGACGAAGTGCGGCTCGCCGCGCTGCTCGACTGCGCCAACGATCCCGGTTTCGATGCCGTATGGTTCGCGATGGGCGGCTATGGCTCCAACCGCATCGCCGCGCAGGCGGTCGCGCAAATGAACGAGGTGGCGCGGACCAAATCCTATCTCGGCTATTCGGACACCGGCTTCCTGCTCGCCGCGCTCTACAAGCATGGTATCGGCCGCGTGGCGCATGGCCCGCTGGCGGGTGACGTGCGACGCGAGGGCGGGACACAGGCGGTCGAACGCGCGCTCGACTGGTTCATGGGCGGGGAGGGCGGTCTCGAACCCGGTCTCGATGCGCGCCCCGCGGTGGCTTTCAACCTGGCCACGCTGGCGATGCTGGTCGGCACCGAGCTTGCCCCCGACCTGTCGGGCCATGTCGTGCTGATCGAGGAAGTGGCCGAACATCTCTATGCGGTCGACCGGCTGCTGTTCCATGTGACGCAGCACCTCGGTGGCATTGCGGGCCTGCGCCTTGGCCGGATCAGCGATATCCCCGAGAACGATCGCCCCTTCGGCAGCGACGAGGTGGCGATCGCGCAGGACTGGTGCCAGCGGAGCGGCATTCCCTATCTCGGCCGGGCGGATATCGGGCACGATGCTGCCAACAAGATTGTCCCCTTCGGGCTTGAGGCGCGCGCCGCGCGCGCCTAGGCGCGGCGGCGAGGAGAATTACATGACTGCATTCATCTTTCCCGGTCAGGGAAGCCAGAAAGTCGGCATGGGCGCCGACCTCGCCGATGCCAGCGCGCATGCCCGCGCGGTGTTCGAAGAGGTCGACGAGGCGCTCAAGCAGAAGCTTTCGGCGCTGATGAAGGAAGGGCCGGAAAGCGAGTTGACCATGACCGCCAACGCCCAGCCCGCGATCATGGCCAATTCGGTCGCCACCGCCCGCGTGCTCGAAAAGGAATTCGGGATCGCTCTCGCGCAAAGCGCCGATTGCGTTGCGGGCCATTCGCTTGGCGAATACAGTGCCTTGTGCGCCGCCGGGGCGTTCTCGCTGACCGATACGGCCAAACTGCTGCGCCTGCGCGGCATCGCCATGCAGGATGCCGTGCCCATCGGCGTCGGCGCGATGGCGGCGCTGCTCGGTGCGGATATCGAAAAGGCCACCGCGCTCGCCGAGGCGGCTGCCGAGGGGCAGGTCTGCGAAGTCGCCAATGACAACGACCCGACGCAGGTGGTTATCTCCGGCCATGCCGAGGCGATCGACCGCGCGATCGAAATGGCCAAGGATCACGGCATCAAGCGCGGCATCAAGCTGCCCGTTTCGGCGCCGTTCCACTGTTCGCTGATGGGTCCGGCCGCGTTGCGCATGAAGAATGCGCTCGAGGCGACCCCGCCGCAGGCTTTCTCCGTGCCGCTGTACGCCAATGTCACCGCCGCGCGCGTCACCGACCCGGCGGAGGAACAGGCGCTGCTGGTCGAACAGATCACCGGCCGCGTCCGCTGGCGCGAAAGCGTGCTGGCGATGCGTGAAGCCGGGATCGAACGCTTCGTCGAAGTGGGCGGCAAGGTGCTTGCCCCCATGGTGGGCCGCATCGACAAGGAGGCGACCACGGTCAGCCTCGTCACCATGGAAGACCTCGAGAATTTCGCCAAGGAGAACGCATGATGTTCAGCCTCGAAGGCAAGACCGCCCTTGTCACCGGTGCGAGCGGCGGGATCGGTTCGTCGATCGCCTATGCCCTGGCCAAGCAGGGCGCGCGCCTGGCGCTGTCGGGCTCCAATGGCGACAAGCTGCGCGCCTTCCGCGAACAGCTCAACGACGAATTCGGCCACGACCATGTCGAGATCACCTGCGACCTGTCGAACACGACGCAGGTCGAGGAACTGATCCCGGCCACCGTCGATACGCTCGGTTCGATGGACATCCTCGTCAACAATGCCGGCATTACCCGCGACAACCTCGCGATGCGGATGAAGGATGACGAATGGGACCAGGTCATCCGGATCAATCTCGAGGCGAGCTTTCGCCTGATGCGCGCGAGCGCGCGGCCGATGATGAAGGCCAGGGGTGGGCGGATCATCTCGATCACCAGCGTCGTCGGCCATACCGGCAATCCGGGGCAGATGAACTATGTCGCTGCCAAATCGGGCCTGACCGGCATGTCGAAGAGCCTCGCGCAGGAACTGGCCAGCCGGAACATCACCGTGAACTGCGTCGCTCCCGGCTTCATCCGCACCGCGATGACCGAAGCGCTGACCGACGACCAGAAGGCGGCGATCAACGGCCGCATTCCGATGGGCCGGATGGGCGAGGGCGACGAGATCGGCGCTGCGGTGGCCTACCTTGCGAGCGACGAGGCCGCCTATGTCACGGGCCAGACGCTCCATGTGAATGGCGGCATGGCGATGATGGGCTGATTCCGCCCACTTTTCCCCAAGGAATTGCGGCGCCGCGGCGTCCGGCCTTGCCCCCCAAGCCCGCCCCGCTAGGGTGACTATCCGTATTCCGGCGCTGGTGGGGCGATTCCGGCCTGCCAGGCGCCCAAAAGGGACGAAAGTAGGACCATGAAGGCCACCATCGAACGCGCGACGCTGCTGCGTTGTCTCAGCCACGTGCAGTCGGTCGTAGAACGCCGTAACACCATCCCCATCCTCTCCAACGTGCTGATCGAGGCCAAAGGCGACAATTCGCTTAAGGTCATGGCGACCGATCTCGATCTGCAGGTGGTCGAGCATATGGATGCCAGCGTCGACAGTGCGGGCGCGATCACGGTGTCGGCGCACTTGCTGTTCGACATTGCGCGCAAGCTGCCCGAAGGGTCGCAGGTCAGCCTCGAAGCGGCGGAAAACCGCATGGCGATCAACGCCGGGCGCAGCCGCTTCTCGCTGCCCACGCTGCCGCGCGACGATTTCCCCGTCATCGTCGAAGGCGATCTGCCGACCAGTTTCGAACTGCCCGCCAAGACGCTGGCCGAACTGATCGACCGCACCCGCTTCGCGATCTCGACCGAAGAGACCCGCTACTATCTCAACGGTATCTTCTTCCACGTCTCGGACGACAATGAACCCGTGCTCCGGGCGGCTGCCACCGATGGCCACCGCCTCGCGCGTTTCACCTTGCCGCGTCCGGCCGGTGCGGAAGGCATGCCCGATGTCATCGTGCCGCGCAAAGCCGTGGCCGAATTGCGCAAGCTGCTCGACGAATCGCTCGACGGAAATGTCCAGATCGACCTGTCCGCCAGCAAGATCCGCTTCAAGCTTGGCGGGACGGGCGGGGTGGTCCTGACCAGCAAGCTGATCGACGGCACCTTCCCGGATTATTCGCGCGTTATCCCAACGGGTAACGACAAGCTGTTGAGGCTCGATCCGAAGAGCTTCCACGAGGGCGTCGACCGTGTCGCAACGATCGCCACCGAGAAGACCCGTGCGGTCAAGATGGGGCTCGACAAGGACAAGGTAACGCTCACCGTTACCAGTCCTGACAACGGCACCGCGACCGAGGAAGTGCCCGCCGAATATTCGTCCGACGGGTTCGAGATCGGCTTCAACGCGGGCTATCTCAAGGACATCCTCAACCAGATCGATGCCGATACGGTGGAGATCCACCTGGCCGATGCTGGCGCCCCGACGCTGATCCGCAAGGACGAGAATTCGCCCGCGCTGTACGTGCTGATGCCGATGCGGGTTTAATCGCTCGCATTCGCATCGGCGGGGCGGTAGCCTCGCTCTGCAAGGAGAGGTGCGAATGCAGCAGGTTCATGTCCGCAAGGATGCAATTGCCAAGACCGAACTGGTCGAAGGCGAACAGGGCGAGTTGGCCGCAGGCGCCATCCGCCTCGCGATCGAGAGCTTCTCGGTCACCGCCAACAATGTGACCTATGCGGTCGTTGGCGACGGTTTCGGCTATTGGAACTTCTTTCCTGCTCCCGAAGGCATGGGCATCGTGCCGATGTGGGGGCATGCGCGGGTGATCGAAAGCAACCACCCCGATGTGGCGGTTGGCGAGCGGGTCTATGGCTACCTGCCCATGGCGACGCATCTCGATGTCGTGCCCGGCAAGCTTTCTGCGAGCGGTTTCACCGACATGGCCGAGCATCGCCAGCCGATGAGCCCGATCTACAACCAGTATTCCCGGCTCGCCGCCGATCCCGAGCATGACCCTTCGCGTGAGGGCGAGCGGATGATCTTCGGGCCGCTGTTCAAGACCGGCTTCCTGATCGAATATTTCATGCGCTCGCAAGACTGGTTCGGTGCGCAGCAATTGGTCATCACCAGCGCCTCGTCAAAGACCGCGATGGGTCTGGCGAGCGTGGCCAAGCATCGTTCGCCCGACGTGCGGCGGGTGGGGCTGACCTCGGCGGGCAATGTCGCATTTGTCGAGGCGAGCGAGCTGTACGACGAGGTGATCGCCTATGACCGCGTTGGCGAGGTCACCCAAGAGCCGAGCGTGGCGGTCGATTTCGCGGGCAATGCCGGCCTCCTGCGCGAGATCCACGAACAGCTGGGCGAGGTGTTGCAATACTCCTGCCTCGTCGGGGCGACGCATATCGACGAACGGGGCGGGGGCAGCGCAGAGCTTCCCGGGCCGACGCCCACGCTGTTCTTCGCGCCCGATCACGCGGTGGCGCTGTTCAAGGACCTCGGCCCCGAGGAGGCGGGCAAGCAGATGGCGGCCAGCTGGCGCGCATTCCTTGCCGATGCGGGTGACAGCGTAACCATCGAACGGCTCGCGGGCCTCGCCGCCGCGCGCGACATGTTCGCCGCCATGGCCGGCGGCAGCGTCGATCCCGCAAGGGGGATCGTGATCGAGCCCTAGATCTCGACCGCGATCTTGCCGAAGTGGCCGCCGCTTTCCTGGTGGCGGAAAGCATCGGCGAGGTTTTCAAGCGTGAATGTATCGCTGATCTCGGGTTTCAACCCGTTCGCCTCGATCGCCGCGACCATATCCTGCTGCATCTTGCGGCTGCCCACGGTCAGGCCCTGCACCTTGAGGTTCTTGGAGAACAGCAGCGCGGTCTGCACCGGACCGGCAAAACCGGCCAGCACGCCGATCAGCGCGACATGCCCGCTCACGCGGCTCGCCAGCATCGACTGGTCGAGCGTGCCCGCACCGCCGATCTCGACCACGCAATCGACCCCGCGGCCGCCGGTGATCTCCAGCGCCTTGGGCCCCCAGGCCTGCACTTCCTTGTAATTGATCAGATGGTCGGCACCGAGCGCCTTCACCCGCTCGAGCTTCTCGTCCGAGGAGCTGGTGGCGATCACCGTCGCGCCCGCCGTCTTGGCAAACTGAAGCGCGAAGATCGACACGCCGCCGGTACCCTGGACCAGCACCGTGTCACCGGGTTTGAGCGTATAATCGACGAACAAAGCCCGCCACGCGGTCAGCCCGGCGCAGGTCAGCGTGGCCGCTTCGGCATGGCTGAAACCCTTGGGCGCACGGGTGAACCAGTGCGTCGGCGCGGTAACCGCTTCGCGCGCATAGCCGTCGATCCCGTCACCCGGCACGCGGGTGAACGCGCTGGTCGGCGGAGACCCGTCGAGCCAGTCGGGAAAGAAGGTGCTGACGACGCGATCGCCCACGGCGAATTCGGTCACGCCTTCGCCCACCGCGGTGACCACGCCCGCACCATCGGACATCGGGATGCGGCCTTGCGGGGTCGGGATCATGCCCTTGACCACCGCATAGTCGTGATAGTTGAGCGAGCTGGCCTTCAACCCGACCGTAATTTCGCCGGGTCCGGGCGCGGCCGCATCGTCGATGTCGCAATATTCGAGCGCGTCGAGGGTGGACGGGGCCGCGCCCGTACGAATGGCTTTCATTCGGCTGCCTCCAGCAGTTCGACCCGCTGCGGGCCGCGGATCAGGCCCCCGGGCGCTTCGCCGGTCCATTCACCTTCGCGGAAGGTGACCGTGCCATTCTTGATCGTGGCGACATAGCCTTCGGCCTTTTGCAACAGCCGCTTGCCGCCTGCAGGCAGGTCGAAGGCCAGCCACGGCTTGCCGAGTTTGAGCCGGTCCATGTCGATGATGTTGAGATCGGCGAGATAGCCCGGCGCGAGCACGCCGCGATCCTCGAGCCCGTAAAGCCGGGCGGTGTCGTTGCACTGGCGCTTGATCGCGTTTTCCAGGCTGATCGTGCCGCGCGCACGGTCGCGCACCCAGTGTTGCAGCATGAAGGTGGGCGATGCGGCATCGCAGATCGTGCCGCAATGTGCGCCGCCATCGGACAGCGAATTCACCGTGTCGTCAGCGTGCTGCAGGTCCTTCAGGAAATCGAGATTGCCATCGGCGTAATTGAGGATGGGCAGGTAGATGAAGCCCTTGCCCTCGTCGCGGCAGAGCAGCTCATAGGCATATTCATCGCCGGACATGCCCGCGGCCTTGGCGCGTTCGAGAATGCTTTCGTCCGCAGTTGGTTCGTAATTGAAGTCCGGGTCCATCTCGAACTGCATGTTCCAGCCGCCGCAGACGACCATGATCAGCCCCATGATGTCCTGGTTGACCTCGGAAAAGTCATGCTGCTCGGCGATCAGGCGCGCCTTGAACTCGGGATCCATCAGCTTTGCGCGCTGCTCTTCCCACGGCAGATCCTCGACCTCCTTCCAGCTTGGCTTGAGGCGGAAGGGGTGGACGGTACCCTGCCACGCCATCACGATGCCGTTGCCACGCAGCGCAATCTGCGCGACGATATTGGCGCCATTGTCGTTCTCGGCGCGCATGCTTTCGATCTGCTCGTCGAGCGGCATTTCCTTGGCGATCGACTGGAGCGCTGCGAAGGTGACGGGCAGGCCGGTTTCGCGGCTCATCTGCCCCATCCAGCCGAACTCGTCCCATTCGCGCATCATGTCGCTGGCCATTTCGAACACCCCATGCCCGGCGCGGCCCATGGCGCGGCCGATCTCGACCAGTTCTTCGGCGGTGGCGGTGGTCCCGGGAACGACTTCGCCGCCGATATCGCGGTGCAGCACGGTGCGCGAGGTGGAGAAACCCAGCGCGCCCGCGCGTACGCCGTCTTCGACGATGCGGCTCATGGCGGCAATATCTTCGGCGGTCGGCACGGCTCCGGGACGCTCGCGGTCGCCCAGCACATAGGCGCGGACCGAACCATGCGGGACATGCGTGCCCACATCGACGGTGCGCGGCAGTTTCTCGAGCGCATCGAGATATTCGGGGAAGGTCTCCCAATCCCAGTTCATGCCTTCGGCCAGAGCGGTGCCCGGAATATCCTCGACGCCTTCCATCAGGCCGATCAGCCATTCGTGCTTGTCGGGCTTGGCGGGCGCGAAGCCAACGCCGCAATTGCCCATCACCACGGTGGTCACGCCGTGCCAACTCGAGGGGGCCATTTCCTGGTCCCAGGTCGCCTGCCCGTCGTAATGCGTGTGGATGTCGACAAAGCCGGGAGTAACCAGATGCCCCTGCGCGTCGATTTCCTCGGCGGCATCGCCGCTGACCTCGCCCACCTGGGCGATCAGGCCATCCTTGATGGCGATGTCGCCGGTAAAGCGGTCCTGGCCGGTGCCATCGACGATGGTCCCGTTGCGAATGATCAAATCATATGCGGGCATGTTTGTGCTCCTCTCTCCACGGAGGAAGGTTCCACATTGCAACCGATGAGTCCAGCGCAGACTAGGCGGCCCGGTCGGGCATCCTCACCGTCAGCAGTGCGGCAAGGCCGACAACGAACAGCAGGTGGATCGAGGTCATCCCGATTCGCTGGTCGCCCGACCACAGCGTGAACTGTTCGACCAGCAGCGGTCCCATCCACACGGTGATCGTCCCGGCAATGGCGTAGAGCCCGAAGAATTCGCCGCTGCGTCCCGGCGGGGCGAGGGTGACCAGCATGCTCCGGCTCGATGAAATGCTTGCCGTGGCGGTCACCGCGATGATGCTGATCAGCCCGAGATAGACGAGGTCCGACAGCGTGCGGAAGACCAACCCATCCCACACCACGAAATTTTCGACCTGCCCGAGAAACAGGCTGTCGCGCGTGATGCTGAGCTGGACCAGCCCGACGACGATCATCGCGAGGATTTCCAGCGCCAGCGCACGTTTCACGCCGACCTTCCCTTCCAGCCACCCGCCAAAGATGCCGCCACAGAAGGCGCAGGCGCTGGCGAAGATCGCGTAACACAGCATTTCAAGGAAGTTCCAGCCGAGGAACAGCGCGACATAGACCGCGCCGAGCGCCAGCAGCGCGGCCATGGCGTCGGCATAGAACATGCGCGCCACCAGAAAGGTCATAAGCTGGCGGTATTGCGCTGCCTCGCGCACCGTGCGCCAAACGCTACGCGCGCCATCGCGGAATGCCGCAATCCAGCTTGCCCCCGGAACACCCGGATCGCGGGCATTGCGGAAGAAAGGGATCGAGAACAGCACCAGCCAGACCGCGCAGATCGGGCCGACCATGCGGGCATGTTCGAAGCTCGCTAGGTCGACGCCGAATTGCGGGACTGCGAAGGGCCAGCCGATCATCGCGGGCAGGACGAACAACAATGCGATGGCGATGAAGATCAACGTCGCGGCAAGATTGCCCAAGCCAAGGCCGAGACCCGAGATCATCGCCAGCCGTCGCGGCTCACCGGCGACGCTGAGCATCGCGTTATGCGTGACCTCGGAATAAGTGAAGCTGACATAGGCGACGACCAGCAGCGCCATGATCATCGGCACCGGCAGGCCCGCACCGCCTGGCATGGCAAACCACAGTAGCGCCGAGCAGATCGCGATCGAGCCGAGGAAAATAACGAGAATCGGCTTGAGCCGCCCCCCGCGATCGAGCGCCGCGCCAAGGAAGGGCGCAGTCAGGGCAGCGATGATCCCGGCCCATTTGGTGACCGAGGCGATCGTGGCCTGGCCTTGCGCATTGGCCGCGGCCAATGCCGCCTCGGGCTCCATCGCGTCGAGTGTGCCGCTGGCCAGCAAATCCGCACCGATGATGTCGCGCGCGAAATAGGGCGCGAAAATGTAGATGACGACGAGAACGTAATAGGGATTGCGGGCCCATTCGAAGACCGCCCAGGCAAAGCCGGTCCGGCCCAGTGCGCCACCTTCGCCGGAGGTCGGGCGGATGGATTGATGGGAGAGCGGATTGGCAGCCAGCGCCGGATCCCCGGCCACCTAGCTGGCACTCCCCGAACAAATATCCACACCTTTCGGTGTGGCCGCATTCTCCCGCGCCGGTTGGCCATGTGGGCCGCAGCCGCCGGTGTGCCGCGCAGCTTCGCTGTCGAGCCTGGTCATGTTCGAGGGTCTCTCCGCTGATTTTCTTATGGTATAGATGCGACCGCGGCGGTTCATGCTGCGGCGAGGCGAATTAGGCAAGCGTGGCTTATTCCCCGCGGGCAGCGATCATGCTGGCGATATCGACGAATTTTTCACGCGGGGCACCGGTGCGGGCAGCCGCGACCTCGGCTTCCTCGATCTTCTGCCAGTCGCGAAAGGTCACCACGTCGAGGTCGCGCTCGCGGGCGAGCTGGTCGAACCCGTCGCGTCCGGCTCTGTCCGAGTCAGCGCCGATGTCCGCGTCCACGATATCGATCACCGCATAGCCATCGGGCCGGTTGGTGCCGATCGTGCCGCTGGGGCCGCGCTTGGCCCAACCGACGCAGTAAAGGCCGGGTTCGATCCGCCCCTCGTCATTGGCGAAGCGACCGGCGCGCTCGTCGAAGGGGACGCCGGGTATCGGGGATGTCTGATAGCCGATGCATGTCACTACCAGATCGGCCGGCAGGCGGTAGGTCTCGCCCGTGCCCGTCGCACGGCCGTCCTCGATCACGGTCCGCTCTACCTCGACGCCGGTGACCGTGCCGTTCTCGCTCACGATCGCCTGCGGACTGGCATAGAAATCGAACGCGATCGTGAGCGGCTTTTCGCTGCTTGCCGCGGCGGGAAGGGCGGCAAATTCGCGCAGCAGGGTAACCGATTTACGCTGGCCCGGCTCGAGTGCGGCATCGTCATCGACCGGCGGCAGGTCGGCTTCATCGACTTGCGGGCAGGCGCGTTCGAGATGCAGCAGTTCGCCCAGTTCCTTGGGCGTCATCATGATCTGATGCGGCCCGCGACGTCCAAGGATGGTGATCGTCTCGATAGAGCTGGCGCGCAGGGAGCCGAGCGCATGGGTGACGATATCCGATCCCGCGAACTCGCTTTCGGTCTTGGCGAGGATGCGTGCGACGTCGAGCGCGACATTGCCCATCCCGATCACGATTACATGCTTGCCCGATAGCTGCGGTTCGAGCGCGGCGAATTCGGGGTGGCCATTGTACCAGCCGACGAAGGCCGCACTGCCAATGACGTTGTCCGCTTCGGCACCGGCAATCGGCAGCGCGCGGTCGACCGGCGCCCCGGTGGCCAGCACCACCGCATCGTAAAGCTCGCCCAGTTCGGCAATCGTGATGTCTTCGCCCACCGCGACATTGCCGACGAACCGGACGGTGTCGCCGATCGCGGTCTTTTCATAGCGACGCGCGACGGCCTTGATCGATTGGTGGTCGGGGGCGACCCCGGTGCGGATCAGCCCGAAGGGCACGGGAAGTTTGTCGAACACGTCGATGCGGGCGTCCTCGCCCCATTTCTTGACCGCTGCTTCGGCCGTGTAATAGCCCGCCGGGCCCGACCCCACGATCGCAATGTGCCGCATGTCCTTCTCCCACAAGACGGGCAATCCATGCACGTGCACCCGCTGGCTGGCAACCCGATGCGGACAGCCGTAAACCCCCGGAAAACATGGTTAGCCGCCTGTTAAGGTACATTTGCTATGATTGGCCTTCGCCGGGGGGCACCGGACTGCACCCCCGGGCAATCAATCGGAGCAACAATACACATGGCAGGGTTCTTCTCGCGATCGGTGCGGGCAACGGCGGACGAGGACGCGGGGTCGGACGAGGCACCGCTGCGCCCCATCGCCGCTTCCGATGCCGTCCGCCGGGTTGAACTGCTCGACAGTTTCGAGGCTGCCGGGCTTGGCTGGTTCTGGGCCACCGATGCGCAAGGACGCCTCATCTATCTGTCGGACAATGCCTCCGAGAAGCTGGGCTGGTCGGATGGCGAGGCGATCGGCAAACCGCTGGGCGAATTGTTTATTCCCGAACGGTTCGATGATCCGAACAAGACCCAGCGCCCGCTTGTCTTCCTGCTGAGCGCGCGCAATTCGATCAGCGGGCTCAATGTCCGGCTGGCTTTCACCAAAGAGGAAGTCTGGTGGGAAATCGCCGGAAAACCGCAATTCGACGAGAAGGGCCGTTTCACCGGTTATCGCGGTAGCGCCAGGGATGTCACTGCCAGTCGCGAAAGCGATCTCAATGCCGAACGGGTCGCGCAATTCGATCCGCTGACCGGCCTCGCCAATCGCGAACGCCTGACTACGCGGCTGACCGAGACGCTCACCTCCTATCGCAATTCCAAACGCGCCTGTGCGCTGCTGACGCTCGATCTGGACCGGTTCAAGCAGATCACCGACACCATGGGCCAGCAGGGCGGCGACGAACTGCTCAAGCAGGTGGCGGCGCGGCTCGAACAGATCGTCGATAGCGAGGGCGAGATCGGCCATCTGGGTGGCGGTAAGTTCCAGATCGTTCAGCCCGATGTCGACGATCGCGGCGCGCTCGGCGAGCTTGGACAGCGCCTCATCCAGGCATTGTCGCAGCCCTATTCGATCGATGGCGCACGTGCGATCATCGGGGCGTCGATCGGCGTAGCCATCGCACCCTATGACGGGCTCGATACCAAGGAACTGGTTACCGCTGCCGATCTGGCGCTCTATGCAGCCAAGGGCGGCGGGCGCGGCCAGTACCGGTTCTATTCGAGCGACCTCAAAAACAGCGTTCAAGAACGACGCCGGGTCGAGGAGGATCTGCGCGACGCGATTGCCAATGGCCAGATTTCGATGCACTACCAGCCGGTCGTCTGCGCCAAGACCTACAAAGTGCAGTCCTGCGAGGCGCTGATGCGGTGGGACCATCCAGAGAATGGCGATGTCCCGCCCGCGGTTTTTATCCCGGTAGCCGAGGATATCGGGATCATCAGGGAGATGGGGGAGTGGGCGCTCAATGAGGTGTGCCGCCAGGCCAAGCAATGGCCGGTCGAGCTGCGGGTCGCGGTCAATGTATCGCCCATGCAGTTCGCACATGACGATTTTGCGCAGACTGTCCGGAACGCCCTGACCAATAGCGGTCTCGACGCCGCGCGCCTTGAACTAGAGATCACCGAAAACGTGTTCCTCGGCGATATCGGCCGCGCGCAGGGGATGTTCGCCGAACTCAAGGAACTGGGCGTCAATCTCGCGCTCGACGATTTCGGCTCGGGCTACAGCTCGCTGAGCTATCTGCGCACTGCGTCGTTCGACACGATCAAGATCGACCAGGGCTTTGTTCGCGGGGCCACCGAGGAAGGGAATAACAACGCCGCGATTCTTACCGCGATCGTCGGTCTTGCCGATGCGCTGGGCATGGAAACGGTAGCCGAGGGGGTCGAGGCCAGGGACGAACTCGAACTCGTTACCCAACGCGGCGCGACGCTGGTCCAGGGCTTCATCTTCGCCCGCCCGATGCCAAACGAGGATTTCGTCGACCGGCTGGCCAATGGGCAGCAGACCTACGAGGCGCGGGGGCCGGCCAAATATCGCGCCGCGCGCAAGACCGTGTTCCGCCGGATCGGGCTGATCCACGAGGACAATCGCTACAAGGTCGTGATGCGCAACCTGTCGAAGACGGGCGCGATGATCGAGGGCTTGCTCGAAGTGCCGCTGGGCACGCAGGTGGTGCTCGATCTTGGCGGCGGGCAGCTGGCGGTGGCAACGGTGCGGCGCTCGAAGGGGGCGCTGCAAGGCGTCGAGTTCGAGAACCCACTCATTAGCGACGGCGCCGAGGGGCTGTGTACGCGCCACCGCGTCTCGCCCTACCAGATCGAGGCTGCGGGGCGTCCGCTCGCCGCATTGCCGCAGGATCCCTATTCGCTGATCATGGGCGAGCAGGAGGGTGCCGGCTCACCCAGGCAGTTCGTCGAGGTCGAAGTCGGGACACCCAAACCGGGCACAGGTTACTGACCCCGCGAGGATACGGTGCTTGGCGAGTTAGTCTCCCCCGGCTAAGGCGCGCGCAAGGCATTCTGTGTGCCGCCTTTTTCCGCTTAAGCAGTTTGTATGACCGACCTCACAAAAATACGCAATTTCAGTATCATCGCCCATATCGACCATGGCAAGTCGACGCTTGCCGACCGGCTGATCCAGCATTGCGGCGGGCTGACCGATCGCGAGATGTCCGAGCAAGTCCTTGATAACATGGACATTGAGAAGGAGCGCGGCATCACGATCAAGGCGCAGACGGTGCGCCTCAACTACACCGCCAAGGATGGCGAGACCTATGAGCTCAACCTCATGGACACGCCCGGCCATGTCGACTTCGCCTATGAAGTCTCGCGCTCCCTCGCCGCGTGCGAAGGCGCGCTGCTGGTGGTCGATGCCGCGCAAGGCGTCGAGGCGCAGACGCTTGCCAATGTCTACCAGTCGATCGAGCACGACCACGAGATCCTCCCCGTCATCAACAAGATCGACCTCCCCGCCGCCGAACCGCAGCGTGTGGCCGAGGAAATCGAGGAAATCGTCGGCATCGAGGCCACCGGCACCTGGCAGGAGGGCGGCGCGGTGCTCACCAGCGCCAAGTCGGGCATCGGCATCGAAGACACGCTCGAGGCGCTCGTCGCACGCATCCCGTCCCCCACGGGCGACCGCGACGCCCCGCTGAAAGCCATGCTGGTCGACTCATGGTACGACCCCTATCTCGGCGTGGTCATCCTCGTCCGCGTGATGGACGGCGCGATCAAGAAGGGCCTCAACGTCAAATTCATGCAGGGCGGCACGCAGCACCTGATCGACCGCGTCGGCTGCTTCACCCCCAAGCGCACCGACCTGCCCGAACTCGGCCCGGGCGAGATCGGCTTCATCACCGCGCAGATCAAGGAAGTCGAACAGGCGCGCGTCGGCGACACGATCACCACGGTGAAGGGCGGGGCGGAGAAGGCGCTGCCCGGCTACAAGGAAGTCCAGCCGGTGGTGTTCTGCGGGCTGTTCCCCGTCGATGCCGCCGATTTCGAGAAACTGCGCGAGAGCATCGGCAAGCTGCGGCTCAACGATGCCAGCTTCAGCTTCGAGGCCGAAAGCAGCGCCGCGCTGGGCTTCGGCTTCCGCGCGGGCTTCCTCGGCCTGCTGCATCTCGAGATCATCCAGGAACGCCTCACGCGCGAATACGATCTCGACCTGATCACCACCGCCCCCTCGGTGGTCTATCGCATCCAGCTCAACAAGTCGCGGACCGACCCGGCGCAGGAGCTGATGCTGCACAACCCCGCCGACTATCCCGATCCCAGCCGTATCGAGCAGATCGAGGAGCCGTGGATCAAGGCGGTGATCTACACGCCCGACGAATATCTCGGCTCGATCCTCAAGCTGTGCCAGGACCGGCGCGGCATCCAGGTCGATCTGACCTATGTCGGCGGGCGCGCGCAGGTGACCTACGAATTGCCGCTCAACGAAGTGGTGTTCGATTTCTACGACCGCCTGAAATCGATCAGCCGCGGCTATGCCAGCTTCGACTATGAACAGATCGGCCTGCGCGAGGGCGACCTCGTCAAGATGAGCATCCTAGTGAACAACGAACCGGTCGATGCGCTGTCGATGATCGTCCACCGCGATGTCGCCGAAAGCCGCGGGCGCGGCATGTGCGAACGACTGAAGGACCTCATCCCGCGGCACCTGTTCAAGGTGCCCATCCAGGCGGCGATCGGCGGCAAGGTCATCGCGCGCGAAACCATCGCCGCGATGCGCAAGGACGTGACCGCCAAATGCTATGGCGGCGACATCAGCCGCAAGAAAAAGCTGCTCGAAAAGCAGAAGAAGGGCAAGGCCCGGATGCGCGAGTATGGCAATGTGAGTATCCCGCAGGAGGCGTTCATCGCCGCGCTGCGCATGGGCGAGGAATAGGCCCGCGCCCCCGGCGCCAGTGCTGTCCAGCCCCCATCAGCCCGCGGCTCACCCCGCCGGCCAACCAGAAAAGAGATTACCGCTTATGTCCGGATACAAGGACCCCAATCTGCAAGACCGCCTCGCCCTGGCGCAGAAGGCGCGCGAGCAGGCGCTGAAGAAGCTGGCCGACGCGCCCAAGCTCGACGAGGCGACGATTGCCAAGCGCAAGGCCGCACAGGAAGCGCGAGAAGCCGCCATCGCCGAAAAGAGCGCCGCCAAGCGCGCCGCGATCGCGCAGGCCAAGGCCGACAAACAGGCCGCCGCCAAGGCCAAGGCCGAAGCCGAGGCGGTCCCCGCACCAACCGAAGCGGAGTTGAAGGCCGCGCGCGACGCGAAATATGCGGCGCGGAAGAAGCGGAAGAAGGGGTAGGGGATTTTGCGGGCGCATGGAGCGATTGCCCCAGCAATCGTGGAGCGGCGCCCGACGGCGGGCGAGAGGTGCTCCGCGCGAAGACGCAAAGCGACGAAGAACGCGCGATCGCCTGAAGGGCGGCCTACCCCCGCGAAAGTGGCGGGCCACGTAACCATCCCGCAGGACGCGTCAATCGCCGCTCTGCTGATTGTGGGACAAGGAATAGGTTCCTAGGGTTCCATCTCGCTCAACAGCGTCTTTACCCGCCCCTTTATATTTTCGAAGGTAACGGTCAGATGCAATTTGGCGGGATCTGCCAATCGACTTGTATGCCCAACTGCATCGCGCACTGGTTTGTAGGCGGTTGCAGATTGAACCATTGGATTCACTTGACCGTCTTGAGCAGCGCCCCCTTCAGCACAAATAGCAAGCTCATTCATGCCCAGATAAAGCAAATCGTCGTCACCACGGCGAACGTCGAAGTTTATGTTAGCCCTTTGTTTTGCCTGCGTTTCTCTGGTGCGATATTTCGTAACCTCGCCTGTCACCGAGTTGTGAACGGCAATATCCTTCTCGCTCATGAATTTGCGGACCAAATTTTCTGACAAGAAGCAATCGATGTAAGCAGCCACGTTAAATTGTGCGTCGGGACGGATTTCATTCACCCACCCATCAACGGTATTTTTCTGCTCAGGTGGAAGGTCCTCGGTGAATTCCTCTTCGGCTGCTGAGACGAGGGCGGCGGCTTTTCTCTCCTTTTTCGTCCGGCGAGGATTTTCATCATCGCCTTCCTTGCCGATTTCTCCGCGAAATTTGTCCCAATCATCGAAGACCTTCGGCAGTAAGACCTTCTGTATGTATTCTAGGAGCTTTTTAAACTCCACGTCGTTTTCTACGATGCCCTCACGACTGCTTGTGAAAGGGTCCGCATTCTCGCGGTCGAGACCATCGAAATGTAGTTGCCCGTATATGTAGCTTTCGACAATTCGCTGGGTGGGAACATGCCTTATAACGTTTTTGTCTCTCACTCTCCCGTTGACGAAAAGATCGATAGTCACCCGTTCGTCCATCCCGTGTATCTTCGCATGTCTCGGTAATTCAACCGAAGCTATATATCCGGAAATCGCTAGGTCTGTGGTCAATTCTTCTTTGGGCCTCGCTAACTTGTCGAGCGTTCCCAAGTAATCATCGTCGTACCCGTTAATTGTCCACAAGAATTGTGTATTCTTGGAAAGATCCGCGAGGTCGTGGACTGCTATCTCCTCATCGTTCACGTAGATAGTGAAATTTGGATCAATCAGACTAAATTGAAAAGATAGGGCCAGGATTTTTCTGATGTAGCCATCAGTATTACTGAGAACGCGACCGGCTCCTTCAAAAACTATCGTGGTTCCATGTTTATCTCTTTCGAACACGTCTTCGATGAGATCGTAATCAAGTTGTTCCAACGGATACTGATCGGGGACTAGATCATTTTGAATCGCAGCATCAAGCTGCTCATTTATGATAACGCCGCCAGTATAAGGGGTGCCTTCGGTATGAGTGAAAATGGACACTTTATCTGCGCAAGATAAGAGGGCAAGCTTTCCAATACCTTTGGCGCCAATATAGGGCCTTCCTTTGACGCTTGCCATTCCCCCTTCTTTGCGTTTCGAATATCCAATCTTGAGAAACTTATTCTCAAAATCATCCGACGTCATTCCCACCCCATCATCCGAGATCATAAAACTGTCATTCTCTCGATCGATATCAATCCATACTCTCGTCGCGTCAGCGTCCCAAGAATTGGATATCGCTTCACCAAGAACAGTTACGAAATTCCGATAGAGGTTTCTACCCAAATGGTTGAGAACGCTGAGGGAAATCGCGAATTGATAGTCTTTTGCATCATGCTCTATGGCCATAGATCAAAGCCCCACCAAAATTGTATTTCCAATCGCCCGCCCTAGTTCAACCGGCACGGCATTGCCAATCCAACGACCAACTTCCTTCATGCTCGGCTTCTCGTTAGTTGGGACGAATTCATAGCCCTCGGGAAACGATTGCAGGAGTGCAGCCTCTCGCAAGCTGATTGCTCGATCTTGTTCGGGATGGCCGAAGCGCCCATTCCCAAAGCCAAAGCATTGGGTTGTCATTGTGGGTGCCGGTTCGTCCCACATCATTCTGGCGTAAACACCCGGATAAGTCTTGCCACTCGCTCGTCGATGGCAGTCCGCGCGTAAGTCTTCCGGCCAGTCTCGCCACGTGCCTCCCGGCTTGGCAGCTTTCATCCGGCGCATGTTTAAGTCGGATAGCGATGATGATGTATGAAGCGGGTCGTTGGCGTGTTTTGCTCCCGCTTCGATTGGGGGAAGGTGTCCTATGGCCTCCCTGACCGTTCGGCCTACATTCTCAGCGGGGATCAGCGGCCCGATCTTTCGTCCACGGGCTGCTACAACAACCAACCGGCGGCGCTTCTGCGGCACGCCGAACAATTCGCATTTCGCGACGGTTACTCTCAACGGATAGCCCGCTTCATTCAAAATGTCTTTGAACATGCGAAACACGGAACCATCCTTATAGCGCAAAAGCGACGGCACGTTTTCCATCGTGACGAAGTCGGGTTGCACCTCGGCAGCCAATTCGGCGAATTTCCGCACCAGCCCCCATTGAGGGTCTTCGGCGTATCGCTGCTTGTATGTCGAAAACGGCTGACACGGCGCGCATCCTGCCAAAACGCTAGGCGCGTCGCCCGAATAGCGACCCATGATTTCGTACGCCGACATCTTACCGACGTCACGTTTGACGAATTCGCCTCCGTTGTTTGTCTCGAAGGCGTGCTTGCATCGCTCGTCCGTATCGTATCCGGCCAGTATCCTGCACCCGGCAAGCTTCAGGCCGTGGCTAAGGGCACCGACCCCGCAAAAGAGATCGACGACTTCTGGGCGCGCACTCATTGAGCGTCCCCCAAGAAATCCGCCAAACGTTCGGCGAGATTTCCCGACTTTTCGGCATCGCATTGCCACACGACCATCGTATCCCACCCCAGTTCGATCAAGTCGTTCACGTTATTATTGTCCCTAATCACGTTTTCGTCAAATTTCTTTTTCCAGAACTTAACGTTGGTCTTCGGCATCGTCGCTTTTTTACAATCATGGCGGTGCCAATAGCAGCCGTGGACGAAGATCACCTTTTTGCGCCCCGGAAACACCAAATCCGGGCTTCCCGGAAGATCGCGACGGTGCAACCTGAAGCGATAGCCCATCCTGTGTACGAGTCGGCGCACGATCAGCTCGGGCTTCGTATCCTTCCCACGAATACGAGACATCAAGCGGCTGCGGTCTTCCGGGCTGAGGTTGTCCACCATCGGGGCGCTAGTAGGTAAGAATGGGTAGCGGGGCGAGAGAGTCTTTTGTTTGCGCCCTCAAGCGCCGGGCGGGGCGCATCCGCGCCCCTTGGCTACGCGGCATAAGCCGCGGCGCGCGGTCGCGCTTGCACTCGGCTGCGCCTCGCGGTCTAGCGCCAGACCGGTGCGGGCTCAGCGAGCCGCAGGGTGTGTGAAAAGCTGGGGCTCAATCCCACCCGTCATCCTTGATCGTCCGGCAGCGAGGGCCGTCGTCTTCGGCAGGCTCCTCCGGCGCCTCCCACACACCCCTCTCCGGGGCCGGTAACGGCATCGCCTCGTCCACCTCGTCCCACCGCGCGTCGGGATCGTCATAGAGCTCATGCTCGGGGTCGTCGTAGCAGAGGTAGCCTTCCTCCTGGTCGAGCGCCTCCAGCCGCTTGTACTCCTCCCACGCCGCGCGGGTGCGGGGGCTTAGCTGGGCGTACCAGTTCTCGTAGCCCGCGTTCAGCTTGGTGTTGAGCGAACGCAGCGTTTCGGCCTCTTCCTCGCCCGCGCCGGCGTTGCGCTCGGCTTCCCATTCCTTGCGCCATTGCTTCTTGAGCCGCTCGGTCTCCATCTTGCCCACCGCGTTGAGGCCCTTGGGCTTGCCCTCCGCAAAACGCTCGGGCGCGCGGTTGCGCAGCATGAACATCAGCAGCCGGTCGTTATGCACCGTGCGGCTGCCGACCAGCTTGCCATAGGAATAGACCGGCACCTCGACCCCATTGAGCGCGCGGTCCATCGCGACATCTTCGATCCGCCGCATGCCGAGATCGAGCGCGACTTCCCACGCCTTGCGGAAGCTGGCGGCCTCGGGGTGGCGGCGCAGGAGATAGGCGCCGACCTCGGCGCGGCCGACGCGGCGGCAGGCGCTGGCGACGCTGCCGGTATCGGCCAGCGCCTCGATAAAGGCGCGCTGGACCTGCGGTTTCCAGCCGTTCGAGCGCTCGCGCAGGCGCGGGACGGGGGTGAAGTCGGGCAGCGTGCCGCGCGGGGTGTGGGGGTGTTGGGTGGGGGCGGTGTCGGGGTTCGGGTCGTCCATCTGCGGGGGTGGAGCAGATTTGGCGCGAGTAGGAAAACTTGGGGAGGGGAAGGGGGAGGGGGGAGTTTTTGCTTTTCGAACTCGCATCCGCGGGTTCGTCCTCGCTAGATGTGCAGCAAGCTGCACCCGCTGCGGGCGGGCGGTCGCCCTTGCCTCGCCTGCAGCTCGGGATCATCGCGACCCGCTATCCTACCGCGCGAGTCCCGTTCGCGACCAGCGAACGGCAAGGCCGACCGGCCGCCCGCAGGGGCCCGCAGGAGCGCAGCGACGGAGGAACAGCCCCGAGGATGCGGGTGCGCAAAGCGCAAACTGGGTTTACGGACGGATCTGGCCGTCGCCGTGGACGAGATATTTGAAGCTGCACAATTGTTCGAGGCCGACCGGCCCGCGCGCGTGCATCTTGCCCGTCGCAATGCCGATTTCCGCGCCCATGCCGAACTCGCCGCCATCGGCGAACTGCGTGCTGGCATTGTGCATCACGATCGCGCTGTCGATGCTGGTCATGAACTTGCGCGCGGCGTCGTCGTCCTCGGTGATGATCGCGTCGGTATGATGGCTCGAATGCGCTTCGACCCAGGCGATGCCTTCATCGAGACCGTCGACGATCTTTACGCTGGCGATCGGGTCGAGATACTCGGTATTCCAGTCTTCCTCGGTCGCCTGCTTCAAGCGATCGTCGATCGCCACAGCGTCGGCATCGCCGCGCAATTCGCAATCTGCGCCCATCGTGTCGGCGAACTTCGGGATGAAGTCTGCCGCCACCGCGCGGTCGACAACCACGCTTTCGGTCGCGCCGCACACGCCGGTACGGCGCAGCTTGGCATTGCGGATCACCTTGACCGCCTTGTCGAGATCGGCGGCGGAATGGACATAGCTGTGACAATTGCCGTCGAGGTGGAGCAACGTGGGCACGCTGGCCTGGTCGCGTACCAGTTCCACCAGGCCGCGCCCGCCGCGCGGGATCACCAGATCGACGAATTCATCGGCCTTGAGCAGCGCGGCGACGGCATTGCGGTCGGTCGTGCCGACGGTCTGCACCGCATCTTCGGGCAGGCCGGCAGCTTTGAGTCCGGCGCGCATGCAATCGACGATCACGCGCGTCGAATAGCGGCTTTCGCTGCCACCACGCAGGATCACCGCATTGCCCGATTTGAGGCACAGCGCGCTGGCATCGGCGCCGACATTGGGGCGCGATTCGTAAATCATGCCGATCACGCCAATGGGCACCGCGACGCGTTCGATGGTGAGGCCGTTGGGCCGCTCGAACGTCGCCAGCTGGCGGCCGACGGGGTCGGGCAGTTCGGCGATTTCCTCGAGCGCGCCGGCCATGCCTGCGATGCGATCTTCGGTCAGGCGCAGGCGATCGATGAAGCTTTCGGGCTTGCTGCCTTCGACGCTCTGTACATCCTTGGCATTGGCTTCGAGCAGGTCGGGCATGCGGTCACGCAGCGCCTTGGCGGCTTCGCGCAGCGCAGTGTTCTTCGCCTCGGTGCTGGCCGACAGCAGGCCGCGCGCGGCTTTACGTGCGCGCTGGCCAAGGTCGTGAATATGCAATTGGGGGTCGAGTGTCTGGTCGGTCATAGTGTCTCTCATCTATCTGGTTTCGGGGCGGGAGTCGCTGGCATTCAGCGTAGCTCGACCGCCCGGTCGTAGGCTGCCTGCAAAGTATCATGCAGGCGCTTGGAAAGGCCACCGTCTGCGTTGAGCGCGCCGAGACCGGCGGCGGTGGTGCCGCCCTTGCTGGTCACCGAATTGCGCAATTCCTCGAGGCTGGGGGCCGACGATTCGCTGGCCATGGCGATGGCCCCGCCAATGGTGCCGAGCACCATGTCGCGCGCCTCGTCCTCGTCGAAGCCCTGCGCCATCGCCGCTTCGGCATAGGCGCGGGCAATCTCGAAGACATAGCCGGGACCCGAACCCGCGACGGCGGTTACCTTGTCGAGCTTGTCTTCGCTGCTCACCGTGATGGTCGCGCCCGCGCGGCGCATGAACGCCTCGGCATGGGTGACATGGATCGAACTGGCATGTGGCCCGGGGCAGATGCCGCTGACGCCGCGGCCGATGGCTGCAGGAAGGTTGGGCATTGTGCGGATGACCGGCGCGTCACCCATCAGCTTGGACAGGCGCGTGCCCGAATAGCCAGCGGCGATCGAGAGGACGTAGCCCCCCGGCGCCAGATGCTCGATATAATCGGCCATGATGTCGTCGATCAGCTGCGGCTTCACGGCGGCGACGATGCAGTCGAATCGCTTGCCGGCAATCTGTTCGCGGTCGGTGACGAGGGTGACCTCTTCTGGCACGTCGCTGCCAGCGGGATCGACCACCGTGATCTTTTCGGGCCCTTCGACCCATTGCGAAAGTAAAGCGGAGCCCATTTTTCCGCATCCGACAATGCAAACAGTTTTTATAATGACTAAAATCCGTTTCCGAGCGCCTTGGCTCTTGTGTAATCTTGCACTTACTTGACTATAAAAAGAGCTTCCTAGAAGCTTACTGCTTTAACTATACCGAATACGATCCTATTCATGTTAGGTCGGTATTCTCAAAAAGACGGTTGTGCAGTGCACAACCACTATCTATATTGTGCTCGAGAAATTTCAAGCCTACGCAACATTCGAAAATATGACCCAAAAACGAAACGTCGTCGTCAAAATCGGTTCGGCTCTCCTCGCCAACCAACAGCTCCTAACTCCGCGTTATGGCTTCCTCCAGCGCCTGCTGGAAGACATTGCCCAACTGCGCGCAGAAGGTACCAATGTGATCCTGTGCTCGTCGGGCTCGGTCGCATTGGGCCTGCGCATCATCGGGGAAACGCCCGAAAGCGCCGGAGTATCCGATAAGCAGGCCGCTGCCGCATGCGGCATGCCGCTGCTGCTCAATGCCTATAAGCAGGTCGGGCACGAATTCGGCTTCGAGATTGCCCAGGTGCTGCTCACGTTGGGCGATTTCGAGGATCACCGCCGCTTCCTCAATACGCGCAACACTGTGCACCGCCTGCTCGAATCCAACGTGGTCCCGATCGTCAACGAGAACGACACCATCACCACCGAGGAAATTCGTGTCGGCGACAACGATCGGCTGGCGGCCAAGGTCGCGCAGATGGTCGGCGCGGACGATTTCGTGATTCTCACCGGCGTCGACGGTCTTTACGACCGCAATCCCGACGATCCCGAGGCGCAATTCGTGCCCGAGGTCGAGGATGTGAGCCTGTACATGGACGCGACCAAGGGCAAGAGCACGCTCGGCACGGGCGGGATGGAGACCAAGCTGCTCGCCGCCAACATGGCGCAGGAAGCAGGCGTCACCACCTGGATCGCGCAGGGCGAGGTGGATTACCCGGTTACCAGCGTGCTGGCACAGACGCGCCGCTCGACCAAGATTCTCCCGCACCCCAATCCGCTGTCGGGCTGGGATAGCTGGATCGCCAACCGCCTGCAGATGGCGGGCAGTCTGGTGATTTCCGATACCACCGCCTCGGGGCTGGGAGGCGATCGCCCGATCCGCCGCGGCGACGTGATCTCGATGACCGGCGATTTCTCGCGCGGGGACGTGCTCCATATCTACGACAGCAAGGGCATCGAACGCGCCCGCGGGCTGAGCGATTTCACCTCGGAGGAATTGCGCGTGCTGACGAGCAATCCGGATACGCAGGCCGAACAATTGCTCGGCTATCGCACCAAGGGCGAAGTGATCCGCAGCGCCAATCTGGTGATGCTCGAAAATCGCCATCTGTTGTGGGATGCACCCGAAGAAATTTCCAACGCGCACTAGCCCTCGGGGGACAGCGGCGCGAACTTCACTTGGCGTTCATCGGGACGCTGGTTATAGGCTGCTTCCCATGACAACCCAGACCCGCTCCACCCCCAAGCTCATCCTCGGCGCCGCGCTTGCGGGTGCGACGCTCCTCACCGCCGGATGTGCGGGCCGCGACAACGGCCCCCGCGACACCGCCTATGTCGCGCGCGACGTGGAAACGCTCTATTGGGAGGCCAAGCGCCGGCTCGACAATGGCCAGGCCGAAATGGCCGCCGCGCTGTTCGACGAGGTCGAGCGTCAGCATCCCTATTCGCCCTGGGCCCGCCGTGCGCAGCTGATGGGTTCGTTCAGCTATTACGTCGCGCAGGATTACAACAAGGCGATCCAGGCAGCGCAGCGCTTCCTGCAGATCCACCCGGGCAACAAGGACGCGCCCTACGCGTTCTACCTGATCGCGCTCAGCTATTACGAGCAGATCAGCGACATCCAGCGCGACCAGAAGATCACCGATCAGGCGCTGACCGCGCTCAACGAGATCAACCGCCGTTTCCCCAATAGCGATTACGCCGCCGATGCACGGCTCAAGATCGACCTGGTGCGCGATCACCTCGCGGGCAAGGAAATGGAGATCGGCCGTCATTACGAACGCTCGGGCAAGTGGATCGCGGCGCAAATCCGCTTCCAGAACGTGGTCGACAATTACGAGACCACCAGCCACGCGCCCGAAGCTCTGTACCGGCTGACCGAGACCAGCCTCGCGCTGGGGATTCCTGCCGAAGCGGTGAAATATGCCGCGGTGCTCGGTGCGAACTATCCGGGCAATGACTGGTACGACAAGGCGTATGAGCTGGTGGAGGATCACGCCGCGGGCGTAAAGCCCAGCTGATCGGGTCCGGCAGGTCAGGCCCGGCGTACGCGCGGGGCCTCGATCTGCGCGGCGGACGCCTCTTCCTCATCGAATGACATGACCCGGTTGCGACCTTCGTTCTTGGCGCGGTAGAGCGCGCGGTCGGCCTCGCCATAGAGCGCGGTCCAGTCCTCGGAACCGGTGACCACCGCATCCGCCACCCCGATACTCGCGGTGATCTGTTCGCCATGCGGCATGTAGGCGCCGCGGATTTCGCCCAGCACCTGCAGCGCGATCGCCGGGTCGAGCGCATCGGCGCTGGCGAGCAGCGCGAACTCCTCGCCCCCCAGCCGTGCGGCGCAGATCTCACCGCGCGCATGGATCACCAGCAGCGCTGCGAAGGCGCGCAGCACATCGTCACCCATATCATGCCCGAAGCGGTCGTTGATCGTCTTGAAGCGATCGATATCGACCACCATCAGCCGCACCGCGCGGCCGCGCTCGGCAAAGCACTCGAAATGCTCCATCAATGCGCGGCGGTTGGCGAGGCCGGTGAGCGGATCCTGCCGCGCCAGTTCGGCCGATCTGTAGCGTTCCTCGACCAGGCTCAGCAGCAAACGCTGGTGCCGCCGCATCAGCAGCAGCTGGAACCCCATCGCGATGATCACTGCGGCGGCCAGCACCGCGTCCATCAGCTGTCCCGTGCTCGCCAGCGCGGCGGCCACCGGGCCCAGCGTCACGAGCAGCACCGACAGGCCGATGCCGCGCACCGCCGTCAGGCAATAGCCGAGCATCAGCGCGCCGAGCGACATGATCGCGGGGTAGTATATCCGCATTTCCGCCGGTGCACTCGCCCAGCTGGCGATGCACCACGCACTGCCGACCGCGGCGGTGAGCAGGCACAGTTTCCACACCGTGGCGATGATCCGCCGCGCGTCCTGAGTGGTCGAGGCGTCGAATTCCATCGGCCGTGCGAGAAGGATCAGGCCGAGCGCCGCAAGCGCCAGCACCACCAGCGGCAAGCCATAGGCGACCATCGGTCCCGCACCCGGGCTCGCTCCGTAAGCGACGAGAGGCAGGCTGAGGATGAACCCGACGAACAGCAGCCGCGCCTGGCCTATCATGTGGCGGGCAGTGAGCACCGTGAAGTCGTCCCGCAGATGCGCGGGAATGCCCGGCCCGCCAAGGCCGTTCAGGATGCGTCGCCAAAACACCCGCCTGTCCTATTGTAGCATTTGCTAATTCGGCGTTTACGCATGGGCAAGATTTTGCCGCTGCAAAGCTTGTCGATTGCGCGCAAAGGCTTGCTGACTTGGCCCGCGGCAGCGGCTAACAGGGCGTTGCATGCTGACCCGGCTATCCATCCGCAATATCGTGCTGATCGAGGCGCTCGACCTTTCCTTCGGGCGCGGGCTGGGTGTGCTCACCGGCGAAACCGGCGCGGGCAAGTCGATCCTGCTCGACGCGCTGGGGCTGGTGCTGGGCAACCGCGCCGACAGCGGTCTGGTGCGCGGCGGCGAGGACAAGGCCAGCGTTTCGGCGACCTTCGACTTCCACACCCTCCCGCGCAGCCTGGCCGAATTGCTCGACGATGCGGATATCGAGCTGGAGAGTGGCGAACCGCTGATCGTGCGGCGCCAGCTCAAGCCCGACGGCAAGAGCCGCGCCTTCGTCAACGACCAGGCGGTCAGCGTTGCCCTGCTGCGCGACATGGCGGGCTTCCTCGTCGAACTCCACGGCCAGCACGACGATCGCGGGCTGGTCAATCCGCGCGGCCACCGTGTCTTGCTCGACCGGTTTGCCGGGGCCGATACCGCGCGGGTCGCCGAGGCGTGGAGCAAATGGCGCAGCGCCGAGGAGGCGCTGGCCGAAGCGCGCGGCGCGGTCGAAACCGCCAAGGCCGACCAGGATCTGTTGCTCGCGCATCTCGCCGAACTGACCGCGCTCGAACCGCAGGCGGGCGAAGAGGCGCGGCTCGCCGCAGCGCGCACCGACATGCAGAAGGGCGAGAAGCTGTCGGGCGATCTCGAGGAATTGCGGCATTTGTGGGAAGGCTCGGATTCGCCGCTCGCATCGCTGCGAGTGGCGGCGCGGCGGCTCGACCGGATCGCGCCCGAACATGCGCTGCTGGCTGAGGCGCTGGGCGCGCTCGACCGCGCGGTGATCGAAGCGGGCGAGGCGGAAGAAAAGCTGCAGGCCGCGGCCGAGGCGCTGGTCCACGATCCCGCCGCGCTCGATGCCGCCGAAACGCGCCTGTTCGAACTCCGCGCGCTGGCCCGCAAGCACCGCTGCGAAGTCGACGAATTGCCCGAGACGATGCGCGCCATGCGCAGCCGGCTCGAAAGCATCGAAGGCGGCGAGGCCGAACTCGATGCGCTTGAAGCGGCGGCCAAGGATGCCGGTGCCGGCTACCGCGCGGCGGCGGAGGCTTTGCACGCCAGCCGCCTTGCCGCGGCGCTGCGGCTGGACGAGGCGGTGACGCGCGAACTGGCGCCGCTCAAGCTCGACGCTGCGCGCTTCCGCACTGCGGTGACCGCTTTGCCCGAGGACAAATGGGGCGCCGCGGGCATGGACACCGTCGAATTCCTCATCGCCACCAATCCCGGCGCCGATTTCGCGCCGCTGACCAAGATTGCCAGCGGCGGCGAACTGTCGCGCTTCATCCTCGCGCTCAAGGTCGCGCTGGCGGAGCAGGGCGGGGCAGCGACAGTGATCTTCGACGAGATCGACCGCGGGGTCGGCGGCGCGGTCGCCAGCGCCATCGGCGAACGGCTCGCGCGGCTCTCGTCCGAAGGGCAATTGCTCGCCGTCACACACAGCCCGCAGGTCGCCGCGCGCGGCCGCATGCATTACATGATTGCCAAGTCGAGCGAGGGCACGGTGACCAAAACCGGCGTCGCTTTGCTCGACGAGGCGGGGCGGCAGGAAGAGATCGCGCGCATGCTCTCGGGCGCCGAGGTCACCCCCGAAGCCCGCGCACAGGCCGACCGGCTGCTGGAGGGTGTGTGAGGAAAGAAAATTTGGGTCTGAGAGAGGCCACGACAGAAGAACCCTTTGCGCCTCATCTTCGGCATTATTTGGACATGATGTACGAAATTAAGCGGCGCGATCACGTGATTGTAACGGTGATGCAACAGCCTCAGCGGCTTGTTTTTCTGCCTACCAAAGTCGACACGTGTTATCTTCAATTCAGAAAGATTCTTGAGCTAATCGCTTTCAGCGTTCTCGTGGCCAACCATGAGAATTTGAAGGGATTGAAGAGGGCTGGAGAGCGTGAATATCACGCCGACAAGGTCCTGCGCCGCATCGAGAAAGTTCATGGGAAAGCGTACCCTGAACCAGTTGAACAAGTCGAGCATGAGTCAGGCATTCCAGAATTTGTTACCAAGAAAGACGGATATTTGACACGATCCGATTTTCGCACGCTCTACGGGACTTCAGGCAATATTCTACATGCGACCAATCCATTCCGGAGCGAAGTTGATCTAGAAAAATATGAGGCGGATATCTCGGGATGGATTGCGAAGATCCGATTGTTGCTTTCGCGCCACGTGGCGCGGCTAGTTGGCGATGAGCATTTGTACCTTGTCCAAATGGCAGGTCCGGATTTGCATGATCGTCCCACTTTGACCGTGTTCAAACCGATTGAATGACCGTGGTAAATAGGTCCTACTTATCCGAAGCCGAAGCCGCCAATGAACTGATGCGGCTGGCGCGGCAGATCGCGCATCATGACCGGCTGTATCATGCCGAGGACGACCCCGAGATCAGCGATCCGGAATATGACGCGCTGGTGCGGCGCAATGCCGCGCTGGAGGCGGAATTTCCGCATCTGGTGCGCGCAGATTCGCCGAGCCGCAAGGTGGGCCACACCGCCACCACCTCGCCGCTGAGCAAGGTGACGCACGAGGTTCGCATGATGAGCCTCGACAATGCCTTCAACGCCGACGAGGTCGAGGAATGGGTCGCGCGCGTGCGGCGGTTCCTGTCGCTGTCCGAAGACGATCAGGTGGCATTTACGGCCGAGGACAAGATCGACGGCCTGTCGTGCTCGCTGCGTTACGAAAAGGGCAAGCTGGTGCGTGCGGCGACGCGCGGCGATGGGCAGGTGGGCGAGGATGTGACGCCCAATGTCGCGCATATTCCCGACATCCCGCAGCAGCTTGACGGCGATGCGCCCGAAGTCTTCGAGATTCGCGGCGAGGTCTATATGGGCCGCGCCGATTTCGAAGCGCTCAACATGCGGTTGATGGACGATGCGCGCGCTGCAGCAGACGAGAAGGGCGAGGCGCTCGACACGTCCAAGGTCCGCCAGTTCGCCAATCCGCGTAATGCTGCGGCGGGATCGCTGCGGCAGAAGGATGCGCAGGTGACCGCGCAGCGCCCGCTCAAGTTCTGGGCGCATGGCTGGGGTGCGGCTTCCGAAGTGCCGGGCGACACGCAGGAAGAGGTGGTCCGCGTGATCGAGCGCTGGGGCGTGCCCGTCTCGCCGCTGTTCGCGCGGTTCGACGATGCCGCAGCGATCCTCGCGCACTACGAAACGATAGCCGCGGCGCGGCCCGACTTGCCCTATGAAATCGACGGCGTGGTCTACAAGGTCGACCGGCTCGATTACCAGCAGCGGCTCGGCTTTGTCGCCAAGGCGCCGCGCTGGGCGCTGGCGCATAAATTCCCCGCCGAGCAGGCGCAGACTACACTCGAAAGCATCGATATCCAGGTTGGGCGTACCGGCAAGCTGACCCCGGTCGGCAGGCTTGCGCCGGTGCTGGTGGGCGGGGTGACGGTGACCAATGTCACGCTGCACAATCGCGACGAGATCGAACGGCTGGGCGTGCGCCCGGGCGACCGTGTGGTGGTGCAGCGCGCGGGCGACGTTATTCCACAGCTTGTGGATAACCTGACCCGCGACGAAACCCGCGAACCCTATGAATTTCCCGACCATTGTCCCGAATGCGGCAGCGAGGCGGTGGCCGAGGAGGGCGAGGTCGATGTGCGCTGCACAGGCGGTCTTATCTGTCCCGCGCAACGTACGGAAAGACTGAAACATTTCGTCTCCCGCGGCGCGCTCGACATCGACGGGCTGGGCGAGAAGACGATCGACCAGTTTTTCGCGCTGGGCTGGCTCGAAAGCCCCGCCGATATCTTCCTGCTCAAGCAGCGGCGCGAGGACATTTTGGCGCTCGAAGGATGGCAGGAACGGTCTGTGGACAACCTGTTGGCTTCGGTGGAAAACCGCCGACAGCCCGATGCCGCGCGGCTGCTGTTCGGGCTTGGCATCCGCCATGTCGGCGCGGTCACCGCGCGCGACCTGATGAAGGGTCTGGGCGATATCCGTCTGCTGCCGCGCAAGGCGGAGGAATTCGGCACTTATTGCCGCGAACATCCGCGCGGCGAGGACGAGAAGGAAAGCCCGTTCAACACCCGCATGGTCGAGGCGGTGAAGCGGATTTTCGAGGTCCGCACCGACGGCATCGGCATTGCGGTGGGCCATGCGCTGGCGGATTTCTTCCACGAGGAGCACAATCGCACCGTCTGGAATGACCTGATCGGCGCTGAGCCGGGCGAGGGCGTGGTCGAACCGGAACGCTATGAGGTGGAAACCCTCGCAAGCCCGGTCGGCGGCAAGACGGTGGTGTTCACCGGCAAGCTCGAGACGATGAGCCGCGACGAGGCCAAGGCACAGGCCGAGCGCCTGGGCGCCAAGGCCAGCGGCTCGGTCAGCGCGAAGACCGACCTGCTGGTCGCGGGACCGGGCGCTGGCAGCAAGCTCAAGAAGGCCGCCGAACTCGGGATCGAGGTGATCGACGAGGCCGGCTGGGCCGATATCGTGAAGGCGGCGGGCTGATATGCTGGACCAGACCCACGAACAGGCTGCGCGCATTGCCGATCTACTTCGCGCGCGGGGCGAGAAAATCGCCGTTGCCGATGGCGCGACCGGCGGGCTTATCGCCGCCTCGCTGCTGACGGTGCCCGGCGCGCTCGATTTTTTCGTCGGGGGCGGGGTGGTCTATTCCTTCCGCGCGCGTGATATATTGTTCGATCTTCCGCGCGAGGCGTATGCCGGGATGACCGGGGCAAGCGAGGATTATGCGCTGCTTCAGGCACGCGCGATCCGCGACAATTTCGGCGCACAATGGGGCGTCGCCGAAAGCGGCTCGGTCGGCGGATCGAGCCACCCCAGCGGCGCGCCCGCGGGGCGTAGCTGCGCGGCTGTGGTCGGCCCCGAGGGCTTCGAATTCACCCGCCTGACCGAGACCGGGCAGGGCGACCGGATCGCCAATATGGAAGCCTTTGCGCGCGCCGCCCTCCAGACGCTGGAAGACGCGCTGCGCGGCTGATCAGTCGCCGGGCATGATATGCACTTCCCGCACCACCGCGGTGGCGGGCTGCGACAGTGCGAACATCACCACGGCGGCAATGTCTTCGGGCTGGATTTTGTCGGGCTTGGGTTCGTCGAAGAAGGGTGTGTCGACCATGCCGGGGGTAATCACGGTGCAGCGGCCGCCCCATTCGCGCATTTCTTCTGCCAGATTGCCAGCGAAGCCCTGCACGAACCACTTGGTCGCGCCATAGACCGACCCCTTGAGATGATCGCGTCCGGCTTTCGAGCCGGTGACCACGAAATGTCCCTTGGTCTTGCGCAGATGCGGCAGCGTGGCATGCGCGGTGGCAAGTACGGCGAGGATATTGAGGTGGATCATGGCGTGCCATTCCTCAGGGTCGCCCTGTTCGATACCCGCGCTGGAGACGCCCTTGCCGGCATTGGCATAGACTGCATCGAGCCCGCCGAAATGCGCGACTGCCTGCGCGATGGCCCGGTCCAGTTCGTCACGCTGGGTCACATCGCACGGCAATGCGAGCGCGCTGTCGCCAATGTCTCCGGCGAGTTCCTCAAGCGTGTCCTTCGAGCGCGCGAGCAGCGCGACGTTCCAGCCCGCCTGTGCCGCAGCGCGGGCAGTGGCGGCGCCGATACCGGTCGAGGCGCCGGTGATGAGCAGCGTCTTGGTCATGAAGTCTCCTGATTCGAATGGCTCTCCAACAGCGCCCTGGCCGGACGGAGGTTCCGGTGCGTATTGTCGTTCCTGTCCTCGCTTCCGGGCGAGTGGCGGGTTATGACGCGCGCACAAGGGGTTGGCAGGGGGAAACGCCATGATCGGGTATTATCGTCGCTATTGCGAACGGCGCGCGGACGCGCGGGCCGTGGGCACCGATGGCAAACGCTGGATTCGCACGTGGATCAACGTCTTCCGGACCGAGACCGAAGCGCGCGTGCCGCAGGATGAGGCGCAGCTTGCCGCACTGATCTGCGAGGGCGAGTTCAGCTGCGTGGGCAAGTCGCATTCCTATAACGGGGTGCAGGTGGTCCCCAGCGTCACCGCGATGATGATGCGCGAGGGCGGGCTGACGACGTTGGCCTACGACCCGGCGAGCGAGACCGTGCGCGTGGGCGCCTCGGTCTCGGTGCGTGATCTCAAGGAGTATCTGCGCGACGAACATCGCCGCGGGCTGCACAATGCAGGCAATTACATGGAGCAATCGGTAATCGGCGCGCTGGCGACCGGCACCCACGGCTTCGGCCCGCGTGCGGTGATGGCCGATGCGATCGTCGAACTGACCTTCCTCGACGGCGCGGGACAGCGCGTCACGCTCAAGCGCGGCGATCCCGAATTCGCCTATGTCGCGCTGTCCTTCGGGACGATCGCGCCGATCGTGGAACTGGTGCTCGAGACCAAGCCGCTCGAATCCTACGTCTCGGTAAGCTCGATGAGCCGCCTGTCGAAGCTTGACGAGCTCAAGCAGGGCGCGCTTGCAGTGAACTGGGCGGTGATGCCCTATACCAACCCCGAAGACCCGGTGATCATGCTCCACGCGCTGGCGGAAACCGACCAGGCGGGGGCCATCGCCACGCACCCCAAGGCCAGCGGGGGCAGCGGCAAATTCGCCGCTTGGTTCCTGCGGCGCTATTACAAGCTCGACCGGTTCTTGCCCAAGCTGCGCCGCCCGATGCAGCGGTTCATCGACTGGCTCGACCTGAAGCAGAGCGAACGGGTGATAACCGATCCCGTTGATCTGGATTACCTCTACGATCCGCAGCCGGGGCTGAAGGAAAACCGCGCGCCGAGCATTACGCGCGGGCTCTTCTCGACCACCTATACCGGCTATAATCTCGCCTTCTTCGTCCCGCTGGAAAAAGCTCCGGCGGTGGTCAAGTTCATCATCCGCGAGGCCGATGCGCTGCGCGATCTCGGCTTCTTCCTCAAGGGGATCATCTCGGTGCGCGAAATGCCGGGCGAGGCGGGGCCGCATTTTGCAGCCAATGCCCGGCGCCCGATGGCCGCGATCGACCTGTTCGCCGATCCGCGCGATTATGCCTGGCTCGAACGGCTCCAGCGGCTGGTGATGCATTACGAACCCGACACGCGCCCGCATTTCGGCAAGAGCGCGCTGGGCCCCGAGTTCTGCAAGACGCTGGACAATGCGCATCTGGCGGAGCTGATGCGCATCCACCGCCGCTATTATCCGCAGGGCAAGCTGATGTTCTCCGAACGGGTGCGCGCGATGCTTGATGTCGGGCGCCCGGTGGCGGGCGTTCCCGCGGCGGATGCGGGGCTCGCTTAGCGAGCACCCCCTCGCAATTCATACGGAATCCAGCGCATCACGCCGCCCGCCAGCGGGGTCCAGCGACCGGTGCGGATACCGGCTTCGGCCAGCGTGTCGCTGGTCCACTGGTTGCAGGTGTTCCCCAGATGATAGGTGCCCGGCGCGTCGTAGAAGACGTCGTTGGCGTAATATCCGGGGTAGAATGTGCGCGCGGCGGGCGGGAGGACCTGGCGCTCGATCGCCGCGACCAGCCGGGCGTATTGCCCCCGGGTAATTCGCAGCGGGCGCATCGTGTCGCTCGGTGCGGGACGGGTGTAATGCGCGATATGGAGCAGGCTGTCGCCGCCCACCGCCGCGCCCAGGATCGTAGCAGGCGTGATATCGCCCCATGTGGGCGTGTTGAGGAACACCTCGCGCTCGCCCCAGCTGACCGAAACATGCGTATAGGGGCGAAAGGGCGCGCCGAGATCGCCCACGGGAAAGGCGGGCCGCCAATCCTTCTGCGCGGTGACCAGTGGCATGACGATCGCGGTATGCACACCATTGGTTTCGATCATGATCTCGACGCCCGTGTCGGGTTCGACCCAGTCGCCATTGCGCGGCAGCGCGCTGCCGATCCACGCGGCGAGGAGGAACAGCGTCAGCAGGATGAGCGGCACGGCGACCGCCCATGCGGTCCATTTCGCCGCGCGTTTCACCGCACGCGGCTTTTGCGCAGCCACAGGATCGACCAGTCACCGCGCACCAGCCGCCGCGCCAGCCGGAAGCCTTGCGCGCGGTAGGCACGGCGCACCCGCAGTTCCTGCGTCTCGAGCAGCCCGGCGAGCAGCAGGTTGCCGCCGGGCGCGATGGCCGCAGCGAAGGACGGCGCAAGTTCGACCAGCGGCCCGGCAAGGATGTTGGCGATGAACAGGTCGTAGGGGCCGCGCAGCGCCAGCAGCGGATCCTCCATCCCGTCGGCGATGACCATGGTCAGCTCGCCCGGACCGTGGCCTTCGCGGATAGCGTTGGTTGCCATGTTGTCGCGCACCACGCCTGCGCAGACCGGGTCGATATCCGATGCGGTCGCCCTGGCATGTGGCCACAGATGGATCGCGGCAAAGGCGAGCAGGCCGGTGCCGGTGCCGATATCGGCATGGTTGCGTGCCACAACGCCCTCGCGCTTCATGCGGTCGAGCATGGCGAGACAGCCTGCAGTGGTCTGGTGCTGCCCGGTCCCGAAGGCCTGGCTGGCCGGAACGATGAAATCGACCATTGCCGGATCGGCCGGATGTTCGGGCGTGCGGACATGGAACCGGCCCGCACGGATTGGATCGACGCCTTTCTGGCTCTCGGTCACCCAATCGGTATCGGGTAGCTTCTCGACCACGAAAGCGGGCGGTTTGCCTTCGAACAGGGTCGCTACGCGTTGCAGATCGGCGGATTTCGGTTGGCGATCGAGATAGACTTCGACGGTCCAGTCATCGGGCAGATGGTCGGCGACTTCCATTCCGGTCACCACCCATTCTACCGGCCAGTCCACCGCGTCCTCATGCGCGACCAGCGCGGCCCTGGCGACGGGTTTCGACACTTCGGCGAGGATCTTCCAGGCATCACCCATCGGTTTCCTCCGCCAGCCGCGCGTCGAGCCGGGCTTCCACTGCATGGGCATAGTCGGCGCAGGACATTCCGCCGATCAGCGAACCGCTGGCTGCGCGCGCGACCATGTCGCTGGCCGAGGGATGCGGTGTCAGCAGAAGGTCGCACTTTTGGTCACGCAGTCTTTGCAGGCCCGCGCGATAGGCGGCGACATAGTCGGGATGATCGCCGAAGCGGTAGTCGTCGCGGCTCACCGGCGAAAGCGAATCGGCATAGACGACGCCAATGCAGTCACCTGCCGCATCGCAGGAGTCCCATGCCCAGCTCAGCGCGCCCGGTGTATGCCCCGGCGTGGCGATCGCGGTCAGCGTCGCGGTTTCGCTGCGGACGGTCTCGCCACCACGCACCACGACATCGACCGCGACCGGTTCCAGCGGACCGTGCATGCCATATTGCGGATCGTCGGGATCGTCCTCGCCGCTGCGCAATACCGCGGCGGCGCGGGGCGAGGCGACCACATGCGCGCCGCTGGCCCGCTTGATCATCGCGTGTCCTGCGACATGGTCGAAATGCTCGTGGCTGTGCAGCAGGCTGGCGATCTCGTTGGGGCGAAAGCCGAGCTTGCCGATATTGTCGAGCACGACCCCGGTGCCCGCCACCGTCCCGCTGTCGATCAATATATGACCCTTTGCGCCCGCGACGAGGATAGCGGAAATACCGCACGTGCCGACATAGTAGATCGACCCATGGATGCGATAGGGCGGGGCGGGCTTGTCCCATTCGTCCCACTCGGAACAGGTCGCTGCCCATTGCTGCGGGGTAACCTGTTCGGGCTCCGGCAGCGGGGCAAGCGTCTGGATCGGCGGCGCGCAGGCGGATGCGAGCAGCGCCGCGGCGAGGGCGGGCAGTAATCTAGCGGACATAGCTGGCTCCATTGGCATCAAGCGTGGCGCCCGTCATGCTGGGCGGCGCATCAAGCGCGCAGAATTCTACAAGCCTGGCAATCTCTTCGGGCTCGGCCACGCGCCCCAACGGAATATCCGCGAGCAGGCCGGGCCCGCCGCGGCTGTCGAGGTAATCGCCCGCCATCGAGGTATCGGTAAAGCCGGGGGTGATGGCGAAGCTCAGGATATCCTCGCGCGCATATTGGCGGGCGATGGTCTTGTGCATCGCCAGCATCCCGCCCTTGCTCGCCGCATAATGCCAATGCGCGGGCGAATCGCCGCGGTGCCCTGCGCGGCTGGCGACATGGACGATCCGGCCCGCAGTGCCGCGTTCCTGCCAGTGCCTGACAGCAAACCGGCTGAGCTGCGCCGCTGCGGTCAGATTGATCCGCATGGTATCCTCCCATGCATCGAGCCAGGCGATGTCCGAGCGTTCGATCGGATTGGGATCGAACAGCCCGGCATTGTTGACCAGCACGTCGATCTGCCCGCCCGCCCGGGCGAGCGCGGCCTGCCACACCTCCTGCGGCGCGCCCGGTTCGCAGAAATCGGCCGGGATGGTGTCGATCGAGCTGCTCCGCGTGGCCTGGCCGATAACCTGGGCACCGCGGGCTTCGAGCGCGGTTTTCGCCGCTGCCCCGATCCCGCGGCTGGAGCCGGTAAGAAGAATACATGTCATGCACACCCTATTCGAAAAATTTGCGCAACTTGTCGAGGCCGCGCGCCTTGTCACACACGCCCATATCGCTAAGGGAAGCACTCCAATTGTCTCAACCGGAAGATGACCATGGCCAACCGCCCGATGGCGCCGCACCTGCAAATCTGGAAATGGGGCCCGCATATGGCGGTCTCGATCCTCCACCGCATGACAGGCGACGGCATGGCGCTGGTCGGTCTGGGCGTGCTGCTGTGGTGGCTGGGCGCGATGGCCGCGGGGCCGGAAGCCTATGGCCAGTTCGAAACCCTGATGGGTTCGCCGCTGGGGCTGGTGGTGCTGGTCGGCCTGTCGTGGGCGTTTTTCAGTCATATGATGAGCGGCCTGCGCCACTTCGTGCTCGATCTCGGGGCCGGCTATGAGCTCGACACGAACAAGACCTGGTCGATCCTCGCGCCGCTGCTCGGCATTCTTCTCACTGCGGGCTTCTGGGCCCTCATCCTGCTTCGCTAAAGGCTTAGACCCATGGGTAACGGAACCTCGATCGGACGCGTACGCGGGCTCGGCTCGGCGCATGAAGGCGCGCATCACTGGCTGCTGCAGCGCTTCACCGCCATCGGCAATCTGGTGCTGATGCTGTTCCTTGCGGTCAGCCTCGCGCTGCTGCCTGACTATTCCTACGGCACGGTCGCCGGCTGGGCCGCGCAAACGGTGCCCGCCACTGCGCTGGCGCTGCTGATCATCTCGGTCTTCTGGCACGCACGGCTTGGCCTGCAGGTGCTGATCGAGGATTATGTCCATACTCCCGGAAACAAGTTCGCCTGTATCGCTGCGCTCAACCTCGCGGCGATCGGCGGCGGTGTCTTCGGTCTCGTTTCGATTGCGCGCATCGCGCTTGGAGGAATTTCCTGATGACTAGTGGTGCGAACAATGGCGCGCCGCCGCACGGTGGGCGCGACGATACCAATACGGGCAATGTGGACAGTTCCAACCAATCGCCCAACACCGCGCCGGCCACGCCCGGTTCGGCCCCGGGCACCACCCGCCAGAGCGGCGCTGCCGCCTATCCGATCATCGACCACACCTATGACGTGATCGTCGTTGGCGCCGGCGGTTCGGGCCTGCGCGCCACGATGGGCGCTGCCGAAAGCGGGCTCAAGACCGCCAATATCACCAAGGTTTTCCCGACGCGTTCACACACCGTCGCGGCGCAGGGCGGCATCGCCGCCAGCCTCGGCAACAACACGCCCGACCACTGGCAGTGGCACATGTACGATACGGTCAAAGGGTCCGACTGGCTCGGCGACCAGGACGCGATCGAATATCTGGTGCGCGAAGCACCGCAGGCGGTTTACGAGCTGGAGCACGCCGGCGTGCCGTTCAGCCGCAATGACGACGGCACGATCTACCAGCGTCCCTTCGGCGGCCACATGCAGAACATGGGTGAAGGCCCGCCGGTGCAGCGCACCTGCGCCGCGGCCGACCGTACCGGTCACGCCATGCTCCACGCGCTCTACCAGCAGAGCCTGAAGTACGATGCGGACTTCTTCATCGAATATTTCGCGCTCGACCTGATCATGAAGGACGGCGTCTGCGTCGGTGTCATGGCCATGTGCCTCGACGACGGCACGATCCACCGCTTCCGTTCGAAGGCGGTGGTGCTGGCGACCGGCGGCTATGGCCGCTGCTATTACACCGCGACCAGCGCGCATACCTGCACCGGCGACGGCGGCGGCATGGTGCTGCGCGCCGGACTGCCGCTGCAGGACATGGAATTCGTCCAGTTCCACCCGACCGGCATCTACGGTGCGGGCGTGCTTATCACCGAAGGCGCGCGCGGCGAGGGTGGTTACCTCACCAATTCCGAAGGCGAGCGGTTCATGGAACGCTATGCACCTTCCGCGAAGGACCTCGCGAGCCGCGACGTCGTCAGCCGCTCGATGGCGCTGGAAATGCGCGAAGGCCGCGGTGTGGGCCCCGAAAAGGACCACATCTACCTCCATCTCGATCATATCGATCCGACCGTGCTGGGCCAGCGCCTGCCGGGGATCACCGAAAGCGGCAAGATCTTCGCCGGGGTCGATCTGACCCGCGAACCGCTGCCGGTGACGCCGACGGTGCATTACAACATGGGCGGCATCCCCTGTAACTATCACGGCGAAGTGATGGCCGGCGACAAGAGCGATCCCGAAAAGATCGTCCCCGGCCTGTTCGCGGTGGGCGAGGCGGCCTGCGTCTCGGTCCACGGCGCCAACCGGCTTGGCTCGAACTCGCTGATCGACCTCGTGGTGTTCGGCCGCGCGACCGGCCACCGTCTCAAGGAACTGATCAAGCCGGGCACCAGCCATGACGAGCTGCCCGCCGACAGCGCCGAACTGTCGCTCGGCCGGCTCGACCACTTCCGCTACGCCGATGGCGGCACGCCTACGGCTGAGCTGCGCGCGGACATGCAGAAGACGATGACGCGCCACGCGGCGGTGTTCCGCGACAGCAAGCTGATGGCCGAAGGCGTCGAAAACCTGAAGCAGATCAACAAGCGGATGGAGGACGTGAAGGTCTTCGACCGCTCGCTGATCTGGAACAGCGATCTGATCGAGACGCTCGAGCTCGACAATCTGATGGCGCAGGCCAATGTCACCATGGCTTCGGCCGAGAACCGCAAGGAAAGCCGCGGCGCGCATGCGCATGAGGATTTCCCCGATCGCAACGACGCCGAATGGATGAAGCACACCATCGCCTGGTTCGACGGCTGGGGCGGCAATGGCGGCGGCGTGAAGATCGATTACCGCCCGGTTCACGAATATACGCTGACCGACGACGCGAAGTACATCGAGCCGAAGAAGCGGGTTTACTGATGCGGACGGGGGCGCTCGGCTTCGTCGTGGGTTTCGCGGCGCTGCTTGCCGCCCCCGTCTCCGCGCAACTCAGCCATGCAGAAGAGGTCATGGTCGAAACCGTCGCGGACGGGTTCGAGGATGATGTCGCGCTGCTCGAGCGGATCACGCTCATCAATTCGGGTTCGCACAACCATGCTGGGGTCGAGGCGGTCGCCGAGCTGCTGGCGCCCGAGTTCGCGGCGCTGGGCTTCGACGTCGAGTGGATCGACCAGTCGGCGCAGGGGCGCGCAGGCCATCTGTTCGCGCGTCACGAAGGCGCGCCGGGCACCACGAAGATGCTGCTGATCGGGCATCTCGACACGGTGTTCGAATCCGATTCGGCTTTCACCGGCTTCGTGCGCGAGGGCGACCGCGCGGTTGGGCCGGGCGTGGTCGACGACAAGGGCGGCATCGTGGTGATCCTCGCCGCGCTGCGCGCCATGCAGGTGGCGGGCACGCTCGAGGGCGCGAACATCGTCGTCGCGCTGACGGGCGACGAGGAAGATGCGGGTGAACCGCTGGAGGCCGCGCGCCGGGACCTGGTCGAAGCGGGCAGATGGGCCGATGTCGCGCTTGGCTATGAAGGGCTTTCGGTGCTGGACGGCAAGGACGCGGGCGTGATCGCGCGGCGTTCGTCGGGCAGCTGGACGCTGACCACGCGCGCGGGCAGCGGGCACAGCTCGGGCATATTCTCCGACCATGCGGGCTATGGCGCGATCTATGAAATAGTGCGCATCCTCGATGCTTTCCGGCGCGAACTGCCCGAGGAAAACCTCACCTACAACGTCGGCTTCATGGGGGGCGGAACCCCGGCCGAGCTGGGCGAAGACGACCTCTCCGCGACTACGAGCGGCAAGACCAACATCATCCCCTCGCATGCGGTGGCCCGCGGCGATCTGCGCGCGCTGACACCCGAACAGAACGAGGCGACCGCCGAACGGATGCGCGCCATCGTCGCGCAGCACCTGCCGGGTACCGAGGCGACCATCGCGATCGAGTTCCGCTATCCGCCGATGGCGCCGACCGCGGGCAATGCCGCGCTGCTCGACCGGCTCAACGCGATCAACGCCGACCTGGGGCACGATGCGATGCAGCCCTATCCACCGGCGCGCCGCGGGGCAGCCGATATCAGCTTCGTTGCTCCCTATGTCGACGGGCTGGCCGGGATGGGGCCCGCGGGCAGCGGCAGCCACGCCGAAGGCGAAACGATCAACTTGCGCTCGATCGTGCGGCAGGCGCAGCGCTCGGCCATCCTGATGAGCCGGCTGGCGCGCGAAACCCGCTGATACTGGCGCGGCGCCCGGTCGCGCGGGGCACCTGCCTGCGCCGGCCGCTGGTCTTGCCGCGCGGCATTGGGTAGGTTCGCCGGTGCATGGGGCATTGGGGGGCAGTCGATGCTGGGCCGTTTCGAGGATCCAAACACTGAGCGCGCCTATGTCGAGGGCGAGCGGTTGGCGCGCATTCCCGGTACGCGCTTCCTTGCCGGGATCGGCATTGTCACGCTGCTGTCCTATATCGGGTTCAATCCGCTGCATTTCCCGCGCGAGGGGGTGATCGCCTACAATCTCGCGGCGGGCGTTTTCATCGCCGCGCTGGTCGGGATTATCGCGCTCACCTTTACGCGGTTCTATGTCGAGCGGGGATGGGTCGATATGCTCATCTTCACCGCGCTGGGTGTGGCGATGATCATGCTGATCGACGCGCTGGGCGACCAGGCCGCGATCACCGGCATTTCGCGCTTCGGAATGGCGATCATCAACCTGGGCATCCTGATGGTCTTCGCCAGCGTCGGCTTCGTCGCCACCACCCGCTATTACCTTGCCTGGGCCGGTCTCGTGCTGGTGATCTATCTCGCCGTCCTGGTGCAGGCCGATCGCGGGATCGTGAACAAGGTCTATACCTTCACCAATTTCACCACCTTCTTCACTTTCGCCACCTTCGTGAACTGGGACATCGACCGCCGCGCGCGCAAGACCTTCGCCGCAGGGCAGGCGCTCGAACTCGAACGCCGCAAGACTGAGGAACTGCTGTTCAACGTCCTTCCGCCCGAAGTCGCCGCACGGCTGCGCGAAGGGCAGGCGGTGGCCGATTCCTTCTCCGACGTGTCGGTGATCTTCATCGATATCGTCGGCTTCTCCAAGCTGGCGCGCAGGCTGTCGCCCGGCATGCTGGTCAAGGTGGTCAACGAGGTGTTCTCGATCGCCGACGACTGCGCCGACCGCACCGGGGTGGAGAAGGTCAAGACCATCGGTGATGCCTATCTGGCGGTATCCGGCGGGCAGGCCTCGGGCGATCGCGGCGCCGGCGAGGCCATCGCCTTCGCGTGCGATATCATCCGCAGCATCCGCGCCTTTGCGCAGCAAGCCGATCTCGATGTGCAGGTCCGCGTCGGCATCCACACCGGTCCGGTGGTCGGCGGTGTGGTCGGCAGCCGCCGCTATGCCTATGATTACTGGGGCGATACGATGAATGTCGCCAGCCGGGTCGAAGGCATTGCCGAACCCGGCGGTATCGCGGTGAGCGAATCCACCTATCTGTCGGCACGCAACGTGATGCCCTTTTCAAGCGCGGAATTGCACACGCTGAAAGGGGTGGGGGAGGTCAAGATCTTCCGCATCGACCGGACCGCCGTGTGCGGTGAAGGCGACGAGCCGACGGCCTAGCCGCCGCGTATCCCGTCAGTCCGCGTCGGCAGGCGCATCTACCCGGCGCATATCGACGATCTCGACCGGGTCGGCCAGCAACTGTCCCTTCATCCAGCCTTCGCCCTTGTCGGGATCGGGCGGCAGCGCGTGGATTGCGTGGACCACGTCCATCCCCGCGACGACATGGCCAAACACCGCGAACCCCGCCTGCAGGCTCGGGTCGGACGATGCCGGGGTCGCATCGAGCCCCGTCTGGTCCTTGATCATGATCGAGAAATCGCCCGTCGCGCTGCCCGGATCGTAACGCGCCATCGACAGCGCACCATCGGTATGGCTGAGGCCGGTGACGGTAGTCGGTTCATGCGCGATGGGGTCCAGCACGCGGCCCGGGTCCATCTGCGTCCCGCCCTGCAGCAGGCCATTGGGCGGTTCGCCCCAATCGAGATGCATCGCGCGGTAGAAGAACGTGCCGTCGAAGCGTTCTTCGTCGACATAGCGCAGGAAATTGCCCGCGGTGATCGGCGCGCGCTCGGTCTCGATTTCCACCGCGATTTCGCCCATGCTGGTCTCGATCACCACCAGCTGGGTGGCGAAGCTTTCCGCTTGGGGTAGCGAGTCGTCCTGCGCGGCGAGCGGCGTGACAAAAAGGGTGAGCGGGGCCAGCGCGGCCAGAATCCGTGTCATTGATCCAGAGTGATATGTTGTTGGTCGAGAAGCAAGGACCTTTCCCGCGCATTCATCCACGCTTCAGGTTTACAATCGTAGTCGCTGTGGCTACAGACGTAATCGAAGAATTACGCGTGCAGGTCAGATGACGATCAGGAGGTGGGAATGAGCAAGCGCAAGGACGCCCCGGGCGAACGGATCAGCGAAGCCGAGCACGCCGTCATGGAAGTGCTGTGGGACCGCAACCCGATCTCCGCTGCCGAGGTGTGCGAGGCAATCTGCGCCCGGCGCGACTGGTCGATCCCGACCGTCAAGACGCTGCTCAGCCGTCTCGTCCAGAAGCAGGTGGTCAGCACCGAGCCCCAGGGTCGCAAATTCCTTTATCGCCCACTGATCGAGCGGTCCGAGTATGTCGGCGGTGAAAGCCGCCGCCTGGTCAACCGCCTGTTCGGCGGCCGCGCCGCCCCGCTCTTCGCCCAACTGGCCGAGAGCGAGGCGCTCACCGACGACGATCTCGTCGAAATCGAAGCGCTCTTGAGGGAGATGCGCAAATGACCGAGCTAATCCGCGAATATTGGAGCCTGTTTCTGCTCGATACGCTGGTGTGGACCGGCGCGCTGATCGGCGTTGCGCTGCTGCTGCGCCGCCCGGTGGCGAAATATCTCGGCGCGGGCGCGGCTTATGCGCTGTGGTTCCTGCCGCTTATCCGGCTGCTCTTCCCGCCGGTGACACTGCCCGCATGGATGCGTCCCGACCTTTCGGGTAGCGACGCCGCGAGCGAGGTGATGGCCGCCGATCTGGCGTTTGCGCCTGCTGCCGAAAATGGGTTCTCCTATAGCGAGTTCGTCTCCCCCGCCGGGACTGCGCCGCTCGACACGCCGATCGACCTCCTTACCCCGCTGGTGATCCTGTGGCTGGTCGGTGCAGCGATCTTCATGGGTCGCCGGTTCTGGCTCTATGGCGAGCTGCGCCACGAATTGCTCGAGGATGCGCGCCCCGTCGGCGAGGTCGGCCATATCCGCCTGATCGAAACCACCGCGATCTCGGGCCCGATGGCCTTCGGCGTGTTCGACAAGGTCGTCGCCTTGCCCGATGGCTTCATGGCCAGCCGCGAACGCCAGGTGCGTGACCTCGCGATTGCGCATGAGCTCGCGCATCACCGCGGCCACGATATCCTCGTCAATGTGCTGGTCCAGCCGCTGTTCGCGATCCACTGGTTCAACCCGCTGGGCTGGATGGGTTGGTCGGCCATGCGCCGCGACCAGGAAGCCGCCTGCGATGCGCGCGTGGTGGCCAGCCGCAGCCGCGAAGAGCGCGCCGCCTATGCCGCGATTATCGCCGATTTCGCCCGCCGTCCGCAGATTGCGCCGCGGCCCGCGCTGGCGGCGCCGATGGCCTGCCCCGTGCTCGGCGACAAATCGATCATCCACCGTTTGCGCAGCCTGCCGATGACCGACGATTCGCGTCGCCGCCGCTTTGCCGTGCGCGGCGCGGTGGTCGCTGCCGTGTTCACGCTGCCGATGACGGCCAGCATCGGGTATGCGGAGGTGATTTCTGCGTCGCCCGAAGAGTCCTTTGCCCTGCAAACGCCGGTCGCGCCGCCGCCGCCGTTCGCTCCGGTAGCGCCCGAGGCTCCCGAAAGCGTGATCGAATTCGTCGCCATCGAGCAAGGCTTCGAACGCGCCGAACGCCAGCGTGAACTGGCAGCAGAGAAGCGCGAGCTGGCTGCCGAGAAACGCGAGGAGGCCGCGGAGAAGTACGAGAAAGCTGCGGAGAAGCGCGAAAAGGCAGCCGAAAAGCGTAAACACGCCGACAAGCTACGCGCCAAGCAGGTCGCCAGTTACACTGCGGATCGCCAGCAATGGGTAGAGGGGCGCATCGAGCATGCGCGCGGTCGCCAGGAATGGGCGGTGCAAACGATCGCGTCGGTCGAGAACCGCGTTGCGCACGCCGAGGCCACATCGCGCCGGATGGAGGCGCATGTCGAGGTGGGAGGCGAGTGGGGCAAGAAGCTGGACGAGGAAATTCCTCGGTCGGTTGCGGTCTCGATCGATCACGGCCCCAAGGTGATCGAAAGCTGCCGGTATCCCGATGTCCCCGCCAAGAAGGTGAAGAGCAACGGCGAGGTGTTCCTCTACGTTTGCCATACCGCCGGTGACCGGATCGCGCTGAAGTCGCTGGCTAAGACACGCGACAAGATCGCCGGCAACACAAGCCTGCCGGACGAGGTCCGCCGCGATATGCTGGAGGATCTCGACGCGGAAATCCGCGAATTGAAGCGCTCGCTGCGCGGCTAATTGCCCTGCGAACCACCACATGAAAAAGGGCGTGGCCGATAAAGCCGCGCCCTTTTGCTTTGCGTCATCCGCTATCGCCAAACGGCCTCAGCCGATATTGGTGATCCGGTCGCAGGCGCGATCATCGCCCTGCAGCCCCAGCCGCAAGGCATCGCTGCGCTGCTGCGACGTGCCGTGGGTGAAGTTCTCCGAGGACACGCGCCCGCCGGTCAGCCGGTCGTCGCCGATCGCGGCGGCGGCCTGCATGCCTTCCTCGATATCGCCCGGCTCGATCAGATTGCGGTTCTTGCCCGCCCAGACCCCGGCATAGCAATCGGCCTGCAATTCCATCAGCACCTGCAGCTGGTTCGCACGGCTCGGGTTCTGCTGCTGCGCGCTGCGGATCTGCGAGGAGATCCCGGTGATCGTCTGGATGTGATGGCCATATTCATGCGCGAGCACATAATAGCGCGCGAAATCGCCGCCCGCGCCAAGCTGGCGTTCGAGCGTGTCGTAGAAGCTGGTGTCGATATAGATCGTCTGGTCGGCGGGGCAGTAGAACGGCCCGGCGGCGCTGGTCGCGCTGCCGCAGCCCTGCGTGGCTACCTGGCCATTGCGAAACAGGTCGAGCGTGGGCTGGCGGAACTGGTCACCATACCCCTGCGCCTCGAAGGTGCCCGCCCAGGTCTGGTTGAGCGATTGCAACCCGTTGCACGCTTCGCGCGCATATTCGCTGCTGGTGCAGATTTCCTGTTCGTTGGTGTTAGCGGGGCCCGCCTGCTGCTGCCCCTGCTGGACGCCTTCGACCATGCCTGCGGTCTGCATCGGGTCGAGTCCGAAGACGAAATAGCCCACTGCGGCGATCACGATCGTGCCGCAGCCGATCCCGCCCGCCTTGCCGCCGGGAACGCCGCCGCCGCCACCGCTCGATCGTACGTTGATATTGCCGGTATTGAACGGATTGAGCCGCATGCGCTCCCCCTTGTGCCTGACCGCTTTACAGCGCTTGGTATGTGCGCAATGGCCGAAATCGACCATTCCCACAACGTCCGGAGAGCCAAATGTTTCACACCGAATTCCTCAAGGGCAAGCGCGCGCTGGTGACCGGATCGACCAGCGGCATCGGCCTTGCCATTGCGCGCGCGCTGGCGGGCGCGGGGGCGCAGGTGGTCCTCAACGGCTTTGGCGATGCGGGTGAAATCGCCGGCTTATGCGAGGAACTGGGCGCGACGCACAGCGGCGCGGATCTGACCGATGTCGCGCAGATCGAGGCGATGATGGCCGAGGCGGGCGAGATCGACGTGCTCGTCAACAATGCCGGGATGCAGCATGTCGCGCCGGTCGAGGATTTCCCGGTGGAGAAATGGGACACGATCATCGCGCTCAACCTGACCGCTGCCTTCCACACCACGCGGCTTGCCGCGCCCGATATGAAGCGCAAGGGCTGGGGCCGCATCATCAACACCGCCAGCGCGCATTCGAAGGTCGCGAGCCCGTTCAAGTCGGCTTATAATTCGGCCAAGCACGGGCTCGACGGCTTTACCAAGACCGTGGCGCTCGAACTCGCCGAGTTCGGAGTGACTGCCAATTGCATCAGCCCGGGCTATGTCTGGACCCCGCTGGTCGAAAACCAGATCCCCGACACGATGGCGGCGCGCGGGATGACCCGCGAGCAGGTCATCAACGATGTGCTGCTGGTGAAGCAGGCGACCAAGAAATTCGTCCAGCCCGATGAAATCGGCGCGCTGGCCGTGTTTCTCTGCCGCGACGAGGCGCAGAATGTGAACGGTGCCAACTGGAGCGTCGATGGCGGCTGGACCGCGGAGTAGGCGCGCGTGTCGGGCGTGCTGGTCCCGTTTCTCGTCGCTGCGGCCGCGAGCCTCGTCGTCAGCGTGGGGTTAGCCATTGCGGTATTGCGCGAACCCGGTCTGACGCTGAAACCCCTGTGGGCGGTCCTTGCCTTTGTCGGCGTCGGCGGGGCGGCGTGGGTCCCGCAAGCGCCGGAGCAGCTTTACTGGTTCCTCGGCGTGGCGGTCCCGACCGTGTCGTTCAGGGCAGCGGCGGGCAGCTGGGAACCGGACGTGATGCGCGCCTTGTTTCCGCTCGGCGCGTTCGTAGGGTTGGGGCGGATATACCTCCATCGCAATCGGCGGCGGTCGGGGCATCGGACATAGGACCGTGGGCTGTCCGTAAGGGATATTCGGCCCCCGCGAACGGGTCAGGCGGCAAAGTGCGGTTATGGGCACTAGCTAGTTTCCCCATCCGTCGTTACATGGGCCGCCACTTTCTCCCCCGGCAGGCGATTCTCCACGTGGCACATTTCGACATTCCCCTTGGTCTTACTTTCGACGACGTTCTCCTGCGTCCGGCCGAGAGCGACATCCTGCCGTCGATGGCCCGGACCGCCAGTCGGCTGACACGCGACATCGGGCTCAGCATCCCGGTGGTTTCCAGCGCGATGGACACCGTCACCGAAGCGGACATGGCGATCGCCATGGCGCAGCTTGGCGGGATCGGCGTGCTGCACCGCAATCTCGACGTCGACGAACAGGTCGCCGCGGTGCGTGCGGTCAAGCGCTATGAAAGCGGCATGGTGGTCAATCCGATCACCATCCACCCCGACGCCACGCTGGGCGAGGCGCAGGACATCATGTCCGTCAACCGCATCAGCGGCATTCCGGTGACCGATCGCGACGGCAAGCTGGTCGGTATCCTGACCAATCGCGATGTCCGCTTTGCCGAGAACCCGCGCCAGCCCATTGGCGAACTGATGACGACCGAGAACCTCGCCACCGTGCCGCTCGGCACCGGGCAGGAAGAAGCGCGCCGGCTGCTCCACCAGCGGCGGATCGAAAAGCTGCTGGTGGTCGATGACGCCGGTCGTTGCGTCGGGCTGATCACGGTCAAGGATATCGAGAAGGCGGTCGCCTATCCCGATGCCACCAAGGACCCCACCGGACGCCTGCGCGTCGCTGCCGCGACCACGGTCGGCGACAAGGGCTTCGAGCGGACGCAGGCGCTGATCGATGCCGAGGTCGATGTGGTGGTGATCGATACCGCGCATGGCCACAATATGGATGTCGCGCGGGCGGTCGAACGGGTGAAGAAGCTGTCGAACAACGTCCAGGTAATCGCGGGCAATGTCGCCACTGCCGAAGCGACCAAGGCGCTCGCGGGCGCTGGCGCCGATGCGGTCAAGGTCGGGATCGGCCCGGGCTCGATCTGCACCACGCGCGTGGTTGCGGGTGTGGGCGTACCGCAGCTGACGGCGGTGATGGACAGCGCCGAGGCGGCCGAGGAGTATGGCATTCCCGTCATCGCCGATGGCGGCCTGCGCACCAGCGGCGATGCCGCCAAGGCGCTGGCTGCGGGCGCGAGCACGGTGATGATCGGCTCGATGCTGGCAGGCACCGAGGAAGCGCCGGGCGAAACCTTCATCTATCAGGGCCGCAGCTACAAGGCCTATCGCGGCATGGGCAGCGTCAGCGCGATGGCGCGCGGCAGCGCCGACCGCTACTTCCAGGCCGATATCAGCCAGCAGAAACTGGTCCCCGAGGGGATCGAGGGACAGGTGCCCTACAAGGGCCCGGCCAGCGCGGTGGTTCACCAGCTGGTTGGCGGGATCAAGGCGGCGATGGGTTACACCGGCAGCGCCACGATCGACGACCTGCGCAAGCGCGCGCAATTCGTGCGCATCACCAATGCCGGCCTCGCCGAAAGCCATGTCCACGACGTGTCGATCACGCGCGAAGCGCCGAACTATCCGACGCGCTAGGCCATGACGCCTGCCGCCCGGGTCCAGACTGCGATCGAACTGCTCGACCGGATCGTCGAGGCTGCGCGCGCGAAAGCCGCGCCTGCCGACCGCATCCTCGCCGAGTGGTTCCGCAACAACCGCTTTGCCGGGTCGAAGGACCGGCGCGCGATCCGCGAACTGGTCTATTCCGCCATCCGCGCCTGCGGTCCGGTGCCGGCAAGCGGGCGCGCCGCGATGCTGCGGCTGGGCGAGACCGATCCCGCAATTGCCCCACTGTTCGATGGCTCGAACTATGGTGCCCAACCGATTGCCGAGGGTGAGCCGGTGGCCGAGGGCGGCGTCGCGCCAGCTTGGCTGATTGCGCGACTGGCCGCATCGGGTGTCGAAGGCGCTGAGGCAGAGGCCTTGCTCGACCGCGCCCCGCTCGACCTGCGCGTCAACACGCTCAAGGCCGAGCGCGCCACGGTGACGCTGCCCGAGCCGTCCGAACCCACCGCTGCCCCGCACGGGCTGCGGCTCGCCACGGGCACACCGGTCGAACAATGGCCGGCTTTCCGTGCCGGCGAGATCGAAGTGCAGGATACCGGCTCGCAGCTCGCCTGCCTCGCGGTTGGCGCGCAACCGGGGGAAACCGTGGTCGATTTGTGTGCGGGCGGGGGCGGCAAGACGCTCGCGCTGGCCGCGGCGATGGACAACCAGGGGCGGCTGGTCGCCTCCGACACCGATCGCAACCGCCTCTCGCGGCTGGCGCCGCGCGCCGAACGTGCGGGCGCGGCGAATATCGCCACTATCCTGCTCAACCCGCAGCGCGAGATGGAGGCGCTGGCCGAATTCGCTGGTGAGGCCGATGCGGTGCTGGTCGATGCGCCCTGTTCGGGCACCGGCACCTGGCGCCGCAATCCCGAAGCGCGCTGGCGGCTCGACGAGCAGGAACTGTCCCGGTTAACCACGCTGCAGGCCTATCTGCTCGATGTGGCGGCGCAACTGGTCAAGCCCGGCGGGCGGATCATCTATGTCACCTGTTCGCTGCTCGACGAGGAAGGCGCGGGGCAGTTCGACGCTCTGCTCGCGCGGCATCCCGCGCTGCAGCCACGCGCGCTGGCGCTGCCACTGGGGCGTCCGCGCGGGCAGGGCATCCGCCTGTCGCCGGGACCCGATTCCACCGACGGTTTCTTCATCGCCTGTGCAGCGCGGGTTCAGACCGCGGAGTGAAGGTGGGGATTATCACGCTTGGGCCTGAACACTTCCCGTGTTAGCCATAAGCATTATGGCTGACCCGCCACATATTCGACGGACGACCCCGCTGGAGACGATTATGCGTTTTGCCCCCGCCGCCGCTGCCCTTTCGCTGGCGCTTGCCGTGACATCGAGCGTTGGCTGGGCCGGGGATGACGCACCGACGCCGCGTGCGGCGGTGCTGATTGCCGAGGGTGAAGCGGCGCTGGCGCAGGGCGATACGCAGGGCGCGATCGACGCTTACGAGGCCGCGCTGGCAGTCGATCCGGGGCACACGCCGATCTTCCTGCGGCTCGCCGAAGCCGCCCGCGCCGACCGCCTGCAGGGCAAGGCGATCCGCTATTACCGCGAAGCGCTGACGCGCGAGCCGCGCAATCTGGCCGCGATCGCGGGCGAGGGCGAAGCGCTGGTCGAGAAGGGCGCGATCGAAAAGGCGCGCGGCAGCCTGGCCAGGCTGGAGTCCCTGTGCGGCCAGACCTGCGCCGAAACGCAGCAGCTCAACGCCCGGATCGCCGCCGGACCCCCGGCGCGCGTACAGACCGCCGAAGCGGTGCTGCCCGATGCTGCGGCGCCGCAATCGAACTGAGATAGTCAGGATTCCCCTGAAGAAGAGGGGCTAACTCCATCTCAGACCAGCTCGCGAAACGCGTCCACTACGGCGCGGTAGACGCGTTTCTTGAAGGGCACGATCAGGTCGGGCAGCTGCTCCGCCTCGACCCATTTCCAGTCGCAGAATTCGGGCGGATCATGCGCTTCGAGGTCGATGTCGGCATCCGCGCCGGCAAACCGCGCCAGATACCACACCTGTTCCTGCCCGCGGTACTTGCCGCCCCATAGCTTGCCGATCAGCTCTTCGGGAAGGTCGTAACGGATCGGCTCGTCCATCGCCTTGAGAATGGTCACGTGCTCGGGACGAACCCCGGTTTCCTCGCCCAGCTCGCGTAGCGCGGCATCACGCAGGTCTTCGCCTTCGTCGACGCCGCCCTGCGGCATCTGCCACCAATCGCCTTCCTTGTTGTCGATCCGGCGCCCGACGAACACCTTGCCGTCACCGTTAACCAGCATCACACCCACACACGGGCGGTATCCCAGCATTTCGCTCACCTGTATCGCTCCACCATCAGTTTCGTCGCGTCGAGGAACGCTTCGAGGTCCCTCTGGCCGCTCGGTATCGCTTTTCTCAGCGTGGTAAACCCGTGAATGATCCCGGGAAACTCGAGATAGACCACTTCCGTGCCGAGTTGCACCAGATGTGCGGCGTATTCCCGGCCGGAATCGCGCAAGGGATCGAGACCCGCGGTGCACACGACGGTCGGCGGGGTGTTCGTGCAATCGCCGACCATCGGCGTGTGGCGCGGATCGCCCGCATCGCCGCCATATTGATCGTTGAACCAGGCCATCGCCGCGCCGGTCAGCAGGAAGCCTTCGGTGAACATCGCGAAGCTGCTGTGCTGCGAGGTGTCGCTGGCCACCGGATAGATCGGTGCCTGCACGATCACCGGTACGTCGGCGGGTTCGTTCATCAGCTGGTTGGTGGTGACAATGGTCAGATTGCCGCCCGCGCTGTCGCCGGTGATGACCAGCCCGGTGATCGTCCGCTCAAGCTCGGCGGGGGATGCGGCGAGCCAGCGCGCGACGGCCTCGCAATCGTCGGGTGCGGCGGGGAAGGGGTGTTCGGGCGCGAGACGGTAGTCGACCGAGATTACCGGCAAGTCGAGATGGTGCGAAATTTCGGTGCACAGCGCGTTGTAGACTTCGAGATCGCCGATCACGAAACCGCCGCCGTGGATGAATATTACGCAGGGGCCCGGCTCGCGCTCGGCCTTGACGTCGTAGAATCGCAGCGGGATCGGACCCGCAGGGCCGGGGCACGTCAGATCGCGCTGTACCGCCATCGTCCGCGGCTCGGACTCGGCCACGGTGCCCATCGCGCGCATCTGCTGGCGGGCCTCTTCGGCGCCGACCTCCTCTACTCCCTTACCGCCCATCGCTTCGAGCATGTCGAGGAACCCGCGTACATCGTCGCGGACATAATGTTCGGTATCGGCCATTGCGTTCTCTCTCATTTGCGTTTCTTTTTGGGACTTAGCGTGTTCGCAGCGCTTTTCCATGCCGCTTTTTTGGCCTAGCAGAGAAACTTCATTGCGAGAGGATGAGGCGCGCCCTAGGTGGCGCTTCCCATTGGAAACGGCGCCGCAAGCGATGGCGCAGACAAGGAATATCCGGATGGCAACAGCCGCCACCGCCCCGCAGGACGGCCTCCCCGCAACCCCCGAAAGCGTTGTCGTGCGCTTTGCCGGCGACTCCGGCGATGGCATGCAGCTGACGGGCGGGCAGTTCACCCTGTCGACCGCGCTGGCCGGCAATGACCTGGCCACGTTCCCCGATTTCCCCGCCGAAATCCGCGCGCCGCAGGGCACGCTGTTCGGCGTTTCGGCGTTCCAGATCAATTTCGGCAGCCGCGAAATCAATACTGCGGGCGATGCGCCCGATGTGCTGGTGGCGATGAACCCGGCGGCGCTCAAGACCAATATCGCGGCGCTCAAGCCCGGCGGGCTGGTGATTGCCGACACCGGCGCGTTCACCAAGCGCAACCTCGACAAGGCGCATTACGAGGCCAATCCGCTCGAGGATGACAGCCTCGCGAAATACGATTTGCTCGCCTTCGACATCAGCGAAAAGACGATCGAGGCGGTCAAGCCCTACGGCCTGGGCAACAAGGACGCGCTGCGGTCCAAGAACATGTGGACGCTGGGTCTGGCGCTGTGGATGTTCGACCGTCCGCGCGAACCGATCCACGACTGGCTCAAGGCCAAGTTCAAATCCAAGCCCGAAATCGCCGATGCCAATATTGCCGCGCTCGATGCGGGCCATGCCTATGGCGAAACCGCCGAGCTCGCGGGGCCGCTCAAGCAGGTTCATATCGATCCGGTGCCCAGCGCGCCGGGGCTTTACCGCACCGTCACCGGCGCCGAAGCGGTCAGTCTTGGCCTCGTGGCAGGCGCGCAGCTGGCCAGCCTGCCGATGTTTTTCGGCGGTTATCCGATCACGCCCGCCAGTGCGATCCTGCACCATCTCGCGCGGCTCAAGGAATTCGACGTCACCACCTTTCAGGCGGAAGACGAAATTGCCGCAATCTGCGCCGCGATCGGCGCCAGCTACGCGGGCAGCCTCGGGATCACCAGCTCGTCGGGTCCGGGCATTGCGCTCAAGGGCGAGGCAATGGGTCTCGCGATCATGACCGAACTGCCGCTGGTGATCGTCAATTCGCAGCGCGGCGGCCCGTCGACCGGCCTGCCGACCAAGACCGAACAGAGCGATCTGTACCAGGCGGTCTATGGCCGCAACGGCGATGCGCCGATGCCGGTGATTGCCGCCAGCAGCCCGGGCGATGCCTTCGAGGTGGCGATCGAGGCCTGCCGCATCGCGGTGCAATACATGACGCCGGTCATGCTGCTCACCGACGGGTATATCGCCAATGCCGCCGAGCCTTGGAAAGTGCCCGATCCGGCCACGTTCGAACCGTTCCCGGCGCAGTTTCTGACCGAAAAGAACGCGGTCGATGACGCGGGGGCCGACACCTTCCTGCCCTACAAGCGCGACGACAAGGGTGCACGGCCCTGGGTCAAGCCCGGCACGCCCGGCCTGATGCACCGCATCGGCGGGATCGAAAAGCACGAGCTGAGCGGGAATATCGACTATTCGCCCGACAACCACCAGCGCATGACCGACCTGCGCAAGGGCAAGATCGACGGAATCGCCATCCCCGACCAGGAAGTGTGCCTCGGGAACAGTTCGGGCAAGCTCGCAGTCGTCGGCTGGGGCAGCACCTTCGGCCCGATCCACCGCGCGGTCGACAATGCGCGCCGCCAGGGGCTGGACGTGAGCCACATCCATGTGCGCCATATCTGGCCGCTGCCGAAGAACCTCGGGGACCTGCTGCGCGGGTTCGAGCATGTGCTGGTGCCCGAAATGAACACCGGCCAGTTCAAGACCGTGCTGCGCGACCAGTTCCTCGTCGATGCGACGCCGCTGACCAAGACCAGCGGCCAGCCGTTCCAGATCGCCGAACTGGAAGAGGCGATCGGCAAGTATTTCGACGGCGTCGAAGGCAATGAGGGCGGCGAAGTGCCGGTCAATGACGACCAGCTACCGCATCTGAAATCCGGACATGACGACGGGTCGTTGAAGAACCAGTCGTCACCGCAATCGCAGGAGCTCGGCTCGTGAACGCACCCGTTAAGATCGAAACCACGCTCAAGGACTGGGAAACCGACCAGGAGGTTCGCTGGTGCCCGGGTTGCGGCGACTATGCGATTCTCAAGGCGGTGCAGCGCACGCTGCCGCAGCTGGGCGCGGACCCGGCGAACACCGTGTTCATTTCGGGCATCGGCTGTTCGAGCCGCTTCCCCTATTACGTCGAGAGCTACGGCTTCCACACGATCCATGGTCGTGCGCCCGCGTTCGCCACGGGTGCGAAGCTGGCCAATCCCGATCTCGATATCTGGCTGGTGACCGGCGATGGTGACGGATTGTCGATTGGCGGCAACCACTTGATGCATGTTCTTCGCCGGAATGTGAACATGCAGATCATGCTGTTCAACAACGAGATTTACGGTCTCACGAAGGGCCAGGCCTCGCCGACCAGCCGCGAAGGCACGAAGTCGCCCTCGACCCCGATCGGCAGCTACGACCATCCCGCACGTCCTGCCGCGTTCGCGCTGGGCGCGGGCGCGCGCTTCGTCGGCCGCGGTTTCGACGTGTCGAAGCACCTGCCCGATGTGCTCAAGGCCGCGCATGCCCACCAGGGCGCCGCCTTTATCGAGATCTTCCAGAACTGCATCGTCTACAACAAGGACGTGTTCCACGATTTCGCCGCGCCCAAGGGCGCCGAAGACCAGCAGCTGTGGCTCGAAAACGGCAAGCCGATGCTGTTCGCGAAGGATGCGAAGGGCATCGCGCTCGACCGCGACAAGCTCGAACTCAAGGTGGTCGATGTCGTCGATGGCGATTGGGAAGCCGCGGGGGTGATCGTCCACGATGTCACCAACCGCTCGATCGCGCATATGCTGGTCGAAATGCCCTTCGGCCCGTTCCCGATGGCGCTGGGCGTGCTCTATGACGATCCGCGCCCGACCTTCGAAGCCGCCGCGATGGCCGAAAAGGCCGCCGCGAGCCAGGGCAAGGAAGCCAACCTCGCCAAGTTGCTCGGCAAGGGCCAGACCTGGACCGTCGACGGCACCGCGCAGGATCCTGTCTGACGCGCTGACAGCATTTGGCAGTTTTTCGGACCGATCGCGGTTCGGCTCCGTTGGTTGGACATATCCCTGCCGCTGCAGGGTCCGTTCAACCAATGGAGAAGACATGAATATTTCGATCAAGACGACCGCACTGTCCACGCTTGCGCTGGCGCTTGTCGCCTGCGGCGACGACGTGGCCGAGGACCCGGTAGTCGGCAGCGAAATGGCCGATACTGAAACCGCCATGGTGGACGAATACGATCCCATGACGCGCGATTACATGCTGGGCGACGATGCGCAGACGCGCCGCGATGCGTTCGATTCCGACGCGTTCCGCAGCGAATATCGCACCTATCGCGACGAGGTGGTAAACGAGCAGGTCGAGCAGGCCGATGCTACCGACACTTCGCAGGACATGAGCGATGACGAACGCGAGGAAATGGAGGCCGCGTCGCAGGAACGCGATGGCGAAACCAACATGCGCCTGCGCCAGAACATGACCTGGGGCTATCTCGACCGGAACGACGACGACCAGCTCTCGGTTGCCGAATATGCGATCTGGGCGATCCCGCTCAATCCGCAGCATGAGGCGATGAACGATCAGGGCGAGCCAGAGCTCAAGGCGGACACGATCAACAAGGCCGCCGACAGCTTCTTCTATTACGATAACGACGGCGACACCTATCTCGACCGCCGTGAATTCACCGCAGCGCGCCGCGGCGAAACCTTCGATTCCTGATCGAGGCTGAACCGATGAACCGAGGGCGGCGGGGCAACCTGCCGCCCTTTCCTTTTGGGCGCGGCGGGCTAACACTCGCGCGCGATGGACAATCTCACGCACAGCCTCGTCGGGGCGTTGATCGGGCAGGCGGGGCTCAAACGGAAGACCGGGCTGGCCATGCCCGCGCTGATCATCGGCGCGAACCTGCCCGATGTCGATGCGGCCTGCTTCTTCTGGCTCGACGGGGTCGAACATCTCGGCTTCCGCCGCGGCATCAAGCATGGACCGATCGCCTGGGTGCTGCTGCCGCTGGTGCTGGCGGGGCTGCTCTACGGTTTCGACCGCTGGCAGGCCGGGCGCGGCAAGCGCCCGGCGGACAGGCTCCCGGTCAGTTTCAAATGGCTCTATCTGCTGAGCTTCATCGCCTGCCTGACCCACCCCGCGCTCGACTGGCTCAACGTCTACGGCATTCGCCTGCTCGAACCATTCTCCTCAAGGTGGTTCTACGGCGACACGCTGTTCATCATCGACATCTGGCTATGGGCGCTGCTTGGTTTCGCGACCTGGTTCTCGCTCCGCCGCGAGAAGCGGGGCAGGGAGTGGCGAAGGCCTGCGCGCGTGGCGATTGCGGTGGCGCTGGCGTATGTTGGGATGAATGGAGCGATCACAGCAGCAGCGGAGCGGGATGGCGATGAGCATCTCGATGTTGCGGATCTCATAGCGTCACCTGTTCCTTTAGCTTTCTGGGAGAGAGAACTGATTTGGCATGCGGCGGATGCAGACCCCGAAAACGCAAGACCGGTTTGGGGAAACTGGAGGTTTCCGGAGGGAGTCGCCAGTGGCCTTAGTTCGAGCGACAAAATTGTGTTTATCGAGCATGGAGGAACGCCTGCGATGACTGCGGAAGAGATCGCCACGAAGAATAGTGCCATGGCGGCGTTTCTGTTCTGGTCGAGAGCTCCGTTCGTCGAATGTGACGACAGCGGCCAGGTCCTCCTGCGCGATGCGCGCTTTTACGATCCGCGCGCGCGTGACCGCTTTTCGGTAGCGCTACCCGACGTGCGTTGCGAACCGGTTCCTTTATCGTCACCCTGAACTTGTTTCAGGGTCCATCATTCCTCCCGCTCGACCTGAGTTGGCCGAAGGATGGATGCTGAAACAAGTTCAGCATGACGGGGTTGGTATCAGGCAATCGGGAGAAGATTTATCGCGAAACCACAAATCGTCTGGCTGCGCCGCGACTTGCGGCTCGCCGACCAGCCCGCTTTGCACGCGGCGGCGCAAGCCGGGCCCGTTATTCCTGTCTATATCCTCGACGATGCGCGCGCTGGCGACCACGCCTATGGCGGCGCATCTAAGGTCTGGCTGCACCACTCGCTCGAGAGCCTTGGCAAATCGCTTGGCGCGCGTCGATCGCGCGTCGTGCTGCGCGAGGGCGACGCCCCGCAGGTGCTTGCCGCGCTAGCCGACGAGGTCGGGGCTACCTGCATCCACGCGATGCGGCATTACGAGCCGTGGTGGAAAGAAGCCGAGGACGAATTGCGCGACGCGCTGGGTGAAGGCTGTAAGCTGTGCCTCTACGATGGCAATTACCTGCTCCCGCCGGGCAGCGTGACGACCAATTCGGGCGATCCCTACAAGATCTACACGCCGTTTTCGAAATCGATGCTCGAGGTCATGCCGCCGCGTGATCCGCTGCCCGAACCCGAGACGATCCATTCGCCCGACAGCTGGCCCGGCAGCGACGATCTGGCCAATTGGAATCTGCTTCCCACCAGGCCCGATTGGGCCGGCGGCATCCGCGATTTCTGGGAGTTCGGCGAAGGTGCCGCGCACGACCGGCTCGACTGGTGGGCGGACCAGATCGCCGACTATGACGAAGGGCGCAATCTGCCCTCGGACGATATCACCTCGCGCCTGTCGCCGCATTTGCAATGGGGCGAGATCAGCCCTGCGCAGGTGTGGCATGCATTGAAGGACAAGCGCTCCACCGGATGGCAGACCTTCGCCAAGGAAGTGATCTGGCGCGATTATGCGCAGAACATCATCGACCAGTTTCCCGACTATCCGCGCGACAGCTATCGCGACTACGACGAACGCACGCTGTGGCGGAACCCCAAGGCGGGGCATCTGATCGAGCAAGACCTCGAATGCTGGCAGCGCGGCATGACGGGCTATCCGGTGGTCGATGCGGGCATGCGCCAGCTGTGGCGGACCGGGTGGATGCACAACCGCGTGCGGATGATCTGCGCCAGCTTCCTCGTGAAGCATTTGCTGATCGACTGGCGCTATGGCGAGCAATGGTATTGGGACTGCCTGGTCGATGCCGATTACGGCAATAACGGCGTCAACTGGCAGTGGATTTCGGGCACCGGCGTCGACAGCAATATGTTCAGCCGGATCATGGCGCCGCTGACGCAGAGCGCAAAGTTCTCCGCCGCCGATTACATCCGCGAATATGTGCCCGAACTGGCCGATATGGATGACGATTGCATCCACGACCCACCCGATGACCGGCGCGGCGGCTATCCGGTCAAGATGATCGGTCACCGGGAAGCGCGCGAGCGCGCGCTGGAGGCGTACCGGTCGGCAAAAGGCTAGCTTGCGTCCGCCGCCGCGCCGCGCAATAGCAGCGCGCGATGGATATGCCGACCACCCCCCGTGCGCACGACCTTATCGCCGGATCGCAACGCTTTGCGCGCCAACCCGGCTGGTTCGCGCGGTTGGTGGCACCCGGTTTCGAGAGGATCCTCGGCCGCATCGATGCCGCGCTGACATCGGGGACCATTCACGGTGTCCTGCCCGACGGCAGCCGCCGCACGCTGGGCGGACACGCGCCGGGGTTCGAATGCGAAGTCGAGCTGCGCAGCTGGACCGCGCTGATCCGGCTGGCGAGCAATGGCTCGGTCGGCTGGTACCAGGCTTGGGAGGCGGGCGAATGGTGGAGCCCCGATCCGGTGCCACTGTTCGCGCTGTTCATGCAGCACGCCGCCCGGCTGGGCGATACCGCGCGTGCCAAGGGCCCGTTCCGCCACGCGCTCAAGCTGGCGCACCTGGTCAATCGCAACACCCATGAAGGCGCGCAGAAGAACATCAGTGCGCATTACGACCTCGGCAATGATTTCTACGAGGCATGGCTCGATCCGACGATGAGCTATTCCTCGGCGCTGGAGTGTGGCGAGGACGGCCTCGAAGCGGCGCAGCGGCGCAAATGGGACGCATTGGCAGCGCGTATCGGTGCGGCGCCCGAGGTGCTCGAAATCGGTTGCGGCTGGGGCGGGCTGGCGGGCTTCCTTGCCGCGCGGGGGTCCAATGTCACGGCAATCAGCCTGTCCGACGAACAACTCGCCTGGGCACGCGCGCGACACGCCGTCGGGGTCGATTTCCGCAAGCAGGATTATCGCGATTGCGGGGGCCAGTTCGATGCCATCGTCAGCGTCGAGATGGTCGAAGCCTTGGGGCGCGAATACTGGCCGACTTTCATGGACTGCATTGCGCGCAATCTGAAGCCGGGCGGGCGCGCCGCAATCCAGTATATCGCGATGCGCGACGATCTGTTCGACGCCTATGCGAAGAGCGCCGATTTCATCCAGGCTTATATCTTCCCCGGCGGGCTGCTGATCCGCACGAGCGAATTTCGCCAGCTGGCGGAGGAGCGCGGCCTTGCCTGGCGGGACCAGCACGATTTCGGGGGCGACTATGCCGCGACGCTTGAGGATTGGCGGCACAGTTTCGATGCGGCGGTCGCCGCCGGGGCGCTGCCCAAAGATTTCGACGAACAGTTCTGCGATTTGTGGCGCTATTACCTGATGTATTGCGAAGGCGGATTCCGCGGTGGCGGGATCGACGTCCACCAGGTTACGCTGGTGAAAGAGGGAGAGATTTGATGCGTGGATTATTGATTTCGACGGCGGCACTGGCGCTGGCCGGTTGCGCGACGGCTTACGACACCGTTGCAACCGCACCCCCGGCGCTGCCCGCTGTAACCCAGTCGATGCCCGCGCAAATGGCGAGCCTGGATCCGGGCGATTCGATCCTGTTCTGGGACGACGCACGCCGGTCGGCCGCCTTCCGCGATATGGAATCGGCCTTCCCCGGGCTCGAAGTGGCGCCGGCCAATACGGTCCGCACGCTGCCGCGACAGGAGGATCGCCTCCCCGCCGCGCTGCAGGCCGATATCCGCGCCTATATGGCCCAAACGCAGGCGGCTGGTTTGATGGTGCTCAAGGACGGCGCGATCGTATTCGAGGATTACGGTCTGGATTTCGGCCCGACCGGACGCTGGACCAGCTTCTCGGTTGCCAAGAGTTTCACTTCGACCCTGCTTGGCGCCGCGATTGCGGATGGCGCAATCGCCAGCGTCGATACACCGGTCACCAACATCATCCCCGCGCTGGCGGGCACTGCCTATGAGGGGGTAAGCGTCGGCCAGATCGCCACGATGACTTCGGGCGTGGCGTGGAACGAGGATTACACCGACCCTGACAGCGACGTCGCGCGGATGCTTGGCGTCGCCCCGGTCGCGGGCGAATCGCAGGCAGTGACCTATGCCCGCACGCTGACGCGCGAAGCGCCCGCGGGCGAGAAGTGGGTCTACAAGACGCTTGAGACCAATCTGCTCGGCCTGATCGTCGAACAGGCGACCGGCCAGTCGCTCGCTGCCTATGCGGCCGAGAAGATCGTCGAGCCCGCCGGGTTCGAGGGCGGCCTGTTCTGGATGCAGGACCTGACCGGCGGCAATATCGGGGGCTGCTGCCTTTCGCTGCGGCTGTCGGACTATGCGCGCATGGGCCAGTTCGCGCTTGAGGGCGGGGAGGGCGTGGTGCCCGAAGGCTGGTTCGCCACAGCCGGTTCACCGCTGGTGGACTTCGCGCCCGAGGCACCCGGCTTCGGCTATGGCTACCAATGGTGGACCTATCCCGGCGACATGTATGGCGCGCAGGGAATTTTCGGTCAGGCGATCACGATCATCCCGGAAGAGGAACTGGTCGTGGCGGTGGTGAGCAATTGGTCGACCGCGACCAGCAGCGCACACCGCGACGGGTTCCGTACGCTGGTGGGCAGGCTGGTCGAAACGCTGGAGGACTAGCGGCAAGCAAGGTGGCGGTGGCCGGTCAGCGGTACACCGCCATCTACCCGCCACTACCGTCGATCAATAAGGGCGGTAGGCGGCGCCTTCGCTGGTGTAGCGGGCGAGAATGTTGTCATGGACGATCGAGCCCAGCAATTCGCTGAATGCGCAGCCGACCATCGAGTTTTCCCACCACACGACCTGTGCCTGCAGCGATTCGAGCCCGGGCAGGGTGAGCCAGCATAGCTGGCCTTCGTGCATGCGGTTGAGCGCGGCGGCGGAAAATCCCGACATCGACAGGTCGTGGATCACGGTCTGGAAGGCGCGGCCGCCACTGGCGCGCAACTGGCCGGGAATGGCCAGCTTGGCGCGCGGTGCGCAGCGGTCCTCCTGCGCGACCAGCGTGTATGGATCTTGCGAATGTCGGATCATGATGGGCGCCCCTCCTCGATCAATCCAGATGAAGTGTGACCCGGCGTATGCGCAGCGGGATTTAACGAGTATCGCGGATCAGGGTTTAGTATTAGTCGCCAAAGCTGGTTAATTCACCGGTCGACGCGCTCGCGGTGGAAGCCGGTGAAATCGTTAACAAGCAATTCGACAAGACGGTCGGCCACCGCGGCGGGCTCCTTGACCGACTGCGGGTCTTCGCCCGGATAGGCCTTGGCCCGCATGGCAGTGCGGGTTGCGCCCGGATCGACCAGCGCGACGCGGACCTTGGAGATCTTCTCGACCTCCTGCGCATAGCTTTCGAGCATATTGTCGAACGCCGCCTTGGTTGCGCCATAGGCGGACCAATAGGCGCGCGGGCTGGCCCCGACGCTGCTGGTCAGACCGATCACCCGGCCGGCCTCGGCGCGTTTGAGCAGCGGGTCGAAATTGGCCAGCAGTGCCTGGGTGGCGAGGAAATTGACGGTCAGCGCCTGGCTGAGCTGCTTGCCGTCCATCTGCGTAACCGGTGTGAGGGCCGGCAGATAGGCTGCGGAAATCACGAGATAATCGAGCTTGTCCCAGCGACCGGCAATGGCCGAGGCGAGGCGAGCGAGCCCGTCACTTTCGGCAAGATCGACCGGGGCGATGGTCGACGCGCCGCCGACTGCGTGGATCGTATCCTCGACCGCTTCGAGCGCAGGAACATCGCGGCCGGTCAGCACGACATGCGCGCCAGCAGCGGCCAGCGCGCGCGCGGTGGCGGCGCCGATCCCCTTGCTCGCCCCGGTGACAAGCGCGAGCCGATTGGCCAACGGTTGGTCCATCAGGCGACCTGTTCGGAAGTGAAGGAGAGCTGCTGCTGCTTATCCTCGCGCCGCGCCAGATCGGTCAGCGCGGTCGGGTAATCCCCGGTAAAGCAGGCATCGCAGAACTGCGGGCAGGCCGAATTGCGCGGTTTCTCGCCGACCGCGCGATAGAGGCCGTCGATCGAGACGAAGGCGAGGCTGTCGGCCTTGATGAATTCGCGCATCGGTTCGACATCCATCCGCGCGGCGAGCAGCTTGCTGCGTTCGGGCGTATCGACGCCGTAGAAGCAGCTGTGCGCGGTGGGCGGGCTGGCGACGCGGAAGTGCACTTCGGTGGCACCCGCATCGCGCATCATCTCGACGATCTGCATGCTGGTGGTGCCGCGCACGATGCTGTCGTCGATCAGGACGATGCGCTTGCCCTCGACGAGCGCGCGGTTGGCGTTGTGCTTGCGCTTGACGCCGGCATGGCGCGCGCCGTCGCTGGGCTGGATGAAGGTCCGCCCGACATAATGCGAACGGATGATCCCCAGTTCGAACGGGATGCCCGCTTCCTGCGCGTAGCCGATCGCCGCAGGGACGCCGCTGTCGGGCACCGGAATGACGAGGTCAGCTTCGACCGGCGTTTCGCGCGCCAGTTCGGCGCCGATCGCCTTGCGCGCCTCGTAGATGCTGCGCCCGTCGAACACCGAATCCGGCCGGCTGAAATAGACATGCTCGAAAATGCACGGGCGGGCGGAATGATTGCCGAAGGGATGCAGCGAATCGATATTGCCGTCGAAATCGACCTTGATCACCTCGCCCGGTTCGACCTGGCGGACGAATTGCGCGCCGACCACGTCGAAGGCGACGGTTTCCGAAGCGAACAATGTCGCATCGCCGATCCGGCCCATTTGTAGCGGGCGGATGCCCAGCGGATCGCGGCAGGCGATCATGCCTTCGGGGGTCATGACGATCAGCGCATAGGCGCCTTCGAGCAGCCGCAGCGCATCGATCAGCCGATCCATGATGGTGGGATAGCGGCTGGTCGCGACGAGGTGGATGATGACCTCGGTGTCGCTGGTCGACTGGAAGATCGACCCGCGCCGCACCAGATCTTCGCGCAGCATACCCGCGTTCGAGATATTGCCGTTATGCGCGACCGCGAAGCCGCCACTGGCAAGGTCGGCATAGAGCGGCTGGATATTGCGCAGGCCCGAGCCGCCGGTGGTGGAATAGCGGACATGGCCCGCGGCCATCATGCCGGGTAGTTCGGCGATCGCTTCCTGGCTGGAGAAATTCTCCGCCACATGACCCAGCCCGCGGAGCGTGAAGAACTCGGTGCCGTTGAAACTGGTGATACCCGCAGCTTCCTGGCCGCGGTGCTGCAGCGCGTGGAGGCCCAGGGCGGTGACGGCGGAAGCATCGGTCGCGTTGACCGCGCCGAATACGCCGCACTCTTCGCGCAGCTTGTCGCCATCCTCGTCTAGAAACGGGTGCGTGAGGTTCATCGAAAGGCCTGTCCGCCGCGACTGATCGGGATGCGCGCCCAATGGCGGTGTTACGAACCGATTACAAGGGCAGTGCGACCAATGCCCGCCCATCCGACACGATTTCATTGCGCAGCAAGGATTGCCTGCCTAAACGCGCTGCACTCCGCAGCCACAAACCAGGGCCCTCTTGATCCTCTCCCCCTTCGAATGGACCATCGCCAAACGCTATTTGCTTCCGGGCAAGGGCGAGGCTTTCATTGCCCTGGTGGCAAGCATCTCGATCGGCGTGGTGATGCTTTCGGTCGCCATGCTGGTGGTGGTGATGAGCGTGATGAACGGATTTCGCGCCGAACTGCTCGACAAGATCGTCGGCCTCAACGGCCATGCCATCGTCCAGGCCTATGGCGGGCGGATGGACGATTGGGAGAACATTCTTGAAGAAGTGCGTCAGACGCCGGGTGTGGTCGATGCAAGCCCACTGATCGAACAACCGCTGGCGATCAGTTTCAACGGCCGCGTCGAAGGCGTATCGGTGCGCGGTAATAGGCAGGAAGACCTCGACGACCTTTCGAGCAAGGCGATCAGCGGCGATTTCTCGGCGCTCCAGCCGGGCGCGTACAAGGTCGCAATCGGGGTCAGGCTCGCCGAGAACATCGGCGCCCGCGTCGGCGATACAATTACGGTCATCAACCTCCAGGGACGTTCGACCCCCTTCGGCACCATGCCGCGCCAGATCGGCTATGAGGTCGCCGCCATTTTCGAGGTCGGCGTCTACGATTACGACGGTGCCTTCGTCGTGATGCCGATGCAGGATGCGCAGACGCTCCTGCTTATCGGAAACAGTGTGCAGATGATTGAGGTCACGGTGGAGGATGCCGACGAGGTCGGCGAAATCATGGCCCCGCTGAATTCTTCGCTTGGCGGCCGTGCGGTGGTCAACGACTGGAAGACCATCAACGCGACGCTCTTCGATGCCTTGCAGGTCGAGCGCGCGGCGATGGCCTTCGCGCTCAGTTTCATGGTGCTGGTGGCAGCGTTCAACATTCTCTCCAGCCTGGTCATGCTGGTGCGTGCCAAGACTCGCGACATTGCGATCATGCGGACCATGGGGGCGTCGCGGCAAAGCCTGATGAAAATCTTCGTCACCACCGGGTTTACCGTGGGCGCGATCGGCACGGTGGTGGGCCTTGCGCTGGGCTTTTCGATCCTCGCCGGGCGGCAACAGATCGTGCAGGCGATCGGCGCGCTGACGGGGCAAAACCTGTGGGACCCGCAATATCGCTTCCTCACCACTATTCCGTCGAAGGTCGATGGCAGCGAAGTGACCATGATCGCCTTGCTCGCGCTGGGCCTCAGCTTCCTGGCTACGCTCTACCCCGCGTGGAAGGCGGCAAACACCGATCCCGTGCAGGTGCTGCGTTATGAGTAATTCGGGCGTGAAACCGGTAGTCGAGCTCAAACAGCTTACCCGCAGCTTCGAACAGGGCGGCGAGCGAATCGACGTGCTGCGCGGCGTCGACCTCGCGATCCGTCCGGGCGAGATCGTCGCGCTGCTGGGTCCTTCGGGATCGGGCAAGTCGACGCTTCTCCAGGCGGTCGGCCTGCTCGAGAGTGGCTTCGGCGGTGAGATCGTCATTGCCGGCCATTCGGCGGAAAAATCGAACTCGCGCGCGCGCACCGTGCTGCGCCGCGACCATCTCGGCTTCGTCTACCAGTTCCATCACTTGCTGCCCGATTTCGATGCGCGCGAAAATGTCGTCCTGCCCCAGCTTGTCGCTGGCCGCCCGCATGGGGAGGCGGAGGCGCGCGCCGACCAATTGCTGGTCGCGCTGGGGCTCGGGCATCGGCTCGATCATCGACCGAGCCAGCTATCGGGCGGCGAACAGCAGCGCGTGGCGGTTGCCCGCGGGCTGGCCAACAAACCCGATCTTGTGCTGGCCGACGAACCGACCGGGAATCTCGACGAGGCCACCGCCGACAAGGTGCTCGCCGAATTCCTCGGGCTGGTGCGCGGCGAAGGCAGCGCGGCGTTGATCGCGACGCATAACGAACGCCTGGCGCAAAGGATGGACCGCGTGGTCCGGCTGCACGACGGCGTGCTGGCATAGCGGACCCGCAAGCCGGTTCGATCGTAGGTTTCGCGAAGGAGATTTTCATGACCGACCACCCCAGCACTTTCAAAGGCGACGACAACCACCGCCACGGCATCGAATGGGATGACCGTGCCAGCCTGCACCGCGTGGATGACGGCGACGGTGTGCTCGATGCGGCCAAAGGGCTGCGCAGCGGAACTTTCGCCGAATTGATCCGCCACATTATGCTGATGCCCGAAGACGAACGCGCGCAATATTGCATCGAGAAGGCGGGCGACCGCGAATATCACGCTGCCGAGGTGGCGGGCCTGTCGCAGCGCCCGGATTTCCCTGCCGCCTGAATGGGGCTGCCTCGCGCCAGCAATGGCCGCGCTTGCGCGGTCAGCGCCGCGCGTGCAGATCCTGTCCCACTTGTTCGTCGCTGCAAGGAATAGCCCCGCATGACCACTATCGCCGATTTCGTCGTCACCACGAACAAGGGCGACGAAATCGCTCTGTCGGAAAAGCTGGGCAAGGTCCTGCTGCTGGTCAACACCGCCAGCAAATGCGGTTTCACCCCGCAATATGACGGGCTTGAGGAGCTCTACCAGGACTATCGCGACAGGGGCTTCGAGGTGCTTGCCTTTCCCTGCAACCAGTTCGGCGGCCAGGAGCCCGGCGATGCGGGCGAGATCGCCGAGTTCTGCAAGGTCAATTTCGGTCTCACTTTCCCGCTAATGGCCAAGGTCGATGTCAATGGCGATAATGCCAGCCCGCTGTTCGACTGGATGAAGCGCGAAAAGCCCGGCGTGATGGGATCGAAGGCGATCAAGTGGAACTTCACCAAGTTCCTGATCGACCGTTCAGGCCAGGTCGTGAAGCGATATGGCCCGACCGACGCGCCCAAGACGATCGCCAAGGATATCGAAAAGCTATTGTAGCTCCTAGGCAATGACTGTCGCCCCTGCGTAGGCAGGGGCCCAGGCAAGCAAGCCTTTGGCGAAACGTTTCCGTTATCTGGATCCCTGCCTTCGCAGGGATGACGGAACGGAGGAAAGCGCGGCGCGCGCGGGTTGGCGAATCCCCTCCCGCACCGCATATTGGCTGCTATGTCCTTCAAGCCCTTCGTCCCGTTCCGTATCCTGTCGGCCTATACGATGCTGGAAGGCGCGATCGACCCCAAGGCGATGGCGAAGCTGGCGAAGGAACGCGGCTTTCCCGCTATCGCGATTGCCGACCGCAACGGCCTGTATGGCGCGGTCATGTTCGCCAATGCCTGCAAAGCCGAAGGTGTGCAGCCGATCATCGGAGCGCTGCTGGGTGTTGCGCGCCCAAGCCGCGAAGAAGGGGCGGAGGGCAAGCTTGTCGATTACCTGCCGCTGTTTGCGCAGGACGAGACGGGTTATGACAACCTTTGCCACCTTGTTTCGAAGGCGCATCTCGAACGCCCGCTCGAATTCGAACCGCATGTTCGGCTGGAAGACTTGGGCGGTCGCACCGACGGGCTGATCGCCTTTACCGGCGCGAGCGAAGGCGCGGTGACCAGATTGCTTGCCGAGGGGCAGCAGAGCCATGCCGAGGCGCTGCTCGATCGCTTGCAGGCGCTGTTCCCCGACCGGCTCTACATCGAACTGGCCCGCCGCGGCGATGCAGTGGAAGAACGCGCGGAGGCGGCGCTGGTCGACCTCGCCTATGCCCGCGACCTGCCGCTGGTGGCGACCAACCCTGCCAATTTCGCCGAACCGCACATGCACAAGGCGCATGACGCCATGCTGTGCATCGCGGGATCGACGCATGTCGATGCGGAGGAACGCGCGCGGTCGAACCCCGAAAGTTACGTCAAAACCTGCCACATGATGGAGGAGGCCTTCGCTGACCTCCCCGAAGCGGTTCAGAACACCGTGGTGGTGGCGCAGCGCTGCGCCTATGCGCCGCCCTATCGCAAGCCGATCCTGCCCAGCCTCGCGGGCGACCTTGAAGGCGAGGCGCGCGCGCTTGAGGAAGATGCCCGCAAGGGGCTGGAGGCGCGGCTCGCGCCCTATGGCGAAATGAGCGAGGAGGAACGCAAGGTCTATTTCGACCGGCTGCAGTTCGAAGTCGACATCATCAACCAGATGGGGTTCCCGGGCTACTTCCTGATCGTTGCCGACTTCATCAAATGGGCTAAGGACCACGACATTCCCGTGGGACCGGGGCGTGGTTCGGGTGCGGGCAGCCTCGTCGCCTGGTCGCTGACGATCACCGATCTCGACCCGATCCAGCTCGGCCTGCTGTTCGAACGCTTCCTCAATCCCGAACGCGTCTCGATGCCCGACTTCGACATCGACTTCTGCGAAACCCGCCGCGGCGAGGTGATCCGCTACGTCCAGCAGAAATACGGCCACGATCACGTCGCGCAGATCATCACTTTCGGTAAGCTCAAGGCGCGCGCGGTGCTGCGCGATACGGGGCGCATCCTGCAAATGAGCTACGGCCATGTCGACCGGCTGTGCAAGATGGTGCCCAACCACCCGACCGATCCGTGGACACTGCCGCGCGCGCTCAACGGGGCGGCCGATTTCAAGAACGAATACGACAATGACAACGAGGTGAAGCGCCTCGTCGACCTGGCGATGCAGCTCGAAGGCTTCCCGCGGAACAGTTCGACCCACGCGGCGGGCGTGGTGATCGGCGACCGGCCGCTGGCCAAGCTGGTGCCGCTCTACCGCGATCCGCGCTCGGACATGCCGGTCACGCAATACGACATGAAAAATGTTGAAAGCTCGGGGCTGGTCAAGTTCGACTTCCTCGGCCTGAAAACACTGTCGGTGCTCAAGAAGGCGGTCGACCTGCTCAAGCGGCGCGAGATCGACATCGACCTGTCCAAGCTGCCGCTCGACGATCCCAAGGTCTACGAATTGATGAAGGCGGGCAACACGGTGGGCGTGTTCCAGCTGGAATCGGAAGGCATGCGGCGCACGCTGACCGCGGTGAAGCCAACCAATTTCGGCGACATCATCGCGCTCGTCTCGCTTTACCGTCCGGGTCCGATGGACAACATCCCGCTGTTCGGCAAACGCAAGGCGGGCGAGGTTGCGATCGAGTTTCCGCATGCCAAGCTCGAAGGCATCCTGGCCGAGACCTACGGCATCTTCGTCTACCAGGAACAGGTGATGCAGGCGGCGCAGATCCTGGCCGGCTATTCGCTCGGCGACGCCGATTTGCTGCGCCGCGCGATGGGCAAGAAGGTCCAGGCCGAGATGGATATCCAGCGCGAACGCTTCGTTGCCGGGTGCAGGGAAGTCAGCGGGATCGAAAAGGCCGAGGCCAATGCGCTGTTCGACCTGATCGACAAGTTCGCCGGTTACGGTTTCAACAAGTCGCACGCCGCCGCCTATGCATTGCTCGCCTACCAGACCGCGTGGCTCAAGGCGCATTACCCCGAGGAATTCTACGCCGCGGCGATGTGTTTCGACATGCACCAGTCCGAAAAGCTGGCGATCTTCGTCGACGATGCGCGGCGCAGCGGGATCACGGTGCTGCCGCCCTCGCTCAATCACTCGGAGGCCGAATATACCGTCGAGCAGACCGACGACGGTTACGCCGTGCGCTATGCGCTGGCGGGAATCCGCAATGTCGGCGAACGCGCGATGGAAGCGATCGTCGAGGAGCGTGAAACCGCCGGCCGTTTCGAAAATCTCAAGGATCTGTTCGAGCGCTTGCCCAGGGGCTCGATGAATTCGCGCCAGCTCGAGGCATTGATCAGCGCGGGCGCGCTCGACGAATTCGAACCCGACCGCGCCAAGCTGTTCGCCAATGCCGACATGCTGCTGGCGGTCGCCGATGCGGCCGAGCGCGAGCGGTCGAGCGGGCAGGGCGGCCTGTTCGGCGGCGAGGGGGCGGCGGTCGAGGATGTGCTGCGGTTGAAAGAGGCTGAACCCTGGCCGCGCGCCGAGCTGATGGCACGCGAGAAGGAAAACTTCGGCTTCTACTTTGCCGAGCATCCGGTCGAGGCATGGCGGCAGGTGGCGAGCGCTCAGGGTGCGCGCAGCTATGCCTCGCTGATGGTCGGCGGGGGGCCGGTAGGCGGCCGGGCGGGCGCGGTGATGGCGGCCATGGTCGAGAAGGTGAACAAGGGCACCACCCGGCGCGGCAAACCCTTTGTGCGGGCCGATTTCTCCGACAGTTCGGGCCAGTTCAGCGCCGCCTGTTTCGAAGAGGGACTGGTCGAGAAATTCCTCCAGTGGGCGCAGGACCAGACCTGTGTGAAGCTCGATGTCGAACTCGACAGCCCGAGCCCCGACGAACCGCCGCGGATCACCGTGCGGGGTGCGGTTCCGCTGGAAGCGGTCAAGGGCACCATGGCGATGCTGCTCACGCTCGAGATCGAGAGCGTCGCCGCGCTGGGCGAGCTGGCGATCGTGCTGGGCCAGGGCGGCGAGGGGGGCGACGAAGCGGTCGCGACCCTGATGACCGGTGATCCCAGCCCGCCCATTGTGCGGCTGGGGCGAACATTTTCTATCGACGGCGAGCTTGCCGAACGCTTGGCAAGTGTGCCCGGCCTTGCCAAGGTGCAGTTAACCGCGCGACGGGGGAAGGCAAACCTGCGCCTCGTCGCCTGAGAACACAGTCATTGCGAGCCGCAGGCGACGCAATCCATTTCCCGCCGTCGCTCCGATTTGCGACGTTCGAAGCTGGATTGCCGCGTCGCCTGCGGCTCCTCGCAATGACCAGAATGGAGAGGAATACATATGTCGCTTGGCGCGATGCAGGACTGGAGCATGCGGATTTCGCATGTGATCGACCACGCAGCCCGGGAAGCCCCGAACCGCGAAATCGTCACCCGCTGGGCGGATGGCAGCGAGACCCGCACCGACTGGGCGTGCGTCCGCCGTGATGCGAAGAAGATGAGCCAGGCGCTGCAGGCGCTGGGCCTCGGCAAGGGCGACAAGGTCGCCAGCCTCGCGATGAACCATGCGCGCCATCTGGTCAGCTGGTTCGGCGTCGCGGGGATGGGCGGCGTGCTGCACACCTGCAATCCGCGCCTGTTCGAAGACCAGCTCGAATACATCGTCAATCACGCCGAGGACAAGGTGATGATCTACGATGCGGCGTTCCAGCCGATCGTCGACAAGATGCGCGACAAATGGCCCACGGTCGAGCATTACATCTGCTTCGACAGCGGCGAGCACACCACCAGCTTCGAAGACTGGATCGGCGCGCAGGACGGCGACTTCGAATGGGTCGATGGCGACGAGCGCGATCCCTGCATGATCTGCTATACCAGCGGCACCACGGGCAATCCCAAGGGCGTGCAGTACGAACATCGCTCGACGCTGCTGCACGCGCTGGCCGGACTGCAGCCGTCGACCTTCAACTTTACCGCGTCGTCGGTGATGTTGCCGGTGGTGCCGATGTTCCACGCGGCCAGCTGGGGCCTGCCCTATGCGGGAGCGATGGCGGGGATCAAGTTCGTCTTCAGCGCGGTCAACGACCCGGCCGTCCTCGACGAGGTAATGAAGGCCGAGAAGGTCACCGACTCGGCGGGCGTGCCTACGGTGTGGCTGGCGCATTTCCAGTATTGCGACGCCAACAACCTCGAACTGCCCAAGCTACGCGCCGCGACCATCGGCGGTTCGGCCGCGCCGCGCTTCATGATCGAACGGCTGATGAAGAACGGCACGCGCGTCCAGCATGCCTGGGGGATGACCGAAACCTCGCCGATCGGGACGGTCGGCGGGCCGACGACCGACTGGGACGAGCTGACCTTCGACCAGAAGGTCGAGAAGACCATGAAGCAGGGTCGCCCGATCTTCGGCGTGGAACTGCGCACGGTCGATCTCGACGATCCGGCCAAGGTGCTGCCGCGCGACGGCGAAAGCTCGGGCGCGCTGCATATCCGCGGACCCTGGGTGGTGAAGCGCTATTTCAAGGCCGAAGAAGACGCGATCGATGCGGACGGCTGGTTCAACACTGGCGATGTGGCGATCCTCCACCCCGACGGCACGATGCAGATCACCGACCGGACCAAGGACGTAATCAAGTCGGGCGGTGAATGGATCAGCTCTGTCGAACTCGAAAACGCGGCGGTGGGCCACCCGGCGGTCGCCGAAGCCGCCGCCATCGGGATGATGCATCCCAAGTGGGACGAGCGCCCGGTGCTGTTCGTGGTCAAGCAGGACGGCCAGGAAGTCACCGCGGAAGAGGTGATCAACTTCCTGTCCGACAAGGTGGCCAAGTGGTGGCTACCCGATGCGGTCGAGTTCGTCGACGACATCCCGCACACCGCGACGGGCAAGATCAGCAAGAAGGACCTGCGTGAACGGTTCAACGATTACGCGCTGGAGATCTGAGATGACCGACACCTATATCGATCCGAGCCCTGCGAACTTCCAGGCGTTCAAGGACCTGCCGCGCGACGAGCCGATCCACATGCTCAACCTGCTCGAATATCGCGAGCAGGCGGAATATCCGCAAGGCCACGAACATGCCGGCAAGGGCTGGAGCGGTCGCCGCGCCTATGAGGAATATGGCAAGACCAGCGGCCCGATCTTCCGCCGCGTGGGCGGCACGATGGTCTGGCGCGGCGTCTTCCAAACGGTGGTGACCGGCCCCGACGCGATGCGCTGGCACGACGGCTTCGTCGCGCAATATCCCAATTCGGGCGCCTTCTTCGAAATGATCAAGGACCCGGAGTACCAGAAGGCAGTGGCCAACCGCACCGCCGCGCTGGCGGACAGCAGGTTGGTGCGATTTGCTCCGGGCGATGCGGGCGAGGGCTTTTAGCCTTCCCGTAACGGGGAGAGGGGAGGCTGTCATAGCAACCGCATCTGTCCGCCCAGCGCGGGGGGCCTGAACTGCGTGCAATCGAGCTCGAACTTCGCCTTGCCCATTCCCGAGCGCTTGCAGGCGAGGCGGAAGCGGGCGCGGAATAGATCGGCCCAGACTCCGGTGGGTTTCATGCGAGTGTTGAAGTCGGGATCGTTGTCGCGCCCGCCGCGGATTGAGCGGACGATTGCCATCACCTTGTCGCCGCGCTCGGGAAAGTGGACCGAGAGCCATTCGCGGAACAGCGGGGCGACTTCGTGCGGCAGACGTAGCGGAATCCAGCCGACGCTGTCGACACCGAGCGCCGCCGCGCGCTGGACGATCTCTTCCATGAACTCGTCGGTAATCGCGGGAATGATGGGCGAGACCGAGCAATGCGTCGGTACACCCGCAGCCGCCAGTTTCCCCAGCGCCTGCAGCCGCTTCGCCGGAGCCGCCGCCCGCGGTTCGAGCTTGCCCGACAGTTTCGGATCGAGCGAGGTGACTGAGATTGCCACCGCCACCAGCCGACGCTCGGCGAGCTCGGCCAGCAGGTCGAGATCGGCGAGCACGCGGTCCGACTTGGTGGTGATCGTCACCGGGTGGCGCGCATCGAGGCACACTTCGAGCACCTGCCGCGTAATCCGGTAACGCGCCTCGATCGGCTGGTAGGGGTCGGTATTGGTGCCCATCGCCAGTGGGCGCGGGCGGTATTTGGGCTTGGCCAGGGTAGCGCGCAGCAGTTCCGCCGCATTGGGCTTGGCGAACAGCTTGGTCTCGAAATCGAGCCCGGGTGAGAGGTCATGATAGGCATGCGTCGGCCGCGCAAAGCAATAGACACAGCCGTGCTCGCAGCCGCGATAGGCGTTGACCGAACGGTCGAAAGGTATGTCGGGCGACTGGTTGAAGCTGAGGATCGTCTTGGGCAGTTCCTCGGTCACCTGCGTGCGCAGCTTGACCGGCGGGCCCCCTTCGATGGTGGCCAGCTGCTCCATATAATCGCGCCAGTCCCCGTCTTCCTCGCGCGTGGCGAGACCGAAGCGCGTTGACACTTCGCCGCCCTGCGCGCCGCGTCCGGATATGGGGGGAGCGAGTCGATGTTCCATATACGAGAACATATATAGAACAAGAGTGGTGCGCCAGGCAGAATTGGTGGGTGGCAGCGGGCTAGCGCGGCAACCTACCGCGCTCTTACAATCGTTCCGTCTTCCCCGCGAACGCGGGGATCCCGCTGCTGTCTCGCATCCCCAAAGGTAGCGGGACCCCCGCCTTCGCGGGGGTGACGGTGGGTGGATGTGGTTCGAAGCGTCCTGGTCAGGCCGGTGCCCCTCGGATCGCGGTTGCTAGCCTCGTCCACCTCCCCTCTTGGCTAACGCAAAACGGGGAGCATCCCGGTGCCTATCGTTCCTTGAGCCGCGGCATCAGTTCGACGAAATTGCAGGGGCGGAAGCGGCTATCGAGCTGGTGGAGGAGGATCTTGTCCCACCCATCCTTCACCGCGCCGTTCGACCCGGGCAGCGCGAAGATATAGGTCCCGCGTGCCAGCACCGCGCAGGCGCGGCTCTGGATCGTGCTGGTGCCGATCGTTTCGTAGCTGAGCCAGCGGAACAGTTCACCAAAACCGGGAATGTCCTTGTCCTTGACCCGGTCGAGCGCCTCGGGGGTGACATCGCGCCCGGTCAACCCAGTGCCGCCGGTGGTGATTATGCAATCGATCTGGTCGTCGTCGATCCAGCGATGCAGGTGCGCGGCGATCTCGTTCTTGCTGTCGCTGCTGATCTCGCGCGTGGCGAGGATGTGTCCCGCTTCGACGATCCGCCCCGCGAGGATGTCGCCCGAACTGTCGTCGGCCAGCGTACGCGTGTCGGAAACCGTCAGCAGCGCGATGCGAACCGGCTTGAAGGGGAGGCCCTCGTCGATCGCCATCAGCGCACTCCCGGGAACATCGGCCAGTCGTTTTCGGCCAGTTCGATCCGGCTGGGCGCCGCGGCATCCGCCTGGCGCAGATACATCCAGTAATTGCGCATCACGATGGCGACGTAGCCGCGCGTCTCCCAATAGGGGATCGACTCCATATACAGCAGCGGGTCGCCTTGGTCACGGATCTCGCTTTCCCAGCGCGATACGGGCGAAGGCCCGGCGTTATAGGCAGCCATGACCTTGGGCAGGCGGCCCTGCGTGTAGTTCGAACTGCCCAGCGATTCGAGCGTCCGCTGGCCGAAGGCGAGATTGACTGCCGGGTCCTTGAGATCGGCGCCGCTGCTCATATTGATCGAGGCGGCATATTCGCGCTGCGTGATCGGCATGATCTGCATCAGCCCGATCGCGCCCGCCGGGCTGACCACGCGCTCGCGGAAATTCGATTCCTGCAGCGCATGCGCGAAGGCCAGCGCCGGATCGACCCGCCAGCCGCCCACCGGCGTACGGAAGGTCACCGGATAGCGCAGGCTGGAATGCGCGCCTTCTCCGCGCGGGGCGTTATAGGCCATGAAGGTCTGCGCCCCGGTCAGCCCGAGCGCCCGCGCAAGTCGCGAGAGCGCGCCGTAATCGTCGGGGTCGCCCGTGCGGACCAGCCAGGTCAGGTCGCGTTCGGCCTCTTCGCGCCGCCCGATTTCGGCCAGCATGACCGCCTGCCGCGCGGCTTCCTTGTCGCGCAGGCGCCGCCAGTCGGCCTCGGTAAGGTCGGGCTGCGCATGCGTGCGCGGCAGGTCGCGGCCCATCTGTTCATGCGCAAGCATGCCATAAAGCGTTTCGGGAAAGCGGGCCGCGCCGCGCAATTGCTCGTCGGCTTTTTCAGGAAAGCGGCAGCGGATCAGCGCACGGCTGGCCCAGTAATGCGCTGCGGCGGCGAGGTTGGGGCTGGCCGCACCCGCCGCGCTGCGCTGGAACGCTTCGGCGGCCTTGTCGCAATCGCCCAGCCGCCAGGCGGCGAGGCCTGCCGCCCAATCGCCTTCCGCGACCCAAGCCCCGCTGCCGCCGTCACGCGCGGTATCGGCCAGCGCCCAGGCCTGCGCGTCCTGGTTCTCGATATAATAGCTCCACGCGACGCGATAGCGCCATTCGGCGCGCGCCTGTGAACTGAGCGTCGCATCTACTCCGTCGAGGAGCAGGCGCGCGCCGTCGGGATCGTCATTGGTGATCCGTTCGAGGATCGCCGCCTTGACGCTTTCGGGCATCGTCCCGTCATTGATCGCACTGGGCCGGATCCGCTTGGTCGAGCCGGGCTGGCGCACCAGATCGCGGGCGCGGGGCAGGGAGGGCGGATTGTCGAGACCGCGCGTCTGGCCGAGCCTGACGATCGCCTCGGCTGCGGGCAGGCGCGCATAGCGGTCGAGCCAGCTTTCGATCCGTCCAAGCTCGATCCGCGGGCTTTGGGGGTGGAGATAATAGCTTGCCAGCGCAGCGCCATGCAGCGGCCCATCGGTGCGGCCCGCCAGCATGACTTCGACCCGGTCCCAGTTGCGGCTGTCGATCGCTTCGAACAGCGAACCGTAAAAGGCGCGGTCGTCGTTCGACAGCAATTGCGGCAGCGCGGCGGCGTGTGAGCGGGTGAAATATTCGACACTGCTCTGCTGCGCCAGTGCGGGCGCGGCGGGCAGGGCCGCGGCGAGCATCGCGGCGAGGGTAATGGGGAGGGGGCGAATGGTCATTGGGTCCAGTCCAGCCAGCGGTTCCAGAAATTCTCGCGCCGCGCAGGCGAGCGCGCGAGGTTGCGCAGATCGGGCGCGGCGAGCAGCGGATGGGGCTTGCCCGCGCAATCAAGCGACAGCGGCTCGCGCGCGCGTTCACGCGCGATGCCGAACAGTTCGAGTTGCGCGCGTCCGAACAGCAACACGCGCTGCGGCGCGGCGAGCGCGATATGATGGCGGGTCACGTCGCCCAGGCCAGTCGCCGCCAGTCGCGGCCAGTCGGGCATGGCCGTGGGGACGGGTAGCGCGCTGGCGAAGTAGATCTCATGCGCGGCGATCCCCATCGCGCGCAGCATCGCCTCGACGAATGGGCGCGCGCCGCCGGTGAGAAGGCCGTCGCCATCGTCGTCGAAGGGTTGGGGCAGCATCACCATCAGTCTGGCACCCGCGACCCCGCGCGGTGGCACGCGCCGGTCGAGCGCGCCGTTCGCCAATGAGGGCGCGGTCATCCACCATTCGCGAAATTTTTCGAGCGTATCGGGCAGCTCGGCCGGAACGATGCCGGAGGCCGGTTCGTCGGGCTGTTCGAGCGCGCGCTCGAGCGCGGTCTTGCGTTTGACTGGCGGCGGAGCGGGCGGCGGGGGAGCCGCTACGGCATCGTCGCCCTTGGGTTCGGCCAGCCAGCCGCTCGCCTCGTCGGCGAAATCGGCATCGACGCCCGCCTCGCGCCACCAGTCGAGCGCGCCTTCAAGGCTCGCGAGCGCTGTGAAATCGCGCGTGTTCGGCGGGTCGGCGTGCATCATTCCTCGAAGCGCAGGTCTTGACCTTAATAGCGCCACCAATCAAGGCACTCGCACAAGTTACGCGACGAAAAGAGAGAGTCATGAGCGAACGCGAATCGATGCCCTGCGACGTCGTCATCATCGGCGGCGGTGTCGCCGGCCTGGCAGCGGCAATCCGGCTGAAGCAGATCAACGAAGACCTCGAGGTCGTCGTGCTCGAAAAGGGCAGCGAAATTGGCGCGCACGTGCTGTCGGGCGCGGTGGTCGATCCCAAGGCGCTGGACGAGCTGCTGCCCGAATGGCGCGACATGGACTGCCCGATGGCGGAAACGCCGGTGACCGAGAACCACCACTGGGTGCTGTCGGAAACCGGCCAGTCCGACCTGCCCGAATTCCTGCTGCCCCCGTTCATGGGCAATCACGGCAATTACACCGGTTCGCTGGGCAATCTGGCGCGCTGGCTGGGCGAACAGGCCGAAGGGCTGGGCGTGATGGTCTTCCCCGGCTTCCCCGCTGCCGAAGTGCTGTTCGACGAGCACGGCGCGGTGACCGGCGTGGTCACGCAGGACATGGGCATCGCCGAGGATGGATCGCACAAGGGCGATTACCAGCCGGGCATGGAAATCCACGCGAAATACACGCTCTTCGCCGAGGGTGCGCGCGGCAACCTGACTAAGAAGATGAAGGCGAAATACGACCTCGAGGCCGATTGCCAGCCGCAGGTCTATGGCCTCGGGGTCAAGGAATTGTGGGATATCGATCCCGCCAAGCACGAACCGGGCCGCGTGATCCACACGCAGGGCTGGCCGCTGAGCGAAACCGGCACCTGGGGCGGGGGCTTCCTGTACCATCAGGCCAATGGCCAGGTTGCGCTCGGCTTCGTGACTGCGCTCGATTACAAGAACCCCTACGTCTCGCCCTACCAGGAATTCCAGCGCTGGAAGCACCACCCGTCGATCGCGGCGATCCTCGAAGGCGGCAAGCGGGTCGCCTATGGCGGCCGCGTGATCAACGAAGGCGGTTGGCAGTCGGTGCCCAAGCTGGCCTTCCCCGGCGGCGCGCTGATCGGTTGCGCCGCGGGGTTCGTCAACGTGCCGCGGATCAAGGGCAGCCACACCGCGATGAAAAGCGGGATGCTGGCGGCAGAAAGCATCGCTGCGGCGGTCGCTGCGGGTAGCGAACATACCGAGCTGATGGATTACGACGAAGCGGTCCGCGCAAGCTGGATCGCCACGGAACTGAAGCTGGTGCAAAACGCGCAGCCCGCAGTCGCCAAATGGGGCGAGGATCTGGGCACCGTGCTGGCGGGCATCGACATGTGGATGCGCACGCTCAAGATCGGCCTGCCGATTTCGATGAAGCACCACCGCGATCACGAGATGCTGCAGCGCGCCGACCTGCACCAGAAGATCGCCTATCCCAAGCCCGACGGGAAGCTCAGCTTCGACAAGCTGACCAATGTCGCCTTCAGCTATACCAACCACGCCGAAGACCAGCCGGTTCACCTGAAAGTGTGCGACTGGGAGCTTCAGAAGACCAGCGAACTGGCCGAATACGATGGCCCGTCGAACCGCTATTGCCCCGCCGGCGTCTATGAGTGGCTGGCCGACGAGGATACGGGTGAGATGAAGTTCCAGATCAATTCGCAGAACTGCATCCACTGCAAGACCTGCGACATCAAGGACCCAAACCAGAACATCGAATGGACCACCCCCGAAGGCGGCGGCGGCCCGAATTACCCGAATATGTAAGGCTGATGCTCGTTATTCTCGGAGGACTGCCGGCAACCGGAAAGTCGACGATTGCGAAGGCGTTGTCGGCCAAACGTGCGGCAACCTATGTTCGGGTCGATGAGATCGAGCAGGCTGTGCTCAACGAAACCGGTGAGGATGCCGGCCGCTTGGGGTATGTGGTTGCTCAGACGATTGCTGCGTCGAATCTCCAACTTGGGTTGGAGGTGATCGCGGACAGCGTGAACCCCATCGAAGCCAGCCGAAAGGGCTGGCGAGATGCGGCCCAGCGTAGCGGGTGTTCGTCTATCGAGGTCGAAGTGGTCTGTAGCGACGTCCAGATACACCGGTCGCGCGCCGAGCAGCGCCCCTCCGATGTGGACGGCCTGGTCCATCCCACTTGGACTGAGATTTCCGAGCGGAATTTCGAGCCTTGGGGTTCGGCGCATTTGCGGCTGGATACTTCAATTTTGGAAGTGGACGGGGCGGTAGCCTCGATCGAAGCGCAAATCGCGCAAGTGCTTGGCTAGTCGATCGCAGTGGCCATGACTGAAACCGCATACGCCAAGATCAACCTCGCGCTGCATGTCCGCAAGCGGCGCGAGGACGGGTATCACGAGCTTGAGACGCTGTTCGCCTTCGTCGATGCGGGCGATGTGCTGACCGCGTCCAGCGCGGCGCAGGATAGCGTGCGGGTGCTCGGCGAATTTGCCGGCGGGCTCGACAATCCCTTCGACAACCTCGTCGCCAAGGCGCTTGGCGCATTGCCGCGCGCCGATGGCCTGGCCATCACGCTCGAGAAGAACCTCCCCGTCGCGGCGGGGCTGGGCGGCGGGTCCGCCGATGCGGGGGCGGTCTTCCGCATGGTCAAGCAGCATCACGGCCTGCCCGGTGACTGGCACGACCGCGCCGCCGCGCTGGGCGCCGATGTCCCTGCCTGTGTCGACAGCCGCAGCTGCATCGGGCGCGGCACCGGGACCGAACTCGAGCCGATCGACGACAGCCTTGAGGGCACCCCCGTCCTGCTGGTCAATCCGCGGGTCCCGCTATCGACCGGGCCCGTATTCGCGCATTGGGATGGCACCGACCGCGGCGCGTTGCCCCAGGGCGATGCCCACACCATCGCGTTGGAGGGGCGCAACGATCTCGAGATTCCGGCCATTTCGCTGCGTCCGCAAATCGCCGGCGTACTCGCTGCATTGCGCGGAACTTCGCCAGTGCTCGCCCGTATGTCAGGCTCCGGCGCAACGTGTTTTGCGCTGTTCGACAGCGACACCGCGCGCGACGAAGCCGCGGTACGCATCGCCGCCGAGCATTCGGGCTGGTGGCAGATGAAGGGATCCTTGCGATGATGATCGACAATCTGCCCTACCGCCAGGTCGGTACCGAAGACCTGCGGCCCGGCGGTCTGCTGTGCGTTGCCGATCATGCATCGAATTTCGTCCCCGAAGACATCGAACTGGGCATCGACCGTAAGCTGCTCACGGAGCATATCGCGGTCGACATCGGGGTGGAGGGCATCGCCGACCGTCTCGCCCGCCGCCACGCCATGCCCGCGCATATCGCCTGGGTCAGCCGGCTGGTGTGCGATATGCACCGCAAGGAGGACGAGCCCGCAGTCGTCCCGACGACCAGCGACGGGCATCTGATCCCGGGCAATATCGGCGCCAATATCGAGGCGCGGCTCGACCGCTTCCATCGTCCCTATCACGCGGCGCTCGCCGATCTGATCGCGGAGGCGAGACCCAAGCTGCTGGTCGCACTGCACAGCTTCACTCCCAGCCTCGCCACCAGCGACGAGGAGCGGCCATGGGAGGTTGCGCTGCTGTATAACCAGGACGATCGCGCTGCTCGGCATGCGATCCGCCTGTTCGGCGAACAGCGGCTCAATGTCGGCGACAACCAGCCCTATTCGGGCAAGCAGCTCAACGCGACGATGGACCGTCATGCCGAAGCGCATGGCATCCCCTATTGCACGATCGAGGTCCGCCAGGACCAGATCGCCACCGAGGCGGGGCAGGCGCGCTGGGCGCTGCTGATCGCCGATGTCATGGGACGTGTCGCGCTCGAATTCTGAGCTGATCAGTTCGTCGCTTGCGGGCGGTTTGCGGTGTCGTGTTGCTCCTCGCGAGCGGGTGGAGGCCGGTTTCTTCCCGCTTTCCCGTCATCCCCGCGAAGGCGGGGATCCAGCTGACGTGGCTTTGAGGAACGAAGGTCATCTGGGCCCCTGCCTGCGCAGGGGCGACGCGGCGGTTGCGGGGCCGAAAGTTCCTCCGCCAACCAGCGCGCCAATCCCGCATCTAGCTTCGCGTAAAGATTTTCCGCTTCGACCCGCACCCGCGATCCTCTAGTCTGACATCCTCCACGAAGCCGACCGGACCAAGATCATGCCTGCCTATCGTTCCCGCACCACCACTCACGGCCGCAACATGGCCGGCGCGCGCGGATTGTGGCGCGCCACGGGGATGAAGGACGGCGATTTCGGCAAGCCGATCATCGCGGTGGTCAATAGTTTCACTCAATTCGTGCCCGGCCATGTCCATCTGAAGGATCTGGGGCAGCTGGTCGCGCGCGAGATCGAGGCTGCGGGCGGGGTGGCCAAGGAATTCAACACCATCGCGGTCGATGACGGGATCGCTATGGGGCATGACGGGATGCTCTATTCGCTTCCCAGCCGCGACCTGATCGCCGACAGCGTCGAATATATGGTCAACGCACATTGCGCCGATGCGATGGTGTGCATCTCGAATTGCGACAAGATCACGCCGGGCATGCTGATGGCCTCGATGCGGATCAACATCCCCAGCGTGTTCGTTTCGGGCGGACCGATGGAAGCGGGCAAGGTCGTGGTGAAGGGCAAGGAAGTTGCGCTCGATCTCGTCGATGCGATGGTTGCGGCGGCGGATGAAAGCTATACCGACGAGGAAGTGACCGCGATCGAGCAGAACGCCTGCCCGACCTGCGGCTCGTGCAGCGGCATGTTCACTGCCAATTCGATGAACTGCCTGACCGAGGCGCTCGGGCTTTCGCTGCCCGGCAATGGCTCGACGCTGGCGACGCATGCCGACCGCAAGGGCTTGTTCGAACGCGCCGGGCGGCTCGTGGTGACACTGGCCAAGCGCTATTACGAAGAGGACGACGAAAGCGTCCTGCCACGCACGATCGCGGGGTTCGAGGCGTTCGAGAACGCGATGAGCCTCGATATTGCGATGGGCGGCTCGACCAACACGGTGCTTCACCTGCTCGCCGCCGCGCATGAGGCAGGGGTCGATTTTACCATGCGCGATATCGATCGGCTCAGCCGCCAGGTGCCGTGCCTGTCCAAGGTCGCGCCTGCCAAGAGCGACGTCCATATGGAGGACGTCCACCGCGCGGGCGGGATCATGTCGATCCTCGGCGAGCTCGATAAGGCGGGCCTGCTGCACACCGCGCTGCCGACCGTCCACAGCCCGACCATGGCCGATGCGCTGGACGATTGGGATATCGGCCGCACCCATAACAACAAGGTGCGCGAATTCTTCGCTGCCGCTCCTGGCGGGGTGCCGACACAAACCGCCTTCAGCCAGGCGCGGCGGTGGGACGAACTCGATCTCGACCGCGAGAATGGGGTCATCCGCAGCGCCAAGCACGCCTTCAGCAAGGATGGCGGGCTGGCGGTGCTCTATGGCAATATCGCGCGCGACGGCTGCATCGTGAAGACCGCGGGCGTCGATGAGAGCATCCTGAATTTCTCGGGCCCGGCGAAGGTTTATGAGAGCCAGGACGACGCGGTGACTGCGATCCTCACCGGGCAGGTGGTCGAAGGCGACGTGGTGGTGATCCGCTACGAAGGGCCACGCGGGGGGCCGGGCATGCAGGAAATGCTCTATCCGACCAGCTACTTGAAATCGAAGGGGCTGGGCGCAGCCTGCGCCTTGCTGACCGACGGGCGTTTCTCTGGCGGAACCTCTGGCCTGTCGATCGGCCATGTCTCGCCCGAGGCGGCCGAGGGCGGGGCCATCGGACTGGTCGAGACCGGCGACAGGATCGAGATTTCGATTCCCGAGCGCTCGATCAACCTCGCGGTGGCAGACGAAGTGCTGGCCGAACGCCGCGCCGCAATGGAGGCCAAGGGTTGGGCGCCTGCCAAACCGCGCGAGCGCCGCGTTTCGCCCGCGCTCGAAGCCTATGCCGCGATGACCACCAGTGCCGCGCGCGGCGCGATCCGCGACGTTTCGCAGATCAAGCGCGGCTGAGGCTTGCTCCGCGCCCCCGCGCATGGCAGCGGCGGGGCATGGCAATTTTACGGCGCTTCCTTCCTGTGCCGGTGCTGGCGCTGACGGCGCTCGGCGCCTGCGACCGCTCGCCCACTATCGATGCCGAGGGCGGCACGCCCGTCGCTTGCGCGCTGCGCGGGGCGAGCGACTTTGCGAGCGAGTGCCGCCTGGTTAAAATGGGCGAGGGCAGCGCACGCTACTTCGTGATGCGCCACCCCGATGGCGGCTTCCGCAAGCTCGCCAGCGCCGATACCCCGTCGGGCCTGGTCGAATTCGACGGAGCGCAGCGCGCCGAAAGCCAGCGGTTAGGCGATGAGATCGTCCTCGTCATTGGCGATGACCGCTATCGCTGGGAGGCACCGCGCGATGAATGAGCCGATCCTGACCGTTGCGCAGATGCGCGCCGCCGAACGCGCGGCGATGGATGCCGAGGCCAGCGAATGGGAATTGATGCAGCGCGCGGGCGAAGGTGCGGCGCAATGGGTCATGCGGGTCGCCGCCGGACGGTCGGTGACGGTGCTGTGCGGCCCGGGCAACAATGGCGGGGACGGCTATGTGATCGCCGATATCCTCCTGCGAACCGGGCACACGGTGCAAATCATCGCGCCGATCGAGCCCACCACCGATACCGCACGGAAAGCGCGCGCGCAGTTTGGCGGAGACATCTCCGCCGACGCGGCACTGCGCCATCCGGTCGTGGTCGATTGCCTGTTCGGTTACGGCCTGACGCGGCCGGTCGAGGGTGAATTTGCCTCTTTGCTCGAACAAGTCTCCGCAAGAGACTGTTATAGAATAGCAATCGATGTGCCGAGCGCGGTAGCCAGCGACAGTGGAGAGGTGCTCGGACCGCTGCCGCAGTACGATATGACGCTGGCGCTGGGGGCCTGGAAACAGGCGCATGGACTGATGCCCGCCATGGCCGCGATGGGGATACGGCGGCTCGTTCCGATCGGCCTCGACCTTGGGCCGGGCTCGACCGGCTTCTCCTCGCGCCCGCACTTGGCGGCACCATCGCCCGACGCGCATAAATATCGCCGCGGACTACTCGCAATCGTCGCGGGCGCGATGCCCGGGGCACCGCTGCTTGCAGCCGAAGCGGCGATGCGTGCGGGGGCGGGCTATGTGAAGCTGCTCAGCGAGCATTCGCACCCCGACGCACCCGCGGATCTGGTGATCGAACAGGACAATCTCGGAGAGAGCCTTGGCGATGAGCGGATCTCTGCCCTGCTCGTCGGTCCGGGGCTGGGGCGCGATGGCGATGCCCGGGGACGCCTAGCCAGGGCCCTCAAACAGCGGCGTCCCATGGTGCTCGATGCCGATGCGCTGCAGCTGCTCGACCCGGATATGCTCAAGGGAGCCGACGTCACGACGGTTTGCCTGACCCCGCACGAGGGCGAGCTGGCCAAACTCTGCGAGGCTTTCGGTATCAGCGCGGATGGCAAGCTCGATTGCGCGCGAAGCCTTCGTGACGTCACCGGAATGACCGTGCTTGCCAAGGGTCCCGACACGATCCTCGCCAGTGACGTCATGACGCAGTTCTTCCCGCGCGGGTCGAGCTGGCTTTCGGTCGCCGGGACAGGCGATGTCCTTGCTGGCATCGTCGCATCGCGTCTGGCGGTGCATGGCAATTCGCAGCGCGCCTGCGTCGAAGGCGTTTGGCTTCATCAGGAGGCAGCGCGGATCGCATCACCCGCTTTTTCTGCCGGAGACCTTGCCCGTGCGGTCAAACCGGCCATGGCGTCGTTCCTGTGAGCGAAATCGAGATCATCCAGCGCATCGCCGCGCGCGGCGACGGCATCACCGCCTCGGACCGCCATGTGGCGGGCGGCGTACCCGGCGATACTATCGCGCCCGATGGTACGCTGACGCCAGGGCCGCATCATGTCGCCCCGCCGTGCCGACATTTCCCGACTTGCGGTGGCTGCCAGCTCCAGCATGCCGACGAGGAGGCGCTGCGCCAGTTCGTCACCGACCGCGTGGTCCATGCTGCCGAAGGGCAGGGGATCGTGCCTGACACGCTGCTGGAAACGCACCTGTCGCCGCCACGATCGCGCCGCCGCGCAACGCTCCACGGCATGCGTACCGGACGCAGCGCGGTGCTGGGCTTTCGCGAGGGCGGATCGCACCGCATCGTCGATATGCAGGAATGCCATATCCTGACGCCCGAACTCTTCGCGCTCGTCGCACCGCTCAAGACGCTGATCGCCGCGCATGGCGGGCGCCAGGCGGTCGACATCGAACTGACACTGGCAGACCAGGGTATCGACTGCCTGCTCAAGGGCATCGCAGCCGAGGGGCTGGCCGCGACCGAGGCGCTGCTCGATTTCGCGCGTGACCATGCGCTGGCGCGGCTCTCGCTCGATAGTGGCTATGGGCCCGAGACCTTGTGGGAACCCGAACCGCTAACGGTGACGCTGGGCGCGATCCCCGTCCCGTTCCCGCAGGGCAGCTTCCTCCAGCCGACCCCCGATGGCGAGGCGGTGCTGATCGAGGATGCCCGCCGCTATCTTGCCGGGGCGGAAACGATTGCCGACCTTTTCTCGGGGCTGGGTACCTTCGCCTTTGCGCTCGCCGGTCCGCGCAAGGTCCTCGCGGTCGAGGCGGCGCGCGAGCCGCATCTCGCGTGCAAGGCCGCGGCCAATATGCGCGGTGTCCCCGTGCTCACGCTGCACCGCGACCTGTTCCGCAACCCGCTGCAACGCGACGAGGTGAGCCGGTTCAGTGCGGTGCTGCTCGATCCGCCGCGTGCAGGTGCACGCGAGCAAGTGGCGCAAATCGCCGCCAGCACTGCCACGCGGGTCGTCTATGTCAGTTGCAATCCGGCGAGCTGGGCGCGCGATGCCAAGCTGCTGGTCGAAGCGGGGTTCCGGCTCGATACGCTGCGTCCCGTCGGCCAGTTCCGCTGGTCGACGCATGTCGAAGTGACGAGCTACTTCACCCGCTAGCGGCGCAACGTCTCGAGGATCCGGCTGCGCAGCCAGGCGCGCGCTTCCACGCTCGAATAGGCATGGTCGGCACCGGGGCAGCGCGCGATCCGCGTATCGTCTGTATCCCAGCGCTCGGCAAAGACCTGCGCGGTCCGATCGCCATCCGCGAGCAGGAATTTCACCGGTCCCGTAAATCCGGCAAGCCCGGTACGCATCTCGTCCGCGAGCGATGAGGATTTGCTGCGCGGCCGTGCCGCCCGGACCATACCCTTGGCGAGCTTGCCAAGGTCGACCCGGCCCGAAACAAGCCGTGCAAGTTCCCGTGGATTCTTGAGTTTTTCGACATAGCGCGAACGGACCGCGGCGGGGGGCGGAATATCGTCTTCACCGTCTTCCATGGTCCACGGGTTGCTCAGCACCAGTGCATCGCATTCGGCGCCGCTCGCCAGCATCAGCGCCGATGCGGCATCGCAATTGCCAAACCCCGCCACGCGCTGGACCTGCGGTGCAATCGCGCGAAACGCGAGAAGAGCGGCGGCTATGTCCTTGGTCGATCTGCGGAAATCGCGATTGTCGCCTTCGCTGTCGCCGATCCCGCGTCGATCGAAGCGGAACACGGGAAAACCTGCCGCGGCGATCGTTGCCGCGAGCCGTGCCTGGCCGTTGAAGGCACCTGCGCGGATCTCGTTGCCGCCGCTGACCATGAGCAGCCCGGTCGTTCCCGGTGCACTGTCGAGCGTCGCAGCGCAGCGCACGCCCTGGCATTCGAAGGTGAGGTGGAGGCGGGTCACAGCCCGTGCACGCCGGTCGTGACGATCGCCGCGAGCGCATCGGCTTGTTCGGGGTCGTCGTCATTCTCGGCGCGCAGCCACAGCGGTTGGCCGCCCACATCGGAGTGTTCGATCACGATCTGCGCGCCGGTGGGCGTCACTTCCTCCGCTTCGAGCTCGCGGACAAGCTGTGCGCCGAGTGGCCAGCCGGCCAGTTCGATGCCTTCGGTCCGCGCGGTTTCGAGCAGTCCGTCTGAGGTTTCGTCACGTCCCGCTTCGCGTGCGGCGATTATCCGCGCGCGCAGCAGGCTGCGCAGGACCTGTCGGGGTTTGACCGGGGCATAGAGCCATCCCGGAATATCGCCAGGCACCAGCCACCCGCCGGAGCGGATCGCGAGGACATGCGTAGCGCGAAAATGCGCCGCAGCCGCCGCCACGGCTGCGCGCCATGTGCCCAACGTCTGCTGCGTCAGATCGGCCGTGCTTTCATTACAGCCCGGCAGGTCGGGAAGGAAGCAATCCACCTCGCGAGAATCGATCCTGCGCATGATTTCGAAGATTTGGTGGCGAAACTTGTTGGCTTCATCGAAGATCGGCGGAATCACCAGCAGGCGCTTCGCCCGTGCGGCATCGAACCCGAGCACCATTTCCTCGCCCATGCGGCCATTCGGCAGCGGACAAGGCCATGTGGCATACATGGTCGAACTCAGGCCCCGACGACCTTGGCTTCGGCAAAGGCGAGCAGGCCGCCGTAGCTTTCGAGCATTTCGCCATCGACGTCTTCATCGTCGATCACGATGTCGAGCCGGTCTTCCATTTCGGTGAACAGGCCCGCGACAGCCATTGAATCGAGTTCGGGGAGATGACCGAACAGGCCGGTATCGTTGTCGAAACCGTCGACCTGTGCCTGGTCGAGACCGAGGACGTCGCGCAGGATCCCGCGCAGCGTCTGGTCGATCTCGCTGCGGCTCGGCCCGGTCGGCGGGGCATGTGCGGTCTCGGCGGTCATTCCTGCGGCTTCCCCTGCGTTTGGCCTGTGCATAAAGGCGATGCCCTTAGCTGGGGCGATTGTGCGGTGCAAGGTGGCGCGCCCAGGCCTTGGCGATCCCCGGCCAGGCGCGCGGCTGGCGCCAGTCGAGACAGGTCAGACGATAGCGCGGACGGTTCGCCTCCATCCAGTCGCGCTTATAGGCATCGGTGCCGGTACCGAAATCGACCAGCGCGACACGGTCGGTGTCGATCACATGTTCGAACAGCGCGGCGCTGAGCGTGGTCCCCGCGGAGAGCGGCTTGGCCGCTTCGATATGCGCCAGCTTGTGGATGTAGGCGGTGCCGTTCTCGACCGTCCAGAACTGCGCTGCCACCGGGACACCGTCGGCGCGCGCGATGCCCAGCCGGAGGCGCCCGGCCGCACCCTCTGCCCGCGCGAAATGCTCGAGGATGTCGGCGCGTTCTTCGGCGGGCTTCCAGCTTTCGGCATAGACGGCCTGGTAATCGCGCCAGGCGGCCTCGTCGAAATGGTCGAGGATCTCCACATCGACCTTCTTCGCCTTGCGCTTGAGCGTGGTGCGCATCTTGCCGGGACGCTGCGCCCAGTAATCGGCGAAACTGCGGCCTTCGACGCGGAGCACGTGGTTCTCGTCGCATTGCGTGCGCCAGACCCACCAACCGGCCGCGCGGAAGGCGCGTTCGAGAACCGCAGTGCTGCCATCCTCCGCTGGGACGGGCGCCATATCGATCCGGTGCGTCCTGCCACGCAGATCGCGGGCGATCGCGGCGAGAAGCTCGCTGCTTTCCCCCAGTGGCCGCCAGGTGAAGGAAAACCAGTTTGTGAGGCTGGCCAGTCCGGAAGGCTGGTGCTGCATTGGCAGGGCGAGCTGCACGCCATTGCGTTCGGCCAGAGCGATCAGCGGGCGGACATCGCCTGTCTCCAGCAGCGCAAACCATGCGAGCCTGTCGAAAGGACCCGCACCGAGCCCATCCAGCCCTTGCAGTTTGGTAACCGTGTCGTGATAGCTGACCGCGATGCCCACCGGAATTCCCTCGCCTCGGAGCGTTAATGCCTGATCCCACGCCCTATCCGCTCGATCAACTGGCAGAGCGCGGGGATGCACAGGCGCCTGCACTGGTGCTGCGCGATCGCACGCTTAGCTTCGAGGAGTTGAGATACCGTGTGGCGCTGCTTGCCGGATGGCTGGCAGGCCGGGTGGGGAAGGGTGCACGCGTCGCCAGTTGGGCAGCGAAGGGTGAGCTCACCTGCCTGCTTCCGCTGGCTGCAGCGCGCGCGGGGCTGGTGCATGTTCCGATCAACCCGCTGCTCAAGCGGGCGCAGGTCGCGCATATCCTCGCCGATAGCGGCGCAGTCCTGCTGATGGGGACCAAGGCGCGCCTGGCATCGCTGGGCGACGGCGACGTTCTGCCGGAATGCGACGTCATCGATGAGACTGACGTCTTTGCGGCGGCCGAGGCGGAAGGCGCGGTGATGGCCGCGTCGACGCACGATCCCGACGATTTGGCGGCAATTCTCTACACCAGCGGATCGACCGGCAAACCCAAGGGGGTGATGCTGAGCCATGCCAATATGTGGCTGGGTGCCGTCAGTGTGGCGGATTACCTCGGGCTCGCCAGCGACGATGTCACGCTGGCGGTGCTGCCGCTCAGCTTCGACTATGGCCAGAGCCAGCTGCTATCGACCTGGTATGCCGGCGGCTGCGTGGTCCCGCTCGATTATCTCTTTCCGCGCGATGTCGCCAAGGCCTGCGCCAAGCATGGCGTGACAACGCTCGCGGCGGTGCCCCCGCTCTGGGTCCAGCTGACCGAAATCGAATGGCTACCAGAGGCCATTGCAAGCATGCGCCGACTGACCAATTCGGGCGGCGCACTGACCATTGAACTCGTGCGCGATTTGCGTGCTATGTTCGCGCAAACACGCCTGTTTCCCATGTACGGCCTGACCGAGGCTTTCCGTTCGACCTATCTCGATCCCGAGAGTGTCGATCATCATCCTACATCGATGGGACGCGCCATTCCCTTTGCCGAAATCCTCGTTATCGCCGATGACGGGACCTTGGCCGAACCGGGCGAGGAGGGCGAGTTGGTCCATTGCGGCCCGCTGGTGGCGCAAGGCTACTGGCAGGATGCCGATCGCACGGCCGAGCGCTTTCGCCCGACGCCCGCAATGTCCGAATATGGCGGGACGGCGGTATGGTCGGGCGACCGCGTCAGGCGCGACGATGCAGGCTTGCTCTATTTCGTCGGGCGGCGCGATGCGATGATCAAGAGCGCGGGAAACAGGATCAGCCCGCAGGAACTCGAAAGCGCGGCGCTGGCCACCGGGCTGGTGGCCGAGGTGGTGGCGCTGGGCGTGCCCGACGACCGGCTTGGCCATGCGATTCACCTCGTCGCACGCCGAGCGGCGGATGTGCTCGATCCCGAAGCCGCGCTGCCCAAGGCATTGCAAAAGGAGTTACCCAATTTCATGCAGCCGCATGCGATCCACTGGCGCGATTCGCTGCCGCTCAATCCCAATGGCAAGCTCGACCGGACCGCGATCGCGGCGGAGCTGGGCGCATGAAGCCGCTGGGTCCCATACCCGCAGGTTACACGGCGATCGAAGGTGAGTTGGCGATCGGTGGGAAGCCGGTAAGCCATTGGGTCGAACAGGGCGGGCGCACCCCGCTATTCGTCTATTCACGCGACCTGATCGCGCAGCGCTTCGAGACGCTCCGCGCGGCCATGCCCGACCGGCTCAAGATCAATTATGCGATCAAGGCCAACAGCTTCGATCCGCTTCTTGCCTTCGTTTCGACGCTCGCCGACGGGCTCGATATCGCCTCGGGGGGCGAGCTTGAACTGGTTCGTGCGACCGGGTTCGATCTGGGCAAGGTGAGTTTCGCCGGGCCGGGCAAACGCGATATCGAACTCGAGGCTGCCATCGCCGCTGGCGTCACTCTCAATCTCGAAAGCGAGGCCGAAGCCGACCGCGCGCTCGCCATCGCCGAGCGGCTTGGCGTGACGCCGCGCCTCGCCATCCGCGTCAATCCCGATTTCGAGCTCAAGGGATCGGGCATGAAGATGGGCGGCGGGCCCAAGCCGTTCGGGATCGATGCCACGCGCGTGCCCGCGCTGGTCCGGCATATCGTCGCCGCAGGATGCGACTTTCGCGGCTTGCATATCTTCACCGGCAGTCAGGCGCTGTCGGCCGAAGCGGTCATCGACATGCAGGCCAAGGTGCTCGACTGCGCGCATCGCATCGCGGTCGACGCGGGGGTCACGCTGCCCAAGCTCAATATGGGCGGCGGCTTCGGCATTCCCTATTTCCCGGGCGACGAACCACTCGACATCGCGGCGGTCGGGGCCGCGCTGGAAGATTGTTTCCGCGAATTGCCCGAGACGCTGGCGGACGCCGAACTGTTCATCGAACTCGGCCGCTATCTGGTGGGCGAGGCGGGCGTTTACCTGACGCGGATCGTCGATCGCAAGGAAAGCTACGGCGAAACCTATCTCGTCACCGATGGCGGGTTGCACCACCAGCTTGCCGCCTCGGGCAATTTCGGGACGGTGGTCCGGCGCAATTACCCTGTCGCGATCGCCAGCCGCTTCGCCGCCGAACCCGAGGAAGAGGCGAATGTCGTCGGGTGCCTGTGCACCCCGCTCGACCGCCTTGCCGACAAGGCGCATTTGCCGCGCGCCGAGGTCGGCGATCTGGTGGCGGTGTTCTGCGCCGGAGCCTATGGCGCCAGCGCGTCGCCCAGTGCCTTTCTGGGACAAGGGCCCGCCGCCGAAATGCTTGTCTGAACCGATCTGCTAAATCCCGCGAATCCTTCGATTTCTGCGGGTGTCGACCACCATGGCTAACCGTCTGTTCACCTTTTTCGGGCAATAGTTCGCCCAAACACGGGGGTGTCGGGCGCAGCATGCGGCCGGCGCATCCCCTGACACAACCAGGAAACCGACCTATGCGCTTCACCCGTATTGCCTCTCTCGTCGCCGGATGCGCTGCCAGCACGCTCGTGCTTGGCGGGTGCGCGGGCGGCGGTGGCACGGAACTGCCCCCGGCGACCTTTGTCGCGATGCAGGAAGGCCCGGGCGAGGAATATGTCATCGGCCCGCTCGACGAGCTGACGATCCATGTCTGGCGCAATCCCGAACTGGGCGCGGAAAATATCCAGGTGCGGCCCGATGGCCGCATCACGATCCCGCTGGTCAAGGACATGCCCGCCGTGGGCAAGACGCCCTCGATGCTGGAAGAGGATATTCGCCTCCAGCTCAGCCAGTATATCGAGGACCCGCTGGTCTCGGTGATCGTCAATGAATTTGCCGGTACCTTCAGCCAGCAGGTCCGTATCGTCGGCGCGACCGCGCAGCCGGCCTCGCTGCCGTACCGGGCGAACATGACCGTGCTCGACGCGATGATCGCGGTTGGCGGCCTGTCCGAATTTGCCGCAGGCAACCGCGCCAAGCTAATCCGCTTCGACAAGCAGCTTGGCCGCCAGCGCGAATACGCCTTGCGCCTGACCGATCTGCTCAAGCGCGGTGACAGCAAGGCCAATGTCCTTCTCCAGCCGGGCGATGTGATCATCATCCCCGAGAGCACGTTCTAGGGGCTGCGGGGGCATGCAGGAAGTCTTCGACGAACTTCGCAGCGCGCTGCATACGGTGTGGAACCGCCGCTGGCTTGCGCTCGCCGTGGCCTGGGGGGTCTGCATCCTCGGTTGGCTCGCGGTTGCCTTCATTCCCAACAGCTATGAAAGCCGGGCACGGATTTACGTCGAACTCGAGGATGTCCTGTCCGAACAGCTCGAAATCTCCGGCGATGGCAAGCAGGCAATCACCAAGGTCCGCCAGACGCTGGTCAGCGCGGTGAATCTCGAACGCGTGGTGCGCACGACCAAGCTCGGCGAGAAAATCGCCACCGACAACGAGATGCAGAGCGCGGTAGCCAGCCTGACCGAGAATATCGTCGTCGAGAGCGAGCAGGACAATCTGTTCGAGATCACCGCCACGGTTGGCAAATCGAACCTCAGCGACGCAGAAAACGCGGTACTGGCCAAGGATGTTGTCCAGAGCCTGATCGATATCTTCCGCGAATCGAACATCGCGGGCAATCGCGGCGATGTCGCCGATACCATCGCCTTTCTCGACGAGCAGCTGGAAGACCGCAAACGCGAACTCGAAGCCGCCGAACAGCGCCGCCTGGTCTTCGAAGCGAAGCATCCCGATCTGATCGGTGGCACCGGCACGGTAACCGGACGGCTGCAGACGATGCGCACCGAAATGCGCGGAATCGACGCCGATATCGCCGCCGCGCAGAGCGCCCTGGCAGCGATCAACGGCCAGCTCGCCAGCACGCCGCGCAGCATCATGACTGCCGAAAGCGGCGGGGCACGCGGGGCGTTGATGGCGGCGCAGTCGCAGCTCGCCGCGATGCGCGCGCGCGGGCTGACCGATAGCCATCCCGATATCCAGTCGCAGCGGCGCCAGATCGATGCGCTGCGCGAACAGGCTGCCAAAGAGCCCGCCGGGTCGAGCGGCACGCCCAATCCGGCCTATACCTCGCTCATCTCGATCCGCGCCGAGCGACAGGCCAATGTACAGGCGCTCCAGGCGCGCAAGGCGGCGCTGCAATCGGACATTTCCGGCTTGATCGCGGCGCAGGCCGACGAGCCCGCCGTGGCCGCCGAGGCCAATCGCATCAGCCGCGATTACGAAGTGCTCAAGGACAAATATGACGACCTGCTCAACGATCGCGAGGAAATGCGCCTGCGCGGGCAGGTCGAAACCGAGCGCAGCGCCTTCCAGTTCGAAGTCATCGATCCGCCGACCGCGCCGCGTAATCCGGCCGCACCCAATCGGCCGCTCCTGTTGCTCGGTGTGCTCATCGTCGGCCTTGGCGCGGGTGCTGGGGTGGCGTTCGTGATGGGCCAGCTCAAATCCAGCTTCACCACAGCCGACAAGCTCGAGCGCACGCTCGACCTGCCGGTCATCGGCACGATCTCGCGTTCGATGACCACGGCTGCGCGCAAGCATGAAAAGCTGCGGCTCAAACAGTTCGTCGCGGGCGTCGGAGCGTTGGGAGCGGTCTGCTTCCTCCTGCTGGTCGTCGAAATGGTCCAGGTCGGCTCGGTCGCCTGAGGGGGGAATGTGTCAGTGAACAAGCCCACCAATATTGAACCGCCCAAATCGGGCGACGCGAAGCCCAAACGCACTTCGCTGCTCGAACGTGCCAGCGGCGCTTTCGGCCTCGACCGGCTTGCCCCGGCGGCGGTGCCCGACAAGCTTGAAGACGAGAAGGCCAAGAAGTTTGCGCCCAAGCGCAAGTCGGAGCCCTCGACGCCGCCCGAAATGCCGCGGCGCCGCGCATCCGACCGCTTCGCGCAGCCGCAGCCGGCTGGCGCAGCCACGCCTGTGCCGTCTGTGCCGCCTGCGGCACCGTCGGAGCCGGACAAGCCGGTGGTCACGCTGGCCGGGCCCAAGCAGCATGTCGTCCGCTCGCTCCTGCGCGAGCAGGGTCTGATCGATCCCGATGGCGGCGCGTCGATGCTGCTCGAGGAATTCCGTATCGTGAAACGGCAGGTCCTCGCGACTGCCAAGGCCAATCCCGGCCCGCAGGCGCGCCGCGTGCTGGTCTGCTCGCCGCATTCGAACGAGGGCAAAACCTTCTGCGCACTCAATCTGGCGATCGCGCTGGCGGGTGAACGCGACATGGAAGTGGTGCTGGTCGATGCCGATTTCGGCAAGCCTTCGATCATGGCCAAGCTCGGCCTCGAAAATGGCAAGGGCTTCATGGATGTGCTCGCCGATCCCACCGCGAAGGTCGAGGACGTCGTGGTCGGCACCGATATTCCGGGCCTGTGGGTGCTCCCCGCTGGCCAGCGGACGGGGCGCGACAGCGAATATCTCGCCAGCGAGCGCACGTGGAAGGTGCTCGACAATCTGACGCTCGGCGCGCGCAACCGGATCATCGTGTTCGACAGCCCGCCCGCACTCGCGGCGACGCCTGCAGCCGATCTGGCCAAGCATGCCGGTCAGGCGCTGCTCGTGGCGCGCGCGGATATGAGCGGGCGCGCCGCGCTGGAAGACGCGGTGGACCTGCTGTCCGCCTGTCCCGACATCAAGCTGCTGCTCAACGATGCGACGTTCAGTCCGAGCGGACGCAAGTTCGGCAGCTATTACGGATATGGGGAGTAAGCACATGAGCTATCGTGTGAAATTCCGTCATCTCGCCACGACTGCTGCGGCCCTGGCCGCGCTGCACGGCGCGCCGCTGCAGGCACAGTCGTATCAAGGCGCCGATGCAGGCGAATCCAGCGACGAGGACTTTTCCTCCGACCGCGGCCGCACCAGCATCGATCCCTATATCGAGGCGAATTCGCTCGCCAGCTGGCAGATCTCGCCCGGTAGCGACGTCGTGACCTACACACAGCTCGCGGCGGGCGTCGACGCCTCGATCACGGGCCGCAACAATGGCGGCAGCGTATCGCTGCGCTACGAACGCAATTTCGCGCATCAGTCTGAGGGGTCGGATTCGGACACGATCACCGGCCTCGCGCGCGGCTATGCGACGATTATCCCGCGGGTCCTGACCTTCGAGGCCGGCGGGCTGGCAAGCAGCACGCGCGTCGATGCGCAGGGCCGTTCGGTGATCAACCCGCTGGTCGACGACAATCTCTCCACCCAGACCTACTCGGCCTATGCCGGACCCAATCTGCAAACCCGCATGGGCGCTGTCGATGTGAGCGCGAATTACCGCATCGGGTACACACGCGTCGACGGCCCCGATTTCCTCACCCAGTCGGGAACGCAGGCCGACCTGTTCGACGAAAGCGTCACCCATAGCGCTACTGTGCGTGCCGGGACACGCCCGGGCGACCCGCTCCCTGTCGGCGTCGGTGTCGGCGCCGGATATTACCAGGAAGACGTCTCCAATCTCGATCAGCGCGTCCGCGACGCCTATGTCCGCGGCGATGTAACCGTGCCGATCACCCCCACGCTGGCCTTTGTCGCCGGGGCAGGGGTCGAGGATGTCGAAGTGTCGAGCCGCGATGCGGTGCGCGATGTGGATGGCAACCCGGTTATTGGCGACAATGGCCGCTACGTGACCGACACCGCCAGCCCGCGCATTATCGCCTATGAGGCGAGCGGGCTCATCTGGGATGTCGGCGTGGTCTGGACCCCCAGCAGCCGCACCCAGCTCGAAGCGCATTTCGGACATCGCTACGATAGCGAGACTTTCTACGGCAATTTCAGTTGGCGTCCGAGCAGCCGGAGCAACCTTTCGATCGGCGTGTATGACGGGATCCAGGGCTTCGGCGGGCGCCTGAATAACGCATTGGCCGCCTTGCCCACCGATTTCACCGTTACGCGTGACCCGGTCACGGGTGAGCTGACAGGCTGCGTCAGCACGCTCGACGGTAGCGGCTGTCTCGATGGCCTGCTTGGCTCGGTGCGGTCCTCGGTCTTCCGCGGACGCGGGGTTGTCGCCAGCTACAGCCGCCAGATCGGCCGGATGACCGCTGCGATCGGCGCAGGGTACGACCGGCGCAAGTTCATCGGCGCACCGGGCACGGTGCTGGAACTGGCCGACGGTATCGTCGACGAAAGCTACTATGTCGCGGCAGGGGTTTCGGGCCCGGTCGGACAGCGCGGCAATTTCTCGCTCAACAGCTACGCCAACTGGTTCGACAGCGGCACTGCCGGATCCGGCGATGTCCGTGTCCTGGGCAGCTCGGCGAGTTATTCGGAAGAAGTTGTCCGCAACCTTTCGGCACGCGCCGCCGTCGCCATCTCGATGCTCGACAGCGATATCGCGCCCGACAATTTCACGACCGCATCGGCCCTGCTCGGCCTGCGCTACGATTTCTGATAGGATCGGTTCGATGTACGAAGAATATTATGGATTTAGCGAGCGGCCGTTCCAGCTCACGCCCGATCCGGCGTTCTATTACGAGAGCGTCACGCACAAGAAGGCGCTGAGCTATCTCGGCTATGGTCTCAACCAGGGCGAAGGCTTCGTGGTCATCACCGGCGAGGTCGGTGCGGGCAAGTCGACGCTGGTCGCGCATCTCAAGCAGAAGCTCGACGATGATCGCATGACCGTGGGCGAAGTGGTCACCAGCGCGCTAGACGGCGAGGAAATGATCCATGTCGCCGCGCGCAGCTTCGGGCTTGACGTCACCGGCGGAGACAAGGCTGCCGATCTCGCGGCGATCGAGCTGTTCCTGCACGAGGAAGCCCGCAACGGACGCCGCACCCTGCTGATCGTCGACGAGGCGCAGAACCTGTCGATCGGCGCGCTCGAAGAGCTGCGCATGCTGTCGAACTTCCAGCTCGGTTCGCATCCGCTGCTGCAGACGCTGCTGCTCGGCCAGCCCGAATTCAAGCAATTGCTCGCGCATTCGGATGAGCTCGAGCAACTGCGCCAGCGCGTGATCGCCGCGCATCATCTTGAACCGATGCAGCCGGGCGAGATCGAGCCCTATGTCATGCACCGCCTCTCGCGCGTCGGCTGGAACGACAATCCGGAGATCGATAGCGGGATCTGGGTCAAACTGCACAAGGCCACCGGGGGTATCCCGCGCAAGGTCAACCAGGTGATGACACGCCTGCTGTTGCTCGGCGCGGTCGAAGAGCAATCGGTGCTCGAGGTCGACATGCTCGAAGCGGTGGTCGAGGAAATGACCGGCGACGCGGCTCCGGTCGAGGCGCCGGCCAAGCCGCGCCCCGATCGCGAAGGACCGGCGGCGGACGCGATTGCGCGCGCGAAGGGTGAGGCACGCCAGACGTCGGACGAACTTCCCGTGGCACCGGTCCCAGCTCCCGAGGCGCCGGCTGCGGCTGACGGGGCGCCCGACAAGGGTCTGCTCGACCATCAGATCGAAGCCATCGAGGCGGCCTTTGCCGAGCGCGACAAACATATGTCTGCGCTGCGCCGCGAGGTGGAGAAGCTGGACCAGAAGCGCGCGGCCGACGATTTGCCCGAGGACGTCGGCCAGCGGCTCGCGTCGATCGAGGCGCGCCTTGACGAACAGGAGCGTTCGCTGCGCCACGTGCTGACCATGATGATCGACTATTTCGAATCGCAGGGTTCGCGCGCTGCCGCGTAGTATCGGGGAGAGTGCGTTGAGCGACAGCACGATCGTCAACGGCCTCTCGGTCGATGTCGAGGACTGGTTCCAGGTCGGCGCGTTCGAGAACACCATTTCGCGCGCAGACTGGGACGGGCTCGAATTGCGCGTGGGCGACAATGTCGCGCGTATTCTCGACCTGTTCGATGCCGCGGGGGTCAAGGCGACCTTCTTCACGCTGGGCTGGGTGGCCGAGCGTAACAAACCCGCCATGCGCGCGATCGTCGAACGCGGGCACGAGCTGGCCAGCCACGGCTATGACCACACCCGCGTCTTCACCTTCACGCGCGAGGAATTCGCCGCCGATATCGCCAAGGCGCGCGCCATTCTCGAGGATGTGGGCGGCGCGCCAGTCACCGGCTATCGCGCGCCAAGCTTCTCGATCGATGCACGCAACCCCTGGGCGCATGAAGTGCTGGCCGAGCATCGCTATGCCTATTCCTCGTCGGTCGCGCCGGTGGTTCACGACCACTACGGCTGGCGCGAAGCACCGCGCTTTGCCTTCAACCCGGTTGCGGGCAGCGATCTCGTGGAAATTCCCGTGACGACCGCGCTGCTGCGCGGCAGGCGGCTGGCCGCTGGCGGAGGCGGGTTTTTCCGCGTGCTTCCCTACGGCTTCAGCCGCTGGGCGATCAGGCAAGTGAACCGCGATGGCCGACCCGCGGTGTTCTATTTCCACCCGTGGGAGGTCGATCCGAACCAGCCGCGGGTCGCCGGGGCGCCGCTGCGCTCGCGGCTGCGGCATTACACCAATCTGTCGAAAATGGCGGACAAGCTCACCGAATTGCTCGGCGATTTCTCCTGGGGCCGGATGGATGCGCTGGCCGCGCAGGAAAAGCCGCGTAGCTTCGATTGGGCAGCATGAACCCGTCGCTCTCCCATAGCGTTACAATCCGCCAGGCGGACCTGCACGACCCGACCGAATCCGCGCGGATCGAGGGGTTCGTGGCGGAGCATAAGGCGACGCCTTTTCACCGCCCGGCGTGGCTGCTCGCAATCGAACAGGGGACGGGCCAGCGCGCGCTCGGCCTCGTCGCCGAACGCGCAGGCGTGCTCGAGGGCTGGCTGCCGCTGACCGAGATACGCTCGCCGCTGTTCGCTTCCGCACTGGTGTCCAGTGCCTTTGGCGTGGCGGGCGGCCCGCTGGCCGATAGCGAAGCAACTTCGCTGATGCTGTGCCGGGCAGCGGAAGAGCTGGCGCAGCGCCACGCGGTAAGCTCGGTCGAGATTCGCGGCGGCACCGCACCCGAAGGCTGGCAGGCGATCACCGGCAAGCACGCCAATTTCTCACGCCCGCTGGCTGCGGACCGCGAGGCCGAACTACTCGCCATCCCACGCAAGGCCCGCGCAGAGGTCCGCAAAAGCCTGCAATCGCCGCTAGAAATCGTCATTGGGCGCAGCGAGGACGATCTGGCGGCCTTCTATCCCTGCTATGCTGCCAGCGTGCACAATCTCGGTACGCCGGTATTTCCGCGGCAGCTGTTCGCAGCCGTGCTCAACCATTTCGGCGAAGATGCCGACATCATCACCGCGCTGCATGACGGGCAAGCCGTTTCGAGCGTCCTGTCGCTCTACCATGATGGTGCGGTCATGCCGTTCTGGGGCGGGGGCGGGTTGGCCGCACGCGCGCTCAAGGCCAATGAACGGTGCTATTTCGAATTGATGGACCATGGCCGCGAGCGCGGATGCACGCGCTATGATTATGGTCGCTCGAAAATGGGCACCGGGCCGTACAAGTTCAAAAAATGGCAGGGTTTCGAACCCGAACCGCTGACCTATTGGACGTGGACCGCGCCGGGCAGGACCGCGCGCAATATCGATCCGACCGACCAAGGCTATTCCTCGAGCATCGCGTTGTGGAAGAAACTGCCGCTTTCCGTCGCTACGCGCGTCGGGCCGTGGATTGCACGTGGGCTCGGCTGAGATGGGTGAAGTGCTGTTCCTCGCGCATCGCGTGCCCTTTCCGCCCGATCGCGGCGACAAGATCCGCTCGCATCACCTGCTGGCGGGCCTGGCCAAACTTGGCCCCGTACATGTCGGCACCTTTGGCGAAACCGTGCAGGACATGGCGCAAAAGCCGCTCCTGGTTGAGGTGGCGCGCACGCATGCGCTGATCGAGCGGAGCAAGCCGCTTCATCTTGCGGGTGTCGAGGCGGTGCTCAAGGGCAGGGCGGTCAGCCTGACCGCGTTCGATGACGACGCAATGCACCGCTATGTCGCCAAGACGCTGACCAACCACCGGATCGACACGATCTTCGTCTTCTCGGGCCAGATGGGGCAATACATCCCCGACAGCTTCGACGGGCGGGTGGTGTTCGATTTGTGCGATGTCGATAGCGCCAAGTTCGCCGCCTATGCCGAGGCCGGGCAGCGTAAGTGGATCAACCGCCGCGAAGGCCGCTTGCTGGCACGCGAGGAAGAGCGCCTTGCCGCGCGCGCGGATGCGACATTGCTGATCAGCGACAACGAGGCGGATCTTTTCAGATCCCGCCTCACCCGGCCCGATGCGGTCAGCCTGCATGCGCTGGGCAATGGCATCGACGGGCAATTCTTCGACCCCGAACGTGTGGCATCGCATCCCGATCTCGACGAAGGCGAGGGACCGCAGATCGTTTTCACCGGACAGATGGATTATGCGCCCAATATCGCTGCGGCGGAGTGGATGATCGCGCATGTCATGCCTCCTTTGCGCAAAACACATGCGCGGGCGCGGTTCCATATCGTCGGCCGCGCGCCGGTGCGGGCCTTGCGGGACCGCCATGGCGAGCACGGGGTGCGGGTCTGGGGCGAAGTGGAGGATGTACGGCCGTTCCTCAAATCCGCCGATCTGGTAGTTGCCCCGCTGCTGATCGCGCGCGGGGTGCAGAACAAGGTGCTCGAGGCGATGGCGATGGCGCGCCCGGTGATGGCGACCCCCGGGGCGGCGACCGGGATCGATGCGACCCATGGCGAGCATCTGGTCATTTCCTCGCCCGATCCCGAGCAATTGCTCGCCGCGATCGATCGCCTGCTCGCCGATCCGCTGCACGCGCGCGCGATGGGTGAAGCCGCGCGGCGGTTCGTCATCGAACGGATGAGCTGGGACTTGGTCGAGACGAAGCTTGCCGAACTGGTCCGCGGCGCCGAGGTCCCTATCGATGCAGCGTGACCTGCCACTACCGCGCACCGTTTCGCATGGGCGCAGCGCCTCGGGTGTGATGCTCGCCATTGCGTGGGTGGCGCTGTTCGCGCTGACCTTCGCCGAATGGCGCGCGATGGCGCATCAATGGTGGGACATCGACACCTATAGCCATATCCTGCTCGTCCCCCCGATCATCGCCTGGCTGGTCTGGATCCGCCGCGATGAACTGTCGCGCGTCGGCTCGGCGGGCTGGTGGCCTGGGCTGGCGTGGCTCGTGCTGGGGCTTGTTCTCTGGCTGGTGGGGCGGAGCCTCGACATCAACACGATCGGGCAGGGTGGCGCGGTTGTCGCGATGCAGGGCGCGGTTCTTGCGCTGTTCGGATTGCGCGCGGCTCTGATCCTCGCCTTTCCGCTCGTCTATGGCTTTCTTCTGGTCCCCATCGGCGGGGAGATCATCCCGCAGTTGCAGGTGATCACTGCTCACATCGCTACCGCGCTTACGCGGCTCAGCGGGATCGAGATGGTCGCGCAGGGCATCCATATCGACACTCCGGCTGGGCTGTTCATCGTTGCCGAGGAATGTGCCGGTGTGAAGTTCCTGATCGCCATGCTCGCGCTCGGCCTACTCGTCGCGCACACCTGCTTCACCAGCTGGAACAGGCGCGCGTGGTTCCTGCTTGCTTGCGTCGTTGTGCCGGTGATCGCCAACGGCATTCGTGCCTGGGCGACGATCTTCCTCGCGCAATATGTCGGGGCAGAAGCCGCGGGCGGGTTCGACCACCTCGTCTATGGCTGGGTATTCTTCGGCATCGTGATTGCGCTGGTCCTTGGCGCGGCATGGCGCTGGTTCGAACGCGAGCCCGAAGAAGCGGGCTGGACCGCCGACGAGGTGGCTGCGCTTCCGCTGGTTGCGCGCTGGGTAGGCGGGGCCGCCCGCCCGGCTCTCGTCCTTGGTGCGATACTGCTGGCCGCAGGAAGCTTTGCCGTGCTCGCGCAGCTCGGCTAGGCCAGCACGCATATGTGCGGAATTGCGGGGATTTTCCATTACGAGACGGTGAAGCCGGTCGATCCCCGACGGGTCGAGCGGATGACCGATGCGCTCGCCCATCGCGGGCCAGATGGGAGCGGGATATGGACCGCACCCGGGGTCGGCCTCGGCCACCGCCGCCTGTCGATTATCGATCTCCAAGGCTCGCCGCAGCCGATGGAATCGGCCGATCGCCATGCCGTGATTTCCTTCAACGGAGAGATCTACAATTACCGCGAATTGCGCCGCGAACTCGAACAGGGCGGAGCGCGATTCCGCACCGATGGCGATACCGAGACGATTCTCGCCGCATGGCAGAAATGGGGCCCCGATTGCCTCAAGCGGCTCGACGGCATGTTCGCCTTCGCGCTCTACGATCTCGACCGGCGGCAGCTGTTCCTCGCGCGCGATCGACTTGGGGTGAAACCGCTCTACCTTGCGCGGCTTGAGGGCGGGGCGCTGGCCTTTGCCAGTGAAATGAAGGGCCTGCTTGCCAATCCGCTGATGCGGCGCGAGATCGATCCGCTGGCGATCGAGGATTACATGGCCTGGGGTTATGTCCCCGACCATCGCGCGATACTCAAGGGCGTGGAGAAGCTGCCCGCGGGTCATTTCTTGCTGCTCGAACATGGCCGCGAGCCGGGGCCGCCCCGTCAATGGTGGGATGTCGATTTCGCCGGGCGGGAGAAGGGGCGGACCGAGGACCTCTCGGCGCAATTGCTCCATTCGATGCGCGAAGGCGTGACCAGCCGCATGGTCGCCGACGTACCGTTGGGAGCCTTCCTTTCGGGTGGGGTCGACAGTTCCTCGGTCGTCGCGCTGATGAGCGAGGCGAGCGCGCAACCGGTAACCAGCTGTTCGATCGGCTTCGATGTCGAAAGCGTCGACGAGACGCGTCATGCCCGGCAAGTCGCCGAGCTGTTCGGCACCGACCACCACGAGCGGATCGTCTCGTCCGACCAATTCGGCGAGATCGCGCGTATCGCCGCGATCTTCGACGAGCCCTTTGCCGATGCCAGCGCGCTGCCGACCTTGCGTGTGTGCGAACTGGCGCGCGAGCATGTCACCGTGGCGCTCTCGGGCGACGGTGCCGACGAGGCGTTTGCCGGCTATCGCCGCCAGCTGTTCCATGCGCGCGAGGAACAGGCCCGCTCGGTCCTGCCACGGGCCCTGCGCGAACCGGTGTTCGGCGCGCTCGGGCGGGTCTGGCCCAAGGCCGATTGGGCGCCGCGCCCGCTACGCGCGAAGACGACCCTGCTGTCCTTGGCCGAGAGCGGCGAAGCGGGATATGCGCGCGCACTGGCGATCCTTGCGCCTGAGCAACGGCAGTCACTTTATGGCGAGGTCCTGCTCAAGCAGCGCGGGACCTATCGCGCCGAACAGCCATTCGAGACACTGATGCGCGAGGCGCCCGCAAGGAGCGGCCTCGACCAGGCTCAATATGCCGATCTGAAGTTCTGGCTACCCGGAGACATCCTGACCAAGACCGACCGCACCAGCATGGCGGTCGGCCTGGAGGCGCGCGAGCCGCTGCTCGACCACCGGCTGATCGAATTTGGCGCGCGCCTGCCGCATCGCCAGCGAGTCCGCGGAATGACGGGCAAATGGTTGATGAAGCGCACGATGGAGCGCTATCTGCCCGAGGACATCCTCTATCGCCGCAAGCAGGGATTCGTGACTCCGCTGGCGGAGTGGTTCCGCGGTCCGCTGGCGGGCGAGGCGAGGGCGGTCGCCGCGAGCGAACTGCTTACCGGGAGCGGGTGGTTCGCCCGCAAGGCGCTCTCGCGCCTCGCGGACGACCATATTGCGGGCCGTGCGGATCACGGCCGGGTGCTGTGGCAATTGCTGATGCTGGAGCGCTCGCTCCGCAATCTGAAGCCCAGCGCCTAGCGCGCGTCGACCAGCACGATTTCGGCGTCTTCGAGCGCCTCGACCACGATTTCGCTCTCACCGGTCACGGCAATCCCGTCGCGCGGCTGCGCTTCCTGGCCATTGACCGTCACCCGGCCCGTGGGCGCGACGAGATACTGGTGCCGTTCGCCAGAAGTAGTCCAGACCGCGCTCTGGCCTTTCGCCAGCGTCGCGGCGGCGACCTTCGCATCGGTCCGGATCGGCAGCGCGCCATCGGCCTGGGCAGCGCCGCTGGCGAGCACTTCGAAGCCGCCATCGCGCGTGGCCTTGGGAAACTCGCGCTGGCCCCAGCCGGGCTGCTCACCCTGCCGATCGGGAATGATCCAGATCTGGAACAGCGTGGTCGCCTCGTCCTCGCGGTTGAACTCGGCATGAGTGATGCCGGTGCCTGCGCTCATCACCTGGACATCGCCCGCAGCCGTGCGACCTTCATTGCCCAGGCTGTCACGGTGCGTGATAGCGCCGCTGCGCACGAATGTGACGATCTCCATGTCGCGGTGCGGGTGCGGCGGGAAACCGCTCTGTGCCGCGATGGTGTCGTCGTTCCACACGCGGATGCTGCCCCAGCCCATGCGGTCGGGATCGTGGTAATTGGCGAAGCTGAAATGATGCCGCGCGTCGAGCCAGCCGTGGTCTGCGTGTCCGAGGGTGGCGAAGGGACGGATATCGATCATGGTTCAGTCTCACATCGGCGGGGTGTTGTCGCCGGAACCCGCCCGATGTGGGGGCGGCGCGAAAGCCGTCAAGAAACACCGATGTAACTGCCCCGCAGCGTGGCTAATCGGCGCCGTGACCCCGCGCCATGTAATCCGCGCTCTGCATTTCCTTAAGGCGGCTGACGGTGCGCTCGAACTCGAAAGCGCCATCGCCGGCAGTGTAGAGGTCTTCCGGTTCGGCTGCCGCCGCGACGAACAGTTTCACATTGTTCTCGTACAGCGCATCGACCAGCTTGGTGAAGCGGATCGCCTCGTTGCGGTTGTCGGGCGACATGGCGGGCACGCCGACCACGATCACTGTGTGATAGGCATGCGCGATGGCCAGATAGTCCGCTGCACCGCGGTTTTCGCCGCACAGCCGCTTGAAACTGAACACGCCCACGCCCTTGAGGCTCTTGGGCACATGGATCGTCCGCCCGCCGCCCAGTTCCAGTTCGGCGCTGGGAACGTGTTCGGCGTCTTCGGGCGCGTAGTCGGTGAGACGGAAGAAAGCCTCGCGCACCTGCGCGGTTGCCGCATCGCCCAGCGGGGCGTGCCACGTCTCGATATCGCCCAGCCGGTCGAGCCGGTAATCGGTCGGCCCGTTAAGCGGCAGCACATCCAGTTCGGCCTCGGCCAGCTCGATGAAGGGCAGGAAGAGCGAGCGGTTGAGCCCGTCCTTGTAGAGGTCCTTGGGCGGGCGGTTGCTGGTGGTAACCACGGTCACGCCCTCATCGCGGATCAGCGCGGTGAACAGCCGCGCCATGATTGCGGCATCGGCGGTGTTGTTGACCACCATTTCATCGAAGGCGAGGCAGCGGACGTCCTGAGCGATGTCGCGCGCGACCTTGCCCGTCGGATCGCCCGGATCGCTGTCGCGGCGTTCACGCATCCGGCGGTCGACCTCGAGCATGAATTCGTGGAAATGCGCGCGGCGCTTTTCGGCAATGCCCAGGGTCTCGACGAAGAGATCCATGAGCATCGATTTGCCGCGTCCGACGCCGCCCCACATATAGACGCCCTGCGGCCGGGCCTTCTTCGGCTTGAACAGCTGCGCGAGCAGGCCGCCGGAAGTTTCCGCCTCCAGTTCCTTCTGCAGGCGGTCGAGCCTTTCGGCAGCCCTGCGCTGGTCAGGATCGGCCTGCAATTCGCCCGCGGCGACCAGTCGCTCGTAGCGGGCGAGCATGCCCGTCACGCGGCGGCGCGGGGCTTGATCTTCTTCACGATGCCCGAAAAGCTGGCGACCGCGTGGTCTTCCTGAACCACGGTGCCGCGCACGAACACCATGCTGCCTGTTTCGCGGACGATCTCGCACACTGCGTCGAGCGGCATGTCGGGCTTGCCGCCGCCCACGAACTGGGTCGACAGCTCGACCGTGACCGAGGGGCCGGCATTCCCGCTGCCGATGTTGTGCATCGTGGTGAACAGCGAAATGTCGATCAGCGATAGCGTCACCGCCCCGTGGATGATGCCCTGCAGGTTCTGGTGACGCCGTTCGGGGAACATGCGCAGCCGCGCCTTGCCGTCATCGTCCACCCGGGTGATGAGCTTGCCCATCACCGCGCCGTTGAACAGCGTTTCGTCCTTCAGGTTCCAGTGGTGCCAGCCCGGGTTTTCCGGGTCGGGGCCATGGTCGAACACCTCGTCGCGCAGGGCCATCAGATCGCGCGTTCGGCAATCATTTTCTTGGTTTCGGCGATCGCCTTGGCCGGGCTGAGGCCCTTGGGGCAGACATTCGCGCAGTTCATGATCGTGTGGCAGCGATAGAGCCGGAAGGGGTCTTCCAGCTGGTCGAGCCGTTCACCGGTCATCTCGTCGCGGCTGTCGGCCAGCCAGCGATAGGCCTGCAGCAGGATCGCCGGGCCGAGGAACTTGTCCGAATTCCACCAGTAGCTGGGGCAGGCGGTCGAGCAGCAGGCGCACAGGATGCACTCGTAGAGTCCATCCAGCTTCTCGCGCTGTTCGGGCGACTGAAGCCGTTCCTTGCCGCTGGGCGTGGTCGACACGGTCTGCAGCCAGGGACGGATGCTGGCATATTGCGCATAGAAATGCGTGAAGTCGGGTACGAGGTCCTTGATCACGTCCATGCTGGGCAGCGGGGTAATGCGAATCTCGCCCTTGAGGTCCTCGATCGCGGTGGTGCAGGCGAGGCCGTTCTTGCCGTTGAGGTTCATCGAACACGAACCGCAGATGCCTTCGCGGCACGAGCGGCGGAAGGTCAGCGTGGGATCGATCTCGTTCTTGATCTTGAACAGGGCATCGAGGACCATCGGGCCGCAATCGTCGAGGTCGAGCTCGAAGGTGTCGTAGCGGGGGTTCTCACCGCTGTCGGGATCGTAGCGATAGACCTTGAACTTGCGAATGCGCGTGCCGCCTGTCGCCGTGTGGGCGCGGCTCTTGCCGGTGATCTTCGAATTCTTGGGAAGGGTGAAGGTCGCCATTACACTGTCAGTCCTGTTGCTTTGCGCAACCCATCTAGCGGTTCGGGCGAGTGGCGCAAGGCCATGGGTGACGCAAATCCTGCAACGGGTGTCCTACAACATGGACCGGGTGTTACACCGTTCAGGGCAAAAAGGCCTGCTTGCGCCAAAAGCCCGGTAATCGGGTGAATTTGGGGGAACAAGGAGGCGTTGCCGAGGGTCTAGATCGGTAGGATGAATGTAGGAAAGCCCTTTCGGCGTGCCGCGATCTTCGGCGCCAGCGGCGGTATCGGCGGCGCACTGGCCACGAGACTGGCGGAGCGCGGCGTCGAGGTATGGGCGGGAAGCCGTTCGGGCAGGGTGGCCGATCCCGCCCTGCGCGCCTTTCGCTTCGACCTGGCCGAAGAAGCATCGATCGCCGCTGCCGCAGCCGCGATGGCCGAGGCGCCGCCCGATCTGGTGGTGGTCGCCAGCGGCGTGCTGACGCTGGCCGATGGCTCGGGCCCCGAACGCAGTTTCAAGCAGATCGACGGCGCGGCGATGGACGAGGTGTTCCGGCTCAACACGATCGGCCCCGCGCTGGTGGCCAAGCACATGCTGCCGCTGCTGCCGCGCGAGGACCGCAGCGTCTTCGCCGCGCTGTCGGCGCGGGTCGGCTCGATCGGCGACAACCGCATTGGCGGGTGGCACAGCTACCGCGCCAGCAAGGCCGCGCTCAACATGCTGCTCAAGAATTTCGCGATCGAGCTGGGCCGGACGCACAAGCAGGCCATCGTGGCAGGCCTGCATCCGGGCACCGTGGATTCGGCCCTGTCCGAACCCTTCCAGGCCAATCTGCCCGCGGGGCAGCTGACCCAGCCCGCCGATGCGGCGGAGAACCTGCTAAACGTGATCGATGGGCTGACGATGGCGGACAGCGGCGGCGTGTTCGACTGGAAAGGCGAAGCCGTCCCCGCCTAGGCTGCCCGGTCGCCCGTCAGTTCGGTTTCGGCACGTTCGAGATTGAAGGCGAGCAATTCGCCATAGCGCTGGCCTGCCAGACCCTTGCGGCCGCTGCGCTGCGGCATCAGCACCCCCGGCTTGGCATTGCCTTCGACCACCATCGGCCCATGGGGCGTGAACGCGATATCCCAGCCGATAAGCGTATATTCGGGGAACGCTGCGGCATGCGCGCGGCGGGCAAGCGCCACTGCATCGGTCCAGTCGGGCAGTTGCAGACCGCTGAAGGCTGCGCCGCTGACCGGATGATTTTCATAATCGCCGCCGCCATAGCCCTTGCAAGCGGTACCCGCGCGCCCGGTTTCGAAATCGACCGGCATGATCAGCCCGCCCGCCTTCATGTTATCGATCACCGGGCCGCGCAGCGAGGGCACGCGAAGCACGGTGCTGACCAGTTCGGGTTCTCCCGTCTCGTTGCGCATCGTGGTGAGCCGCGCGGTCGCCAGCGCATCCATCGCATAGTCCGCCAACGCTGCGTGGTTGCCCAGTGCGCGCTGGATCACCCACACCTGCCGGCCATCGACATAGGGCGCGATCGACTGGGCGAAGGCGGCCTGGTCGGTGATATCGGACACGGCATGGGGGAGCAGCGCGACACCGCGGCCGCCTTCGCCATGGGTGGGCTTGGCAATCAGCGGGTGACCACGGGCCGGACGAAAATCGCGCACTTCGCGATCGTAGACCGCGTGCACGGAGGGATGCGGCAGGCCGTGCGCGGCGCAGCGGCGATAGAACGCCGCCTTGTCGACCAGCACGCAGGTACGGCTCCATCCGTGGGGATTGATGATCTTGTTGAAACCCGCATCCTCGAACCGCCGGATATAATGATCGAGCTCCTCGGCCCGCTCGATGCGGAACAGCGCGATATCATTGGGATCAACGAAGCGTTCGCGCGCGATCGCGAGCGCCTGCCGTTCCCACTGCGGATCCATGCCGTACTTGCGCGCGACCGCGCGGGTTCTCGATGGCAGCCATGCGGCGAAACCGCGCGCAATGCCGCGGTCGAGCGCGGCGCGCGCCAGCGACCGATTGCGCCGGCGGCGCTCGTAATGTGCAGCGAAGGCCGGGGCGCTGATCGCTTTCGCCCCGCCGGGGAACAGCGCAAACGCCTTCTTGGCGTAATAGGCGAGTTCGGCGAGGTGCACCGCGGCTCAGACTTCGATGGTTTCGCCGCCGACATCCTCGGGCATCATCGCCAGATCGAACGGCACTCGCTCAGCCGTGATCACTCCCTGCCGGTCCATGCTGTAGGCCGCGATATGCTCGATCAGCTGGGCATGTGTCAGCCCGGCCAGTTGCGCCGCTCCCGAAACGGTCTTCTTCGACCACAGGTTGCACGACAGATTGACTTCCATGAACAGCACCTCGCCCGACGTGGGGGTATAGCGGAACTCGAACCGCCCGTAGTCGAACGGCCACAGTTCGGGCAGCATGGCCCGCGTATATTCGCGGATCTTGCGCGTCATGACCGGGTTCTTCATCGCCACCAGCCGTTCCTTGGGCGCTTCCGCCAGCCCGCGCTTTTCCTCGTAGGAGCGGAAATTGCCCTCATCACCCGGCATTTCGAACCGCATGGTGGAAAGCAGGATCGGTTCGGACCCGCCCAGCACGGGGACCACCACGTCATAGGCGCCCTCATAGCGCTCGACGATCACGTCATGCCCCTCGGCATGCAGTTTGGCGATGTCATTCTTGGCGGTTTCCCAGTCGGTGGGCATGCTTACGCCCCAGCTGGCGGAGGAGGCGTTGGGTTTGACCACCAGCCGTTCGAAGGCGAAATCGGGCGCGGGGATCCACTGGCAGCCGCGCCGCGCGACCAGCCAAGGGGCGACAGGCACGCCGCGCGCGACCGCCACGGTCTTCATCAGGTGTTTGTCGTCCGACAGGCCGCGCAGGATGGGCGAGGCGCCAAGCGCGGGCAGACCGATGCGCTGCGCCAGCAGCGGGCCGAGCATTTCGCTCATCGGGTATCCCGCGCGGTTGAGCAGGGTGAAGACGTAATCGAAATCGGTCTTCTCGAACAAGGCGGTGAAATCGCTCGCCGGGGTCACATCGAGACCGATCGTGCGCAAGGTGTCGAGCACTTCGTGGTGATAGACCGCGTGATTGCCGTCTTCGCCATGCAACTGCCCACCAGCGGCGGCGTGCTTGGCAAGGAACAGGACGCGCAGCCGATCCTTGTCGGCGGCGGGTATCGTGAACAGGTCGATCGTGTGACTCATGCGCGCGCCTTTACCTGCGGGCCATGACAGGGTCACGAAATTTTGTGCTTGTCGCAAATTCGAAAACGGATAGCTTTCCCTGACGAACGCCAGTCGAGGAGAGCGCGATGGGGCTAAGGGCCTGGTACGATCGTCACGTAATGCCGCGTTTGATCACGGCAGCCTGCGGGCAGGACGGTATCGAGAAACGCCGCCGTCAGTTGATCCCGCTTGCGGAGGGCCGCGTGTTCGAACTTGGCTGCGGGGGCGGGCTGAACCAGGCGCTTTACGACCGCGACAAGGTCACCTCTTTCGCCGGGATCGATCCGCATGAAAAGCTGCTCGATGGCGCGCGCGAACGTGCGCGGGCGAAGGGGTGGGAGACCGACATACGTGCGGGCGTCGGGGAGGACATCCCCTTTCCGTCCGGCTCGTTCGATACGGTGGTGTGCACCTATACGCTGTGTTCGGTCGACGATCCGGACAAGGTGCTGTCCGAACTGCGCCGGATACTCGCACCGCGCGGCCAGTTGCTGTTTCTCGAGCATGGCCGTGCGCCCGATGCGGGCGTCGCGCAGTGGCAGGACCGCGTGGAACCGGTGTGGAAACCGCTGGCAGGCGGGTGCCATCTGACGCGGCCGGTGGGCGCATCGCTGCGCCGTGCGGGCTTCGCGGTCGAACCGCTCGGCCAAGCCTATCTCAAGCAAGCGCCCAAGGTGTTGGGCTGGATGGAATGGGGTGTGGCGCGCAAGGCCTGAGGGCCGGCGAGTGCAAGACCCGCCGACCCCCTGAGCTTGTTATTCGTCGCCGAAGGTGCGCTGCCACCAGCCACGCTTGGGCTTGGCCGGCTCGGCCGAAGCCGCGCTGTCTTCCGTCACCGGTTTGGGTGCGGCCGGCTCGGGAGCAGGCTGGGCAGCGGGTTCGGCTGCGGCTTCGACCGGCGCTGCGGGTGCAGCTTCGGCCTCGACCTTCTTCTTGCGCGGCGCGCGCTTCTTGGGCGCGGGCTTGGCTTCGGCTTCACCCTCTGCCGGTGCATCGGCAGCGGCTTCGGTCTCGGCCTTTTTCTTGCGCGGTGCGCGCTTCTTGGGCGCAGGCTTGGCTTCGGCCTCCGCTTCACCCTCTACCGGTGCGTCGGCAGCGGGTGCGGCTTCGGCTTCGGCGTCGGTCTTCTTCTTGCGCGGGGCGCGCTTGCGCGGCTTGGGCTTTTCTTCCGTCTCGGCGGCAGCCTCGGCGGTTTCGGGCGAATCCTCGGGACCCGCGACTACGGCCATGTCTTCGACCACCGCGTCCGAAACCTCTTCGAGCTTTTCAGCATCTTCGGAGGTCACATCGTCGGAGGTCCGGCCACGACCACGGCCACCCCGGCGGCGACCACCGCGACGGCGGCGCTTCTTCGGCCGGTCATCGCCGTCGTCGCTTTCGCTGTCGGCGTCGGTATCCGTGTCGTCGTCGCTGTCATCGCCATTGTCGTCGTCATCCGACTCGTCGCGATCGTCATCGTCGGAATGCTGGCGACCCTTGTTGCGTCCGCGACCGCCCCGGCGGCGGCGGCGCTTCTTGCGAGGACGATCATCGTCCTCGCCATTGCTGTCGTCGCGTTCGCTGTCGTCGTCGTTCTCGTCGAGGATCTCTTCATCGTCCTCGTCATCGACGATGGTGTCGAAACGCGGAGCGTCCTTGGGCTTGGGCCCATGGCTCGACACCGCCATCTTCGCGCCTTCGTCTTCGCCTTCGGGCACGACTTCGACGGTCACATGATAACGCTGTTCGATCTCCATGAGATCGGCGCGCTTTTCGTTGAGCAGATAGACTGCGGCTTCGGTGCTGGCTGCCAAGCGGATGGTCGAACCCTTGCCCTTGGCGGCTTCGTCCTCGATCTGGCGCAGCGCCGACAGGCCTGCGCTGGATGCGGTGCGGACCAGGCCGGTGCCGTCGCAATGCGGGCATTCGCGGGTGGTCGCTTCGAGCACGCCGGTGCGCAGGCGCTGGCGGCTCATCTCCATCAGGCCGAAGCTCGAGATGCGGCCCACCTGGATGCGGGCGCGATCGGTCTTGAGCGCGTCCTTCATCGCCTTTTCGACCTTGCGCGTGTTGGAATGGTGCTCCTGGTCGATGAAGTCGATCACCACGAGACCGGCCATGTCGCGCAGGCGCAACTGGCGGGCGATCTCGCGCGCGGCTTCGAGATTGGTGTGCAGCGCGGTTTGCTCGATATTGTGCTCCTTGGTGGAGCGGCCCGAGTTGATGTCGATCGACACCAGCGCTTCGGTCGGGTTGATGACCAGATAGCCACCCGATTTGAGCTGGACGACGGGGTCGTACATCGCCTTGAGCTGGTCTTCGGCGCCATAGCGCTGGAACAGCGGCACGGGGTCCGAATACTGCTTCACCCGGCGGGCATGGCTGGGCATCAGCAGCTTCATGAACTGCTTGGCCAGCTTGTAGCCTTCTTCGCCCTCGACCACGACTTCCTCGATGTCGCGATTGTAGATGTCGCGGATCGCGCGCTTGATCAGGTCGCTGTCCGAATGGATCAGCGCGGGTGCGCTCGAATCCAGCGTGCGCTCGCGGATCTCGTCCCACAGGCGGGCGAGATAATCGAAGTCGCGCTTGATTTCGGTCTTGGTGCGGCTGAGCCCGGCGGTGCGGACGATCAACCCCATTGTGCGCGGCAGGGTGAGGTCGCTGACGACCTGCTTCAGGCGCTTGCGGTCCGCTGCGCTGGAGATCTTGCGCGAAATGCCGCCACCGTGGCTGCTGTTGGGCATCAGCACCGTGTAACGGCCGGCGAGGCTGAGATAGCTGGTCAGCGCGGCACCCTTGTTGCCGCGTTCTTCCTTGACGACCTGGACGAGCAGCACCTGGCGGCGCTGGATGACGTCCTGGATCTTGTAGCGGCGACGCAGCGCCATGCGCTTGGCGCGCGCTTCGTCGACTTCCTTGGCGCGGGCGCGGCCCTTGCCCTGGCCCTGACGGCGACCGCGGCCACGACGGCCCTGGTTGCGGCCCTTGCGGCGGTTGTCGCCATCCGATTCCTCGTCGTCGGAATCGTCGTCGCCATCATCATCGTCGTCGTCGTCGCGGTCGAGATGGCCTTCCTCGATGGTCGCGACATCATCCTTGTCGGAAGTGTCGACTTCTTCGAGGCCGTCTTCGGCGAGGTCTTCGGCGAGGGCGCCGGAGCTTTCGTCATCGGCGTCGTATTCGTCGCCGGGCATTTCGCCGCGGTCTTCTTCCTCGTCGCGCAGACGGGCTTCTTCCTCGGCCGCTTCGGCCTCGGCAGCGAGCAGCTCGTCACGGTCTTCCTTGGGGATCTGGTAATAATCGGGATGGATTTCGCTGAAAGCGAGAAAGCCGTGGCGATTACCGCCGAAATCCACAAACGCCGCCTGCAGCGACGGTTCGACCCTGGTTACCTTGGCAAGATAGATATTGCCCTTGATCTGCTTGTGATCGGCAGATTCGAAATCGAATTCTTCAATCCGGTTGCCTTTGAGCACCGCCACCCGGGTTTCTTCCGAGTGGCGCGCATCGATAAGCATGCGCGTTGCCATTGATATGTCTCCAGCCGCACCGGGGCAGGAATGATCCTGCTGGGGCGCGGCGTATTCTGTTGGAAAGTCCGCGGCCCTGTCGGGGCGTCGCGGTGTTTGCGAACCGGCCGTGTCCTGCATGTGCGAGGGGCCGGGTATTCGTGACTGCGGGACTGGCCTCGCGCAGGGTTTGCGCTGTCCGGCCCGACGCAGCGGCAAAGGCGGGTGCCTGTGCTGCCAATGTCGGGGAGTAACGGGCCATGTCCGGCATCAACCTGTATTGCATTGGACCGGAACGATACGAACGCTGCGGTCTGAAAGTTAACGGTTTTCTTCGATGACCCTCTTCGTCGCGTATCGTTCGCGCCGATCGGAGGCACCGGAAAACCGATATGGTGTCGCTAGCACCGTGGGTTTCACACGGCAACCATATTGCGTCATCTGACAACAAGGCCGTAACCATGCATGCCATGTCGATCCGGACGCACATCCTCCTGCTGGTCCTGCTGCCGCTCGCAGTGGTGGCCGCGCTGGTGGTGACAGCCCAGCGCATTCCCGTGCCCGAGATCGGGCGCGCCTATGTGCTGCGCGTCGATTTGCCCGAGGCGGATGCGCCGGGCGCCTTGCCCGATGTGGCAGGCCGCGAGGGCTTGCCGCTGGTGGTGATCGATGCCGGCCATGGCGGACACGATCCGGGGGCATCGGGGCAGGGCTACCGCGAAAAGACCGTCGTTCTCGGCCTCGCCCGCGCGCTGCGCGCCGAGCTGGAGAAGGAAGGCAATGTCCGCGTCGCCTTGACCCGCGACGACGATCGCTATCTGGTTCATGCCGAGCGGGTCGCGATCGCGCGGCGGCTCGATGCCGACCTGTTCCTCTCGATCCATGCGGACAGCGCGGGCGATGCGGCCGAAGTCACCGGGGCCAGCATCTACACGCTGTCGAACCAGGCCTCGAGCGAGGCCGCCGCGCGCTTCGCCGAGCGCGAGAATGCCTCGGACCGGCTCAACGGCGTCGATGTCGGCGGGAGGAGCGATGTGGTAAACACGATCCTCGTCGAATTATCGCAGCGGCGCACGCAGGAGCAATCGGACGAGTTTGCGCGGTTGATCCGCCGCGAGGGCGCGGGCGCGATCCGCTTCCATCCGCAGGCACGCCGCTCAGCCGCGCTCAAGGTGCTGCGCGCACCCGATGTGCCTTCGGTCCTGTTCGAAAGCGGGTTCATTACCAACGAGGCCGATGCGCAGCGTCTTTCCTCGACCGAAGGCCGCGCACGTTTTGCGGAGGTCATGGCGCGCGCCATCCGCATCTATTTTGCCCGCCAGCAAGAAAGCTGACGGCGAGGCGCTAATCCTTCTGGCGAATTGCCAAATTGGCGTGCTAGAGGCTCATCCGACACCATGCCCGACCAGCCAGCCCTGCAATATTACCGTTACCGCATCAGCCGCGATCCCAAGCGGCTGATCGCGTGGTTCGACGACAATTGGTCGCGCAACCGCAAGCTGCGGTTCGCGAGCTATATCACCGGTTTTGCAGTGGTAATGATCGTGCTCGCGTGGGCGACGCTCGGGCGCAACCTGCCCGATGCCGAATCGCTGCTCGAATACGAGACCCCGCTGCCCAGCGTGGTGCGCGGGATCGATGGCGAGATCGTCAACACCTACGCTCGCGAACGCCGCGTGCAGCTGCAATATGTGGATTTTCCCGAACAGCTGGTCGAAGCCTTCCTCTCGGCCGAGGACAAGACCTTCTTCAGCCATGGCGGCGTCGATATCACGGGCACGGCCAATGCGGTGATCGATTACGCGACCAAGCTCAGCTCGGGCGAACGCGCGGTCGGCGGCTCCACCATTACCCAGCAAGTCGCCAAGAACCTGCTGCTCGGTGATGAATATTCGGTCACGCGCAAACTCAAGGAAATGATCCTCGCCACGCGCATCGAAAGCGTGCTGACCAAGCAGGAAATCCTCGAGCTTTATCTCAACGAGATTCCGCTGGGTCGGCGCAGCTTTGGCGTGCAGGCGGCATCGCGCGCCTATTTCGACAGGGATGTCGGCGATCTCGAGCTGCATCAGATCGCCTTTCTCGCAATCCTGCCCAAGGCGCCCGAACGCTATGGCCGCGAACGCTATCACGACCTTGCCATTACGCGGCGTAATTTCGTGCTCGACCAGATGGTCGCCAACGACTTCATCACCGCGAGCGCTGGCGAGGCGGCCAAGCGGATGGACCTGGGGCTGGTCGAACAGCGCGGGTCGCGTTCGGCCGATGCGGGCTATTTCCTCGAGGAAGTGCGCCGGCAGCTGATCGACCGTTTCGGCGAGACCGCCGATGACGGGCGCAACAGCGTCTATTCGGGCGGACTGTGGGTGCGTACCTCGCTCGACCTCGAACTCCAGGATGCAGCGCGCGACGCGCTGCGCGCGCAGCTGATCAGCTATCACGGCAATCGCGGGTTCACGGGTCCGATCGCCACGCTCAATCCCGATAATGGCGATCTCACCGCGCAGCTCGCTTCCTCGAACATCGGCATCAGCTATCGCGACTGGCGTGTCGGCGTGATCACCGCGCCGGGCCGGATCGGCTTTAGCGATGGCGAGGAATTCGCGCTGTCGGGTGGGCCAAGCTCGCTCCAGCCCGGCGATGTCGTGGCAGCAGCGCGTTCGGGCGCGGGCTATGCCATTCGCGGCGTGCCCGAAGTGTCCGGTGCCTTCCTCGCCGAAGCGCCGCAGACGGGCCGTATCCTCGCCATGCAGGGCGGTTTCGACAGCCGTCTGGGCAGTTTCAACCGCGCCACGCAGGCGCTGCGCCAGCCGGGTTCGACGATCAAGCCGTTCGTCTATGCTGCCGCGCTCGACCAGGGGATGACCCCGGCGACGCAGGTCCCCGACCAGACCTTCTGCGTGTGGCAAGGTGCCAATCTGGGCGAGAAATGCTTCCGCAATTTCGGCGGCGGCGGGGGCGGGATCCACACGCTGCGCTGGGGGCTCGAGCAGAGCCGCAATCTGATGACCGTCCACATTGCCGACGATACCGGGATGGACAATGTCATCCAGACCATCGACCGGGTCGGCATCGGGTCTTACGAGCCCTATTATTCCTTCGCGCTTGGCGCGGGCGACACTACCGTGGCGCGGATGGTCAATGGCTACGCCGCGCTCGCCAATTGGGGCCGCCAGAACGCCGGATCGGTGATCGATTACGTGCAGGACCGCGATGGCAAGGTCATCTTCCGCACCGACACCCGCGATTGTTCGGGGTGCAATCTGGAAGAATGGGACGGCCAGCCAATGCCGCGCTTCGACGTCTCGGGCAAGCAGGTGCTCGACCCGCGTACCGCGTTCCAGATGGTCCATATGCTGCAGGGCGTGGTAACCCGCGGTACCGCGGTCCGCCTGCGCAGTCTCGACCTGCCGCTGTTCGGCAAGACCGGCACCACCAACGGCCCGACCAACGCGTGGTTCGTCGGCGGCTCGCCCGAAATCATCGCCGGCATGTATGTCGGCTTCGACCAGCCGCGCAATCTCGGCGGTTGGGTGCAGGGCGGCAATACTGCCGCAACGATCATGAAGCGCTTCATCGAAGCAACCAAGGATCGCTGGACGGCAGAGGACTTCGTCGCTCCTCCGGGTGTGCGGATGGTCAAGATAGACCGTCGCAGCGGCAAACGCGTGTTCGAGGGCACCCCGTCGGACGAACCCACCGCGGCAATCATCTGGGAAGCCTTCAAGCCCGACACCGAACCGCCGCGCGCGACGCGTTCGGATGCCATCGCCGCCAAGCGTAACGAGATTCTCGAATTGATCCGTCGCGGCCGCCTCGAGGCGCAGCAGGCGGCTGCAAACGATCGCGGCGACCAGCCCAACGACTTCGTCGAGGATCAGGGCGGAATTTACTGATCCGCGCGCCTGGCGGGCGCTGCACTTTACAATCCGCCTGTGACTATTAGGGGCGGGATCAAGCAAATCCGAAGGAATTCCCTATGCGTGCCGAAGGGCAGGCCCATATCGAACGCATCGAAGCCGCGTTGGCGCTGGTCCGCCAGTCGCTTGACTGGGACCGCGCGCTGCGCCGGCTCGAGGAACTCGACGCGCGCGTGCAGGACCCTACCTTGTGGGGCGATCCCAAGCAGGCGCAGGCGATCACACAGGACCAGAAGCGGCTCGAAACCGCAATCAACACCGTGCGCGAGATCGAAAGCGAGATGGGCGACGCGGTGGAATTCGTCGAGATGGGCGAGGCCGAGGGCGATGCCGAGGTCGAACGCGAGGGACTGGACACGCTGTCCCGCCTTGCCGAGCGCGCCGATCGCGACAAGGTGCAGGCGCTGCTCTCGGGTGAGGCCGATGGCTACGATACCTATCTTCAAATCAATGCCGGCGCCGGCGGTACCGAGAGCCAGGACTGGGCCGAGATGCTGCTGCGCATGTATGCGCGCTGGGCCGAACGCCGCGGGTTCAAGGTCGAGACAGTCGAATATGCCGCTGGCGACCAGGCCGGGATCAAGAGCGCGACGCTGCTGATCAAGGGCGAGAACGCCTATGGCTACGCCAAGACCGAGAGCGGCGTCCACCGGTTGGTACGTATAAGCCCTTATGACAGCTCGGCGCGGCGCCACACCAGCTTCAGTTCGGTCTGGGTCTATCCGGTGATCGACGATGATATCGACATCGAGATCAATCCGTCCGATCTCAAGATCGACACCTATCGCGCCTCGGGCGCGGGCGGGCAGCACGTCAACACCACCGATTCCGCGGTCCGGATCACCCACCAGCCGACCGGTATCGTGGTGGCGAGCCAGAATGACCGCAGCCAGCACAAGAACCGCGCGACCGCGATGAACATGCTCAAGGCGCGGCTGTTCGAACGCGAGATGGCCGAACGCGAAGCCGCCGCTTCGGGTGAATATCAGGAGAAGAGCGAGATCGGGTGGGGCCACCAGATCCGCTCCTATGTCCTCCAGCCGTACCAGATGGTGAAGGATTTGCGCACTGGCGTGCAGTCGCCTACACCTGACGACGTGCTCGACGGCGCGCTGGACCCGTTCATTTCCGCCGCGCTGGCCCAGCGCGTGACCGGCGAAACGGTCGAGGTGGAGGATACCGAATAGGATGCGCAAACAGCTTGCCCTGGCCAGTCTCGCGGTACTGGCCGCGGCAATTGCAACGCCGGCCAACGCCGATGTCGTCATCGGCCCGCGCGTGTCCTATTATTTCGACAATTCGAACTTGCGCACATCGGGCATCGACCCCCGGCTGGACGAGGGCGATGCGCTCGTCCCGGCAGATATCGCCGTGTTGCGCACCGCTTTCGGCGTCGAACCACAGCTGACCACGGTCAGCGAGGGCGAAGGCGTCCTGTCCGACCAGGTCGGCTATCCGATGATCGGCGCGATGGTCAATTTCGGAGACGATCGCGACCGCTTCACGCTCACCGCCATGTATGGCAGCGGCAAGGGCGACGCCGCGCTCTCGGCGACCGTGTCGCGCACGCTGACGCTGGGCGATACCGAGTTCATCGACCTGATCAATTACGATGCGAACACGGTCAGCAGTACCGACCGCATCGATGTCGAACTGACCTGGCAGCGCCGCCAGAGCGAGAGCTTCGCGCTGCTCGGCGGTATCCGCTACGAACGGCTCGATACCGCCTTCGTCGGCGATCTGCGGATCGTGCAAAGCGTTGCCATCCCCACGGTCATCGCGCTGTCGCGTGCTGCGATAGAGGGCGATCCCGCGCCGCCGGTCATTCCATCCGTCCCGCCGCTGATCGCCGGCGTGCGGCAGGACGGGACCATCCAGACTTTCAGCGCGCGCGGCGGCGCCACGGCTTTCGTGCCGTTCGGCGACAATGCGGTCGCTTTCTTCAACGGCATGCTTCAGGCCAGCTATCGTCCCGATTACGATGTGCTGACTGTCATCGAAGACCCCTCGGGCCTGTTCAGCGACAGCATCACCGGGCGCGAAGAGGGAGAATTCAGCATCGGACCCGATTTCGCAGTCGGCGCACAGTTCATCCTGTCGGAGAACCTCGCGCTCGACCTGCGCTATCGTGCGGTGCTGTTCTTTCCGCTGACCGGGGTGCAGGATTTCAGCGATGCGCGGGTCAGCCACGGGGTCAATCTCGGATTGTCGCTGCGGCTCTGATCCGATACCTTCGGGCCATGTCTATGGGTCGTATTCTCCTGCCCTTGCTGGGATTTCTGGTGACGCTGGCGCCAACCGCGCTGCATGCCGAGATCAAGGCACTGGTGGTCGCTTCGGACTACTCCTCTGCTCGACTCGCCGGTTTGCAGCTGGCCAATCCGGTCGTCGATGCGCGCATGATCGAGGCGGCGCTCAAACGCAGTGCGGTGGCCGAAGTGGCGCTGGTCGAGGAACCCGATGCACAGGAGTGGGACGAGGCTTTCGACCTGTTTGCCAACTCGCTCAATGGCGACGATGTCGCGCTGATGTATTTCGCCGGCCATGGCTTTCAGATCGACGGCGCAAACTATTTCCTCGCCTCGGATGGCTATTCGCTGATCGGGCTCGATCCAATCCTGCAGCGCCTCACCAAGCAGGCGCGCGGGGTGGTGTTCGTGGTCGATGCCTGCCGCAACAACCCGGTCAGCGAGACGGTGGACGATGCGGCGTTCCAGGTGATCGAGGTCGAGGGCGGGCAGCGCGGCCTGACGCGGGTCACGCTCGACGATATCGTCTATGCCGACAAGGGGCTGGCGCAAGTGGGCAATCTGCGCGGTCTGTCGGCGCTGGTGTTCTTTTCGACCGAACCGGGCAATACCGCCGAAGATGGCGCTACGCCGGGCAAGGGCAGCCCCTTCGCCAAGGAATTCGCCCGTCAGCTGCCGCGCCGCCAGTCGCTCGACGAGCTGGTCCGCAAGACCGCGGTGGCAGTGAACGAGCGGACCGCGGGTCGGCAATCGCCCTGGCGCCAGGGCGATCTGGCGTTCGACGTGTTCATCGGCGGCATGCGGGCATTGCCCATCCCCTGAGGGAACGGCATAGGCGCTTGCATGACACGGATTGCTGCCATCGCCCTGCTCGGGTTTGCACTGGGTGCCTGCGACGCGCCGGCCGAACCGGGCGCACGTTTTCCCGCCCCCGATCGCCCGGTGTCCGAGATCGGCTCGAACCAGTTTTCGACCGAAGACCAGCGCGACAGCCGTGGCGAAGCGCAGACGGTGATGGACCTCGCCGAAATTGAACCCGGCATGACCGTTGCCGATATCGGCGCGGGCAATGGCTATTACACGGTCCGCCTGGCGGAGCGCGTGGGCGAGGGCGGGCGCGTGCTCGCACAGGATATCGATCGCGATGCGCTCAGCCGCCTTGGCCAGCGGATCGAGCGCCAGCGGCTCGAAAACGTTTCGATCCGGCTTGGCGAAACTGCCAATCCGAAATTGCCCGACAACAGTTTCGACCGCATCTTCATGGTCCATATGTACCACGAGATCGAGAGCCCGTATGAGTTCCTCTGGCGCATGTGGCCCGCGCTCGATGAGGGCGGGCAGGTGGTGGTCGTCGATATCGACCGGCCGACCGACCAGCACGGGATCGACCCGCTGCTGCTGAGCTGCGAATTCGAAGCGGTCGGCTACGAACTGGTGGCGTTCAAGGACGCGCCCGAACTGGCCGGGTACTATGCACAGTTCAAGGCAGCCGCTACGAGGCCCGCTCCCGGAGAGATAGAGCGCTGCCGCGGCGACCGTGCCGCAATGGACGCTGGGGCCCAGCACCCCGCCAAGAAAGAGAAAGCGTAGAATTTATGAGTTTCAAGGGTCTCGAGCCGATCAGCTATGGCGGCAAGGAAGTCTGGCCGCTGGTCGAAGGCGGCAAGGGTGTTTCCGCTACCAATCACATGAGTTCGGGCGCCTGGGCCGCCGCTGGCGGCATCGGTACCGTCAGTGCGGTCAATGCCGACAGCTATGACGAAGACGGCCTGCCGATTCCGCAGATCTACCCGCAGGCGACGCGGGTCGAGCGCTTCGAGCAACTGGTCCGCTACGGCATCGAGGGCGGCACCGAACAGGTCCGCCGTGCGCACGAGATTTCGGGCGGCAAGGGCGCGATCAACATCAATGTGCTGTGGGAAATGGGCGGCGCGCAGCAGGTCCTCGAAGGCATCCTCGAAAACTGCCCCGGGCTCGTTACCGGCGTCACCTGCGGCGCGGGCATGCCTTACAAGCTCGCGGAAATCGCGGCGAAGCATAACGTCCATTACCTGCCCATCGTCAGCTCGGCGCGCGCCTTCCGCGCGTTGTGGAAGCGCAGCTATTCCAAGGTCCCCGACCTGATGGCGGCGGTGGTCTATGAAGACCCCTGGCTGGCGGGCGGCCACAACGGCCTGTCCAATGCCGAAGACCCGACCAAGCCCGAAGATCCCTATCCGCGGGTTGCCGCGCTGCGCGAGACCATGCGCAAGGAAGGCGTGTCCGAAGACACCGCCATCGTCATGGCCGGCGGCGTGTGGTTCCTGCGCGAATGGAACGACTGGATCGGCAATCCCGAGCTGGGCAAGATCATGTTCCAGTTCGGCACCCGCCCGCTGCTGACGCAGGAAAGCCCGATCCCCAATGTGTGGAAGGACATGCTGCGCACCGTCGAGCCGGGCGATGTGCTGCTGCACAAGTTCAGCCCCACCGGCTTCTATTCGAGCGCGGTGAAGACGCCGTTCCTCTACGATCTGATGCATCGCAGCGAACGCCAGATCCCGATCTTCAAGCGCGACGAGGAAGAGGGCACGATCCCGCTCGCCGATCACGGCAAGGCGAAATATTTCTTCGTCCATCCCGGCGACCAGCGCAAGGCGCAGGCGTGGATGCACGAAGGCTTCACCGAGGCGCTCAAGACGCCCGACGACACGGTGGTTTTCGCCACGCCCGAAAGCGCGGAGCAAATCCGCGCCGACCAGCAGGCCTGCATGGGCTGCCTGTCGCACTGCCAGTTTTCCAGCTGGAAGGATCACGACAACCACACCACCGGCCGGCTCGCCGACCCGCGCAGCTTCTGCATCCAGAAGACGCTGCAGGACATCGCGCATGGCGGCGACCCGGACGAGAATCTCGCCTTCGCCGGCCACGCGGCTTACCGCTTCAAGCAGGACCCGTTCTATTCGAACAACTACACCCCGACGGTGCAGGAACTGGTCGAGCGGATCCTGACGGGGGATTGATCGCCGGAGCGTTTCCCTTCCGGCGGCGAAATTTGGTGCGGGGGAAGGCAGGTTAGGGGCGAGAGATGGTGCAGGTTTCAGTCGCCGACTTGGCCGATGATGATATTCGCAGCCTCATCACTCTGCACCAGCAACGGATGTACGATGCTTCACCGCCGGGAACATCGTTCGCGCTCGACCTGAGCGGGCTAGAAGGCGCCGCTGCGACTGTGCTTGAGGCGCGCGACGCCGATACCTTGCTGGGGGTTGGCGCCTTGTTCGAACTCTCGCCGAGCGAAGGTGAAATCAAGTCGATGCGCACCGCCGATAGCGCGCTCCGTCGGGGGGTGGGGCAGGTACTGCTCGACCACATCGTCACCATCGCGCGGGAGCGCGGCTATCGCCGTTTGCTGTTGGAAACGGGCACGGGTGAAACTTTCGAACCCGCCAACCGGCTTTATCTTCGCAACGGTTTCACGCGCTGCGCGCCGTTCGGCGACTATGCCGAAACGCAGTTCAATATCTTCTACGAATTGGCGCTCTAACGGCTCAGTCCAGGCCCGAGAGCACTTGGTCGGGCGGCCTGTGACCGTCGGCCCACATGCGGATGTTGGCGATGACCTTGAGGCCGCTGTCTTCGCGGCCTTCACGTGTGGCGCTGCCGATATGGGGGAGGGTCATCACGTTGGGGTGGCGGATCAGGCGTTCGTCGACATGGGGTTCGTCGGGATAGACGTCGAGCCCGGCTCCGGCGAGCTTGCCGCTGTCGAGCGCTGCCACCAGCGCCTCCTGCTCGACCAGATCACCACGCGCGGTGTTGATCAGGCTTGCCCCGTCCTTCATCAGGGCGATCCGGCGCGCGTCGATCATGTGATGTGTATTGGGTCCGGAAGGGCAGTGGAGCGAGAGGATATCCGCTTCGCCCATCAACCCGTCGAGGCTATCCACCCAGCGCGCCTGGAACATCCGCTCGACCGCTTCGGGGAGCCGCTTGCGGTTATGATACGCGATCTCCAACCCGAAGGCGCGCGCGCGATGTGCCACCGCCTGGCCGATCCGCCCCATGCCGACGATGCCGAGCACCTTGCCCGCGAGCTTGGTCCCGAGCAGTGCGGTTGGCGTCCAGCCGGTCCATTTGCCGCTGCGGATAAGCTCTACACCTTCGCGGATACGGCGCGGCACGCCGATGATGCCGGCCATCGTGAGATCGGCGGTGTCGTCGGTGAAGACACCCGGCGTGTTGGTGACGAGAATATGGCGATCTGCGGCGGCTTGCAGGTCAAGATGCTCGGTCCCCGCGCCGAAATTGGCAATTAGCCCGAGGTCCTTGCCCGCGCTCGCGATCATCTCGGCGTCGATCCGGTCGGTAACGGTGGGGACAAGCACATCGCAGTCCTGCATCGCGGCGACCAATTGGTCGCGCGTCAGCGGCACATCCGCGGCGTTGAGGCGGACATCGAACAGCTCGCTCATCCGCTCCTCGACGGAGGGCATCAGATGGCGCGTGACGAAAACGCGCGGCGTGCGCTCGAGACGTTTGGCGGGGCGGGTGTCGGTGCTTTCCATGCGGGCAGAAGCGCTAGGACGCGCGGAGGGGAGCGGTCAAGGATTCGGACGGGAATTGCCCCGTTAACGGCGTTGACTGTTTGCGCGTGATCCCCGATTCAGGCGCGCATGTTCACACGGCTTTTCATACTCTTCCTGCTGCTCGCCGGAATCACCGGGACGGCGAGGGCGCAGGAGCGCGAAACGCCCTATTGGGCGACCATCCGCGCCAGCGTGCTCAACATGCGGGTTGGCCCCAGCGCCGATTACAAGATCGACTGGGTCTACCGCCGGCCCGGCCTGCCGGTGAAGGTCGTGCGGCTGATGGAAGGCTGGCGGCTGATCGAGGATCCGGACGGCACCCGCGGATGGGTCGTTGCGCGCCTGCTCAGCCCCGATCGCGGTGCCATTGTGATCGGCGACGGAATGGCCGATCTGCGTGCCAGCGACAGCGAGGATGCCGAGCTCAAATGGCGTGTCGAGCCGGGCGTGGTCGGTGTACTGGGCGACTGCGACGAAGGCTGGTGCGAATTTGCCGTGGGCGAACGCTTCGGGCTGATCTCCGAGACGCGTCTGTGGGGTGCGGGCGAACCGTGAACCGCCAGACCTAACCGATCAGGGCGGACCCGCGGGGCCCGCCCTGTCGATTTGAGAACGATAGTTTATTCGGCGGGGGCCATCGCGGCTTCGGCCTGCGCTTCTACCTTGCGCACGGTCGACTGGACGGTGCCGTCTTCCTCGCGCATTTCGAAAGCCCCGTCTTCGCCCGGCGCGCCACCGGTATAGCATTCCTCGGCGGTATCGCCTTCGGGATCGAAGCACATCGCGCCGTCGTCGTCCGCACGCCAGGTGCCGCCGCCGGTGCGGGTACCATCGGGCGTGGCCTCGGCATAGGTGCCGTCGGCGTTGATCGTCTGGATGGTGACACTGCCGTCGGCCAGCTGGACTTCATAGGTCCCGGTCATGTCGCCGGTGGCAGTGCTGTCGAGCGTGGTTTCTTCCGTGTCGACCGGTTCGATCGGCTCTTCGGCCTCGTTCGAACCGCAGGCGGCAAGCGCGGCGCAGGCCGCGATGATGGCAAATTTCTTCATGGACACTTCCCCTTATTTGCGGGCGCGCCAAAACGCGCTGCCTGGGGAAGTGCCCTGAAAAGCGGTGCCCGTCTAGACGAGCTCGACCGCGACTGCGGTGGCTTCACCGCCGCCAATGCACAGGCTGGCGATGCCGCGCGTCTTGCCCTGCTGCTTGAGCGCATTGAGCAGCGTGACGAGGATACGCGTCCCGCTGGCACCGATCGGGTGGCCCAGCGCAGTGCCGCCGCCATTGATGTTGATCCGGTCGTGCGGGATGCCGATGTCGCGCATGGCGAACATGGCGACGCAGGCGAAGGCTTCGTTGACTTCCCACAGCTCGACTTCATCGGCGGTCCAGCCGGCCTTTTCGAGCACCTTCTCGATCGCGCCGATGGGGGCGACGGTGAACTGCGCGGGTTCCTGGGCATGCGCGGCCATGGCGACGATCTTTGCGACCGGCTGCTGGCCGTTGGCCTTGGCGACACTGTCGCGCGCCAGCACGACAGCGGCGGCGCCATCGGAAATCGAGGAGGAGGTCGCAGCGGTAATCGTGCCGTCCTTGGCGAAGGCCGGGCGCAGCTGCGGAATCTTGTCGGGGCGGCCCTTGCCGGGTTGCTCGTCATGCTCGACCGTGACCTCGCCCTTGCGGGTCGAGAAGGTGACCGGCACGACTTCGTCGGCAAAAGCGCCGCTGTCGATTGCGGCATTCGCGCGGCGCAGCGATTCGATGGAATAGTCGTCCATCTCTTCGCGGGTGATCTGGTATTCGTCGGCGGTGCACTGGGCGAAGGTGCCCATCGCACGGCCTTCCTCATAAGCGTCTTCCAGCCCGTCGAGGAACATGTGGTCATAGGCGGTGTCATGGCCGAGCCGCGCGCCGCTGCGGTGCTTCTTGAGCAGGTAGGGCGCATTGGTCATGCTCTCCATCCCGCCCGCGACGACATAGTCCACCGTCCCGCTGGCGAGCGCTTCGGCACCCATGATGACGGTCTGCATGCCGCTGCCGCAGACCTTGTTAACCGTGGTCGCCTGCACCGACTTGGGCAGGCCTGCCTTGATCGATGCCTGACGGGCAGGGGCCTGGCCAAGCCCGGCGGGAAGGACGCAGCCCATGTAGGTACGGTCGAAACTGTCCACCGGTACCCCCGAACGTTCGACCGCCGCCTTCACTGCCGTGGCCCCGAGATCGGTGGCGGAAACATCGGCGAGCGCGCCCTGCATGCCGCCCATCGGAGTACGGGCGTAAGACAGGATGACGACGGGATCGGATGCGCTGAACTGGGTCATGCTTGTGTATGTCCTTCGGTTCTGGAATATCGGTTGCCAATGGCGACCTATTGTGTGGCCCATAATCTAGTGCTGCGTTGCAGCAATATCAAACGGAGAGAGCAATGGCGGACGACCGGACAAGCGAAATGGAAGCCGTTTTGCGCAAGCAGCGCGCCGCACACCACCAGATGCGCCCCGAGCCGATGGCGCTGCGCAAGGACCGGATCGAGCGCGCGATGAAGCTGCTCACGGATCATGCCGACGATCTGTGCAAGGTGATGGCCGCCGATTTCGGGAATCGCTCGCCGCATCAGTCGATGATCACCGATATCGCGGGCACGGTGAATTTCGGCAAATATTGTCTCAAGCACATGGACAAGTGGTCGCGGGCCGACAAACGCCACGTGCAGTTCCCGCTGGGCCTGCTCGGCGCCAAGGCCGAGGTGCGCTACGAACCAAAGGGCGTGGTGGGCATCCTCAGCCCGTGGAACTTCCCCGTCAATCTCAGCTTCGGCCCGCTGATGCAGATTTTCGCCGCGGGCAATCGCGCGATGATCAAGCCGAGCGAGTTCACCGAGAAGACCAGCCTGCTGACCAAGGAACTGATTGGGGAATATTTCACCCCCGACGAATGCGCGGTGTTCACCGGCGGTCCCGAAGTTGCGGCGGCGTTCAGCGAACTGCCGTTCGACCACCTGATCTTCACCGGCTCGACCGCGACCGGTCGCAAGGTGATGGAATCGGCGTCGAAGAACCTCGTGCCGGTCACGCTCGAACTGGGCGGCAAGAGCCCGGTGTTCCTCGGCGAGAGCGCCGATTTCGCCAAGGCGGGCGAGCGCGTCGCGCTGGGCAAGATGCTCAATGCAGGCCAGATCTGCCTCGCGCCCGACTACCTGTATGTCCCCGAAAGCAAGCAGGACGAGGCGATCCACGGCGTGTGGCGGGGAACGGCCAATATGTATCCCACGCTGCTCGATAACGAGGATTACGCCAGCGTCGTCACCGATCGTCATTTCGACCGCCTGCAGGACCTCGTCGCCGATGCGCGCGACAAGGGTGCCGAGGTGATCGAGGTCAATCCTGGGAACGAGGATTTCTCCAACACCAATGCGCGCAAGATGCCGTTGACGATCCTCAAGAACGTCACCGACGACATGAAGGCGATGCAGGAGGAAATCTTCGGTCCGGTCCTGCCGGTGAAGACCTATGGCCATATCGACGAGGCGATCGATTACGTGAACGAGCACGATCGCCCGCTCGGTCTGTATTATTTCGGGCAGGATTCGGACGAGCGCGAAAAGGTGCTGACCAAGACGATCAGCGGCGGCGTGACCGTCAACGATGTGATCTTCCACGTATCGATGGAAGACCTGCCCTTCGGCGGGGTCGGACCAAGCGGCATGGGCAGCTATCACGGGGTCGAGGGCTTCCGCGAATTCAGCCATGCGCGCAGCTTCTATACACAGCCCAAAATCGACGTAGCCAAACTGGGTGGATTCAAGCCGCCCTATGGCCCGGCAACCGAAAAAGCGGTCAAATCGATGATGAAATAGCGGGTGTCTGCAAGGGTGCGCCGCATGACGCGGTTTTGTTGCGAATTGTTCGCATTTCTGCACCCTTGCACCATCTGGGCGAGCGGCCTAGAGGCGGGCGCGAACCAAGCCTGACGCCTTAGGAATCATTCGTGGTCGACCTCGAACAATACCTGCCAATCCTGATCTTTCTGTTTGTCGCCGTCGGCCTGTCGGCGCTCTTCGTGTTCCTCCCGATGGGCGTCTCGCGCCTGACCGGGACGCACCAGCCCGATGCGGAAAAGAACAGCGAATATGAATGCGGCTTCCCCGCGTTCGAGGATCCGCGCAGCCAGTTCGATGTGCGCTTCTACCTCATCGCCATCCTGTTCATCATCTTCGACCTCGAAGCGGCTTTCCTGTTTCCCTGGGCAGTCAGCCTCGACCTGACTGGTTGGCCGGGCTGGATCACGATGATGATATTCCTTGGCGAACTTGCGGTCGGACTGGCCTACGCCTGGAAAGTCGGCGCGCTGGAATGGGAATGACATGAGCAATTCGACGATCATTACCCCGCCCGAGGCTTTGCCTGCGGCGCAAGGCGGCGATGTCCGCCGGCCCGATGCCGACTATTTCAATGCGCTCCAGACCGAGGTGAACGACAAGGGCTTCCTCGTCACCAGCACCGAGGACCTGTTCCAGTGGGCGCGCACGGGATCGCTATGGTGGATGACCTTCGGGCTCGCTTGCTGCGCGGTCGAGATGATCCACGTCAATATGCCGCGCTATGACATGGAGCGCTTCGGCGTCGCCCCGCGCGCCTCGCCGCGCCAGAGCGACGTGATGATCGTCGCCGGCACGCTGTGCAACAAGATGGCGCCCGCGCTGCGCAAGGTTTACGACCAGATGTCGGAGCCGAAATACGTTATCTCGATGGGCAGCTGCGCCAATGGCGGCGGCTATTACCATTACAGCTACAGCGTCGTGCGCGGCTGCGACCGGATCGTGCCGGTCGATATCTATGTGCCCGGGTGCCCGCCAACTGCCGAGGCGCTGCTTTACGGCGTGATGCAGCTGCAGCGGAAGATCCGCCGCGCTGGCACGATCGAGAGGTAGGGGCGATGTCCGTTTTGCATTCCGCGCCCCGGTTCACCCAGCTTGACGGGCTGAAGGATACGCTCGTCAATGCGCTGGGCGGTCACCTGCTCGAAGCGCATGAAGAACATGGCGAGCTGCTGCTCAGCGTGAAGCGCGACAGCATCGAAGACGTGCTGCGCATCCTGCGCGACGATCACAAATACCAGCAGCTGATGGAAATCGCCGGTGTCGACTATCCCAGCCGCGTGGAGCGGTTCGAAGTGGTTTACATGCTGCTGTCGCTGACCGCCAACAACCGCGTGATGGTGAAGTGTTCGGCGGCCGAGGACACGCCCGTGCCCACGGTCACCACGCTGTGGCCCAATGCGGGCTGGCTCGAACGCGAAGTGTTCGACATGTACGGCGTGCTGTTCGCGGGCAATACCGACCTGCGCCGCATCCTCACCGATTACGGTTTCGAAGGCCATCCTTTCCGCAAGGACTTCCCGCTCACCGGCTATCACGAGCTGCGCTATTCCGAAGACGAGAAGCGCGTCGTTTATGAGCCGGTCGAGCTGGCGCAGGACTTGCGGCAATTCGATTTCATGAGCCCGTGGGAAGGCGCGGACTATGTCCTGCCGGGCGACGAGAAGGCCGAGACGCCGCCCGTTGCCGATCCCAAGACCACCGAGAAGCCTTCGGACACCGGTGCCGGCAAGAAGACCGACAAGCATGCCGCGGACAAGGTCAGCGCTGGCGCGCCGGCCGAGGAAGACGGCGGCGACGAGGCCCCTGCGCCCGAGCCGACCGAGGACCAGCCCGCACGCGCCAAGCGCAAGGGCAAGACCACCGATACCGCCAGCGCGACCGAGCCGAAGACCAAACCCCGCGCCAAGCGCAAGCCCGCGTCCAAGAGCAAGGATGCCGAGTGATGAGCAAGCTCCTCCTCCTCGCCCTTCCGCTTGCCCTGGCAGCCTGTTCCTCCGAACCGGCCGAACAGGACAGCGCGGATGATTTCGCCAATCGCATCGGCCAGAACGGCGAGGCGCTCGATCCCGCACAGCGTGATCCCGATGCGCCCAATACCGCCACTGCAGCGCCGCCTTCGGGAGCCGACCTCACGCAGCTGCGGAAGCTGGGTGATATCGGCGGTGTCGATCTCGGCCCGCGCGATGGCGGCTGCACGCTGATGGTCGGCAAGGACGAAATGATCATCGCCGGCGCGATGAATGACGGCGCGATCCCCGGCAAGGCCGTGGTCCGCGTGGGTGACAGCCTGACCACGGTCGATGCCGCGGTCGGCGGGCTCGACGCGATCAGGGACGGCACCACCTTCACCGGCGAAGGCTTCACCATCTCCGTTGCTCCGGCAGCGGGCGACCAGCAGCGCCGCCCGGCCAACGTCACCGTGCGCGACGCCGCCGGTCAGACACAGAGCTACAGCGGCAATTGGATCTGCTCATGAGCCACGCCATGCATCTTGAAGAATCGCCCACCACCGGCGACGAAGTGATCACCAATTACACGATCAATTTCGGCCCCCAGCACCCGGCAGCGCATGGCGTGCTGCGGATGGTGATGGAGCTCGACGGCGAGATCATCGAACGGATCGATCCGCATGTCGGCCTGCTTCATCGCGGCACCGAGAAGTTGATCGAGCACAAGACCTATCTGCAGGCGCTGCCCTATTTCGACCGGCTCGACTATTGCAGCCCGCTGGCGCAGGAATACAGCTACGTCCTCGCGATCGAGAAGCTGCTCAATATCGCCGTGCCCGAGCGCGCCCAGTATCTGCGCGTGCTGTTTGCCGAGCTGACGCGCATTTCCAACCACATGCTCAACATTGGCGCGCATGTCATGGATGTCGGCGCGATGACGCCGAACCTGTGGGTATTCGAACTGCGCGAAGACTGCATGAACTTCTTCGAGCGGGCTTCGGGCGCGCGCATGCACAGCGCCTATTTCCGTCCCGGCGGGGTCCATCAGGACGTGCCTGAAAAGCTGCTCGTCGATATCGGAGAATGGCTCGACAATCGCCTGCCCGAACTGTTCGGCGATGCGATGAGCCTCGTGCTCGACAACCGCATCTTCAAGCAGCGCAACGTTGATATCGCAGTGGTCAGCAAGGACGACGCGGTTGCGTGGGGCTTCTCCGGCCCGATGATCCGCGCCGCGGGCATTCCGTGGGACCTGCGCAAATCGCAGCCCTATGACGTCTACGAGCGGATGGAATTCGACATCCCCGTCGGCACCAATTCGGATTGCTACGACCGTTTCGTGGTGCGCGTGAAGGAAGTCTACGAAAGCGCGAAGATCATCAAGCAGTGCTTGGCGCAGATGCCGGGTGGTCCGATCGCCAGCGACGACCGCAAGGTCGCACCGCCCAAGCGTGCCGAGATGAAGCAGTCGATGGAAGCGCTGATCCACCACTTCAAGCTCTACACCGAGGGCTTCCACGTACCCGCGGGCGAAGTTTACGTGGCGACCGAAAGCCCCAAGGGCGAATTCGGCGTCTATCTCGTCAGCGACGGCTCGAACAAACCCTATCGCTGCAAGATCCGTCCGACCGCTTTCAGCCATTTGCAAGCAATGGATTTCATGTCGAAGGGCCACATGCTGCCTGATGCCACCGCCATCCTCGGCGCCATCGACGTCGTGTTTGGGGAGTGTGACCGCTAATGGCCGACCGTTCCCCCGCACCCGACACCCCCGAACTGCGCGAGCGCTGGGGCGCTTTCGAGTTTACCGAGAGCTACCGTGAGCGCGCCGACACCGCGATCGCGCGCTATCCCGAGGGGCGCCAGCGCTCGGCGGTGATGCCGCTGCTCGACCTTGCGCAGCGCCAGGTCGGCGAAGAAACCTCCACGCAGGGCTGGTTGCCGCTGCCGGTGATCGAATATGTCGCCGACTATCTCGACATGCCGGTGATCCGCGTGCTCGAGGTTGCGACTTTCTACTTCATGTACAACCTCAAGCCGGTGGGTAAGTACCACGTCCAGGTGTGCGGTACGACGCCGTGCATGCTGCGTGGTTCGGACGGCCTGTTCGAAACCTGCAAGAAGCGCGGGATGGAAAAGGGCCACGTTTCCGAAGACGGTCTGTGGACGCTGACCGAGGTCGAATGCATGGGCAATTGCGCCACCGCGCCGATGGTCCAGATCAATGACGACAATTACGAAGACCTGACGCCCGAACGGCTCGACGAAATCCTGGACGAACTGGCCGCAGGCAATCAACCCAAGACCGGCACGCAGATCGAGGGCAAGCAGACCAGCGAACCGGAAGGCGGTCCGACCACTTTGAAAGAGATGGTCGACGCCAACCACGATTACCGGAAGGCGTGGTGATGAGCATCGCCACCATTCTCATCGCGCTGGTCGTCGGCTTTATTGCTTGGAAGCTGCTCGTCGGCCTCGTGAAGTTCGGCGCGCTCGCGCTTATCGCGGTCGCGGCCATCTATTTCCTCTCGCAAGGGGGCGCATTCTGATGCTTGCCGATAAGGACCGCATCTTCACCAACCTTTACGGCTTCCAGGACTGGGGGCTGAAGGCGGCGCAACAGCGCGGCGACTGGGACGATACCAAGTCGCTGATCGCGCGCGGGCATGACAATATCATCGACGAGATGAAAGCTTCGGGCCTGCGCGGACGGGGAGGGGCGGGCTTCCCCACGGGCCTCAAATGGTCGTTCATGCCGAAGGAAAGCAAGGACGGTCGTCCCAGTTTCCTCGTCATCAATGCCGATGAAAGCGAACCCGGTTCTTGCAAGGACCGCGAGATCATCCGTCACGATCCGCACAAGCTGATCGAAGGCGCGCTGGTCGCGGGCTACGCCATGCGCGCGCGCGCTGCCTATATCTACATCCGCGGCGAATATATCCGTGAAGCGGAAACGCTGCAGGCGGCGATCGACGAAGCCTATTCCGCAGGACTGATCGGCAAGAATGCGTCGAAGTCGGGCTATGACTTCGACGTCTTCCTGCACCGCGGCGCGGGCGCTTACATCTGCGGCGAAGAAACCGCGATGATCGAAAGCCTCGAAGGCAAGAAGGGCCAGCCGCGCCTCAAGCCGCCATTCCCGGCGGGCGCGGGCCTCTACGGCTGCCCGACCACGGTCAACAATGTCGAAAGCATCGCGGTAGTGCCCACCATCCTGCGGCGCGGCGCGAGCTGGTTCAGCTCCTTCGGACGCGAGAACAACAAGGGCACCAAGCTGTTCCAGATCAGCGGGCATGTGAACAAGCCCTGCGTGGTCGAGGAAGCGCTCAGCATTCCGTTCAGCGAACTGATCGAGAAGCATTGCGGCGGCATCACTGGCGGCAAGGACAATTTGCTCGCGGTGATCCCCGGCGGGTCCTCGGTTCCGCTGGTCCCGGCCGAGCAAATCTGGGACGCACCGATGGATTTCGACGGGCTCAAGGACCTCGGTTCGGGCCTCGGTACGGCGGGCGTCATCGTGATGGACAAGTCGACCGACATCGTCCGCGCGATCAGCCGGTTGAGCTATTTCTACAAGCACGAGAGCTGCGGCCAGTGCACGCCCTGCCGCGAAGGCACGGGCTGGATGTGGCGCATGATGGAACGCCTGCGCACCGGCGATGCCGCGATCGAGGAAATCGACATGCTGCAGCAGGTCACCAAGCAGGTCGAAGGTCATACCATCTGCGCGCTGGGTGATGCGGCGGCATGGCCGATCCAGGGCCTGATCCGCCACTTCCGCCCCGAGCTCGAGCGCCGGATCGAAGAACACAACGCCAAATTTGCCGAGGCAGCGGAATAATGCCCAAAGTCACCGTAGACGGACAGGAAATCGAGGTCCCCGACGGCGCGACCGTCCTTCAGGCCTGTGAGCTAGCGGGGAAGGAAATTCCGCGTTTCTGCTATCACGAGCGGCTGTCGATTGCTGGCAATTGCCGTATGTGCCTCGTCGAAGTGAAGCCCGGACCGCCCAAGCCGCAGGCGAGCTGCGCGCTGCCCGCCACCGACGGGCAGGAAATCCGCACCGACAGCGAAATGGTCAAGACCGCGCGCGAAGGCGTGATGGAATTCCTGCTCATCAACCACCCGCTCGACTGCCCGATCTGCGACCAGGGCGGCGAATGCGACCTGCAGGACCAGTCGGTGGCTTATGGTCGCGGCGCGACGCGCTATGACGAAAACAAGCGTGCGGTGACCGAGAAATACATGGGCCCGCTGATCAAAACGATCATGACCCGCTGTATCCATTGCACCCGCTGCGTGCGCTTCTCCGAAGAAATCGCCGGGGTGGACGAAATCGGCGCGCTTGGCCGCGGCGAGGACATGCAGATCACCACCTATCTCGAGCAGGCGGCGGAGCATGAGCTGTCCGCCAATGTGATCGATCTGTGCCCGGTCGGCGCGCTTACCAGCCGCCCCTATGCCTTCGAGGCGCGTCCGTGGGAGCTCAAGAAGACGCTCAGCATCGACGTATCGGACGCGGTCGGCGCGAATATCCGGCTCGACAGCCGTGGCCGCGAGGTCATGCGCGCGCTCCCGCGGATCAATGACGACGTCAACGAGGAATGGATCTCGGACAAGGCACGTTACCAGGTCGATGGCCTGTCGAAGCGCCGTCTCGACAAGGTCTTCATGCGCAAGCGGGGCAAGCTGCAGCAAGCGAGCTGGGACGAGGCCTTCAAGGCCATCGCCAAGGCCAAGCCCGGCAGCAGCATTGCCGCCATCGCGGGTGACATGGTCGATTGCGAAACCATGTTCGCGGCGAAGGCGCTGCTCAAGGCCAGCGGTTCGACGCTGACCGAGGGCCGCCAGACCGGCATGGATTACGACGTGTCGAATCTGGCCGCGGTTAATTTCAATTCGACCTTCGCCGGGATCGAGACCGCCGATGCGATCTTGATCGTCGGCAGCCACATCCGCTGGGAAGCGCCGTTGGTCAACGTGCGCATCCGCAAGGCAGTCAAGCGCGGCGCGCAAGTGTTCGTGGTCGGGTCCTTCTGGGACACGACTTACCCTGCGCATTTCCTCGGCGACGAGCTGTCGGTCCTTGGCGATCTGCCGCAGGAAGTTGCCGATGTGTTCGCCAAGGCCGAGCGTCCCGCGATCATCATGGGTGGTGCGGCGCTGGCCCAGGGCGCACTGGGCGCAGGCCTCGCCTTTGCCGACCAGTTCGGCCTCGTGAAGGATGGCTGGAACGGTTTCAACGTGCTGCATTTCTCGGCCGCGCGCATGGGCGGACTGATGCTCGGTTTTGCGCAGAAGGGCGGTATGGCGGATATCGCGCAGGCGAAGCCCAAGGTCGTCATCAGCCTCGGCGCGGACGAGATGGATTTCGAACCCTACGCCGATAGCCTCAAGGTCTATATCGGCCACCACGGCGACAAGGGCGCGCATGCGGCGGATATCATCCTGCCCGGCGCCAGCTATGCCGAAAAAGATGGCACTTACGTCAACACCGAAGGCCGCGTGCAATTTGCCGAAAAGGCCGTCTTCGCACCGGGTGATGCGCGCGAGGACTGGACGATCCTGCGTGCGCTCGCCGATGCGCTGAAGGTCGAGGTCGGCTTCGACAGCTTTGCCGAATTGCAGGCCGCGATGGTCCGCGAAGTCCCCGCCTTGGGCGAGGAAGGCCTGGCCGCCTACGGCGATCTGCCCAAGGCGAATGCCGATGCGCAGGCGGACGGCACGATCAGCGCCTATCCGATCCAGGACTTCTACCTCACCAATCCGATCGCCCGCGCCAGCGCGGTGATGCAGCGATGCTCGAGCGAACTGCTCGGCGGCGATGCGCTGGCGGAGGCCGCGGAATGACCGAATTCTTCCAATCGCTCGGCATGAATTACGAATGGGCGTGGTTCACCGCGACCTTCGCGGGCATCCTGCTGATCGCGCTGCCGCTGATGCTTGCCGTCGCGATGATCATCTATGTCGACCGCAAGGTATGGGCTGCAATCAATCTGCGCCGTGGTCCCAATGTGGTCGGCCCCTTCGGCCTGCTGCAGAGCTTTGCCGACGGTTTGAAGGTGTTCCTGCAGGAAACCATTATTCCCTCGGCCGCGAACAAGGGCATCTTCATCCTTGCGCCGATCGTCACTTTTAGCGTGGCGCTCGCAGCTTGGGCTGTGGTGCCGTTCAGCGCCACTGCGGTGCTGGCGGACATCAATATCGGCCTGCTTTACATCCTCGCGATCAGCTCGCTGTCGGTTTACGGCGTGGTGATGAGCGGGTGGGCAAGTAACTCGAAATACCCGTTCTTCTCGGCCATGCGCGCCGCCGCGCAGATGATCAGTTACGAAGTCTCGATCGGCTTCATCCTGATCTGCGTGGTGCTGTTCGCGGGCACATTCAATCTCAATGACATCGTGCGCGCGCAGGAAGGCTTCGGCCTTGGCGTGGTCAACGCCTATGTCATCCACCCGCTGCTGTTCCCGATGTGGGTGATGTTCTTCATCAGCTCGCTCGCTGAAACGCAGCGCGTGCCGTTCGACCTTACCGAGGCGGAGAGCGAGCTCGTCGCCGGGTACCAGACCGAATACAGCTCGATGAGCTTCGCGCTGTTCTGGCTTGGCGAATATGCCAACATCCTGCTGATGTGCATTCTCAATGCGCTGCTGTTCTGGGGTGGCTGGCTGCCGCCGATCGATTGGGCGCCGCTCTATTACGTGCCCGGGATCGTCTGGCTGCTGCTCAAGACGTTCTTCTTCTTCTTCATGTTCAGCTGGGTGATGGCGACCGTACCGCGGTATCGCTACGACCAGCTGATGCGCCTGGGCTGGAAGGTCTTCCTTCCCATCAGCCTCGGCTTTGTCGTCGTCATTTCGGGCTATCTGATGGCCACGGGACATTACGGATGAGTATCGCGCAAACCATCAAGGCGTTCACCCTGTGGGAGTTCGTGAAGGCGCATGCCCTCACGTTGAAGTACTTCTTCAAGCCCAAGGTGACGATCAACTATCCGTTCGAGAAGAACCCGATCTCGCCCCGTTTCCGCGGCGAGCATGCGCTGCGCCGTTATCCCAATGGTGAAGAGCGCTGCATCGCCTGCAAGCTGTGCGAGGCCGTATGCCCCGCGCAGGCGATCACCATCGAGAGCGAACCGCGCGAGGACGGCAGCCGGCGCACCACGCGGTACGACATCGACATGACCAAGTGCATCTATTGCGGCTTCTGCCAGGAAGCCTGCCCGGTGGATGCCGTGGTCGAGGGGCCGAACTTCGAATATGCGACCGAAACGCGCGAGGAACTGCTCTACGACAAGGCCAAACTGCTCGCCAACGGGGACAAGTGGGAGCGCGCCATCGCCGCGAACCTTGAAGCCGATGCACCGTACCGATAGGGGCCGCGCGTGACTGGGGCATACCAACTCACCACCACCTCCGTCGTCCCCGCGCAGGCGGGGATCCATCAGGCGGCAGTGGCGCCTAGCAACGTTATCTGGACCCCCGCCTTCGCGGGGGTGACGAAAGAGGTTTGAGGGAAAAGTGATACAGACTCTCGCCTTCTATCTGTTCGCCGCGCTCGTCATCGCCAGCGCCGTCATGGTCATCATGGCGCGCAACCCGGTGCATTCGGTGCTGTGGCTGATCCTCGCCTTCTTCAACGCCGCGGGCCTGATGGTCCTCGTCGGTGCGGAGTTCATCGCCGCGCTGCTGGTAATCGTCTATGTCGGCGCCGTCGCCGTGCTGTTCCTGTTCGTGGTGATGATGCTCGACATCGATTTCACCGAACTGCGCGCCGGTTTCGTCAAGAATTTCCCGCTCGGCATCGCGATCGCGCTGGTGCTTGCGGCCGAGCTGATCTTCGGCATCGGCGCCTATCAGGCGGGCCGGATCGAACTGGGCGTGGCGAGCGGGGCGGCAGCGCCGGTCCTCGGTGCCTCGAACACCGCCAGCATCGGTGCGGTGCTGTATCGCGATTACCTGTTCCTGTTCGAAGCGGCGGGCCTCATCCTGCTCGTCGCCATGGTCGGCGCTATCGTGCTGACCCACCGCCAGCGTCCCGATGGCGCGCGCGGCCACCAGAACATCACCAAGCAGGTCCGCCGCAATCCCGATGAGGCGACCGTCATGAAGCAGCCCGAAGTGGGCAAGGGGATCGAGCTGTGATCGGCATCGAGCATTACATCGTCGTCAGCGCGATCCTGTTCGTGCTCGGCGTGCTGGGCATCTTCCTCAACCGCAAGAACATCATCGTCATCCTGATGGCGATCGAGCTGATCCTGCTGAGCGTGAACATCCAGCTGGTGGCCTTCAGTGCGTATCTGGGCGATCTGGTCGGGCAGGTCTTCGCGATGTTCGTGCTCACCGTTGCGGCGGGCGAGGCCGCGGTCGGGCTTGCCATTCTCGTCATCTATTTCCGTGGCCGCGGTACGATCGCGGTCGACGACGTCGACCGGCTGAAGGGGTAAGCCACGGTGGAAATTCTCGTCATCGTCTTCCTGCCGCTGATCGCGGCGATCGTCGCCGGCCTGACCAACAAGGCCGCGCCGAACGTATTCGCCAAGTCGATCACGACCGGGGCGCTGTTCATCAGCGCTGCGCTGAGCTGGCCGATCTTCCTCGGCTTCGTCAACGGCACCGCCGAACCGACCGTGGTACCGGTGCTGACCTGGGTGCAGTCGGGCACGCTCGCCTTCGACTGGGCGCTGCGCGTCGATACGCTCACGGCCATCATGCTGGTGGTGATCAACACGGTTTCCGCGCTCGTCCACCTCTATAGCTGGGGCTATATGGACGAAGACCCGGATCAGCCGCGGTTCTTCGCCTATCTCAGCCTGTTCACTTTCGCCATGCTGATGCTGGTGACCGCCGATAACCTCGTCCAGATGTTCTTCGGTTGGGAAGGGGTTGGGCTGGCATCCTACCTGCTTATCGGCTTCTGGTTTAAAAAGCCGAGCGCCAATGCTGCCGCGATCAAGGCTTTCGTGGTCAACCGCGTGGGCGATCTCGGCTTCATGCTCGGTATCTTCGGCACCTATCTGGTGTTCGACACCGTTTCGATCAGCGAGATCCTCGCCGCTGCACCCGGCATGAGCGGGGCAACGATCGGCTTCCTCGGCTACAGCGTACAGACGATGGATGTCCTGTGCATCCTGCTGTTCATCGGCGCGATGGGCAAATCGGCGCAGCTCGGACTCCACACCTGGCTGCCCGACGCGATGGAAGGCCCGACGCCGGTGTCCGCACTGATCCATGCCGCGACCATGGTGACCGCTGGCGTGTTTATGGTTTGCCGCCTGAGCCCCATGTTCGAAACCGCTCCGGTTGCGCTGGCCATGGTGACCTTCGTCGGCGCCGCCACCTGCATCTTCGCCGCCACCGTCGGCACGGTGCAGTGGGACATCAAGCGCGTGATCGCCTATTCAACCTGTTCGCAGCTCGGCTACATGTTCTTTGCCGCGGGTGTCGGTGCCTATGGCGGTGCAATGTTCCACCTGTTTACGCACGCCTTCTTCAAGGCGCTGCTGTTCCTGGGCGCGGGCTCGGTCATTCACGCAATGCACCATGAACAGGACATGCGCTATTACGGCCAGCTGCGGAAACACATCCCGCTGACCTTCTGGGCGATGATGATGGGTACGCTGGCGATCACCGGCGTGGGCATCTATCATCTGGGCGCAGGCTTTGCCGGCTTCTGGTCGAAGGATGCGATCCTCGAAGTGGCCTATGGCCGCGGGACCGAACTGGGCAATTTCGCTTTCTGGATGGGCACCTTTGCCGCGCTGCTGACCAGCTTCTACAGCTGGCGACTGATGTTCCTCACCTTCTGGGGCAAGCCGCGCTGGATCGAGAGCGAGCATATCCAGCACAGAGTGCATAAAACCCCGGCGGAAGCGGGCGAGGACACCACCGGTGGCTATCACCCGCATGAAAGCCCGCTGACGATGCTGATCCCGCTCGGCGTGTTGTCGATCGGGGCGGTGCTGGCAGGGCAGATTTTCGCGCCCACATTCCTCGACGATGCCGCATTCTGGGGCAGCGCGATCTTCTATAACGAGCCGCTGATCCACGCGATGCACGGTGTGCCCTATCTCGTGAAATACGCCGCCTTCATCGTGATGGTGATCGGCCTGTTCGTTGCCTGGCTGGCCTATATCAAGGACACCAGCATTCCCGGCAAGACGGCCAAACAGCTCGGCCCGGTTTACCGCTTCCTCTACAACAAGTGGTATTTCGACGAGCTCTACCATTTCCTTTTCGTGGTGCCGGCCTTCTGGCTCGGCCGTCAGTTCTGGAAACTCGGCGATGTCGGCACGATCGATCGCTTCGGCCCCAATGGCGTCGCATGGGTGGTCGAAAAGGGCGCTGTGGGCGCCCGCCGGTTCCAGACCGGATACCTCTATAGCTATGCGCTGGTGATGCTCCTCGGGCTCGTCGCCGCGATCACCTGGGTGCTGTTCTGATGGAGTTTCCCATCCTTTCGCTGATGCTCGCCGTGCCGCTGGCCGGCGCAATCGCCTGCCTGTTCCTGGGGGCACACACCGCGCGCATGGTCGCGCTGGTGGCTACGCTGGTCGACCTCGCCCTTGGCGTGCTGTTGTGGCTCAATTACGATATCGGCGGGGCGCAATGGCAGTTCACCGAACGCGCCGAGATCTTCGCGGGTTTCAGCTATGCGCTGGGGATCGACGGGATCGCGCTGATGCTGATCATGCTCAGCGTTTTCCTGATGCCGATCTGCATCCTTGCCAGCTGGGATTCGATCAGCAAGCGCGTCGGCGAATACATGAGCGCCTTCCTGCTGATGGAAGTGCTGATGATCGGCGTCTTCGCATCGCAGGACATGTTCCTGTTCTACATCTTCTTCGAAGCCGGCCTGATCCCGATGTATCTGATCATCGGGGTATGGGGCGGCAATAACCGTATCTACGCGTCGTATAAGTTCTTCCTCTACACGCTGCTCGGCTCAGTCCTGATGCTGATCGCGATGATGTGGATGGTGAACGAGGCGGGCACCACCGACATCCCGACGCTGCTGAATTACGATTTCGCTCCGCAAGCGCAGACCTGGCTGTGGCTCGCCTTCTTCGCCAGTTTCGCAGTGAAGATGCCGATGTGGCCGGTCCACACCTGGCTGCCCGATGCCCACGTGCAGGCGCCGACCGCCGGCTCGGTCATCCTTGCGGGCGTGCTGCTCAAGCTGGGCGGCTACGGTTTCATCCGCTTCAGCCTGCCGATGTTCCCCGAAGCGAGCGCGCAGTTCACCTGGTTCGTCTTCGTGCTCTCGATGATCGCGGTGATCTACACCTCGCTTGTCGCACTGGTGCAGAGCGACATGAAGAAGCTCATCGCCTATTCCTCGGTCGCGCATATGGCGATCGTGACCGCGGGCATCTTCGCCTTCAATGCGCAGGGCATCGAGGGCGCGATAATGGTTATGCTCGGCCACGGGCTGGTCTCGGGCGCGCTGTTCCTGTGCGTCGGGGTGATCTACGACCGGCTGCACACGCGCGAGATCGCGCGCTATGGCGGCCTGGCGATCAACATGCCGCGCTATGCGCTGTTCTTCCTGCTGTTCACCATGGCCTCGATCGGCCTGCCGGGGACGAGCAACTTCGTGGGCGAATTCCTCGCGCTGGCGGGTCTCTACAAGGTCTCCACGCTGGTCACGCTGGTCTGCACCACCGGGATCATCCTCGGTGCCGCCTACATGCTGTATCTCTACCGCCGCGTCGTCTTCGGACTGCAGGTCAATGAAGATGCCGCGCGCATGCCCGACCTCAACGCCCGCGAATGGGCCATGCTCGCGCCGATCGCAGCCGCAGTGCTGTGGATGGGCGTCTATCCGGAAAGCTTCCTAGCCCCCATGCGTCAGGACATTGCCGCTCTCGAAGCGCGCGTTGCGCGCGCAGCACCCGATTTCGACGCCGATAACGTCGTCGGTACGCCGCGCGAGCATAACGCCAATTATGTCGCGGCGACCCATGGCGAAAGCCATGGCGAGGAGGGAGCGCACTGATGTCCTACGCCACCTCGCTCTATCTCACCGGCGCCGAAGTCGGCCTGTCGCTTACCGGATTGGTCATCCTGCTGATTGCCGCCTGGACCGGAACCAAGTCCGCGCGCCTGCTGACCATCGTCACGGTTGCCGCGCTGGTTGGTGCAGCGCTGTTCAGCATGAGTCTGTTCGATCGCGCCACCGGTGAAGTCGCCGGCCGCGCCTTCGGCGATCTCTACCGCGCCGATGCCTTCGGCAGTTTTGCCAAGATGCTGATCTATCTCGCCTCGGCTGCGGTGCTGGTGGTTACTCCGCGCTTTTTCGCGCAGACGGGCAGTTACCGCGCCGAATATCCCGTGCTGATGATCTTCAACGCGGTCGGGATGGGCATGATGGTGTCTGCCAGCGACCTGATGACCCTCTATATCGGTCTCGAGATGTCGAGCCTGTCGAGCTATGTGCTGGCCAGTTTCCTGCGCCAGGACGGCCGCTCGAGTGAAGCGGGTCTCAAGTATTTCGTGCTCGGCGCGCTGGCGTCGGGGATCATCCTGTACGGGATCAGCCTCGTCTACGGTTTTACCGGCTCGACCAATTACGACGGTATCCGCGCCGCGTTCGACGCCAATTTCTCGACCGGCGCGCTGTTCGGCGTGGTCTTCGTGCTTGCCGGTTTGGCCTTCAAGATCAGTGCCGTGCCGTTCCACATGTGGACGCCCGACGTTTACGAAGGCGCGCCTACGCCGGTCACCGCTTTCTTCGCCACGGCCCCCAAGGTCGCGGCGATGGGCATGCTGGTGCGCATGGCGATGGACCCGTTTGCGGGCGAGGTCGACAGTTGGCGCCAGATCGTGATCTTCGCCGCGCTCGCCTCGGTCGTGGTCGGCGCGCTTGGCGCGATCGGGCAGCAGAACCTCAAGCGTTTGCTCGCCTATTCCTCGATCAACAATGTCGGCTTCATCCTGATCGGTCTGGCCGCAGCCACCCCTGCGGGTGTGGCCAGCGTGCTGACCTATCTCGCGATTTATGTCGCGATGACCGTCGGCAGCTTTACCGCGCTGCTGATGCTGCGCGATCCCGAGGGCCAGAACCTCGAGACCTTCGCCGATATCGCCGGTCTGTCGACCATGCGCCCGGCACTGGCCTGGTCGCTGCTCGTGCTGATGTTCAGCCTTGCCGGTATCCCGCCGTTGTTCGGCTTCTGGGGCAAGTTCGTGGTCTTCCAGGCCGCGGTGCAGGCCGATCTTGTCGCGCTGGCCGCGATCGGGATCGCTGCCAGCGTGATCGGGGCGTTCTACTACCTCAAGTTCATCAAGGTGATGTTCTTCGACGAGCCGACGCGCGCGGTCGAGAGCAAGAGCCCGCTGAGCCATTGGCTGGTGCTGGGACTGTGCGTCGCGATTCTCTCGCCGCTCGGCTACCTGCTGACCATCCCGCTGGGTGAATGGACAGCACAGGCCGCCGCTTCGTTCATCGCGGCTACGTGATCCGTTTCGTCGCCGAAACCGGTTCGACCAATTCCGATCTAGCCGCGCAGCTGCGCGCTGGTGAGGCCTTGCCGGAAAGCCATTGGCTGGTTGCCGACCGGCAGGTTGCCGGACGCGGACGGCAGGCGCGCAATTGGTTCGACAGCAAGGGCAATTTCATGGGCTCGACACTGGTGCGCGTTTCACCGCGCGATCCCAGCCCAGCAACGCTTGCGCTGGTTGCAGCCGTGGCGGCTTATGAAGCGGTGGCCGCGCTGCTTGCCGAACCGGCAAAGCTGCGGCTCAAATGGCCCAACGATCTGATGCTGGACGGTGCCAAATTGTCGGGCATCCTGCTCGAGCGCGAAGGCGATGCAATTATCGTCGGTATGGGCGTGAACCTGGCGGCAGCGCCCGATCTGCCCGATCGCAAGACCGCGGCGCTGGCCGACTTCGGACCCACACCCGATCGCGACATGTTCGCCCATTCCCTGGCGGCCGCCTTCGCGCGCGAACTCGACCGGTGGCGGACCTATGGCCTCGAACCGCTTGCGCGGCGCTGGGAAAGCGTTGCTCACCCGCTCGGCACGCCGTTGATCGTCCAGCCTCCGGGCGAAGAGCGGATCGAAGGCGCGTTCGGCGGGCTCACACTCGACGGAGCGCTGTCGCTGCGCTTGGCGGATGGTTCGACCCGTGTCATCCATGCAGGTGACGTAATGCTCCAGAACGAGGAAAGTTGAGCCATGCTGCTCGCCGCCGATGTCGGAAATACCAATGTGGTCTTCGCCCTGATCGAGGGACGCGAGATCAAGGCCCGTTGGCGGATCGCCTCGGACCCGCGCCGGACTGGCGACGAATATGCGGTCTGGCTGCTCCAGCTGGCCGAGTTCCAGGGGTTCAGCAGCGGCGATATCGACCAGGTCATCATCGGTTCGGTCGTGCCGCGCGCGGTCCACAACCTGACTGTGCTGTCCGAAAAATACCTCGGCATCACGCCGCTGATCGCGGGGCAGGGGGCAGCCGACTGGGGCTTCGAACTCGATATCGAACAGCCCAGCTCGCTGGGGGCCGACCGCGCGCTCAACACGATCGCTGCGCACCGGAAATATGACGGCGATCTGATCGTCATCGATTTCGGCACCGCGACGACTTTCGATGCGGTGGATTTCACCGGCGCCTACAAGGGCGGGATCATCGCACCGGGCATCAACCTGTCGCTCGATGCGCTGGTCGGCAACACCGCCAAGCTGCCGCGTATCGCGATCGAGAAGCCGGCCAGCGACAGTGTCATCGGACGCAACACCGAGGACCAGATGCTGATCGGCGTGTTCTGGGGCTATGTTGGGCTGATCGAAGGCCTGATAGCGCGGATGAAGAAGGAAATCGGGCGGCCCGTCAAAGTGGTTGCGACCGGCGGCCTCGCGATCCTGTTCGACGAACATACCGAGCTGTTCGATGCGGTCGATTCCGACCTCACACTCGACGGTCTCGCCATACTTGCGGAGCGCGCAGCGTGAAGAAGGATTTCACTCCCGAAGACGAACTGCTGTTCCTCGCGCTTGGCGGCTCGGGCGAAATTGGCATGAACGTCAACCTCTATGGCTGCCAGGGCCGCTGGTTGATGGTCGATCTGGGCATGACGTTTTCGGGCGATCAGTACCCGGGCGTCGATCTGGTCTTCGCCGATCTCGAATTCATCGAGGAACGCAGCAAGCAGCTCGACGCGATCGTGCTGACGCATGCGCATGAGGATCATATCGGCGCAGTACCCTATTTCGCCGCCGATCTGGGTGTGCCGATCTATGCCACGCCGTTCACTGCCGATCTGGTCCGCCGCAAGCTGTCCGAAGCGGGGCTGGTCGACCAGGTCGAGCTGCATGTGATTTCGGATGATCACGGCAGCTTCGAAGTCGGCCCGTTCGAGATCACCTACCTACCGCTCGCGCATTCGATCGCCGAGGGCAATGCACTGCTGATCGAAACGCCGCACGGGCGCATCTTCCACACCGGCGACTGGAAGCTCGACGAAGACCCGATCATCGGCGAACCGACGACCGAGGAAGAGCTGACCGAAATCGGGGACGAAGGCGTGCTGGCACTGGTGTGCGACAGCACCAATGTCTTTAACGCCGCGCCCAGCGGATCCGAAGGCGCGGTCCACAAGGGACTGCTCGAAGAAGTCCAGCGGCATGCGGGCAAGCGCGTGCTGGTGACGACCTTCGCCAGCAATGTCGCGCGGCTGCAGACGCTGGGCGATGTCGCGCGTGAAACCGGGCGCCAGGTCTGCGTAGCGGGGCGTTCGCTCGACCGCATCATCGAGGTGGCGCAGGACAATGGCTATCTCGAGGATTTTCCCGAACCGGTCGATTTGGATACCGCCATGGGATTGCCGCGGGGCGAGATACTCATCCTCGCTACCGGCGGGCAGGGCGAACCCCGCGCCGCACTGGCCCGGGTGGCGGACGAAAACCACCCGATCGAATTGGTCAGCGGCGATGTCGTGCTGTTTTCGAGCCGGCAGATCCCGGGCAATGAATTGTCCATCGGCATCGTGCAGAACAAGCTCGCGGCGCGCGGTATCACCATGGTCACCGACCGGCAGAGCATGATCCACGTATCGGGCCATCCCGGGCGCCCCGAACTCGAAGCGCTTTATGGCTGGCTGCGGCCCGAAATCCTCGTCCCCGTTCATGGCGAGATGCGCCACATGCAGGAACAGGGCCGCGTCGGTGAAGCCAGCGGCATTCCCGAGCAGGTCGTGCAGCAGAATGGCGACCTTGTCCGCCTCGCGCCCGGAGCGCCGGGCAAGATCGCCGAGGTTAAGGCGGGGCGGCTCGTCCTCGACGGGGACATCATCGTACCTGCCAATGGCGAGGCCATCGCCATGCGACGCCGGATCATGCGTGAAGGCGTGGTGATCGTGGCGCTCGATGGCGATCTCAATCCGCGGATCGACAGCCTGGGGCTGCCGCTCGACGAGGATTACGAGAGCTTCGTCGCCGAGGCGGTCAGCGATATCCGCGCGGCCATCGGCAAGCTGCGCGGCGCCGACCGACGCAATGAAGGCAGCGTGCACGAAGCGGCGCGTCTGGCCGCACGGCGCGCGGCGCAGCGCTGGTCGGGCAAGCGCCCGCAGGTCCGCGTGATCGTGCCCAACCTGTAGGAGCCCGGTCGATGCAGTGGACCAGCATAGTCGCGATCTATTTCCTGTTCTTCGTCTTCAGCGCCTTCGTGCTGCTGCCTTTCGGTGTGCGCACGCATGACGAGGCGGGGGTGGCGAAGATCCCGGGTCAGGCCGACAGCGCCCCGGTCGAATTCCGCGGATGGCGGCTGTTGGGGCGCGCCGCGATACTCGCAGCCGTGGTGACCGCGGCCTATGTCCTGAATTACATCAATGGCTGGATCACCATCGAAGACCTTGCCGTTTGGGGCCCGTCTTTCGAATGATTACTGCCGCAGGCGTTCGAGCGCCTGTGCGAGCACCACGTAGAGCTTGCCCATATCGCTGCTGAGCAGCGTGACACTCACCGCATTACCATCGCGGGTCGACAACATGGTGCGCAGCATCGCCTCGAAATCATGAATGTAGCGGCTGACATGCTCGCGAAAATCGTGGTCGCTGTCATATAGTTCGGCGATCTCGCGCGCTTCGGTATTGTCCAGCAGTCGCACCGCGCGCCGGGTAAAGATACCGCGGTCGCCGCGCAGATAGCTGGCCCAGGCGGTATCGGTGACCTCGGTCGACAACACCTTGGCGATGTCGATGGCATTTGAATTGAGGCTTTCGCTGATCAGCGCAACCCGGCGCGAGAAGTCATTGTCGACATCCTCGGTCGCACGCTCGCGCGCATGGGTGATGCGGCTTTCGAGATTGCCGGTCAGCTCGTTGACCTTGGCCAACTGGTCGCGCAGCTGACGCATGACTTCGCGGCCAGCCTCGGCCGAGCGTTCGGTAGCCAGATCGAGCGAGCTGATCGCTTCCACGGTGTGCTCGCGTAGCGCCTCGTCGATGGCATGGGCGCTTTGTTCGCCGACTTTGCCGGCGATATGCGCGATCCGTTCGGCCTGTTCGGTTTCGATTGCGGCGAGGGCTTCGCGCGCGCTTGTTTCGAGCGCACCGATCGCGTCGCGCAATTCGCCCTGCGCACGCGCCGAGATTGCCGCGCTTTCCTCGCCCAGTTCGGCGAGACTCCCGCGTAGGCGCTCGATCCCCTCGACCTGCGCGGCGGAGGTGTCGCCGAAGCGCGTATGGAAGTCGTCGACCCCGGCCATTGCCTCGCGGCTGCGCAGGTCGGCGGTGTCCATGCTCGCGGTGAGCGCTTCGCCCGCCGATTTGGCCTGGTCGAGCAGGTTCTTGACCTCTTCCGCCCGGCGCTCGATCTCGGCGAGGCGCGCCTCGCTGGCTTCCATCGCCTCGGGCAAGTCGTCACGGCTGTGCTTGGCGCTCGCCTGGATGAGTTCCAGCAGACGCACGCTGGCATCGGTCAGAGCGGAGACCGCTCCGTCGGTATCGTCGAGCGCGCCGCGGCTTTCGTCGAGCTTGGCGGTCAGCGCCGCTATTCCCGCGGTAAGCTCCACGCGTGCCTCGCGGCCCTGCGCCGAAATGGCCTGGAACATCGGGCCGAGCGCGGCGATCCGTTCGCCCAGCTCGTCGCCTTCGGCGGCCATCAGCGCCAGCTGTTCGGCCTGCGCCGCGCGGCGTTCGGCAATCGCTTCGTCGAGCACGGCGAGGCGCTCGGTAAGCTGTGCATGCGCGGCTTCTTCAGCCTGCGACAAGTCGGACTGACGGCGGCCGGTTTCTTCGGCAAACAGGCGATTGCGCTCGATCAGGCGCGCGTCGACGGTCTCGGCCTGGCCGAACAGGTCGGTTAGCCGCGAATTGGCGGCGTCGAGTGCGGCATCGTCGATCCGCGTCACTTCGCCGATCGCGTCGTGCAGCCGTTCCTGCATAGCCTCGATCTGGTTGCGCCAAGCGGTCAGCGCATGCGCCTCGCCGTCGCGGATTGCCGTGGCGGCTTCGGCCGTCTCCCGGCGCATGGTGTCGAGGCGGTCGCGCAGGCTGTCCATCGCCGCTTCACGTTCGCTGGCAGTAATCGCATCGGCCTCGGCCATCTCGTTGCGCAGGGCTTCGAAGCGCGCACGGATCGAGGCCAGCGCGTCGACCTCGCGGCTGTCGAGCTCGCCGCGGAAGTTTTCGCTATTGTCACGCAGCTCGGCAAAGCGTTGCGTCGTAATCGTGCCGAGTTGGTCGGCCTGCGCGGAAAATGCGTCGAGCGCCTCGTCGATCCGCTTGCGCAGCGATCCGACCTGCCGTTCGCTCGCCGAACCGAATTCGTTGAGCCGTTCGAAGCCCTGAACCAGTTCATCGAGCTGGCCTTGCGCTTCGCGCCCGGCGCCGCCGATCTGGTTCGAAACATCCTTGGCCGAATTGGCGATGACCGGGAGGTTGTCGCGCAGTTTATCCATGTTTTCCAGCGCAGTAACGCTGACACGCGCGATCGACTCGACCTGTTCGCCATTCTCGCCGACAAGCGATTGCAGGCGTTCGGCATGTTCGGAAAGGCGCTCGGTCGCGGTGCGGCCGAGATAATCGAGTTCCTTGGTCTGCGTCGCCAGGAATTCGCGCGCGAGGCTCAGCTCGCGATTGACAGTGACGAGCCGCGTTTCGAGTTCGGCGGACTGGGCCGACAACGTCTGCGCAACCTCGGAAAAACGCCGCGCCTCACGGGTCGAATTGCGCATGGCAAGCAGCCAGAGCGAGACGATAAGCAGCACTGGTACCGCCCATTGCGTGATGAGGCCGGTCCAGGCGGTCGGGGCAGGGGCGGCGAGGAGTTCGGCCCGATGGGCCCAGCCGAAGAAACCGGTCCAGCCAAGGATCGCGAGGATGGCGAGCGCCGGGACCACCCATGAGAAACTGCGCACCGGTTCCGGCTCCGCATACCATTCTTCTTCGTAGACCTCTTCAGTCTCGTTCGAAATTGGCTGGGTAACCGCCTCGGAAACTTCGGTTTCCGTGGTGGTGTCATCGGTCGTCTGGTCGACGGCCTGGATCAGCGAGCGCTTTCTCATCGTGAGAAATCTACCACCAAAGGTGTTGGGCATAAACCAAAATTAACCACAAGGGCGCGCGCCTGTGGCCATGGCGTATCACCTTGGACTTTCATGGGCGCACCGGGCTCGAGTTCCCATGATGGAAGGGCCAGTTCGGACGGAGAGGCCTGTACCATACGTGCGGTGATATTCGCGCCTGAGGGAAACCGGTATGAGCGGCTTGGCGAGGGGGGCCTGTCGCCCCTAGAAGCAGGGTTCGTTCCACCAGTCGCAACGGGAGTTTAGCGTGCGCGTCGCCCTGCTGTCCGTGCTCGATAGCCAAGCCGATCCGCGCCGAGTGCCGGCCCCGTTCCGGATGCTCGCGGGCGCGCGCCTCGTCGACCGGCAGCTCGACATCGCGCTTGCGGCGGGATGCGAAACCATCGCCTGTCTCGCCAATACGGTGGGGCGCGAGGTCATCGACCTGCAGCACCGCGCCGAAGCAGCGGGCGCACGTTTCATCGCGATCCGCGAACCGCGCAAGCTTTCGGGTATCGTTACGGCAAACGATGAACTGCTGGTGCTGGCTCCCGGCGTCCTCCCCGACGAGGATGCGGTGATGCGGCATTTGGCCAAACCGTGCGTCCTGGTCCTCCCTGCGGATCCGGCGGTCCAGCGCGGTTATGAGCGTATCGACCTGCATTTCGCCTGGGCGGGCGCGCTGGTCGTGCGCGGCACTGCGGTCGAGCAGCTCGCGCAGCTACCGGGGGATGTCGATACCCCCTCCGCGCTGCTGCGGATTGCGCTGCAATCGGGTACGCGCACGCATCCGCTCGAAACACGCTTGCTCGACGAGCTTAGCTGGCTGCGCGATCCCACGCCCGAGGAACTGGCCACGCGCGAGCGGAACTGGGTTGCGGGCCATGCCGATGTCGCTCCATTCTCCGCACCGGGGCTCGCGATTGCCGAGCGCATGGGGGCACGGCTTGCGCAGGACACAATGGGCGGAACGCTGCCACGCGCGCTGGCGCTTGGGTCGGCGGTCGCGGCGCTGGTCGCGCTGACGCTGGCGATGACCGGGTGGGCGGTGCCCGGCTTCGGTTTTGCCGCGCTCGCCGCATTGTTGTTCGCGATGGAAGCGGTTGTGCGCCGCGTGGCCCATGCCGGGCAATTGCGCCCGCGCGTGCCGATGCTGGTGCGGGCGCTGACCGTCATGCTCGATCCGCTTTACCTGATCCTGATTGCCCGCGCGTCCGCGGAAGACACTGCATGGCTGCGGCTGTTCGTCCCTGCCGTTTTGTTCGGCCTGCTGCATCTGGGCGAGCGGTTGAGCATGAGGCGCTGGCGGCGCAGCTATGCGGATCGGGTCATCCTAACGCTGATCCTGCTCCCCGCGGTCGTTCTGGGAATTACGCTGCCGGTGGTGGCGGTGCTGGCGCTGGCGGTTCTGGTGACGCTTTTTCTCACTCTGGAACCGCGGGACTAACCGGCGCTTAACCATGTCGATGATATCCGCGATCCATGTCGATGCCTGACACTGTATCCCCCGAACCCGCCGCCAGGCAGGAGAGCCTGCGCGAAGCGCTTGCGCGCGGGAATACCACGCTTGCGCGGATCGGCCCGATTCTCTCGCACCTGCTCGCCACGCCCGACCATTCGCTGTTCAGTGACGAGCTGGTCGCGCGCATTCGCGGCATGTGTCATCACCTCGCCTGGCAGGTGCTGCGTGCGCAGGCCGAAGCGGGCGGGCAGACCGGGCGCGAGGCGTTTGCCGATCGCCATGGCGAAGCGCTGGCGGAGCATTTTTTCGGTAGTCCGGCACTGCTTGCCCATTGCCATGCGCTGGCGCTCGAATGGCAGCTGACCGAAAGGCTCGAGAGCCAATATGGCCTCGACCCGGTACTGTCGCCGCTGGTGCAGGAACTGATCGCCGCCGAGGATAGCGGCCTCGCCAGCACCGCCATGGCCGCGCTCACCGCACAGGCGCGCTTTGCCCAGACCCAGCGCCGCATGGAACTGCCGCTCAGTGAATTGCCCGGCGACCTGTTTCACGACCTGCTGATGGGCTGGCGCGCGTTTAGCGGTCAGCTTCGTTCCGATGCCATGATCCGCGCGGAGACCAAGCTGCGCAACGCCTTCGATGAAGGCGCGGGCCGCATTTCGTTGTTGACGCGTGTTGTCGTCGGAATGGGCAATTCGGCCTTGCAGGCGCTCGATATCGACCGCGCAGGCGCGGCGTTGTTCCTGTCCGCACTGGCCGCGCGTTCGGGCCAGACGCGCGTTGCCGCAGTGCTGTCGACCAACCACCAGCAGACCGCACGCCTCGCGCTGGGCCTGCGGAGCAGTGGGCTCGAAAGCGCCGAGGTTGAACGGCAGGTCCTGCGGCTCGATCCGCAGGCTATGCCGCCGCGGGAAATCTCCGCGCTCCCGTCCGAGGATGCCCGCCGACTGCTTGCCGAATCCGGTCTGGGGGGAGCGGCCTGACCATGTCCACTGTTGGAACCCGCTATATCGCCCACGCGAAAGCCGATGCCGAAGCTAAGCTGGTCGAAGCCGATGAGCTGCTGGCCGAGCTTCAGCAGGCCTGCGGCGGCTCGATTGGGACGCGTATCGCGATCCCCGAACTGCTCGCCTTGGTCGAGAAAGCGCAGACCTATGGCCTGCGCCTCGCGCGGCAATTCGAAGCGGTGGACGGCGAACAGCGGATCACCGCCTGGGTCGAAATCGCACCGCAGACGAATGACGAAGGCGAGCCGGAGGGCTGCGCGATCGATGTGGTCAACTGGCATACCGAGGCCCTGCCGCCCGAAAACGACATCGAGGCGGCGCGGCGGCGCATGGAGATCAACCGGCACCTCGCCGACTGCACCGCGCGGCTCGATTCTCAGCAGCGGTTGCTGTCGATCGATACCGAAGCGGCCGATCTCGCCGAATTTGCGCAGAAGGCGTTGGCCAATGTCGGCAAGCCCTGGACCGATTTCGTCATCCTGCCGGGCAATACGCACCAGCAACCGCTGCACTGGCGCCTGCTCGACGGGACGACCTGCGAGATCGACGGGTCGGCACGCCGCTGGACCGCACATCTCGAACCTTTGGGCCAACCGCAGCCGGGCAGCGCGGGCTTCGTACTTTACCTGACCGCCGAACGCCCTTTGTCGAGCGGGGGCGGCGAGGACGAGTCTGTGGACCGCGAGGGGCCGTCTTTCGGTCGCGACCTTACCCCCGTCCTGCGTCAGCCGATCAACCGGATCATCGCCAATGCGGAAACGATTCGCACCAAGCTCGCCGGGCCGCTGGCGGATGAATACAGCTCTTACGCGGCAGATATCGCCACCGCAGCGCAGCACCTGCTCGCGCTAATCGACGATCTGTCCGATCTCGAAGTGGTCGAATCGGAGGATTTTGCCACAGCACCAGACCGGATCGAGCTGGCCGATGTGGCGCGCCGCGCCTGCGGTATCCTTGGCGTGAGGGCGCGCGAGAAGGGCATTGCTTTGGGCGCGCCGCCCGAAGGCGAAAGCCAGCTGGCAATTGCCGAATTTCGCCGCGTGCTCCAGATCCTGCTAAATCTGGTGGGCAATGCGATCCGCTATTCGCCCGCCGATAGCGAGGTGTGGATCCGCCTTGACCGGATTGGCAATCGCGCGCTGATTACCGTTGCCGACCAGGGGCACGGGTTGGGCGAAGACCAGCAGGAACGCGTGTTCGAGAAATTCGAACGCCTTGGCCGCAGCGGTGACGGGGGATCGGGTCTCGGCCTCTATATCTCGCGGCGCATTGCGCGCGCGATGGATGGCGATCTGACGGTGGAGAGTGCGCCGGGGCAGGGCGCACGCTTTACGCTGTCGGTGCCCGCGGCTGAAGATTTGCGCGAAAAACCGCGCTGATCAGCGCGGCCTCGCGGCTCTCCAGAACAGCAGAAGTCCGATCAGGAAGGTGATGGTGCCGTAAAGCGCCCATTGCCGCTCGGCGAGCATGAAGCTTTCCGCCGGCCACATTACCAGCCCGAGCCCCTGGAGTGCCCACAGGCCTCCGGAGAGCATCAAAGCCGCTCCGAAGACCTGAAGGATGAAGCGCATCTCAGCGCTGGTTGATCGAAACGTAGTCGCGCGCCGTCGGGCCGGTGTAGAGCTGGCGCGGACGACCGATGACCTGTGCGGGGTCGGAGATCATCTCGTTCCACTGCGCGACCCAGCCGACGGTGCGGGCAAGCGCAAACAGCGCGGTGAACATCGTCGTCGGGAAGCCGATCGCGTTGAGAATGATGCCCGAGTAGAAGTCGACGTTCGGGAAAAGCTTCTTTTCCTTGAAGTAGTCGTCGTTGAGCGCGAGCTCTTCCAGCTTGAGCGCGGTCTCGAACACCGGGTCCTTGACGTTCAGCGCCTCGAACACTTCGCGCAGCGTCTGCTGCATGACCGTCGCGCGTGGGTCGTAGTTCTTGTAGACGCGGTGGCCGAAGCCCATCAGGCGGAACGGATCGTTCTTGTCCTTGGCGCGCTCGATATAGTGCGGGATGCGATCGGGCGTGCCGATTTCCTGCAGCATGTTGAGCGCGGCTTCGTTGGCGCCGCCGTGCGCCGGGCCCCACAGGCAGGCGATCCCCGCTGCGATGCAGGCGAAGGGATTGGCGCCCGACGAACCGGCAAGGCGCACGGTCGAGGTCGACGCGTTCTGCTCGTGGTCGGCATGGAGAATGAAGATGCGATCCATCGCGCGTTCGATGGCGGGGTGGATCTCATATTCCTCGGCCGGGACGCCGAAGGTCATGCGCAGGAAATTGCCCGTGTAGCTGAGCGAATTGTCCGGCTGCATCATCGGCTGACCGACCGAGTATTTATACGCCATCGCGGCGATGGTCGGCATCTTCGCGATCAGCCGATGGCTGGCGATCTTGCGCTGCTCGGGGTCCGAAATGTCGGTACTGTCGTGATAGAAGGCCGACAGCGCGCCGACGACGCCGCACATGATCGCCATCGGGTGCGCATCGCGGCGGAAACCCTGGTAGAACTGGCGCAGCTGATCGTGCAGCATGGTGTGCCGCGTGATCGTGTAGGTGAAGTCGTCGAGTTCCGACTGCTGCGGCAGTTCGCCGTTGAGCAACAGGTAGGAGACTTCCATGAAGGAGGAGTTTTCCGCCAGCTGGCCGATCGGATAGCCGCGGTGCAGGAGGATGCCTTCTTCGCCGTCGATATAGGTCAGCGCGCTTTCGCAGCTGGCGGTCGACTTATAGCCCGGGTCGTAGGTGAACTTGCCGGTCGTGCCATACAGCTTGCGGATATCGACCACATCGGGGCCGACGCTGCCCTGCAGCACGGGGAATTCCTGGGTCTGACCGCCCAGATCGAGGGTTGCCTGCTTGTCGGCCACGCGTGTCTCCTCACTCGTTCTCTTCGGTGCCTGCGGGCGAGGCGGCCTGCGCATCGATACGCAAGAGCGACTCTTCCTTGCCCAACAGGACCAGCACATCGAAAATGCCGGGTGACGTTGTCGTCCCCGTCAGCGCTGCGCGCATGGGTTGCGCGAGCTTGCCGAGACCCAGTTCGAGCTGCTCGGCATAGGCCTTCGTAGTGGCTTCCAGCGCCTCGATTGTCCAGTCATTTTGCACATGCAGCATTTTGGACAATCCGGCGAGACGCGCACGGGCTTCATCGTCGAGTAAACCCGCGGCTTTCTCGGTCATTTCGAGCGGGCGCTTGGCGAACAGAAAGGCAGCGCTATCAGCGAGTTCGTTGACGGACTTCGCGCGCGTTTTGAACACGGGCATCGCCTCGGCAAGCAGCGCTTCATCGGCCTGTTCGCCGATCCGCTGCGCCACGATCTTGGCCAGCCGGGTATCGTCTGCCTCGCGGATATAATGGCCGTTGAGGTTCTGCAGCTTCTTGATGTCGAACCGCGCGGGGCCCTTGCCGACGCCGTCGAGATCGAACAGCTCGATCGCTTCCTCGCGAGAGATCTCCTCGCGGTCGCCATGGCCCCAACCGAGCCGGAGGAGATAGTTGAACAGCGCTTCGGGCAGGACGCCTTCGTCATCGCGATAGGCGGCAACTCCGACGGCGCCGTGGCGCTTGGACATCTTCGCGCCGTCCGGCCCGTGGATCAGCGGCACATGCGCATAGACCGGATCGGGCCAATTGCCTTCGACCTGGTCCATCGCGCGGATCACGGGCAGTTGGCGAAAGGCGTTGTTGAGGTGGTCGTCGCCGCGGATGACATGGGTCACGCCCATGTCGTGATCGTCCACCACCACCGCGAGCATGTAGGTCGGCGTCCCGTCGGCGCGCAGCAGGACGTAATCGTCGATCTCGGCATTCTTGACCGTGACCTTGCCCTGGACCTGGTCGTGAATGGTGGTTTCGCCCTCGGTTGGCACCTTGAGGCGGATCACATAGGGCGCACCTTCGGGCGCTTCGCCCGGATCGCGGTCGCGCCAGCGGCGGTCGTAGCGCATCGGCTGCTTGTTCGCCCGCTGCTGCGCGCGCATGCCCTCGAGTTCTTCGGGTGTGGCGAAGCATTTGTAGGCATGCCCCGCGTCGAGCAGCTTGTGCGCAACCTCGGCATGGCGCTCGGCGCGGTCGGACTGGAACACCGGCGCCTCGTCGAAGTCGAGGCCAAGCCAGTCGAGCCCTTCGATTATCTTGTCGATCGCATCCTGCGTGCTGCGCTTGCGATCGGTATCCTCGATCCGCAGCAAGGTGCGACCGCCATGGTGCCGCGCATAAAGCCAGTTGAATAGAGCCGTACGCGCGCCGCCGATATGGAGATATCCGGTGGGCGAGGGAGCGAAGCGGGTGACGACCGGAGGGGTCTCGCTGCCACTATCGCTTGCCATTGTCACTCGCTTCCTTTCAAACACTTGCATGGCGACGCAGGGGACGCCTTCGGTACCGATGGGGGAGGCGGACGAAGAGGCCCGCCCCGCAGTGCCGCGCCCTTGGCGCATGCGCGGTCTCTTGTCCAGTTTCGCCGGGCGATCCGAAGCATTTCTGGAAGGCGCGGAATTCGACCGCGGGCCGTGGTTGGCGGTCGCTTTCGCAGGGGGGATCGGGCTGTGGTTCTATCTCGACGCGCCATGGCAATGGCTGGCGGTAATCGGCGGCGCGGCGGGCGGTGCAACCGCGGCTTTCGCGCGGTGGCGCGGCAGGGACGGACGCATCTATTTGCTGGCTGCAAGCCTGTCGATCCTGATCGCCCTCGCGCTTGGTATGTCGCTGGTATGGGCGCGCTCGGCGATGGTGGGGGCGGAGCCGATTGCGTATCCGCAGTTCGAGCGGATCGACGGGCGTGTCCTCGAGCGCGAGGAGCAACCGGCGGAGGATCGGGTTCGGCTTGTTCTGGCCGCGCGCGATGCGGAGACCGGGCGGGCGGTCGCCTATCGCGTGAACCTGCCGCTGGCGAAGGACCGGCCAGCCCTGCGCGAAGGCGCGCGGGTGCGGCTGTCGGCGCGGCTGATGCCGCCATCCCCGCCAATCGTCCCCGGAGCGTATAATTTCGCGCGGCGCGCCTGGTTCGACGGACTGTCGGCAACCGGATCGGTCGTGGGAGAGGTCGAGTTGGTCACGCCGCCGCCGCCCTCCCGGCTGACCGTGGCCTCGATCCAGCGGCGGCTGTCGGCGCATGTGCGCGGCCGCCTCGAGGGAACGCCGGGAGCGATTGCAGCAACGCTGGCCAGTGGCGATCGCGGCGCCATTCCCGAGCGCGACGAGGAGGCCATGCGCGATGCGGGTCTGACCCATCTGCTGTCGATCAGCGGGTTGCATGTCAGCGCGATCATCGCGGCGAGCTATATTGTGGTCCTTAAGCTGCTGGCGCTGTGGCCTTGGCTTGCCCTGCGGGTACGGCTGCCACTGGTCGCCGCAGGTGCAGCGGCGCTGGCGGGGATCGCTTATACGCTGCTGACGGGCGCGCAGGTGCCGACCGTGCGCAGTTGTATCGGTGCACTGCTGGTGCTGGTCGCACTGGCACTGGGGCGTGAGCCGCTTTCGCTGCGGATGGTCGCGATTGCCGCAGGCGTGGTGCTCGCACTGTGGCCTGAATCGCTGGTCGGGCCGAGCTTCCAGATGAGCTTTGCGGCCGTCATCGCGATTGTCTCGCTGCACAATGTGCAAGTCATCCGCGATTTCCTCGCGCCGCGCGAGGAGAGTGGGTTGCGGCGGTTCCTGCGACGAACCGCGATCCTGTTTCTCACCGGGCTGGTGATCGAACTCGCGCTGATGCCGATCGTGCTGTTTCACTTCCATCGCGCCGGCGTTTACGGCGCCGCGGCCAATCTGATTGCCATTCCGCTGGTGACCTTCGTGTCGATGCCGCTGGTGGCGCTGGCGTTGGTGCTCGACCTTGTCGGCGCAGGCGGGCCCGTGTGGTGGCTGGTCGGGCATTCGCTCGATCTGTTGCTGGGCATTGCCCATCTGTTTGCCGAGCAGCCGGGTTCGGTAAAGCTGGCCCCGCGGATCGGGATGGGCGCGATCACGCTGTATCTGGTCGGTGCGCTGTGGCTGGCGCTGTGGCAGGGCAGGGCGCGCCTGTGGGGTATCGGACCCGTCGTGGTGGCTGCGGTGCTCATGCTGCAGGCCCCGGTGCCCGATATCCTGATCACGCGCGACGGGCGTGATATCGGCATTGCGAACGAGGCCGAGCGGCTGTTGGTGCTACGCGATAGCGCGGGTGGATATGCGCAAGAGAACCTGCTCGAGCTTGCCGGAACCGACCGGCAACCGCTGGCTATCGCGGATTGGCCGCACAGCCGCTGCAGCGACGAATTCTGTTCGTTGACCGTCACGCGCGAGGGCCGCGCATGGTCCCTGCTGATTGCGCGGAGTCACAACCTGGTCGAGGAACGCGCGCTGGCTGCAGCCTGCAGGAACTCCGACATCGTCATCGCCGATCGCTTCCTGCCGCGCAGTTGCCGCCCACGGTGGCTCAAGGCCGACCGGCGTTTTCTGGAGAGGGAAGGCGGGGTTGCGCTCTATCTGGGCGCCCGGCGTATCGATACCGTGGCGCAGGATCAGGGCAAGCATGGCTGGTGGCGCGCGTCCGATGAGAAACGCGCGCCCCGCAATCAGTGATACCGGCGCAGCAGCCCGGCCAGCTTTCCTTGCACCTGTACGCGGTGGGAGTCGTACACCTGCGGCTCGTAAGAACCATTGGCGGGGTCGAGGATCACGCGCCCCGCGTCCTTGCGCAGATATTTGAGCGTGGCTTCCTCGTTGTCGACCAGTGCGACCACGATTTCGCCGTCGCGGGCGCTGTCGGTCCGCTTCACCAAGGCGAAGTCGCCATCGAAAATGCCTGCTTCGATCATCGAATCGCCCGAAACCTCGAGCGCGTAATGTTCGCCCGGGCCGAGCAGGGCGGCGGGTACCGGCATGCTCGACTGGCCTTCGATCGCTTCGATCGGGGCGCCCGCGGCAATGCGGCCGTGAAGCGGGACATCGATGATGTCATTGGCGGGTTCGGGCGCGACGGGCTTGGGCGTGATGGCCGATACCACGGAATCGTTCGCGGGGGCAGGCTGGGTCGAGCCCATCACCGCGTTCTCGGGCAGCTTGACCACTTCGAGCGCGCGCGCGCGGTTGGGCAGACGGCGGATAAAGCCGCGCTCTTCAAGCGCCGAGATCAGGCGGTGCACGCCTGACTTGCTCTTGAGGTCGAGCGCTTCCTTCATTTCCTCGAAACTCGGCGAAATGCCGGTGTCTTCCAGGCGCTGCTGGATAAAGCGGATCAATTCGTGCTGCTTGGCGGTCAGCATGGTGCGAACTCCCGTATCGCCTGTTCACAAAGCTGTGAACGAATACGGAACAATTAAGCAACCTGATTCGTCAAGTCAAGCAATCCCGCCATTTTCGAGTGATTTACACAGGAACACCTGTTCCCGATTTGCTCCACAGGGGCTGCGTCAATGCCCGAGCAGAGCGCGGGTCGCGGCAGTGACATCGACCTGTCGCATCAGGCTTTCGCCGACGAGGAAACTGCGGACGCCCGAACGCGCGAGCCGCACACAATCGTCATTGGTCGTGATGCCGCTTTCGCCGACCAGCAGTGCGCCCTCGGGGGCGAGCGGGGCAAGCATCTCGGTGGTGGCGAGATCGGTAGTGAAACTGCGCAAATCGCGATTGTTGACGCCGATCAGGCGCGAGCGGAGGCGCGCGGCGCGGTCCATTTCGGCGCGATCATGTACCTCGACCAGAACATCCATACCGAAGTCGAGCGCCGCCGCTTCGATCTCGGCCATGGTGCTGTCGTCCAGCGCGGCAACAATGATCAGGATCGCATCGGCCCCGATCGCGCGTGCTTCAGCGACCTGCCACGGATCGACCATGAAATCCTTGCGTAGGGCAGGCAGATCGCAGGCGGCGCGGGCGGCGACGAGGTAATCTTCATGGCCCTGGAAATAGGGAGCGTCGGTCAGCACCGAAAGGCAAGCAGCTCCGCCCGCGGCATAGGCCCGCGCATGATCTGCGGGCTGGAAATCTTCGCGAATCAAGCCCTTGGACGGCGAAGCTTTCTTGATTTCGGCAATCAGGCCGAAGCCGTCCCGTTGGGCCCGAGCGAGGGCTGACTGGAACCCACGGGGCGCCGACTGCTGTTTCGCGCGCGCTTCGAGATCGGCGAGCGTGTGATTGCGCTTGCGGGCGGCGACCTCGTCGCGCTTGGTGGCGCAGATTTCTTCCAGCTTGTTCATCTCAGGCGGTCATCGCGATCCAGTTATCGAGCAGCGCTTTGGCCTTGCCCGAGTCCAGTGCTTCGGCCGCGATCTCCGCGCCCTCGGTCCAGTCGTCGGTACGGCCAGCAATGATCAGCGTTGCTGCCGCGTTGAGCAGCACCGCATCGCGATAGGCGCCCGGGCTGCCGCCGAGCAGCGCCTCGAGCGCGCGTGCATTATACGCCGGATCGCCGCCGCGGATCGCCTCGACCGGGGAATGCGACAGATTGGCTTCCACCGCGACCACGCGGCGCATTTCGAAATCATTGCCCTGGACATCGGCTAGCTCGTTGCCGCCAGCCAGGCTCAGCTCGTCCAGCCCTTCGTCACCCGAGGCGATGAAGGTGCGCTCGGTCCCCAGTTTGGCCTTTGCTGCGGCATAGATGGGCACATAGGCGGGACGGGCGATGCCGATCAGCTGGCGTCTGACGCCGGCGGGATTCGACAAGGGCCCCATCAGGTTGAAGATCGTGCGCACGCCGAGCTTTTGCCGGATCGGCTGAATTCGGCCCATCGCTGGGTGGTGGTTCTTGGCGAAAAGGAAGCAAATTCCCAATTCTGCCAGAGTCTTCTCCGCGCTTCTTCCCGCTGCTTCCATATCGAGACCGAGCGCTTCGAGCGTGTCCGCAGCGCCCGCCTTGCTGCTCGCCGCACGATTGCCGTGCTTGGCCACGGGCACACCGCAGGCGGCGACCACCAGGCTCACCGCGGTCGAGACGTTGAGCGTGTGATGCCCATCGCCGCCGGTGCCGCAGCAGTCGACTGTCCCCTCGGGAGCAATGATCGGGATCAGCCGCGCTCGGAGCGCACGGGCCGCGCCGGCGATCTCATCGGAGGTTTCGCTGCGCGCCGACATGTCGATCAGGAAGCGCGCGATGTCCTCGTCGCCGGTCTCGCTATCGAGGATCCAGCCGAAGACCTCTTCGGCCTCGGCCTCTCCGAGGTGTTGCTTGGCGTCGGGAAGCGTCTTCATGCGGGGACCTTGGCGGCAATACCGCATAGCGCGAGGAAATTGGCCAGCAAGGCATGGCCATGTTCGGTCGCGATGCTTTCGGGATGGAACTGGACGCCGTGGATCGGCAACTCGCGGTGATGGAAGCCCATCACGCTGGTTCCATCGAGGCCGGGCGTTTCGCTGGTGGCATTGATCGCGAGACAGTCCGGATTGTCCTCGACCACCAGCGAGTGATAGCGCGTCGCGGTGAAGGGCGAGGGCAGGTCGGCGAACACACCGCTGGAATCGTGAGTGACCGGAGAGGTCTTGCCATGCATCAGCCCGCCGCGCACCACGCGGCCACCGAAATGCTGGCCGATCGCCTGATGCCCGAGGCAAACGCCTAGCAGCGGTGCGCCGACATCGGCACAGGCTGCCACGAGGTCGAGGCTGACGCCGGCCTCGTTTGGCGTGCAGGGGCCGGGCGATATGAGATAGCCCGCATGGCCCGCCGCCAGCGCCTCGTGTGCCGAGATGGCGTCGTTACGCACCACCTCCACGCCTGCACCCAGTTCCATCAAGTAATGGACCAGGTTGAAGGTGAAGCTGTCGTAATTGTCGATTACGAGGATAGAGCGGCTGTCGGTCATTCGTGGCGTCAATGGCGGGGTAGCGCCGTGCTTTCAAGCAAGGAAAGCTGCGACACGCGAAACGTCAGCGTGACGTCACGCCGCTTTGCCCGCGAGCTTGTCGGTCGCGCGCACGAGGCCGTCGATGATCCCCGGTTCGCTGGCGCTGTGACCGGCATCGTGAACAATCCATAGCTCGGCCTCGGGCCAGGCCTTCTTGAGTGCCCATGCCGCGCCCGGCGGGGTGCAGATGTCGTGACGTCCCTGAACGATGATCCCGGGAATGCCCGCCAGTTTGTCGACATTGGCCAGCAACTCGTTTTCGTCGAGGAAGAAGTCCTCGAGAAAGAACTTCGCGCAGATCCGCGCGAAGGGCACCGCCTTGGCCGGATCGCCGAAGCTCTCGAGCAAATCCTCGTTCGGCAGCAGCGTTGCGACATGGCCTTCCCACAGCGACCATTCGCGCGCCGCGGCAAGCCGCGTGGCTTCGTCGTCACTGGTCAGCCGTTGATAATATGCGCGAACGAGATCGCCCTGTTCGGCTTCGGGAATAAGACCGGTGAACTGGTCCCATTGCTCGGCCATGATCTCGCTGGCGCCATAGCCGTAGAGCCACGACTTTTCCTGCTGCCGCGCGAGGAAGACGCCGCGCAGTACCAGTTCGCTCACCCGGTCGGGATATTTCTGGGCATAGGCCAGCGCGAGGGTCGAGCCCCAACTGCCGCCGAAGGCCTGCCATCTTTCGTGGCCGCACATCTGGCGCAGCCGCTCGATGTCCTCGACGATGCGCCAGGTGTCGTTGTGCTCGATCTCGGCGAAGGGCAGCGACCTGCCGCAGCCGCGCTGGTCGAACAGCAGCACGTCGTAGGCTTTGGGATCCCATTGGCGCCGGTGGTCGGGCGCAATGCCGCCGCCCGGGCCGCCATGGAGGAAGACTGCGGGCTTGGCACCCGGGGTCCCGACGCGTTCCCAATAGAGCGAATGGCCTTCGCCGACATCGAGCATGCCGATCTCGTAGGGTTCGATTTCGGGATAGAGCTGGCGGCGGGTCTCGGTCATTCGGAGGCTTTCTTGCTGACGACGACGATCGGGCCGATGGGCGCGCCGGTATCGAGCCGGTCGGTCACCGGGTTCCACAGGAGCGAGACGGTGTCGTCGAGGAACAGCGCGTTCTTCACTTCGAGCTCGTCCTTGTAGAAGCGGGCGAGCTTGCCGAAGGAAATCGGCGCGTTGGAAATCACGAAATGCGCGCGGCCCTCGTCATCGACGCCGACCGCGTTGCGGATCAGCCGCGAGGGGCCGTCCTGCGTGATCTGCGGGTGGATGCGGCCATCGCTCACCAGCATCGGGCCCGATTGGGTGCCGAATTGCGGCCGTTCGGAAACATTGGCGAGGAACCAGGCGCTGTCGCGCACCATCCATTCGCCCCCGCTGCCGTAGAACACGCCATTGGGCTTCATGTAGAAATTGCCCGAGCCCGTCCCGGTGTTCAGTTCCTGCAAGCGCTGCGCACGCTGGACGAAATAGCCGACCGGCTTGCCGTCGCCGTCGAAGATGCCGGCGTTCATGGCAAAGGCGATGGTCTCGCTATCGCTGGCAGCCGCGAAATCCTTGAGGCTGCGATACCGCTTGTCACCATCGCTCAGCGCCATCGCGATCGTGTGACGTGCGGGCACTGCGAGGCAATGGGTGAGGGGGGTGTCTTCGAAGATAATCGAGCGGCACGCGCTTTCGACCTGGCTGGCCAGCGTCTCGCTCGGGCTGGGCGTGGACGTGGGGGCGGCCTGCGCCTTGCCGTCGATCCGTGCGCGGGCGACGGGCTCCCCTTCGGGCTGGGCTTCGCAGGCTGTCAGCGCGAGCAAGGCCAGCGCGGCAAGTATATGTCTCATTGACCGAACCCGGGCTCCTTCGCGAGGCGTACGGCTTCCCTGGCCGCAGCGAGCAGCGCGCTCGCCTTCGCTTCGCATTCTCTCTGTTCATAAGCGGGATCGCTATCCGCGACTATCCCCGCGCCCGCCTGGACGTGCATGGTCCCATCCTTCACCACCGCGGTGCGCAGGACGATACAGCTGTCGACCGACCCGTCGGGCGCGAAGTATCCCACGCCGCCCGCATAGGGACCGCGCGTGGCAGGCTCGAGTTCGGCGATGATCTCGCAGGCCCGCACCTTGGGTGCGCCGCTGACCGTTCCGGCGGGGAAGCCCGCGAACAGCGCATCGATCGCGTCCTTCGAGCTATCGAGCTGCCCGGTGACATTGCTGACGATATGCATGACGTGGCTGTAGCGTTCGACGGTGAAGCTCTCGGTCACGGTGACGCTGCCCGATTGCGCGACCCGGCCCACATCGTTGCGCCCGAGATCGAGCAGCATCAGATGTTCGGCGCGTTCCTTGGGATCGGCGAGCAGGGATTGCTCGGCAAGTCGATCCTCCGCCGCAGTGGCGCCGCGCGGCCGTGTCCCCGCGATCGGGCGGATCGTCACCTCGCCATCGCGCACCCGCACGAGGATCTCGGGGCTCGATCCGACAATGGCAAAGCCGGGCATGTCGAGGAAATAGAGGAAGGGCGAGGGGTTCACCCGGCGCAGCGCGCGATAAAGCGCCATCGGGGGCAGCGAGAAGGGTGAGGTGAAGCGCTGCGACAGCACCACCTGAAAGATGTCGCCGGCCTCGATATACTCCTTGGCGCGCAGCACCATGGCTTCGTAATCGGCAGCGGGCATGGTCGGCGCGAGCGCGGGCTCGGGGTGCTGGTCGGCCGAATAGCGCGCGCTGCCTGCCGAATGCGACAGCTTGCGCAGCACTTCGTCGATCCGTTCTTCGGCCTGCGCGATGGACCCGTCCTGCCACACGGGCGCGATACAGAACAGGGCATCGCTGAGCCGATCCAGCACCAGCAGCACGGTCGGCCGAACGAAGAGCATATCGGGGAGGTCGAGTTCGCCCTCGGGCGGGCGAGGCAGTTTCTCGACCAGGCCGATGGTCTCATAGCCGAAATGACCGACCAGACAGGCGAGGGCGGGCGGTAGTTCCACGGGCACGTCGCAGCGGCAGGATTCGACCAGCGCGCGCAGGCTGGCGAGCGCGCCGTCTTCGCAGCGTTCGAAGCCGCTGCGCGATTGCTGCCACTGCGCGTTGATCTCGGCGCGGTCGCCCGTGGCGCGGAACACCAGGTCGGGGTCCAGCCCGATCAGGCTGTAGCGCCCGCGCACTTCGCCGCCTTCGACCGATTCGAGCAGGAAGTCGCCGCGCCCTTCCTCGAACAGCTTGAGCGCTGCGCCGACCGGCGTTTCGGTATCGGCGACCACTTCGCGCCACACCAGCGCGGGCCGACCCTGCGCGAGCGCCGCGCGTGCCCGGTCGGTGCCTTTCAGCGCGGTGTCCAACTGCGCCTCAGTTACCGGCAAGCTGGGTGCGCACGGCCTCGATCGCCGAAGGATTGCGCGATACGCCCAGTTCTTCGCGCATCGCACGGCGGAACTGGTCGGCGTATTCTTCGCCCAGCAGCGGGCCCATCTGGCGCTGTGCCTGCGCGATCAGCGGGTCGTCTTCGGCGATATCGTCCATCGCAATATCGTTGACCCGGACCACGAAGAAACCGGCATTGCCGCCCGCTTCGAGCTTCTTGGTCGTGCCTTCGGCCATGCTGAAGAGCAGCGCGAGCGGCGGGGGGATGCGGCGTTCGCGTTGGCGGGCGAGGTCTTCGCGGGTCATGTCGACCGACTGGGCCGGGGGCACGCGGCGCTCTTCGGCAGCGAGCGCCTGCGCGATCGACTTGCCATCACGCAGCCGGGCCACGACACGGTCGGCGGCGGCCTGCGCGGCTTTCATGCCCTCGGTCGCACGCCAGCGGGCTTCGACAATGTCCTCGATCTCGGCAAAGGGCGCTGCAGCGGCGGTGACGATATCGCCGACTTCATAGACGAGATAGGTCTGCCCGCTTTCGACCGGCGCAATCTCGGGCTCTTCCTCATCCATCTGGAAAGCGGTGGCCAGCGCGGGACGCAGGACATCGGGCAGCGTGCGCTGCGGTGTATCGTAGAGACGTCCATCGGCGAGCGCGGGGCCAACCGTGCTGAGGTCGAGGCCGAGGTCTTCGGTGACTTCGGCCAGCGTTGCGCCATCCTCGAGCTGTTCCTCGATCTCGCTGGCGAGGTCGGCCATGCCGCGCACGCGCTTTTCCTCGCGCAGCGTGTCGGTCAGCTCGCCGCGAACCTGCGCGAGCGTGCGTGCGGCGGTGGTGTCGATCGCATCGATACGCGCGACATGCCAGCCGAGCGGACTGCGCGCAGGCGTAGTCATCGCTCCGCGCGCGGCAGCGAAATAGGCCGAGGCGACCGCGGGCGATGCTTGCGAGGACAGGCCTTCGCGCAGAACATCGACGACCGGCGATGCGCGCAGGCCGGCTTCGCGGGCAACCGTTTCGAACGACGCGCCGCCGGCGACGCGATCGCGGATCGACTTGGCTGCGGCTTCGGTGGGTACGATCAACTGGGTGACATCGCGCGTTTCGCTGGCTGCATATTGCGCGGCGTCGCGTTCATAGCGCGCAGCGATTTCGGCATCGGTCGGCTCGATACGGTCGCCGAGCGCGCTTGAATCGAACGTAGCATAACGGATCGTCCGGCGTTCGGGGCGGACGAAGACATCGCGGTTGCTGTCGTAATAAGCACGCAGCACCTTGGGGTCGGCCTTGCCGCTGGGGGCATAGGTCGCCGCGGGTAGAAGAGCGATCGAACCGCGGCGGCGTTCCTTGAACAATTGCGCGTACCGATAGGCGAGCTTGTCGGGCACGGTCGCGCCGAAGCCGGCGGGAATCAGCAATTGCTGCGACAGCAGGCCGGTGCCGAGATCCTCGCGCACCTGTGCGTCGCTCACTCGCTGCTGCGCCAGCGCCTGGCGATAGGTGTCTTCACTGAAATTGCCATCGGGCCCGCGGAAGGCGGGGATCATGCGAATCTCGCTGTTGATGAGATTGTCACCCGCGCGGATGCCGTGCTGCTGCGCAAAGCCCATGATGGCCGAGCGGTTGATCAACGCTTCAAGCGATCCGTCCAGCCCGCCCTCGCGCAGGAACGCCTGCATGGTCGCCGTCGGCTGATCCTGCCGGAACGAGTCGAGGCCATTATTGGTGGCGCGGACGAGATCGGATGTGGAAATCTTCTCGTCGCCGACCACTGCCACGCGGTCTCCGCCGGCTATTCCCCCGAAAGTTCCGGTGCTCGAAACATCCGCGCTGGCGAAGGCAAGAGCGATCAGGCCGAGGAACGCCAGCGCGATGGCCAGGCCAAGCTTGGTCTTGAAGAAGTTACGAAAAAACTGGAACATGGCGTGCGGGCAATCCCGTTAATGGCTGCTGTCTTCCGGGGGTGTCCGGATGGGTTGAGGCGCTTTATCCCCCATGCGACCCCGCGGCAACAGGTTGCAAAGGGTTTTGACGCGCGAAGAAACCTTCTCTAGCGGAGCGCATCCCAAGCCCCATATAGCGGGCCACCCTTTCAGACAATTTGCAGGACCTACCCATGGCCGAACGGCCCTACATCGTCGGAAACTGGAAAATGAACGGCACGCGCGCAATGCTTTCCGAAGCACGCGCGATCGACCGTGCCGCGCAGCGTTACATGAAGGTCGAGGTCGCTGTCGCGCCTCCCTACACGCTGATCCATGCGGTCCATAAGGAAGCCGAGCAGATCGGTGTCGGGGCACAGGATTGCCATTCGGGTGCCGAAGGCGCGCACACGGGTGACATCAACGCCTCGATGATTGCCGATGCGGGCGCGAAGTTCGTGATCCTCGGCCATAGCGAGCGGCGCCAGGACCATAGCGAGACCAAGGACCTGATCAACGCCAAGATCGAATCGGCGCTCGAAGCCGGGCTGCGGGTGATCCTGTGCTGCGGCGAACCGCTCGAGACGCGCGATGCCGGGAAGGCGGAACGCTATGTCCTCGACCAGCTCAAGGCGGCCCTGCCATTGTTCGAGGACCCCGCCGAGCGCCTGACCATTGCCTATGAGCCGATCTGGGCGATCGGAACCGGACGCACTGCGACCAGCGAGGACATCGCGGCCATGCACGGCGCGATCCGCGCGCTGCTCAACAAGACTTTTGGCGAAGAGGCATCCTCGCAGGTGCGCATTCTCTATGGCGGTTCGGTCAAGCCCGACAATGCCCGCGACATCCTCGCCACGCCCGAAGTGGGCGGGGCGCTGGTTGGCGGGGCCAGCCTCTCGGCCGAAAGCTTCCTCGGGATCGTGGTCGGCGCGTCGGAAGCCGAAGAGGCCTGATCCCGGCACGCTTGCCGTTTGCCCTGCGCGCGCCTAGATGCGCGTGAGCCCAGCAATACCAGTTCCAAGAGTATCCGCATGTTTCTCTTCCTCACTGTCGTCCAGGCGATCGTCGCAGCCGCGCTTGTCGGCGTCATCCTGATGCAGCGCTCCGAAGGGGGCGGCCTCGGCATCGGCGGCAGCCCGTCGGGCATGCTGAGCGCACGCGGGGCAGCGGACTTCCTCACGCGCTCGACCAAATGGCTGGCAGTGCTGTTCGTCGTCCTGTCGATCGCGCTGGCCGCGGTTGCAGTCGAGACGACCGGTAGCGATGCGATCGAATCGACGCTCGACCGCTCGGTTACTCCGGCCGCGCCGGCCGATCCGCTTGGCCCGGCGACCACTGGCGAAGCCGCACCGACCAGCACCGATCCGCTCGGCGACGCGACCGAATAACGAACGATACATCGCAGGACTGTGGATTGCGCCGTGCTAGCGGCGCGATTTGCATGTGTTTGCGCTTGCCCCGACTCACCCCCTCAGCTTAAGGCCCGACACCCATGGCGCGGTATATATTTATCACCGGCGGCGTGGTCTCCTCGCTTGGCAAAGGTCTCATGGCAGCATCGCTTGCCGGCCTTCTCCAGGCGCGTGGCTACAAGGTCCGTATCCGGAAATTCGACCCCTATCTCAATGTCGATCCGGGGACGATGTCCCCCTATCAGCACGGCGAGGTCTATGTGACCGATGACGGGGCCGAAACCGATCTCGATCTCGGCCATTACGAACGCTTCACCGGCGTGTCGGCGCATCAGGGCGACAACATCACCTCGGGCCGGATCTACCAGGACATCATCGCCAAGGAACGCCGCGGCGACTATCTCGGCGCGACGGTGCAGGTGGTCCCGCACGTCACCGACGAGATCAAGGACTTCGCGCTTGCAGGGCAAGACGATCACGATTTCATCCTGTGCGAAATCGGCGGGACGGTCGGCGATATCGAAGGCCTGCCGTTCATGGAGGCAATCCGCCAGCTGCGGAACGAGCTCGAGCCGTGGCAGACGCTCAGCGTCCATGTGACGCTGGTGCCCTATATCGCCGCTGCCGGCGAGCTTAAGACCAAGCCCACCCAGCACTCGGTCCGCGAACTCGCCAGCCTCGGGATCAAGCCCGACGTGCTGCTGTGCCGCGCCGAACATCCGATTCCCGACAGCGAGCGGCGCAAGATTGCGCAGTTCTGTAATGTCCGCGCCGAAGCGGTCATTCCAGCGCTCGATGCGCCGTCGATCTATTCGGTGCCGCTGCAATATCACGGCGAGGGGCTCGATACCGAAGTCCTGCGCGCCTTCGGTATTACCGATGCGCCCGATCCCGATCTGTCGCGCTGGTACGATGTGGTCGACCGCCATTCGAACCCCGATGGCGAAGTCACCATCGGCGTGATCGGCAAGTATGTCGGGCTGCAGGACGCCTACAAGTCGCTCAACGAAGCACTGGTCCACGGCGGCATGGCGCACCGCGTCAAGGTCAACATCAAGTGGATCGATGCCGAGGTGTTCGAGGGCGACGATGCGGAAATCGCCGCGCGGCTCGAGCCGATGCACGCGATCCTCGTCCCCGGCGGTTTCGGTGAGCGTGGAAGCGAGGGCAAGATCGCCGCGGTACGCTTTGCGCGCGAACGCAAGGTACCCTTCTTCGGCATCTGTCTCGGCATGCAGATGGCCTGCATCGATGCGGCCCGCACGGCAGGGCACGCTGCCGCATCCTCGACCGAATTCGGCGAAACCGACGAGCCGGTGGTGGGGATCATCACCGAATGGATGAGCGAAGAGGGCCTGCAGACACGCGAAGCCGGCGGCGACCTTGGCGGGACCATGCGGCTTGGCGCCTATGAGGCCAAGCTGGCAGCCAACAGCCATGTGTCGAACATCTATGGCGGCGCGACCAGCATCTCCGAGCGGCATCGTCACCGCTACGAGGTCAACGGCGCCTATATCGAGCCGCTGGAGAAGCAGGGCCTGATCTTCTCGGGCATGTCGCCCGATGGCCTGCTGCCCGAAATCGTCGAACGTCCCGATCATCCGTGGTTCGTCGGGGTCCAGTTCCATCCGGAATTGAAGTCCCGCCCATTCGATCCGCACCCGCTGTTTGCCGGTTTTGTCGGCGCAGCGCTCGAGCAGGCCCGGCTTGTTTAAATCGCCGTGATTGGGAGTTTCAGGGCAAGTTTCTGAATTCCTTGGACTATGATTTTCAAGCGCTTGTAACAACGCGACAAAATCGGTTCGCCGCCGCGAGGCGGGTTTATCTTTTGATATAACTGTTGCAGAATAACGGTCTTCCGCGCCCTCGGGTGCGGCTCTTCGAGATATGCGCTTCGCTAACAGGCGATGGGGCTGGCCTCGATGACGGCTGTCTTCTGCGACCCGGACGGTCGATGTCGAGGTAGGGCGGCGTTTACGTCGCGGGGGCGGAACCCAAGTTCCGCCCCCTATACCTCTGCTATGCTTCTTGTCTGATCACAGGATCAGGCGGCCTGGCTGTCGCCGTCCTCGTCATCCTTGACCACTTCGAGCGGCTTCTGCGCGCCGATTGCGATCTTCTTGGGCTTCATCGCATCGGGCACTTCGCGCACGAGGTCGATTACGAGGAGGCCATCGGCCAGATCGGCATTGTCGACCCGGACATAGTCGGCCAGCTCGAAACGCCGTTCGAAGCCGCGGTTGGCAATGCCCAGATGCAGCATCTCGCCTTCGTTCAGCTCGTCGCGCTTCTTGCCGGTCACGACCAGCAGGTTCTGCTGCGCGACGATGTCGAGATCGCCCGAGCGGAAACCGGCCACGGCCAGCGTGATGCGGTAGTCATCGTCACCGCGGCGCTCGATATTGAAGGGGGGGTAATTGTCGCCGCCGGCGTTGCGTGCCTGGCGTTCCATCAGGTCGAACACGCGGTCGAAGCCGACGGTGGAGCGACGAAAAGGGGTAAGGTCCATACGGTTCATCGAAACAAATCCTCTGTTGAGCGATTCTATGATGGCGGGGCCCGCATTCGGCACCCCGTCGCCGCCCCGGACATCGTGGCGGCCCATTCGAGATAGGCACGCGGTTTTGGCTTTCAAGTCTCTCCCGCGCGCGCTAGCTTCGACGCTGAAAACAAGAGGATTTCCATGAGCCAGCCCCAAGTCGACATCTATACCAAATTCGGGTGCGGATATTGCTACCGGGCCAAGCGCCTGCTCGATGAAAAGGGCGTGGATTATGCCGAATTCGACATCACCATGGGCGGGCCCAAGCGTGACGAAATGCGCGAGCGCGCGCCCGGCGCGATGACCGTCCCGCAGATTTTCGTCGGCGATACGCATGTCGGCGGCTCCGACGAACTCGCCGCGCTCGAACGCCAGGGCAAGCTCGACGCGCTGCTGGGCGGCTGATGCCGCGGATCGCCGTCCTCCAGATGACCTCGGGGATCGAGCCCGAGATCAACGCAGTCGCGCTCGAGGAAGCCGTGGCGCAGGCGGCGGGCGAAGGTGCGGCAATGCTATTCACTCCCGAGATGTCGGGCCTGCTCGATCGCGACCGGAAACGGGCCGCCCAGAGCATCGCCGAGGAAGATGAGACGCTGGCGCTGGTGCGTGTGCGCGATGCGGCTGCCCGCGCAGGCATCTGGGTTTCGCTCGGTTCGCTCGCAGTCGATATCGGCGATGGCCGCTGGGCCAATCGCGCTTTCGTGATCGACCCCGAGGGCCGGATCGCGGCGCGCTACGACAAGATCCATATGTTCGACGTGGACCTTGCCAGCGGCGAGAGCTGGCGGGAATCCAATGCTTATCGTGCAGGCGATCACGTGACGAGTGTCGAGAATACGCCGGTCGGCCGGCTTGGCCTGACGGTTTGCTACGACATCCGCTTTCCCGCACTGTTCGACGCCCTTGGGCAAGCGCAATGCGACTGCATCGCTATCCCTGCCGCCTTCACGGTCCCTACCGGCACCGCGCATTGGCACGTCCTTCAGCGTGCCCGCGCGATCGAGGCCAGCGCCTTCGTGGTCGCGGCGTCGCAGGTGGGCGAGCATGCCGATGGGCGCCGGACCTATGGCCACAGCCTGGTGGTCGATCCCTGGGGCGAGGTGCTGCTCGATATGGGCGGCGAACAGCCGGGGCTGGGTTTTGCGGACTTCGATCTTGCCCGTATTGCCGAGGTCCGCGCGCAGGTGCCAAGCCTTGCCAACCGCCGTGAAATCGCCAATTAGGCCGCCGTCATGATCGTTTTCGACCTCTCCTGCAGCGAAGGCCACCGGTTCGAGGGCTGGTTCGCCTCGTCGGATGATTACGCCGCGCAGCAGGCCGAGGGACTGCTGAGCTGCCCGCAATGCGGGAGCGAAGAGATCGGCAAGGCGCCGATGGCTCCATCTGTGCCCGCAAAAGGCAGCATGCGCGAAGCGGTCATGGAAGACGCCACGCAACTGGCCAAGGGAGACATGCCGGTCGAGGTCAAGAAGGCCTTCGAAACGCTTGCGCGGGCGCAGAGCAAGGCGCTCGAAAGCAGCACGTGGGTAGGCGACAAATTCGCCGAGAAGGCGCGCGAGATGCATTATGGCGAGACCGACGAAGCGCCGATCCACGGCCGCGCCACGCGCGACGAAGCCGAAGACATGGTTGCCGAGGGCATTTCGGTCGCACCGCTGCTCGTCCCGGTCGCGCCGCCCGACGAACTCAACTGATTGCACCGCGAGTCCGAGCCGCTATACGGGGAGAGGCCGCGCCCGTAGCTCAGTCGGATAGAGCATCAGATTCCTAATCTGGGGGCCACAGGTTCGAATCCTGTCGGGCGCACCACATGAGGCGGTCCGGTGACGGGCCGCCTTATGTGGTTCGGCGCATCGGGAGCGAGCCTCGTTCGGAGTCGGAGCGCAGCGGAGACGGCGCCGCAGGCGCCTATCCTGTCGGGCGCACCACTATCTGCCGTAGCGGCGAGCCAGCATCGCCAGGCTGGTCAGCGCCACCGAGCACAGCCCGAGCAAGGCGCAGGTTCCGGCCCAGCCATAGGCGTCATAAGCGACCGTTCCGGCATAACTGCCCAATCCGCCGCCGATAAACATGATGACGACATAGATGGTGGTCAGCCGCGTGCGGATCGCCGGATCGAGCGCGAGGAAAGTCATCCTGCCGGTCACGTCTATCCCGGGGCCGACGAGGTTGGTGACGAACAGCGGCACCAGCAGGCCCCACAAGGTTCCGCCCAGCGGCCACAGCAGCGCGATCCCGCCAAGCTGGATAAAGGCGAAGATCATGCGCGCCTTGCGCGGGCCGACCGCGTCCGACCAGCGGCCCAGCCGCGGGGTGGAAAAGATGCTCACCGCAGCAAGTCCGGCGAGATAGCCGACCGTATCGGTGCCATAGCCCATCGCGGGCGAGGTCAGGTACAGCGCAAGGCCCAGCCAGAGCGCGATGAACTGCGCGAAATTGAGCCCCTGAATCGCGCCGGCGAGCAGGATCTCGCGATGTTTGCCAATCAGCGGGAAAACCGAAAAGAGCAGGCTGGGGTACGACTGACGGTGACTGGCAGACCGTTCGCCGCCCTCCATCAGGCGCGGCAATGCGATGGTGATTGCCAGCATCAGCCCGGTCGCGATCCAGTAGACCGCGCGCCAGCCGAAATGTTCGGCGATCACCCCCGCGCCGACGCGCGCCACGAGAATGCCGAGGATGACCCCCGCGGTCAGTTTGGCGGTGACCTGCCCAAGCCGCTCGGGCGCGACGCGTTTGGAGGCGTAGGCGGGCAGTAGATAAGGCGCGATGGTGAAATAGCCGAGCAGGGTCGACCCGATGACGAACAGCGTGAATTCCTGCGCCAGCGTCATGATCGCGAGACACACGGTCTGCCCGGTGGCGAAGGCGATCGTCAGCCGGCGGTTGGATATCCGGTCACCCAGCGGCAGCAGCATGAAGATGCCCACCGCCAGCGCCAGCTGGTTGAGCGCGGGGACCAGCCCGATCCGCGCATGACTGACACCGAAATAATCGGCGACCAGCGCGATTATCGGATGGATGTAGTAGGCGTTCGCCGTCACCACCGCCGCCGCGATGGCGAGCGAGGTTTCCTGGGCGCCGGTCAGCCGCGCGGTTTGGTTCAAGCGAGGTGACCCGCCTTGCGCGCCATGTCGATGAGCCCCTGCGCGAGCAATTCGGGCTGGTCTTCCTGGCAGAAATGGCCGCAGGTCGGCAGCGTGCGGTGGGGTTGGTCGTGGGCGCCCGCGATCCGCTCGATCAGGAACTTCTCGCTACCCTTGGTGATCGGATCGTCTTCGCCGAACAGGGTCAGGAACGGCTGGTCGTAAGCCGCAAGGGCGGGCCATGCTTGCTTGTTGTCCTCGACCCCGGGCATGCCGTCGGCGACGGGGACCAGCGCGGGAAAGGCGCGTGCGCCTGCTTTCGAGGGCTCGTCGGGGTAAGGGGCATCATAGGCGGCGATCTCGGCTTCGCTGCGCGCGGTCGCCGTGGCCCGGTCAAGCAGTGCGCCAATATGGAAGTCGGGCGAACTGCGGGCGAATTCGCGCCATGCGAGGAACGCCTTGCTGGGCGTACCGCCTGCGGGGAGGAAGGTGTTGCTGGCGACGACGCAGGCGAACAGGTCGGGGTCGTGCGCGACCATGCGCAGGCCCAGCAGTCCGCCCCAATCCTGGCAGAACAGCGCCGCCGGACGCGGTTCTATGGCGGTGCGCCATTGTTTCAGCCAATCGACATGGCGGGCATAGGTGTAGAACGAGATATCGTCCGGCTTGTCGCTCTTGCCGAAGCCGATGAGGTCGGGCGCGAGCACCCGAAAGCCCGCATCGGCGAGAATGGGGATCATTTTGCGATAGAGGAACGACCAGCTCGGCTCGCCATGGAACAGCAGCACCGGCGGGGCATCGCGCGGCCCTTCGTCGACATAGTGCTGTCGCGCGGTCTGCCCGCCGCCGAGATCGACCTCGAACCAATGTTCGGCGAAGGGATAATCGGGAATATCGGCAAAACGTTCGGCGGGCGTGCGCAGGATCTGCATCGGTCTCTCCTCCAAAGGCGACCGATAAGCCGGTCTTGATTCGAAACCTTACGGTGTCTTGCGGCGGGTGTCACCCAAGTGACTGACCGGGACCGTTTCCTTGAAGGTGTGCGTGACATAGGGGAAGGGGATCTCGATCCCCGCCTCATCCAGCGCAGCCTTGATCGCGCGAACGACCTTGTCCTTGCTTTCCCAGCCATCGCGCGGAGTCGAACCCGCCCACCAGCGGACCAGGAAATCGACCGAGCTCGAATTGAACTCCTGCGCGAAGATGTCCACGCCCTTGCTCGCCAGCACATCCTCAAGCCCCTCGACCGCGCGGCGGATCACGTTTGCGGCATGGTCGAGCTGCGTATCGTAGGAAACACCGACCACGACCTCGTGGCGGCGTTCGTCGCGATCGGTTATGATTTCCACCGGGTTCTTGAACAGGATCGAGTTGGGAACGACGGTCAGTTCACCCGACAGCTTGCGGATATGCGTTTCGCGCAAGGTGATATGCTCGACTTTGCCGGTGATGTCGTCGCATTCGATGACATCGCCGATACGCATTTTCTCGCGCACCATGATGAGCACGCCGGCGAGGAAGTTCTCGAAAATGTCCTGGAAGGCGAAACCGATCGCCACCGCGCCGATGCCCAGCCCGGCGAGCAGGCTGGCGAAGGTCAGGTCGGGCATCACCACAATCGCCGCGATGAACAGGCCGATGATCCAGATGGCCAGCTTTACCAGAGTGTCGATCAGCGTCTTGAGGCTGGTGCGCAGTTCGGTCCGGCCAACGATCACATCGGATATACGTGCGGCGAAGCGCGCAATGATCCAGGTGAGAAAGACGACGAAAACCGCGATCGCAAGGGTGGGGAGGGCTTCGACGAAACCCTGACCCATCTCCTGCAACTGTTCGCGCAGCGTAACGATGTAATTCACGAAAGCGGAACTCCCTTTGCGCTGCAACGCAACACAAAGGGTGAGGTTCCGGTCTGGAAGGGGTCAGCCGACCCCATGTTCCTTGCGGGCAAGCTCGTGCAACCAGTCCGCGTGGCGCGGCGCTTTCTTGGTTTCGCTCCACTCATCGAGCATCATCGGCGCGACACGCTTGAGCTCGGCATACTGCTCGTCGGTACCGATATCGGTCGCGAGTTCGACGCGGTGCCCGTTCGGGTCGAAGAAATAGATCGACTTGAAGATCCCGTGATGCGTCGGTCCGAGCACGTCGATGCCGAGGCTCTCGACATGCTCCTTGGCGGCAAGCAGTTCGGCTTCGCTGCCTACCTTGAACGCGAGATGCTGGACCCAGGCGGGGGTGTTCTCGTCGCGGCCCATGTCCTGCTGGTTGGGCAGTTCGAAGAAGGCGAGGATATTGCCGTTACCCGCGTCGAGGAACACGTGCATGTAGGGATCGTATTCGCCGGTCGAAGGCACATGGTCTTCGGCAAAAGCGGTAGTGTAGTCCATGCCGAGGACCTTGCCGTACCATTCGACGGTCTCTTTCGCGTCCTTGCAGCGATAGGCGGCGTGATGGACGCCGCCCAGCTTGACGGGGTGTTCGGTGACTTCGCTCATTCGGCCAGCTCCGTCTCGGCGGTCTGCGCCTCGTCCACGCTCAGGACGCCGCGCTTGATCTGGTCGCGTTCCATGCTTTCGAAGAGCGCCTTGAAATTGCCTTCGCCAAAGCCTTCGTCACCCTTGCGCTGGATGAATTCGAAGAACACCGGCCCGACTTGGGCCTCGGCGAAAATCTGCAGCAGCAGGCGCGGCTGGCCGCCTTCGGTGGTGCCGTCGAGCAGGATGCCGCGCATCTTGAGCGAGTCGACGTCCTCGCCGTGGTCGGGGAGGCGCTCGGCGAGCATTTCGTAATAGGTTTCGGGCGGTGCGGTCATGAAGGGCACGCCGAGGTCCTTGAGATTGTCCCAGCAGGCAAGCAGATCGTCGCAGATCAACGCGATGTGCTGGATGCCTTCGCCGTTGAACTCGCGCAGGAACTCTTCGATCTGGCCCTTGCCGCCTTCGCCTTCCTCGTTGAGCGGGATACGGATCTTGCCATCGGGCGCGGTCAGCGCCTTCGAGGTCAGGCCGGTATATTCGCCCTTGATGTCGAAGAAGCGGATTTCGCGGAAGTTGAACAGCGTCTCGTAATAATCCGCCCAATATTTCATGCGGCCGTTGTAGACGTTGTGCGTCAGGTGATCGATCACGTTGAAGCCCGCACCGACCGGGTGATGATCGACACCTTCGAGATAGTCGAAGTCGATGTCGTAGATCGACAGCCCCTCGCCATTCTCGTCTTCATAACGGTCGATCAGATAGACGATTGCCCCGCCGATCCCGCGGATTGCAGGGATACGCAGTTCCATCGCGCCGGTCTCGACCGCGACCGGCTCTGCGCCGCGCGCCAGCAGTTCGTCATAGGCCTTCTTCGCATCGCGGACGCGGAAACCCATCCCACAGGCCGAGGGGCCATGCTCGCGGGCAAAGAACCATGCCGCGCTACGCGGTTCGTAATTGAGGATCAGGTTGATCTGCCCCTGACGCCAGAGATCGACGTCCTTCGAGCGATGCGATGCGACGTGGGTGAAGCCCATCGCTTTGAAAACCGGTTCCACAACGCCCTTTTCAGGTGCGCAGAATTCGACGAATTCGAAGCCGTCGAGGCCGATTGGGTTTTCGAAGAGATCGGGCATTGCAATCCTCTGCATTTGCGGTTGGTTTCAATAGAAACTAGTTACGCCTCCAGGCTGATGAAGTCAAGGAACGTGCCGGTGTCCGCCACGCGCAGTTCTGCATGTGCGACGAGCGGTTCGCGCTCACGCGAATTGCCTTGCGCGCGGCGGTTAACTGTGATTCTGTGAAATTATGCGACGTATGAGCTCCATGGCAGCGATTCAGAGGGCGAAGGTCACGCAGCATGCTGCGCTGGCAGCGCTGCTGGTCATGGGCGGCCTCGCGATCGCCGGTCCTTCAGGACTGCTGGCGTGGAGCGAAAACCTGCGCCTGCTCGACAAGCGGGAAGCCCAGCTGGCGACCCTGCAGGCGGAGCGCACGGCACTTGAGAATCGTGTTGCGCTGCTGCATCCCGATCATGCCGATCCGGACATGGTGGGCGAATTGCTGCGCAGCCAGCTCAACGTCGTCCACCCTGATGAAGTCGTGATCAAGCTCGACGACTAAGCGAGCGGAAACGCTTGCATTCCGTAAGGGCTACGTATGCATACGCGCTGCCCCGTTGCGCGGGTCGCTTGCCTGTGCCTATAGGCGCAACGATATTCCTCCCCGGAAGAACAAGGATCCGAAGTCTTGGCAAAAGCCCCCCGGAGCAAGAAGACCGCTACGAAGTCGCCCGCAGAGGACACCGACTTCATCCTCCATTCGCTGCAGGAGTCGCTCGAGGAGAAGAAGCGCTTCGACGCGAGCAAGGAGCAGATGCTCCACTTCTACGAGCAGATGCTGCTGATCCGCCGCTTCGAGGAGCGCGCCGGCCAGCTTTATGGCCTCGGCCTGATCGGCGGGTTCTGCCATCTCTATATTGGCCAGGAAGCGGTTGCGATCGGTCTCCAGTCCGCGCTCGACGGCGACAAGGACAGCGTCATTACCGGCTATCGCGACCACGGGCACATGCTCGCCTACGGCCTCGACCCCAAGGTCATCATGGCCGAACTGACCGGCCGCGAAGCGGGCATTTCCAAGGGCAAGGGCGGGTCGATGCACATGTTCTCGACCGAGCACAAATTCTACGGCGGCCACGGCATCGTCGGCGCCCAGGTGGCGCTGGGCGGCGGGTTGGCGCTTGCGCATCAGTACAATGCCGATGGCGGCCTGTGCCTCGCCTATTTCGGCGATGGTGCGGCCAACCAGGGCCAGGTCTACGAAACCATGAACATGGCGGCGCTGTGGAAACTGCCGATCGTCTTCGTGGTCGAGAACAACCAGTACGCCATGGGCACTGCGGTCGGGCGCAGCTCGGCCGAGACCGAGTTCCATCGCCGCGGCACTGCCTTCCGCATTCCCGGAATGGAAGTGAACGGCATGGACGTGCTCGAAGTGCGGCAGGCAGCCGAGATCGCCTTCCAGCATGTGCGCGAGGGCAAGGGCCCGGTGCTGATGGAATGCAATACCTATCGCTATCGCGGGCATTCGATGTCGGACCCGGCGAAATATCGCACGCGCGAGGAAGTGCAGGACGTGCGTGAGCACAAGGACCCGATCGAGGCGATCAAGAAGCTGCTGCTCGAAAATGGTTCGACCGAGGACGAGCTCAAGGCGATCGACAAGGATATTCGCAAGACTGTGACCCAGGCCGCCGATTTTGCCGAAAGCTCTCCCGAACCCGAAGCGGGCGAACTCTACACCGATGTCCTGGTCGGGGAGTATTGAGCGATGGCGATCGAACTCAAAATGCCCGCACTGTCACCCACGATGGAAGAAGGCACGCTGGCCAAATGGCTCAAGGCCGAAGGTGACGAAATCGTCGCCGGCGACATCATTGCCGAGATCGAAACCGACAAGGCGACGATGGAATTCGAAGCGGTCGATGAAGGCACGCTCGGCAAGATCCTGATCGAAGAAGGCACCGAAGGCGTGAAGGTCGGCACGGTTATCGCCATGCTCGCCGTCGAAGGGGAGGACGCGTCCGATATCGAAGCGCCCGCCTCCAGCGCGCCGGTCGACGATACGCCGGGTGAAGGCAAGGATGTCGGCCGCGAGCCGAGCGAGGCGGAGATCACCAAGCCCGCGCGCAAGACCGATGTAAAGGACCCCGACGTGCCCGAGGGAACCGGCTTCACCTCCACGACGGTGCGCGAAGCACTGCGCGACGGCATGGCCGAGGAAATGCGTTCGGACGAGCGCGTCTTCGTGATGGGCGAGGAAGTCGCCGAGTACCAGGGTGCCTATAAGGTCACCCAGGGCCTACTTGATGAATTCGGCCCCAAGCGCGTGATCGATACGCCGATTACCGAATATGGTTTTGCCGGTATCGGGACGGGCGCGGCGATGGGCGGTTTGCGCCCGATCGTCGAGTTCATGACCTTCAACTTCGCCATGCAGGCGATCGATCACATCATCAACTCGGCGGCCAAGACCAATTACATGTCGGGCGGCCAGATGCGCTGCCCGGTGGTCTTCCGCGGCCCCAATGGCGCGGCCAGCCGGGTCGGCGCGCAGCACAGTCAGAACTTCGGCCCGTGGTACGCCAGCGTCCCCGGCCTGATCGTCATCGCACCCTACGATGCCGCCGATGCCAAGGGCCTGATGAAGGCCGCGATCCGCTGCGAGGACCCGGTGGTCTTCCTCGAGAACGAGCTGGTCTACGGGCGCAGCTTCGACGTCCCTGATCTCGACGATTACGTCCTGCCGATCGGCAAGGCGCGGATCATGCGCGAAGGGGCGGATGTCACCATCGTCGCCTATTCGATTGCCGTCGGCCTCGCGCTTGAAGCGGCTGAGGAACTCGCCGAGGAGGGTATCGACGCCGAGGTCATCGACCTGCGCACGCTCCGCCCGCTCGACAAGGAGACGGTGCTCGCCTCGCTGGCGAAGACCAATCGACTGGTCATTGCCGAAGAAGGCTGGCCGACCTGTTCGATCGCATCCGAAGTGATCGCGATCTGCATGGAAGAGGGCTTCGACCATCTCGATGCGCCGGTCACCCGCGTGTGCGACGAGGACGTTCCACTGCCCTATGCGGCCAATCTCGAGAAACTGGCGCTGATCGACACGCCGCGCATCGTGCAGGCGGTGAAGAAGGTCTGCTATCGCGACTGACGTGAGCAGCGGCTCCTCCGGAATGGACGATCTGCAGGAAGAACTGCCGGAGGTTTCGCGGATCGCATTCGCCAGCACCGGCACGAATCGCGATCCGTGGCTTGCCGCGCTGGCTCTCGACGGGCGGATCGGGCGGATGGTGCTGGGGGCGAGCGAGCCCCTGCTCGGTCAGGTCCGGCTCGCCTGGTGGCGTGACCAATTGGGCAAACCGATCGATGATCGGCCACGCGGCGACCCGCTGCTCGATCTGATCGGACAGCGCTGGCATGGCCGCGAGGCGGCGTTGCTGGCGCTGGTCGATGGCTGGGAAGCGCTGCTTGGTGACCGACCGCTTGCCGAAGCGGATATGATGCGCTTCGTCGAGGGGCGGGGAGAACTGGCGAGCGGGCTGGTCCACCTGCTTTCGCACCCGGACCATGCGCCCGAGGCGGAGCGGGCAGGCAAGCTGTGGGCTTTCGCCGATCTCGCCATTCATGCGCAGGCGGAGGGTGAGCGGTCCCATGCGCTCGAACAGGGCGTGTCCCATGCTCGCCAGTCGCTCCAGCTACCCCGCACCATGCGACCGCTCGCCGTGATCGGCGGGTTGGCACGGCGATCGCTGCGCAGCGGCGGCGCTGCGATGCTGGGCGATCGTTTCAGCCCATTGGTGGCCTTGCGGTTGGGCATGGTTGGGCGCTAGTCAAAGGCCAACGGTCGAAGGAGGTGCGTTTCCATGAGCCGGATGGTCCTCGGAGCCCTGGTGGCGCTGGCCCTTGTCGGGCTGGGCGCGTTCTGGTGGCAGGGCAGGGCACAGGTCGAACGCGGGGCACCGCCGCCGCAGCCGGTGGAGACTCCCGAACCGCTACCCGAGGTCCCCGCTTCCGATCCCGGCGATCTGGTGGGACCCGCACCGCCTGAATCCACCGATTTGACCAAGGAACAGCGCCGCTTCTTCCGCTATGACCGCAATCGCGACTGGCGGATCACGCGGACCGAAATGCTGTCGAGCCGGACCGCCGGGTTCCGCAAGCTCGATACCGATGGCAACAACCTCCTCGACTTCGAGGAATGGGCGGTCGCCACCGTCGACAAGTTCGAAGGCGCGGATGCCGATGCCGACAATCAACTGACCCCGGGCGAGTTTGCCACAACCGCGCCGAAGCCGAAGAAGACACGCCGCTGCGCCTGCTAGGCGGGTACCGCTTCGCTATCCGCGACCCACGTGCCGAAGTCTTCCTTAGCGCGCGAGGTATAGGCTTCCTTGCGCACCTTCTTGCCGACATCGTGCAGCGGCGGGAACAGGCCGAAATTGACATTCATCGGCTGGAAGGTGTCGACCTGGGCATCGCCGGTGATGTGGGCGAGCAGCGCGCCGAACGCAGTGGTCCGCGGCGGCGCGGTCCAGTCCCGGCCTGCCAGCTCTGCGGCCGCCATCAGCCCGGCCATCAGCCCGACTGCCGAACTTTCGACATAGCCTTCGCAGCCGGTGATCTGGCCGGCAAAGCGGATGTGTTCGCCGCCCTTGAGGCGCAATTGCCCGTCGAGCACGAGCGGGGAGTTGATAAAGGTGTTGCGGTGTAGCCCGCCAAGCCGCGCGAACTCGGCGTTGGCGAGCCCCGGGATCGTGCGGAACAGTTCGATCTGCGCGCCATATTTGAGCTTGGTCTGAAAACCGACCATGTTCCACAGTGTGCCCAGCTTGTTGTCCTGCCGCAGCTGGACCACCGCGTGCGGCCAGCGGCCCTGCGGGAATTCGGGCGTAGTATCGCGGGGGTTATCCAGCCCGACCGGCTTCATCGGACCGAAGCGCAGCGTATCGACCCCGCGCGCGGCCATCACCTCAATCGGCATACAGCCATCGAAGTAGGGCGTGTCCGCTTCCCATTCGCGAAACTCGGTCTTCTCGCCATCGATCAAGCCCTGGTGGAACGCGAGGTACTGGTCCTTGGTCATCGGGCAATTGATGTAATCGCCCTCCTCGTTCGAGGCCTCGGTGCGCTTGTTCCAGCGCGACTGGATCCAGCAGATGTCCATATCGACGCTATCGCGATGGATGATCGGCGCGATCGCATCGAAGAACGCCAGACGGTCCTGCCCGGTGGCGCCGACGATGCTTTCAGCCAGCGACTGCGCGGTCAGCGGCCCGGTGGCGACGATCGTCGGCCCCGAAGCGGGCAGCGCGTCGACCCGCTCGCGCACAACGGTGACGTTGGGATGCTCCTCCAGCGTGCGCTGCACCTCGGCAGAAAAGACATCGCGGTCGACCGCCATGGCCGAGCCTGCGGGCACGCGCGCCATTTCGCCTGCGCGCATGACCAAGCTGTCGAGCCGGCGCATTTCGTGATGCAACAGGCCGACGGCGTTCTTGGTATCATCGTCCGAGCGGAAGCTGTTCGAGCACACGAGTTCGGCGAGGCCGTCGGTCTGGTGGGCGGGCGTCATCTCGCCGCTGCCGCGCATTTCGGACAGGCGGACGCGGTAGCCGCGGCGTGCGAGCTGCCATGCAGCTTCGCTCCCCGCGAGGCCGCCGCCGATTATGTGGATATCATGGGTCATCGCGCGCGCCCTAATGCTTGCATGGGCGGTTCGACAAGGCCTAGCGTCGCGCCATGCCGCACCGTGCCCTCGTCGATCATCGCCCCTGGTTACTCATCAGCCTGATCGCCGGGATCAGCTATTTCTTCGTGAGCGACGCGCCGATCGGCGGCATCTGGTTGATGCTGTGGAAGGGGGCGGGGGTCGCTTTCCTCGCCGTCTATGCCGCCTTTCGCGGGCGCGGGTCCGACGGGGCGCTGATTGCGGCGGCCCTGGCGTTTGGTGCGATGGGCGACATCGCGCTGGAAACCAGCTTCCTGATCGGCGGCGCACTGTTCGCGATCGGGCATGCCATCGCGATCATGCTCTATCTGCGCAACCGGCGCGGCAAGGCCAGTCCGAGCCAGGCGCTTGCGGGGCTGAGCCTGCTGGTGCTGACGCCGCTGATCGCAGCGCTGATGACCTACCCCATCGAGAACTGGCTGGTTGCGACGGGCTATTCGGCCATTGTCGGCGCGATGGCAGCGGCGGCATGGACCAGCCGCTTTCCGCGTTATCGGGTGGGCCTGGGCGCAGTCATGTTCGTCGTCAGCGACTTGCTGATCTTCGCCCGCGAGGCCGCCGTGCTACCCGATCCGGTCACCGGCTGGCTGATCTGGCCGCTCTATTACGGGGCCCAGTTCCTTATAGCGGTCGGTGTGGTCCAGACGCTCCGCAAGGATCATGACAGCGCAATAGGCTGACAGGTCGAAGCAAACAGCCCGCGCACGGCGCTGGGCCGGACGCGGGCTGGAAGGTTGATCGACAGAGGGGCGTGCGACTAGCCGCCCGGTTCCTCGTCGATGTTCTTGTCCGAATGCACAGTGGTGTAAGGCTCGGTCTTGTCGAGCCCGCCGCGGTCGGCGATTTCGTCCGCCACCGCCTCTTCCGCCTCGTTCTCGGGTTCCTCGGTCTCGTCGATGCGCGCGGCGCCGACGATTTGTTCACCCTTGGCGACATTGAAGATACGCACGCCCGAAGATCCGCGTCCCGAGATCGAATAGCCTTCATGCGTCTCGAAGCCGTCTTCGAGCATGTGGCGGAACTGCAGCGGCAGGCGGATCAGTTTCGCCCGGTCGGTCACCAGCATCAACTGCATGCCGTGGCGTACGGGGAAGCTGGCGACGACCGGACCATTGCGATCCGGATTGCTCGTCGGTTCGCCGATATTGGTCAGCCCCTGACCGCCGCGCCCGGTGGTGCGATATTCGTACGCGGTCGAGATCTTGCCATAGCCATTGGCGGTCAGCGTCAGGATGAATTCCTCCGCCTCGGCCATCTCGGCAACCTTCGCCTCGTCGAGCGTCGGGGTGTTCTCGTTGTTCTTCCAGTCGGCGGCGCGGAGATAGGCATCGCGCACATCGGTATCGCGTTCGCCGGTTTCGAGCACCGCCATCGAGACGACCTTCTGGCCATCCTTGAGCTTCATGCCGCGTACGCCGATCCCGGTCCGGCTCTTGGTCTCGCGCGCATCGGTAGCCGAGAAACGGATCGCCTTGCCAGCATCCGACGCAAGGAAGATTTCCTGGTCTTTCTTGAGCAACCGCACGCCGATGAGCCGGTCACCGCTGCCTTCGACAAAGCCCATGGCGTATTTGCCATTGCTGGGCACGTTGGTGAAGGCATCCATCGAATTGCGCCGCACCATGCCCTGTTCGGTGGCGAAAACGATGTTGAGCGTGCTCCATTCGCTTTCGTCTTCGGGCAGAGGAAGAACGTTGGTAACGCGTTCCTCGTCGCCGAGTGGCAACAGGTTGACCATCGGGCGGCCCTTGGTCTGCGGTCCGCCTTCGGGCAGCTTCCACACCTTCATGCGATAGACCCGGCCAGTATTGGTGAAGAAAAGCACGGGGTTATGCGTCGAAGTGACGAACATTTCGACGACCGCGTCTTCTTCCTTGGTGGCCATTCCGCTGCGGCCCTTGCCGCCGCGCGCCTGGGCGCGGAAGGCATCGAGCGGGGTGCGCTTGATGTACCCGCCATGGGTGACGGTAACCACCATCTCCTCACGCTCGATCAGGTCTTCGTCCTCGATCCCGTCCCACGCAGGCGCGATTTCGCTGATGCGAGGTGTGGCATAGGTGTTGCGGATCTCTTCAAGTTCCTCGCGCAGAACGTCGTAAAGCTTTACGCGATCGGCGAGGATCGAGAGATATTCCTCGATCGCGAGGCTGAGTTCCTTGAGTTCGTCGCCGATCTCGTCACGGCCCAGCGCGGTAAGGCGATGCAGCCGCAGATCGAGGATGGCTTTGACCTGCCGTTCGGACAGGCGATAGGTCCCGCCCGATTGTTCGTCGGTCGGCTCGATCGCTTCGACAAGCGCGATATATTGCGCGATATCGCCGATCGGCCATTCCTTGACGAGCAGCTTGGCGCGTGCCTCTGCCGGATTGGGCGAACTGCGGATCATTGCCACAACCTCGTCGAGGTTGGACACGGCAACGACCAGGCCGAGTAAGATGTGCGCGCGTTCGCGGGCCTTGTTCAGTTCGAACTTGGTCCGCCGGGTGATGACCTCTTCGCGGAAGGTGATGAAGGCCTGGATAAAGTCGCGCAGCGTCAGCACTTCGGGGCGGCCGCCGCGGATGGCCAGCATATTGGCGGGGAAGCTCGCCTGCGCCGGGGTATAGCGCCAGATCTGGTTAAGCACGACTTCGGGGGAAGCATCGCGCTTGAGGTCGACGACCATCCGCACGCCTTCACGGCTCGATTCGTCCCGGATGTCGGAGACGCCTTCGATCCGCTTTTCCTTCGCGGCTTCGGCGATCTTCTCGACCAATGCGTTCTTGCCGACCTGATAGGGGATCGACGTCAGCACGATCGACTGGCGGTTGCCCTTGGTCTCGATCTCGTGGCGGGCACGCTGGAGGATCGACCCACGCCCGGTGGTATAGGCCGAGCGCGCGCCGGATTTGCCGAGGATAAGCGGGGAAGTGGGGAAATCCGGTCCCGGAATGATCTCGAACAGTTCTTCGGAGGTAATCGCGGGATTCTCGATAAAGGCGAGACAGCCGTCGATCACTTCGCCCAGATTATGTGGCGGGATATTGGTCGCCATGCCGACCGCGATGCCGCCCGCGCCGTTGACCAGCAGGTTCGGGAAACGCGCCGGGAGCACCGTGGGTTCGCGGCGCGAGCCGTCGTAATTGTCGGAGAAGTCGACCGTGTCCTTGTCGAGATCGTCGAGCAGCGAGTTGGCAACCCGCGCCAGCCGCGCTTCGGTATAGCGCATGCTGGCAGGCGGATCGGGATCCATCGAGCCGAAATTGCCCTGACCGTCGATCAGCGGGACCCGCAGCGACCAGTCCTGCGTCATGCGCGCCAGCGCATCGTAGATCGCGGAATCGCCATGCGGGTGATAGTTACCCATCACGTCGCCGACGATCTTGGCGCTCTTGCGATAGGGGCGCCCGGCGACGAAGCCGCCTTCCTGGCTGGCGAAGAGAATGCGCCGGTGGACTGGCTTGAGCCCGTCACGCACATCAGGGAGCGCCCGGCTCACGATCACGCTCATCGCGTAATCGAGATAGCTGGTTTTCATTTCATCGACGATGTCGATGCGCGCGTATTCTTCACCGCCGGGAGCGGGATTATCGAGAAGATCGGTATCGTCGGACAAGATGTGTTTCCGTACTGCGAAATGCTTATGTTCTGATGGTTTGGAGCCTAGGCGAAAGGGCGCCCTAGCGCCACTCGCGAGCGGGAACCAAAGCCCGGTTTCGCGCGCTTTTTCCACATATGGGTGGTGCAGTCGCGAATAGTAACCATGAACCACGGGGCGAAGGCGCATTCAATGCGTGTTCAGCCCCGTTCCGGTAGAAGAATTTGCAATGAGCGCCCGCACGCGGCATGTCCCGCCCAGACCTTTTCATATCGGCGCCCGGCGCGCTCAGCCCCCTTTTCACTCTTGGGAGTTTACCACATGATTTTCACTCGTCTCGCCCGCAAGAACGGCGCAGCTTCGACCTTCGCTCTGGCCATCGCTCTGGCAACCGGCGGTGTCATCGGCACCGCGGCTATTGAAACACCAGCATTCGCGCAGAAGAAGCCGAAGCCGAAATATTCGAAGACATTCATCGCAACCTACCAGCCGCTCGAAGTTATCGCGGCCACCGAACCGCTCGATTATCCCGCGCTCAAGGCTGGCTTTCCGGGCCTCATAGCAGCGACCGAAAACAATGACGACCGCTATGCGGCGGGTAGCTTCATCTATGCGAACGCTGCCAAGCAGCAGGACCAGGTGGTCGCTTTGCAGGGCATGGAACTGATGCTGCAGAGCGGCAATGTGCCCGAAGAAAACATCGGCCAGTTCAATTTCGTTGCCGGGCAGCTCGCCTATGCGGCGAACGACTATGGTAAGGCTCGGCCCTACTTCCAGGCCTCGGCAGACGCGGGCTATACCGACAACGATCCGCTGATCTTCGTTGCGGAAAGCTACTTCGCGGAAGATCAGGCGCAGCAGGGGCTTACATATCTGAGCGACCTCATCAACGCCAGGGTTGCGGCTGGTGAAACAATCGATGAAGCATGGCTGAAACGCGGTCTCGCGCAGGCATACAACAACAACCTCAATGCGGAAGCCAACAAGTATTCGGCGTGGTACGTCACCCAGTACCCGGGTGAGGACAGCTGGGGCGATGCGGTCGCCATCCTGCTGAATACCGGTGGCTATGAGAACCCCGAAATCCTCGACCTTCTGCGTCTTGGCCAGCGGGTTGGTGTGCTGCGCGACGGCAAGCTCTACCTCGAATATGTCGATGCGGCCGATTATCGCCGTCTTCCCGCCGAAGTCGTTTCGGTGATCGACGAGGGCTACGCCAACGGTATGCTCGACCAGACCGATCCCTATGTAACCGATACCCGCCGCCAGGCCGCCGAACGCGCGGCAGCCGACCGGGCCGACATGGATGGGCTGATGGCCGATGCGAACAAGGCGGGCGCTACGATCAATACCGTCCTCGCGGCCGGTGACACGTTGCTCAGCCAAGAACGCCCGGCGGATGCGGAAACCTTCTACACGAAGGCGCTGACCGTTCCGGGTGCCAATACGGCGATGATCATGACCCGCCTTGGGATCGCCCAGTTCGACCAGGGCAAATTTGCCGAGGCCGAAGCGACCTTCAACAAGGTCGAAGGCGCGCGCAAGCCGATCGCCAATCTTTGGGCGATCTACACCGCGCAGCAGGCTGCAGGCACGATGTAAGAGCGTTTAGCTCGAATCTAATAGGAAGGGCGCGGACTGCGGTTCGCGCCCCTTTTTTCGTCAACGCAACCGCTTGACGAAGCTCTGGCCGTTGGCGCGGCGTTCGACCGAAAAATTGGGGATCGTCTCGATCAGATCGGTGAGGCGGGCAAAGCCGTAATTGCGGGTGTCGAAGCTCGACCGATTGCCCGCGCGCTGACCGACTTCGGACAAATTGGCGTAACCCTTGTCGTCGCGCTTGCTGGCTGCATAGGCATCGAACAGGAGATCGAGCAGTTCCTTGTCGAGGACATTCGATTCCTTGCTCGGTCCGCCTTCCTTGCGGCTGTCCTTCTCCGCCTTGATCAGCGCGTTGACATCGATGAAGCGGGTGCAGGCCTGGCGGAACGCGTCGGGTGTCTTGGCACCGCCGAAACCGTAGACGGGCAGGCCTTCCTGCCGGATCCGCATCGCCAGCGGCATGAAATCGCTGTCCGAACTCATGATGCCGAAGCCGTGGACGCGCCCGCGATAAAGCAGGTCCATCGCATCGATGGTCATCTTCATGTCTGTGGCGTTCTTGCCCTTGGTTATGTCGAACTGCTGCTGCGGTTCGATGCCATAGCGATGCATCAGGTCGATCCAGCCCTTGAGGCTGGTCTTGCGCCAATTGCCATAGGCCCGGCGGATATTGACCTGGCCGAGCTCGGCGAGGACGGTCAGGACCGGGTCGATCCCCGATGGGCTCGCGTTATCCGAATCGATGAGAAGGGCGATGTTGCGCTGTTCGAATTCCGACATGCCCGCTCCATGACCGCAGGACTCGCGCGGCGCAAGTCACGAGGCCGGCAAGAACTCCCCGCTGGTCTCGTCGAGCAGGTGAAGGATGCCATCCGAAATCGCGAAATAGGCGCCGCGCACGGCGAGCGATCCGTCGGCTTCCTTCTCCCGGACGCAGGGGAAGGTGCGCAGGTTCTCCAGGCTAACCTTGACCGCGGCCAGTTCCATCGCGCGCTCGGCGCCGCGTCCGCTGGTGCCCTGCGCGGCGGCGATCGGGCCGCGCACCGCATCGAGCATGTCGATCCAATGCGCGACGAACCCGCCTTCGCCGAGTTCATTGCCATGCAAATCCTGCGTCAGCGCGGCCTTGCAGCCGCCGCACATGCCGTGGCCCATGACGACCACTTCGCGCACCTTGAGGAACTGGACCGCGAATTCGAGCGCGGCCGATACGCCGTGACGTCCGGGGGTGGTTTCGAACGGCGGAACCAGTGCCGCGACATTGCGGACGACGAAAATCTCGCCCGGATCGACGTCGAAGATCTGCGCCGGATCGACCCGGCTGTCCGAACAGGCGATGACCATGACCTGCGGCGACTGGCCGCCCCTGAGCTGCTCCCAGCGATCGTGCTGACGCTGCCAGTCGCCTTCGCGGAAGCGGCCATACCCTTCGATCATATCGGCGAATGTCTTCATGCCCGCTCCGCTGCCCCGAAAAGTGGTGCGACGCAAGTGCCGGTGCGATTGGCGATGGGTTGCCGTGCGCGGGGAGGGGGCCTAGATGGGCCGTGACATGAACGACCTCTCCTCCGCACCCCAGCCCGAGGGCGAACGCCCCAAGATGCAACGCAAGCCCGACTGGATCAGGGTCAAGGCGCCTGTCAGCAAGGGATATCAGGAAACGCGCAAGCTGATGCGCGAACTCAACCTGCATACCGTGTGCGAGGAAGCGGCTTGCCCGAACATCGGCGAATGCTGGACCAAGAAGCACGCCACGGTAATGATCCTTGGCGATACCTGCACGCGCGCCTGCCGGTTCTGCAACATCAAGACGGGTATGCCGATGCCAGTCGATCCGCTGGAGCCCGAGCATACGGCTACGGCGGCGGCGGCGATGGGGCTCGAGCATATCGTCATCACCAGCGTCGACCGCGACGATCTGCCCGATCGCGGCGCGGGCCAGTTCGTAAAGGTCATCAACGCGCTGCGCCGCGAAACGCCGAATACGACGATCGAAATCCTCACGCCCGACTTCAAGGGGCGGATGAAGGAGTCGATCGCCGAGATCTGCGAAGCCGGGCCCGATGTGTTCAACCACAATCTGGAAACCGTCCCGCGGCTCTATCCCACGATCCGCCCGGGTGCGCGCTACTACGCTTCGCTGCGCCTGCTCGAAGAGGCAAAGGCGAATAATCCGCTGATCTTCACCAAGTCGGGCATCATGCTGGGTCTTGGCGAGGGCCGGCTCGAAGTGCATCAGGTGATGGACGACATGCGCAGTGCGGGCATCGATTTCATCACCATGGGCCAATATCTCCAGCCGACGCCCAAGCATGCCACGGTCGAGGATTTCGTTACCCCCAAGCAGTTCGCTGCCTATGGTTCGATCGCGCGCGCCAAGGGGTTCCTGCAGGTCGCCTCGAGCCCGCTCACCCGGTCGAGCTACCATGCCGGTGACGATTTTGCCGAAATGCGCGCAGCGCGCGAAGCAAAGCTAGCCAAGCAGGGCGCCTGATGCCCGGCATCCGTGAGAAACGGCGGCTGCCTTACAGCCAGGAGCAGATGTTCGACCTTGTGGCCGATGTCGGCAGCTATGGCGAGTTCCTGCCATGGGTCGTCGCGACCCGCGTGCGCAGCGACAGCGCAACCGAGATGACTGCCGACATGCTGGTCGGGTTCAAGGCGATCCGCGAGAAGTTCACCTCGCGCGTCGTCAAACAGCGGCCCGAACATCTCGAAGTGTTCTACGTCGACGGGCCGCTCAAGGATCTCGACAACAACTGGACCTTCACGCCTACCGAAGACGGCGGGTGCGAGGTCGATTTCTGTGTCGACTTTACCTTTCGCAACGCCGTGTTCGAGGCGCTGGCAGGCCAGTATTTCGACCGTGCTTTCCGCAAGATGGTGCAGGCCTTCGAAGACCGCGCCGATGCGCTCTATGGCCGGGAAAACGCGGCTGCCAACCTTTAGGGCACCAACAGCTCGAGCGCGCAGATCGTCGCAGCGCGGCGGATATCGGCGCGCGAGGTCGGTTCGAAAAGCTTGAGCTCACCCTCGGGTTCGCCCTCGTCGCCCCGCACCACGCGTGCAAAGACGACCGTACCCACAGGCTTGAGATCGGTGCCGCCACCGGGGCCGGCAACGCCGCTGATCGCCACCGCGACATCGGCCTTGCTCTTTTCCAGCGCGCCCTTGGCCATCGCCCAGGCGCAGGCGATCGACACCGCGCCGAAGGTTTCGATGATCTCGAGCGGGACGCCAAGCGATTCCATCTTCGCTTCGTTCGAATAGGTGACGAAGCCGCGATCGAACATGGCAGACGAACCCGGGATCTCGGTCAGCGCCGCGGCGACCAGGCCGCCGGTGCAGCTTTCGGCCACGGCGACCTGCCGACCCGCGGCGGAATTGGCTTCGACCACTTTGCGTGCGAGTTCTTCGATATCCGGCGGGAGAAGGGCGGTAGTCATGGCCGGTCGGGGTCGCATACCTGCGGATCCCGGACCTTGGAGACATCCAGAAAGAAGGCCAGCAAGCCGCCGAAATTCTCGGGCGGGAGCGGGGCGAGCAATTCCATCGCGCGCTCGATCTTCGCGCAGTCGTCGGGTTTGATCTCCTCGCCGATTTTCTGTGCGAGGAAAGCATCCACGAACGAACGCAGCGCTTCGGGCGGCAGGCTTCCGAACACTTCCGATCGCTCGCTTGCGGTCCCGTCCTCTTGCCCGCGTGTGGCGAAGTTCATGAATACGCGCAGGGTTCCGGGCCAGCTTTCGGTCTGCATCGCGGTATAAGGTGCCACGAACTCGTCCCCGCGCGACGCGAAGAACCCGTCCGATTCGAGATAGGGCGTGCAGGATGCCGCGAAGCCTTCGGCGATCACCGGAACCGCATAAATACCGGCATCGGTCAGATCCTCGGGCGCGATGCACTGCTGCGCCATCGCCGCTTGCGCATGCAGTAGCCCGATGGTTGCCACTGCTCCGGCAGCGATCCTGCCGTAGTTCGATTTGCTCACCCGTTACTCCCTGATTATCGTTGCTACGGCCTGCGCCGCGATCCCTTCACCGCGTCCGGTAAACCCCAGCCGTTCGGTGGTGGTGGCCTTTACCGATATCGCCGCGATGTCAACGCCAAGCAGCTCGGCGATCCGGGTCCGCATGGCTTCGCGGTGTGGACCGATCTTGGGTGCCTCGCAGATGATCGTCAGGTCGATATTGCCGATCCCATATCCTGCTTCGCCGACAAGCTGCGCGGCGTGGGTCAGGAACCGGTCGCTGCTGGCACCCTTCCACTGCGGATCGCTGGGCGGGAAATGGCTGCCGATGTCGCCATTGCCGATCGCCCCGAGCAACGCATCAACGATGGCATGGAGGCCGACATCGGCATCGCTGTGCCCCGCCAACCCCTTGTCATGCTCGATGCGGATACCGCCGAGCCAGAGCTCCTCGCCTGCGGCAAGACGGTGGACGTCGTATCCCATCCCGGTCCGTATGGGCGGCAATTGGGTCATGAAATCCTCCCCGAAAGTCAATTTGGCCAGACGTTCGTCACCCGTCACATGCGCGACTTCGCCGCCAGCCGCGCGCAGGACCTGCGCATCATCGCCGGCAGCGGCTTCGGACTGCCAAGCGTTGTGCGCGGCGACGATCGCTGCAAAGCGAAACGCCTGCGGTGTCTGCACCCGGCGCAATTGCTCGCGCGGGGCGGTCCCGCTCATCATGCCGGCTTCGTCGAGTGACAGGCTGTCGACCACCGGGAGTACGGGGATCGCTCCCGCATGATCATCGAGAGCAGCGAGCAGGCGTTCGATGACGGTACGCGGGAGATCGGGTCGCGCTGCGTCGTGGATAAGCACGCGTTCGGCCGCACCCATGGCTCGCAGCGCGCAGACGACCGATTGCTGACGCGTCTCGCCGCCTGCGACGAGTCGATATCCCTCAAGCCCGGCCAGGGCCGCATGCGCCGCTTGCTCGGCATTCTCGGGCACCGCGATAACCAGGGGGCCGGCACCCGCAGAAAGCAGGCTTTCGACCGAGTGCCGCAGCACCGGCTTGCCGCGCCAGATCGCAAATTGCTTGGGCAGGGGCTGTCCCGCGCGCAGGCCTTGGCCGGCCGCGACGACGATCGCGGCGAAACCGGGGAGGGGAGCTGGATCCTGCATACGAACGCAGCGCGCTAGCGGCTTGCCGTTTGCGCTGCAACGCACTATGTGCCTGCCCAATATTTAGGCAACGAACCCCGGCATGACCCAGCATCCCCTTCCTCCGGCGCCGCCGCAGCCAATCCTCGTCGGCGACGTGTCAATCGACACGCCGGTCGTACTCGCGCCGATGACCGGCGTGACCGACCTGCCTTTCCGCCGTTTGGTGCGGCGCTATGGATCGGGCCTCAACGTTACCGAAATGATCGCGAGCGAGGCGGCCATTCGCGAAACGCGCCAGAGCATCCAGAAGGCCGCATGGGATGCGACCGAGGAGCCGGTGTCGATGCAACTGGTTGGCTGCGACCCGGTGAGTATGGGGGACGCGGCCAAGCTCCAGCAGGATAACGGCGCGGCCATCATCGATATCAATTTCGGTTGCCCGGTGCGCAAGGTCGTCGGCCAGCTTGCCGGTTCGGCGCTGATGCGGGAAGTGCCATTGGCGACCACGCTGATGGAAGAGACGGTCAAGGCGGTCGACGTGCCGGTGACCGTCAAAATGCGGATGGGCTGGGATCATGCCGATCTCAACGCCCCCGAACTTGCGCGCATTGCCGAGGATCTCGGGGTCAAGATGATCACTGTCCACGGCCGCACGCGCAACCAGATGTACAAGGGCCACGCCGACTGGGCCTTCATCCGCAAGGTGAAGGACGCGGTTTCGATCCCGGTCATTGCCAATGGCGATATCTGCACGATCGCCGATGCCGCAGCGGCGCTCGAACAATCGGGCGCCGACGGGATCATGATCGGGCGCGGGGCTTACGGCAAACCGTGGTTGCTGGGTCAGATCATGCACTGGTGGCGCACTGGCGAAGTGCTCGAGACCCCCTCGTTCGACGAGCAGTACAACGTGCTTGTCGAACACTACCAGGCGATGCTCGATCATTATGGCGAGGGTGTCGGCACCAAGATCGCGCGCAAGCACCTCGGCTGGTATACCAAGGGCATGCATGGCTCGGCCGAGTTCCGCAATTTCGTCAACTTCATCGACGATCCGCGCAAGGTGCTCGAGGAAATCGAGGGCTTCTACGCACCGTTCCTCCGGCGCCGCGCCGCGTGAGCACATCCGCCGGCGCACCCGATGCGCGCGCCCAGCTCGCCGCGCTGATCTTCGCGGTCCTGCTGCTCGACGAGGATGACAATATTGTGGAAGCCAACCACGCAGCGGAGGAGATGCTGGGCCGCAGCGCGCACAAGCTATGCGAGAAGCGCTTATGGGACGTCATCGGGATGTCTGACGAACGCTTGAGCGAAAGGCTATCGACCGCCGATGCGCAGGTCATCGCGCGCGGCGTTACCATAACGACTGCCGTCGGAGACCGGCGCGTCAACATCAGCAGCTCTCCCATGCATGGCGAAACCGGATGGCGGGTAATTACGCTTTCCGATGCGGGACAGCCAGCCAATGACGAGGACGAGAACGAACGCGTGGAATTGCGGGCGCCTGCGGTCCTTGCGCATGAGATCAAGAACCCGCTGTCGGCCATCCGCGGGGCGAGCCAGCTCCTGGCCCGGCGGATCGCCAGCAAGGACAAACCGCTGGCGCAGATGATTTCCGCCGAAGTGGACCGTATCGCCCAGTTGATCGACCGGATGCAGCAGCTCGGCGCGAAACCGGTAGAGATCACCGGGCCGTGCAACCTGCACGAGGCGATCCGCAACGCCATGGCCACGGTACGCACCGGGCGCAGCGCGCAATGCGAACTGGTCGAGGAATTCGATCCCTCACTGCCACCTGTCGCTGCCGATCAGGGCGCGCTAGAACAGGTGCTGATCAATTTGATCGCTAACGCCTGCGACGCGAGCGCGGGTATGGAAAACCCCCGTGTCAGCGTGCGAACGCGGTTCGTTAGCGGCCTGGTATTCAACACGATCCGGCTGGGCAAGGCGACTCGCCTTCCAATCGAGATCACGGTGACCGATAGCGGTCCGGGGATCGACCCGGCGCTGCGCGATCACGTGTTCGAGCCTTTTGTGTCGAGCAAGCCGCATGGGCAAGGGCTTGGGCTCGCGCTTGTTCGCAAGCTACTCCGCGATATGGGCGGGCGCATCTCGCATGCGCGCGACGAGCGGGCGGGCCAAACCCATTTCCGCATCAACCTGCCAGTAGCGGGCTAGGGAGAACGATGGCGCATACTGTTCTGCTGGTCGAGGACGACAAGGGTATCGCCACGGTCATCACCGAGGCGCTGCGCGAGGAAGGCTTCGATGTTACCGCCTGCGAAAGCATAGCGCGGCGCGATGCCTTGCTGACCGACAACCGGTTCGACGTGATGCTCACCGATGTGATGCTGGAAGATGGCGACGGGCTCGCGTCGATCGACACCGTGCGCAAGCTGGCCCCAGCGATGCCGGTCATCGTGCTGTCGGCGCAGAACACGCTCGATACGGCGGTGCGCGCAAGCGATAGCGATGCATTCGAATATTTCCCCAAGCCGTTCGACCTCGACGAACTGACGCAGGCCGTGGCCCAGGCGGTCGCCAGTCGTCCGTCGAGCGAGCGGGAGGAGGAGGCCGAGGACAGCGCGCTGCCGCTGATCGGGCGCAGTCCTGCGATGCAGGGCGTCTACCGTATGATTACCCGCGTCCTGCGCAACGATCTTACCGTGCTGATTACCGGCGAAAGCGGGACGGGCAAGGAACTGGTCGCCGAGGCAATCCACCAGTTGGGCTCGCGCAAGACCGGGCCCTTCGTTGCGGTCAACATGGCGGCGATCCCGCACGATCTGCTCGAAAGCGAGCTGTTCGGCCACGAACGCGGGGCTTTTACCGGCGCAGTGAGCCAGCAGATCGGCAAGTTCGAACAGGCCAATGGCGGGACGCTGTTTCTCGACGAGATCGGCGATATGCCCGCCGAGGCACAGACCCGCCTGTTGCGCGCGCTCCAGTCGGGGCGGATCCGGCGGGTTGGCGGTCGGCAGGAGATCGGCGTGGATGTGCGTATCGTCGCAGCGACCAATCGGGACCTTGCTCCGATGATTGCCGACGGGCGGTTTCGCGAAGACCTCTATTATCGGCTCAACGTCGTCCCGATCCATTTGCCGCCGCTGCGCGAACGCCCGGAAGACATCGGGGCCCTTGTACGCCACTTCCTCGGCCAGGCGGCGGGGGAGGGGCTTCCGCTTCGGCAGGCGAGTGTCGATGGGATCGAAGCGCTCAAGGGACGGGCATGGCGCGGCAATGTCCGCGAATTGCGCAATGCGGCGTTCCGGCTCGCGCTGATGGCGCGCGACGACACGATCGACCGCGCGGCGGTTGAAGACGTGCTCCCGACGGCCCGGACCGATGAGGACAATGGCGCCAAGCACGGTTTCGAGGCCGCCGTCGAAGCATGGGTCGACATGACCCGCCCGGCAGACGGCGCGGTGTATCATGCTGCGCTTGCTGCGTTCGAGAAGCCGCTGTTCGAACTGGCGCTCGAACGGACCGAGGGCAATCAGCTTCGCGCGGCGCGCCTTTTGGGCATCAATCGCAACACCTTGCGCAAGCGACTTTCAGAACTCGACATCGCGCCGGAAACCTTCACCCGTAGGCGATAACGTCGACATCCATCCGCTGCCGTCCACAACTGATCGAATTTGTCCTTGCAACTTTGCAACAGTGCCGTTGTATGTCCGCCACGATGACGACGGCTATAGCACAAACACGGCGGCAGATACCGCGCTGGTGGCGCAGGTTCGTGGTTACCTCGCGGCGGCAGAATCTCTTCGGCTATATCGAGGTCACTGCAGCGATCGCCTTCCTGATCATGGTGGCCAGCACCTGGGCCACGTTCACCAATGCGCCGCCCGATGGCGCATTGCTGCCATCGCGCCAGGTCGCAGGCCTGCTTATCGGCACGCTTATTCCCGCCATGGCACTGCTGGTGCTGGCGGGCCGGCGCGTGGCGCTGAAGCGTGCGGCCGGAAGCACGGCGCGGTTGCATGTCAGGCTGGTGTTCTTCTTCTCGCTGATTGCGGCTGTGCCGACGCTGCTGGTCGCGGGCTTCGCTGCTTTCCTGTTCCAGTCCGGGGTGGATTTTTGGTTCTCGGACAATTCGCGCGGCCTGATGGAGAATGCCAACCAACTGGCCGAGGGATATTACGAGGAGAACCAGCTCGATCTCGGCAATGAAACGATCTCGATGGCGATGGATATGCGCGCCATCCTTGGCCGGGTCGAGGTGACCGATCCCAATTTCGCGCTCGTCTATCAATATCAGGCCGAGCCGCGCGACGTGATCGAGAGCGCCATCCTGCAGGCGATGCCCGATGGTTCGATGCGTACGGCGGTCGTCTACGGCCTCAATGAGGCCAGCGATCCGCGCGCCTTCGCGCAGAACTCGCTGGAGCGGTTGTCGAGCGGCGAACAGGTGGCGGTGCGCGGCAGCGCCGAGCGGATCGAAGCGGTCGCGCCGATCGATCGCGCTGCCGGGATCTATCTCTATACAGCGCGCAATGCGGAAGCGGGCTCGTTCCGTAGCTGGCAATCCGCGCGCTCGATCTCGACCGCTTACGACGAACTGACCAAACGGGCGCGCGCCCTGCAGTTGCGGTTCAATCTGGCGCTGTTCTTCGTTTCGCTCGCGTTGGTCGGCCTGGCGGTATGGTTTGCGCTGCGCTTTGCCGATCGCCAGGTCGAGCCGCTGACCGATCTGGTGGCGGCGGCGCACAAGGTGGGGGCGGGCAATTTCGCACTGCGCGTCGAAGGACGCACCGGCGCGGACGAGATCGGCCTGCTCAACCGCGCTTTCAACCGCATGACCGCGCAGCTCGAAAAGCAGACCGACGCGCTGCTGTCAGCCAATACCGAGCTCGAAGAGCGGCGCAGCTTCATCGAGGCGGTGCTGGAATCGGTCAGTGCAGGCATCATTTCCGTCGATGCCGATCTCAACGTGCTGTTGATGAATGCCGGCGCGCAAGCGATGCTCGGCAACGAGGCTGCGGGAGGACACCTGCCCGAGACTCTCGACGATCTTGCCCCGCAGATCGGTGCGATGGTCCGTGCGGGGCTCTCGCGAGGGGTCATCTCGCACAGCCGCAACGGCGAACTGCTCACGTTGGCGGTCAAGATCGGTCCCGAAAGCGATGGTCATGTGATCACCTTCGAGGACATCACCCGCCAATTGCTCGACCAGCGGCAGGCCGCCTGGTCGGATGTCGCGCGGCGAATTGCGCATGAGATCAAGAACCCGCTCACGCCGATCCAGCTCGCGACCGAACGCCTCAAGCGCCGCTATCGCAAGCAGATCGAAATCGATGGCGAGCTGTTCGACGAGCTTACCAATACCATCGTGCGGCAGGTCGGCGACCTGCGGAAGATGGTCGACGAGTTCTCCAGCTTCGCGCGGCTGCCCAAGCCGACCTTCCGCACCGAGGATGCGATCGACCTTATCCGCCAGTCGCTGTTCCTGCAGGAAGTCGCGCATCAGAATGTGGATTACCGCTTCCACACCACCGAAGCCGCGCCGGTGCGGATCCAGTGTGACCGGCATCAATTGGGACAGGCGCTGACAAATACGCTCAAGAACGCCTATGAGGCGATCGAGGCGAAGGCGCACACTGCCGATGTCGATTACCGCGGGAAGATCACGGTCGAGGTCGAGCCCGGCGACGAGGCGGTGACGGTTTCGATCCAGGACAATGGCATCGGCCTGCCGCAGGACCGCGTGAACATCCTCGAGCCCTATGTGACGACGCGCGAGAAGGGCACCGGCCTCGGGCTCGCGATCGTCAACAAGATCGTCGAGGAACACGGCGGCGAAATGACATTCACCTCGGTCGAAACCGGGGGCACGCGCGTGACCATGCGGTTCGCGCGCGATCCGCTCGCCCTCGATGGCGACGCGCAGACAAGCATGAAAAAAGAAGGATAGGGACGCATGGCGCTGGATATTCTCATCGTCGACGACGAACGCGACATCCGCGAACTGGTTGCGGGAGTGCTGAGCGACGAGGGCTATGAATGCCGCACCGCTGGCGACAGCACCTCGGCGATCGAGGCGATCGATGACAAGCGCCCGAGCCTCGTCCTGCTCGACGTGTGGTTGCACGGCAGCCCGATGGACGGACTCGAAGTGCTCGACGCGATCAAGGCGCGCGAGCCGGACCTCCCGGTCATCATCTTTTCGGGCCACGGTAATATCGACACTGCGGTCAGCGCGGTCAGCCGCGGCGCGGTCGATTTTATCGAGAAGCCGTTCGAAGCCGAGCGTCTCCTGCATCTCGTCGAGCGTGCCACCGAAACCGAACGCCTGCGCCGCGAGAACACGCGGCTGCGCGAAAACCAGGGGCAGGGCGACGAGTTCACCGGCAATTCGGCGGTCATCAACGCCGTCCGCGCCACGCTCAAGCGGGTTGCCAGTACTGGGAGCCGGGTTCTGGTGACGGGTCCTGCCGGTGCCGGGAAAGAAGTTGCCGCGCGCCTGTTGCACAGCTGGAGCGCGCGAACCGACAAGGCTTTCGTCATCGTCAACTCTGCGCGGATCACGCCCGAGCGGTTCGAAGAGGAACTGTTCGGCGAGGAAGCAGATGGCAAGCTCGTCCGTCCGGGACTGCTGGAGACCGCGGATGGCGGCACGCTGTATCTCGATGAAGTGGCCGACATGCCGCTGTCGACGCAGGCGCGTATCCTGCGCGTGCTGACCGAGCAGAGTTTCGTTCGCGTTGGCGGGACCCGGCAGATCGGCGTCGACGTTCGCGTTGTTTCTTCGACCTCGCGCGATCTGGCCGGCGAGATGGAGGAGAAGCGCTTTCGCGAGGACTTGTTCTACCGGCTAAACGTCGTCCCGGTCGAAGTTCCCTCGCTCGCCGCACGCCGCGACGACATCCCCGCGCTCGCCGACAGTTTCTTTGCCCGCTATGCGACCGAGCAAGGCCTGCGGCCGCCGACGATCAGCGAAGAGGCCATGGCCGCGCTCCAGGCCTATGACTGGCCCGGAAATGTGCGCCAGCTGCGCAATGTGGTCGAGCGCACCATCATTCTGACCCCGCGCGACAGCCTCGAACGGATCGAGGTCGACATGCTCCCCGAAGAAGTACTCGGTGGCAAAGGCAGTGGTGGCGGCGGGGTCGGGGCGATGATGGGCGCCCCGCTACGCGAAGCGCGCGAGAATTTCGAACGCGAGTATCTGACTGTGCAGATCCGTCGGTTTTCCGGGAATATCTCGAAGACCGCGAACTTCATCGGGATGGAGCGCTCGGCGCTGCACCGCAAACTCAAGCTACTGGGCATGGTCGAGCGCAAGGGGCCCGAGCGGAAGAACTGACGCGTCCCGCGAAAGTTGCGCATTGTCTGACAAAACAAGGAATCCGTTGCGCTACTTGGGATTGTCTTCCACAATAACGGGGTTCGCGAACATTTGCGAATGCACTCGGGCGTGGTGGGCGCCCAGATTGCGGCCCTTCCAAGGGCTGCCAAAAACGGGAAAAGTACATGTCCGGCGATCGAACACTTTCGGCACGACCGCGTCCAAAATCGCCCGAAACGGGCCCGGCAAGCCGCCCTGCGAACTTGCAGGACGCCTTCCTCAATCTGCTCCGCAAGAACAAGGCTCCGGTGACCATGTTCCTGGTCAAGGGCGTCAAGCTTCAGGGCATTGTCACGTGGTTCGACAATTTCTCGATCCTGCTGCGCCGCGATGGCCAGTCACAGCTTGTCTACAAGCATGCGATCAGCACGATAATGCCCGCGCAGCCGGTCGATACCACGCAATTCGCCAGCCAGGGATCGTCCGCCAAGCAGCGCCTGCTGCAGGATGTCTTCCTCAGCCGGGTGCGCCAGGCCGAAGCGCAAGTGACGATGTTTCTGGTCAATGGCGTCATGTTGCAGGGACGGATCGCCGCATACGACCTTTTCTGCATGCTGCTCGAGCGCGACGGCTACGTCCAGCTGGCCTATAAGCACGCCGTATCGACAATCCAGCCAGCCACCCCGGTCGATCTGACCGAGGAGTGGGAAGAAGACGACAGCTGAGCTTCGACGATGACCTGATGGGCGAGGTTTCGCGCGGGGCGCGGGCACTGGTGGTGTGCCCCGACATCCGCGGGATGGCCTATGACCTCGATGCGCAGTCGCGGCTTGCCGAAGCCGAGGGGCTTGCGCTGGCGATCGGCATTGCCATTGCCGACAGCTTCGTGCTCCCGGTGCGCGAAGTGCGGCCGAACCTACTGTTCGGCGCGGGCCAGGTCGACAATATCCGTATCGCCTGCGAGCAGAACGAGGCCGAGCTTGTCGTCGTGGATGGCGCTTTGAGCCCGATCCAGCAGCGCAATCTGGAAGAAAAGCTCGCGCGCAAGGTTATCGACCGGACCGGACTGATTCTCGAAATCTTCGGCGAACGCGCCGCGACTGCCGAAGGCCGATTGCAGGTCGAGCTCGCGCATCTCGATTACCAGCAAAGCCGCCTCGTGCGCAGCTGGACCCACCTTGAACGGCAGCGCGGGGGGTTCGGCTTCCTCGGCGGTCCGGGTGAGACCCAGATCGAGGCCGACCGCCGGATGATCCGCCAGCGGATGGGGCGGCTGCGCAAGGAGCTCGAACAGGTCCGCAAGACGCGCGGCTTGCATCGTGAACGCCGCGAACGTGCGCCATGGCCGGTGGTGGCACTGGTCGGCTATACCAATGCGGGCAAGTCTACGCTGTTCAACCGGCTGACCGGGGCTGCGGTGATGGCGGAAGACCTGCTATTCGCCACGCTCGACCCGACCATGCGCGCGATTACCCTGCCGGGGGTGGAGAAGGCGATCCTGTCGGATACGGTGGGCTTCATCTCCGATCTCCCGACACAGCTAGTGGCCGCTTTTCGTGCGACGCTGGAGGAAGTCACCTCGGCCGACGTCATCTGCCACATACGCGATATTTCGAACCCCTCGACCGCTGCGCAAAAGGCGCAGGTGTTGCAGATTCTGCGCGATCTCGATGTGATCGAGGGGGAAGGGGAGGCCTCGTCGATCCCGATCCTCGAAGTGTGGAACAAATGGGACCAGCTTGAGCCCGCCCTGGCCGATGAATTGGCCGAACAGGTCGATGCAGGCGAGGATATCGTGGCGACATCGGCGCTGACGGGCGAGGGAGTGGATCTGCTGCTTGAACGCCTCGGCGAAATGCTGACGCGTAACGCCGCGCTGCGGACTTTCGAGGTTCCGGCGGGCGATGGACGCAGGATCGCATGGCTGCACGCGCATGGTGAAGTGATCGAGGACATCGAAACCGAGGACGGCGGTTCGCGGCAGATCACCGTACGGCTCAACCCCAAGGAACTGGGGCAGTACGAGGCGCTGGCCTAACCGGTTTCGCGCTTGGCGCGCTGCCAGTATTCTTCCTGTCGGTCGAGGTCGAGCGCGGCGAAGTCTTCGCCTTCGTTCTCGGATAGCTGTTCCATTACCTTGAAACGGCGTTCGAATTTGGCATTGGAGGCGCGCAGGGCCTGTTCCGGATCGACGCCGTAGCGCCGCACGATATTGACCGCGACGAACAGGACGTCGCCGGCTTCGAGCAGGCGCTCCTCGTCGGTTTGGGCTTCGTCGAGTTCCGCCAGTTCTTCTTTCAGTTTTGCGAGCGGACCCGCGCTATCGGGCCATTCGAACCCGACGCGCGCCGCGCGTTTCTGTAGCTTGTGCGAACGGAGCAGGGCGGGCAGCGCCTTGGCGACGCCGTCCATCGCGCTGGTGGCACCCGATGCGTCGCGCTCGGCTGCCTTGATATCTTCCCAGCGGCTCTCTTCCACGACGCCGCCTTCATCGCCGAAGATATGCGGATGGCGTGCTTCCATCTTGTCGCCAATGTCGCGCACGACATCGTCATAGGTAAAGGCGCCAGCTTCTTCGGCCATGCGCGCGTGGAAGACGACCTGGAACAACAGATCGCCAAGTTCGCCGCGCAGATCGTTCAGATCGTCACGCTCGATCGCATCGGCGACCTCGTACGCTTCCTCGATCGTATACGGCGCGATCGTCGCGAAATTCTGCGCCGTATCCCATTCGCAGCCGGTTTGCGGATCGCGCAGGCGCGCCATGATTGCCAGGAGCCGGTCGGTTTGCTTGGACATGATCACGACTTACCGCCGAGGGGGAGCATTCGGAAGGGCTACTCAGACGGCATCCACGACGCGAATACCGGTGTGATAATATATATTATGTTAAATTAAGAGCGGTTTTAGCGCGCGAGATCGATGAACAGGATCACCACCGCGAATATGCCTGCCCACGCACCAGCCATGAAAAAGCCCTTCCTCCAGCCAAGCTCGCGCGCACGAAAGCCGGCGGCAACCAGGATCAGGAAGCCCGTAAGCGAAATCAGCGAGACAATCTGGTGTTCGTTCACGCGGTCATCTCCAATCCGTCGAAGCCGACCGTCACATGGTCCGGCACGTCCGCGCATAGGCTGCGGTAATCCATGCTCTTGTCCATATGCGTCAACACGGTCCGCTTGACCTTAGCCTTGCGCGCCAAATCGATGGCCATGTCGAGATGCGCATGCGTTGGATGCGGACGCCTGCGCAGACAATCGACCACGAGGATATCGGCGCCCGAGAAGCATCGGACCATGGCAGGCGTTATCTCGCTGAAATCGGTCGCATAAACGATTGATTTTCCATCGGCATCGAACCGGAACCCCGTACTCGTCACCGGGCCGTGCGGCATTTCGACATGATCGAAAGAAAAGCCCGCAACCAGTTGAACGTCCTTGATATCTTTGAGCGATACCATGGTTGGATAACCGAACTGGCCTTCGAAGACATAGTCGAACCGCCGCCGCAGGCGTTCACAGGTCACGCTGCTCGCGAAGCCCGGCAAGGGATTGCTGCGATCGTAGCGCATGACGCGCAGATCATCGATCCCGTGGCAATGATCGGCATGGTCATGCGTCCAGAAGACCGCATCGACCTTCTCGATATTGTTGCCGAGCAATTGCGCACGCAGATCGGTCGAGGTGTCGACAAGGATCTTCTGGCCGGCGTCGTTTTCGACGATCACCGAAACGCGCGAGCGCCGGTTGCGCGGTTCGGCGGGATCGCACTCGCCCCAGTCATTGCCAATCCGCGGCACCCCGGTGGAGGTGCCCGAGCCAAGCATCAGTACCTTCACGCGGCCGCCTTGCTGAAGAGCGCGTAGAAGTTACGTGTCGTATAGCCCGCCAGGCTCTCAAGGCTTTCCCCGCGCAGATCGGCAAGGAATTGCGCGGTGTCGCGGACGAAGCCCGGCTCACACGGCCTGCCGCGGTGCGGAACGGGCGCGAGGAACGGGCTGTCGGTTTCGACCAGCAGCCGATCTTGCGGGATATCCTTGGCGAAGGTCTGCAAGTCCTTGGCATTCTTGAAGGTCACGATGCCCGAGATCGAAACCGACAATCCGAGGTCGAGCACACGCTCACCGAATTCGGCCGAGGCGGTGAAGCAGTGGATCAGCGCGGGGAAGGCGCCCTTCCCCAGCTCGTCTTCGAGGATCGCCAGCGTATCGGCCTCGGCATCGCGCGTATGGATGATGACGGGGAGCTGCACTTCGCGCGCGACGTCAATATGCAGCCGGAACAGCCGCTGCTGCGCTTCGCGGTCGGAATGGTCGTAATAATAGTCGAGCCCGGTTTCCCCGATCCCGATAACATTGGGATCGCGCGTGGCCTCGAGCAATTCGGCGCGCGTCAGGTCGAGATGATCGTCGGCATTATGCGGATGGATGCCCACGCTGGCGAAGACGTCCGGTTTCGCCTGCGCAGTCCCGACGACCTGGTCCCATTCGGCCCGCTTGGTGGAAATGTTGAGAAAGGCTTCCACCCCTGCCCCCCGCGCCCGGTCGAGCGCTTCGGATTGATCTTCGACCAGGCCTTCGTATTCGAGATGGCAATGGCTATCGACAAGCATCAGGCCGCCTCCTCTTGCACCAGCTCCAACCGCGGGAAGACGGGGGTCGGTTTGTCGATCGTATGGCCCGTAGCGGCAAGACTCTCGAACCATTCCGCATTCGCAAGATCGGCGTAGTTCCGGCGGTCACCCGCAATGCCCAATTGGTCGAGCACAGCGCCGGCCTTCTCGGGGATCACGGGCTGGATGGCGATCGCCAGATCGCGGATGGCGATGAAGAGCGTCTGCAGCACGGCCGTCATCCGCTCAGGGTCGGTCTTCTTGAGCGCCCAGGGAGCCTGTTCGTCGACATAGGCATTGCAGGCATAGACCGCCTTGAGCCAGGCTTCGATCCCAACCGAGAACGCCAGCTGCTCGAATTCGCGCGGCAGGATTTCGGCGCAAGCTTCGCCGACCTTGGCCAGCAGAGCCCTGTCGTCAGCTGCCGGGGTGAAGCTTTCAAGCTTGCCGTCCATATTCTTGACGATCATCGACAGCGTGCGCTGCGCGAGGTTCCCAAAGCTGTTGGCGAGTTCGGCATTCACCTTGTTTACAAGCGCTTCTGCCGAATAGCTCCCATCCTGCCCGAAGGTAACCTCGGCCATCAGGAAGTACCGCAGCGCGTCGACGCCGAATGTCTCGGCGAGTTCCATCGGGTCGGTAACATTGCCCGCCGATTTCGATTCCTTGACGCCGCGGTTGAGCAGGAAGCCGTGCCCGAACACCTTCTTCGGCAAGGGTAGATCGGCGCTCATCAGGAAGGCGGGCCAGTAGATCGTGTGGAACCGGACGATGTCCTTGCCGATCAGGTGCAAGTCGGCGGGCCAGAATTTCTCCCACATCTCGCCGCCATCGGGATAGCCGACCCCGGTGATGTAATTGGTCAGCGCATCGACCCAGACATACATCACATGCGCATCGTCGCCGGGGACTTTCACGCCCCAGTCGAAGCTGGTCCGGCTGACGGACAGATCCTGCAGTCCGCGCTCGACGAAGGCGATCATTTCATTGCGCCGGCTCGCGGGCTCGATGAAGCCGGGCTTGGCGAGCAGTTCGAGCAAGGGCTCGGCATAATTCGACAGGCGGAAGAACCAGGTTTCTTCCTCGGTCCATTCAACCGGCGTGCCCTGCGGCGACAGCTTTTGCCCGCCCTCGCCTTCGACCAGTTCCTTCTCGTCGTAATAGGCTTCGTCGCGGATCGAGTACCACCCCTCATAGCGATCGAGATAGAGATCGCCCTTGGCTTCCATCGCCTGCCAGATCGCCTGGCTCGCGCGGTGGTGATCGGCATCGGTGGTGCGGATAAAGCGATCATAGGAGATGTTCAATACGTCGAACAGCTCCCTGAAATATCCCGACATTTCATCGGCCAATTCGCGGGGGGTAACCCCCAGGTCGCGCGCTTTCTGCGCCATCTTGAGCCCGTGCTCGTCGGTGCCGGTCTGGAAGCGTACCTCGCGCCCCTGCAGGCGCTGGAAGCGGGCGATTACATCGGCCGCGATCGTCTCATAGGCATGGCCGATATGCGGCTTGCCATTGGGATAGTGGATCGCGGTCGTCAGATAATAGGGTTCAGCCATCGGCCCGCTCGCTAGCCGTAGCGGCGTTGGCGAGCAAGGTGCCGATTTCCATCGCGAGCAATCCGGCGTCGAAATTATAGGTCGGCTGTTCGCCGGTGAGCCGGACCAGCTCGCTATGCGTATCGATCACCGGGCGCGGATCGGCGAGGCCGGGGTCGAGCCGTTGCGCGACGACCGAGCGCGCCAGTTCAAGAACGGCGCGAATCCGGTCGCGGTCGGGCCGCGCGCCGATCAGTCCCGCCAGTGTGCCGCGTAGCTGGAAATCGGGATCGCCGCGGTCGAGAATGTTGCGCATCGCCTGTGCGACCTTGCCGAGTTCCATGTCGACGAACTGGAGCGCTGCGCCGGGAGACCCGGCTGCCGCGGCGATGGCCGCCGCGCGGGTCAAATCGTCCGCATCGGTCGCCAGATCGGCAAGCAGGCGATCCATGTCGCTGTCGGGGATCGTCGGGAAGCGGAGCACACGGCAGCGCGAGCGGATCGTCGGCAGCAGCCGCGCGGGACTGTGGGCGACCAGCAGGAAGAATGTACCCACCGGTGGTTCCTCCAGGCTCTTGAGTAGCGCATTGGCCGCGTTCCGCTCGAGGTCGTCGGCGGGATCGATGATGATCGCGCGGCGGTCGCCCAAGGTTGGTCGCGTGCTGAGACGGGTCTGCATGGCGCGAATTTGCGCGATCCGGATACTGCGCGCCTGCTCGAACGGCTTGCCGTCGGCGCGCTTGCGCTCTTCCTTATCGTCCTTGGGTCCGTAGGTCAGCGTGTGGATATCGGGATGATGCGCTGGGCCACTCTCGCCTGCGCCTACCAGAGCTCGGGCTGCGTCGAGCGCAAAGCTGGCTTTCCCTAGCCCCCGACGACCGGCGAGCAACCAGGCATGATGCATCCGCTCGCCGCCAAGCGCTTCGCGCCATTCGTGCCAGGCGGTTTCGTGACCGAGTAGCATTAGGAGGGGGTCCCGAAGTGCTGCATAGCGGCACCGAGAACGCGCTGGTGGACCTGTTCGACCGTTCCATTGCCATCGACGATCGCGAAGCGTTCAGGCTCGCTGCGTGCGAACTCGAGGAAGGCGGCGTTGACCGAGGCGTGATAATCGGCCGCGCGCCCGCCGATCGCGTCGCTGGTGGCGCCGTCGCGCTGCGCGAGACGTGCTGCGACATCTGCCGGTGGGACGTCGATGACGATCGTCAGATCGGGGACCAGGCCCGCGCTGCCGATTTCATGCAGCGCGGTGACACTGGCGTTCCCAAGCCCCCCGGCCATCCCCTGGTAGGCGCGGCTTGAATCGAGGAAACGGTCACACACCACCCAGGCGCCCGCATCGAGCGCAGGTTTGATCCGGCGCGCGACATGATCGGCGCGCGCAGCGGCGAACAGCAGTGCTTCTGCCTCCAGCGTCCACCCCTCGCCCGGCGGCGTCAGAAGCAAGGCGCGGATCGCTTCGGCTCCCGGCGTACCCCCCGGTTCGCGCGTCAGTTCGACCTCGTGGCCCTGTTCGCGCAGGTGGTCGGCAAGCAGGCGCGCCTGGGTGGACTTGCCCATGCCCTCCCCGCCCTCGAAGGCGATGAATGCCCCGCGGGTCACGCGACCCAGCTCCGCATGGCATTGAAGACGCGCTGAAGCATGGTTGCCTCAAGCACCTCCTCGCTGGCTACAAGCGGGACACGGTGGTCGGGCATGCCCTCGATCGAGACGATCAGCTCGGCGACTTCCTCACCCTTGGCGATCGGCGCCTGCAACGGGCCTTCATAGCGCAGCGCCAGCGAAACCTCGGGCTCGGTACCCATGGGGACCGAGATCCGCACCGGACCTGCCGCGGAAAGCCCCACTTCGTCGGCCCCGCCCTGCTGCACGCGGGCGCTGGTGATGCGCGCACCAGTGGTGAACAGCACACGGCTGTCGAAATGCTGGAAACCCCATTCGATGAACTGGCGCGAGGCGGCATTGCGTTCCCGCCCGCCCGGGCTACCCGCCACGACCATCACCAGCCGTCGGCCGTCGCGCTGCGCGGAGCCGAGGAAGCCGAACCCTGCCTGGTTGGTATAGCCGGTCTTGATCCCGTCCGCTCCCGGCACCACCCCGATGATGGGGTCGTGATTGCGTTGCTCGATCCCGTTGTACTTGAGGCCCTTCGCACCGACGAAATGGCGGTATTTCGTCGGATGGCGGGTCACCATGACCTGCGCCAGCGCCCCGAGATCGCGCGCGGTGACGAAGGTCTTGCCGTCGTCCATCCAGCCATTGGGAGTACCGAAATGGCTGTCCGCCATGCCGATATCGCGCGCCTTGGCGTTCATTGCGGCGACCCAGTCTTCGACCGACCCGGCAGCGCCTTCGGCCAGAACCACGGCACCATCATTGGCCGAGACGGTGGTCACACCGTGAAGTAAATCGTCGACCGTTACCCGCGCATCGGCAGGCAGGAACATGGTCGATCCCTTGCGGTGCCACTGGCGGAAGGTGTCGGGCCGGACGCCATAGACCTGCTGCGGGAACAGCCGCCCCTCCTCCATCCACTCGAAGGCGAGGAAGGTCGTCATGACCTTGGTGATCGAAGCGGGCATGAAGCGGCGGTCGATATCGCGCGCGTAGAGAATCTGCCCGCTCGACGCGTCGAGCAGGTAGGCGATCGGCGCATTCTCTGCGGGGGGAATCCGCGGGTCGGGCGCGCTTCGTGCGCCGAGCGGTGAAGCGACGAGGACTGTTGCCAATACAGCCAGCGAATTCAGGCAGTTACGCAAGTGTGCTCCCGGCCGGGCGAGAGCCGCGGCGTATCAATCGAGTGAACGTATCTCGGCGTCGCTATAACCGCGCTCGCGCAGCTTGGCGAGCGCCTGCTCCGCCTGTCCACGGGTGGCGAAGGGGCCGACCCGGACAAGCGCGAGATTGCCGCTGGTTTCGACATAGCCCTGCACCTCGCGCGCCAGCCGATCGGCATTGGCGCGGACCGAAAAGGCCCCGAGTTGCACCGTGTAGGTCCCATCCGCGGTCACCGGGACCATCAGCGGTGCACGCGCTGGGCCGCCCTCGACCGCCATCGGTAGTTCGGGGCGGGTGACCGCGGTATCTTCGGCGGGAGCCGGCGGGCTGTCGGGATCGTCCTGGGTCGGGGCCACCGCAGCTTCCTCGTCGGGGTCGAGCGTGGCGATAGCACCGGGAACCGGCGCGATGCCACTGACCTGCGCTTGCCGGACATCGCCCAGCGGCGCCGAGCCGCGCTCGGGCAGGCGGCGCTTGAGCACTTCGAGCAGGCCCGCAGGCGTATCCATGCGTGGCGGCGCTTCGCCCCCGGCGCGCAGCTGCGCGCGTTGTTCTTCGGGCGGATTGACCCGGCGCATCCGCACCGGCGCACCTTCGCCAATGCGCAGCTGCGCCAAAGCCGCTTCGGAAAGTGAAACGAGGCGGTCATTGGTCATCGGTCCGCGCCGTTCGATCCGGACGAGCACGGTGCGCCCCGTATCGAGCGCAGTGACTTCGACATAGCTGGGCAGCGGCAAAGTGCGGTGCGCGCCCGTGACACCCGCAGCGCCGGGTTCATCGACGGTGGCATAGCCGACCTGGTCGTAATTCATCGTGTCGACGGGGGTGTAGGTGACCCCGTCCACGGTAAACGGATCGCCCACCACCACCGGATAATCCGCCGCTGGTCCGTTCGCGATCGAGCGCGCGGTCGAACCGGGAGCGGTCTGCGCCGTGCTTGCGCAGGCACCGAGGCTGAGCAGCGCGAGACCCGCGACCGAGGCGAGAGATATCCTAATTGGCAATTTCATCGGCCAGCAGCCCTACACTCATCGCGTAATAGTTCGAGCAATTATACTCGAGGATCACCCGATAATTCGAGGTTAAGAGCCAGGCCGGTGTTCCCGGACCGTCGGGCTGGAACAGCGTGACGAGCGTATTCTCGTCGAGCGCGCGCTGAGGCTGGACGCCCAATGCGCGCCATTCGGCCACGGTCTTGTAGACGCTGTGCCTCTCGTGGACGCGTGAACACACCGGCGCAACGATGCGCGTGCGATGCGCGGCGACATCGAAGCCAGAGGGCAGGTAAGCGCGCACGCCCCAGGGCTGGCCGCTGCGCCACCCGGCATCGCGGAAGTAGTTCGCGATCGAGGCCAGCGCATCGGCCCCATTGTTCATGATGTCGGCGCGGCCATCGCCATTGCCATCGGCGGCGAGCCGCAGATAGACCGACGGCAGGAATTGCGGATTGCCGAAGGCGCCCGCCCAGCTACCCTTGAGCTCGCCGCGCGAATATCCCTTGTCGGCCACCTTCATCAGCGCCACCCACTCGCTCGAGAAAAGCTCGCGGCGGCGCCCTTCCCAGGCGAGCGTCGCCAGGGCCTGCGACAGATCAAACCCGCCCTTCACCGCGCCATAGGCGGTTTCATGCCCCCAGATCGCAACCAGCACCTCGCTGGGCACGCCATATTCACGCTCGATCGCGCGCAGCGATCCTGACCAGCTTGCGCGGGCGTCGCGGCCCCCGCGAATACGCGCCGCATCGACATGCGAGGCGATGTAAGGCGCGAGCGGCGGATAGCCCGTACTCGTGGGTGCGCCAGGCTGGCCACGGTCGAGTTCGATCACCCGGTAATTGGGTGCAAGCCCCGAGGTCATCCGTTGGAGCGTGGCTTCACCTACTCCTTCCGCCCGGGCGCGCGCCATCAGCAGCTGGAGGTAGGCGTCGAAGCTCAGCCCCTCCTGTGCCTGGGCGGGGATGGCAGGGAGCGAAAGGGCGATGGCCCCGAGGGCAGCGAGCAAGCGTCGGAAAATCATACGCTGATTGTCGCAGAGCGAAGCTGAACGGCAAGTGTCATTCGTCGTTTACGGGAAACCACCCGTCCCTGTTCCCGGAAATGCGTGACAAGGCGCGACGATTTGACTAGCTAGCGCCGCGCTCGCGGAGAGGTGGCAGAGCGGTTGAATGCACCGGTCTTGAAAACCGGCAAGGGTGCAAGCCCTTCGTGGGTTCGAATCCCACCCTCTCCGCCACGATCCCCGATCAGTCCTTGTCGCCCGGTTTGCGGACCAGCGACTGCGCCTTTCGATCGCCCTTCGGATAGTCCTCCGGATCGACAGAAGACTGGTTCTGCAACGCCTTGTGATCCTTGATCGTCTTGCTGTCGTCGGCATCCTGCGCCGCGTCGTCCTGGGCTTGCGGGGTATCGCGTTCGGGGGTGCTCATGGTGATCTCCTTTCCCCTTCAACGCCCGGCATGCCGACAAGTTGCGCCTAGCGTCCGCGTGCGGCGATTTCGTCCATCGCGTCGCGCAGCTTGGGATCCCACTCGGCCTTGAGCTCGCGGATCTTGGCGAGCAGTTCCTGGTTCTCGTAGGAAGGCGTGTCGAGCCGGAAGATATCGGCGATCTCGCGCATCGAGGTGCGATCCATTTCCTCCCACGCTTCGACCATGGCGGTGGCGGACTGGCGGTCGTGGCCCAGCGCCTCGTAAACCGAACGGCCCATCCGCAGGCTGCCGTCATAGGTTTCGCGCACGATATCGCGGCAGCCCATCGCCCACAGATGGTAGACATGGTCGCGGTCCTTGGCGCGCGCGACGACGTGCAATTGCGGGAAATTGGCGCAGGCATAGCGCACCAGCTTGTCGATCTGCTCGCGTTCGTCGAGCGCGACGACGAGGATGCGCGCGCGGTCGATCCCCGCGCTGGCGAGCAAATCGGGCCGCGTGGCATCGCCGTAATAGGTCGAGACACCGAACTTCTTGAGCACTTCGAGGTGTTCGCTGTTGTAGTCGATCACGGTCGCGCGGTGTCCGGCCGCATCGAGCATCCGGTCGATGATCCCGCCGACGCGGCCGCGTCCGGCGATGATGATCGGGTTTTCCTCGTCGATGGCATCGGCATCTCGCGCCGCCTGCCCGGCACAGTAGGCGTGGGCGATGAGCTTGTCGTAGAGGATGAACAGCAGCGGCGTCACCAGCATGGTGAGCGCGACGATCAGCAGGAGCTGGTCGGCAAAGGCGGGTTCGAACACGGCATTCGCAACCGCGAAAGCGATCAGGACGAAGGCGAATTCGCCGGCCTGCGGCAGGCTGAGACAGAACAGCCAGAGGGCCTGATGACGCAGGCCGTATAGCCAGCCGACCACCAGCAGCACCGCCATCTTGGCTGCCACTGTCACCGCGGCCCAGAATACCACCGAATCCCAGATTGTGCTGGCCAGCGTGAAGTCGATCCCCGCGCCAACGGTGATGAAGAACAGCCCGAGCAGCAGCCCCTTGAACGGGTTGATGTCGCTTTCCAGCTCGTGCCGGTATTCGCTGGTGGCAAGCACGACGCCCGCGATGAAGGCGCCGAGCGCGGGCGAGAGCCCCACCAGCGACATCAGTAACGCGATCCCGATCACCACGACCAGCGCGGCGGCGGTGAACAGTTCGCGCAGCTGCGCCTTAGCGATGTAGCGGAACAGCGGGCGGATCGCGAAGATGCCGATCGCGATGACCCCGGCCACCGCGCCGATCCGGGTAGCTGCAGCCAGCCAGCCCGACATATGCGCGGTGAAGTCGATCCCGCCATGCGCGCCCTCCCCCGCATGTGCGCCTGCAGCACCGGCGAGGTCGGGCAGCGCGAGCAGCGGTACCAGCGCGAGGATGGGAATGACCGCGACGTCCTGCACCAGCAGCACCGAGAAGCTCGCCTCGCCGCCCTCGGTCTTGAGCAGCCCCTTCTCGGTCAGCGTCTGGACGATGATCGCGGTCGAACTGAGTGCCAGCACCATGCCGATCGCCAGCGCGGTCTGCCAGCGCTGGTCTGCCAGCAGCGCGATCCCCGTGAGCACCAGCGTGGTCAGCAGTACTTGCCCGCCGCCCAGCCAGGTGAGCTTGCCACGCATGGCCCACAGCCGCCGCGGCTCCATCTCCAGTCCGATGATGAACAGCATCATCACCACGCCGAATTCGGCGAAGACCTGCAGCGCCTCGACATCGACCGACAGTGCGGCGAGCAGCGGCGAGATCGCCATGCCGGCGAGCAGGTAGCCAAGCACCGATCCCAGCCCGATCCGCGTGGCGAGCGGCACCGCGAGCACCCCCGCGATCAGGATCAGGAAGGCGAGGATCAGGAAACCGGTCACGCTGTCATCCCCCTCGCGCGTCGGCGCGTGTCAGGCTTCAGATATGGAGCGCGCGCCCATAGCTCGCAAGCACGCTTTCATGCATCGATTCGCTGATCGTCGGATGCGGGAAGATGGTCTGCATCAGCTCGGCCTCGGTCGTTTCAAGCGTCTTGCCGACGACGAAGCCCTGGATCATCTCGGTCACCTCGGCGCCGACCATATGGGCGCCGAGCAGCTCGCCGGTCTTGGCATCGAACACGGTCTTCACGAAGCCGTCGGCCTCGCCCAGCGCGATCGCCTTGCCATTGCCGATGAAGGGGAAGGTCCCCGCCTTGACTTCATGGCCGGCCTCCTTCGCCTTGGCCTCGGTCAGGCCGACGCTGGCGATCTGCGGGTGGCAATAGGTGCAGCCCGGGATGTTGGCGCGGTCGAGCGGGTGCGGGTGGACATCCTTATTGCCCAGCTCCTTGGCGATGGCCTCGGCGGTGGTGACACCTTCATGGCTTGCCTTATGCGCCAGCCACGGGCCCGGCGTGCAGTCGCCGATGGCCCACAGGCCCTTGGACTTGGTGCGCCCGTAATCGTCGATCTGGATGAAGCCGCGGTCCATATCGGCCAGCTTTTCCAGCCCCACATTTTCGGTGTTGGGGACGATGCCGATCGCAGTGATGCAATGGCTGAATTCGGTCTCGCTGACCTTGCCCTTGCTGTCCTTGATCTTGGCCTTCACGCCCTTGGCGGTGACCTTGAGGTCCTCGACACCCGCGCCGGTCATGATCGTCATGCCCTGCTTGGTGAGGCTCTTTTCGAGGAAGGCGGAGACGTCCTTGTCCTCCACCGGCACCACGCGGTCGAGCATTTCGACCACGGTCACATCGACGCCCATGTCGTTGTAGAAGCTGGCGAACTCGATCCCGATCGCGCCGCTGCCGATGACCAGCAGCTTCTTCGGCATTTCCTTGGGCGTCATCGCGTGGCGATAGGTCCACACGCGCTTGCCGTCGGCAGGCGCGAAGGGCAGGTCGCGTGCGCGTGCGCCGGTGGCGACGATCACATGCTTGGCGGTGAGCTTCTCCTCGCCCTTCTCGCCTTTCACGGTCAGGCTGGTGGGGCCGGTCAGCGTGCCCTCGCCCATGTGCACCGCGATCTTGTTCTTCTTCATCAGATGCGTGACGCCCTGGTTGAGCTGTTTCGCCACCCCGCGGCTGCGCTTCACCACCGCTTCGAGATCGGCCTCGATCGCGCCCGCGATTTTGAGCCCGTAATCCTTGGCGTGCTGCGCATAATGCAGGATCTCCGCCGAGCGCAGCAGCGCCTTGGTCGGGATGCAGCCCCAGTTGAGGCAGATGCCGCCGAGCAGTTCGCGCTCGACGATGGCGGTCTTGAGCCCCAGCTGCGCGCAGCGGATCGCAGCGACATAGCCGCCCGGGCCGCTGCCGAGCACGATGACGTCGTAATTGGTGTCAGCCATGATTCGTCTCTGTATTCTCTCGTTTGGTCGCAGACATGGACCGGGTGTTACACAGTCCAAGCGAAGAAAATCCGTGGCGCGCGGGAGCGCGATTTACGGCGGTCCGGAACGGGGAATGGATGCGGTTCATGCGGCTGCGTATCGCATGCACGGCACACTGTAGGACAGCGCTCACAGCCCCTCTCCCCTCGCGGGAGAGGGGTTGGGGAGAGGGGGCCGAAGCGCAGCATGGATGGAGTCGCCCACCGCATCGGTGTCGCGCAGGATATCGTCATTCCAGAACCGCAGGATCCGAAAGCCTTGCGATTTGAGCCAGGAATCGCGCGCCTGATCCGCGGCGTTCTCGACATGCTGCGACCCGTCCGCTTCGACGATCAGCCGCTCGGCAAAGCACACGAAGTCGACGATGTAGTCGCCGATCTGCTCCTGCCGCTTGAATTTGGCGCCATCCATTCTGCTAGCGCGGAGGATCGACCACAGGCGGGTTTCCGCTTCGGTCGGCGCGCGGCGCATTCGTTTGGCGAGAGGAAGGAGGTCGCGCTTGCCCCCTCTCCTTCCCACCGCTGCGCGGCGGGCCCCTTCCTCTCCCGCAGGGGGAGAGGAGTTCACCATCCCCCTCTCCCCTTGCGGGAGAGGGTCGGGGAGAGGGGGCTGCGACATTCCTATCAAGCCCACCGCTCCGCCACCGCGCGCGGACGGTCGTTTTCGTCGAGCAGGACGAATTTGAACGTGCCTTGCGCGACCTTGGTTTCGGCTTCGCCATTGCGCTCGCGGGCGATGGCTTCGGCGGTGATGGTGAGCGAGGTGTTACCGGTCGCGGCGATATCGCAATAGACCGACAGCTCGTCACCCACCCGCATCGCACCGGGAAAGGCGAAATCGGTTGCCGAGACGACCACCGCCTTGCCCTGCCCCTCGCGGCTTGCGAGCGAACCGGCGCCGAGCGCCATCTGACTCATCAGCCACCCGCCGAATACCCCGCCATAGGGATTGAGGTCGGTCGGCATGGCCGTGACCCGGATGAGGGGGGAGCGATCAGTCATGTTCTTCTGAACCATTAGTTACACGCTGCTCGGCAAGAAACCACCAGACTGCGACCGCGGCCAGACCCGACACCGCACAAGTCACAAAACCAAATGGTGCATGGTAGAAGGATGCCGGCAAGAAGGCTGCGCCCACAGTTCCGCCCGAAACGAAACCAACCAGTAGCCAAGCCGACAGCGAGGTAATGCGTAGCCGTCTCAACAATAGAGCTATTGGCAAAGCAATCAGCACACCTGCGAAGGCTACGAATGGAAACGCGAAAAATGAAGCCGCGAAGCTCTCCTTGATGAAGTCCCATACGGCATTTGCCGCTCCGTGATCCGCATCAATTGCATTGAAAGCCGCAAGCGCGACTCCCGCAGCTACACTCCCGGCCACGACAGCAGCCAAGAAGGTGCGTCCCTCATGCATCCAACTACACCACCAGGCCCATCGGGTTTTCACACAGCTGCTGGAAGGCTTCCATCAGTCGCGCGCCGTCGGCACCGTCGATGGCGCGGTGGTCGAAGCTGCCGGTGGCGCTCATCACCGTGGCGACGCCCAACGCGCCGTCGATCACATGCGGGCGCTGTTCGCCTGCGCCGACCGCGAGGATCATCGCCTGCGGCGGGTTGATCACCGCGTCGAACTGCTTGGTGCCGAACATGCCGAGATTGGACAGGCTGGCGGTGCCGCCCTGGTATTCCTGCGGCTGTAGCTTGTTGTCCTTCGCCTTGGTTGCCAGCTCCTTCATCTCGGTGCTGATCTGCGCGAGGCCTTTCTTGCCCGCGTCGCGGATGATCGGGGTGATCAGACCCGAGGGCGCGGCGACTGCGACTGAGATATCCTCGCGGGCGTACTGGTAAAGCTCGTCACCCTGGAAGCTGACATTGCAGGCGGGAACGCGCTGGAGCGCGCGGGCGAGCGCCTTGATCAGCAGATCGTTGACCGACAGCTTCACGCCGTCCGCCTCGAGGCTGGCATTGAGTTGCTTGCGCAGGTCAAGCAGCGCATCGAGCCGGACATCGACGGTGAGGTAGATATGCGGGATCGTCTGCTTGGCCTCGGTCAGGCGGCGCGCGATGACCTTGCGGACATTGTTGAGCTTGGTCGCTTCATAGGGCGCATCGAGATCGCCGCCGAGCGTCGCGGGCTTGGGCGGCGCGCTGGCCGCGGGCGCAGACGCTTCGGCTTTGGCGGGAGCTGCCCCGGCTTCGAGCCCTTCGACATCGGCCTTGATGATCCGGCCGCGCGGGCCGGAGCCGGTCACGTCCGCAAGATCCACGCCCTTCTGTTCGGCGATCCGGCGCGCGAGCGGCGAGGCGATGATGCGATCCTTGCCCGTCACCCCAGCGGAAGCTGGGGTCGCTTTCGGTTGAGCGGGCCCGTTGGCGGTCCCAGCTTGCGCTGGGACGACGTCTTTATCTTCAGGCTGAGCGGGAGTGGGTTCGGTTTCGCTTTCCGCTTCGCTCTTCGTCTCCGCAGGCGCAGCAGCAGCGGCTTCGTCCAGATCCTCGCCCTCTTCGGCAAGCATGGCGATGACCGTGCCGACCTTCACGCCCTCGGCGCCTTCTTCGACCGCAATCGAGGCAATCGTGCCTTCATCGACCGCTTCGAATTCCATCGTCGCCTTGTCGGTTTCGATCTCGGCCATGATATCGCCGGCCTCGACCTTGTCTCCCGGCTTCACCAGCCATTTGGCGAGTGTGCCTTCCTCCATGGTGGGCGACAGGGCGGGCATCTTGATCGGCGTGGGCATGGTCTGACGTTACGTCCTCGCTGGGGAGAGAGTTGTGTCGCGACCTCTGCCGAAGATGCCCTTGCGCTGCAAGGTCCTTGCACAGAATACGAATTTACGGGTAACCCGCGCGCAGGGATCCGGGAGCAATTATGCGCACATACCTTGTCGTGATGGACGAGACCGAGGAGGCCAAGCAGGCCTTGCGGTTCGCGTCGCTCCGCGCGCAAAAAACCGGCGGATCGGTGCATATCCTTGCGCTGGTGCCGCAGCAGACCTTCAACGCCTTCGGCGGCGTGCAGGCGACGATCGAGCAGGAAGCACGCGAGCGCGCCGAAGTGATGGCCAATTCCGCCGCAGGCAACATCTTTGCCGAAAGCGGCAAAATGCCCACTATCGCGGTGCGGCCGGGCTCACCCGCCGATGTTATCCGCAAATATATCGACGAGCACGGCAATATCGCCGCGCTGGTATTGGCGACGCATGCCGAAGGCGGCTCCGGCCCGCTGGTGACGCATTTCGCAGCGCATGCAGGACAATTGCCCTGCCCGCTCTACCTCGTCCCCGGCGGGCTGAGCCGCGAAGAAATCGACAGACTCGCCTGAGCGATCAGGTCAGCGTGCCGCGCGTCGGATAATCCTTGTCCAGCGTGAAGCTTATACCGCTGAGCAAATCGTCGAGATCGGGGCGCGTGAACGGCGCGTTCTGGACCACGGCGAAATGCAGCGTGCCATCGGGCTTGACCAAGAACAGCCCGGGTTCGGAAAATACGTCGGGCTCTTCGCTGCCTTCGCGTTTTTCGCTGATGTAGAGGCCCCATTCGCGGGCCTTGTCCTCGCTCAGCGAATGCGCCAGCGGGACATCGCCCGTGTCCCATTCCTCATGGCTCACCGCCGCGCGCTCGGGGCTGTCCATCGAGATCGCGAAGACATTGATGCCCTTGTCGGTGAACTTATCGAGCTTGCCGCTCAGCTCGGTGAGGTACTTCTTGCAGATCGGGCAATGCTTGCCGCGGTAGAACACCAGCATGGTGAACACGTCGGGTTTCTGTGTCGCCAGTTCGAAACGCGCATCGATGGTGAGCGGCAGGTCGAGATCGGGGACGGGCTGGCCGGGAATAAGTTGGGTCATAAAAGCTCCTTTACCAACCCAATGTCCGGCCCCCCGGCCTGTTCCGTTACTTCTTCTTGCGGCCTTGGTGGCGGATGTTGCCCGGCCGCCCGCGCTTGCCCGCAGGATGCGACTGGCGGGGAGCGCCCTGCCCCTTCTTCGGACCCTTGTTCTGGTGCGTCCGCTTTTTCTCGGGGCCCCGGTTGCCGCGCGGCTCGATCCCCGCGCCATCGCTTTCGGGCACTTCGAACTTGAGCGCGCCGGTCAGCGCATTGGCCTCGGCCAGCTTGAGCTTGAGCCGGTCACCCACCGCATATTCGGTGCCGGTGCGTTCGCCGATCAGCTTGCGCGCGCCCTCGTCATAGCGGAAATATTCGCGCCCCAGCGTGCTGACCGGGACCAGTCCGTCGCCGCCCAGCTTGTCGATCGTGGCGAAGAAACCGAAGCCCTGCACCCCGGTGATGCGCGTGTCGAAGGTTTCGCCCACGCGCCCGGAGAGCCATGCCGCGACATAGCGGTCGATCGTATCGCGCTCGGCTTCCATAGCGCGGCGTTCGGTCTGGCTGATGGCATCGGTGATCTGGTGCAGCGCGGTCTTGTCGCGGTCGGACAGGCCGCTGCCATCGGGCAGGTCGAGTTTCGGCTTGGGCTGTTCGAGCTTGTAGGCATCGACCAGCGCACGGTGCACCAGCAGGTCGGCATACCGCCGGATCGGCGAGGTGAAATGCGCATAGCTGCCGAGCGAAAGGCCGAAGTGCCCCGAGTTCTGCGGACCGTAGAAGGCCTGCGTCTGGCTGCGCAGCACCGCTTCCATGATCAGCGCCTTTTCCGCCGGCTCCGAAATATCCTTGAGCATGCGGTTGAACAGCCCCGGCGTGATCACCTGCCCCAGCGCGAACTTCTTGCCCTGGGTGGCGAGATATTCGCGGAAGGCGAGCAGCTTCTCGCGGCTCGGCTGTTCGTGCACGCGGTAAACCACCGGCGCGGCCTTGGCCTCGAGCGCTTTGGCAGCGGCGACATTGGCGGCGATCATGAAGTCCTCGACCACGCGGTGCGCATCGAGCCGTTCGCGGATCGCTATTTCCTCGATCACGCCCTCGTCGTTGAGGCGGACCTGCCGTTCGGGCAGCTCGAGATCGAGCGGATCGCGTGCCTGCCGCGCCTTGAACAGCAGCTTCCACGCGCCCCACAGGTTCTGCAGGTATTCGGGAGCATCGCCGCCATCGATCGCGGCCTGCGCATCTTCATAGGCGATGTTCTTCGCCAGCCGGACGATGGCGCGGGTGAAGCGCCAGTCGCTGACGTTGCCGTCCTTGTCGATCCGGATGTGGCAGGCCATCGCCGCGCGATCGACATCCTGCTTGAGGCTGCAAACGTCGGCGCTGAGCACTTCGGGCAGCATGGGTACGACGCGGTCGGGGAAGTAGACCGAATTGCCGCGCTTGCGCGCCTCGCGGTCCAGTTCGCCGCCCGGACGCACGTAATAGCTGACGTCGGCAATGGCGATAATCGCGCGGTAGCCGCCCTTGCCGTCGGGTTCGGCCCAGATCGCATCGTCATGGTCGCGCGCATCGGCGGGATCGATCGCGACGATCGGCACATCGCGCAAATCCTCGCGGTGTTCGGGCGAGAGCGGGAGGTCGACCGCGCGCTCCGCCTCGGCGATGGTTTCATTGGAGAAAACATGCGGAATGCCGTGCTTGGCGATGGCGATCAGGCTGAATGCCTTGGGCGCCAGCGGATCGCCGATTACCTCGACCACCTTGACCTTCGCGCGGGCGGATTTGCCCATCCGTTCGGCGAGGACCAGATCGCCTTTCTCGGCTTCACCAAGATCGCCGATCGGCGCGCTTTCACGCACGCGCTTGTCGACGGGGGCGAGCCATGGTTTGCCGGCGCCGTCGAATTCGACGACGCCCATCATGCCTTCGGTGCGCGCGGGCAGCTTCTTCATCGGCGTCGCGCGCCAGCCGTCATCGGTTTCCTCATTGCGCGCAAGGATCCGGTCGCCGCGCTTCAGCGCCGCCATCTTGGTCGTTTCGCGCACCACCAGCCGCGGGGGCTTTTCCTTGGTGTCGGGGGCCCAGTTCTCGGGTTCGGCAATCGCCTCGCCGTCCTCGATCGCGACGACCTTGAGCACGGTCACCTTGGGCACCCCGCCCATGCGGTGATAGGCAGTGCGCTTGCCGTCGATCAGGCCTTCCTCGGCCATGTCCTTGAGACGCTTTTTCAGCGTGATCTTTTCCTGACCCTTGAGGCCGAAGGCCTTGGCGATTTCGCGCTTGCCCGCAGGCGTGTCGGAGGTCTGGATGAATTCGAGTATCTGTTCTTTCGACGGCATCCCTTGATGCCGCCGGTTTGTGTTCTGTTTTGTCATGCGCGCCATATGGGGATGGCAAGGCCCGGTGTCACGTACTCACCACGCGGTGGCCCTGCATCGGCAGGGACCACACGTAAGCGAGTTGTCCGGATTGAGCGCTTGTCTGGATCCCCGCCTGCACGGGGATGACGGACCAAGGCTGTCAGTAAGCCTTGGCCAGCATCACGCGCTCGACCGCGGGTTCGCCGGTGAAGATGCACGCGCCGCCGACCGGTGCAGCGTCCATGGGCACGTTGCGGATGGTGAGCTTGTGCTCCTTCAGCCGCTCGACGACCTTTTCCAGCGCCGCGCCAGTGGGCTTGGACCACTGGACCTCGACCCAGCCGGGATAACGCGATGCGGAGAAGTGCTTTTCCACCTCGGCGAAATCGCTGACCCCGCGGGTGATGTTCGCATCGCGGCGCTCCGCAGCCTGGGCAAGCAGTGCCGCTTGCATGTCGGCGAGGATAGCGGGGATGGCCTCCCCTGCCGCTTCGCGCGTCGGGTTGTCGAAGGCGGGCTTGCCGGTTTCGGCATCCCACAACCGGTCGCGGCGCAGCATGCTGACGACGCCATTGTCCATGTCGCGTCCGCCCACCTCGACGATCACCGGCGCGCCCTTACGGACATAATCCCAGCGCTTCTGCGCCGCCTTGCCCGGACGTGTATCGAGCAGTACGCGCAGCTTCTCGCCCAGCACCGATTGGCTGGCGAGGCTGGCACGCAGTTCCTCGCAATAGGCGATCAGCGCCTCGTCTTCGGGCTTGTCGCGCAGCATCGGCAGGATCACCACTTGCTGCGGCGCGATCTTGGGCGGCAGGCGCAGGCCATCGTCGTCGCCATGCGTCATGATCACGCCCCCGACCATGCGCGTCGACACGCCCCAGCTGGTAGTATGCGCCAGGCTCTCGCTGCCTTCACGGTTCTGGAACTTGATTCCGCTCGCCTGCGCGAAATTGGTGCCGAGATAGTGGCTGGTGCCCGCCTGCAGCGCCTTGCCGTCCTGCATCATCGCCTCGATCGACCAGGTTTCGACCGCGCCGGGGAAACGCTCGTTCTCGGGCTTCTCGCCGGAAATCACCGCCAGCGCGAGATCCTCGTCGGCAAAGGCGCGATAGACTTCGAGCATGCGCAGCGTGTGCTCCTTCGCCTCGGTCTCGTCGGCATGCGCGGTATGGCCTTCCTGCCACAGGAATTCGCTGGTCCGCAGGAACATGCGCGTGCGCATTTCCCAGCGCACGACATTGGCCCACTGGTTGAGCTTCAGTGGCAGGTCGCGCCAGCTCTGGATCCAGCGCGCCATGGCATCGCCGATGATCGTTTCCGACGTCGGACGGACTACCAGCGGCTCTTCCAGCTTGGCTTCGGGATCGGGGATCAGCCCGCCATCCTTGCCCGCGATCAGCCGGTGATGCGTGACCACTGCCATCTCCTTCGCGAAGCCTTCGACATGCTCGGCCTCGCGCTCGAAATTCGACAGCGGGATGAAGATCGGGAAATAGGCGTTTTCGTGACCCGTCGCCTTTATCCGGTCGTCGAGCAGGCGTTGCATCCGTTCCCATATGCCGAAGCCCCAGGGACGGATCACCATGCATCCGCGCACGCCCGATTCCTCGGCCATTTCGGCGGAACTGATAACGTCCTGATACCAGGCAGCGAAATCATCGTCGCGGCGCGTGTTCAAGGCATGGCGGATCTGGGCCATGGTCAATATCCCGTAATTGCTGGTCGGAGCGGCGCGCGGGCCGATGCCGTCATTTGCTCATTTCGTCCAGCTTCTTCTGCATGTCAGCCATCTGCGCGCGCATCTCGGCAAGATCGTCGGACTGTTCGGACTTGGGGGACTTCGACGCGGCAGGAATGAACGCCTCGGCGGCATTCTGCATCATCTTGAAATTGGCCTCGGCCATTTTCGCGAGAGGATTGGCTTCGATGCCCCTGGCGAAGGCCGACTGGATCTGTTCGCGGTTGCGGTGCAAATTGGCCATGCTGGCTTCGAGATAGCTCGGCATCATCGTCTGCATCGAATTGCCATACATGCTGATCAGATCGCGCAGGAAGCTGACCGGCAGCATGTGCGTGCCGTGGCTTTCTTCCTCGACGATGATCTGCGTCAGGATGGTATGCGTGATATCGTCGCCGGACTTCGCATCGAGGACGTTGAAGTCGATATTTTCGCGAACCATCTTCGCCAGATCGTCCAGCGTGATGTAGCTGCTCGTATCGGTGTTGTAGAGCCGCCGGTTGGCGTACTTCTTGATGATGATCGGTTCGCCCTCGGCGGTCCGCTTGGCCATTCTCGCATGCTCCCCAATTGTGCAATGCGAGAACCTTAGCACGTGCACAAAGTGCAACGCAACACAGCGCGCAGATTAGCCGAAGCGGTGGCCCAGGATTGTCAGCAATTCATATTGCGAAAGAGTGGTTTGCTGCGCAGCATCGGGGAGATTGTAGGGCAGCGTGATCCACTCGCCCTCCCTCACGTCGGGGGCATCGGACAGGTCGAGGACGATCATGTCCATCGACACCTTGCCAAGGATCGGTAGCTGGCGCTCGCCATGCGTGAAATGCGCCCCTGCCCAACTGCGCAGGATGCCATCGGCATATCCCAGCGAAACCACGCCGACGCGCATGGCGGCGGGGGCGGTAAAAGTGGCGTTATAGCCGACCGTTTCCCCCGTATCGATTTGGCGTAGCTGGATCACCTGCGCTTCTGGATAGGCCACCTGCCGGATATCGCCTGCAAGCTCGCTGCGCGGGATGCCGCCATAGAGCGACAGGCCGGGGCGGGTCAGATCGAAGGCATAGTCACTGCCCAGAGCGATACCGGCGCTGTTGGCGAGGCTGGCGTCCTTGTGGCGAACGGCAGAACGGCAGTCGCGGAAAGCCTCCCGCTGGCGCGCATTCATCGCGCTGTCCTCGTCGGCGCAGGCGAGGTGGCTCATCAGCACTTCGATCTCGAGCTGCTGGATGGCGGGATCGGACAGGTCGGCGGGCGATATGCCGAGGCGGTTGATGCCGGTATCGATCATCAGATTGCAGGGACCGCCCCCGCCCTCGATCCACAGGCGCGCCTGGTGCAGGCTGTCGATAACGGGTCTTACCCCGACCGCCCGCGCATAGGCGGCTTCTTCGGCGTCGATCGGGCCATGCAGCACCGCGACCTGCTCGGCCGGTACATGGCGCAGCACGGCGGGAACCTCGCTCCAATGCGCGACGAAGAAATCGCGGCACCCGGCATCGCGCAGCACCGGCACGCAGGCATCGACGCCCAGCCCATAGCAATTGGCCTTGACCGCCGCGCCGGCGCGCGCGCTGCCCGAAAGCGCGTCGAGCGCGCGCCAGTTATGCGCCAGGGCATCGCAATCGATACGCAGTCGCAGGGTCGGCGGCGGGAGGGTGGTCATCGGCTGCTCACGGAAGGACGGGCGATGCGGGCGGATCCTGCCCGCTATCCTCGAAATCGCGCGGCGGCCCGTCGGGCAGGCCCCACCAGGCAACGACCAGGCCGAAGCCGACCACGGCCATAGTGTACCATAGCCCCGAATAAGCATTGCCGGTCATCGCCACGATATAGCCCGCGATCAGTGGCAGGAACCCGCCGAGATAGCCTGCGCCGATATGATAGGGGATCGACATCGAGCTGTAGCGGATGCGCGCGGGGAACATCTCCGACAAAAGCGCCGCAACCGAGCCATAAGTCAGCGCCGACAACAGGCCGAGCACCAGCAGCAGGCCGATGATGCCAAGGATGCTGGCGAGCGGCGGGGTCTGGCGTTCGAACGAATAGCCATTGGTTTCGAGCCAGCTCTGGATGATCGCGCGGCGGGTGTCATCGGGCAATGCCTCGTAGCCGTAGGTCGCGCTGCCGATCGCCAGTTCGGTGCCCGCGCCTTCGGTAATGGCATAGGGTACGCCAAGCGCGGTCAGATCCTGCAGCGCGCGGCCGCAGGCGCTGGCCTGGACTTCGGCAAAGGGATCATATTCACACGCGGCGCCGCTGATCGTGACAGGGGCAGCCCGCGCGCTGTCCTGCAGGCCCGGATTCGCCAGCGCGCCAATCCCCCAGAATACCGGGAACAGCAGCGCCAGCGCGGCGATTGCGCCAATGATGATCGGCTTCTTGCGTCCGACCTTGTCGGACCATTTGCCGACCACGACGTAGAACCCCATCGAGAGGGTCCCCGCGATCAGCAGCATCCATTCGACCACGCCTTCGTCCACCCGCATGGGGCCGCGCAGGAAGGACAGACCCGAAAAGAACGCGGTGTACCAGATCGTCGTTAGCACACCGGTGATGCCGAACAGCGCGACGAAAATGCGCTTGGGATTGCCCGGATAGGTCATGCTTTCCTTGAACGGATTGGCCGAGGTTTCCCCCGCGGCCTTCATCGCCTGGAACACCGGGCTTTCGGACAGCTTGAGCCGCATCCAGAGCGAGATGAACAGCAGCACGATCGACAGGAGGAAAGGAATGCGCCAGCCCCATGCCGCGAAATCGTCTGCTGGGATCAGCGCGCGGCAGGCGATTACCACCGCGATCGACAGCACGAACCCGCCGACCACACTGGCCTGGATGAAGCTGGTGTAGAAACCGCGCTTTTCGGGCGGAGCATGCTCGGCGACATAGATCGCCGCGCCGCCATATTCGCCGCCCAGTGCAAGGCCCTGCAGGATGCGCAGGCCGAGCACGATCAGGGGCGCGGCGATACCGATGCTTGCTGCGCTCGGGATCAGGCCGACACCCGCAGTGGCAATCCCCATCAGCGTCACGGTGACGAGGAAGGTGTATTTGCGCCCCAACCGGTCGCCGAGGAAGCCGAACAGGATCGCGCCAAGCGGGCGAAAGCCGAAACCGACTGCGAAACCCGCCCAGACCAGCAGGATTTCCAGCGTCTCGTTATCGCTCGGGAAGAAGGCTGCGCCGATCAGCGCGGCGAGCGTGCCGTAGATGAAGAAATCGTACCATTCGAAGATCGTCCCCGCGCTGCTCGCGGCGATGACCAGGCGGATTTCCTTTTCGGACGGCTCCCTGTGCGGTGTGACGGCACCCTCGGGCATGTCGCGCTCCCTCCCTCGCGATTGTTTTCGGCGTGAACGCGGGTCTAGCGGGGGTCGGGGGCCTTGGAAAGCGCGTCCAGCGCGGCTCTCCACGGCAAGAGAATCGCGTCGTGACGCCCCCGATGCGGACGGGCGGGCTCGAGCAGCGCGAGCTGCGGCAGGATCGAGCTGGGTGCCTCGCCCTCGAGCCATTCGGTCAGCGATTGCAGGGTCCGCGCAACTGCCGCCGTATCCATGCCGCGGGCCTCGCGCGCGAAAATCGCCGTGGAGGCCTGGCCGACCGCGCAGGCTGTGACCTTGAGCCCGATGGTTTCGAGCCGGTCATCCTGGCTGGACGACAGATCGATCACGCTCCCACAGCTGCGCGAGCGGGCGGTGCCGCAGGCAATGGCCGCATTGTCATAGGGATAATCGGCCAGTTCCACAGCCAGTGCAAGCAGCTCGGGCGAATAGAGCGCGGGCGCGCGGGGGGTAGCCATCACTCGGGCGCGGTGTCCTGTTCACGCAGGATGGCGCGGCGGTCGGCCAGGACTTCGACCAGCGCGCGCGAGCTGGCATCGACCAGTTCGTAGCTGCGCGCAGTGGTGATCCAGTTGGGCCGTCCCTTGAAGCCCCACACCGTGTCATAGCCGAGCACCAGCAGCGAAAAGGCGATCACTACGATGACCATGCCCTTGAGCGCGCCGAAACCGAAGCCGAGGACACGGTCGACCGGGCCCAGCACCGAGCCGCGCGAAGCGGTCCCGACATTGTTGGCGATGACCTTCATCGCGGCATAGGGGATCAACAGCAGCAGCGTAAACGACAGCAGCGAGGTGGTGATGTGCGGGCCGATGTGATCCTGCAGCGCCGCCGTCAGCGGCGTATGTAGGAAGCGGATCGCAAAAGCGGCCAGCACCCACGCGGCGAGCGAGAGCACTTCCTGCAAGAACCCGCGCAGGAAACCGCCCACGGCTGCGATGCCGACGATCAGCAGGACAATGTAATCGAAACCCGTCATTTCTTTTCCATGAACCGGGACTTATGAATTCCCGATTATCCGGTCAACGAGATTGGCCAATTGTCCCAAGCCGTCATAGGTCAGCGCCTCCGACCCGCCCTTCACATCGGCGGGTCCGAAGCCGCGGTCGAAGCCGAGCTTGGCGGCTTCGCGCAGGCGCAGCCCGCCATGCGCGACCGGGCGGATTTCCCCGGCGAGCGAAACTTCACCCAGCCACACGCTGCGCGGCGGCAGCGGCTTGTCGGCCATCGCGCTGACCAGCGCCGCGGCCACCGCGAGGTCGGCTGCGGGATCGGACAGGCGATAACCGCCCGCGACATTGAGATAGACCTCCGCCGAAGAGAAATTGAGCCCGCAGCGCGATTCGAGCACGGCGAGCAGCATGGCAAGCCGGCCGCTGTCCCATCCGACGACCGCGCGGCGCGGTGTCGCGCCCGACTGTAGCCGGACGATCAGCGCCTGGATTTCCACCAGCACCGGGCGCGTACCCTCGATCGCGGGGAACACCGCGCTGCCGGCCATCGGCTCGTCGCGGCCCGAAAGGAACAGCATCGAAGGGTTGTCGACTTCTTCCAACCCTTCCCCCGCCATCGCGAAGACGCCGATCTCGTCGACCGCGCCGAAGCGGTTCTTGAGCGCGCGCAGGATGCGGTACTGGTGGCTGCGTTCGCCCTCGAAGCTCATCACCACATCGACCATGTGTTCGAGCACGCGCGGACCGGCGATGCTGCCGTCCTTGGTCACATGCCCGACCAGCACCAGCCCGACCCCGTTTTCCTTGGCATAGCGGATCAGTTCGAAAGCGCAGCCGCGCACCTGGCTGACCGTGCCGGGCGCGCCCTCGATCGTGTCCGAATGCATCGTCTGGATCGAATCGATCACCAGCAGTTTGGGCGCGTCCATCGAACCCAGCGTGGTCAGGATATCGCGCACCCCGGTCGCGGCGGCGAGCTTGACCGGCGCGTCCGACAGGCCGAGCCGCGCGGCGCGCATGCGGATTTGCCCGGCGGCTTCCTCGCCGCTGACATAAACGACACCGTGCCCTTCGCGCGCGATCTTTGCGGCTGCCTGTAGCAGCAGCGTGGATTTGCCGATGCCCGGATCGCCGCCCAGCAGGATCGCCGATCCCGGGACCAGCCCGCCACCCAGCGCCCGGTCGAATTCGGCGAGGCCGGTAGGCTGCCGCGTAGGCAGCACGCCGGGCTTGTCGAGTTCGACGAATTCGACTGCGCGCCCCCCGCTCGACAGATCGTGCTTCATCGAGAACACCGTCGCCGGAGCATCCTCCGCCAGCGTGTTCCATTCTGCGCAATCGGGACACTGGCCCTGCCAACGATGGGACACGCCGCCACAGGCTTGGCAGACATAGCGTTTCTTGGGTTTCGCCATGCGCGCTTGCTAACTGGAACATTTCGCGAACGCAATTGCCTTTGTCGGTTTATCCCGTCATGAGGACGGCGATGCGTCAAAAGGAATTGCGGATAGCGCTGGTCTGCTACGGCGGGGTGAGCTTGGCCATCTATATGCATGGCGTGACGCGCGAGCTGTGGCAGCTTGCCCGCGCCAGTCGTGATTTCCACGCTAACGGGCCCGCTCGCAGCGGTGTGGAAGCGGTCTATCGCGCGCTGCTCGAACGGATTGCCGACGAACATGACCTGCGCTTGCGCGTGCTGCCCGATATCATGAGCGGGGCGAGCGCGGGCGGGATCAACGCCGTGTTCCTCGCGCAGGCGGTCCATTCGGGCCAGTCGCTCGAACCGCTGACCGACCTGTGGCTCGAACTGGCCGATGTCGACGAACTGGTCGACCCGGCGGCGCGGCTCAAATGGCGGTTTTCGAAGATGTGGGCACAGCCCTTTGCCACCTGGCTGCTCAGCCGACCCGGCAGCAATCTGGCCGATGCGGTGGCCCCCGAAACGCAGGCCGAGGTCGAGCGCAAGGTTTCGCACCTGATTCGCGGCCGGTGGTTTGAACCGCCGTTCTCGGGGCTCGGCTTCTCGCGCATGCTCGAACGCGCCTTTTCGGCCATGGCGGCCAGTCCGGTGGAAGCGCCGCTGCTGCCGCCCGGTCATCCGCTCGACCTTTATGTTACCGCGACCGATTTCCATGGCTATCTCGAACTGCTGCGGCTGCACAGCCCGCCGGTGGTCGAGGATACCGAGCACCGGATGCCGATCTCCTTCCGGACGCGCACGCCGATGGCCGGCGGAATCGATATCGCCAATCCGCTCGAGCTGGTGTTCGCCGCCCGCGCAACAGCCAGCTTCCCGGGCGCCTTCCCGCCGCTGCGGATCGAGGAAATTGACCAATTGTCCGACCTCACCGAGCGCAGGTGGCCGGAACGGGAAGCGTTTCTCGAACGGATCATGCCGGTCCATGTTGCGCGGGAAACAATTGATAACGTGTCGCTTATCGACGGGTCGGTGCTGGTCAACAAGCCTTTCGCCGGGGCCATCGCCGCCTTGCAGGAACGCCCCGCGCAACGCGAAGTCGACCGCCGTTTCCTCTATGTCGATCCGCGCCCCGACCGCTATGGCGACGATGCGAGCAAGCGCGAACCGGTCGGCTTCTTCTCCGCGATCTTCGGGTCGCTTTCTACGCTGCCGCGCGAACAGCCGATCCGCGACAATCTGGAACAGCTCGAAGAACAAAGCCGCGAGGCGGAACGGCTCAGTCGCATGGTCTCTGCGCTGCGCCCCGAAGTTGATGTCGCGGTCGATCGCCTGTTCGGGCGTACCCTGTTTCTCGACCGGCCTACCCCGGCCCGGCTCAAGGCGTGGCGGCAAAAGGCACAGCAGGCCGCGGCAGAACGTGCTGGCTATGCCTTCCATGCGTACGCGCAGGCGAAGTTCACCGGCATCGTCAGCCGCCTCGCGCGGTTGGCGTTGGCCGCTGCGCCCAAGCTGGGGTTCGACGATCCCGCCCCGATCGAAGCGGTGCTGCGCGAGGAGTTGATCCGGCGCGGGCTGAACACGCTGGCGGCGCCCTCGGGCGGTGCATCGCCCGAAGCGATCGCCTTCTTCCGCGAACACGATATCGGCTTCCGCATCCGCCGGCTGCGACTGCTCGCGCGGCGGCTTGCGCGCGACTGGGAGGCCGATCCCGACATTTCCGACGAAGCGCTCGAACAGGGGCGTGACACGGTTTACCAGGTTCTCGCGCTCTATTTCGAACGCGAAGGCGTTGCCGCTCTGGGCACGGATTTCGTGCCGGTGGCCGAGGGCGTGATGCGCGAGCCCGGAGCGCTGCTTGACATGATCGAGGCGAAGCGCCTGCTGCCCGGCCTCGACGATCGCGCCGAGGAAATGCTCGCCGCAGCGCTTGAGCAGATGCCCAAGAACCTGCGCCGCCGGATGCTGCTGAGCTATCTCGGCTTTCCGTTTTACGATGTCGCGACACTGCCGCTGCTGCGCAACGAGGGACTTACCGAATTCGACCCGGTCAAGGTCGATCGGATCAGCCCCGACGATGCGCGCAGCATCCGCGAAGGCGGAACGCCGGCCACGCTGCGCGGGGTCGAGTTCTACAATTTCGGTGCCTTCTTCAGCCGCGCCTATCGCGAGAACGATTATCTGTGGGGGCGCCTGCATGGGGCGGAGCGCATGATCGACCTGGTCTGCTCGACATTGGAGAAGCCCTTTTCCGCCGAGACCTGCCGCCACTTCAAGCGGGAGGCCTTCCACGCGATCCTCGACGAGGAGCAAATGGCGCAGCGGTGTACGCAGCGCCTGATCGACGAAATCCGCGCCGAGCTTGTCGAGCGGATGCCCTAGTCCTGGGCCCGGCCGAAGAAGAGCAACATCACCAGCCGCGCGCTTTCGGTATCGGCGCCGAAGCCAGGCGCGGAATTGTGGAACTGCCAGGGTGAAAAAAGCACGAGCCGGTTGAAGCGCATTGGAACGCGCATCACGCGCTCCCATTTGCCCGGTTGTGTAGTATCCTTGTTGACGACATCGCCGATCAGCGTGTCGAGATCGTCATATCCCGACGCTGCGAGTTCGGCGGCATTGGCGGGCACGCGTTCGAGACCGGTCCGTTTGTGGCGGAAGAAGTCGGTCCCGCCCGCCCCCGGCCTGGCGCAATCTTCGGGGCGCGAGAGGTAGAGGATGCCCGAATAGAATGCGGGATCGATATGCACCCCGCTGCGACCCTTGTCCGCTTTCAGCGTCATCCGGCAGTGGCCGTGCTCGGTGCTGTCCGCTCCCATGAGCGCGAGGCCGAGATGCCGCGAGACCGAGGCGTTGATGCCGTCCATCGGGAGTGCACTGGTTGAATCGCGGCCCGGATAATTTCCGCCCGTTCCCGGCTGTGCATAGTCGAGCGCCAGCGCAGCGCGGCGCGCAGCCCAAGGGTCGGACAGGAAATCGTCGATGATCGTCAGCGAAGGCAGCATGGATCGCGCTTATCGCCAGCGCGGCCCTACTTGGCAATCACCCGCCGATCACATCCTTGAGCTTGTTGAAGAAGCCGCGGCTTTCGGGACATTCGTCGCCGGTCTCCAGCTCGCGGAACTGTTCGAGCAGCGCGCGCTGTTCTTTGCTGAGCTTGGTCGGTGTTTCCACTGCGATCTCGACCACCAAATCACCGCGCCCGCGGCCTTGCAGCACGGGCATGCCCGCACCGCGATGGCGTAATTGCTTGCCCGACTGGATACCGGCCGGAATTTCGATCGTCACATCCTCGCCATCGAGGTTGGGAATATCGATCGACCCGCCAAGTGCAGCCGCAGTGAAGCTGATCGGTACGCGCGTGGCGAGCGTGGTGCCCTCGCGCTGGAAGATTTCATGCGGCTTCACATGGAGGAAAATATAGAGATCGCCCGGAGGCGCGCCGCGTGGTCCGGCCTCGCCTTTGCCCGACAAACGGATGCGGGTCCCGGTATCGACACCGGGTGGGATTTCCACTTCGAGCGACTGGACCTTGTCGACGCGGCCCTCGCCACGACAATCGCGACAGGGCGAGCTGATGACCTGGCCGCTGCCGTGGCAATTGGGGCACGGGCGTTCGACGACGAAGAACCCCTGCTTGGCGCGGACATGGCCGCTCCCGTGGCACAAATTGCAGGTGCGCGCTTGCGTTCCGGGCGTTGCCCCGGTGCCGTGACAGGTTTCGCAATTCTGCGAGACTTCAATCTCGATTTCGGTCGATTTGCCGTGGAAGGCTTCCTCGAGGTCGATCTGCATATCGTAGCGCAGATCGGCACCGCGGCGCGGACGTGCGCGCCCACCGCCGCCGCCAAAGGCGCTGCCGAAGATGGTTTCGAAAATGTCCCCGATATCGCCGAAATCGGCGCCGGGGTGGCCGCCACCGGGTCCGCCCTGCTGGAAGGCGGCATGGCCGAAGCGGTCGTAGGCAGCGCGCTTCTGCGGGTCCTTGAGCACTTCATAGGCGGCACTGAGCGCCTTGAACTTGCCTTCGCTCTCGGTGCAGCCAGGGTTGCGATCGGGGTGATGCTTCATCGCGAGCTTGCGATAGGCCGACTTGATCGTCGCCCCGTCGGCATCGCGGCTCACTCCGAGCAATTCGTATAATTCGGTTTCGGTAGTCGACATGGCTTCCCAATGACTAATCGCCACCGGTGCGCCGGGGCACCGGTGGCGACTGGTTTTTCATCGTCCGATCAGTTCTTCGCGTCTTCGTCGACTTCGGAGAATTCGGCGTCGACCACGTCGTCCTCGGCCGCGCTATCCGCTGCCTCGGCATCTCCGGCAGGCGCGTCGGCGGCATTCGCCTGCTCCTGCTCGTAGATCGACTGGCCCATCTTCATCGCGCTTTGCGACAGATCCTGGGCCTTGGCGTTGATGTCGGCAGCGTCATCGCCTTCGAGCGCGGTCTTGAGCGCGCCGACCTTCTCTTCGACTTCGCTCTTCAGCGAAGCGTCGATCTTGTCGCCATGCTCTTCGAGCTGCTTCTCGGTGGCGTGGACGAGGCTGTCGGCCTGGTTGCGGGCCTCGGCGCCTTCGCGGCGCTTCTTGTCCTCGTCGGCGAACTTCTCGGCATCCTGGACCATCTGGTCGATGTCGTCATCGGACAGGCCGCCCGATGCCTGGATGCGGATCTGCTGTTCCTTGCCGGTGCCCTTGTCCTTGGCACTGACGTTGACGATGCCGTTGGCGTCGATGTCAAAGGTGACCTCGATCTGCGGCACGCCGCGCGGGGCAGCCGGGATACCGACCAGGTCGAACTGGCCGAGCATCTTGTTGTCCGCGGCCATTTCGCGTTCGCCCTGGAAAACCCGGATCGTCACCGCGTTCTGATTGTCCTCGGCGGTCGAATAGGTCTGCGTCTTCTTGGTCGGGATCGTCGTGTTGCGATCGATCATCTTGGTCATGATGCCGCCCAGCGTTTCGATCCCCAGCGACAGCGGGGTCACGTCAAGCAGCAGCACGTCCTTGACGTCGCCCTGCAGCACGCCGGCCTGGATTGCGGCACCCATGGCAACGACTTCATCGGGGTTCACGCCGGTGTGCGGCTTCGAACCGAAGAATTCTTCGACGACTTCGCGCACCTTGGGCATGCGGGTCATGCCGCCGACGAGGATCACTTCGTCGATCTCGTCCTTCGAGACACCGGCATCGCTCAGCGCCTTCTTGCACGGTTCGAGCGTGCGCTTGATCAGATCGCCGACAAGCTGTTCGAGCTTCGAGCGGCTGAGCGTTTCGACCAGGTGCAGCGGGGTCGAGCTGCCGCCTTCCATACGCGCGGTGATGAAGGGCAGGTTGACTTCGGTCGAGGCCGAGCTCGACAGTTCGATCTTGGCCTTTTCGGCGGCTTCCTTGAGGCGCTGCAGCGCGAGCTTGTCGGTCCGGAGATCCATGTTCTCCTTCTTCTTGAACTCGTCCGCGAGATATTCGACGATCGTGCTGTCGAAATCTTCGCCGCCCAGGAAGGTGTCGCCATTGGTCGACTTCACTTCGAACACGCCGTCACCGATTTCGAGGACCGAAACGTCGAAGGTACCGCCGCCAAGGTCGTAAACGGCGATGGTCTTGCCGTCTTCCTTGTCCATGCCATAGGCCAGCGCCGCGGCGGTCGGTTCGTTGATGATACGCAGCACTTCGAGACCCGCGATCTGGCCGGCGTCCTTGGTCGCCTGGCGCTGCGCGTCGTTGAAATATGCGGGAACGGTAATGACCGCCTGGGTGACGGTTTCGCCAAGATAGCTTTCGGCGGTTTCCTTCATCTTCTGCAGGATGAAGGCCGACACCTGGCTGGGCGAATAGTCTTCGCCGCCGGCTTCGACCCACGCATCGCCATTCTTGCCCTTGACGATGTCGTAGGGAACCAGGCCCATGTCCTTCTTGGTCAGCGGGTCGTCGAACCGGCGACCGATCAGGCGTTTGATCGCGAACAGCGTGTTGTCCGGATTGGTGACTGCCTGGCGCTTGGCCGGCTGACCGATCAGACGTTCGCTGTCCTTGGTGAAGGCGACGATCGAGGGTGTGGTCCGCGCGCCTTCCGAATTCTCAATGACCTTGGGCTTGCCGCCGTCCATCAAGGCGACACAGCTGTTGGTGGTGCCGAGGTCGATACCGATAACTTTGCTCATGGTTTCCCCATCTGTTTCAAGTCGTTGGACACCGCACTTTGGGTTCCCCAAAGCTGGCGGAACCGGTTGGCGGCTCTATCCGGTGGTGTGTTACCCGCGTGATATAGGTGCGGTTTTTCTTGGCACAAGGGAGAGCGCGCGCTAGTTTTTGCGCAGGACCAAGAGGGGATCAAATCCATGAAATTCACGCATTTCGCGCCAGCAGCACTGGCATTGGCTACGGTTACACTGGCAAGCTGTTCGGGCGGCGCCGACGAAGCGGCGGCACCCGCGGTCGACGAGATCGCACTGGAACTGAGCGACGCGCGGCTGATGCTGCCGGCGGTGTCGGGCAATCCGGGCGCGATCTATTTCACCGTCGCCAATACGGGCGAGCGCAATTATGCGATCCGCCGCGCCGATGTCGAAGGCGCCGGCCGTGCAGAACTGCACGCGTCGATGCAGATGGATGGCGAGATGATGATGGACAGCGTCGGCCAGGTGCTGGTGAATGCGGGCGATGAAGAGACCTTCGAGCCCGGCGGCTACCACGTCATGGTGTTCGATCTCGATCCGGCAATCGCGGCGGGCGACACAACCGAGATGACGCTGACCGTGGTTGGCGGCAAGCAGAAGAGCTTCCCGGTGGAAATCCGCGGCGCGGGTGACGAACGCTGAGTGATGCGCGCGACAGGCTGGGGGTCGCAGCCCATGACGAAGCGGTCGCGCCATCCTGCCCCGCGGGAGGGGAACGTCCGCTGACGGCGGGCGAGATCGCCCTCGCTCGCTCGGTTTTCGGGCACGCGATCGATTATGCCAAGGTGACGATCCGGCGGCGGAAGTGGTTTCCCTTCCAGCCCCGCCGGATCACCATGGCCCCGCGCGGACATCTGCATTTCCACCCTCGCGGCGACGCCTATTGCGAAGATTTCTCCACCACGCATGTGCTGCGCCAGGGGTTGCTGATCCACGAATTGGTGCATGTCTGGCAAGTCCAAACAAAGGGCGACTGGTACCTGCTCACCCGGCGGATGCCATGGGCGCGCTATGATTATGCGCTCAAGCCGGGCTGGCAGCTCGAACGCTATGGTATCGAGCAGCAGGCCGAGATCGTGAAGCACGCCTTTTGGCTGCGTAATGGCGTGAGGGTCGCGGGCGTTGCGGATGCGTCGGCCTACGAATTGCTCGTGCGATTTCCGGGCGCCGGGCGCTAGGCCCTGCGGGCACCCAATACGAAAAGGGCCGCCCCATGCGGGACGGCCCTTATTCGTTCGGTCAGATGTTCATCCAGTCAGGCGGTCAGCGCCAGTAGCGGGCATAGCGATCGTCATCGCGGCAGTCGTCGTCGACATAGCGGCCATCGCCGTAATAGCCGTCGCAATCGTCGTCCTTGTCGCTGACATAACCGATCACACCGCCGATCGCGGCACCGGCTAGCGCATAGGTTTCGAGGTCTTCGCCCAGCAATGCGCTCAGCCCGGCACCGGCAGCGGCGCCGGCAGCTGCGCCCTCGACCGCGTAATTCTGCGCGCAGGCGCCCAGACCGAGGCTCGAGGCGAGTAGCGCGGGTGCGAGTAACAGCTTGGTGTTCATGGTATCTCTCCGTTTGCGTCCCTGTAGGATCACATACGGACGAGCGGCCTCGCCGTTCCTCAGTCGTAGGTCACTCCCGGAAGACCCTGCCCGCCATCAGCAATAAAGGCGTCGATCCGCGCCTCGAGCGCCGGCAGCGGCACCGAACCGAGCGCAAGAACGACATCGTGGAACTTGCGGATGTCGAAGTCTTCATCGAGTTCCTTTTCGGCCTTTGCGCGGACGCGGCGGATGGTCATCTCGCCGAGCTTGTAGGCCAGCGCCTGGCCCGGCCAGCTTATATAGCGATCGATCTCGGTACCGACCTCGCGGTCCGACAGGGCGGTATGGCTCGACAGGTAAGCGACCGCCTGTTCGCGGCTCCAGCCATATTGGTGGATGCCGGTGTCGATCACCAACCGCGCCGCGCGCCACATCTCGTAGGACAGCCGCCCGAACTTTTCATAGGGCGTGCGGTAGATGCCCATCTCTTCGCCGAGATATTCGACATAGAGCCCCCACCCCTCGCCGAAGCCGGAGAAGTAGGTCTGGCGGCGGAACCGCGGAGCTTCCTCCTGCTCCAGCGCCACCGCTCCCTGGAAACTGTGTCCGGGCGCGCATTCGTGCAGCGTCAGCGCGGGGATGTTGTAGAGCGGCCGCGACGGCAGATCGTAAGTGTTCATCTGGCACGCATCGAGCCCGCCGCGCCCTGCAGTGTAGAACGGCGCGATCGCCGGATCGACCGGGCGGATGGTGAAGCGGTGGCGCGGCAGGAAGCCGAAATAATCGGCAAGTTTTCCATCGACGCGCTTGGCGACATAGGAGCTGACTCCCATCAGCTCATCGCCGCTGCGCGCCACGAATTGCGGATCGGTGCGCAGGAAGGTGACGAATTCGGCGAGCGTGCCGTCGAAGGCTGCCTCGTCTTTCACCTGCTCCATTTCGGCAGTGATCCGCGCGACTTCGTCGAGGCCGATCCGGTGGATCTGCTCGGCGGTAAGGTCCAGCGTCGTATATTGGCGGATCTGCTGCGCATAATAGGCAGCGCCATCGGGGAACTCGCTCGCGCCAAGGGTCGTGCGCGTGTTGGGCAGATATTCCTCGCGGAAGAAGGCGAGCCATTGGGCATAGGCGGGCGTTACCTGCTCCGCGATCGCCCTGCGCCCGGCTTCGCGCAGCCGCTCCTGCTCGTCCGCGGGAATGCTGCGCGGCATGTCGGCGAAAGGCGTCCAGAAGGGGCTCTGCTCGGGATCGTCGACGACATAGGATGCGATCGACACATCGCGTCCTTCCAGCGTCACCCGCGGAACCGAGAACCCGCGCGCCAGACCGGCCCGCGCATTGGCGGTCTGCTCGGCGAAATAACGCGGGATATCGCGCATCCGGCCAATGTAGTTGTGATATTCTTCGGCCGTGGTGAAGCCGCCGCGCGGGGTCAGGTAGGACCAGAAATTGCTGTCGCTGTCGAAGGGCATTTCCCATTCGGCAAAGCGCGCATCGCCGATTTCGGCCTCGAGCAAAGTGCGCAGCACTAGCGCGTTGGTCCGCCCCTTGGCCCCTAGCGCGGACCGATCGATCGCCTCCAGTTCTGCAAGGTACGCCGCATATCGTGCCGCGCGGGCGCGCTGCGCTTCAGGCGTGACCGACCACAGGCTGGCACCGCGCTCGGTGCTGCCATTGGCGCTTTCGGTCAGCCCGTATTGCTCGAGCTGATAATCGTAATAGCTATCCGCGACCGCCGCGAGGCGATCGTCGGCGCTATCCTGCGCCGCCAGCGGAACCGAAAGGGCGGTTGCGACGAGAACCGCCGCTCCGTGAATGGCAGTCCTCATCGTGTCTCCCCGTGGCCGAACGATCAGTCCGGCTTTTTCGCCACGCCGACCATGGCCGGGCGCAACAGGCGGTCCTTGATCATGTAGCCGGCCTGCATTTCCTGCACGATGGTGCCCGGTTCGACTTCGTCGCTGGGGACTTCCATCATCGCCTGGTGCTGGTTGGGATCGAGCGGCATGCCCTTGGCGGCAATGCGCGTGATGCCATTGCCGGCGAACACCTTCTCCAGCTCGCGCTGGGTGGCTTCGATGCCCGAAATGAAGTTCTTGGCCTTTTCGTGCTCACGCAATTCGTCGGGCACATGGTCGAGTGCGCGCGCCAGATTGTCCGCGACGCTGAGGATATCGCGCGCGAAATTGGTCGCGGCGTAATTGCGCGCGTCCTGCACGTCCTTTTCCAGGCGGCGACGCACGTTCTGCGTCTCTGCGCGCGCGTAGAGCACGTCCTGCATTGCGGTTTCGAGATCGCCCTTGAGCTTGCCAAGCGCGTCGTCGAGCGAGCTTTCGTCGCTATCGTCGTCGCCATCGCCGCGCAGGTGCTCGGGGACGCCTTCCATCTCGCGCGCTACTTCTTCGTCGACCGCTTGCGCCTGCGGTTCGTTCTTGTTTTCGTCGGTCACGTAATAACCCTGTCAGCCTATGCGTTTGCCCAAGGATCGGGCGGTGAAATCAACCATGGGGACGACCCGCGCGTAATTCAACCGAGTCGGGCCGATCACCCCCAGTACGCCGACCACCCTGCCCTCGCGATCGCGATAGGGCGAGGCGATGACCGACGAACCCGAGAGCGAGAACAGCCGGTTCTCCGCGCCAATGAATATCCGCATGGCTTCGGCGCGGCGGGCACGCTCGAGCAGGCTGGCGACCGACTGCTTGCTTTCGAGATCGTCGAGCAGCGACCGCACGCGTTCGATATCGCCCAGTGCGGCTTCGTCAAGCAGGTTGGCCTGCCCGCGGACGATCATGACCGGGCGCTTGGCCGCATCCTCGCTCCATGTCGCGAGCCCGCGCCGCACCAGATCGCTGCTGGCCTCATCGAGCGCGGACTTCCCGCTGGCGATCTCCGCTTCGACCGTGCCGGCCGCTTCGGCCAGGGTGCGACCGGAACTGCGTGCGGTGAGGTAATTGCTGGCTTGTTCGAGCGAGGTACCGAGCGCTTCTGCGGGGAGCGTGATGATGCGGTTTTCTATCTGGCCATCTTCCCCGACCAGCACTGCCAGCACGCGGTGCGTATCGAGTGCGGTCAGCGACACTTGCGCGAGGCGGGGTTCGCGCGTCGGGACCATGACCATGCCCGCCGCTCCCGAAAGGTCGGACAGCAGCGCGCTGGTTTCCTCGAGCGCGCGTTCGATCGGTCCGGGTTCGCCCAGCCTCTGCTCGATCGCGTCGCGTTCCTCGCGCGTCGGTTCGGCCACCTGCATCATCGCATCGACGAACAGCCGCAAGCCGGTATCGGTCGGCATCCGACCCGCGCTGGTATGCGGCGCCGCCAGCAGCCCGCGTGCCTCAAGATCGGCCAGCACGTTGCGGATCGAAGCGGGGGAAAGATTGACCTGCCCGCCGCCCGCCAGCGCCTTCGATCCCACCGGCGAGCCACTGTCGAGATAGCCTTCCACCACGAGGCGGAAGATCTCGCGGGCGCGGTCGGACAGATCGTTGAGCGGCGGGGAATTCATCCTCCCTATCTAACCACTCCCCTTGCGGCCTCAAGGGGCTTGCGCCACAGGCACTCGCGAGATTCGACTGCAATGGAGAACCCCATGCGACCTTCCGGCCGGGCGTCCGATGAAATGCGCGCCATCACTATCGAAACAGGTTACACCAAGCACGCCGAAGGCAGCTGCCTGATCAGCTTCGGCGAAACCCGCGTGCTGTGCACCGCCAGCGTCGAAGAACGCATCCCGCCGTGGCTGCGCGGCAAGGGCGAAGGCTGGGTCACCGGCGAATATTCGATGCTCCCGCGCGCCACGCACACCCGTGGCCAGCGCGAGGCCGCCAAGGGCAAGCAGAGCGGGCGAACGCAGGAAATCCAGCGACTTATCGGGCGAAGCTTGCGTGCGGTGGTCGATCACAAGAAGCTGGGCGAGCGGCAGATCACGCTCGACTGCGATGTGATCCAGGCCGATGGCGGCACGCGCACGGCCGCGATTTCGGGGGCTTGGGTGGCGCTTCGTCTCGCAGTCGACGCGCTGCTCAAGTCGGGCGACATCACGCAGGACCCGATCACTGCGAAAGTGGCGGCGGTTTCCTGCGGGGTCTACAAGGGCACGCCCGTGCTCGACCTCGACTATCCCGAGGACAGCAATGCCGATGCCGATGCCAATTTCGTCCTGATCGAAGGCGGCAAGATCGCCGAGGCGCAGGCCACTGCCGAAGGCGCACCGTATGACGAGGAAGCGTTCCTTCGCCTGCTGCGGCTCGCCCAGATGGGCTGCGCGCAGATCTTCAAGGCGCAGGACGAGGCCACCCGCAAATGACCCGTCGGCTCGGTTCGGGCTCGCTCGTGATTGCCACGCATAATGCGGGCAAGCTCAAAGAGATTTCCGCCCTGCTCGAGCCGCATGGAATGAAATGCATCTCGGCCGGTTCGCTGGGGCTCCCCGAACCGGCCGAAACGGGGACCACCTTTGTCCAGAATGCGCTGATCAAGGCGCGGGCTGCGGCGGAGGCGTCGGGCATCGTCGCGCTGGCTGACGATAGCGGTCTGTCGGTCGATGCACTCGACGGGCGGCCGGGCGTGTACACCGCCGACTGGGCCGAACGACAGTGGTTCGAAGGCGATCCGGGCCGCGACTGGTACATGGCGATGGGCAAGGTCGAAGGGCTGTTGCAGGAACGGGGCAAGGATGTGGACCGGTCCTGTGCGTTCCACTGTGTGCTGGCGCTGGCATGGCCCGATGGCGAACACGCGGTCTATGAAGGCATCGCGGCGGGTGCCCTCACCTGGCCCCCACGCGGTAAACTGGGTTTCGGTTATGACCCGGTGTTCGTCCCGCAAGGCAGCGAACAGACCTTCGCCGAAATCGATCCGGCGGAAAAACACGCGATCAGCCACCGGGCCGATGCGTTTTCCAAGCTGGTCGCCGAACAGTTCGGCTAGAAGTTCAGTAGGCTTTCTGGCCCCAGACATTCCCGGCGGGCCAATAGCGGCAGACCAGCACGTCATTGCCTGCTGCGGTGGCAACCGCGCAGCCCACTTCCTGCGTGTCGCGCCAGACCACCTGCGAGTAATGCCCGACGTCGGCCCAGTTCCCCGTTTTCGAGATGTCGGGGAAGTGTGCGTGGCGGTAATGCTTCTTCTCTTCGATGAACATGCCGACCATCGTTTCGACCGGCCAATGTCCAGCGGTGCCCATCCAGAGGTTCTCGCCCGTCTGGTTGCGGCCCTTCTGGCTGGCGTGCTGGAGCATGCCCGTGCGCGAAAGGTGACGCGCCCAGTCCTGCGCCTCGCGTTCGAGATGGGTGTTCCACTTGAGCGGCTTGAGACGCAGACGCAGGCGCTCGTCATTATGCGTGCGCAAGATGCGCGCGGCCAGATGAACGTCGGAAGTGCCGCGACCGTGGATCGAACGCGATGCGGGTACGGTCTTGGCCGAGGAACGCCACGGCGACGATCCGCTTGCGGCCACGGCAGTCCCCGTGGCAGAGAGTATAGCTACCGCGCCTATCAACGGCGCGATCCAGTTCTTCGGCCCATTCATGGGTCCGGCTCTTCAGCCGATATAGTTAAGAATGATTGAAGGCACTTTTGGCCCGCGCACTCTACATCCATTGGCCCTATTGCATCGCCAAATGCCCCTATTGCGATTTCAACAGCCACGTCCGCAAAACCGCCGATATGGCGGAATGGAAATCGGCGCTGCTGGCGGATATGCGGCACGAATTTGCTGAAGCCGGGCCTCAGGAACCGCTTGCAAGTGTCTTTTTTGGCGGGGGAACTCCGTCTCTGATGCCGCCCTCGCTGGTGGCGGACCTGCTATTGGAGGCGGAGCGGCTGTGGGGTTTCGATCCGGCGATCGAGATCACGCTGGAAGCCAATCCGAGCAGCGTCGAAGCCGCGAAATTCGCCGATCTGGCGATGGTCGGGGTCAACCGCGTGTCGCTCGGCGTGCAAAGTCTGCGCGATGAAGCGTTGCGTTTTCTCGGTCGGATGCACGGGGTCGAGGAGGCCCTGAAGGCGCTCGAGCTGGCACAGAGCCACTTTCAGCGCGTGTCGCTCGACCTGATCTATGCCCGGCCCGGCCAGAGCGCGGCGGATTGGCAGACCGAGCTGGGCGAGGCACTGGCGCTCGGCACCGATCACATGTCGCTTTACCAGCTGACCATCGAACCCGCGACGCGTTTCGCCACCGATGTCCGCCGCGGGATGTTCGAGCCGCTCGACGATGACAATGCCGCCGACCTTTTCGCGCTGACCCGCGACATGACCGTGGCCGCTGGCCTACCCGCCTACGAGATCAGCAACCATGCTCGCCCCGGCGAGGAAAGTCGGCACAATCTCACCTACTGGCGCTACCAGGACTATATCGGGATCGGCCCGGGCGCACATGGACGACGCGGCGATGTGGCCACGACCCGGCACCGCAAGCCCGAGAACTATATTGCCGCGGTGGCCGAGGCGGGTCACGGGATCGCCGAAGCACGCCCGCTCGGCCGGAGCGAACAGGTGAGCGAGGCGCTGCTGATGGGTCTGCGTCTGGCCGAGGGGGTCGATCTGGCCGCCCTTGCCCGCCGCTTCAATGTCCCGACTGCCGCTTTAATCGACCCTGCCAAGCTTGCGCTTTACCGCGACCTCGGTCTGGTCCGTACCGATGGGACATGGATCGGCGTCACACCGCAGGGGATGCCGCTGCTCGACGCGCTGCTGGGCGAGCTGGTCCAGGCCGACCTCGTCGCCTCATGAGCCGGGCGGAACTGCTCGAAGCGTGGCATGATCATCTGGCGCTCGGGCTCCGGCGTTCGCCCCATACGGTCCGCGCCTATGGCAAGGCGGCCGAGCGGCTGCTTACCGGACTGGACATGGCGGCGTGGGACGATGTTGCCGAGGTAACGACCGCCACGCTGCGCAGCCATCTGGCGTCACGCCGCACCGACGGCCTGTCGAACGCCTCGACCGCGCGCGAACTCTCCGCGCTCAAGGGGTTCATCGCCTTTGCGCGGACGCAGGCGGGGCACGCCATATCCGATCCCCCGCGCCTGCGCGGGCCGCGGATCAAGAAAGGTCTCCCGCGCCCGGTCACTCCCGATGATGCCATGGGACTGGCGGATACGGTGGAATCGCTTGCGAGCGACGACTGGATCGGCGCCCGCGACCGCGCGGTGCTGCTGCTGCTCTATGGCGCGGGTATGCGGATTGCCGAGGCGCTGTCGCTGACCGCATCCGCGCTGCCGCTAGGCGAACGGCTGACCGTGACCGGCAAGGGCGGCAAGCAGCGGGTCGTTCCCCTCCTCCCCATCGTCCGCGAAGCGGTGGCGGATTATGCCAAGCGCTGTCCCTGGCCCCTGCCCGCGCCCGAGCCGCTGTTTCGCGGCGCCAAGGGTGGACCGCTTGCGCAGGGCGTAGTCCAGCGCACCACCGCGCGGGCACGCAAGGCAATGGGCCTACCCGACAGCGCGACACCGCATGCGCTGCGGCACAGCTTCGCCACGCATTTGCTGGGCGCGGGTGCCGATCTGCGCAGCCTGCAGGAATTGCTTGGCCATGCCAGCCTCGGCTCGACGCAGATCTATACCAAGGTCGATGCGGCCAGCTTGCTCGAAACCTATCGCAACGCGCATCCGCGCGAGCGGGACTAACGTTCGGCGCGCGGTTTCCAGGTGACGACCCGCCACAAATAGCCGGCCAGCGTCAGCCCCAGCAAGCCAAGCGTAATCCAGCCAAGGACCTCCTGCGATTCGGCGAGCCACACCGCCAAGCGTCGGCCGCTTTCGACCAGCAACAGGTTCCAGATGAACGCTCCGGCGAAGGTGAAGCCGAGGAACCGCCATAGCCCCATGTGCGCCAGCCCTGCGGGGAGCGAGATCATGGTGCGAAAGACGGGGGTGAAGCGGAATACGAACACGACCCAGGGGCCGTGCCGCTGGAAGAACCCCTGCGCGCGCTGGACGTCTTCCCATTCCATCGTCAGCCACCGCGCCCAGCGATCGACGAATGGTTCGAGCCGGGTCCGGCCCCAGTGATCACCCAGCCAATACCAGACGCAATTACCCGCCGTCGAACCGATCGTGCCGACGATCATCAGCGGCCAGAAGTCGATTGTGCCGCGCGAAACCGCGACTCCGCCCAGCCCCATGATCACTTCGGACGGGATCGGCGGAAAGATGTTTTCCAGCGCCATCAGCAGGAAAATACCGATCAGGCCGCCTTGCTCGATCGCGCGGATAATGAGTTCGTGCATGGGACCCTAACCAGCGGCCCGGCGATCCGGTCCTAGAGTTCCGCGTGGCGGCGCTTGATCGCATCCCAGATCAGCCCGGCGGTGTCGGTTCCGTTGAACTTGTCGATCGCGACGATGCCCGTCGGCGAGGTCACGTTGATTTCGGTCAGCCACTTGCCGCCGATCACGTCGATACCGACGAACACCAGCCCGCGGCGTTTCAGCTCCGGACCCATCGCGGCGCAGATTTCCTCTTCGCGCTCGGTCAGCGTGGTGGCTTCGGCATGGCCGCCCTGCGCGAGGTTCGAACGGAACTCACCTTCGCCCGGGAAGCGATTGATCGCCCCGGTAAATTCACCATCGACCAAGACGATGCGCTTGTCCCCCTCGCTCACTTCGGGGAGGAAGGGCTGGACCATATGCGGTTCGGGCCAGGTCTGGTCGAACACTTCCGACAGCGCGGACAGGTTGGTCCCTTTTTCGTCGATCCGGAAAATCGCCTTGCCGCCATTTCCGTGCAGCGGTTTGACGACGACCGAGCCGTGCTGCTTCTGGAATTCGCGCAGATCGTCGAGATGCCGCGCGACCAGTGTCGGCGGCATGTATTGCGCGTAATCGAGGACAAACATCTTTTCGGGCGCATTGACCACTTCGCGCGGATCATTGGCCACCAGCGTGGTGCCCTTGAGCCGGTCGAGCAGCAGGGCAGAACTGATATAGCCAAGGTGGAAGGGCGGATCCTGCCGCATCAGCACCACATCGATATCGCGCGCCAGATCGATCCGGCGGCGATCCCCGGCGTGGAAATGGTCGCCCTCGACCCGCTGGACCGTGACCGGCGCTGCATGCGCGGTGATGCGGCCATGCGGGGTGCCGTCGCTTTCATAGGCGAGCGTCGCGACATCGTAATGCCACACCTCGAACCCGCGCGCCTGCGCCGACAACATCAGCGCGAAGGAGCTGTCGCCCGCAATATTGATATTCTCGAGCGGGTCCATCTGGACGGCGACGCGTAGGGTCATTCCTATTCCTCGTAGTCAGGCGAGCAGCGGGAAGAAGCGAAGGTTACGGCTGCCAGGCATTGGGGATGTGGCGAGGGAAGCTGCCCGGTGCAAGCAGGATCACGTCGATGCGGATATCCTCGCCATTTTCGGCATAGCGATGCGCTACCGCTTCGACCGCCGCAGCGACACGCGAAAGCCGATATTCGTCTATTGCATGGTCGAGATCGGCGCGTTTGCGGCGCCATTTCACTTCGACGAAGGCGACCACTCCGCCCCGCTTCGCGATCAGGTCGATCTCGCCCGCGGGTGTCTTGACCCGCCGGTCGAGCACTTGCCAGCCCTTGGCGCGCAACCACACTGCTGCGCGTGTTTCGCCCTCGCGGCCGCTTTTCTCGGCCAGCTGGCGGGTCATGCAGAGCGCAGCGCCATGGCCCGCGCATATAGCGCCTTGCGGTCCATCCCGGTGGCCTTGGCGACCTGCCCCGCAGCCTGCGAGGCCTTCATCGTGCGCAGAGCGGCGACCAGCATGATCTCCGCCTCTTCCTCGCTCGCAACGCTTTCGGGCGGCGGGCCAACCAGCAGAACGATTTCGCCGCGTGGGGGATTGGCATCGAAATAGGCCCGCACGCCCGCGGGCAGGCCGCGGCGCATTTCTTCGTGCAGCTTGGTCAATTCGCGCGCCACCGCCACTTCGCGTTCGGGGAGAGCCTCCTCGATCGCCGCCAGCGATTTGGCCAGTCGCGGTGCGGTTTCGTAGAATATCAGCGTGCTATCGACCCCGGCCAGTTCCTCGAGCGTTTCGCGGCGCGCCTTGTCCTTGCTGGGCAGGAAGCCGGCAAACAGGAAACGGTCATTGGGCAGGCCCGACAGCGCCAGCCCGGTCACCGCCGCGCAGGCCCCGGGCAGCGCGGTGACGGGAATGCCCTCTGCCCGGCAATCGTTGACCAGCCGATAGCCGGGGTCGGAGACCATCGGGGTGCCCGCATCGCTGACCAGCGCCACTGCCCGATCGTGCATGGACTCGACCAACCGGGTACGGTCGCGATGCTCGCTGTGATCGTCGTAGCGCCACATCGGCTTGGAGATGCCGAGATGCTTGAGCAGCTTGCCGGTGACCCGCGTATCCTCGCAGGCGATCCCGTCGCAGCGGCGCAACACATCGGCCGCGCGCAGCGTGATATCCCCAAGGTTGCCGATCGGGGTGGCGACGATATAGAGCCCCGGTGTAAGGGACTCTTCGGAAGGGGTCGCATCAGTCACCCTTCCCCCATGAACCAATATTGAGGGACGCGGCAAGATGAAGCGCTGGACTTTCGACCGTCGGGCAATGGTAACCCTCGGGCTGGCAGCCCTGCTGGGGGCCTGCTCGGTCATCCCCAAGGCCCCCGAACGCGCTGGGCCGGTGACACCGACGCCTTCGGCCGAACCAACACAGAGCCTGCCGACCGACGAGACGCGGCACCGGATCGCGCTGCTGGTCCCGATGTCGGGCCGCAACGGCCCGGTCGGCCAGTCGATCGCCAATGCCACGACCATGGCACTGCTCGACACCAATGCCGGCAATCTGCGCATCACCACCTATGACACGGCCAAGGGCCCCGAAGCCGCGGCGCGGCAGGCGATCGCGGAAGGCAACAAGCTGATCCTCGGCCCGTTGCTCGGATCGAACATCCCCTCGGTCACCGCCCCGGCGCGTGCGGCGGATGTGCCGGTAATTTCCTTCTCGAACGACACCGGCGCCGCCGGCCCCGATGTGTTCATCATGGGTCATATCCCCGAACAATCGATCACGCGCACGGTCCAGTATGCCCGCACCCAGGGCGCGCAGAATTTCGCCATCATCGCCCCCGACGGGGAATATGGCGCGCGCGCCGAAGACGCGGTGCGGCGCGCGGTGGCGGCCTATGGCGGTGCGGTCGTGTGGACCGAACGCTTCGCCCGCGGCAACACCTCGATCGTCAGCGCGGCGGAACGGCTGAAAGCGCATGGCGGCTATGACACCGTGCTCGTTGCCGATGGCGCGCGACTGGCGGCACAGGCCGCTGGCGTGCTCAACCCGGGCGGCGGCATGACCACCCGGCTGCTGGGCACCGAATTGTGGAGCGGCGAAGGTTCGGTCACGCGGGCATCGGCACTGTCGGGCGCGTGGTTCTCCGCTGTGTCGGACGATCGCTACAAGCGCTTTACCGACAGCTATGAAGCGCGCTTCGGCAGCCAGCCCTATCGCATTGCGACGCTGGGTTACGACGCGGTACTGCTGACCCTGCGCGTGGCGCGCGACTGGCGTCCGGGGCGCGATTTCCCCGCCGGCGCATTGCGCAGCGAAGACGGCTTCCTCGGCCTCGACGGGGCCTTCCGCTTCGACCGCAGCGGGCTGGTCGAACGCGCATTCGAGGTGCGCGAGGTGCGCGATGGCGCGGTTGTCGTGGTGGAGAATGCCCCGAGCCGCTTCTGAGCGGGGCGGATAACCTTGCCGGCGCGCTTGTAGCGGCGCGAAACCGCACGATATAGCGGGTGCATGTCCGACGATCTGTTCGAAAACACGCCGACCTCCAGCGGCGACTATGACGCTTCCTCGATCGAGGTCCTCGAAGGCCTCGAGCCGGTGCGGCGCCGCCCCGGCATGTATATCGGCGGGACCGACGACCGCGCGCTCCATCATCTTGTTGCCGAAGTGCTCGACAACTCGATGGACGAGGCGGTCGCGGGCCATGCAACGCGGATCGAGGTGCGGCTCGAGGAAGGCAATCGCATCACCATCGCCGACAATGGGCGCGGCATGCCGGTGGACGAGCATCCCAAGTTTCCGGGCAAGTCGACGCTCGAAGTGATCCTGTCCACGCTGCATTCGGGCGGCAAGTTCTCGGGCAAGGCCTACGCCACCAGCGGGGGCCTGCACGGCGTCGGCATTTCGGTGGTGAACGCGCTGTCGAGCGATACGCGGGTCGAAGTGGCGCGCGACAAGCAGCTGTTCGCGCAGAGTTTTGCCAAGGGGCAGACGCTCGGGCCGCTCGAACAACTCGGGCCGACGCCCAATCGCCGCGGCACGACGGTCAGCTTCGTCCCCGACATCGAGATTTTCGGCGACCGCCAGTTCAGCCCCAAGCGCCTGTTCAAGCTGGCGCGGTCGAAAGCCTATCTCTTCGCGGGAGTCGAAATCCGCTGGAAATGCGCGGACAGCCTCGCGAGCGATGACGTCCCCGCCGAAGCGGTGTTCAAATTCCCCGGCGGTCTCGCCGATCATCTGGCCGAGCAGATCGGGTCGCGCGAATGCGTCACCGCCGAACCCTTTGCCGGCAGCCAGGACTTTCCCGATGAGGCGGGCCGCGTCGAATGGGCGATTGCCTGGCCGCTCTATTCGGACGGCTCGACCAGCTGGTATTGCAACACCGTGCCCACGCCCGATGGCGGCACGCACGAACAGGGCCTGCGCGCCGCGCTGACCAAGGGGCTGCGCGCCTTCGCCGAACTGACGGGGGTGAAGAAGGCCAAGGAGCTGACCGCCGACGATGTCATGGTCGGCGCGGAGGTCATGCTCAGCGTCTTCATCCGCGATCCGCAGTTCCAGTCGCAGACCAAGGACCGGCTGACCTCGCCCGAAGCCGCGCGGCTCGTCGAGAACGCGGTGCGCGACCATTTCGACCATTTCCTCGCCGACAATATGGACCGCGGCAAGGCACTGCTAGGCCAAGTGATGGAGCGGATGGACGAGCGCCTGCGTAGGAAGCAGGAACGCGAGATCAAGCGCAAGACCGCGACCAATGCCAAGAAGCTGCGCTTGCCGGGCAAGCTCACCGATTGCTCGGGCGAAGGCGAGGCGGAGACCGAACTGTTCATTGTCGAAGGCGATTCGGCAGGTGGCAGCGCCAAGCAGGCGCGCGCGCGCAAGAGCCAGGCGATCCTGCCGATCCGCGGCAAGATCCTCAATGTCGCCAGTGCAACCGCCGACAAGATTCGCGCGAATAGCGAGATCGCCGACCTTACGCTCGCGATGGGCTGCGGCACGCGCAAGGATTGCGACCCGGAAAACCTGCGCTACGACCGCATCATCATCATGACCGATGCCGATGTCGACGGCGCGCATATCGCGACGCTGCTGATGACGTTCTTCTTCCAGGAGATGACCGAGGTGGTGCGCGGCGGGCATCTCTACCTCGCGCAGCCGCCGCTCTACCGCCTGACCGCGGGCAAGGAGAGCCGCTATGCCCGCGACGACGCGCATCGCGCCGAGCTGGAAGCCACCGTGTTCAAGGGTAAGAAGGTCGATGTCGGACGCTTCAAGGGCCTGGGCGAGATGAACCCCGCGCAGCTGCGCGAGACCACGATGAACCCGGCCACGCGCAGCCTCATCCGGATCACGCTCCCCCCCGAGTTCGAGGACCGCGCGAAGGTCAAGGAACTGGTCGACCAGCTGATGGGCCGCAACCCCGAACACCGTTTCAACTTCATCCAGAACAACGCCGGCGATATGGACCGCGAGATGATCGACGCCTGACGGCTTTGCCGCAGGCCTTTGATCGATAGCGGTTGGGTTGTAGTGTCCCCTTGCGCCGCGGGAGACAGCCGATGAACAAGCTCAGCTTGGGATTGCTGACCGCGGCAGCCGGCGTGCTCGGCGCGTGCAGCCTCCCCTCGCCCAGCCTGTCGCTGCTGGCGAGCGATTGCCGGGGCCAGTTCGGCGCGCCGGATGATGTCGCGCCAAACGATGTCTTCTTCATGGCCAGCAACATGGCGGACTGCCGCAAGGATTCGCTCGATTTCGCCATCTTCCGTTCGGACGAGCTGTCCTACGGCTTCGTCGCACCGACCGGCCAAGGCGAAGAACCTTGGGACGCACACCGCGCCAAGCTGCTGGCCGAAGATCAATGGCTGGCGGCACTGACCGACCAGATAGAGCAGCCCGGGAACGAGGGCCGCCTATTGCTCTACATCCACGGCTACCGCAGCGATTTCGACGATGCGCTCGACCGCACGGTCACCCTGCGCAACCTCAATGCCTATTCGGTCCCGACCGTGTCGGTGGTGTGGCCCTCTCGCAAACGCTATCTCAGCTATCTCTACGATGCCTCGAGCATCGCTTGGTCGCAGGGCTATATCGACCAATTACTGCTGACCTTGGTCGAGAAAAGCGACAATATCACGCTGGTGGCGCACAGCATGGGCGGGCGCGCGCTGGTCGGGGCGATCCGGCGGCTCAACCTCGCCAAGCCCGACAAGGCCGCGCATGTCCACCGGCTGATCCTCGTGTCGCCCGATATCGACCGTCACCAGGTCCTGCGCGATAATGGTTCGATCACCGAGCTGCTGAAGGGCGGCCGCTCGGTGACGATCTATTCCTCACAGGAGGACCTCGCGCTGCGAACCTCACGTTCGCTCCACGGATACAGCCGGCTCGGCAGCTCGGATTGTAGCTATTCAGTTGATTATGCGGAGCGCAGCCTGGGCCGCGACGGCAATTGCCACCTCGGTCCGGACCTACCGGGATTGAGTATGGTGGACACCTCGGCCGCGGTAGCCGAAGGCGGGCTGCGGCATGGGGACGTGTTCGATACCTGCGTCGGCCGGGCTGATCTGGCAGCGGTACTGAACGGCGAAGCCACCCCGTGGCGCGAAACCGTGCCGCCGCGCGATGGTCGCACGGGATACCGTATCACCCACGCATCCTACGCCGCGCAGCAGGACGACTGCCCCGCCTAACTCCCCGTGGTATGCACGTGGAGATCGCTTTCGAGTGTCCGATGCACCGGGCACTTGTCGGCGATGGCGATGATCCGGCTCCGCTGGTCGTCGGTGAGCTTATCGCCATACAGTTCGATATGGCGGATCAGCGCCTGCATCGGCCGCCCCTCCTGCATCGCCTCGACATGGTCGCACTCGTCCTGATGCTTGCGTTCATGCGTTACCTCGACCGTCGCCCCTTCGAGCGGCCAGCCCTTGCCATCGGCATACATCTTCATCGTCATCGCGGTGCAGGTGCCCAGCGCGGCATTGAGCAGATCGTAAGGCGTCGGCCCACTGTCGTCGCCGCCATAGCTCTTGGGCTCGTCGGCGATGAAGCGATGGGTCTTGGTATGAACCTCGGTGCCGAACTTGCCATGGCCGGTCTTCACCACCACGCCCTTGTCGGGCATCGGCCAGTCGTTGCGCAGCGGGAGGTAGCGGCTCGCCCATGAAGCGATCATGCCGGCGGCAAAGCGCGCATCGGCCTCGTCGAGCAGCAGGTGGTCCGCGCCTTCCAAGCTGACGAAGCTCTTGGGATGTTTGGCTGCGCCGAACAGCGCACTGGCGTTCTCGATCCCGACGATCGCATCGGTGGGGGAATGGAGGAACAGCAGCGGGCGTTTGAGCCGCCCGACCTCTTCGAGCAGGTCGATATTCTCGACCCGCTCGAGAAAATCGCGGCTGAGCGCGAAATCGCGGCCACCGATCGTGACCTCGCCCTCGCCTTCCTTGCGGATCGCCTCGAGATCGCCATCGATCCGCTGGAGCACATGCGGTACATCGCTGGGCGCGCCGATAGTGGCGATCGCGGCGACCTTGTCGAAGCCCAGGTCATCCGCCGCCGCCAGCACCGCCGCACCGCCAAGGCTGTGCCCGACCAGCAGAATCGGCTGCGCGAAACGTACCAGCAGCTCTTCCGCCGCCGCGACCAGATCGGCGACATCGGTGGCGAAGCCGGCGCGGCCGAATTCGCCATCACTCCCGCCCAGTCCGGTGAAGTCGAAGCGCAGACAGGCGATACCTTCGTGTGCAAGCGCCCGCGCCACGCTGACCGCCGCGCGGCTCTGCTTGGTGCAGGTGAAGCAATGCGCGAACAGCGCAGCCCCGCGTACCAGCCCGGTGGGCAGTTCGAGCGAGCCCGTCAGTTCGTGGCCGGCATCGGTGGCAATAGTGATCTTTTCGGTTGGCATGAATTCTTCCTCGCGTCTGAAGCCATAACGCCCCCTTGCACGAGCGGTGCCCGGTCCCTAACGCTAACGTAAAGTTGCAAGGGAAAACCGATGACAGAACCGACCCGTTTTGAAGGCACGCAAGCCTATATCGCCACCGAGGACCTGAAGGTCGCGGTCAACGCAGCGGTGACGCTGCGGCGTCCGCTGCTGGTCAAGGGCGAACCGGGCACGGGCAAGACGGTTCTGGCGCACGAGATTTCCAAGGCGCTCGACGCGCCGCTGATCGAGTGGAACGTCAAGTCGACCACCAAGGCGCAGCAGGGTCTCTACGAATACGACGCGGTCGCCCGCCTGCGCGACGGCCAGCTGGGCGACGAGCGCGTCCACGACATCTCGAACTATATCCGGCGCGGCAAATTGTGGGAGGCGTTCACCGCCGAACAGTTGCCCGTGCTGCTGATCGACGAGATCGACAAGGCCGATATCGAGTTTCCCAACGATCTGTTGCAGGAACTCGATCGCATGAGCTTCGACGTCTACGAAACGCATGAGCGGATCGAGGCGAAGGAACGCCCGATCGTGGTCATCACCTCGAACAACGAGAAGGAACTGCCCGACGCGTTCCTGCGCCGCTGCTTCTTCCACTACATCAAGTTCCCCGACACCGAGACGATGCGCGAGATCATCGAGGTGCACTTCCCCGGTATCCAGAAGACCCTCGTCACCAAGGCGATGGAAATCTTCTACGAAATCCGCGACGTGCCGGGCCTCAAGAAGAAGCCATCGACCAGCGAACTGCTCGACTGGCTCAAGCTGCTGCTCAACGAGGACATGCCGATCGACGTGCTGCAGGATGCCAATCCCAATGCCGCGATCCCGCCGCTGCACGGCGCATTGCTCAAGAACGAGCAGGACGTGATGATGTTCGAACGCCTCGCCTTCATGGCACGCAGGCAGAGCTGACGCTCTTCCTTTAAAAGAACAACGAAAAGGGGCGCGAACCACATCCGGTTCGCGCCCTTTTTCGTTATCCGCCTGCGGATCAATCCAGGCTGTAGGCCAGTTCGAAATCGCCCCAGCGGCGGCCGTTGATGACCAGCGGCACATAGACATTGCGCACCACGAGGTAGTTACGCCCGTCGCCTTCCTGGCGATAGACCGCCATCATATAGGGCTCGGTCTGCGTCTTGGCGGTCTTGTCGATCGCGTAGAGCATTATCCGGCCGTTGCGGCAGTGCTGCGTATCGTGCGCCAGATCGCCGGTCGGCGGGCGCGAATGTTCGCTGACATGCGTAGGGAGGAACCCGTTGGTGTCCGATTGCGAACACATGATCACCGGGCGGCCTTCGCTGCTGACATCGTCGTTGATCGGGCGCCAATTGGCATCGGCCCAATCGCTCAACCCGGTGCGGTATAGCTGCGGGTTGGTGCCCGGTACCTCACGGTAGTCGCGGTCGAACAATTGCTCCATCGTGAGCTCGCCCGCGGCAATCGCGGCTTCCGCCGCAGCGACGACCTGTGCGGCGTGACCCTGCGCCTTCTCGACCATGACGCTGTCCTGCGGGGAGAGGCCGGCCTTGACCAGCTTGTCGAACATGTCGCTGGCGATCAGTTCGAGCCCTTCCATGCGATCATGCGCGGTCGCGAGCTTGTTCTCGTTATCGCTTACAGCCCCGTCGAAATCGCCGAGCACGTCCTGCACGCGGTGGACATGGTCCGAAATCTTGGCGGTATTGCGCGCAATCAGATCCTGCTGGCCGTCGACCTCGGTCAACAGCTCGGTCACGCTGCGCATTGTGTCCTCGATCGAGCCGACCGAATCCTTGGCATGGACGCTTGCCTCGGCGCCGCTTTCGATCTTCTCGATCACCTGCTCGGCTTCATTGCCGAGCGTGTCGATGGTGCGGCCGATTTCCTCGGTCGCCTTGCGTGTTTCGCTGGCGAGCGTCTTCACCTCATTGGCGACGACCGCAAAGGTGCGGCCCTGTTCGCCCGCACGCATCGCCTCGATCGTGGCATTGAGCGCGAGAATATTGGTGGTCTCGGCAATCTGGTCGATTTCCTGGCTCGACCGGCGCACCTGGTCCATCGCCGCAGCGAAACCGGTGACGTGCTGCGACAGCGTTTCGACGAGGCTCAGGAGGTTGCCGATTTCGTTCAGCGAATTGCTGATCAGCATCGACCCGTCGTTCAGCCGCTCGATCGCGCGTTCGGACAGCAGCCGGGCTTCGTCGCTTGCCTCCAGGACCTTGCGCTGGTCTTCATCGAGCGCGGTGACCGTGCCCTGCAGCTCGACATATTCGCTGCGCAGATGACCAAAGGAATCGATAACGCCCTGGACAATCCCCGCCACGTCCGAACAGCCCACGGTTACTTTGCCGCAAGCTGCCGGTATCTGGTCCAGAGCCGACGCCCCCCTGGCATCGATCGCGCTGAGTTCCATTGCCTGTGTGACCCCCTTTTTGGTCGTGTTCTGCGTAGCTTACGCCGGGTTGGTTAGTGGGCAGTTAAAAAATACGCGCGATAAGTAACTGGTGCGGCGCAAAGGCACGCGCTAGGCTCCCACCCATGTTCTTCAATTTCGTCGACGAGCTTCGCTCTGCGGGCATTTCCGCAAGCTTCAAGGAACACCTCACGCTGATCGAGGCGCTCGACCGTGACGTGATCGAACAGTCTCCCGAGGCGTTCTATTACCTCAGCCGGGCGACCTTCGTGAAAGACGAAGGCCTGCTCGACCGGTTCGACCAGGTATTCCAGAAAGTCTTCAAGGGCATACTGACCGATTACGGCCAGAACCCGGTCGAGATTCCGGAGGACTGGCTGAAGTCGGTGGCCGAGAAATTCCTCTCCGAAGAGGAGATGGAAAAGATCAAGAGCCTGGGGGACTGGGACGAGATCATGGAGACGCTGAAGAAGCGGCTCGAGGAACAGGAAAAGCGTCACCAGGGCGGTAACAAGTGGATCGGCACCGGGGGCACCTCGCCGTTCGGCAATTCGGGCTACAATCCCGAAGGCGTCCGGATTGGCGGCGAAAGCAAGCACAAGCGCGCAGTGAAGGTGTGGGACAAGCGCGAGTTCAAGAATCTGGACAACACCAAGGAACTGGGCACGCGCAACATCAAGATGGCGCTGCGCCGTCTACGCCGGTTTGCGCGCGAAGGCGCTGCCGACGAGCTCGACCTCGATGCGACGATCGATGGTACGGCCAAGCAGGGCTGGCTCGATATCCGTATGCGGCCCGAGCGACACAATGCGGTCAAGCTGCTGCTGTTCCTCGATGTCGGTGGCTCGATGGACCCCTTCATCAAGGTCACCGAGGAACTGTTCAGCGCGGCGACCGCGGAGTTCAAGAACCTCGAATTCTTCTACTTCCACAACTGCCTGTATGAAGGCGTGTGGAAGGACAACCGCCGCCGCTGGCAGGAACGCACCAAGACCTGGGACGTGCTCCACAAATACGGGCACGATTACAAGATCGTGTTCGTTGGCGATGCCGCGATGAGCCCCTACGAGATCACCCATCCGGGCGGCAGCGTCGAGCATATGAACGAGGAAGCCGGGGCGACCTGGATGCAGCGGGTGACCAATACCTATCCCGCGACCGTCTGGCTCAACCCCGTGCCCGAAAAGCAGTGGTCCTATTCGCAGTCGACCAAGGTGATGAAGCAGCTGGTCAACGACCGCATGTATCCGCTGACGCTCGACGGGCTCGACGACGCGATGCGCGAATTGAGCCGCAAGACCGGGGCCTGAGAAAACCCCGGGCGTTGCTTACGCCCGGGGTCGTTTGTTCTCGGCGGTACCGGGCCAGGCGGCCCGGCCCATCTAGTCCTTCTGATCGAGTTCCTCGTTGAGGCGTAGCGAACAGCGCCAGAAGAAGAACGCCGGCAGCAGCCCGAGGAACGTCGCGCCGTAGAGCACGTAGCGGACGCTCTCTTCGCCATAGGCGGGTTGCAGCAGGTCGGACATCATCCCGAAAAACAGCGGCCCGAGGCCCAGCCCGATGAGGTTCTGGAAGAACAGCAGGACGGCAGCTGCAATCGCGCGGGCGCGCAGCGGCACCAGTCCCTGCACGCTCGAATAGGTCGGGCCGTAATAGAGCGAATTGCAGACTGTGGGCACGATCAGCAGGAACAACGCCACCAGCCAGTTGTCGCTCATGAAAGCAAACAACGCGAAGGGAATGGTGATGACCATCCCCACCGCCGGTGCCGTGAGCACGTGGCGGCGGTTCTTGGAACCCCAGCGATCGGCGATATAGCCGCCCAAAACCGTTCCGGCGATCCCCGCTCCGCCATTGACCAGGCCGAACCACAGTCCGGTTTCACCCGGGGTCAGCCCGTGGGTGCGCTGGAAGAAGATCGTGATCCAGGTCACCTTGCCATAGGCGAGGAAGGCTGCCGCCGACCCTGCCGCCACCAGCAGGACGAATGCGCGCGAGCTGAACATCGCCTTGAGCGCGGTTTTCATCGGCATCTGTTCGGTCGATTGCTGCGCGCCGCCCTGCATCATGCCGGTGCGGCGCGGGTCTTTCAAAAACATGATGACAATCATTGCGAGCGCCAGCCCCGGCAGGCCCACGATCAGGAAGGCATTCCGCCAGCCCACCGAATCGGCCAGCAGCCCGCCGATCAGCATCCCCAGCAATGTGCCTATGGGAATGCCGAGCGCGTAGAAGGCAAGCGCGGAGGAGCGTTTGGCGGGTTCCACCATATCCGCGATCAGCGAATGCGCGGGCGGGGTGCAGCCGGCTTCCCCCACCCCCACGCCGATCCGCGCAAGCAGGAGCTGGACGAAGTTCTGCGCCAGGCCGCAGAGCGCGGTCATCGCCGACCAGATCGCCAGCGCGCCGCCGATCAGCCACGGCCGATTGGTCGTGGAGCGGTCCGAAAAGCGCGCGATCGGCAAGCCGAGGACAGTATAGAACAAGGCGAAGGCCAGACCCGTCATCAAGCCGATCTGGGTATCGCTCAACCCCAGCTCGATACGGATCGGCTCGGCAAGGATATTGACGATCTGCCGGTCGATGAAATTGAAAATATAGACAACCAGCAGGATCCATAGGGTCACCCTGACCGATCCGCCCGTTTGCCGTACTGCCGCAGTCGCCATTCAAACCTCTCCCGAAGCGCGGGTATGCCCGTCACTTTGGGCCAAGCTCCCTTTCTTGGCGTACTTCGTCAAGACCATTGGTCGAAAATCGAACAGACGGTTGGGGACTTTTCGGCTTAGCCCGCGCTATCCACGGCGGCAAACAGTGCAGCAATCTGCGCGTGTTCGATGGGCTCGAGTTCGGGACGCCAGACATCGAACAGCAGTACAAGCCGGTCTTCGCCCGAGTTATTCCACGCCTCATGCTCGATCGTATCGTCGAAAGCGATGAGTTCCCCCTTCCGCCATTCGCGCTTTTGCGACCCCAGACGCAAGGCGCCATTGCCGGGGACGATCAACGGCAGGTGGCAGATATAGCGCGGGTTGAGCATGCCGTGATGTGGTGGGATTCTCTTGCCCGCCTTGAGCAGCGAGAGCAGCAGCGTGGGTGCGCGATTGGGGATCGTGCAAACAGGCACTTCCTGGGTGATCGTCCGGTAGGCCACGGGGGCATGGGCGATATGCTCGGCAACCGGCTCGCCCTTTTCGATCAGATCGAGCGAACTCCAATCGTCATTGCCGAGCATCCCATGCATATCCCCCTGCGGCCGGTCGGCCTCGGCCTCGACATAGGGCTTGAACGTGCCCGATCCGGCCAGCAGTTCGCGCGCTTCCTCGGCAATGTCCTCGGTGCGCTCTTCGACCGCCTCGCGCCATTCGAACTGATGCGTATCGGCGAATTCGACGTGCGGCAGGCCGGGGTAGTAATAGACGTTCGGCATCGACGGATAGGACCGTTGGTCAGGCGCGCGCTCGGCTGCGCCTACCATCATCGCCAACGAATTTGCGAAGCGCGGGTGCCAGTCCTGCTGCTTATGTCCGGCCTCGGCCAGCGAACCGACGAGATGCCGGACGAATTGCTGCTGTATTTCCTGCATTGCCTGCGCCGCGCGCGCCGCTTCCCGCCCGTCCGCCGGACGCCCGCTCTGGGCAACCGAAACCGCCATTCCGTAGAACGATCCCGCGGCACGCAGTTCGCCGCGGGTATAATGATGATCGCCCTTGGCGATGAGCGCGGGAAAATCATACTGGTCCCGAGCCAGCCGGATATCGGCTTGTGCGGGGGACATCCTCGGAGGCTGCATCACCGGCATAGTCAGTCCCACGTTGATCAGGTGAACAACTGTCACCCAGTGGGACACGAACGTCAAGCGCGGCCCGGCTCTCCGAAAGTGGCAACCAGACTTTCGAGATGGGCTGCATAGTTTCGCCAGCGGTTGCACGATCTCGTGTAGAGCGGTTCGCGCACCTGCCACGCGCTTGCGGTGCGGACCTGGTCGGTGCCCCGGTGGGGCGTCAGGCAGGCATCCTCCCACTCCAGATCGAGGAACGAGAGAAGTCCGGCGATCTCGGCCTCGGGATCGGCGACTATCGCATCGTAATCCGCGATATGGATGTCATCGGGGTAGAGCCCCATCCAATGGTCGGCCAGCCTCTCATATTGCTCATACCAATGCGCAGCGCTTTCGAGCGAGGCGGCATAGGTGAGCGTTGGATCGAGATGCGCGAAGTAGATCGACAGGCAATTGTCGAGCGGATTGCGCCGGGTGAGCACGATCCTGGCATTGGGGAAAATGCGTTTGATCAGGCCGACATGGAGGAAATTGTCGGGTCGCTTGTCGGTCAGACCAGCGATGGGCAATTCCATCTCGTCCAGACCCTTCAGATAGCGCTGCCGCAAGCTGGCGTAGAAAGCAGCATCACGGCCAACCAGCGATTCGGGATAGGGCTGCAACTGCTCGCGCACGATATGCGGCAGTAACGGCAATTCGCCGCCCGCGATCACTCGGCTGTGTGAGGCCAGAACGCGCTCCACTAGCGTCGAACCCGAACGGAACATGCCGCAGATGAAAACGGGCGCCAGGTCCGCTCCCGCTTCCTTCTCCGCCGCGTCGGGAAAGGCCGCTATCAAACGGTCGATGAAGGCCTGCGCCCCTTGTGGATCGTAGGGATTCGCCGCGAGCGCCCGGCTGCCTTGATTGGCGGTGCGATAGGCGGCGAACGCCTCGTCGTAACGCGCGCACTGATCAAGCGCACGCCCCAGCGCGTACCCCAGGTCGGCCCGCTCCAGCGGACCAAGATCGATGCGGGCGATTGCGCCACGGAGCCGCTCGATAAGCGGGTGTCCGGGGTCATCGAACACGGTCACTTCGGCAAGACGCATCAGCGCAAGCGCGCTTCCGGGTTCGAGCTCCAGCGCCCGTGCGTAAACCGTACGCGCCCGATCGCGGTCACCCGCGTCCTCGTGAAGATTGCCGAGATTGAGCAAGGCCGGGACATAGTGGGGCCGGATCGCGAGCGCCGCTTCGAGCGCCGCATGCGCTGAGGCGGGATCAGCGAGGTCATCGGCGAGAACGACCGCACGATTGAGATGGACCTCTTCGGGCCCGGTTACCTGGTGTTGCAAGGCGTTGTCATAGGCGGCGAGCGCTTCGCGAAAGGCACCTTGCCGCTTGAGCAACAGGCCGAAATTCACCCAGTCATCGGCTCGATTCGGATGAAGTGCGAGCAGGTCGCGGTAGGCTTCGCGCGCATCGTCATAGCGCGCCGAGCGATACAGCGCGGCCGCCTTGCGAGCGAGCGCGTCGACCGTGTCGGCCATCAGCTGTAGATCAGGTGCGGCGCAATGGTTTCGCGCCAGGCAGTTTCGTCTGCGCCGGCCAGTTCGTCGAGATCGTCGGGCACGGCTTCGCTGTCGTCGACCCACTCGCGCAAGGCCGGGCCGCCGTTGATGACGTCGATCGCCAGCCGGTCGAGCTCGTATTCATAGGGGAAATCGCGCCACAGCGGATAGTCGGGGTAGAGCTTGCGGATCGCCTTGAACGCCAGCGCCTGCAGGCGCCATGGCTGGAACGCGTAATGATCGTAGAACTTGCCTTCGGCATGGATCATCAGGCCGTTGCACAGCGTGCCGACATGTTTGTGGAAGGTCGGTTCGAACCAGCATTCGCGGATTGCGCAGCCGCGCATCCATACGGGCGCGAGTTCGTGCATTTCGGCGAGCACTGCCTTGGCGTCGACATCGGGCGCGCCGAACAGCACTTCGAGCGGGCGGGTGGTCCCCCTGCCCTCGCTCAGCGTGGTCCCTTCGAGCATCACCGTGCCCGCATAGGCACGCGCCATGTTGAGGCTGGCGGCATTGGGGCTGGGATTGATCCACACGCGTTCGTCGGACCAGCCGTAACCGGGGGCCTTGCCCGGCTTCCAATCGCTCATCTCGATCACCTGGAGATCGACGTCGAGCTTGTAATGCGCGACGAACCAGCGCGCCATTTCGCCCATGGTGAGGCCGTGGCGCATGACCATCGGGCCCGCGCCGACGAAGCTCTCCTGGCCGGGTTGCAACAATGTGCCTTCCACCGGCCCGCCCGCGGGATTGGGCCGGTCGAGCACCCACACGCTCTTGCCCGCCTTGGCCGCCTCTTCCAGCAGGTAGAGCAGCGTGGTGACGAAGGTGTAGATGCGGCAGCCAAGGTCCTGGAGGTCGAACAGGAATACGTCGGCCGTCGACATCATCTGCCCCGTCGGGCGCCGCACTTCGCCATAGAGGCTGAAGATCGGGATGCCGTATTGCGGATCGGTCTCGTCGGCGGTCTCGACCATATTGTCCTGCTTGTCGCCCTTCAGCCCGTGCTGCGGCCCGAAGGCGGACGAGACGCTGATACCGCGGCCGATCAGCGCGTCGAGCGAATGGTCGAGGCTGGCGGTAACCGAAGCCGGATGCGCGACCAGCGCCACGCGTTGTCCTTCGAGCGGAGCGCGCAACCCCTCTTCGGTGATGAGACGATCGATGCCGAATTTCATGCGCCGCTCGGTGCCGCAAGCCGCGCGGTGAAGCAAGCCGGATCGTGGAAATCCGGCTGTTCGCCGCCGTGTTCCAGCGCCCAGAAGCTTTTGCGCCCCCCGGCTTCCTCGATCACACAGGTGAGACCCATCGGGCAATCTGTGTCCGGCAAACCCGCAGCTGGCAAGGCGGCATCGAAGATCGCGAAACTGCTACCCATGCGCATGGTGCATACCGGTTCGCGCGTCATGGGGCGCTGCGCCATCCCTTCGCGGCGCGCGGCGAAGTCGTAGGCGTTCCAGCGTTCGGATGGCGAGAGGTTGAATTCGCAATAGGCGGTGTCGCCATCGGGGCGCAGGAACAGCTCGAAACAGGTGGTCTGCCACAGGCCGTCCGCGCGCCCCTTGCCCGCGAATTTGGGCACCACCAACGCGCCGCTGCCCTCGACCCGCCAGCGCAGGCGCAGCCAGTTCTTATCGCGCCCGATGACGCGGGCTTCGACCCCGGAAACCGCGCGCGGCGGATGCCCCGGATGGGGCTGCAATCGATACGTTTCCATGCCGCCCCTTACCTGCTAGCGCGCGCTTCGTCATGAGCAACTACACCTCCGATCTTCTGCGCGTGCTCGACGAGCGCGGCTACATCCACCAGGTCACCGACGCCGAGGGTCTCGATGCGCTTGCCGCGAAGCAGATCGTGCCGGGCTATATCGGCTTCGACGCCACCGCGCCTTCGCTCCACATCGGCAGCCTCGTACAGATCATGATGCTGCGGCGGTTGCAGCAGGCGGGGCACAAGCCGATCGTCCTGATGGGCGGCGGGACGACGCGGATCGGCGACCCCACCGGGCGCGACGAAAGCCGCAAGATGCTGACCGATGCGGCGATCGACGAGAATATCGCCGGGATCCGGACGGTGTTCGAACGCCTGCTCGTTTTTGGCGACGGGCCCACCGATGCGGTGATGGTCAACAATCACGACTGGCTGAGCGGGCTTGGCTATATCGAGATGCTGCAGAAGGTCGGCACGCATTTCACCGTCAACCGGATGCTGACCTTCGACTCGGTGCGCTTGCGGCTCGAACGCGAGCAGCCGATGACCTTCCTCGAATTCAACTACATGATCCTGCAGGGCTACGACTTCCGCCATCTGGCGCAGGAAATGGGCGTGCGGCTGCAGATGGGTGGCAGCGACCAGTGGGGCAATATCGTCAATGGGATGGAGCTGGGCCGCCGGATGGACGGCAGCGAACTGTTCGGCCTGACGACGCCGCTGCTGACGACCGCCGATGGCGGCAAGATGGGCAAGACCGCGGCGGGCGCGGTATGGCTCAACGAGGCGCAGCTGCCGAATTACGATTTCTGGCAGTACTGGCGCAATGTCGATGATCGCGATGTCGGGCGGTTCCTGCGGCTATTCACCGATCTGCCGCTGGATGAGATCGCCCGGCTCGAAGCGCTCGGCGGGTCCGACATCAACCAGGCGAAGACAGTTCTTGCCAATCAGGTAACCACACTCGTTCGGGGTGAAGAGGCGGCCAACCTGGCTGCGCAGACGGCTGCGGAAACCTTCGCCGGCGGGGGTGCCGGAGCGGACCTTCCGACGCTTGAGGTGGGTGCCGATGGCATGCGCATCGGGGCCGTGCTGACGGCACTCGGATTCACCGCTTCCAACGGCGAAGCCAAGCGCAAACTGGCCGAAGGTGCGGTCAAGCTCGATGGCGAAACGGTCACCGATCCGGGCTTTCTGGTGAGCGTTGCGGCGGGCGCCGAAGCCAAGCTCAGCCTGGGCAAGAAGAAGCACGCGGTCATTCGCTGTTAACCAGCGACGAAGCGCCCTTTTTTACCGTCAAAGCACCGGGCCGGTTTACCAATTGGCAGGCTTTTGCCGCCATAAGAAGCTTTGATGTCCGATACCCCCACCCCCCCCAACCCCAACCGCAAAGGGATCGCCAGCATGTCTGCCGGAGCACAACTGAGCGTCACCGATCAGCGGCGCATGACCCGCCACCCTGTCGATCATCCCGTTATTGCCGAGCATTTCGGCAAGGGCGACGTGCGGCTGCATATCGCGAATATCTCTGCCAACGGCTTCATGGTCGACAATGGCGATGGCATCGGCCGCGGCGAACGCGTAATCGTGCGCCTGCCGGTTATCGGCCGGATCGAAGCCTATTGCATCTGGACCCGCGACAACCGCGCGGGTTTCCAGTTCGAACGCATCATCCGCGTCGACGACTTTCTTGCCATGATCGATACGCTGCAGCCCAACCCGCGGCTGCGCAAGCTGCGCTAAGCCGCAACAGCTTCTATTATAACAACAAGCAGGCCCGTCTTCACAACCGAAGGCGGGCCTGCCATGCGTCCGGGGGTGAGTGAAATAGCCGCACCCTCCCCCGACAGTTCGCCGCTCCGGATAGCGAATTTCCGCGCCTATTGGTTCAGCCGCCTGTCGATGACGCTGGCGCAATATGCGATGATGCTGATTATCGGTTGGCAGACCTATAACATCGCGCGCGACAGCGGGCTGGGGATCGCCGCCGCATCGGGCCAGTTGGCGCTGATCGGGCTGATGCAATTCGTGCCGCTGTTCCTGCTGACGCCCTTCTCGGGCTGGGCCGCGGACCATTTCGACCGGCGCAACCTGGCGCGGCTGACGGTAATTGCACAGCTTGGCTGTGCGGGCGCACTGGCCTGGCTCACCTCGAGCGGAAGCCTGACGCTGTCCGCGCTGTTCGGGGTCGCAATCGTGCTGGGTGTAGTCCGGTCGTTCAACGGCCCGGCACTATCAGCACTCGCGCCCAATCTCGTGCCCAAGGCGATCCTGCCGAACGCCATCGCCCTATCCAGCATCGCCTGGCAGGTGGGCATGATCGTAGGGCCCGCGATCGGCGGCTATACCTATGCGATCCTGCCTGCGCTGCCCTATTTCGTAGCCTGCGGTCTGTTCGCCGCATCGTTGGTCACGCTGTCTTTCATCGGCAAGGTACCGCAGCCCCCGCGCGCGGCCAACAAGCGCCCCATTCACCAGATGGTCGAGGGGCTGCGCTACGTCGTGCGCAACAAGATGGTGCTTGGCGCGATCACGCTCGACCTGTTCGCGGTGTTCCTGGCGGGGGCGACCGCGCTGTTCCCCGTCTATGCCCGCGATATCCTCGAGGTCGGCGAAACCGGCCTGGCGCAACTCGCCATGGCGCCCGCGGTCGGTGCCGCGCTTACCGCGCTGTGGTTCAGCTTCCGCCCGCTCAAGAACAATGTCGGCCCCAAAATGCTCTGGGCAGTGGCGATCTTCGGCATCGCCACGATGGTGTTCGGCCTCTCGCGCTGGATGCCGCTCAGCCTGGCGATGCTTTTCATCATCGGGGCAGCGGACATGTTCAGCGTCTACATCCGCCAGTCGCTGATCCAGCTGCACACGCCCGACGACAAGCGCGGACGGGTGTCATCGGTCAGCCTGTTGACGATTAGCGCCTCGAACGAGTTCGGCGATTTCTTCTCCGGCAGCCTCGCCTACCTTGTCGGTCCCACGCTGGCGGTGGTCGGCGGCGGGGCGGGCGCGATCGTTACCGTTGCCGTATGGGCGCGGATTTTTCCCGTCCTGCGAACAACGCGGACCTTTGACCCGCCTGACGAATTGTTAGACACTCCCCCCGAAGAGAAATTGCAGGAGCAGATGCCATGAAAGCCGACTCCGTCCTCGCCACGATCGGCGATACCGCCCACATCCGCCTCTCACGCCTGTTCCCCGATCATGAGGTCTGGGTGAAGAACGAGCGCGCCAATCCGGGCGGTTCGATCAAGGACCGCATCGGGCTTGCGATGATCGAGGATGCGGAGGCAGCGGGCAAGCTCAAGCCCGGCGGCACCATCGTCGAACCCACCAGCGGCAACACCGGGATCGGCCTGGCGATGACTGCCGCGGTCAAGGGCTACAAGCTGGTGTTGGTCATGCCCGAAAGCATGAGCGTCGAACGCCGCCGGCTGATGCTCGCCTATGGCGCCAGCTTCGACCTGACGCCCAAGGAAAAGGGCATGAACGGCGCGATCGAACGCGCGCAGGAGCTGGTCGAGCAGACCGAGGGCGCCTGGATGCCCAGCCAGTTCGACAATGAAAGCAACTGGAAGGTCCACGCGCGCACGACGGCCAAGGAAATCCTCGACGATTTCGCCGATAGCCCGATCGACGCACTGATCACCGGGGTCGGCACCGGCGGCCACCTGACCGGCTGCGCCGAAGTGCTCAAGCAGAGCTGGAGCGCGATGAAGGCCTATGCAGTCGAACCGCAGGGTTCGCCGGTCATCAGCGGCGGCCAGCCCGGCCCGCACCCGATCCAGGGCATCGGCGCGGGCTTCGTGCCGCAGAACCTGCACACGCAGGCAATCGATGGTGCGATCCAGGTCGCTCCCGAAGACGCGAAGGAAATGGCGCGCCAATGCGCGGCCAAGGAAGGCTTGCTCGTGGGAATTTCGAGCGGGGCCACGCTCGCTGCGATCAAGCAGAAGCTGGCCGACATGCCCGCGAATTCGCGCGTGCTCGGCTTCAATTACGATACCGGCGAGCGGTATCTTTCGGTGCCCGACTTCCTGCCCGAGTGATGGCGCTGGAGCAGGTTGGATATCGTGATGGCGCGATCGCCCTGACCGGTCTCCACGCGCGGCCCGCAGGCAAGCCCCGCGCCGCAGTGGCGATCTATCCGACCTTCATGAACTCGACGGCGGTCGTCGAGGCCAAGGCCGCAGAGCTCGTCGAAGCCGGCTACGCGGTCCTCGTCGGCGACTTCTATGGGCCGGAGACACCCGCAGACGGTGATGCTTCCTTTGCTGCAATGCGCCGGTTGCGCAGCGATCCGGTAGCCATGCGCCAGCGGCTGCGCGCCACGCTCGACCTCCTGCGCAAGCTGGAGCCCGACCTCCCGCATCTCGCCATCGGCTTTTGCCTCGGCGGGATGGCCGTGCTGGAAATGGCGCGCGACGGGCAAGACCTCGCAGCAGTCGTCAGCTTTCATGGTTTGCTTGAAACCGCCCTGCCCGCCGATAAGCCGATGACACCGCGTATCCTCGTCTGCCACGGCGATGCCGACGCGCTTGTGCCGCGTAGCCAGGTGACCGCGTTCTGGGAGGAAATGGACGCGGTGAAGGCTGACTGGCACTTCCACAGCTATGCGGGGGTCGAGCATGGCTTCACTGCCGCGCACCGGCCCAACGGGGCGGTTAATCCCGCCTCTGATGCGAGTGCCGACCGGCAGAGCTGGGCGGCGATGCACAGCCTTTTCGACGAGGTGCTCGGCGGATAGCAAAAAGGCCCGGACGCCCGGTTCCGGGCCTCTTCGTTTTCTGCAAAGCGATCAGGCGGCGGTGGCGAAAGCCTCTTCGCCCAGCGCCATGGTGCTGTCGCTGCCCGCTTCGAGCTTGCGGCGCAGCGCGCCGGCATCGGGCAGGTAACGATCCATGTAATAGCGCGCGGTGGCGAGCTTGGCTTCGTAGAACGCCTTGTCTTCGGTGCCTGCAGCCAGCGCAGCCTGCGCGACCTTGGCCATCCGCAGCCACATCCAGCCCAGCGTCACGATGCCCATCATGTGCATGTAGTGGTGCGCGCCCGCGCCGAGGTGGTTGGGGTTCTGCATGGCATTATTCATGAACCACATGGTTGCCGCCTGCTGCTGGCCAAGCGCCTTTTCGAGCGCTTCGGCGAGCGGGCCAAGATCATCGTCGCCCTTGGCGGCGCCGATATCGTCGCCCACCACCTTGAAGAAGGCCTGGATCGCCGCGCCGCCCTTTTGTGCCAGCTTGCGGCCGCACAGATCCATCGCCTGCACGCCGTTGGTGCCTTCGTAGATTTGGGCGATACGCGCGTCGCGGACGAACTGGCTCATGCCCCATTCCTCGATATAGCCATGGCCGCCGAAGACCTGCTGCATGTTGGTGGCGACTTCATAGCCCTTGTCGGTGCCATACCCCTTGATAACCGGGGTCAGCAGGCCAATCAGCATGTCGGCCTGTTCGCGTTCTTCCTCGGTCGCGGCCTTGTGGCTCAGATCGACCTGGAGCGCCCCCCACAGGCACAGGGCCCGCATGCCTTCGGTAAAGGCCTTGGCGTCCATCAGCATGCGGCGCACGTCGGGATGGACGAAGATCGGGTCGGCCTGTTCCTCGGGCTCGGCCGGGCCGGTCAGCGCGCGGCCCTGGCGGCGGTCGAGCGCATAAGCCACCGCGTTCTGATAAGCGGCTTCGGCCTGCGACAGGCCCTGGATACCGACCCCGAGGCGCGCGGCGTTCATCATGATGAACATCGCGGCGAGACCCTTGTTCTCCTCGCCGACGAGCCAGCCCTTGGCACCATCGTAATTGAGCACACAGGTCGCGTTGCCGTGAATGCCCATCTTGTGTTCGATCGAACCGCAGGCGACCCCATTGCGATCGCCCGGCGTGCCGTCTTCATTGACGATGAACTTGGGCACGACGAACAGCGAGATACCCTTGGTGCTGTCGGGCGCGCCCGGCGTCTTGGCCAACACGAGGTGGATGATATTGTCCGCCATGTCGTGCTCGCCGGCGGAGATGAATATCTTGGTCCCGGTGATCGCGAAGCTGCCGTCGCCCTGCGGTTCGGCCTTGGTCCGGATCATGCCCAGATCGGTGCCGCAATGCGGTTCGGTCAGGTTCATGGTGCCGGTCCATTCGTTGGAGATCATCTTGGGAAGATACTTCTCCTTCTGCTCCTGGCTGCCCTTGGCGAGCAGCGCCGAAACCGCGCCATTGGTCAGGCCGGGATACATGCCGAATGCCTGGTTCGCGCCCGAGACAAATTCCTCGAATGCAAAGCCGAGGACATGCGGCATGGCCTGCCCGCCGAATTCTTCCGGCTGCGACAGCGTGCCCCAGCCCGCTTCACGGAACTGGTCGAAGGCCTCCTTGAACCCCTTGGGCGTGGTCACCGAACCATCGTCGTGGCGAGTGCAGCCTTCCTGATCGCCCGACTGGTTGAGCGGCGCGAGCACTTCGGCGCAGAACTTGCCGCCCTCGTTGATGACTGCATCGGTGACATCGGGGCTCGCCATTTCGAAACCGGGCAGGTCCCCGTAGCTCGCAAGATCGAGCATCTCGTTGATGATGAAGCGAGTATCGCGGGTAGGCGCGGAATAGCGGGGCATCAGTAAGTCCTTGGGTCTGGGGTCTGTCGGTTATCTCGCCGGGGAAGCAAATCAGTCGAGATCGACATCAAGCGTTTCTATATGCTCGATGAATTCGGTGAGTTCGGTGATCGAACTGTCGATATCGTCACGCTGTTCCTTCAGCTTGGCGACATGCGTCTTGCATTTTTCGACCGTGACGCGCCGCTGTTCGACGCGGCCGTCACCGAGATCGTAAAGATCGATCATTTCGCGAATTTCGGTGAGCGAAAAGCCCACGTTCTTGGCGCGCATGATCCATGCGAGCCTTGCGCGATCGCGCTTGGAATAAATCCGCGTGAGACCGATGCGCGAAGGCGCGATCAGCCCTTCGTCCTCGTAGAACCGTAGCGCGCGGGCGGTGCAGCCGAATTCGCTGGTGAGGTCGGAGATCGAATATTGTTCGCGGCCCAGTTCGTCCGGCCGTTCGATATGGGCGCCGGCATGGCGGCGATCGCCATTCTCGGCACGGAAGTCCTTGGGCAGCGGCTGTGTCATGCGCCCACCCATACGCCCACGTTTACGTAAGCGTCAAGTCTTGACGGGTTGGAGAACATCGCCGTCGAGTCGCCGGTAAAAGCAGCTCCGGGCGCCCGTGTGACAGGTCGGACCCGCGGGGCGGCAGGACAGCACGAGCGCGTCCTGATCGCAATCGACCAGGATATCCTCGACCTCAAGGACGTGGCCCGAACTTTCGCCCTTCTGCCAGAGCCGGCCGCGCGACCGCGAATGGAAATGCGCGAGCCCCGTGGCGCGCGTGGCGGCCAGCGCTTCGGCATCCATGAAGCCCACCATCAGCACCGCGCGACTGGCATGATCCACCACCACCGCGCTCAACAATCCCTTGTCGTCGAACTTGGGCATGAACCGCGTTCCTGCCTCGCGCTCGGTCTGATCAGCCACTGCGACACCTTTCAAATTCCATTCTGGCGGCGCTTTTGTTGCACGATAACCACAAAGTCGACCCAAAATCCGACATTCTTGCAAATGCCTGTTTGATGATGGCGCAGTTTCGGGAACAAACAGCCGCGCAGGCGAAAGTGAGGCCTGCCCACCGGAGCAGCGGTGCCAACAGAGCGCCAGGTTCAGGGGGTCAAACGGATTCGCAGCCGCGATAGAGGGTTTACGCGGCGCATCCGGTAACGATGAGGGATGGACCCAAGGTGCATGCTGGGGGGCTGCACCCGCGCCGCAAGGCAGGTCCGGTTATATTCGTCACGTGGCGCCCGGGATCGCAAGGTCCCGGGCGTTTCGTTTGTTGCCTAGTGGGAAAGTGCCTCGTCGAGCACACGCGAGAAGCAGGCAATGGTGACGCTCGTTGCCCCGCCCCGCTTCAGCGCCTTGACGCAAGCCGTGCTGGTCGCGCCACTGGTGAGCACATCGTCGATCAGTATGACATCGGTATCTTCGATCCTGGCTTTCCGGCTGCTGCGCAATGCGATCGCGCCTTGCAGCGTACGGGCCCGTGCGCGCTTGCCGAGACCGCCCAGCGCGGGCGTTGGCTTGGTTCGCATCAGCGCATCGACGCACATCGTGCCGTGACCCATCTTCTGCAATTGCCGCCCGAGCAGCGCCGCCTGGTTATACCCGCGCTGCCACAGGCGGCTCCGATGCAGCGGCACCGGCACGATCACCCCTCCGCGATCGGCAACGGGGAGCCGCGCCGCGATCAGCTTTGCCAGCAGCGGCGCCAGCGCGATGCGGCGACCGTGCTTGAAGGCCAGCACCAGCTTGCGCGAGGTATCGGTATAGAGCGTCCCCGCCGCGATCCCGTCATGCGCGGGAGGATCGGCGAGACATGGCGCGCAGATCGCCCCCTCCTCTGGGCCGTGGTCGCCAAAAGGCCGTTGGCAGGCGACACAGCAGGGCTCGGAGGGGATGACGAGATCGCTCCAGCAGGCGCTGCACAGACCGCCCTGTTCGCCCACCCCGCCCCCGCAGGCCGGACAGCGCGGCGGATAGATGAAATCCAGCATCGGGGCGAAGCTTTCGGCAAGGAGGCGGCTTGTCGACATCTTCGCATGCTGCGCCGCTTGCGCGAGGCTGGCAAGCGCGGCAGGGCGATGCGCGATGGCTAGCCAGGCACCGCCCCGCATCTTTTCCCGCCAGCGCCGCATTGCCGGTCTGCGCCGCGCCCGGGTGCGGCAGGCCCACCGCGATGCGGCCCGCTATATCCTCGACGACATGGTCGAGGACGTGCTCGACCGGCTTGAATTCATCCGTCTCGCGCCCAAACGCGTGCTGGTGATCGGCGACTGGACCGGCACGCTGGCCCTATCGCTGCGCGGTGCGGGGTCCGAGGTCGAGGAGCTCGATGTCGCCACGCTCGACGAGGAGCAACCCGTCACTGGTGCGCCCTACGATCTCATCGTCAGCCTGGCCTCGCTCGACCGGGTCAACGACCTGCCGGGCGCGCTGCTCCATCTGCGCAATGCGCTGGGCGAGGATGGCATGCTCATCGCCAGCATCGTTGGTGCGGGCAGCCTGCCGCATCTGCGCCGCGCCATGCTCGCCGCGGAGCCCGACCGGCCGGCGGCGCGGATGCATCCGCTGGTCGACAACCAGGCCGCTTCGGCGCTGCTGCAACGCGCGCTGTTCAAGCGGCAGGTGGTCGACAGCCGCTCGCTGACCGTTTCCTTCGGCACGCTCAAACGCCTGGTATCCGATCTTCGCGACCAGGGCCTTGGCGGAACGTTGGCGAGCGCCTCGCCCCCGCTGGGCAAGGCCGCGCTGGAACGAGCCGAACAGGCTTTCCGCAAGGCAGCCAACGACAAGGGTCGTGTGCTCGAAAGCTTCGAGATCCTGACCCTGACGGGCTGGAAAGACTGACTAACGCAGGCTCGCCTGTGCCGCTGCCAGACGCGCGATCGGCACGCGGTAGGGCGAGGCGCTGACATAATCGAGCCCGGTCTTCTCGCAGAAGGCGATGCTGGCCGGGTCGCCGCCGTGTTCGCCGCAGATGCCCAGCTTGAGCCCGTCGCGCGTCGCACGGCCGCGTTCGGCAGCGAGTTCGACCAGCTGGCCGACCCCGTCGATATCGAGGCTGACGAAGGGATCGCGCGCGAAAATGCCCTTGTCCACATAAGTGGTCAGGAAGCGGCCCGCATCGTCCCGGCTCACGCCCAGCGTGGTCTGCGTCAGGTCATTGGTGCCGAAGCTGAAGAATTCACCGACCTCGGCGATCTCGCCCGCCATCAGCGCAGCGCGCGGCAGTTCGATCATCGTGCCGACGAGGTATTCCAGCGTGGTCCCGGTCGCCGTAAAGACTTCCTGCGCCACGCGGTCGACCACGTCCTTGAGGAGTTCAAGCTCACGGCGGGTGGCGACCAGCGGGATCATGATCTCGGGCACCGGCGCTTCGCCGCTGTCCGCGGCGACCTGGCATGCGGCCTCGAAGATGGCGCGCGCCTGCATTTCGTAGATTTCGGGATAGGTGATCCCCAGGCGGCAACCGCGATGACCCAGCATGGGGTTGAATTCATGCAATTCACCGGCGCGGCGGCGCAGCTTTTCGATATCGACGCCGGTAGCGCGCGCGAGGTCTTCGAACTCGGCATCGCCATGCGGCAGGAATTCGTGGAGCGGCGGGTCGAGCAGGCGGATCGTGCACGGCAGCCCCGCCATGACTTGGAAGATGGTCACGAAGTCGCTGCGCTGTTCGGGCAGCAGTTTGTCGAGCGCGGCGCGGCGGCCGGCCTCGCTATCGGCGAGGATCATTTCGCGCACCGCGCTGATGCGGCTGGCGTCGAAGAACATGTGCTCGGTCCGGCACAGCCCGATGCCCTCGGCACCGAATTGGCGCGCCATGCGGCATTCGGTCTCGGTCTCGGCATTGGTGCGCACGCGCATGCGGCGGTGCTTGTCGGCCCATTCCATCAGAACGCCGAAATCGCCCGCCAGCTCGGGCTCGATCGTCGCAACCTGGCCGGCCATGACCTGTCCATTGGCGCCGTCGATGGTGATGACATCGCCTTCCTTGAGCTCGCGGTCACCGATGGTCAGCGTGCGGCCCTCGCGCGCGATCGACACCTGCGATGCGCCCGAGACGCAGGGGCGTCCCATGCCGCGCGCAACCACCGCGGCGTGGCTGGTCATCCCGCCGCGCGCGGTGAGGATGCCGGTGGCGGCGTGCATGCCGTGAATGTCCTCGGGACTCGTCTCGACGCGCACCAGCACGACCTTCTCGCCGCGTCCGGCCCACAGTTCGGCGGTATCGGCATCGAGCACGATCTTGCCGCTGGCGGCACCCGGCGAGGCAGGCAGGCCCGTGGTCAGCACGTCGCGCGGCGCTTCGGGATCGAGCGTGGGGTGGAGCAGCTGGTCGAGCGCCATCGGATCGACGCGCAGGATCGCGGTCCGCTCGTCGATCAGCCCTTCGCCGACCATGTCGACCGCCATCTTGAGCGCCGCCTTGGCAGTGCGCTTGCCGTTGCGAGTCTGCAGCAGCCACAGCGTGCCTTGCTGCACTGTGAACTCGATATCCTGCATATCGGCATAGTGGTTTTCGAGCAGGTCGAACACGCGTGCCAGTTCGGCGAAGGCTTCGGGCATGGCTTCTTCCATGCTCGGCTTGTCCGCCCCGGCCAGCTCGCGCCGTGCCTTGGTGAGGTATTGCGGCGTACGGATGCCCGCGACCACATCCTCGCCCTGCGCATTGACCAGCCATTCGCCGTAATAGGCCTTTTCGCCGGTCGAGGGATCGCGGGTAAAGGCGACGCCGGTGGCGCTGGTATCGCCCATATTACCGAACACCATCGCCTGCACATTGACCGCGGTGCCCATGTCATGCGGAATGTCGTTGAGGCGGCGGTAGATCTTGGCGCGCTCGGTATCCCAGCTGTCGAACACAGCGCTGATCGCACCCCACAGCTGCTCGACCGGGTCCTGCGGGAACGGCGAGCCCAGCTCGCGCTCGACGATCGCCTTGTATTCGGCGACCAGCACCTTCCATTCTTCGGCGCTCAGCTCGGTATCGGCGTAATAGCCCTGGTCTTCCTTGGCGATTTCGAGCGCTTCCTCGAACAGCCCGTGATCGACGCCGAGCACGACATCGCCATACATCTGGATGAAGCGACGGTAGCTGTCCCAGGCGAAGCGTTCATCGCCCGAAGTGTTCGCCAGCCCCGCGACCGTATCGTCATTGAGGCCGAGGTTGAGCACGGTATCCATCATGCCGGGCATCGACACCGCGGCGCCAGAGCGGACCGAGACCAGCAGCGGGTCGGCGGCATCGCCGAAGCCCTTGCCCACCGTCTTCTCGACATGGTTCAACGCAGCGGCGACATCATTGCGCAGCTTGGCGTTGAAGTCGCTGCCGCCGGCAAGGTAGCTGAGGCATTCCTCGGTTGCGATGGTGAAGCCCGGGGGGACCGGCAGGCCGATGCTCGCCATTTCGGCGAGGTTGGCGCCCTTGCCGCCGGTCACGGTCTTGTCCTTCTGCCTTGCATTCGTATGCGGCGCGTTTCCGCCGAAGGTGAAGACCGTGTCGTTCATACTAACCTCTGGTTGTCTGAGCCGTGGACCACATGGAACACGGTCCTGAGATCGAAAAGTTCAACCCTCGATACGAGAGAAGTCGGCTACTTTGTGCACTGCAGCACGGAACGCTGCAAGCAGGTCGAGCCGGTGTGCTCGCTTGTTTTCTTCATCGGCGTTTACCGTCACTTCTTCGAAGAAGCGATCGATCGGCGCGCGCAGGCTGGCCAGCGCCGCCATCGCGCCCGCGAAGTCTTCGTCTTCAATGGCCCGCGCCGCAGCCGGTTCCGATTTCGCCAATGCGTCCATCAGCGCCTTTTCGGCAGGCTCGGGCGCGTAGGAAAGCTCTTTCGCGTGACGCTGCTCCATCTTGGCCGCGATGACCGCTTTCATATCGGGATCGTCGACCAGCGCGAGCGGGTCTTCCTCGCCCGTCCGCGCGATCTCGCCCTCGGCGCCGTGCCAGTCTTCCTTCTTGAGGATATTGGCGGCGCGCTTGTAGCCCGCCAGGAGGTTGGCGCCGTCTTCAGTGTCCATGAAGGACTGGAGTGCGTGGACACGGGCAAGCAGGCGGACAAGGTCATCCTCGCCGCCGAGCGCAAAGACCGCATCGATCAGGTCGTGGCGGACGCCTGCTTCGCGTTGCTGTACCTTGAGGCGATCCGCGATAAAATCTCGGACGTCGCTAACGTATCGGCCATCTAGAATCGAGATCGCTGCTTTGATTGAATCTCGAACACTCTCTCCATCTCCGGTGCCGGGATGGTCGTTGATACCCTGATCTTGGTAATTTTGACGCGCTTTACCCAACCATTCGATGAGCGCACCTCTCAACTGATTGTCAGTAACGATCGCCAGAATTCCCAGTGCGGCGCGCCGAAGACCGAAGGGATCTTTCGAGCCAGTAGGCTTCATCAACCGCATGAAGAAACCGGCTATCGTATCCATCTTATCTGCCAAACTCACCGCTATCGTAACCGGCGCGTTGGGCACGTCATCGCCCTGCCCCACCGGCTTGTAGTGATCGCGGATCGCGTCGGCGACGGCATCGGCCAGGCCCTCGGCGCGAGCGTAATAGCCGCCCATCAGGCCCTGCAGTTCGGGAAACTCGCCGACCATTTCGGTGACGAGATCGGCCTTGGCGAGCCGCGCCGCCTGTTCGGCCATGTCGGCGAGTTCTTCCCGGCTCAAGACGTCACCCCCGCGCAGGCGGGGGTCCAGCTGACCTGAGCTGTCCGCACCACTGCCGTTATCTGGATTCCCGCCTTCGCGGGAATGACGGATGTGGGGCATGACGATACCCTCTTCGACCAGCCAGCGCGCGAGCTTGGCCACGCGCTCGACCTTGTCGGCCACCGTGCCCAGCTTCTCATGGAAGGTGATCCGCTCCAGCCCCTTGGCGTGTTCGGCGAGCGTCTTCTTGCGGTCGACGTCCCAGAAGAAGCGCGCGTCGGACAGGCGCGCGGCGAGGACCTTGCGGTTGCCGTCGACCACGCGCGCGCCACCATCCTCCGCCTCGATATTGGCGGTGCAGATGAAGGCGTTGGCGAGTTCTCCCTGCGCGTCTTCGCAAACGAAATACTTCTGGTTGACGCGTGCGGTGAGCTGGATCGTCTCGGGCGGAACCTCGAGGAAATCCTCCTCGAACCGGCCGAGCAGCGGGACGGGCCATTCGGTCAGGCCTGCGTTCTCGACCACCAGACCTTCGTCCTCGACCAGCTTGAGACCGGCTTCGCTGGCGACCTTGGCGGCGCCCGAGCGGATCAGGTCCTGCCGTTCTTCATGGTCGACGATGACATGCCCCGCGCGCAGCTTCATCGCGTAGTCGTCGGCATTGCCGATCGTGATGTCGCCCGAGTGGTGGAAGCGGTGGCCCAGCGTGACCGCACCGCTGGTGACGCCGTGCACTTCGCAGTCGACCACTTCGTCGCCCAGCAGCGCGACGATGCCCGACAGCGGGCGCACCCAGCGTAAGGATTCGGTGCTGATCGAGGCATCGCCCCAGCGCATCGACTTGGGCCATGAGAAGTCGCGGACGATCGCAGGAACCGCTTCGGCGAACAGGTCCGCTGTCGCGCGGCCGGGTACGTTCTTCACCGCGAAATAGGTTTCGCGGCCCTTGACCTCGCGAATTTCGAGATCGCCCTTGTCGACCCCGGCCTTACGGCAGAAACCGTCGATCGCCTGATCGGGCGCGCCAAGGGGCGGACCTTTCAGTTCTTCGCTGACGGCCTCGGTCGCCAGCGGAAGCTCGCGCGCGATGAGCGCAAGCCGGCGCGGGGTCGACCATACGGTGACCTCGCCCGTCTGGACACCGGCGGCGTCCAGTTCGCGGCGGAAGAGCTTTTCGAGTTCGGCGCGCGCGCCGGCCTGCATGCGGGCGGGGATTTCTTCGCTGCGCAGTTCAAGGAGGAAATCAGACATTCGCTACCTCCGTCACCCCTGCGCAGGCTGGGGCCCAGATAAGCGCGTTGGCAAGCTTCTCAGGCGGCAGATAGGCTCCTGCTCGCGCAGGAGCGACGGGAGCGGGTAAACGGATCATTTCGACCACTCCGGATATTTCTCGGCCCAGGCGGGCGCTTCCTTGGCCATATGCGCTTCGCATGACCCGCGCGCGAGATCGCGGACACGGCCCATGTAGCTGGCGCGTTCCTGCACGCTGATCACGCCGCGCGCCTGCAACAGGTTGAAGATATGGCTGGCTTCGACCGCCTGTTCGTAGGCGGCGATCGGGACATCATTGGCGAGCGCGTTTTGGCACTCGGCCTCGGCCTTGTTGAACAGGTCGAACAGCGCATCGGTCTCGGCGACCTCGAAGTTCCACTTCGACATCTGCTTCTCGTTCTCGAGGAAGACGTCGCCATAGCTCACGCCGCGATCGTTGAAGGCGAGATCGTAGACGCTGTCGACGCCCTGGATATACATCGCCAGACGCTCCAGCCCGTAGGTCAGTTCGCCCGCCACCGGCTTGCAGTCGAAACCGCCCATTTGCTGGAAATAGGTGAACTGGGTGACTTCCATCCCGTCGCACCAGACTTCCCAGCCCAGCCCCCAGGCGCCCAGCGTCGGGCTTTCCCAGTCGTCCTCGACGAAGCGGATATCGTGCTTGAGCGGGTCGATCCCGATCACTTCGAGGCTCTTGAGATAGAGATCCTGGATGTCGGGCGGGCTCGGCTTCAGGATCACCTGGTACTGGTAATAATGCTGCAGCCGGTTGGGGTTCTCGCCATAGCGCCCGTCGGTCGGACGGCGGCAGGGCTGGACGAAGGCGGCGTTCCACGGCTCGGGCCCGAGCGCGCGCAGCGTCGTCGCGGTGTGGAAGGTGCCTGCGCCCATGCGCATGTCGTAGGGTTGCAGGATGAGGCAGCCCTGCGCGCTCCAGAAATCGTGCAGCGCGAGGATCATGTCCTGGAAGGAATTTTGCGGATTGCGGTCCATGGCGCGGGGCAATGGCGCAAGCGTGAAACAGGGTCAATGCCGCAGCGCAGCGCGCCTTGCACCGCTATATCCACCGGCGACTTGGCAATTGGCCGCAATGCTCGGTATCGGGGCCTCCAACGACAGGGAATCACATCGCATGAACCGCATCTCGATCCGTCCGGCACTCGCTTGCCTCGCCCCGCTCGGCCTGGCGCTGCAGGGCTGCGCCGCGCTGCCCGAAGCCGACGTTGCGGCCGCTCCGGTTGCCGCCGAAGCACCCGTAGCTGCGGGCCCTGGCCTGTGGCAGGTCGCCGATGCCGATACCACGATCTACCTGTTCGGCACCGTCCATGCGCTTCCCGAAAGCGTCGAATGGTACAAGGGACCGATCGAGAACGCGCTCGCCGCCTCGCAGGAACTCGTCACCGAAATTCCCAGCAATGCGGCGCAGGATCCCGCCGCGCAGCAGATGGTGATGGCCAGTGCAGTGCTGCCTGCCGACGAGTCGCTGCGCGACATGCTCTCCGAACCCGACCTGACGAGCTATGAACTCGCGCTCACCAAGCTGGACATGCCGCCCGCGGCCTTCGACCGCTTCGAGCCATGGTTTGCCGGGATGACGCTGGCCGTCGTCCCGCTGCTGCAGGCCGGTTATACCGCCGAAAGCGGCGTCGAGGCGAAGCTCGAAGAGCTGGCCCCCGCCGATGTTGCGCGCGGCGCGCTCGAAACGCTCGAATGGCAGATCAAATTGTTCGACACGCTGCCGGTCGAATCGCAGATCGCCTTCCTGATGGTCTCGGCGGACAATATCGACCAGGTCGTACCGATGATGGACGACATGGTCGCGGAATGGCTCGAAGGCGATGCCGATGGTCTTGCCACGTTGATGAACGATGGCCTGACCGACCCGGTGCTGGCGTATGCGCTGCTCTATGACCGCAATGAGCGCTGGGCCGACTGGATCGATAGCCGCCTGGCCGAACCCGGCACCGTCTTCGTAGCGGTCGGCGCGGGCCATCTCGCCGGGCGCGGCAGCGTGCAGGATTACCTCACCGGACGCGGGCTCACCGTGACGCGCATCCAGTAATCGTCCCGCGACCGGGCACGGGCAATTCCCGGCTTGCCACGGTTCGCAAACCATGCAGGGAGGAGGCGTGACCCTGCGTTTTCTTCCTTCGCTATGTATGGCGCTCGTGCTGCTGCTCGCAGCTTGCGGGAAGCAGCAAGCCGATCCGGCGAAGTCCGAAGGCCCCTATCCCGCGCTGTGGGAAATCGCCGATAGCAAGGGCGCGGTCGAGGGCTGGCTGTTCGGGACCATCCATGCGCTGCCCGACGGCGCCAAGTGGCGCTCGCCCCAGCTCGACGCCGTGCTGGGCGAAGCGGACATGCTGGTGGTCGAGGTTGCAAACCTCGAAAATGGCGACGAGCTGTCGACGCTGTTCGAGGAAATGGCCTTTGATCGCCCTGCAGGACCACTTGCACAGCGGATCGATCCGAACCTGCGCGACGAATTCGAAGCGCTGCTGGTCAAGGCCAAGGTCCGCCGCGGCTATTTCGACCCGATGGAAAGCTGGGCCGCCGCGCTGGCGCTGGCGCAGGTGGCGCAATCCTCCAAGTCGGAGAATGGTGCCGATCGGGCGCTCCTGGCGGTATTCGACAAGCGCGAGGTGGTCGAACTCGAAGGCGCGCGCAAGCAACTGGCGATCTTCGACACGCTCCCCGAGAGCGAACAGCGCGACCTGCTCAATGCGGTACTGGAGGAATCGCGCGCGCATGACGGCGAGATATCCAAACTCGCCACCGCCTGGCTCGAAGGCGATACCGAACAGCTCACCCGGCTCACAAGGCGCGGCATCCTCGCCGATCCGGAACTGGTGCAGGCGCTGCTGCGTGATCGCAATGCCGATTGGGCAGCGCAGATCGAGAACCTGCTGTCGGCGCGTGACAAGCCGCTGATTGCAGTCGGCGCGGGCCATTTGCTGGGTGCGGACGGCCTGCCGACCATGCTCGAAGCACGCGGTTTCACCATCCGCCGGGTCGAATAGGCGCGCGCCCATCGGGCGTTCTTGCTTGCCTTTCGCCCCCGCCCTGCTATGCGCGCGTCCTTCGGCACCATGGTCACCCTGGAGGCGTGGTGGACCGAGTAACCCAAATGTATTCGAAAGGTAAGTGACATGAGCGACGCTCTGACCCTGCCGGCCGAGGCGCGCGAACGGGCTGGCAAGGGAGCCTCCCGTCAACTGCGCCGTGAAGGCCGTGTCCCCGCCGTGATCTACGGCGGCAAGGAAGAACCCACGATGATTCACGTGGAAGAAAAGGAGCTGATCAAGCAGCTCGACACCGGCCACTTCATGAACTCGATCGTCGAGCTCGAAGTGGACGGCAAGAAGCTGCGTACGCTCCCCAAGGACGTCGCTCTGCACCCCGTCACCGACCGCCCCGAGCATGTCGATTTCCTGCGCCTTGCAAAGGGCGGCAAGATCGAAGTCTCGGTTCCGGTGGTATTCCTCAACGAGGAAGACAGCCCCGGCCTCAAGAAGGGCGGCGTTCTGAACGTTGTCCGTCACGAGCTCGAACTGGTCTGCGAAAACGACAAGATCCCGGGCGAGATCGAAATCGACGTCACCGGCAAGGAAGTCGGCGATTCGATCCACATCAGCGAAGTGAAGCTGCCCGCGGGTAGCGAAAGCGCGATCACCGATCGTGACTTCACCATCGCGACGCTGGTTGCTCCCTCGGCGCTCAAGAAGGCCGAAGGCGATACCACGCAGGACGACGGCGAAACCGATCCGCAGGATGTCCCCGCCACCGAACAGGGTGTCGACGAGGACGCTGCACAGGAACAGGAAGACAAGAGCGAGTAATCGCTTCTTCCCTCACCGCAACGAAGCGCCGGTCCCGCGAGGGGCCGGCGTTTTGCGTTTGGCCCCACCATCGCTAGAGGACCCCGCATGCAGATCTGGACAGGCCTTGGAAATCCCGGACCGAAATATGCGATGAACCGGCACAATGTCGGCTTCATGGCGGTCGACGTCATCGCGGCGATGTACGATTTCGGCCCGGTCCAGAAGAAGTTTTCCGGCTGGGCCCAGGAAGGCCGGATCGGCACGCACAAGGTGCTGCTGCTCAAGCCCGCGACCTTCATGAACGAAAGCGGCCGCGCGGTGAGCGAGGCGCTGCGCTTCTACAAGCTCGAACCCGACGCGCTGACGGTCTTCCACGACGAGCTCGATCTGGCACCGTTCAAGGTCAAGGTGCGTATGGGCGGCGGGCTCGCGGGGCATAATGGCCTGCGGTCGATCAACCAGCACCTCGGCCCGGACTTCCGCCGTGTGCGCATCGGCATCGGCCATCCCGGCGCCAAGGAACGCGTCCACGGCCATGTGCTGGGCAATTACGCCAAGGTTGAAATGGACCCGCTGGCCGATATGCTGGCGGCGATGGCGGCCGAAGCCGAATGGCTGGCCCAGGGCGACGACGCCCGCTTCATGAACGATATCGCGCTGCGCCTGCAGGACTGAACCGGCGGCAGTCGAAATGTCCCGGTCGGAGACAAGCATGCAAATACGGTTCGAAAAGTTCGAATGCGCCATTATCGCGGCATGCGAATAATTCGGGGATCATTCATGCGCTTGTTTCAGACAGCACTTCTCACCGCCAGCCTGCTGGTCACGGCCACTTCCGCGGCGGCGATGACCCGCCCGCCCAGCGATTCGGGTGGCGGAAGCGGCAGCGGCGGAACCGCGGTACCCGAACCGGGCGCGTTGGCGATGATGGGGACCGGTATCGCGGGCTACGGTGCTGCAGTGGCGCTCTACCGGCGCAAGAAGCGCAAGCGGGGCGGCTAGCTTCGATCCGGCGCGGCGGCCTTCGAACCGCTGGCCAATAGGGGCATTTGACGGCATGCTTCCGCGGAAGGGAGACTGCCATGCCTGATTTGACTCGCCGCACCCTGCTTGCCGGGGCCGCCGCCACCGGGGCGCTTGCCGCTACTGCCGTCCGGGCGCAGGACGACCAGCTGCGTCCCACGCCCGACCTGACCGGCAAGGCAATACTTATCACCGGGTGCTCCTCCGGCTTCGGGCGCCTCGCCGCCGAACATTTCGCCCGGGCCGGAGCAACCGTATTTGCGACCATGCGCAACACGCCGCGGCCCGAGGCCGAGGAACTGATGCAGCTGGCGCGCGACGAAGCGCTCGATATCCGCGTGATACGGCTCGACGTATTGCTCGACCACGAAGTGGCCGATGCCGTCGCCAGCGCCGAGCGCGAAATCGGCCGCGGACTCGACGTGCTGGTCAACAATGCCGGGATCGGCATCACCGGCCCCGTCGAGGTCCAGGACATGGAAGCGACCAGGCTCGCCTTCGATACCAATGTCCTTGGCTACCAGCGCCTCGCCCGCGCGGTGCTGCCCGGGATGCGCGCGCGCAAGCAGGGACATATCTTTGCCGTGTCGAGCCAGCTGGGCCGCGTCATCGTCCCCTATGCGGGTCATTACTCGGCGACCAAATTCGCGGTCGAGGCGATGTTCGAACAGCTCGCCTACGAGCTGGTGCCGCACAATGTCGGCGTCACGATAATCGAACCGGGCGGCTATCCGACCAAGGTCTGGGTCAATCGCAATCGCTACTCGCAAGAGCTGAGAGACCGCGCCGATGAGGCCCATCTCGGCGGATATCCGCAGGTTGTCGCGCGTATGGGCGAGGAGGACGGTTCGGGTCGCAGCGCCGATCCGATGGACATTCCGCACGCGATGGCAAGGGTCCTCGGCATGGCCCCGGCCACCCGCCCTGTCCGCCTGCCTGTCAGCGCCGGGAGTATCCCGCAAGTCGCGATCAACGAGGTCAGCGCCAAGACGCAGGTCGGCTGGCTGGGTGAAAGCGGATATGGCCCGCTGATCAAGGCGGTGCACAACGTCTGACGCTCTGGCTATTCGTGTGCGGCGCGGCTAAGGCGCGCGCCACACACATATACCGGAGTTTACGATGGGTTTCCGCTGCGGGATCGTCGGCCTGCCGAATGTCGGCAAGTCCACCCTGTTCAACGCATTGACTGAGACGCAGGCCGCGCAGGCCGCGAACTATCCGTTCTGCACGATCGAGCCGAATGTCGGCCAGGTCGCGGTGCCGGACGAGCGTCTCGACAAGATTGCCGCGATCGCCAAGTCGGCCAAGATCCTGCCGACGCAGCTGGCCTTCGTGGATATCGCCGGACTGGTCAAAGGCGCCAGCCAGGGCGAAGGGCTGGGTAACCAGTTTCTCGGCAATATCCGCGAAGTCGATGCAATCGTGCACGTGCTGCGCTGCTTCGAGGATGACGACATCCAGCACGTAGCCAACAAGGTCGATCCGCTGGCCGATGCCGAAGTGGTCGAAACCGAACTGCTGCTGTCCGACCTCGAAAGCCTCGAGAAGCGCGTTCCCGCTGCCGCCAAGCGCGCCACCAGCGGTGACAAGGAAGCCAAGCTGATGGCCAGCGTGCTGGGCCAGGCGCTCGAACTGCTCAAGGACGGCAAGCCCGCACGGCTGACCGAACCCAAGGACGATGAAGAGGCCCGCGTCTTCCAGCAGGCACAGCTGCTGACCGCCAAACCGGTGCTCTATGTCTGCAATGTCGCCGAAGAGGACGCTGCCAGCGGCAATGCGCTGTCCGAACTGGTTTTCGCCAAGGCCAAGGCCGAGGGCGCCGAGGCCGTCGTGGTTTCGGCAGCGATCGAAGCCGAACTGGTCGCTATGCCTGCCGAAGACCGCACCGAATTCCTCGCCGAACTCGGGCTCGAGGAATCAGGGCTGAGCCGCGTGATCCGTGCAGGCTACAAGCTGCTGGGCCTGCAGACCTTCTTCACTGCCGGCCCGAAGGAAACGCGCGCCTGGACTTTCCCCACCGGGGCCAAGGCACCGCAGGCAGCAGGCGAGATCCATACCGATTTCGAGCGCGGGTTTATTCGCGCTGAAACAATTGCTTACGATGATTACCTTGCGCTTGGCGGCGAAAGCGGTGCGCGCGAAGCGGGCAAGCTGCGCCAGGAAGGCAAGGAATATCTCGTACAGGACGGGGACGTCCTGCTGTTCAAGTTCAACGTCTGAGGTCGCCTCTATGAACCGGATTGCCGCCGCCCTCGCCCTTGGCTTAACCAGCGTTCTCGGCGGATGCGCCGGTTATACCGATGCGCCAGTTGCCAGCACGGCAGTGGCAGAACAACGCGAACCGGTGACAATCCTGGTGTCGATCGACGGGTTCCATCCGGACTATCTCGGACGCGGGCTGACCCCGACGCTGTCACGGCTGGCCAGCGAAGGTGCGAGCGCAGCGATGCGGCCGTCCTTCCCGACCAAGACCTTCCCCAATCACTGGACGCTGGTGACCGGGCTGGTGCCCGATCACCACGGCATCATTGCCAACCGCATGGAAGACAAGACGCGGCCTGAAGAAGCTTTCACCATGTCCACGGTCGATCCCTATTGGTGGAACGAGGCCAAACCGGTGTGGGTCGAGGCCGAGGAAGCGGGTATCCGCAGCGCGGCGATGTTCTGGCCCGGCTCGGCGGTCGCCTGGGGCGGGACGGCCGAAGGGTATGGCCCGGTACCGGATGGAACGATGGCGAGCGACTGGCAGGCATTCAGCATGCAGGTCACCAACACGCAGCGGGTCAATTCTGTGCTCGACTGGCTGCGCCGCCCGGCGGACATCCGTCCTGAATTCGTGACGCTCTATTTCGATACGGTCGACGGTGCGGGACACGGAGGCGGGCCGGTCGGCGAGGAAGTCGACGAGGCGCTGCGCGACGTCGACAGCCATATCGCCGATTTGCTCGCGGGGCTCGAGAAGCTGGGCCAGCCCGCCAATCTCGTGCTCGTGTCGGACCACGGGATGGCCCCGACCGGATCGGACAGGATGATCGTGCTGGACGAGATCGTCGATGCGTCACTCTACCGCGCCGTCGAAGGCGGAGCCTATGCGACATTCGAAGCTACCGAGGGGAACACAGCAGCACTCGAAGCGGCGCTGCTGCGCGAACACGAGCATATGGAATGCTGGCACAAGGGCGATATCCCCGCGCGCTACCAGTACGGCACGCACCCGCGTATCCCGCCCTATTTCTGCCTGCCCGATACCGGCTGGACGATCACTGCACGCGCTTCCGACGCGACGTGGAGCGGGGGCAACCACGGCTACGACCCCTTCGCCCCCGAGATGGCATCTTTGTTTATCGCCAATGGCCCTGCCTTTCGCAGCGGCGTGACGGTCGAGACTTTCCAGAACACCGCGATTACGCCCTTGCTGCGACACCTGATCGGCCTGCCGCAGGCGGTGCGTGCGGATGGCGATCTGGCCGATGTCGCGGATGCGCTCGCCGCGCAAAATTAGGCGCCGCGCGGAACGAGCACGCCCCCACCCCGTTGCCATGCAAAGCTCAACGGGGAGACATTCGTGGTCGATAAATCGGAAAAGTTCAGCACGCTGGTGCGCGTCGGCTATTTCAGCCGGGCAATTCTCTATTCGGTGCTCGGGCTGATAGCGCTGACCAGCGCGGGCCGTATCGGCAAAGGCACCAATGGCATCTTTCAAGCCATCCAGGATTTCCCGCTCGGCACCGCCATCCTGTGGCTCATGGTCGTCGGCCTGCTCGCCTATGCCCTCTTCCGTTTCGCCTCGACATTCCTCGACGTCGAACACCACGGCACCGACAAAACCGGTTGGGCCACACGGATTGGCCATGCGGGGAGCGCGATCGGCCACCTTGCGCTGGCCTATTCGGCGTACAAATTCGCCACCACGGGCAACGACAATGGCGGCGGCGCGCAAGAAGCGGCCTCGGGCGTGCTTGCTATCGAGTTCGGTGGCGTCGTGCTCGGCGTGTTGGGCATCGCCTTTTTCGCAACCGCGGCATTCCAGGCCAAGAAGGGCCTTACCGGCAGCTTCATGAACCGGATCAGCCCCCGCGCGCCTTCGCAGACCCGCTGGATCGGCGGTGCCGGCTATCTGGCACGCGCGGTGGTCTTCCTCGTTATTGGCTGGTCGCTGTTCAAGGCAGGCTTCATGAGTGGCGGTTCGGACCAGATCAAGACGCTGGGCGATGCGGTCGCCAGCCTTGCGGGCGAAGGCATCGTCTTCACGCTCGTCGCGGTCGGCCTGCTCGCATTCGGCCTCTTCAGCCTCGTGCTCGCCCGCTATCGCATCATCCCTGATCTGGGCGCCGAAGGACGCGTGCCCCGCTTTCGCGCATGAGCGGGGTGAACGCAGTTCCACGCGGGACCAAGACCGCGCGGCTCTACCGAATGGTGATGGACAAGCATGTCTGTCCCTATGGCACGAAGTCCAAATGGCTACTCGAGCGCGAGGGCTTTGCGGTCGAGGACCATTGGCTGACCACCCGCGAACAGACCGACGCGTTCAAGGCACAGCACGGCGTCGCAACGACGCCGCAGGCCTTTATCGGTAACGAACGCATCGGCGGCTACAGCGAGCTGCGCGAGCATTTCGGGCACGATGATCCAGGCGCCGGCGACACCAGTTACACGCCCGTTATCGCCGTGTTTGCCGTCGGCGCAGCGCTGGCGATCGCGCTCAGCCTGTTCGTTTATGAAGCCGCATTCACCCTGCGCACCGCCGAATGGTTCGTCGCCTTTTCGATGGCGATGCTCGCCATGCTCAAGCTGCAGGATGTCGAACAGTTCTCGACCATGTTCGTGGGCTACGACCTGCTCGGCCAGCGCTGGGTACCCTACGCCTATGCCTATCCCTTCCTCGAGGCCGGCGCTGCGGTGCTGATGGCTGGACGACAACTGCCCTGGCTGTCGATTCCGGTCGCACTGACCATCGGCACGATCGGCGCGGTCAGCGTTTTCTATGCGGTCTACGTCCAGCAACGCAGCATCAAATGCGCCTGTGTCGGCGGCAGCGGGAATGTCCCGCTCGGCTTCGTATCGCTGACCGAGAACCTCGCGATGATCGGCATGGGGATTTGGATGTTGCTTCATCCCGCACTTTGATGCATTTCATTTTGCAATGCAGTTCTACGAAGACATCGCCATCGGGCACAAGCAGGCCTTCGGCCGTTACGAGGTCACGCGTGAAGAGGTGATCGACTTCGCCTCGAAATACGATCCGCAGCCGTTCCACCTCGATGACGAAGCCGCGGCGCAGACCCATTTCGGGCGTATCTCCGCCAGTGGCTGGCACACCTGTGCGATGACCATGTCGATGCTGGTCGAGAATTTGACCAAGCACAAGCAGGCGGGGCTGGGTTCGCCGGGCGTCGACAAGCTACGCTGGAAGAAGCCGGTCTATCCGGGCGACACGCTCCGGTGTGAAAGCGAAGTGATCGAGAAGCGCCGCAGCGCCTCGCGCCCGGAAATGGGCATCTTCAAAAGCCATCTCACCGTCTTCAACCAGAATGACGAGCCGGTGATGGAAATGGTCTCGAACGGGCTGATCCGCACACGCAACCCGGAAGGGACGGACTAGTTCAGACGCCGCATTGTGCGATGCCGGTCTTGCGATAGACCACACTCTCATGCGCATCGCGGATGGTCAGCGTGGCGGGAAAATCGCTGACTTCCTCGCCGACCTGCTTGCCCGTCTCCTCATCGAGATCGAGCGTCATCGAAAACCCGGTTCCGTCATACTCGCGGCGCGCCAGATAAGGGAGTTCGGCGCTGCCCTTGTCCGCGGCCAGCGTGACCAGTTCGCCATTGTGGAGGAAATGCCCGGTCTCCGCCATTGCGAGCGCGGTCGCCGCAAGACCCCCGCCCTCGGACGCGAAGCTGCAGCCCGCCCCGTACAGATCGTACTGTTCGATCTCGCGATACCGGATCGGATCGAGCACCAGCGGTTGCGGCGGCGGAGTCTGATGCGCCTCGACCTCGGCGACCGCTGCCGCGCGCTCCTCCTCGGTCGGTTCGCTGGAACAGGCGGCCAGCGCCACCGCAAACAGCGGAACAGTCTTGCGCATCAATGCCTCCCGAACAGTTTCTCGACGTCGTTCATCGACAGTTTGACCAAAGTCTACCCCATAAAACATGAGGTTCATGGCTTTTCTGCAATTCTTGCGAAGAGCGTTGTCATCGTATTCACTGCCTCTTGCGCCTCAGTGAACTTACTTTTGACCTCGGGAATAGATATGTAAACGGTCATCACTTCGCCGTAGCGTGGTTCGATGCTGCCTTTGCGAAAATTCTCTCTCCGTCGAAGTGACAGTCCAATCAACGCATCAACCTTCGGGTGACGCCTCAACGCCGCATGGGCGACGTGGTGACGGATTTTTTCCATCCATTGAATCTTGGAGATAGCATCCATCAAAATTGCAGCATCATCTTCACTCAGCCCTAAGGCGGGTATGTAGTCGATTAGCAATTGGAAGGCTTGATTATCCCTCGGAGCTTCTTTCCAAGGCCTAATATTTTCCCGCTCTCTTTGTTCGACGAATTCGATAAGCTGCTGTGCCGCGAAGAAGCCTTGAGCGGTAGTCTGAACCACAATTCCAACGACAGCACAGTCATCGATTGTCAGCGGGTTCAAAATTCTTGCTACATCGCCCCCAGAGCGCGCAAGCTCAGCGATTATTCGTTCGCCTTCGGTAAGTCCTTCCTCGACTGGCTTCAATGCAACTTCCCCAAGCTTCGAGCACCCTTTAGCCCAAAACGACATCTCTCGCGCAACGGGCAATGAGCTATCTATTTCTTGGGTCAAACATCAAAAATCTGTGAAACTTGGCCCAATAAAATCAAACACCTAAGTCTCTCTAATGTCTGCCAAACAGTTTCTCGACGTCTTCCATCGACAGTTTAACCCATGTCGGGCGGCCGTGGTTGCACTGGCCTGAACGCGGGGTGCGCTCCATTTCGCGGAGCAGCGCGTTCATTTCGTCGACGCGCAGCACGCGTCCCGCGCGGACCGAGCCGTGGCAGGCCATCGTCGCCAGAACGAGGTCGAGCTTTTCACCCAGCAGCAGCGCCTCACCATTGAGCGCGAGATCATCATCGATATTGCGCAGCAGCTTTTCCGGGTCCGTCCGCGCGATCGCATGCGGCAGGCTGCGCACCAGCATGGCGGAGGGGCCGAAACGTTCGAGCGCGAGGCCGTGTTCGGCGAGCTTGGGAGCCGCCTCTTCGAGCCGGTCGCAGCTGGTTTCGTCGAGTTCGACCACTTCGGGGATCAGCAGCGCCTGGCTGCGCGCGACCGCCTCTTCCGCCCCCGCCCCGCGTAAACGTTCCAGAACGAGGCGTTCATGCGCGGCATGCTGGTCGACCAGCACCAGCCCGTCCTGCGCCTCGGCGACGATATAAGTATTGGCGACCTGGCCGCGCGCAATTCCCAGCGGATAGTCCTGCGCGGTTTCGGCAACCGGGGCCGCTTCCTCGGCCCGCCCGCGCGGTTCGGCCATGATGTCGCCCTCGGCCGCGCGCCAAGTGCCGCCGGGTTCGGCGACGCGGTGCTGCGGTGCCGACCAGTCGCGTCCTTCGAAGATCGAGCGCAGCGCGGGTGATGGCTCTTCGCGCGCCGGTTCCTGCTGCCAGCGCGACATGGCACCCGCATCGGGACTTTGCGCGCTGCGCTTGTCGCCGGTTGCCAGTGCCTGACGCAGGCCGGAAACGATGAAGCCGCGCACGCCCTGCGCATCGCGAAAGCGCACCTCGGTCTTCGCCGGGTGGACGTTCACATCGACATCCTCGCACGGCAGTTCGAGAAACAGCGCGAGTACCGCGTGGCGATCGCGCGCGAGCATGTCGGCATAGGCCCCGCGCACTGCACCGGTCAGCAGCCGGTCCTTCACCGGACGGCCGTTGACGAACAGATACTGGTGGTCTGCGACACCGCGATTGTAGGTCGGCAGGCCCGCGATCCCGGTCAGCCGCATCGCGCCGCGTTCCATGTCGAGCAGCACGCCATTGTCCTTGAGCTCGCGCGCGATCAGCTGCGCAACGCGATTGGCCAGCCCCTCCCCCCCTTGCAGGCCGAAGATCCGCCGGTCGCCATGATCGAGCGTGATCGCCACATCGGGACGCGCCATCGCGAGCCGCAGGACGACATCCTTGCACGCGGCATATTCGCTGCGCGCAGTGCGCAGGAACTTGCGCCGTGCGGGGATCTTGCCGAACAGGTTTTCGACCCGCACCCGCGTACCCGGCGGGAGCGCGGCGGGACCTTCGGCAGCAATTTCCCCGTGATCGACCACCCGCTTCCAGCCTTGTTCCGCCCCGGCCGGTCGGCTCTCGATCGTGAAGCGCGCGACGCTGGCGATGCTCGGTAGTGCCTCGCCGCGAAAGCCCAGTGTCGCGACCTGTTCGATCGCCTCGTCGGGCAGTTTGGACGTCGCATGGCGTTCCAGCGCCAGCGCCATCTCTTCGGGTGTCATCCCGCAGCCATCGTCGGTCACCTCGACGCTCGTCAGCCCGCCTTCGACCAGCTTGACCGCGATCCGCGTAGCGCCCGCGTCGATCGCGTTTTCGACCAGTTCCTTGAGCGCCGAAGAGGGCCGCTCGACCACCTCGCCGGCGGCGATGCGGTTGACCAGATTCTCGGGCAGGCGACGGATTTGCGGCATGGTCGCGCGGTTGTAGCGGTGAAGCGTCACGAATCCGAGACAGCGTGTTCAGCTATCCCCCGCAGCCATAGCGGAAATTTTTGGCATTCCATTCGTATTCTCGCTAAGGCACCGCCACCATTTCCGCCCGGAGAGGTGCGAGCGGGTCGCATCCCTCTCGCCGGACCACGCGACAACATGGAAAATCGAATAAACATGGGCTTCTGGAACAATCTCTTCAAATTCGGCGTGCAGAATATGGCGATCGATCTCGGGACCGCCAACACGCTGGTTTACGTGCAGGATCAGGGCATTGTCCTGAACGAGCCGAGCGTGGTGGCACTCGAAACGATCAACGGCATGAAACGCGTCAAGGCCGTGGGCGACGACGCCAAGATGATGATGGGCAAGACGCCCGACAGCATCGAAGCCATCCGCCCGCTGCGCGACGGTGTGATCGCCGATCTCGACGTGGCCGAGGAGATGATCAAGCACTTCATCCGCAAGGTGAACGGGCGCAAGAGCCTGATGCGCTATCCGGAGATCACCATCTGCGTACCGTCGGGTTCGACCTCGGTCGAGCGCCGCGCGATCCGCGATGCGGCCTCGAATGCGGGCGCCAGCCAGGTATATTTGATCCTGGAACCCATGGCAGCGGCGATCGGTGCCGACATGCCGGTGACAGAGCCTGTGGGCAGCATGGTCGTCGATATTGGCGGCGGCACCACCGAAGTCGCCGTGCTGTCGCTGCGCGGCCTCGCCTATACCACCTCGGTCCGTACCGGCGGCGACAAGATGGACGAAGCGATCGTGTCCTACGTCCGCCGACACCATAACCTGCTGATCGGCGACAGCACCGCCGAACGGATCAAGAAGGATTTCGGTGTCGCTCGCCCGCCTGAAGACGGTGTGGGCGAAAGCATCACCCTGAAGGGCCGCGACCTCGTCAACGGCGTGCCCAAGGAAATCACGATCAATCAGGGGCATCTCGCCGAAGCCTTGTCCGAACCGATCGGGGCCATCGTCGAAGGCGTGCGCATCGCGCTGGAAAACACCGCGCCCGAACTGGCCGCCGACATCGTCGACCAGGGCATCGTGCTCACCGGCGGCGGCGCGCTGATCGGCGGGCTGGACGAATATCTGCGCGAAGAAACCGGCCTGCCGGTGACCATCGCGGAAGATCCGCTGTCCTGCGTCGCTCTCGGCACGGGTCGCGCAATGGAGGACCCGATCTATCGCGGCGTCCTGATGACGGCTTAAGAAAGGCAGGGGAATGGCGCCGACAGGCTCACGGCGCTCGGGGTTTTCTCGCAGGGCGCAATACAACCTCTTCACCGGCTATCTGATCGCGGGCGCTGGCGCGCTTATCGGCGCCATCCTGCTCACCCTGTCGTTCTTCCAGCCCCAGCTGTTCGGCGGGCTGCGCGGGGCGGCGCAGACCGGTGTCTCACCCGCGGCCGAGACCGCCGCCACCGTTCGGACAGGTAGCAAGGGCTTCTGGGAAACGGTCAGCGGCTATTACCGCGCGGGTTCCAAGAATGCCGACCTCAAGCGAGAGATGGAAATTGCGCGCATCCGCCTGGCCGAAGCCGATGCGGTGAAACAGGAAAACCGGCGTTTGAAGGGCCTGCTCGATCTCCGCGACAAGGAGATCGAACCTGTCGCCGTCGCGCGGCTGGTAGGGTCCTCCGCCTCGAGTACCCGCCGCTTCGCCTATCTTGGCGCGGGGTCGAACGACGGGGTGGCAATCGGCATGCCTGTCCGCTCGCCGCGGGGCGTGGTCGGACGCATCCTCGAAGTCGGCGGTGACAGTGCGCGGGTGCTGCTGCTGACCGATACCGAAAGCATCCTCCCGGTGCGCCGCGCCAAGGACGAGGTCGTGGCCTTTGCCGAAGGACGCGGCGATGGCCTGCTGCGCATCAAGCTGATCAATCTCGGGATCAATCCGCTGAGCCCCGGCGATGTCTTCGTCACCAGCGGCGCGGGCGGGTACTACCCCCCCGGCATCGCGGTCGCCATCCTGACAGAGACCACCGATGACGGCGGGCTGGCGCGCATCGTCAGCGATCCCGCCGCCACCGATTACGTCAGCGTCGAGCCGATCTACGAACCCGACGCGGCATCGGGCGCGGCCACCCCGATCGAGCGCGAGCTGACCGACTGATGGAGCGTAACGACCCGCGGGCGCGTAGCGATGCCTATGGCAGCCGGATCAACCGCTCGCACTCGCCACTGCTCGCCAATAGCGTGCCGTGGATTTCGATTGTCCTCGGGTCGCTCCTGCCGATCTTCCCGATCGCTGCCGGCCTTCCCACCATGCCGCCGTTCGGCCTGCTCATGCTGCTCGCATGGCGGCTGGTGCGGCCCGGATTGATGCCCGTATGGGCGGGCATTCCGCTGGGCTTGATCGACGATCTCTACAGCGGGCAACCCTTCGGCTTCGCGATCCTGACATGGTCGCTGATCATGCTCGGCATCGAGCTGATCGAGGCGCGCCTGCCGTGGCGGGCCTTCTGGCAGGACTGGTTCACTGCGGGTATATTGATACTCGGGTATCTGGTCGCCGGGTGGCTGTTTTCCGGCGGCCAACCGACCTTCCATTCGCTCATGGCTCTGGTTCCGCAACTCGTGCTCACCATTCTCTTCTTCCCCATCGCAGCGCGGCTGGTCGCGGTCCTCGACCGTACCCGTCTCAAGCGCTGGAGGGCACGCTGATGCGGTTGCGCAAGCGGGCACGGCCGCGCGAAGTCGTCACCCAGTCGACGCTCGAGAATGCCTTCGACCGGCGGACCTTCGTCATCGGCACCGCGATGGGCGGTCTCGGGGTGCTGCTGGCCGCGCGGATGGGCTATATCGCCATCGCCGAGAACGAGAAATACGAGCTCGAAAGCGAGAGCAACCGGGTCAATTTGTCGCTGATCCCGCCAAGGCGCGGCTGGATCCTCGACCGCAACGGGGCGCCTCTGGCATCGAACCGCGCGGACTTCCGCGTCGATATCATCCCCGAACGTACGCCCGATCCCGATGCCACGCTGCTTGCCCTTACGAACATCCTCAAGCTCGACGAGAACCAGGCGGCAGATATCCGCAAGCGGATCGACGACGGCCCCGGCTACCAGCCCGTCGAGATCGCCTCGGGCATCAGCTATGACGAATTTGCCGCCGTCAGCGTGCGGCTGCCCGACCTGCCCGGAGTGGTCCCCCAGCGCGGCTTCTCGCGCTTCTATCCGACCGGGCCGACGGTCGGCCACCTGCTCGGCTACGTCGGACCTGCGAATGCGGAAGAGTACGAGGAGCAGGATCGCAATCCGCTGCTGATCACGCCGGGGTACAAGATCGGCAAGGATGCGCTGGAACGCCAGTTCGAACTCGATCTGCGCGGTGTCCCGGGCGCGCGGCGGGTCGAAGTCACTGCATCGGGACGTATCGTCCGCGATCTCGAAACGCGCGAGGACGTCCAGGGCGATCCCGTCCGGCTGACGATCGACGGTCCGCTGCAGGATTACGCCGCACGCCGGATCGGGCTCGAAAGCGGATCGGCAGTGGTGATGGATTGCGAGACGGGCGACGTGCTGTGCATGGCTTCGATGCCCAGTTTCGACCCTAACAGCTTTTCGCAAGGGATCGGGCGCGTCGAATACGGTATGCTGCGCGATGACGAGCGCGTACCGCTGCGCAACAAGGTGCTGAAGGGCCTCTACCCCCCCGGATCGACGATCAAGCCAATGCACTGCATGGCGTTCCTCGATGCGGGCATCAAGCCGGATGAAGCGATCATGTGCGGCGGCGGGCGGCGGATCGGCAATCGTTTCTTCAATTGCTGGAGCAATCATGGCCGTGTCGACATGGCCAAGGCGATCTACCAGAGCTGCGACAGCTATTTCTACCATTTCGCCCAGCAGGTCGGCTTTGCCAAGGTCGCCGAATGGGCGCACAAGATGGGCCTGGGCGAGGAATTCCCGCTCCCCGTCACCAGCCAGTTCTACGGCACCGTGCCCTCGCCCGAGTGGAAGCAGCGGCGGCACGACAGCGCATGGCAACCTTATGACACGGTCAATTCCTCGATTGGCCAGGGCTATTATCTGACCAATCCGCTCCAGCTGGCAGTGATGAGCGCACGCATGGCGACCGGGTACAAAGTCATGCCGCGGCTGCAACTGGGGGGCGACAAACCCCGGTTCGAGCATTTCGATTTCAGTCCCGAAGAAATCGGTTACGTCCGCCAGGCGATGAGCGATGTGGTCAACGGCCCCGGCACCGCGGGCCGTGCGCGACTGCCGTTCGACGACATCAAGATGGCGGGCAAAACGGGCACCGCGCAGGTCGTCTCGCTCAGCGTCTCCAACGGCAAGACCGGTCCGTGGAAGTATCGCGATCACGGGCTGTTCGTATTCTTCGCCCCGTTCGACAAACCGAAATATGCCGGCGCGGTGGTCATCGAACATGGCGGCGGGTCGGGCGCGGCCTATCCGATCGCGCGCGATGTGATGACCTTCCTGTTCGATCCGGCCAAGGGCATGGACGCGCTGCGCCCGCTCGAAGAGCAATGGGGCGGCAATGCGCAGCAGCGGCTGAATGCGAAATATCGCGCCTATGCCGCAGCGCAGGGCGAGACCGTGCCCCCCGCGCCCTCGCGCGACGAGGATATCTTCGACCAGGTCGAAGCCGAAGCGCGCGTGGCCGCTCGCCAACCAGAGAGCATTGCCGAGGAAGCCAGTCCTTCGCGGGTCGACACGCGCTCGCCCGAAGAAGTGTCGCAAGCGTCGGCCTCGGCCGATCCGACCTCCGCCCGGAGCGCCCCGGTGCCGGATGCCACAGACACGCCTGAATGACCGGCCTCGTCCCCGCCCCCATCGCGCGCCAGCCATGGCAGATGCTGTTCCCGCTGTTCGTGCTCATCGGCTTCGGCGCGCTGGTGCTGTATTCCGCCGCAGGCGGGAATTGGGATCCCTATGCGTCCTCGCATGTCATCCGCTTCGGCGTTTTCCTTGTCATGGCCTTCGTACTCAGCCGGTTCTCACGCGATCTGGTGATGCTGTTCGCCATCCCGATCTATGGGGTGGTGCTGCTGATGCTGGTCGCGGTGGAGGCGATCGGCTTCGTCGGCGGCGGCAGCCAGCGCTGGCTCGACCTCGGCTTCATGCAATTGCAGCCGTCGGAGTTGATGAAGCCTGCCATCGTGCTGGTCCTCGCGCGCTATTACGCGACTTTGCCGGTCGGCATGGTGCCCACCGTGCGCGCCCTGATCGCGCCGGGGGCGCTGATCCTCGCCCCGGTGGCGCTGGTGCTGTTGCAGCCCGATCTCGGCACCTCGCTGGCGATCATGTTCGGCGGTGCGGTCATCATGTTTTCCGCAGGCCTGCCGCTGCGCTGGTTCGTCGGAGCGGGAGTGGCTGCCGCCGTCCTTGCCCCGGTAGCTTTTTTCTTCGGCCTGCAACCCTATCAGCAGAAGCGGGTGTTCACTTTCCTCGACCCGGCCAGCGACCCCTTGGGGGATGGCTACCACATCACCCAATCCAAAATCGCGATCGGATCGGGGGGCTTTTCCGGCAAGGGCTTCAACGAGGGCTCGCAAAGCCACCTGCACTATCTACCCGAGCCGCACACCGACTTCATCTTCGCCACCATGGCCGAGGAATGGGGCTTTATCGGCGGGCTGGTCGTGCTCGGCGCTTTCGCGATGATTTTCGGCTGGGGCCTGGCGGTGTCGCGCGCGAGCACGGACCGGTTCGGCAAGCTCGTGGCGCTCGGGATGACCGCGACGATCTTCTTCTATGTTGCGATCAATCTGATGATGGTCATGGGCCTGGCCCCGGTGGTTGGCATCCCGCTGCCCTTCATGAGCCATGGCGGCAGTTCGATGCTCACCAACATGATCTGCATCGGGTCGTTGATGATGGTCCATCGCTGGAACCGCAAGGCCCCGCGGACCGGCCTGATTCGCTAGAGTTCGATCAATCCCAGCTTGAGCGCGCGCACGGTCGCGGTCACGCGGTCGTTGGTTTGCAGCTTGTCGTAGACCCGGCGCGTATAGGTGCGCACCGTCTCGGGCGAGATCGCGAGGATCGCGGCGATATCGCCCGACGACTTGCCCCGTCCCATCCATTCGACAACTTCGCGTTCGCGCTCCGACAAAGCGACCGATGCCCGGCCCTCGTCCATGACTTTGCAGATCTGCAGATGCGCGGAGAGGATCAGCGAGTGGATTTGCTGTAAGCGCTGCTTAGGGAAGCCGTCGGGATCCTCGGCAAACCGCATCGTCGCAAAGCCATCGCGATTGCGCGGGCCGAACAGCGCGAAAGCCACCCAATTGTCGACCCCGAGCTTCTCCAGATCGTCGAGATAGACCGTGACATCCACCATCGCCTTTCCGCGTGTGCGCGCTTCCGTCCAGGTTAGCACCGGACCGTGTTCGAAAACCAATTGAGGGATCGGGTCGCGTCCGCGGAAATCGTCGCTAATGTAACGTTTCTGATATTCGACGGGGAAATCCCGCGTCCAGATAAAAGTGTTTCGCGAGGTTTGCGATTCGAAAACCGGCGTGAAGTGATAGCTGAACCAGGTAGCACCTTGTTCTAGACAGGCTGTGTAAACGTATTCAAGGATTGCCTCGCAATCCTCCATCTTGACAATATCTTTCGTGGGATGGGGCATGGGTACTCTAGCTAGTTTTACTGTCCCCCCGTTGAGGGACTGCGTTTACCACCGATCGATACTACTGAACAGCAAGACGATTGTTGGCGGACCGGGGGGTTAGTCGCTGGCGCAGTTGGGACGCTGTTGACGATGACCTCTATGAACCACCGACTTTCGAGCGGGAATCGAACCAAGTACGATCCGGGCCAGCGTGTGCAGCGGAGCGATCTTGATACTTGCGACAAGGTACTGCTTGAGGTTGCCCGCGCCAACAAACGCGGCGTCAAGATTACGATCTGGGATCTTCCAGAGATTACCGGCATACCCTTGCATCATTCATTCGCCGCTGTTCGGTCGCTGGAATTCGGCCGCCTGATTGCGGTGGGCGACGATTTGTCCGACCCGTTTGGCGCTACGTTAGAGCTTCGCGAAGCCGGATCGGACCGCCTGCGCCAGCGCCGCGTCGCCTAATTTGCCATTGGGGGCTTTTCATCGCGAGAAAGCCCGCTATATGGGCGCCTCCCGAGTCGGGAACGCCTCTTCCACGAGGCCGCGGTACGCCGCAGTGTGGACGCATAGCTCAGTTGGTAGAGCAGCTGACTCTTAATCAGCGGGTCCTAGGTTCGAACCCTAGTGCGTCCACCACTTTCCTCCCATTCTAATCGTTGGCGCTGGTACGTGCGTGGTTAATTGCGCGTGCGTCACACCCAATGTGATAAGCGGGATTGGCAGTCACATTATACTGTGATAGTCCGCCGAGCATGAACACGATCGAAAAAGTTCGCACGCTCGTTTCGCAGGGTCTCATGACCCGCGCTGGCCTTGCCCGCGCTGCCGGGCTCCATGCCAATACCTTGCGCGAGTGCGGCGAGGATAGCTGGAACCCGACTGCCGATACGCTGGCCAAGCTCGAGGCGTTCCTCGAGGCCAATGACGAGACCCCGGTCATTGTCGGCGCCGAGGAAATCATCGACGAAGCGCGCAATGGCCGGATGTATATCCTCGTCGATGACGAGGACCGCGAGAACGAAGGCGACCTGATCATTCCGGCGCAGATGGCGACACCCAGCGCGATCAACTTCATGGCCACGCATGGCCGTGGCCTGATCTGCCTGTCGCTCGACCGCAAGCGCGTCGAGGCGCTTGGTCTCGAACCGATGAGCCGCGACAATCGCGAGAGCATGCAGACTGCCTTCACCACCTCGATCGAGGCGAAGGACGGCGTCACCACGGGGATCAGCGCGGCCGACCGTGCGCGCACCGTTTCGGTCGCGATCGATTCGACCCGCGGGCCCGACGATATCGTTACCCCGGGTCATGTCTTCCCGCTGGCAGCGCGCGATGGCGGCGTGCTGGTCCGCGCCGGCCATACCGAAGCGGCGGTCGATATCTCGCGCCTTGCCGGGCTCAACCCCTCGGGCGTGATCTGCGAGATCATGAACGAGGACGGCACCATGTCGCGGCTCGATGATCTGATCGGATTTGCACGGCGGCACGATATGAAAATCGGCACAATCCGCGACCTGATCGAATATCGCATGCGTCACGACCATTTGGTCGAGCGCGTCGCCGAGGACAGCTTCGATTCCGACTATGGCGGCGACTGGCGTCTGCTGACCTATCGCAACACGGTCGACGGCAGCGAAAGCTATGTCCTGCAGAAGGGCCATGTGGTCGAGGAGCAGCCCACCCTCGCCCGTGTCCATCCGATCTCGATCTTCGACGACCTGCTCGGCAAACCCGGCCCGCGCAAGCGCACGCTGCAACGCGCGATGCAGGCGGTGGGCGAACACGGCGCAGGCGTGATCGTGCTGATTACCGGACGCCCCGCTTCGAACAGCGGCTACAGCGAGAACGATGCGCAGCGCAATGTCGGTATCGGGTCGCAGATCCTCGCCGATCTGGGCATCGAGGACATGATCCTGCTGAGTAATTCGCAACCCAATGTCGTGGCGATCGAGGGCTACGGCCTCAATATCGTTGACCACAAACCCATTCCGGAGTGACCCGCATGGCCCGTTTCCTGATCGTCGAAGCCCGTTTCTACGACCACCTCAATGACATGCTGGTAGCAGGCGCACGCGCCGCGCTCGAAGCTGCCGGGCATGAGGTGGAAGTGCTCACGGTCCCCGGTGCACTCGAAGTCCCCGGCGCGATCGCCCTCGCCTCGGAAAGCGGCCGCTTTGACGGCTATGTCGGGATCGGCGTGGTGATCCGCGGCGAAACCTATCACTTCGAGATCGTCGCCGGCGAAAGCGCGCGCGGGATCATGGCGCTGACGATGGACGGCGTGGCCATCGGCAATGGTATCCTGACGGTCGAGAACGAGGCGCAGGCGCTGGTCCGCGCGGACCCGGCCCAGAACGACAAGGGCGGCGAAGCGGCCAAGGCGGCGATGGCGCTGCTCGACCTGCAGGGCCGGTTCGCGGGCTAACTCGCGCCGTCGAGGAACTCCTTGAGCCTGAGTGGCGCGAAGGGGCCGATAATCAGCTGTTCGAACACGCCGATACCTTCGGACCCATCGCTGCCGAGCACGCGGACTGGGACCTGAACATGCAGGTTCTCGGGCGCCAGCGGGTCGATCTCGTCGAGTTCGATATCCTCGCGCACGACCTTGAGCGGGCCATGGTACATGCCATGGCCCCAATTGGGATCGGTATAGCCCAGCCCGCGCATCTGGAACCGTCCAAGCGGCTCGAAAGTCACCTGTTCGGGCGCACCGCGTAGCGCAAGTGACAGCGTGCCGCCCGATGGCCAGCGGGTGCCCTGTTCGAGCCGCGTGCGCATGCTGCCATGCCCTTCGGTAATGTCATCGAGTGAAGCGCCCTCGCCCGCCCATGCTGCGCGCGTGTTCCAGGCATTGCCGTGGGCGTCGTTATTGACATGGAAGAACAGACTGCCGCCGGGGAAATTGATCGGGGTCCATTGCCAGAAGAAGCCCGGCAGCGGGGCGCCCGGCATCGGCTGCGGATCGCGCGCGCCAATCGGGCGCACACCCCAGCTGCGATCGCGCGTCCCCCTGGTTCCGGCAGCCAGATCCTGCTTGGCACCGTCGATTTCGATCCAGCCCTCATAACCGCCGTTCTGCGTCATGCGGGTGTAGTCCATGAAGGCGCGGGGCCCGATCCGGTGCGTGAAGCGCGGTTCCTCGATCGGGAAGGCGCTGCCGGTGAAGGTGATGTCGGCGGCCATGCCCTCGAATGGTTCGAGGCGGATGCGCAGGATGTTGAGCGCCTCGATGATCTCGACCGAGATCGGCCCGGCGGCCATCGCCATCCGCTCCATGCCCAGCTCGGCGCTGGCGTGGACGCAGTACTGCACCCCGTCACGGACGACGTTGAAATGGGCGTCGATGATATCGAGATGCGGATACACGCCCAGCGCGACGGCGAAAAAGCCGCTGCCATCGGGCGCATAGCCGTTGAAGAAATAGCGGTCGTAAAAATTGCGGTCGGTGCCCGCAAAGGCAACCGGCTCCGGCGTCTGGTGGATCGGATAATCGTCTCCGCGGCTCAGAACCACTAGGTCACCTCCTTCAATATCTGGATACTATCGCGCTCGAGCGCCAGCGAACAGGCCCCGCGCGCCATCGACAGGAAATTCGCATCGCCGCGATCGGTCCGCTCAACAAAGGCCGCGCTGAACACGGCGGTCGACACGCCATGGAGGATGCCGAGCCGGTAATCGTGCTCGATTTCCTCATGGGTCAGGTCGATCCCGCCGACGCGCATCTCCGCGCGCCACAGGTCGAGCAATTCGCGTTCGTGATCGCGCCATAATGACGCCCCGATACCGCAGCCCATGAAATAGCCGACATCGGTCATCGGCCTGCCTGCGGCCACCGTCTGCCAGTCGAGGATCGCAATCGGCTCGCTTCCGTCGCGAATATCGAACAGCATGTTGTCGAGGCGGAAATCGCCATGGACAAGGCATTGCGGGGGATCGTCGCGCTCGAACCAGGCCGCGCTCGCTTCGCGCAATTGTTCACAGATCAACATGAATTCGGGCTCGAGCATTTCGCCGTAACGCTCGCGAAAGACCGCCTGCGCCTGCGGATACATCACGCCGAGCTGCTGGCGCAGGTCCGCACGCGGGGCGATCCATTCGGCATCGAGCAGTTCGCGGCGGCCCCAACTGGGGGCATGTATCGCGGCTGCCTGCCGGATGGCGGCGCGCGCATCCTCAATCCCGCACCCCGCGATCTGGTCGCCCTGCCGGGCTGGCCCCATGTCCTCGCACAGGAGGATAAAGGCGCCGCCCGTCTCGTCAACATCGGTGAAATAGACCTCCGGCACGCGCACATCGAGTAGCGGCGCGGCGTGGCGGTAAAACTCGACTTCCTTGCGATAGAGCCCGAACAGCGCGGCGGTGCCGCGGCTGCTGGCGTCCTCTGCCGGGAACTTGCCTGCAAGCGTTGGTGGTACGCCCTCCCCCGTCAAGAAGAAGCGCACGCTGTCGCCCACCTGCCCGGTGCCGATCGGCTCCCAGCGTACGGTGTCGACACGCGCGTTTAGCTGCGCGCCAAGCCACGCAGCGCTGACCTCGTCCGGATGCGCCGGAAATTTTCCCAAAGCCCCCCTCCCACAAAGAGCAATTTTGCGGAACGCTAGCTGCCCTTATGCGTCCTGACAATCATGCAAGAGAGACAATCATGAATGGTGCCCTCGAATGGATCACTTCGATCGGCACCGTCCTCGCCGCATCGATGATCGCTTTCGACATGGGTCGCCGCGCCACCGCCTGGGGGTTCGTGCTGTTCTGCGTGGTTTCCGCGCTATGGATCTACATTGGGCTGACCGAGGACGCGATCCCGCTCGCGGCGATGAACGGCATCCTCCTGCTGATAAACGCCTGGGGCGTGTGGCAATACTGGTTCCATCCGAAGAACCGAGCCTAGGCTCCAATACCGCTGTGTGGGGAGTTTAGGTTGGCCGAAACTCCCTACTCCCGGAATATCACGCGCCGATCCGGCCGAAGCATTCGCGCCCGGCATAGATCGCGCTGTCGGCCAGCTCTTCCTCGATCCGGATGAGCTGGTTGTACTTCGCCAGCCGGTCCGACCGGGCGAGGCTGCCGGTCTTGATCTGCCCGCAATTGGTCGCCACCGCGAGGTCGGCAATCGTCGCATCTTCGGTTTCGCCCGAACGATGCGACATGACTGCGGTATAGCCTGCACGGTTGGCGATACTCACCGCATCGAGCGTCTCGGACAGCGTGCCGATCTGGTTCACCTTCACCAGCAGCGAATTGGCCAGCCCCTGTCCGATTCCATCGCGCAACCGCTCGGGGTTGGTCACGAACAGATCGTCGCCCACCAGCTGGACGGTGTTGCCAATGCGGTCGGTGAGCGCTTTCCAACCGGCGAAATCATCCTCGGCCATACCGTCTTCGATCGAGCGGATCGGATAATTGCGGCATAGCTTGTCGAGATATTCGGCCATTTCTTCACCCGAGAGCGAGAGCTTCTCGCCCGAGATTTCGTATTTGCCGTTCTTGAAGAATTCGGTCGAAGCACAATCGAGCGCCAGTGCGATGTCTTCGCCCGGTTTGAAACCCGCCTGTTCGACCGAGGCCATGATGAAATCGAGCGCGTCGCGCGTGCTGGCAAGATCGGGGGCGAAGCCGCCCTCGTCGCCAACTGCGGTCGCCAAGCCCTTCTCATGCAGCTTTTTCTTGAGCGTGTGGAACACTTCCGCGCCCCACCGGACCGCTTCAGCCAGGCTGTCGGCACCGATCGGCATGACCATGAATTCCTGGATATCGATCGGGTTGTCGGCATGTTCGCCGCCATTGATGATGTTCATCATCGGCACCGGCAGGACATGCGCCGAAACGCCGCCGATATAGCTGTATAGCGGCAGGCCGCGCGCATTCGCCGCGGCCTTGGCCACCGCCATGCTGGTCCCGAGGATCGCATTGGCGCCGATGCGGCCCTTGTTGGGGGTGCCGTCGAGTGCGATCATCGACAAGTCGATATCGCGTTGGTCCTCGGCATCGAATGCGCCGACCAGCATGTCGCGAATTTCGGTATTTACCGCGTTTATTGCTTTGATCACGCCCTTGCCGATATAACGGCCGGCATCGCCATCGCGGAGCTCGACAGCTTCATGCGCTCCGGTCGAGGCGCCGCTCGGCACCGCGGCACGGCCAAAGCTGCCATCGTCAAGCAGCACATCGACTTCGACCGTGGGATTACCCCGCGAATCGAGAATTTCGCGGGCGTGGATATCGATGATCGCGGTCATGGTGCTGGCGCTCCGGGAAAAGGTGTTGCAATCGGCTATAACACCCCCAGATGGGGAGTCAGCAGCGCCTTATTCGTCGGAACATTGGTGTGCAAGTTGCGTTGCAACATTGAAGGCGGAAACGCCGGACGACAACCAAGTGAGGGCAAGGACCAGCATCATGGCAGAAACCACCGCAGGCGGCGCACCCAAGAAGCGCAAAAGTCCTGCCACAAAGAAACCCGCAGCCAAGAAATCCGCCACCGCCAGCACGCCGCGCAAACCTGCGGCGAAGCAGGGCGCAGCGAAGGAGACCGCATCAGTGACCAATACTGCAACCCCCGCAAACACTTCTGACAATCGCACCGAAGCCAAGTCGCGCTTCAACGCCGCGCTCGAGGAAGCCAAGGCTGGCGCCGCCGCGCTCAAGGCCGAAGGCAAGGACCGGGCCACCGCGTATCGCGAGCAGGCCAAGGGCAAGGGTGACGATTGGGTCGCCGAAGCGCGCACCTATGGCGAAGATGCCAAGGTCAAGGGCCGCGAACTGGCGACCGAAGGCAAGGTGAAGGCGGGCGAAGGCCTGCGTTCGCTGAGCAAGCTGGTCGACGAGAACGCCTATCAGGTCGACGACAAGCTCGGCGCGAAATACGGCGATTATGCTCGCACCGCTTCGAAGTCGCTCGACGGCTATGCCAGCAAGCTCGACGAGAAAAGCGTCGACGATCTCGTCGAAGACGGCCGCGAATTCGTCCGCAAGAGCCCGGGCAAGGCAATCGGCATCGCCGCCGTTGTCGGCTTCATGCTTTCGCGCCTATTCCGCGGTTCGCGCTAAGCGACCGGTTACGGGGGACTGCATGCGCGACGATGACACTGAACGGGCCGAGGAATTTTCCGGCCCGTTCGATTTGCCCGACGAACACGAGACTTCCGAACCGGAGGGCGAGGAAGCTCAGCCATTTTCGCTGACCGATGATGTCCTGGCACTATTCGAGGACGGCAAGAGCTATGCCGAGGCCGAGCTGCGGTTTCAGAAAAGCCGCGCCGGCTATATCGGGAACCGGACCAAGGGTGCCATTGCGTTCGCCTTGGGCGCATTCGGCGTGTTCCACCTGGCCCTGATCGCAGCGACGGTCGGAATAGTGATCGCACTGGCACCGGTCATCGGCCCATGGGCTGCGACCGCGGTAGTCACGCTAGCGCTGATCATCGCCGGGATTATCATGCTGCGCTTTCTTAAAGGACGGCTCGATGATATTCGCGAGGCCTTCGACGATGGGGATGGCGAATGAGTGACCGTCGCACGCGCATGCTCGAAGACAAGTATCTGCGCCAATCTGCCCGCGCCCTCGTCGAGGCGGATATCGAGCATCTCAAATCCGATTTTTCTCACAAGAGCCTTGGCGAGCGTGCGTTCGACCGGGTCCGCGAAGGTGCGGCCGAGCTTTACGAAGAGGCGATCGATGTCGCCGAAGACAATCGCGGCGCGCTCGCCGCGCTGGTCGCAGCCATCGTCGTCTGGTTCGCACGCAATCCGATCCTCGACGTGCTCGGCTTCGATCGCGAGACGGACGACGAACGTGACGAATATGATGGAGAATCGGAACGTTAGGCCCGCCCGATCCGTTGGCTTTACGAACGCAAATTCCGGAGATTTACCATGGCCGATGCAGCCGAGAACAACGTCACACCGATCAGCGCCGATAGCAAGTTGAGCGACGAGCAGAAGCGCGAGCAATTGCGCGACCGGATCGAAGCGGGTGAGAAGCGCAACGAAGCGCGTAGCCTGGCCGATCAGGCCAAGGATGCTGCCGACAGCGCAGTCGAATTCACCAAGAAGCACCCTTTCGCCGTCATTGGCGGCGTGCTCGTCGCCGGTCTGGCGATCGGTGCGATGACGCGCCCCGGCCGCCGGCTCGGTCGTCGCGGCGGCACTATTGCGGCAATCACCGCCGATGCCGCACTCGCCTATGGCGCGCGGATGATCGACGGCATGGCCGACGGCGCGCAGTTCGCCGGAGACCGGCTCGAAGATCTGAGCGACAGCGCCGCCACGACCGCACGCGGTCTTCGCCGCGATGCATCCTACAAGCTCGACGTCGCCGGCGATGCGCTGCGTAGCTCGAGCCGCAAGGCCGGGCGCAAGGGCAGCCGCGCCTATCGGGCGCTGCGGACCGGCATCAAGCACTAAGCCAAAGCATCGCAAGGATGCCGTAGCGGCGCGACGGGCTTGCCTGTCGCGCCGCTTTCGCTATGTGCCGCAGCCATTCCTCTCCCTCCCCTTCGAGAAAGACGATTCCATGGAAGAAACCGAGAGCAAGCAGACGCTCTACCTGGTGATGGGTGGCCGGGTGACCGATCCGCGCAGCGTGACCTTTGCCGATCCCGAGAGCATCCACGTCGCCGGCGTGTTCAGCAGCAATGACGCTGCAGTCGACGCCTGGCGGGCCAACGCGCAGCGCACCGTCGACGATGCCGAGATGAAATACGTGATCGTCCACCTGCACAAGCTGCTCGATCCCAGCGCGTAATTTCGCGATGGCCTATGTAATCAGGCCGTATCGCGACGATGATGCCGAGGTGCTGGCTGCAATCCTCATCTCGGCGATCACAGATATCGGGCCGCACGCCTATTCGCCTGCGCAGGTTGCTGCGTGGGCCGCGCGCCATCCCGGTGCCCAGCGGTATCGGGAGCGGGTTGCCGCTGGCGATGTGATTTTCGTCGCGGCCGATGTCGAGGACCGGCCGGTCGCCTATGTCCTGCTCGAACAAGACGGGCATATCGACCATCTCTACAACCATCCCGACCACACACGGCGCGGGCTCGCCACGCAGTTGCTGGCAACCGCGACGACCTATGCGCGCGAGCACGGGATGGGGCGCCTCTACAGCGAGGCCAGCGATCTTGCCCGCCCCGCTTTCGAGCGAGCCGGGTTCGTCGCAGCGCAGAAGCGCGAATTCACCCTCGCGCATGGGGACCGGGAGGTCCCGATCCACAATTGGGGAATGGAAAAGCCGCTGTCGTGAGGCCCCGCATCAGCGGGGCCCCGCCGATCAGATGAATTCGATCTTGTCGATCAGGTAGAACTTGTCACCCGAGGGAACGGTCACTTCGACCTCTTCCTCGAGCTGTTTGCCGATCAACGCGCGCCCGATAGGCGAATTGTAGCTGATCCGGCCCTTCGCAGCATCGGCTTCGGTCTGACCCACGATCTGGTAACGCACCGGCTTGTCGTTTTCGTCGAGCAGCGTGACCGTTGCCCCGAAGATCACCTTGTCGCCCGACAGCGTGGTGGGATCGATGATCTGCGCGCGGGTAACCTTGTCCTCAAGGTCGGCGATCTGCGTTTCCACATGGCCCTGGCGTTCCTTGGCCGCGTGGTATTCGGCATTTTCCGAGAGGTCGCCATGCGCACGTGCTTCCTCGATCGCATCGACGATCAGGGGACGCTCGGCACGCAGGACCTTGAGTTCCGCCGTGAGCTGTTCGTAGCCCTCGGCCAGCATCGGCACTTTTTCCATAGGGCTCTTATCCTTCCTGTTCCGGCTAGCCCCCGGGGACAATTCGAACCCGGTCCGCCGGATTGCGGAACACAAGCGGTTCGAATGTCGGGAGGGGGAGCGTGTTTTTCGTCAGCTATAATAGTCTTGCAACGAACGTACTTCAAGCTGGTCCGGCGAAACCTCTGCGATTGCCTGCGCAACGGCCAGCGAAGCGGCGGCCGTGGTGTAGTAGGGCAGCTTCTTTTCCAGCGCCGCTTCGCGGATCGATTTGCTGTCGAGCAGCGACTGCCAACCCTCGGTGGTGTTGAAGATCAGCTGCACCGCGCCGTCGATGATCGCATCGACGATATGCGGGCGCCCTTCGGCCACCTTGTTGACCGGTTCGACCGCCAGACCCTGCTGGGTCAGATACTGCTGCGTGCCGCCGGTGGCGATGACGCGGAAGCCCTTGTCGAGCAGCGTCTTCACCGCCGGCAGGATCAGCGGCTTGTCGGTATCCTTGACCGAAACGAACAGCGTGCCTTCCTGCGGCGGGGTCATCCCCACACCCAGCTGCGACTTGAGAAAGGCCGCGGCGAACCCGCGATCGATACCCATCACCTCGCCGGTCGATTTCATTTCGGGCGACAGCGCGGGATCTGCGCCGGGGAACCGGGCAAACGGGAACACCGCTTCCTTCACCGCCATATGGTTGGGGTTGAGATCGAAAGGTTCGAACGCGCTGAGCGGCTCTCCCGCCATCACGCGCGCGGCGACCTTGGCGATGGGGCGGCCGATGGCCTTGGCGACGAAGGGCACCGTGCGGCTGGCGCGCGGATTGACCTCGATCAGATAGACCTCGCCTTCCTTGACTGCGAACTGGACGTTCATCAGCCCGCGCACTTCCAGCGCGACGGCCAGTTCGGTTGCCTGGCGCTCCATCTCGGCGATGATGTCCTGCGGCAAGTTGTAGGGCGGCAGCGTGCAGGCACTGTCGCCCGAATGGACGCCGGCCTCCTCGATATGCTGCATCACGCCCGCAATCCGCACTTCGGTGCCATCGGAAACGACATCGACATCGCATTCCACCGCATCGCGCAGATACTGGTCGACCAGCACCGGGCTGTCGCCGCTGACATTGACCGCCGTAGCGATGTAGTCATCGAGCTGCGCTTCGCTGTCGACGATCTCCATCGCGCGCCCGCCGAGCACGTAGCTGGGGCGCAGCAGCACCGGATAGCCGATCCGCGCCGCCACTGCGGCAGCCTCGTCGCGGCTCTTGGCGATGCCGTTCAGTGGCTGCATCAGCTTGAGCTTGCTGACCAGCTTGGCGAACCGTTCGCGGTCTTCGGCCAGGTCGATCGCATCGGGGCTGGTGCCGAGGATCGGAATGCCTTCGCGTTCGAGCGCGGCAGCCAGCTTGAGCGGGGTCTGCCCGCCGAACTGGACGATGACGCCGACCACTTCGCCCTTCGACATTTCGACGCGCATGATCTCGAGCACGTCTTCCTCGGTCAGCGGTTCGAAATAGAGCCGGTCGGAGGTGTCGTAATCGGTCGAGACGGTTTCGGGATTGCAATTGACCATGATCGTTTCGAACCCGGCCTCGGCCAGCGCGAAACAGGCGTGAACGCAGCAATAGTCGAACTCGATGCCCTGCCCGATACGGTTGGGCCCACCGCCGAGGATGACGATCTTCCTGCGGTCGGAGGGATCCGCCTCGTCCTCGGCCTCGCCAAAGCTGGGCGCCTCGTAGGTCGAATACATATAGGGCGTGATCGCCTCGAATTCGGCGGCACAGCTGTCGATCCGCTTGTACACCGGATAGACGCCGAGCTTGCGGCGCAGATTGCGCACTTCCTGCTCGCTCGTCGCGCCGGCCATCGCGCGCAGCGCATCGTGCAGCAGGCCCGACCGCTTGGCCTGCGTTTCGCCCAGCCCGCCCGCGACGCCGACCGAACGCACCGCCAGCGTGGCAAGCCGCTTGTCCGAAAAACCCATCGCCTTGAGGCGCCGCATTTCGACCTCGGTATTGGGAAGGCCGTTATGCGCGATCATGTTCTCTTCGTAGATGATCGCTTCGATCTGGCGCAGGAACCACGGGTCGAACCCGGTGATCGGCTGGATATCCTCGACACTCAGCCCTTCGCGGAAGGCCTGCGCGATCTTGAGGATGCGTTCGGGGGTGCGCTGGCTGAGCGAGGCGACGATCTTGTCGCGCGACACGCCTTCCAGCTCGGTCACCCGGTTGAACCCGTCGAGATCGGTTTCGAGACCGCGCAGCGCCTTCTGCATCGATTCGGCGAAACAGCGGCCGATCGCCATGACCTCGCCGACCGATTTCATAGCGGTCGACAGCTCGTTCTTGGCGCCCTTGAACTTCTCGAACGCGAAGCGCGGGATCTTGGTCACAACATAGTCGATGGTCGGCTCGAAACTGGCCGGCGTCGCGCCGGTGATCTCGTTCTGGATCTCGTCGAGCGTGTAGCCCACTGCCAGCTTGGCGGCGACGCGCGCGATCGGGAAACCGGTGGCCTTCGATGCCAAAGCGGAGGAGCGCGACACGCGCGGGTTCATCTCGATCACAATCAGGCGGCCGTCGTCGGGATTGACCGCGAACTGGACGTTCGACCCGCCCGTCTCCACCCCGATCTCGCGCAGCACGTTGATGCTGGCGGTGCGCATGATCTGGTATTCCTTGTCGGTCAGCGTCAGCGCAGGCGCCACAGTGATGCTGTCGCCGGTATGTACGCCCATCGGATCGACATTCTCGATCGAGCAGATGATGATGCAATTGTCCTTGCGGTCGCGCACCACCTCCATCTCGAATTCCTTCCACCCGAGGAGCGATTCCTCGATCAGGACTTCGGTGGTGGGCGAGGCTTCGAGGCCTTCGCGGACGATCCGCTCGAACTCGGGCTTGTTATAGGCGATCCCGCCGCCGGTGCCGCCGAGTGTAAAGCTGGGGCGGATGATCGACGGCAGGCCGGTGCGTTCGAGCACTGCCAGCGCCTCGTCCACCGTATTCGCGACGCCGCTGCGCGCGCTTTCGAGCCCAATCTTGTCCATCGCCTCGCGGAAGCGCTGGCGGTTCTCGGCCTTGTCAATCGCATCGGCATCGGCGCCGATCATCTGGACGCCGTATTTCTCGAAAGTGCCGTCGTTGAACAAAGCCAGCGCGCAGTTGAGCGCGGTCTGCCCGCCCATCGTCGGCAGCACCGCGTCGGGGCGTTCCTTGGCAATGATCTTGGCGACGATCTCGGGCGTGATCGGTTCGACATAGGTCGCGTCGGCCATTTCCGGATCGGTCATGATCGTGGCGGGGTTGGAGTTGACCAGGATGACCCGGTAACCCTCTTCCTTCAGCGCCTTGATCGCCTGCGTGCCGGAATAATCGAACTCGCAGGCCTGGCCGATGATGATCGGACCAGCGCCGATGACGAGGATCGAGGAGATGTCAGTACGTTTGGGCATTAGTTCGCCATTCCGAGTATAAATTGGAGGAGATTCATAGTCGCTAGAAATGCGGTAACTGACGGATGGTTCAGTAGCGATACGATCTCTGGCCAAGGTGAATTCGGCGCTTCTAGGAGGAGGATAACAGCCTGCACTCGCTTGCATGCGTTTGTGCGGGTTTCCAAATCGGCGTCCGATTGCATGATCGCTTGGTAGAGCGCCTCCGATTTCTCTCGGATTATGGCTATTTTCGCGGGGGAAGCCGCAACAGCCAAGCCAGTCCAACTAGTGCTATCGATTTTCTTCTGCAGATCGTCGAGTTCTGATTGGTGGTCCACATGACCGTCATCATCCGGATCAATGTAGGCAGAAAAATTGGTTTCCAAGATTCCTTGGTGCGTGATCATCATCTCGGCGTTACGTGCAGAGTTGGAACCCCTGAATTCAATCAGACCAGCCTTATAAGCGTCATCGAGAATTTCGACCGCCACTTCAATCTCGGCAGGTCCATCAATTTCTTCAGCGGGCGTTTCGCGCCAACGATTCACGCCAACGAGAACATCATTTAAGCCACGCCATTCGTGCAATTCGTCATCGTCAGGCAGATAGGCGAGTTCACCAAGCAAAGCGCGTCGGTAATCGCCTCGATCGAACTCGCTCACCCCAGCATCCCCACGAATTTCTCGAACAGGTAGAAGCTGTCCTGCGGGCCGGGGCTCGCCTCGGGGTGGTATTGCACGCCGAACGCCCTTTTGCCTGAGATCGCGATCCCGCAATTGGTGCCGTCGAACAGCGACACGTGGGTCTGCTCCACGCCCTCGGGCAGGGTCTCGCCATCGACCGCGAAGCCGTGGTTCATGCTGGTGATCTCGACCAGCCCGGTGCTGTCGCCCCAGCCCTCGCCCACACGCTGGACGGGGTGGTTGGCGCCGCGGTGGCCCTGGAACATCTTGGCAGTCTTCGCGCCCGCAGCGAGGCCGAGCATCTGGTGGCCGAGGCAGATACCGAACAGCGGGATGTCGCGTTCGAGCAGCCCCTCGATCACCGGCACGGCATATTCGCCCGTCGCCGCCGGGTCGCCCGGACCGTTCGAGAGGAACACCCCGTCGGGCTGCAGCGCGAGCACTTCGTCGAGCGTGACGCGCGCCGGCACCACGGTGACCTTCGCCCCTGCCTGCACCAAATTGCGGAAGATATTGTCCTTCGCGCCGTAATCGATCGCGACGACATGCGGCTTGGTGGCCTTGGCTTCGCCATAGCCGAAGCCGAGCTGCCAGTGGCCGCCGGTCCAGTCTTCATTGCCGTCGCGGGTGACGCCGGGGACGAGGTCGAGACCTTCGAGCCCGCTCCATTCGGCGGCCTGCGCCTTCAGTGCCGGAAGGTCGAATTCGCCGCGCGGGCTGTGCGCGATCACCGCATTGGGCGCGCCGGCCATGCGGATCCGGCGGGTCAGCGCGCGCGTGTCGACGCCCGACAGGCCGATCTTGCCGTGATCCTTCATCCATTCGATAAATTGATCTCGCGCGCGGAAGTTCGAATGCGGGGTCACTTCCTGCCGCACCACGCAGCCCACCGCGCCGAGGCCGCGGCTTTCGTGGTCTTCCTCGTTCGCGCCGACATTGCCGATATGCGGGAAGGTGAAGGTAACGATCTGGCTGTCGTAGGACGGATCGGTCATCACTTCCTGATAGCCGGTCATCGCCGTATTGAAGCAGACTTCACCCACCGCGTTGCCGGTGGCACCGAAGCCCTTGCCCCAGATGACGGTACCGTCGCCCAGCACGAGGACTCCCGTCGCGCCTGAGGGTTGCGCGTGCGAAGATGCGGACAGGGCCATGGGCGCTCCGGGTAAAAGTTTTCCAGCGATGTTGCTAAGCCTCAGCGGCTAGAGACGCACAGCCTTTCCGTCAAGCGCAACGCTTGGCTTTGTGGCAGCTTGTTCTACAGGTCGTATGAACCATCCACAGCTTAGTGCAAGGAGGCGTCATGCTCCGCGAGAAAATCCAGTCCGAAACCGTTACCTCGATGAAGGCCAAGGACAAGGACCGCACCGCCGCGCTCCGCCTGATCGGCGCGAAGATCAAGGACCGCGACATCGAATTGCGCATGGCGGACACCAAGCCCGACGATGACGCAATGATCACCGACGTGCTGCTCAAGATGGCCAAGCAGCGCCGAGAATCGATCGAGATGTACGAAGACGGCGGCCGCCAGGAACTCGCCGACAAGGAAAAGGCCGAACTGGCGGTGATCGAGGAATTCCTGCCGCAGCAGATGAGCGAGGACGAAACCCGCGCCGCGATCGCGCAGATCAAGACCGACCTTGGTGCCGATGGCATGAAGGACATGGGCCGCGTGATGGGGGAACTCAAAGGCCGCCACGGCGCTACTCTGGATATGAGCAAGGCCAGTGGACTGGTGAAAGAAGCCCTATCATGAACAAGATCGTATTCGCCCTCCCCCTTTCGCTGGCGCTCGCCGCCTGCGGCTCCGCCGACGAACCGCCCACCGATCTGGAAACCGCGGAGAGCGATGGCGCGGCCGCGGCGCTCGCGCGCAATATCGAGGCGGGCGAATTCCTCGATCTCGATCTTGGCGCGAAGATCGTCGGGCCGCAGGGCCCCGAAGTGACCAGCGCGCTGTCGAACGCCGAAGGCAATTTCGCCGACCTGCGCAGCTTCGTCGCCTGTCCTGCGGGCATGACCGAATGCGATCCCGCGACCGCGCCCGAAGGCACGATCTATACCTACGTCCATGTCGTCTATCCGGGCGAGGACAATGAGGCCGGGACCGGCAGCGGCGAAGGCAATGATTCGTCCGATGTCGAACGCGCGACCGCGTTTCGCATGACCCGCCCGGCGACCGGGTTCACCGGCGCGGCAGGCTATTCGAAGGACGAGGCGATGGCCGCGATCGGGGCGAAGGCCGATGTCGTCATCACCTGCGACGATGGCGCGCTGGTGTGGACCGTCAGCGCCGGTGATGGCGGCGACCAGTGGGAACAGGCCGAACCGCTGACCTTCTGGTGGCAATCGACCGTGGCGCCCGCAGGTCCGGCGGCCGCCTATGCGATCGACGCCAATTATGCGCAGGCAACGGGCAGCGGTCCCTATCCCGCAGATGCTCCTGATGCGCCCAACGCCTGCAACGCACCCGCCGTATCGGGCGCGGAAGGGTAATCGCATGATCCGCACCACGACGCTCGCGGCCACTATCGGGTGTTTGGCCTTGGCCGGCTGCGGGAACAGCGAGCCCGCCCCCGCGCCCTCCCCCACACCGACCATCGCCGCCCCGCGCACGCTGGTCGGGGCGGATCTCGATCTGTCGACGCTCGGCGCAAAGATCGTCGGGCCGCAGGGACCCGAGGTCGAAACCGTGCTCAGCGCTGGCAATCGCCAGATCGGCACGCTGGTCAGCTATGTCGCCTGCCCCGCGGGGACGCCTGTGTGCGAACCCGGCGAAATGCCTGCGGGCACCGTGTACACTTACGTCCATGCGATCACGTTGGTGGACGCCGAAGTTGCGGCCGAAGATCCGGTCGCCGACGCTTCCGACCTGCGCGAAACCCCGCCCACGCTGTTCCGCACCCTTCGCGCTGCAACCGGGTTCAACCAGGCCGTCGGCTATTCGACCGCAGAGGCCGAAGCCGCGCTGGGCGATCCCGATGCGATATCGATCACCAATGACAATGGCAGCCTGATCTGGCGCGTGGTGCGCGGCTCGGGCTGGCAGCCGGGCGGTACGGTAACGCTGTGGTGGCAATCAACCACCGCGCCGCAGGGTCCCGCAGAAGCCTATCAGTTCGAACTCGACGGCCAGCAGGTTGCGACCACCGGCCCGTTTCCGCCGGAGAATAAGCCTGTGGAGGGTTCCGCCGCGCGCTAGCGGTGGCCGCATACCGGCGATAAGGTCTGCGACCTTATGGCCCTGTCACCCCAATGGTTAGACGAATTGCGCATGCGGACCTCGCTGTCCGCGGTGGTCGGTCGTACCCTGCGGCTGACCAAGGCGGGACGCGAATTCAAGGCCTGCTGCCCGTTCCATAACGAGAAGACGCCGAGCTTCTACGTCAATGACGAGAAGGGCTTCTACCATTGCTTCGGCTGCGAAGCGCATGGCGACGCGATCCGCTGGCTCACCGACCAGCGCGGCCTGCCGTTCATGGATGCGGTGAAGGAACTGGCCGCGGAAGCCGGGATGGAGGTCCCCGTCCCCGATCCGCAGGCTGCCCGCCGTGCCGAACAGCGCGCCAGCCTCCACGATGTGACCGCTGCCGCGCAAGACTGGTTCGAAAGCAATCTGCGCGGCGCGGACGGGGTGCAGGCGCGCAGCTATCTGGGACGGCGCGGGTTCTCAGAAGCGACGGTGCGCGAATTCGGTTTCGGCTATGCCCCCGAGGACCGGCAGGCGCTCAAGCGCGCGCTCGGCCGGTTCGAGGAGCCCATGCTGATCGAAGCGGGCATGCGGATCATGGTCGAGGACAAGGAGCCCTACGACCGCTTCCGCAGCCGGTTGATGCTGCCGATCCACGATACGCGCGGGCGGGTGATCGCCTTCGGTGGCCGGATCCTCGACAGCGAGGCCAATCCCAACGCGCCCAAATATCTCAACAGCCCCGATACGCCGCTGTTCGACAAGGGCCGCACGCTTTACAATCTCCACCGCGCCGCCCCCGCTGCGCGGCAGAGCGGGCGGATGATCGTGGTCGAAGGCTATATGGACGCCATTGCGCTTGCCAATGCGGGCATTCGCGAGGCGGTCGCCCCGCTGGGGACCGCGCTGACCGAAAACCAGATCGAGCTGCTGTGGCGCCAGGTCGAACGGCCGATCCTGTGCTTCGATGGCGACAAGGCGGGGCAGCGCGCGGCGATGCGCGCCATTTCGCGCGCCCTGCCCATGCTGCGCCCCGCGCATTCGCTGGTAATCGTGCGTCTGCCCACCGGGATGGACCCGGACGATGTCATCCGCGACCAGGGTGTGGGCGCGATCGAGCAATTGCTCGCCCAACCCGCCAGCCTGCTGGATACTCTGTGGGACTTCGAGAAGGCCGCTTCCCCGCTCAATTCCCCCGAGGACAAGGCCGGGCTCAAGGCGCGGCTGCTCGATCACGTCGACAGCATCCAGCACCCCGACATCCGTGCACTGTACAAACGCGAGCTGCTCGAGCGGTTCTCCGCCTATGCCTTCCCGCCGCGCCCGCCGCGCGAATTTCGTCCGCGTAGCGAATGGCAGAAGGGCGGCTTCAAGCCGCCCGCGCCCAGCCTCTCGCCCGAGGCCCGCGACAGCCTGACCCGGGCAATGGCGGGCGGCGCGCGCGATTCCCTGACCCGCGCGGTCATCGCGGGACTGGTCAAGTTTCCCGACCAGATCCTGCGCCACGAGGACGCGCTTTCGGACCTTGCGCGACGTGACCAAAATGTCGGTCCCGCGCTCGATTCGCTGCTTGAAGCTGCCGAGACGCTTGATTTGTCCACGCAATCGACCATATCGCTCGAACGAGGCCTTCCCGCCCCACCGGCAAAAACCTTATTCGCCTTCCTCGATGAAGGCATCGACCCGGGTGATGCGCGCGAGGATCTGGCCGAGGCCGTGTCGCTCCTGGTCGAAAGACCAGCGCTGGAATCCGCCCTGGCGGAGGCTACAGCGCGCTTTGAACGCGATCCGGAAGGCTCCATCGCCGATCAGGGCCGATTGCGCGAGCGATTGCTGGCCCTGAACGAGCGTTTGAAGCGTTTTGGACGTAGGAAAGCTGCAGCAGACGGCGAATCGGACACATGATCTTGGCGGGAACGCGGCCCGCCGGAAGTTTTAGACTGGATTAGAAATCTTTATGGCCACCAAGTCGAAGACCACGGACGATGGCGACGCTCCCCTGATCGACCTCAACGAAGCCTCGATCAAGAAGCTGATCGCCAAGGCGAAGCGCAAGGGTTACGTCACTTATGACGAGCTCAACGATGCGCTGCCGCAGGGCGAGATGAGTTCGGACCAGATCGAGGATATCCAGTCCGCCCTGTCCGACATGGGTGTGCAGATCGTCGAAAGCGACGAGGAAGCCGAAGCCGCGGCCGAGGAAGATTCCGAAGTCGAGGAAATCGCGGCGGGTGCCAAGAAGGACACCAAGGCGGCGGCCAACAAGCCTGCTGCCACGCGCAAGCTCGCCACCGGCGAACGGACCGATGACCCGGTCCGCATGTACCTGCGCGAAATGGGCGCGGTCGAACTGCTCAGCCGCGAAGGCGAAATCGCGATCGCCAAGCGCATCGAAGCCGGCCGCGACATGATGATCATGGGCCTGTGCCAGAGCCCGATCACCTTCCACGCCATCATCCAGTGGTCCGAAGCGCTCAACGCCGAGGAAATGCAGCTGCGCGAGATCCTCGATCTCGATGCCATGCTGTCGAAGGAACCCCCGCCCGAGAAGATGGAAGCGGGCGAGGACGAAGACGACGACGGCGAGATTTCCGAGGAAACCGCCGGCCCGACGATTCGCGACGACGATGAGGACGAGGATTCCGAAGAGGAAGGCGAAGAGGGCGAGGAAGGTTCGTCCAAGAGCGACGACGAAGAGGAAGAGGACAACACCATGTCCCTTGCTCAGATGGAAGCCGCGCTCAAGCCGGATGCCATCGAACGTTTCGCGCGCATCGCCGATTTGTTCGGCAAGTTCGAAAAGCTCCAGAAGGAGCGCGTCGACCTGATGGCCAAGGGCGAGGTCTTCACCCGCGCCAAGGAAAAGAAATACGAAGCGCTGTCCGAGCAGCTCACCGCCGAAGTCGAAAGCGTCCAGTTCCACGCGACCAAGATCGAATTCCTGGTCGACAACCTCTACGCCTTCAACCGCCGTCTGACCGCGCTGGGCGGCCAGATGCTGCGCCTCGCCGAGCGTCACAAGGTCAAGCGGCTCGACTTCCTCGATGCCTATATCGGCAACGAGCTCGACGATAGCTGGCTCAAGGAACGTGCCAAGAAGGACAAGAAGTGGGCTGCCTTCGCCGAAAAGGAAGGCGATGCAGTCGAACGTATCCGCGCCGAGATTTCGGACATCGCCAGCCAGACCGGCATGGCGCTGGAGGAATTCCGCCGGATCGTGAACATGGTCCAGAAGGGCGAACGCGAAGCGCGTATCGCCAAGAAGGAAATGGTCGAGGCGAACCTGCGCCTGGTGATCTCGATCGCCAAAAAATACACCAACCGCGGCCTGCAATTCCTCGACCTCATCCAGGAAGGCAACATCGGTCTGATGAAGGCGGTCGACAAATTCGAATACCGCCGGGGCTACAAGTTCAGCACCTATGCCACCTGGTGGATCCGGCAGGCGATTACCCGTTCGATCGCCGACCAGGCGCGTACGATCCGCATCCCGGTCCACATGATCGAGACAATCAACAAGCTGGTGCGCTGCAGCCGCCAGTTCCTGCACGATCAGGGCCGCGAACCGACGCCCGAAGAGATGGCCGAGAAACTCTCGATGCCGCTCGAAAAGGTGCGCAAGGTGATGAAGATCGCCAAGGAACCGATCAGCCTCGAAACGCCGATCGGCGACGAGGAGGATTCGCATCTCGGCGATTTCATCGAAGACAAGAACGCAATCATCCCCGTGGATGCTGCGATCCAGGCCAACCTCAAAGAAACCGTTACCCGCGTGCTGGCCAGCCTCACCCCGCGTGAAGAACGCGTGCTGCGCATGCGTTTCGGCATCGGCATGAACACCGATCATACGCTGGAAGAAGTCGGCCAGCAGTTCAGTGTGACGCGCGAACGTATCCGTCAGATCGAGGCCAAGGCTCTGCGCAAGCTCAAGCACCCGAGCCGCAGCCGCAAGATGCGTTCTTTCCTCGATCAGTAAGCGCATGCGCAACCCGCGGTTGCGCATGCCTTTCACCTCAACCGCCAAATTCTTTTGAATTGCCGGGAACCGTTTGACGCCCAATGCTTTAAGGCGCCATGCGGGGAGAAATACGAGGGGTCCCGGTCACGAAATCGGCCGGCGCTCAGGAATCATCGACGTCGGATAAGGCTATCAACTTCGGACGTGTGCTCGCGCACTCGCCGAACCCCTATCTGCTGCTTGATCACGATCTGATTATCCGATGGGCCAACAATACCTATCTCAAGCTCATGGACCGCGAACGCGACGACATCGTGGGCCGCCATGTATTCGACGCATTTCCAAGCGAAGGTGAGAGCCATCAGCAGCTCCAGACCTCTTTCGAGCGGGTGCTCGAGACGGGCGAGCCGGACGAGATTGCGCATATCAAATACGATATTCCCAACGCCTCGGGCGGTATGGATGCGCATATCTGGAGCACGACCCAGGTCCCGATCATCGACGATAGCGGGGCCGTCGAATTCATTCTTCAGCATCCCATCCAGATCACGGCGATCGAACAGCGCGATACCGCGGACGTCGTCCGCCGGGCCGAAGCCGTCGAAGAGCGGTGGCGCGGCGCGTCGAAGGAACTGGACCGGTTACACGCCCTGCTCGAGCAGGCACCCGGTTTCGTGGCCGTATTGGCAGGATCAGAACATCGCTTCGTCATGTCGAATGCCGCCTATCGCCGCCTGATTGGAGAGCGCGAACTGGAAGGCAAGAGTGTGGCGGAGGCGCTGCCCGAAATCGCCGAACAGGGCTTCGTCGACGTGCTCGACAGGGTCATGAACACTGGCGAACCCTATTTTGGACGCCGCGAAAAGGTCTTGCTGAAGAACAGCGATGACAATGAATTGCGCGAACGGCATCTCGAATTCATTTTCCAGCCCATTCGCGGACCGGATCGCTTCGAGGGCGTGCTGGTCCAGGGGTATGATGTCACCGAAGAGGTTGCCGCGGAAGAAAGCCAGCGGATCCTGATCAACGAACTCAACCACCGCGTGAAAAACACGCTGGCTGTCGTTCAGGGCCTGGCGCAGCAATCGTTCAAAAGTGACAAGCAAAATCCGCAGCTCGATATTTTCGTCGAACGGCTGGCAGCTTTGGCCAGCGCGCACAGCCTATTGACCGAACGACGGTGGGAATCGGCAGATCTGAGAACGATCGTCCGGGGCGCGCTCGAGACGACCGCGGGGACCCGGCAGTCGCGCTATACGCTCGAGGGACCCGATATCCGTCTCGAACCGCAGCCCGCAGTCGCCTTGTCGATGGTCATCCACGAACTGTGCACCAATGCCGTCAAGTATGGCGCGTTTTCGACTGAGGATGGCTCGGTCGAAATTCACTGGTCGCTCGAAGATAGCCCAGACGGCAGGCTGCTGGTTCTCGATTGGCGCGAAAGCGAAGGCCCCCCGGTCGCCACGCCGGGCAGGACCGGATTCGGATCGCGGCTCATCAAGCGCGGTCTCGGCACGCCGGGGAGCCACACGGAAATAGAGTATCTGCCGGCCGGTCTGCATTGCCGGCTCAAAGGCATTTTATGCCCCTGAGCGGCAAACGTATCCTGGTGGTCGAGGACGAACCGATCATCGCTTTCGCGCTCGAAGACATGCTCCTCGAGGACGGCGCCGATGTCGCCGCCGTGGGATCGCTTGATGAAGGGCTCGCTCAGGTCGAAGCCGGGGCGTTCGATTTCGCCATTCTCGACATCAACCTGCATGGCAAGAAAAGCTACCCCATCGCATTCGAGCTCTTACGCAAGGACATCCGGTTCGTCTTCGCCAGCGGCTACGGCGACGCCGAACACCCGGCAGAACTGGCGCATGTCACCACGCTGACCAAGCCTTACGTGCTGGACGACATCCGCGATATCGCGATCGACAACTGACCCCTATCAATCCGGCGTGGGCAACCCGCCATAAGGAGGTGGCGAGCCGGGGCGGAAACGACTATGGGGCGCGCATGCGTATTGCCATAGCATCCGACCACGCCGCGCTCGATCTCAAGACCGAGCTGCGCGACTGGTTGATCGAACAGGGCCACGAGGTCGCCGACCTTGGCCCCGAGACCTCCGACAGCGTCGATTATCCCGACTTCGGCTACAAGCTGGCCAATGTCGTCGTCGACGGCACAGCGGAGCGCGGCGTCGCGCTGTGCGGCAGCGGAATCGGCATTTCGATGAGCGTCAACCGCAACCCCGCCATGCGCTGCGCGCTGGTGGGCGAACCGCTTTCCGCCACGCTCGCCCGCGAACACAATGATGCGAACTGCATCGCCATGGGTGCGCGCCTGACGGGCAGCGATATGGCCAAGGCGTGCCTTTCCGCCTTTCTCGAAACCCCCTTCGCCGGCGGCCGCCACCAGCGCCGCGTCGACAAGCTTTCCAACCCGGACATCTGATCAATGGCAACCCAGGCACAAGACACCGCGCGCGACCCGATGGACCGCTTTTGGCACGACACGCTGGCCGAGGCAGATCCCGAAATCCATGCTGCGATCCGCAACGAGCTGGCCCGCCAGCAGGACAAGATCGAGCTGATCGCCAGCGAGAATATCGCCTCCACCGCGGTTCTCGAAGCCACGGGTAGCGTGTTCACCAACAAATATGCCGAGGGCTATCCCGGCAAACGCTATTACGGCGGCTGCGATTTTGCCGATGTCATCGAAACGCTGGCAATCGACCGCGCGAAGCAATTGTTCGGGTGCGAGTTCGCCAACGTCCAGCCCAATTCGGGCAGCCAGATGAACCAGGCGGTGTTCCTCGCGCTGCTGCAGCCGGGCGACACTTTCATGGGGCTCGACCTCAACTCGGGCGGTCACCTCACGCATGGCTCGCCGGTCAATATGAGCGGCAAGTGGTTCAATCCGGTCAGCTATGGCGTGCGCCAGCATGACGAGCTGATCGACATGGATGAGGTCATGGCGATCGCCAGGGCCAACAAGCCCAAGCTCATCATCGCCGGCGGCACCGCCTATTCGCGCGTGTGGGACTGGGCCGCTTTTCGCAAGGTTGCGGATGAAGTCGGCGCTTATCTGATGGTCGACATGAGCCACATCTCTGGCCTCATCGCAGGCGGCGCCCACCCCAATCCCTTCCCGCATGCGCATGTCGTGACCACGACCACGCACAAGTCGCTACGCGGCCCACGTTCCGGCGTGATCCTGTGGAACGACGAGAGCCTGACCAAGCCGTTCAACATGGCGGTTTTCCCGGGCATGCAGGGCGGCCCGCTGATGCATGTGGTCGCCGCCAAGGCAGTGGCCTTCGGCGAGGCGCTCCGGCCCGACTTCAAGGACTATGCGCAGCGCGTCGTCGACAACGCCCGCGCCCTGGCCGAAGGCATCGAGGCCAACGGCTTGCGCGTTGTCTCGGGCGGGACCGACAACCACTCCATGCTGGTCGATCTGACTGCCAAGGACGTGACCGGCAAGGCCGCCGAAGCCGGGCTCGACCGCGCCTGGCTGACCTGTAACAAGAACGGCATCCCATACGACACGCGCAGCCCGTTCGTGACCAGCGGCATCCGCCTTGGCACGCCGGCAGGCACCACGCGCGGGTTCGGGCCCGACGAGTTCAGAACCATTGGCGCGCTGATCTGTGAAGTGGTAGATGGGATGTCGCGCAATGGCCCCGAGGGCGACGGCCAGGTCGAAGAGCAGGTGCGCGGCAAGGTTGCCGAACTGTGCGCCGCCTTCCCCGTCTATCCGGGACGCTGAGGAGACAAGCGATGGATGAGCAGGAACCCAAGCACCAGGATCACGAGCTTCTTGCCGACGCCAAGGACGAGGTGAAGGACATGGCCACCAAGGGTCTCGATCATCCCTCGACCAAACCGGTTCTGACCGGCGCGGCCGTCGGCGCGCTCGCGGGCGGGCTGCTCCCGGTGGTGACCTGGCCGATCGGTCTCGTCGCAGGCGCCGGTTTCATGCTCTACAAGCGTCTCCGACCGTAAATGCGCTGCCCATTCTGCGCGCATGACGACAGCCAGGTAAAGGACAGTCGTCCGACCGAGGATTCCACCTCGATCAGGCGTCGCCGCCAGTGTTCCAGCTGCGGCGCCCGCTTCACCACGTTCGAACGCGTCCAGCTACGCGAGGTCACCGTGCTCAAATCGGGTGACCGCCGCCAACCCTTCGACCGCACCAAGCTCGAACAGTCGATCGCGCTCGCCTGCCGCAAGCGTGATGTCCCGCAGGAACGCATCGACCAGCTTGTCAGCGGGATCCAGCGCCAGGTCGAAACCGCCGGCGAGGCGGAGATCGCTTCGCAGCGTATCGGCGAAATGGTGATGGACGGACTGCGCGGCTTGGACAGCGTCGCCTATATCCGCTTTGCCTCGGTCTACCGCGACTTCAGCGAAGCGCGCGATTTCGAGGAATTCGCCAGCACTGTGCAGGAAGCGGCCGCCAATGAGCGAAGCTGATATGCGCAAACCCGTAATTGTCCTGGTGCGCCCGCAACTGGGCGAAAATATCGGCAAAGCGGCGCGCGCAATGCTCAATTTCGGGCTGACCGAGATGCGGCTGGTCGAACCGCGCGATGGCTGGCCCAACCCCGCAGCGGGACCTGCCGCGGCAGGTGCAGATGACGTGCTCAATCGGGCGCAGGTGTTTGCCACCACTGCTGAAGCCGTGGCCGATTGCGCGCATGTCTATGCCACCACGGTGCGCAAGCGCGGTGTCACCAAGCCTGTCGTCACCCCCGAGCAAGCCAGCCAGGAAATTGCCGCGGCGCAGGGTCGCAGCGCCATCCTGTTCGGGCCCGAACGCTCGGGCCTGGAAACAGAGGATGTAGCGCTCGCCCGCGCGATCCTGACGGTGCCCATCAATCCCGAATTCGGTTCACTCAATCTCGCGCAGGCGGTGATCCTGTGCGCCTATGAATGGTCCAAGCACAAGCATCTGGTCCAGCCCACGCAGGAAGACCTCCTGCCCCCCGCCCCGCAGGAAGATCTCGACGGTCTGGTCGCCCATCTCGAAGGCATGCTGGCACCCAAGGGCTATTTCCTCCCCGAGTCGCGCGCCGAAGCATCGCGCCGGACGCTGCGCGGTGTACTTACCAAGCCGGGCTGGAACCACCTCGAAGTCCGCACTTTGCGCGGGGTTTTGTCTTCCTTGGCGCGCCCACCCAGAGACTAGATCGTTCTAATTTCCCGATTTTCCAATATTGTGGTAATGTTCCCTTCCTTTGCTTTTTAAGGGGTTGGTATGGTGAGAGGACGAACCATGAAAAATACAGCCACTGTAGCGCTTTTCGCAGGCACCCTATTCTTCGCTACCGCTGCGAATGCTCAGAACGATGCCGAAGACCGTGAAACGGCTGCGAAGGTCGCTCTCAGCGACGCGGCCGAAGAAGGCACGGTAGAGCGCAACGACGAAACCATTGTTTGCCGCAATATGGCCCCCAAGGTCGGGACACGCATCCCGGGTCGGGAAGTGTGCCTGCCGGTCTACCAGTGGGAAGAATGGGAACGGACGACACGCGAGACGGCGAACGATGTCGAAACGCGCGGACTCATCAGAAATAATCCCTGACAATCCCCATCGCGCTCGATAGGCTGCGCTATCATTTGGCGATCCGTGCCGCGCGCTTGGGGCGAACCGGCGCGGATTGCTTCCGATGGCCCATCGTTCGGGCTGTTCCACAGGAGAAAAACGTGAACACCAAGTATCTGACCATTGCTGCCGGCGCCGCGGCGCTCTTTCTGCTTCCCGCCTCGGCAGTGGCAAATGGCGAGAAGGGCGTAACCGCGGACGAGGACAGCGCAGCCGCCAAGGATGCAGCAACGATCGTCTGCAAGCGGCAGCCCCCGCCGGTGGGTTCGCGTCTGGGCGGCAAGAGGGTCTGCAAGACCAACGCTGCCTGGAAGATCGAGCGCGACGCGGCTACGGCTGCCGCGCGTGAAAACCAGGATCGCAGCGGAACCGGCAACACCCGTACGTCTGGCTAATTTCCTTCGCGGAGCCGGTCCCACTCGACCAGCTCGTAAGCGATTGAGGTTTCGACCAAATCTTCCCATATCTGCCCGAGCGGATCTGCCGGAAGATTGCGACGAACCGCATCGGAGCGCGCATTGCCGATCACCTCGGCTTTGCGCGCTTCGTCGCGCACGGCGTTGCGCTCGGATTTGATCCGCGCCGCCGCACGCATGTAGCCGAAACGCCGCTCGAGCAGATCCATCAATTCGCGGTCGGTCGCATCGACGCCGCGCCGGACATCGCGCATATCGCTGCAGTCGTCGGGCAATTTGTAATCCTGGGTCATGGCGCAGCGCACTGCCTCGCTTGCTCCGGCTTGTCGAGCGCCTATGTTACGGCTTGACGCGCAGCCCGATCTTGATAAGAGCGCGCCTTCGCAAATTGGCTCCGCACCCCGGTGAAGCGGAAGCCGCGTCGAACCCCCGGTTCGGCGGTGTGATGCCGGGTTTGATGGCCGTCGATGGGATGGCCCAGCAAATTGGAGAATATTTATGACGAAGCGCACCAGCGCCAAGTACAAGCTCGACCGCCGGATGGGCGAAAACATCTGGGGTCGCCCGAACAGCCCGGTCAACAAGCGTTCCTACGGTCCCGGCCAGCACGGTCAGCGCCGCAAGAGCAAGATGAGCGACTTCGGCCTGCAGCTGCGCGCCAAGCAGAAGCTCAAGGGCTATTACGGTGACGTCACCGAGAAGCAGTTCAAGCGCACCTACAAGGAAGCGTCGGCGATGAAGGGCGACACGGGCCAGAACCTCGTCGGCCTGCTCGAACAGCGTCTCGACATGGTCGTGTATCGCGCCAAGTTCGCGCCCACCATCTTCGCCGCCCGCCAGATCGTGAGCCATGGCCACATCCTGCTCAACGGCGTGAAGACCAACATCGCCTCGGCCCGCGTCAAGGTCGGCGACGTTGTGGCACTCGGCAAGAAGGCGCAGGAAATGGCGCTGGTCATCGAAGCGCAGAGCCTGCCCGAGCGCGACATCCCCGACTACGTCGCTCCCGACGGCAACGACAAGGTGACCTTCACCCGCGTGCCCAAGCTCGACGAAGTGCCTTATCCGGTGACGATGGAACCGAACCTCGTGGTCGAATTCTACTCGCGCTAAGCCTCACCGGCAGCGACACAGAAAAAGGGCGGTCCCTCGCGGGGCCGCCCTTTTCTTTGTGGTTGGTATGCCTAGGCTCAGGAGCCGAGGTTGGTGGAGAGGAACGCGTCGATCCGCATCAGCATGTCCTTGCGCGATGCACCATCGCGGAGCGAGTGTTCCAGGCCCTCGAATTCGAGATATTCGACGGATTTGCCCGCTCGCCTTAGTGCCGCTTCCATATCGCGCGACTGCTCGACGTCGACGTTGTTGTCGGCCGTGCCATGGACGAGGAAGACAGGTGCGGCGAAGGACTGAGCGTTGCGCATCGGGCTGCCCTGTTCGAGATGCGGTCCATCGCCGACGAATTTCTGAACGAGGCGGAAATTGGAGGACATTCTCTCCTCCTCGATCAGCTGCCGCCAATCGGTGACCGGCGCGACCGCGACCACAGCCTTGTATAGCTCGGGATCCACGACCTGCGATTGCAACGCTGCATAGCCGCCATAGGACCACCCGACGATTGCTAGCTTTTCCGAATTCGCGATCCCCTGCGAGACCAGCCAGCGACCGGCATCGTTTACATCGCCAATGGCGGTACGCCATGCCTTGACGCCGTTCTTGCCGAACCAAGCCTTGCCGTAGCCTGTCGAGCCGCGGAAGTTGGGCTGCAGCACCGCGTAGCCTCGTGCGGCAAAGAACTGGACCAGCCAGTCGAAGCCCCATTCGTCTCGGGCGGAAGGGCCGCCGTGCGGCATGACGATGGCGGGTATGTTCTTTCCGTCCGACCCGGTCGGCAGTGTGAGGTAGCCGGGGATCACGGTTCCGTCGGCGGCAGGAAAGGTTACCGGCTTCATCTCGGCCAGTTGGCGCCCCTCGGTCATCTCACGCACGGGCAGCAACGGGCTCAGCTCGTTGGTATCGCGGTTGAAGCGATACAGCATGCCCGGATCGACATCCGACCCCGTAACAATCAGCAGCTTGCGCTCGTCCTCGCTCGCGCCGACGAAATTCACAATCGGCTGGCCGGGAAGTGCATTGCCCAGCGCAACAGCCAGATCGCGCAGTCCGGGGTCGAAATATTTGACCAAGCGCTTCTCGGTCGCGAAACTGGCACCGATCACGCGCTGACGGCGGCCTATCGTTATCAGATCGTCGACATCGGCACCCTCGGCGGAAAGCACCAGCGACTTCGCCAGGCTGCCATCAAGCGCGATCGAATAGAGGTTGGTAAAACCCCGGTCGCCGTAATCGAAGCCATACACCACATTACCGGCTGCATCGACGGCATGCGGTTCAAATCCATCAACGGTCTGGCTGTCGATCTCCGCCCGAGAAAGCGGCTGCCAGCGCTGTGACCCTTGCTCGCGGTAAAAGTAGGCCAGCGTATCCTTCGAGTAACCGCGCGCTGTCGCGTTACCGGTGCCTTTTATCCGAACGACGCCGTTACTGTCCGCGATATATCCGAAAGCGTCCTTGTCCGGCGCTTCGACACGCTTTTCTCTCCCCGTATCGACATCGTGCGAAACGACGCCAAGACCGTCCTTCTGATTGGCAAGGCGTGTGTTGAGCGAGCTTTCCTTGCCATATAACCGGCTAACTAGGATCGAACTGTCGTCGCTCTCGGCATTGAGCGAGACGATCCCGCCGCCGTAATAGGTATGGCTCAGAGCCCGCAGCGAGCGGGCGCCCTCGATAACGTTTGGTTCGCTGCCATCGGAATTCACCGCAATCATGCGGGTTGCCGAGATGTAGCGCCCGATCGACTCGTCCTCGCGCGATACAATCGTCTGGCAAACAAGGCGCTGTTCGGTGATCCAGTTGCAATAGGCCAGATCGCTCAGGCCATCGAGTGCGGCAAGCGCGCGTTGCGGCGGCGTGCCCGCAGCAAGGTCGACCGTGTAAAGCGCTTCGCCGCCCGCGCCGACGCTGGCGACATAGGCAAGCTTGTCACCCGAAGGCGACAGGCTGGCATGGATCACCGATTGCCGCGCGCCAAAGGCAGTAGCGTCTTCTTCAGCAGTCTCTGCGGAGAGCGGCGTGGCAGCCGCGCAAAAAGAAATGGCGGCGACACCCGCGAGTAACTTGTTCATGAATACGACCCCTCAAGTAATAATGCGTCGAAGCCTAACAACCAGAGGCATCAATGCAACCTCAGAGAAGGCCTGATTGCGGCCCGATGGCCGCCTATCCAAATGGACAACCGCCTTGGGCTCACCCCATGCTTGAAGGGGGTTTTCTTGTCCTTTCGCCGGACAAGGATTGGTGCAACACTCGCCCGCGGCATCAAGAGGAAGGCCCAGCATGAACATATTGCTGCTCGACGCACATCCGGACCGTGAGCGCTTTGCATCAATAGCGGCTGGCGATCTGCAGTGATTTCCATACCATCGCCACGATCACCGCAGTGATCACTCCGCCCCAGAACCAATAAGGCAGGAGCAGGGCATCGGCGATGCGGCCGGTGTCGGACAGGGCCGCTTTCCCGCCAAGCTGGCCACCAGGGCTGAACAGATAGCCAAGGTCCTGGTACACGCTCACCGCGCCCTGCACGCCGAGGAACTCGACCGATATGCGTTGCCATTTCGCATTGCCGCGCAGCGCGACGTAACTTGCCGCGACGGCGAATAGCGGCAGCACGATCCAACCGGTAATAGAGCGTACCCAGACCAGCGTCGTTACCGCCAACGCGGCCGCAAGGCCAAGCAGTACCCAGCGGGTGGCCAGCCGCGAACGCGAGGCGATGATCATCAGGCATCCCGCAATACTCGGGCCCAGCAAGCCCGCCGCTGCGACGATGGCCTGCCCGATGCCCCACATGCTCCCGGAATATTCGGCAAATCCCGAGCCATTGGCAAAGATCACCAGACGCTCGAACTCGGCGCCGAGCAGCATGGCTGTCAGCCCGTGCGCCATCTCGTGGAACCAGGTTGCCAGGAGTGTAAACGGCATGAGCGCCAGCGTCCCGATCTCGGTCTGCCAGGCGATAATCGTCAGCACAGCGAAGGCGAGGATATAGCTTTGCTCGCGTTGGATTACCGGCTGCATGTGGTCCTCCGCATAGGGCAGGCCCCATTTCACGGGCGCGACGACCGGCTGGGGATTATCCGTCATCCGGGGAGCCTATCGCCCGCGCGCCTCAACGCAAGTAGTCGCGGCGGAAATCACGAGCGAACTGCGCGAACCGCCCTTCCCCGATCGCATCGCGCATCGCCTGCATAAGCTGCTGGTAGAACGCAATGTTGTGCTCGGTCATCAACATCGCGCCGAGGATTTCCTGAGACTTGACCAGATGGTGCAGATAGGCGCGCGTATAAGTGCCGCAGGTGTCGCAGGCGCAGCGGCTGTCGAGCGGCTCCTGATCCTCAGCAAAGCGGGCATTGCGCAGATTGATCGGCCCGTTCCAGGTAAAGGCCTGGCCGTTGCGGCCCGAGCGGCTGGGCAGAACGCAATCGAACATGTCGACCCCGCGCTCGACCGCGCCGACCAGATCGTCGGGTTTGCCCACGCCCATCAGGTAGCGCGGGCGATCCGCCGGCAACTGACCCGGCGCATAATCGAGCGTGGCGAACATCGCTTCCTGCCCCTCGCCCACCGCGAGCCCGCCAATGGCGTATCCGTCGAAGCCGATATCGGCCAGCTTGTCCGCGCTGATGCGGCGCAGATCCTCGTCGAGCGCACCTTGCTGGATCCCGAACAGCGCCGATCGCTCGGCATGCTCGCCGCCCGCGTCAAAGCCGTCGCGGCTGCGCTTTGCCCAGCGCATCGACATTTCCATGCTTTCCGCGATCTCGTCCCGCGGGCGGTCGGCACGCGGACATTCGTCGAACGCCATCACGATATCGCTGCCCAGCAGACGCTGGATTTCCATGCTGCGCTCGGGCGTGAGCATGTGCTTCGAGCCATCAATATGGCTACGAAACTCGACGCCCTGCTCGGTCAGCTTGCGCAGCTCGGACAGGCTCATCACCTGATAACCGCCGCTGTCGGTCAGGATCGGGCGCTGCCAATTCATGAACTTATGCAGACCGCCCAACCGCGCGACCCGTTCGGCCCCCGGACGCAGCATCAGGTGATAGGTGTTGCCAAGGATGATGTCCGCACCCGTCTTGCGGACGGTCTCGGGCTTCATCGCCTTGACCGTCGCCGCCGTGCCGACCGGCATGAATGCAGGCGTGCGGATGTCTCCGCGCCGCATGGCAATGGTGCCAGTGCGCGCGGCGCCATCGGTGGCGTGGATGGAGAATTCGAAGCGTTTGCTCATGGTCAAAAACCGTAGATCAGCGTGGCGCGGGTCTGCGTATCGGTCCCGACGGTGCCGTCCGGGGGATTGCTGTCATATTCGATCTTGTAGGAAAGCCGCGAGCGCAGCCGGTCGCTGATGCGGAAATCGAGCCCCGTCACAAGGTTGACGGTGGTATTCGCACTATCGAAGATTACGGTCGCCTCGCCCCCGGTCTCAGCCAGTGCCTCGACGTCCTGCGTCAGTTTGAGCCGGTCGAGCATTTGCCAATCGAAATCGAGGCCGACCAGTCCTGCGAGCCGGCTTGCGCTGGTGCCATCAGTAAAATCGGTCACGCGATAAGCCGGGCCGGCCTTGACCGATAATTCGAGCCGGTCGTTATTTACCACCCGATAACCGAAGCCACCCGAGACCGAATAGCGGGCGGAGAAGCCCTGGATCCGGTCGCGCTGATATTGCGCCAGACCATAGGCAAAAACGTTGTCGTCGAACTGCCAGCGCGGCTCATAAGAGGCGAGGAATTGTTCGCGACTGGTCGATCCGTTCTGGCGTCGATAGTCGGCGCGCAGGTGGATAGCATGGGTCCAGTCGATCCCCTTGCGATCAAGCTTGAGCGCAGCCAGCACGCCAATCGAGTCGGTATTCCCACTCGACTGGAAAGCGCCAAGTTCGGCTTCGCCACTCCATCGTTCGAACAGTCCGGCCTCGCGGATGGCTTGTTCCTCGGCTTGCGCCTGCTCCGCCTTTCGCGCTGCCACCGTGCTTTTCCACTCGGTCGAGATCGCTTTAATCTCGCGTTTTTCCGCCGGCCAGGTGCGGCGGGCGAGGTCGAGCACAGTGGCAACCTTACGTTCATCGCCGGTGGCAATCGCGGCATCGATCATCGCACGTGCACCCTCGGGAAGTTCCGCCTGCGCTGGAACAGCCATGAATGCGACCGTGACCGGAAAAAGGAACGGAATGAAACGCATAGTGCCCGCCTAGCGGCTTGTTTCGTCGCTCGCCAGTCTGCAATCGCTGCGCCAATCAGGCGCGCAGGCGCCATCCGGTCTTGAAGATATAGGCGATCACCGCGACGCAGGCTGCGAGGAAGCCGAGCGTGATGCCGAAGCTGATCCAGATGTCGACATCGCTCGATCCGTAGAAGGTCCAGCGCAATCCGCTGACCAGATAGACGATCGGATTGGCCAGCGCGATCGTATCCCACGGTTCGGGCAGCATATCGATCGAATAGAAGGTCCCACCGAGAAAGGTCAGTGGGGTCAGGAACAGCATCGGGATGATGCCGAGCTTTTCGAAATTGTCCGCCCAGATGCCGAGGATGAAGCCGAACAGGCTGAAGGCCGCGGCGACCAGCATGATGTAGCACACCGCAAGCAAGGGGTGCGCGATCGAATAATCGACGAACAGCCGCGCGGTTATCAGGATGATCGCGGCGAGCAGCAAGCTCTTGGTCATCGCGGCGCCCACGAAGCCGATCAGCGTCTCGGCAACGCCCACCGGCGCGCTGAGCAGTTCGTAGATCGTGCCGGTGAAGCGCGGCATGTAGATGCCGAAACTGGAATTGCTGGTGGTTTCGCCCAGCAGTGTGAGCATCAGCAGGCCGGGGATGATGAAGGCGCCATATTCCACCCCGCCAAGATCGGGCATGCGCCCGCCGATCGCCGCGCCGAAGACGATGAAATAGAGCGAAGTGGTCAGCACGGGTGCAAGCACCGATTGGAACGCGGTGCGCAGGAAGCGCATCAGTTCGCGCGTGTAGATCGACCAGGTCGAACGCCAGGAGATCATGCCGCCTCCCCCTCGCCCAGCAGCGAGACGAAAATGTCCTCGAGGCTGCTCTCGCGCGTTTCGATGCCGGTGTAGTCGATCCCCGCTGCGATCAGTGCCTTGGTGAGGTCCGCGACCTCGGCCTTGCCCTTGCCGGTTCCGTCGCCGCCGCGATAGCAGAGCGACATACCGCCCTCCTCCAGCTCGACCGGGAAGCGCGCGATGGCGGGCGGGAGTACGGTCAGCGGCTGGGCCAGCGCGATATGCGCCTCGGTGCGGCCGAGCCGGGCCATCATGGCATCCTTCTCGTCGACCATCAGCAACTTCCCACGATTGATGATCCCCACGCGGTCGGCCATCATCTCGGCTTCCTCGATATAATGCGTGGTGAGGATGATCGTCACGCCGCGGCTGCGCATATCGTCGATGATCGCCCACATGCTCTTGCGCAATTCGACATCGACGCCCGCGGTGGGTTCATCGAGGAACAGCAAATCGGGCTCATGCGCCAGCGCCTTGGCAATCAGCACGCGGCGTTTCATTCCGCCCGACAACGCCATGATGCGCTCGTCGCGCTTGTCCCACAGGCTCAGGCTGCGCAGGATTTCCTCGATCCGCTCGCGGTCGGGTGCAAGACCGAACAGCCCGCGCGAATAGCTGACCGCGCGTTCGACGGGTTCGAACATGTCGGTGCTGAGTTCCTGCGGCACCAGACCGATACGGCTGCGCGCCCGGCGCCAGTCGCTGGCGAGGTCGTAGCCAAAGGCGTGGATCGTGCCCGAACTGGGCCGCACCAACCCGCAGACCGCACCGATCAGCGTGGTCTTGCCCGCCCCATTGGGACCGAGCAGCGCGAAAATCTCGCCCCTGCTGACGGTAAGATCGACATCGTCGAGCGCTTTCAGCCCGCCGGGATAGACCTTCGACAGGCCGCTGAGTTCGAGAATCGGATCCACAGGCTCCTAGCTAGCGGCGATCCAGTTGCCGTGGAAGCCCGGTGGGATGAGGTGCGGGATATGGACCGTCGCGATCGGGGAAAGGCTCATCGCGTCGAGGATCTCGAGTGCGCTGGTGCCCTGGTTGCGGTCGATCACATAGCCCATGACCCAGCCATCACCTTCGGGCGCGTCGACCGCGCGCGGGACGAAGACGAATTCGCCGGGAATCCGCCCGTCCCCGAAAACATGTTGCACCCGTTCGCCAGTGGCAAGATCGTGGCGATAGAGCGGCATCGGTGCGACAAATTCGAGGTCCCCGTCTTCGGGCATGCCCATCGACCAGAGATAGCGATGGGGCTTGGTGAAATAGCGCTTGTCCGGCCGGGGAAATTCCTGGCCCGCCGCGTCCGTGGTCTCGCGAATGACTTTCCCGCCCTGCCCATCGACCGTCCAGCGTTCAAGCCCGAGCGCCTTGCCATAGGGCCCCGGCATCTCGCCGTCGAAAATGGTTTCATAGGCGCAGACATCGATGATTACCTGGCCGGTTTCGTCTTCGAAACTGTTGCCGACATGGAAAACATAGCAGGGATCGACCTCGTGCCACACGACCTCGTCGCCGGTGGCACCGCGCGGCAGCAATCCGACCCGCGCCTTGTGATTGCGGTTCCAGCGATAGGGGAATTTGTGCCCCGCCATCAGCGCCTGCATCGAGAAAGTCACTGGCAGGTCGAGAATGATTACGAAGTTTGCGGTCAGCGCACAGTCGTGGATCGAGGGGCCGTGCTTCACCGCGATCTCGGTTTCGCGCAGCACCTTGCCGCGCCGGTCCATCGCTACGTGGCGGATCGTATCCTGCGATGGGCCATCATAGCAGATCGCGTGGAATTCACCCGTGGTCGGGCATTGATGCGGATGCGCGGTGAAGGAGCCGGTCAGTCGGCCGCCGAAATCGGAATAGGCGACGCTGTCGAGATTGCCGTCGAGCTCGACCGGGAAGCTGTTGGCCTCGACCAGCGCCATGATCGTTCCGCCGATATCGAGGACATTGGTGTTAACCGTATCACCAAAACCGCGGCGCGGGCCGCCCACCGCCGCCGGACCGCCCTTGCCTTCGAGTTCGGCGGACCGGATGAAGCGGTTGCGATACCATTCGGCCTGGCCGTCCTTGAGCCGGACGCCGTGCACCATGCCATCGCCCAAAAACCAGTGATGGCCCTTGCCGACGTCTCCGAAGGGGTTGGGGCCGATCCGGACATAGCGGCCATCGAGTTCGGCGGGTATGGTGCCGGTCACCGTTGGATGATCGAGCGTGAATTCCTCTTTCAACGGCGTATGGATACCGTGCAGGAAGGGGTTCTCCCCAGCACCGGGCAAACGCCCGCGGTTGATGCTGGCAACCGCCTGCAGCGCGGGAGTGACTGCTTTACGGATGGTTTTCTCGATGACGCTTGCCATGACCGACTCGCTCCGGATAAAGTGAACGTTGTAAACATAGAGGTCATGCTAACAGTGTCAACATTGCCCGCCAGCTACCATCACGGCAATTTGCGCGACGCCTTGCTCGCAGCCGGCCTGGAAGCCCTTGAAGGCGCCGAGGGCAAGGCACCCTCGCTCCGCGAACTGGCGCGCGAGGTCGGGGTTTCGGCGACTGCGGTCTATCGCCACTTTCCCGACAAACAGGCGCTCGACAAGGCGCTCGCGCAGGAGGGCCTCGCGCTACTCGGAAGCGAGCAGGCGAAAGCGGCGGAGAAAGCGGGCGGCGGTGCAGCGGGCTTTGCCGAGACGGGGCGAACCTATGTCCGTTTCGCGCTCGCGCATCCCGCGCTTTTCCGGCTGATGTTCACCCAGGGTCATCCGGTCGACGACCGCGACACACCCGATCAGGCGCGCGCGCTCCTGACCACACATACACAGACACTCACCAGCGATCCCGAACGCGCCGAAACACTCGCATTGCAGGCGTGGTCGATTGCGCATGGAGTTGCGATGCTGATGCTCGACGGGCGCATTTGCGCCGACGATACGCTGATCGACCGCTTGCTCGATACGGACAGCCTGTTCCCCTAAATCAGCGGAGCAGCAGCGAGGAATCACCATAGCTGTAAAAACGGTATTCCTGCGCGATGGCGTGCTCGTAGGCGGCCATCATCCGATCGCGCCCCATCAACGCGCTTACCAGCATCATCAACGTCGATTTGGGCAGATGGAAATTGGTCATCAGCCCGTCGATCGCGCGAAACCGATAGCCCGGTGTGATGAAAATAGCCGTATCGCCGGCAAACGGCTGGATCACGTCATCTTCGCCCGCCGCGCTTTCGAGCAAGCGCAGGCTGGTGGTTCCGACTGCGATGACCCTGCCGCCTGCCTCGCGGACCGCATTGAGCCGGTCGGCTACCGCAGGCTCGATCCGGCCCCATTCGGCATGCATCGCATGGTCGTCAGTGTCATCCGCCTTGACCGGGAGGAAGGTCCCCGCCCCGACATGCAGCGTGAGTGTTTCGGTCCCAACCCCTGCCTCAGCCAGCGCATCCATCAATTCGGGCGTGAAATGCAGCGCGGCGGTAGGGGCGGCGACCGCGCCGTCCTCCTGCGCAAACATGGTCTGGTAGTCTTCTCGGTCGCGCGCGTCGGTGGGGCGCTTGCCCGCGATATAGGGCGGCAGCGGCATCCGCCCGGCCCGCTCGAGCAGGACCTCTACCGGCTCATCGCCACCGAAGACGAGCACGAAGCTGCCATCGGGCAGCCGCTCTTCAGCGAGCGCGGTTACCCCGCCCCCGAATTCGGCGATATCGCCGACCCGCAGCCGCTTGGCATTGCGCACGAACGCCTGCCACCGGCGCAGGTCGATCCGCTTGTGCAGCGTTGCACCGATCTTGGCTTCACCGCGCCGCCCTTCGAGCTGTGCCGGGATCACGCGCGTATCGTTGAACACCAGCACGTCGCCCGCGCGCAGCATGTGCGGCAGGTTGCGCACGCCGCGGTCCTCGAAGGGACCATCGCCGCGGACGACGAGCATACGCGCAGCATCGCGCGGACGCGCCGGGCGCAACGCGATCCGCTCAGGCGGGAGTTCGAAATCGAAGAGGTCGACTTTCATCGCGCCGCCCCTAGTCCGGGTGCGGCGCGATGGAAAGTCAGTTGCCGAGCGGCGCGTTCAGATCGCTGGCCGAAATCTCCGCATCCGGCACGCGCGGCGCAGGCATTGCCGGGACCGGCTTATTGTCCGCCGCGATCGAGGCCTGGAGAATCCGCGTGGGATTCGCGGGCGGCTCGCCGCGTTCAATCGCGTCGACGGCCGCCATGTTGGCGATGACACGGCCGAAATTGGTGTAATTCTGGTCGAGGTTGAAACGCGGGTAGAAGACGAGGAAGAACTGGCTGTTGGCGCTGTCGGGGCTCGCCGAACGGGCCATCGACACGCTCCCGCGCACATGCGGCATGCGGTGGAATTCTTCTGCGATGTCGGGCAATTCCGAACCGCCGGTACCGGTGCCGGTCGGATCGCCCGTCTGCGCCATGAAACCGTCGATCACGCGGTGGAAGATGATCCCGTCATAAAACCCCTGCCGAGTCAGCGCCTTGACCCGCTCGACATGGTTGGGCGCCCAGTCGGGCTTGAGCCGGATCGACACGCGCTCGCCATTCGACAGGTCGAGCAGCAGGATGTTTTCGCGATCTTCGGAAACGTCGAAACTGACCGGCGTGAATACGCGCGTATCGGCTTCCGCTTCGGCGGCAACCGTTTCGTCCGCGTCCTGAGCCTGGGCGGTAAAGGGCGCCGCGGCAAACGTCAGCGTGGCAGCAATGGCAAGCGTCTTGAGCATCGTCATTCCGTAGCAATGTCCTGGATGGCGGATCGTCTAGCGACCGGCGTCTGTCGGTTCAATGAATAGCTTGGATAGCCGCGTCAGCCCCCGCGCGGGCCGAGTTTCTGTACCCGCGCCTCGACATCGGCGCGCACGGCGGGGGTCACGAACTTCCCGATCGGTCCGCCATAGAAAGCAATTTCTTTCACCAGGCGGCTGGCGATCGGCTGCAGTTCGACATCGGCCATCAAGAAGACGGTTTCGATCTGGTCGTTGAGCTGCCGGTTCATGCCCGTGAGCTGGTATTCATATTCGAAATCGGTCACGCCGCGGATCCCGCGGATGACGATGCCCGCACCCATTTGCTGGGCGAAGTCCATCAGCAGCGAGTTGAAGCCGACCACCCGAATGCTCTGGCTCTTGATGCCCGCCACCTCGCGTTCGACCATCGCGATGCGCTCGTCATCATCGAACATGGGCGACTTGGCGATATTGGTGGTGACACCGATAATCAGCTCGTCGACCAGCTTCGCGCCACGCTCGATGATATCCATATGTCCGAGCGTGATCGGATCGAACGTCCCCGGGTAAATGCCGATACGCTTGGCCATTAATGATCCCTCTTCACGATGAAACGCGCCAGCTCCACCAGCAGCCGCGCATCCTTGCCATGGTTGACAAGGTGCCGTCCGGCCTGTTCGACCAGCATGGTCGCCTGTGCGCGCGCCTGTTCGACGCCCATCAGCGTGACGAAAGTCTGCTTGCCCTGCACTTCGTCCTTGCGCAGCGCCTTTCCAGCCAGTTTCTCGTCGCCTTCGACGTCGAGCAGATCGTCGGCAATCTGGAAAGCGAGGCCGATATCGCGGGCATAGGCGCGCAAATGCGTCCGTCCTTCAGGTGGCACACGGCCGAGTACGGCCCCCATCTCGACGCTGGCAGCGAGCAGTGCGCCCGTCTTGAGCTGCTGGAGGCGCGTGATCTGACGCAGATCGTAAGCCTGTTCTTCGGACATGATGTCCATCATCTGGCCCCCCGCCATACCGTCATGACCGCTGGCTCGCGCGAGCGTGGCGACCAGCTCGGCGCGCACGAAGGGATCGGTGCTGGTATCGGGTTGGGTCAGGATATCGAAAGCCAGCGCATGCAGGCAGTCGCCCGCAAGCACCGCGGTCGCTTCGTCGAAGGCGGTATGCACGGTGGGCTTGCCGTGCCGCAATTCGTCATCATCCATGCAGGGCAGATCGTCGTGAATCAGCGAATAGGCATGGATTGCCTCGACCGCACAGCCAGCATTGATCGCGGCGTTGCGGTTAACCCCGAACAGGTCGGCGGTCGCGGCCAGCAATAACGGGCGCACCCGCTTGCCGCCGCCGATCGCGGCGTAGCGCATCGCTTCCACCAGCCGCGCGCGGGTATCGTCGGGGACGGGAAGAAACGCATCGAACGCGCTGTCGATATCGGCCTGCACCCGCTCGAACGCCTCGCCAAGCAGGTTGGGCATAGCGGTAACTGTTGTCACGCGGCGCCGCCTGCATCGAAGGGTTCGGTCCCCGTCGGTTTGCCATCGGCGCCCGCCACGATCTTCTCGATCCGCGCCTGCGCCGCATCGAGCCGCGCCTGGCACGCCTTGCGCAGCTTTTCACCGCGCTCGTAGAGATCGATGCTCTCGTCCAGCGGCACATCGCCGCTCTCGAGCCGGCGGACCACACCCTCGAGTTCGCGCAATGCCTGCTCGAAGCTCAAATCCGAAATCTGTGACTGTTCCTCTGCCATCGCAGGCAAGCATTGACGGTCCGCCTGCGCGCGGTCAAGTAAACCCAAACGGGGGAGCCAATATGACGTGGATTGTCGCTGTCATCGCTGTGGCGTTGGTGTTCGGGGCATTGGATGCGGTGTGGTTGAGCTGGGCCGGACCCAATTTCTATCGCCCCAAACTCGGCGATCTTCTGGCTGACAGTTTCCGCATGACGCCCGCGCTGGTATTCTACGCTGCCTATGTCGCTGCAGTGGCCTGGTTCGCGGTGCGCCCGGGCCTTGCCAACGGCATCGCATCCGCAGCGTTCAATGGCGCCCTGCTCGGCGCGATCTGTTATGCGACCTACGATCTAACCAACCAGGCCACGTTGCGGAACTGGTCGACCACCGTCACCATCGCCGACATTATCTGGGGCGCGTTCGCGACGGCAGTTGCGGCAAGCGCAGCCACCTTCGCCGCCGACAAGTTCGGCTAAGCCATGTTCATCGGCCATTTTGCTCCCGCTTTCCTGGCCCGCGGAGTTGCCGAGGATGCGCCCAAGCTCGGTGTGCTGTTCATCGCCGCCCAGCTGGTCGACTGGGCGTTCTTCACCTTCGCGATATTCGATGTCGAGCAGCTGCGCATCGTACCCGGCATCACAGCCATGAACCCGCTTGATCTCGTCTTCACGCCCTATTCGCACAGCCTTTTGGCGACCGCTGGCTGGGCGCTGGTCTTTGGCTTAATTGTGGGGGTCATCCTACGCAGCGTGGTCGCAGCCGCCTGGGGCGCGATCGTCGTGCTTAGCCATTGGCTGCTCGACCTGCTGGTTCATCGCCCCGACCTGACTATTGCAGGGGGCGAGGACAAATACGGGCTTGGTCTGTGGAACACCCCAAGTATCGAAATGCCGCTGGAGATCGGCCTCGTCCTGCTTGCCTACTGGTTTTACATCAGCCGCACCAAGGGGCCGGCGATCCCGCCGCTGATCCTGCTCGCAGCAATGTTGCTGTTCCAGGCGATCAACTGGTTCGGCCCGCAACCCGAACACGCGGGCGTCGGCATGTATTTTTCGGTCTTCCTTTCCTACGGTATTCTGACCGCCATGGCCTTCTGGGTGCAATCGACACGGTGGCATAAAAACCAGCTGGGACTGGCGGTAGCCAGCGTGCGGCGCTAAGCGCGCGCGCATGGCAATAGTCGAATCCGCGATCACCCCCGAAGTCGTCGAACAGCACGGCCTCAGTCCCGCAGAATACGAGCGCGTCCTGCACGCGCTGGGCCGCGAGCCCAATCTGGTGGAGCTGGGCATCTTCTCGGTCATGTGGTCAGAGCACTGCTCCTACAAGAGCTCGCGCCTGCATCTCAAGAAGCTCCCGACCGAAGCACCCTGGGTGATCTGCGGCCCCGGCGAAAATGCCGGCGTCATCGACATCGGCGACGGTCAGGCGGCGATCTTCAAGATGGAGAGCCACAACCACCCCTCCTATATCGAACCCTATCAGGGCGCGGCGACCGGCGTCGGCGGGATCCTGCGCGATGTCTTCACCATGGGCGCGCGGCCCGTGGCGAATGCCAACGCCCTGCGATTTGGCCGGCCCGACCATCCCAAGATGCAGCATCTGGTCAAGGGCGTCGTCTCGGGCATCGGGGGCTATGGCAATTGCGTCGGCGTGCCGACCGTCTGCGGCGAGACCAATTTCCACTCCGCCTATGACGGCAACATCTTGGTCAACGCGATGACCGTGGGCGTCGCCGACCAAGACAAGATCTTCTATTCTGCCGCCACCGGCGTGGGCAATCCGATCGTCTATGTCGGATCGAAGACCGGCCGCGACGGGATCCACGGCGCGACCATGGCCAGCGCCGATTTCGAGGAAGACGCCGATGCCAAGCGCCCCACCGTGCAGGTGGGGGATCCCTTCACCGAAAAGCTGCTGATCGAGGCCTGCCTCGAACTCATGGCGACCGATGCGATCGTCGCGATCCAGGACATGGGCGCTGCGGGCCTGACCTCTTCCAGCGTTGAAATGGCCACGAACGGCAAGGCGGGCATCCGCCTCGATATGAATATGGTGCCGTGCCGCGAAGACGGCATGACCCCCTACGAAATGATGCTGAGCGAAAGCCAGGAGCGGATGCTCATGGTCCTGAAGCCCGGCAAGGAAGCCATGGCGCAGGCCATTTTCGACAAGTGGGAGCTCGATTTCGCGATCATCGGCGAAGTGACCGATACGCAGCACATGGTGCTCGAATTCGATGGCGAAGTGGTCTGCGACATTCCGCTCGGCCCGCTGGCGGCAGACGCGCCCGAATACGACCGGCCCTATCTTTCCAAGGACGACTACACCGCCTGGGCAGGCATCGCGCCGATGCGCGAACGGCCCGACACCGACGATGTCGGCGGCGATGTGATGAAGCTGCTCGCTTCGCCCAACCTGTCCTCGCGCCGCTGGATCGCGGAACAATACGACAGCCAGGTGGGTGCCGATACGCTGCAAACCGGGGGCGACGCCGGGGTGGTCCGCGTGCATGGGACCAAAAAAGCGCTCGCCATCACCACCGATTGCACACCGCGCTATGTCCACGCTGACCCCTATGAAGGCGGCAAGCAGGCGATTGCCGAGGCTTACCGCAATCTGTGCGCGGTCGGCGCACGGCCGCTCGCGGTGACCAACTGCCTCAATTTCGCCAACCCGCAGCGCCCCGAGATCATGAGCCAGTTCGTCCATGCGCTCGAAGGTATGGGCGCGGCCTGTCGGTTGCTCGACTTCCCGATCGTGTCGGGCAATGTCTCGCTCTACAATGAAAGCAAGGCGACCGGTGGTGGCAGCGCGATCCTGCCCACTCCGGCGATCGGCGGCGTCGGGCTGATCGACGATTACGAGACCATGATGACCATGCCGTTCAAGGCGGCAGGCGAAGCTATCTATCTGATCCGCGCCGAACATTGGGCTACCCCCGATCCCGAACGCTCGCATCTGGGCAAGTCGCTGTGGCTGTCCGAAATCCACGGGCGTGACGAAGGCCGTACCCCGCCGACCGACCTTACCGTCGAGAAGAATGCAGGACGGATCGTGCGCCAGCTTATCGCCGATGGCCTGGTCAGCGCCGTGCACGACGTGTCCGATGGCGGACTGGCGATCACGCTGGCGGAAATGGCTATGGCTGGCGGTATCGGTGCCGAAGTCGAATGGCACCAGGACTACACGCAGGCGCAATGGTGGTTCGGCGAGGACCAGGGCCGCTATGTGGTCACCGTGCCCGATACCGAGGCGCTCAACCGGGTGCTGGCCAAGGGTACCGAGAGCGACGAAACCGCCTCGATCGGTTTCCGCCGGATCGGCAGGACCGGCGGCACCACGCTGTTCGGCAACACGGTCGACGACATGCGAGCCGCGCACCAGAGCTTCTTCTCCAACTGGATGGAGGGTTGACGGCGTGGCAGCAGGCTATTCCGACACGCCGCTGGCGAAAAAACTCAGCCTGCGCGACGAGCAAAGGGTATGGTTCGATGGGATGCCCGAAGATATCCAGGACGATATCGGTGAATACGCGCTCGAGCTGACCTTCGTCCGCGGCCCGGAGGAAGGCCCGGACGCTGCGCATATCTTCGTTACCGAACGGACGCAGCTGGAAGCAAAGCTGGTGACGCTGCGCGATCACATGGCGCGCGACGGGCATGTCTGGGTCAGCTGGCCCAAACAGGCGGCGAACCTGCAGACCGACATCACCGAGGATACTATCCGCGAAATTGCGATACCGCTGGGCCTCGTCGATACCAAGGTCTGCGCGGTGGATGACATCTGGTCGGGTCTCAAGCTGGTCATCCGCAAGGAATTGCGCTGATCCCCGTTTGGGCTAGAACATGGCCCATGCGCGACCACGACACCGTCCCCTATTCGCTTCCCGACCTGCCCAACGAGGACCGCATCGCCCGCGCCCGGGCCCTGCGCGACCGGCTTGGCCAGCGTCGCAGCTGTCGTTATTTCTCGGACCGGCCGGTCCCCCGCGAAATTATCGAGGCCGCGATCGAGGCCGCCGGCAGTGCGCCCAATGGCGCGAACCACCAGCCCTGGCATTTCGCAGTCGTCTCATCACCCGACAAGAAACGCGCGATCCGTGACGCGGCTGAAACCGAGGAACGCAATTTCTATGCCGGCAAGGCGAGCGGCGAATGGCTCGACGCGCTGGCCCCGCTCGGGACCGACGCGGACAAGCCTTTTCTCGAAACCGCCCCCTGGCTGATCGTGGTCTTCGCTCAGCGAAAGGGCGGGATCGAGGAGGACGGCATCACGCAGAACTATTACGTCAACGAAAGCGTCGGAATCGCCTGCGGCATGCTGATTGCGACGCTGAATGAAGCGGGGCTAGCCACACTAACGCACACGCCCTCGCCCATGGGGTTCCTGCGCAAGCTCTGCGGTCGGCCCGATCATGAAAAGCCGTTGATGGTGGTGGTGGTCGGACACCCCGAGGAAGGCGCCACCGTCCCCGCGCATGCGCTAAGCAAGAAACCTCTGAAACAGATTTCGAGCTGGCTGTGATTTCAGGCCGCTGCCGCCATCTCACGCTCGGACTGCTGCGCTAACAAATCGTAGGGATCGAACCCCTCCGCACGCCAGACGCGGTGGCATTCCCGATACCAATGCGGCTCGGGAATGTTCAGTTCGGCCCGCGCTTCTTCGAGGTCCTTGGTCAGTAGCTCGCGGATCGACAGGCCAACGAGTGTGGGACAGGCGGCGCCGGTACGATGGGCCTGGCGTACCGCCTTCAGGATCGGCGCCGCGCTTTTAACCTGCTGCTTCAGATGGAACGAACCCGCATAGCCGAGCAGCAAGTGTCCCTGGCTCGGTGCCTGGCCATGGGTGAACAGCAACACGCACTGTTCGCCCAGCGCATCGCGGCCATAGCCGGTCAACACATGCATCAGATCGTGCGTATCGCGCTGGCGATAACCGAACCACTGGACCAGATCGTCATAGCTGGGACGGCCGGTCTTGTTCGATTCCTCGACCAGCCCGGCAGCGGAGAGACCTTCGCGCTCCATGAAATCGCAATAGGCCTGCGCGACCGAACCTCCGGGGAGGCGGCGCAGCGCCTCGTGATCGTCGAGGATCGACGGCAGGAAGGGTTCGCTTGCGCGCAACGCCTCGCCATGCGGGCTCAGCGTCAGCGCGCGAACGCGGGGCAGGAATTTGGCGGAGGGAAGCGCGTCGTAGATCTTGAAGACCTCAGCGGTGTTTTCCTTGTCCTTGAGCAGCCGACGGAAGTGCTTCACCGCCGTAAGCGGCCGGTAGCGAGCCTTGGGGCGGCGCGGGTGCCGCAGCGGCGTGCCGTCGCGGGCGGCATCCAGATCGGCGGAATTAAAGGCGCTGGTGGTCATGGGTCTGTTCATATCGGATTGGTCCTTAACGGAAACCGACCCCCTACAATTGGAAATGCTCGCCACGCCTATGACGGGTTGAATTCCTCGACCCACTCGCTTTCGGGAATACCGAACAGTTTGAGGATGGGGGTCAGGCTGGCGCTGGCGATCCGGCCATTGGCGGCATCGCGCGCCTTGGGCTTGGCGCGATAGGCAATCCCGTAGTCGGCTGCTTCCAGCATGGGGATATCGTTCGCGCCATCGCCGGTTGCCAGCACACGCGCGCCCTCGCCGAGTCCGGTCCGCTCGTCCTCCAGCGTTGCCAGCTTGGTCGAGGCATCGCTGACCGGTCCGGCAAGCAGGCCGGTCAACTTGCCACCCGCCACGCCAAGGCGATTGCCCACCACGCGTTCGAAGCCGAGATCCTGTGCCACCGGATCGGCGAAATGATGGAAGCCGCCGGTGACCAGCACGGTCCGGCAGCCCTTGCTGCGCAAGGTCGCGGCCAGCGTGCGGGCACCTTCGACGGGGCGAATCCGTTCGCGTAGGCAAAGGTTGATGGCGCTTTCCTCGAGGCCTTCCAGCAGCCCCACCCGCTCTTTCAGCGCGCTGGTGAAATCGAGTTCACCCTGCATCGCGCGCTCGGTGATCGCCGCGACCTGCTCCTTGATCCCGGCATAGTCGGCGAGCTCGTCGATGCATTCCTGGCCGATCATTGTCGAATCCATGTCGGAAACGAACAGCCGCGGGATCTCGATCTCATGATCCGCCACAAGGAGGTCGCATTCGCCGAAGTGCTCGACGAGGATTGCGGTAAGCTGCGCACAATCGCCATGCGGGAGCGAGAGCTGGAGCACATCGCCACAGAAATCGAGCAATCCCGCCATCGCCACCGGCATATCCGCTGCAGCGCAAGCCTGCATTGCCGCATCGAGGCGTGTTTCCACCTCCTCCATGTCTGCTATCAGCCGCGCTATGAGCACCTTGAACCCTCCCGAGAAAAAGCCGGTCGCGCTCATTGCAGGGCCGACCGCGAGCGGCAAGAGCCATCTCGCGGTCGAACTGGCACAGCGGCTGGCGCGTGCCGGGAGGCGCGGGGTCATTGTCAATGCCGATAGCCAGCAGGTCTATCGCGACCTCACGATCCTTTCCGCGCGTCCGACCATTGATGAGATAGGCGGTATTGAGCACCGATTGTTCGGCACCTGGGACGGGGCAGAAGCGTGCTCGGCTGCCGATTGGGCCGCGGCGGCGAAACAGGCGATCGGCGAGGTTCATGGCGCAGGGGATGTCCCGATCCTGTGCGGGGGTACCGGCCTTTATCTGCGCACGCTGCTCGAAGGGATCGCGCCGGTGCCGGAGATCGACCCCGAAATTCGCGAGGCCGTGCGCGCCTTGCCCCAAGCCAATGCGCGCGCCGCGCTTGAAAGCGAGGATCCCGAAGCTGCTACCCGCCTCGCCCCCGCCGATGCGACGCGCACGACCCGCGCGCTCGAAGTGGTGCGATCGACCGGTCGGACGCTGACGGACTGGCAGGCGCACAAGACCGGCGGGATTGCCGACGAGATCGCACTGCATCCGCTCATCCTGCTGCCCGATCGCGACTGGTTGAATGCGCGCTGCGACCTGCGGTTCGAACGCATGCTGGACGCGGGCGCGATCGACGAGGTCGAAGCCATGCTTGCGCGCAGCCTCGATCCCGACCTCCCAGTGATGCGCGCGATCGGCGTACGCGAGATCACAGGCATGCTCCAAGGCGAACTATCGCGCGCTCAAGCTATCGCCGCTGGCCAGACCGCGACCCGCCAGTATGCCAAGCGGCAATATACGTGGTTCCGCAACCAGCCACCACGGGCCTGGCCGCGCATGGATAACAAAACTATTGTTGAGACCGATAATTTTGTTTCATTCTTTCATAATGGCGGTTGACCACGCAATTCAAGGTCCCTATTGGGAGCCTGTCGGCCCGGCGCTACAGACCCCAGCGCCGGGTCGATTTGTGTCTCGTAAACACCGGAAACGGGCCGGAGGTTAGTGTGAATACCGAGCGCAGCGGCGCTGCAATCCTGATTGAATGCCTCAAACGGCAGGATGTCGAATTCGTCTTCGGCTATCCCGGCGGCGCAGTACTGCCGATCTATGACGAACTGTTCGCCGATGACGGCATCCGTCACATCCTCGTGCGCCACGAAGCTGGCGCGGCGCATGCCGCCGAAGGCTATGCCCGCTCGACCGGCAAGCCCGGCGTGGTGCTTGTCACCAGCGGACCGGGTGCGACCAATGCGGTCACCGGTATTGCCGATGCCTATATGGATTCGATCCCGCTGGTAGTGATCACCGGGCAGGTCCCCACGGCGCTGATCGGAACCGACGCGTTCCAGGAAGCGGATACGGTCGGCCTCACCCGTCACTGCACCAAGCACAATTACCTCGTGAAGGACCCCGAGCGCCTGCAGGCGACGATCGAGGAAGCCTTCCGCATTGCCACCACGGGCCGTCCCGGCCCCGTGGTGGTCGACATTCCCAAGGACGTCCAGATAGCCTTGGCCAGTTGGGACGAACAGGACGACACCCCCCTCCCCTCGCACCGCTATCAACCGCGGATGGTCGGCGCAGCGGACGAGATCGCCGAAGCCATCGACATGCTCGCTGCGGCAGAACGCCCGGTGTTCTATACCGGCGGCGGCGTGATCAATGCCGGCCCGCAAGCGACCGAAATGTTGCGCCGCCTGCAGCATGCCACCGGCGCGCCCGTTACCAGCACGCTGATGGGCCTCGGCGCATTTCCTGCCGACCATCCCGACTGGCTCGGCATGCTGGGCATGCACGGCACCTACGAAGCCAATATGGCGATGAACCGCGCCGATCTGATCATTGCCATCGGAGCGCGTTTCGACGACCGGGTGACCGGGCGGCTCGATGCCTTCGCACCAGAAGCCAAGATGATCCACATCGATATCGACCGTGCGAGCATCAATAAGATCGTCCCCGTCGATCTCGGCATAGTCGGCGATTGCGCGCATGTGCTCGAGCAGATGCTCGAAGCCTGGGGCGGGCGCAAACCGCGTGATCTGTCCGAATGGAACGCCCGTATCCTCGGCTGGAAGGCGCGCGACTGCCTTGCCTATCCCGAGCGCGGCAGCGATCTGATCATGCCGCAGAAGAGTATCGAGCGGCTATTCGCGCTGACGCAGGATCGCGATCCGATCATTACAACCGAAGTCGGCCAGCACCAGATGTGGGCGGCGCAGTATTTCCGGTTCTTCGGGCCGAACAAATGGCTCACCAGCGGCGGTCTGGGGACGATGGGCTATGGTCTGCCCGCCGCGATCGGCGCGCAATTGGGCAATCCCGACAGCCTCGTGATCGACATCGCGGGCGAGGCCAGCATCCAGATGAACATCCAGGAACTCGGCACCGCCAGCCAGTACCGCCTGCCGGTCAAGGTCTTCATCCTCAACAACGAGTATATGGGCATGGTCCGCCAGTGGCAGGAACTGACCTATGAAAGCCGCTATTCGAACAGCTATTCGGACAGCCTGCCCGATTTCGTAAAGCTGGCCGAAGCTTACGGCTGGAAGGGCATCCGGATCGAGGACGAAAGCCAGCTCGACGCCGGGATCGAAGCGATGCTCGCGCATGACGGGCCGGTCATGGTCGATTGCATGGTGGCGAAGGAAGCGAACTGCTTCCCGATGATCCCGAGCGGTGCGGCACATACCGAAATGCTGCTCTATGGCGACCAGGTGGGCGGCACGATGGACGACGAAGCGAAGGCATTGGTGTGATGGGCATGATGGCGACAATTCCGCAGGGCTTCGAAACGCGCGCCGAGCGCCGCAGCTGGTTTTCACGCGCGGATGCGGAACGCCTGCTCGACTGGCTTGAAGACAATGGCCACCGCTTCGTCGGCATGGATGTCGCGCAGAAACAGGACGACGGGAACTGGACGCTATTGTCCGACCGGCTCGACCTGACGCGGCAGACCGAGAATTTCGAGGCAGTGCGCATGGGCCGCGTGTTCCTGGCCGAATATGACGGCGATGGCCGGATGTTCGAACCCGTGTGGCAGGATCGCGCGCGATGAAGATCACCCAGGAGGCGAACGAGCGCCACGTCCTCAATGTCATCGTCGATAACGAACCGGGTATTCTCGCCAAGATCACCGGCATGTTCACCGCGCGTGGCTACAATATCGACAGCCTGACCGTGGCCGATATCTCCGTAGATCACGCGATCAGCCGCATCACCATCGTGACGCGCGGCCCCGAGCCGGTGATCGATCAGATCCGTGCACAGCTCGAGCGGCTGGTGCCCGTCCACAAGGTCATCGATCTCACCGAGAGCGGCGAGCATGTCGAGCGCGAGCTGGCGCTGGTCAAGGTTGCCGGCAAGGGCGACGACCGGGTCGAGGCACTGCGGATCGCGGAACTGTTCCGCGCCAATGTGGTCGATACCACGACCAGCAGTTTCGTGTTCGAACTGACCGGCTCGCCCGACAAGATCGACAGCTTCATCGTCCTGATGCGCGAGCTCGGCCTGGTCGAGGTCGGTCGCTCGGGCATCGTGGGCATGATGCGCGGGCCCCAGCCCGACTGACCGAGAGAATTTCGTCGCTTCTGCGCAGGCAGGAGCCTATCCAACCTATCGCCAGCGGGCGAGTTTATCTGGGCCCCTGTCACCGCAGGGGCAACACGAGGGATTGAGATGCAAGTTTATTACGACGCCGATTGCGACCAGCAGCTGATCAAGGACAAGAAGGTCGCGATCGTCGGCTATGGCAGCCAGGGCCATGCCCATGCCCAGAACCTGCGCGACAGCGGGGTCGGCGAGATCGCCGTGGCGCTGCGCGAAGGCTCGGCCAGCGCCAAGAAAGCCGCCGATGCAGGCTTCACCGTGAAGACCGTTGCTGAGGCCGCCGGATGGGCCGATGTGCTAATGATCCTCGCGCCCGACGAGCACCAGGCGGCGATCTATGCTAATGAAGTCGCAGGCCAGATGAAGCCCGGCTCGGCGCTCGCCTTCGCGCATGGCCTCAACATCCATTTCGGTCTGATCGACGCGCCTGCCGATGTCGACGTGATCATGATTGCGCCCAAGGGCCCAGGCCACACCGTCCGCGGCGAATACATCAAGGGCGGCGGCGTTCCCTGTCTCATCGCCATCCACCAGGAAAGCAGTCAGTCGGGCGGCAATGGCTTCGCCAAGCAGCTCGCGCTGTCCTATGCCAGCGCGGTTGGCGGTGGCCGGTCGGGCATCATCGAAACTGACTTCAAGGAAGAATGCGAAACCGATCTGTTCGGCGAGCAGGCGGTGCTGTGCGGCGGGATCACCCATCTGATCCAGGCCGGGTTCGAAACGCTGGTCGAGGCCGGATATGCGCCCGAAATGGCCTATTTCGAATGCCTCCACGAAACCAAGCTTATCGTCGACCTGCTGTATGAAGGCGGCATCGCCAATATGCGCTATTCGATCTCCAACACCGCCGAATATGGCGACATCAAGACCGGTCCGCGGATCATCACCGACGAGACCAAGGCCGAGATGAAGCGCGTGCTGAAGGACATCCAGTCGGGTCGGTTCGTGAAGGATTTCGTGCTCGACAACCAGGCCGGCCAGCCCGAGCTCAAGGCCAGTCGCAAGGCCGCCGCCGCGCACCCGATCGAACAGACCGGTGCCCAGCTGCGCGCGATGATGCCCTGGATCGGTGCCAACAAGCTGGTCGACAAAGACCGGAACTGACCGTTAGTGTCGGCATCCGTCGAGGGGACTCGCCGATGGATGCTGACAACCGACTGAGCTTTGCATGCGCCTGCGGGACGATCGCGGGAGCGATCCACCGCGCGACACCCGATCAGGGCGACCATGTCGTCTGCCATTGCAAGGATTGCCAGGCCCTCACCGTCTTTCTCGGCGTCGCCGACTGCATTCTCGACGATGCCGGGGGCACGGCGCTTTATCAGTCGCGCTGCGCACGGCTCGAATTCGAGCGGGGTAGCGAGCGTCTGGCCTGTGTGCACCTGACCGACAAGCCGACGCTGCGCTGGTATGCGATCTGTTGCGACACGCCGATGTTCAACACCTATGCCACCGGGCGGATACCTTACCTCACGACCGTTCTCGCCAATTGCGACGCAGCGGGCTGTGAACGTCTTGGCCCACCACTTGGACATCTGTTTCTCGAGGATGTCACGGGTTCGACAGAGGGGCTGAAGCCACTGTCGATGGCCACGCTGATGCGGCGTTTTCTGGTGCGCATGGTAAAGGATTACGTATCGGGGGATCGCCGCCGCACTCCGCTGTTCGACCCCAAGACCTTGCAACCGGTCGCCAAGCCGCGGCGGCTCACAGCCGAACAGCGCCTCGCACTCTCGTAGCGCAAGCTCGGGCGCCGCGCGCGCGGGAACGGGCGTTTGCCGACGATCATTCTGGACTGAGTATCAACAGGAGGCCGACCATGACGAAATCGATCCTTACCATCGCGCTCGCCGCCAGCGGAACGCTCGCCGTCACCGCCATTTCTGCGCAGGAGCAGCCGCAGGTTCCCGGCGCACCCGATGTCAGCCGGGTCCAGGCCGGCAGCTATACGCTCGACGCCTCGCATACGCTGGTCAGCTGGCAGGTCGGCCATTTCGGCTTCAACGATTACTTCGGGCTGTTCGGCCAGATCGAAGGTACGATGACGCTCGACCCCGCCAATATCGAGGCGACCGAGTTCGACATCACCGTACCCATCACCAGCGTCTCGGTGCCTAGCGAAGGGCTGCGCGACCATCTGCTGCGTCCGGGCAAGGAGGGCAGCGCACCCGACTTCTTCGGCCCCGAACCCGACGCGGCGCGCTTCGTTTCCACCTCGGTCCGCCGCGCGAGCGACACCACCGCCATCGCGACCGGCCAGCTGACGATGAACGGCGAGACCGGTCCGGTCACCATGCTGGTCGAATTTGCCGGGGCTGGCGAAAACCCGATGAACAAGGCGCAGACCGTCGGCTTCCACGCCCGCGCGCAGATCGACCGCACGGCATGGGGCATCAGCTATGCCGCGCCGCTGGTCGACTCGATGGTCGACCTCGAGATCAGCGCGGCTTTCGAACGCGAATAAAGTGCTCTCGACAAGCGCATGACGAGCGGCCACGGTCCGCCGCATGCGCTTGTCAGACTGCCATAATATCGATGATTTCCGCCGCCTGGCGCGGCAACGGCTGCCGTGGCCGGTGTTCGACTATATCGACGGTGCTGCCGATGACGAGATCACAAAGACGCGCAACACGAGCGCCTTCGACGAGGTCGACCTCGTCCCCGATGTGCTGGGGGGAGTCGGCGAAATCGACAGCAGTTGCACGATCATGGGGCGCCGCAGCGCGTTACCACTGATGCTCAGCCCGACTGCGCTGCAGCGAGCCTTTCACAGGGATGGCGAGCGAGCGGTTGCGCGGGCCGCGGAGAAGTTTGGCATCTGGTTCGGCATCTCCAGCCTCGCGACCCATTCGATCGAGGAAATTGCCGCGCTCACCAGCGGCCCGAAGCTGTTCCAGCTCTATGTCCACAAGGACAAGGGGCTGAACGCCTCGATGATCGAGCGCTGCCGCGAAGCACAATTCGATGCGCTGGCGCTGACAGTCGACACGATCGTTTCGGGCAAGCGCGAGCGGTGCCTGCGGTCGGGCTTCACCACCCCGCCCCGCTTCAGCGCTTCTTCGCTGTGGAGTTACGCCACGCGCCCGCGCTGGACGCTCGATTATGTGTTCGGGCCGAAGTTCCGCCTGCCCAATCTCGATGGGCATGTGCAGGAAGGCAGCGGGAAATCGGTCAGCATCCAGGACTATTTCAACACCATGCTCGATACGAACATGGATTGGGACACCGCCGCGCGTATCCGGCAGGACTGGGGCGGGACTTTCGCGCTGAAGGGCGTGATGAGCGCCGCCGACGCGCGCCGCGCAGTCGCGATCGGCGCCGATGCGATCTGGATTTCCAACCATGGCGGCCGCCAGCTCGATGGCAGCCGCGCACCCTTCGACCAACTGCGCGAGATCGTCGATGCGGTGGGCGGCGAGATCGAGATCGTTCTCGATGGCGGCGTCCGGCGTGGGACGCATGCACTTAAGGGCCTCGCAGCGGGCGCCACTGCGGCCTCGGGTGGACGGCTCTATCTCTATGCGCTTGCCGCCGCAGGACAGCAGGGCGTCGAACGCGCGATCGGTATCCTCAAGGAAGAAATCGAACGCGGCATGCGGCTGATGGGCGTGACATTGATCGACCAGCTGACCGTCGATCGGCTGCGCTGGCGGTAAGCACTCACCCAGTCATTGCGAGCGCAGCGAAGCAATCCAGTGACGAGATGGCTGGATTGCCGCGTCGCCTTCGGCTCCTCGCAATGACAGAGTTCAGAACCTAGGTCATTTTCGCGAAGCAGGCGCGCAATTCCTGCACGAACAGCTCGGGCTGCTCCCATGCGGCGAAGTGCCCGCCGCGCTCGACCTCGTTCCAATAGACCAGCTTGGTCAGCGTGCGCTCCGTCCATTCCCGCGGTGCGGGGAGTATCTCTCCGGGAAACGCGCTGGCACCTGCCGGGATCGCGACGATACCTTCACCGAAACTACCGAAGCTCTCCCAATACAGCCGCGCCGCCGACGCGCCGGTCGCGGGTAGCCAATAGAGCATGATGTCGTCGATCACCTGGTCCATCGACAGGACATCCCACGGCGAACCGTCATTGTCGGTCCAGAAATAGATTTTCTCGAGGATCCACGCAGCGAGGCCGACCGGGGAATCGACCAGCGAATAGCCGATCGTTTGCGGACGCGTGCTCTGCTGCTTCGAATAACCCGAATCCCATTGCTGGTAGAACCCCAGGCGCTGCAGCGCCTTGAGCACCTTTGGGTCCTTGCTCTGCATATCGTCGGATCCGGGACGACCGATGGGCATGTTGAGATGGATGCCGCGGCACCCGTCGGGCGCAAGCTGGCCGATGGCGGTGGTCACCGCAGCACCCCAATCGCCCCCTTGCGCCACCCAGTGCCCGTAACCGAGCCGTTGCATCAGCTCCGTCCAGGCGCGCGCGATACGCTCGACCCCCCAGCCCGTCTGCCCCGGCTTGCCGGAAAAACCGTAACCCGGCAGCGATGGCGCAACGACGTGGAAGGCGGGCACCGCCGGATCCGAAGGCTCGACCAATTCGTCGATCACGCCGAGGAATTCGACCACCGAACCCGGCCAGCCATGCGTGATGATCAGCGGCAGCGCATCCTCGCGCGACGAGCGCTTGTGGAGGAAGTGGATATCGAGCCCGTCGATCTCGGTGACAAACTGGCCAAGCGAGTTGAGACGCGCCTCGCAGCGCCGCCAGTCGTATTCGATCCGCCAATGAGCCACCAGTTCCTTGAGCGCTGCAAGCCGTGTGCCCTGCGACCAGCCGTCAACCGGTTCTTCTTCGGGCCAGCGGGTGCGGTCGAGCCGGTCAGCAAGCGCCACCAGCTGGTCTTCGGGAATGGCAAGTTCGAACGGGCGGATCGCGGTCATGCCTGCTCGCCCGTCGCTTTCTTCGAAGCGGCCACCACCCGGCTCATATCCGCCAGCAGGATCGTGCTCGTCGCTTTGGCCAGCACGGTTCCTTCCGCATCCTTGAGATGCCCTTCGTAGAAGCTCGTGCGCTTGCCATGCCGCTCGACCCACGCTTCGGCCACGACCAGCCCGGGCCTCGTCGGGGCGAAATAGCTGACCTTGAGCTCCAGTGTCATCGGTACGATGCCCGGCCCGTTCTTCGCCATGGCCGCATGCGCCATCGCCGCATCGATCCATCCACTGATGAAGCCGCCCTGTACCACGCCGCCCGAATGGCATTGCTCGCGCTTCGCCTCGTACTCCAGGCTCGCGTGGCCCTCCGCGTCGGTCGATACGACCCGTATCAGCCCCAAAGTTTCGTTCAGCGAATGCCCCTCGGCCATGCTCTCTCCTGCGCAGCGTGAAATATAATTTCTTGCGATGCCCAAGACTGTTTTGCTTTACAACCCTGTCTGGCTTTCGCATAGCAATCGCCATGCGCATTGCACTCGGCCTGACCCTGCGACTTACCCGCCCTTGGGCGTGATAGCTGGCGTGCTTCCCCGGGTACGCTGAGCGCCCAAGGGACCGAATTTCACCCAGACAGTTACGCTACAGCCGAGTAAATCCCATGCCCATGCTCCGCGACCCGAGCAGCAAATATTCGCCCTTTCCGCAGGTCCCGCTCGCCGACCGGCAGTGGCCGACGCGCACCGTCACCGCGCCGCCGCGCTGGCTCAGCACCGATCTGCGCGATGGCAACCAGGCGATCGTCGATCCGATGGATGCGCATAAGAAGAACCGCTTCTTCGACCTGCTGGTCGAGATCGGGGTGCGCGAGATCGAGGTCGGTTTCCCCAGCGCGGGCGCGACCGAATTCGATTTTATCTCCGGCCTCGTGCAATCGGACCGTATTCCCGACGATGTGTTCGTGCAGGTCCTGACACAAAGCCGCGAGGATTTGATCCGCACCAGCTTCGCCAGCCTGACCGGCGCGAAGCAGGCAATCGTCCATCTCTACAATGCAGTCAGCCCGGCGTGGCGTGAAGTGGTCTTCGGCATGACCAAGGACCAGGTCCGCGACATCGCGGTCCTTGGCGCCAAGATCATGCGCGACGAAGCGGGCAAGCAGCCCGATACCGACTGGCATTTCCAGTACAGCCCGGAAACCTTCTCCACCGCCGAACTCGATTTCAGTCTCGAGGTCTGCACCGCGGTGATGGATGTGCTCGCTCCGACGCCAGACCATCCGATCATCCTCAACCTGCCCGCTACGGTCGAGGCAGCGACGCCCAACATCTACGCCGACCAGGTCGAGTATTTCATCCGCAACCTGCCCAATCGCGACAGCGCGGTGATCAGCCTGCACACGCATAACGATCGCGGTACGGGCGTGGCGGCGGCCGAACTGGCGCTGATGGCAGGCGCCGACCGCGTCGAAGGCTGCCTGTTCGGCAATGGCGAGCGCACGGGCAATTGCTGCCTCGTGACGATGGCGCTCAACATGTACACACAGGGCGTCGATCCGGGGCTCGACTTCTCCGATATCGACCGCGTGATCGAGACAGTCGAATATTGCAACGAACTGCCCGTCCACCAGCGCCATCCCTACGGCGGCGAACTGGTCTACACGGCCTTTTCGGGCAGCCACCAAGACGCGATCCGCAAGGGGTTCGGCGCGCTTGAAACGCAGAACGACCCGCATTGGCGCGTGCCCTACTTGCCGATCGATCCCGCCGATCTCGGACGCAGCTACGAAGCGGTGATCCGGGTCAATTCGCAGTCCGGCAAGGGCGGCTTCGCCTGGGTGCTCGAACAGGACCAGGGTCTCAAGCTGCCCAAGAAGATGCAGGCCGATTTCGGCCCCCACGTCCAGCGCATGGCCGATCGGGTGGGTCGCGAACTCAATGCTGCCGACATCTGGGACGCGTTCAAGGCCGCCTATCACGTCCAGACAAGTGACAAGCACTTCCAGTTGGTCGATTACGAGGAACGCCGCGGGACCGACGGTACGCGGCTGTTCACGGGGACGATCGCGGTTGCGGGGCAGGAACAGACGGTCTCCGGCCGGGGCAACGGCCTGATTTCCTCGGTACTGACGACGATCGAGGATGCCTTCGGTCTGCAACTGGAAGTGGTCGACTATACCGAGCACGCGCTGACCACCGGACGCGACAGCCGCGCTGCCGCCTATCTCGAATGCCGCGATGCCTCGGGTCTGACGGTTTGGGGTTGCGGGATCGACGAAGACGTGGCGACCGCCAGCGTCAGGGCAGTCCTGAGTGCCGCGAATTCAGCGGTCGAAGACGCCTAGCTGACCACGGTCAGCGGTAATTTCCTGACCGGCTCTTTGCGGGATCCGAAACGGTCAATGTCCTGCGCGTGGCGGAGGCAATTGCGTCCCGAGGCCTTGGCCGAATAAAGCGGCCCGTCGGCTGCCTGGAGGGCTATGGTCGAACTGCATCGCTCCGTGATCCGGGCGATGCCGACGCTGGCGGTGATCGAGAAGGTGCCGCCGTCGCCATCGGTCATGACATGACGCTGGATCGCGAGCCGCAGGCGTTCGCAGACCTCTGATACGGTCTCCAATGCCGGGCCGGTCGCAATCATCCCGAACTCTTCCCCGCCCACCCGGGCGAAGAAGCAGTCTCCGGTGGCAGCATCGCGCATGATCTCCGCGACCTGCTTCAGCGCCGCATCGCCCACTGTATGGCCATAGGTGTCATTGACGCGCTTGAAGTGGTCGAGATCGATCAGGGCGAGCGCGAAGGGATGTTCGTGGGCGCTCTCGAGATGGCCGTCGAGGACATCGAGGAAGGCCCTGCGATTGGGCAATCCGGTCAGCGCATCGGTTCGGGCTTCCAGCGAGGCCTGAAGCTCCTCCAGCTTACGCTCTGTTACGTCGCGAATGGTGACGACGAATGCCGAGGGTTGTTGCGTGGAAGATTCGACCGCACGCAGCTTCGCTTCAAGCCAGAAGGTCTGGCCGCCGCGCACGACGGACCGCTCGAAAATCTCCGTCCGGCCCGGATGCCGAGCGGCAGCGGCAAGCGCAGCGGACACGATCTCTTGATCGGTATCGCTGAAAAACACCGCCAGATGCAGATCCATAACCTCATTGAGACCGCTCAGGCGCTGCGACGACGGCGATGCGAAGCGGATCGTCCCATGCCGGTCGAGTTGCAGCAGCGCATCGTCCGAATGGTCCGCGATGAGCCGCAGCATCGCTTCGCGATCGACCAGTTCCTGCATGACCCGTTCACGCTGGTTGAGTGCCACCGCAAGCGGGAAAGAGATCAGCAGCAACCCTGCGAGGTAGAATTGCAGGAACAGTGCCTTCTGCCACAATGGCATGGCCAATTCGGCAAGGATGCCCGCGTCCATCCCGAGCGATCCGGCGGCGGTCATCGAGATGATCAGCACCGCGACGGATGCTCCGAGCCGCCCGAACCGGAAGCTGGCGAGCACCAGCGGGACGATCGGCAGGAATAGCAAAGGCAATGTCGATTGGAGGAAGGCGACCAGCGAAATGGCGATCGTCAGCACCACCATTCCGACGAATGACGCCGTCCGCGCCCGCCTCTCCACCAACACCCGCGGTCCGGAGCGGCTCGCGGACCCCAACAACAACACTAGCGGCATGACCAGCAGGGTCCCAAGGCCGTGCGAAACCGCCCACGAGAACGCATGGTCCTGCCATTCGCCGCCGACAATCTGCGATACGACGATTCCGCCCACCACCGATGACGGGAGTGGCCCGACCAGTCCCGCAAGCAGGCCCAGCCAGACGATACCGCTTTCCCGGTCCAGATAATCGCGCTGTGGCCGGAAGTGCAGCAGCAGCCGTGCGATGAACCAGGCCTCGAAAATATTGATCAGCCCGAGCGGGAAAGCCCATTTCTGCCCGAAGCCGAACAGGCTTGTCGCCAGCGTGCTCAGCACGACCAGCACCGTTGCCGCCAAGAGGTGGCGTGAATTTGGAAGAGAGAGGAACAGCACTGCTGCAATCGCAGTGCCGGGCCAGACCAGCGCCAGCCCGCCGGCAAACCGCGTCCAGAAGATCGTGGAAGAGGTCACGACGAAGAAAATCGCGCCGTAAAGAGCGATCTGCCACACCGGGTGCGTCGGAGATACTGCTCGTCCCATACGGCAGCGATAGCCCGGTAAGGTTAACGGTTGGAAAGGATTGCGTCCGGAAACGCCCGTACCATCCTGCCGCGGCCATCCGCGCGCTGCAACTGGTGCGGCGCACGGCAATTTTGCTTGTCATGACCGCGGTCCGTGTGTTCCATCGTCGCAGGCCTCGGAACGGGTGCCGAACGATACCTAAACGGCAGCGAAGGGGAGAGAGCCGCCGATGACCGAAGAGATCCTCGAACCCGAGCTGCCGATCATCGATCCGCACCACCATCTGTGGGACCTGCGCGCGCTGGTGCCCGCCTTTCCCGAACCGCGGCACGATTTCATCGAGGCGATCGCGGGGGCGGCCTATTACACCTTCGACGCGTTGCACGCAGACACGCATTCGGGCCACAATGTCGTGGGCACCGTGTTCATGGAATGCGGCGCCTTCTACGATGCCGGGCGCGACGAGGCGATGAAACCCGTTGGCGAGGTCGAGTTCGTCAATGGCGTGGCGGCGCAGGGGGCAAGCGGTCTTTATGGCGATTACCGCCCCTGCGCGGCGATTGTCGGTCATGCCGATCTTACATTGGGCGATGCGGTCAAACCAGTGGTCGAGGCTCTGGTTCCAGCGGGCAACGGCCGCTTCAAAGGGATCCGTCACAGCGCCGCGTGGGACGCCGATCCCGCTGTGCTCGGTCCGCCGTTCCATGCCCCCGAGGGGCTCTACGCCTCGGATGCCTTTCGCGCCGGGATGGCGGCCTATTCCGAATACGGGCTGACCTTCGATGCCTGGCTGCTGGAACCGCAGCTCGGCGATGTCCTCGCGCTCGCCAAGGCCTTTCCCGACCAACAGATCGTGCTCGACCATTGCGGCACGCCGCTCAATATCGCCTGCTATCACGGCACCTTGCACGAGCGGTTCGACGGCTGGCGCCGGTCGATCCAGGCGATTGCCGAATGCCCCAATGTAGCAGTCAAGCTGGGGGGACTGGCGATGGCGTTCTGCGGCCTCCCCGATACCGGCCCGGACAAGGGGCACGGTTCGGAGCATCTCGCGGGACTGTGGCGGCCCTATATCGAGACCTGCATCGAAGCCTTCGGCGCGGACCGGGCGATGTTCGAATCGAACTATCCTGTCGACCGCTGGGGCGCGAGCTATCCGGTGCTGTGGAACACGTTCAAGCGGTTGGCCACGGGGCATAGCGCGGCAGAGAAGCACGCGCTGTTCGCCGGCACTGCAGCGCGCATCTACGATATCGAGCACGTCCTTCCGACCACTTGACGTTGACGTAACGTCACCCTCGACAAGCGCGGGAACGCGCCATACGCCCACGTCTCACGACACCAGCGAGGAGCCCGCCTGCCATGACCCTGCCTGCCCCCTTCGACAAACTGCGCATCCCCGTTATCGGATCGCCGCTGTTCATCGTCTCCGGGCCGGAACTGGTCATCGCGCAATGCAAGGCGGGCATTGTCGGCAGCTTCCCCGCGCTGAATGCGCGCCCGCAAAGCCAGGTCGACGAATGGCTGCACCAGATCACCGAGGAGCTGGCGGCGCATAATCGCGACAATCCCGATCGCCCGGCTGCGCCCTATGCGGTCAACCAGATCGTCCACAAATCCAACGACCGGCTGGATGCCGACATGCAGACCTGCGCCAAATGGCAGGTGCCGATGGTCATCACCTCGCTCGGTGCGCGCGAGGAAGTGTTCAACGCGGTCAGCGGCTGGGGCGGAATCACCATGCATGACGTGATCAACAACCGCTTCGCGCACAAGGCGATCGAAAAGGGCGCGACGGGCCTGATCCCCGTGGCGGCGGGTGCCGGCGGACATGCCGGCGTGCTCAGCCCCTTCGCGCTGATGCAGGAGATCCGCGAATGGTTCGACGGGCTCGTCGCGCTTTCGGGTTCGATCGCGCATGGCCGCTCGATCCTCGCCGCACAGGCTCTGGGGGCCGACTTCGCCTATATCGGCTCGCCATGGATCGCGACCACCGAGGCCAATGCCGACGAAGGCTATAAGGAAGCCATTGTCGAAGGCGGCGCCGATGGCATCGTCTACACCAACCTGTTCACCGGGGTGCATGGCAATTACCTGCGCTCGAGCATCGAGAGCGCCGGGCTCGACCCCGACGATCTACCGGTGAGCGACCCGACCAAGATGAACTTCGGCAGCGGCGGCAACACCAAGGCCAAGGCGTGGAAGGATGTGTGGGGCTCGGGCCAGGGCATCGGTACGGTCACCGCCAGCGCACCGGTCGAGGACACCGTGGCGCGGCTCGAACGCGAATATACCGCAGCGAAAGAAGCTCTGGCGCGCGCGACTGCCTAGGGCGCGGTCGCGCCCCACAGGGTCTCGGCCATCGCGTCGAGGTCGGCGAAATCCAATCCCTTGCCTATCGGGTCCCTGCGGTTGAGCCGCAGCGGCTGGCGTTCATCGAGCAGGCGCCGACGCAGTGCGCGCTGGAGCAACGAGAATCGCATCAGTGCGGTATCCGCTGCGCCCCGCGGATCGGCCAGTGCCTGACGCGACCAGCGCCGCTCGATCCGCCCGACACGCTCAATGACCATCGCGTTGTAATCGCGATGCGGCCCGCGATGCAGCGGCAGCGCAAGTCGCCGCACCGCCTCCTCGCGCGCAGGCAGTAGCAGGCCGTTGCGGCGGAAGCCGTCGAACCCGATCCGGTCCTTGCCCAGCGTCTCGATCAGCGGAGCGAAGCACTCTTTCCCGAGCAACTGGCAGGGCAGCAGGTGATGCCGTTGGAGCGCCGGATCGTGCTGCGGCGACCCCCGCCGGTTGACCGCGCAGAACGGCAGGCGATGGCGCGTATGCGAGGAAGTGTATCGCGCGCCCTCGCCCACATCGCGCCTAGGCTGGCCGGACCCTGACGAGCCCCACCGGCAGATCGGGTTCAAGCGTGAATATTTCCCCGCCCTCGGCTGGAAACTCCTGAGGCCCGTCGGGTAGCTGGTAGCCAACCAATTCCTGGACGATGCGGACTGCCAGACGCGTGGCGGCGAGCCGATCACGACATACCGCAGGATCGATCGCGAGTTCACAGCCGATGAAGAACCGCAGGCCTTCGCTGTGCAACCCACCCAGTTCGTCGAAGTCGAACCCGAGCATTCCGAGCGCGGGAAACGGTCCCCCGGCGCGCCAAGCATCGACCGTTCGCGCGAAGAACCGCGGTGCAATGGCGGTGCGCGCCACCGGCCAGCAAACCGTTTGTACGCCCTCGAGCGCGTCGGTCAGCGCTGCTCCAAGGCCGAGCAGCGTGCGGATGATCGGCAAGGTATGCGCGCCTTGCGCGATATGCGGACCGGGAAAGAGCGCAATCGCCTCGCTGTCGAGCAGGCAGTCGATCTCGCAATTGTACCGGTAGGCGACCTCGGGTGCAGCCAATGCTGGACCGGGGGAGAGTCCCAACAGGTCGAATGTCAGCCCGTCCGCGAGAAGCTCGAGCCAGTGCTCCCCCGCCGTGGCCCGCTGCTGCGGATCGGCGACATGATGGGCCGTATCGGTCTGTGCGGGATCATGGCTGACCACGGCGCGCGGAATCGTCGCCAGCGCTGCGGCCACAGCCGCGCGGTCGGGCCGCTGGCCACGGTCGAACATCAGCAGCAGGCCGGGCCGGGTGCCCCCGCCCTGTTCGCCGCTTTGCGCATCCACTGTCACTGAAATCGCCGCCCTTCTGCCCGCAGGGTGGTCTTGGCGGCTATCGGATACTCCGTCGAGTCTTCGCAGCCCGACTGCTCGGATGTGGTGCGAGTTCTAGAAGATGCCCTGCGCGATACCCTCCGCCAGGGCCGCGCCGAGTTCGGCCGCGCGCGCACGCTCGCTGTCGCTCACGGTTTTCGGAGCGAGGATCTCCTCGGGCTCCTGCGCGTCGGTCATGACGATCCACGGATCGGTAACGCGCTTCAGCCGCCAGCCTTTTGCGATCCGGTCGAGCTGCCGCTGCGCGCCCTCTCCATCCGACCCCGCCGCGATCACCGTGGCATAAGGGCGCCCCTCGATGCGCCCAAGGACGGGATAATAGCAGCGGTCGAACATCTCCTTCATCTCGCCGCTCATGCTGGCGAGATTCTCCGGGCAACAGAACAGATAGCCCCCCGCGGCGAGCAGATCGTCCGGCGTGGTGTCGCAGGCCCGCAGCAGCCGGCTGCCCTCGCCCGCCTCCTCGCCCGCCCCTTTGAATGCAGCTGCGGCCAATTGCTCGCTGGTGCCGGTGCGGCTGTGCCAGATGATGAGGAGGGGGCCGGTGGTCATAACCGGAGCATCACCCGCGCCTGTCGATTGTCAATCACCGGAACTTCCGCTGCCCACAAGCAGGGGCTATTGCCGGGCTATGGCATCACAGGCCCTTTCACACGTTTTCGGCGTATCGTCGTCGCTCACCGGCCGCGCATGGCGCTGGCGCGGCGGCAATATGGAGCTTGGCGCCAAGCCGACACTGGGCGACGATATCGTCCGCCAGCTGCTGCTGTCGCGCGGCGTGGAAGCCGCAGATATCGAACGGCACCGCCAACCCACCCTGCGCAATTTCCTGCCCGATCCGTCGCTGTTTCGCGATATGGACGTTGCTGCCGACCGGATTGCGCAAGCGGTCATCGCGGGTGAGACGATCACCATCTATGGCGATTACGACGTCGATGGCGCGACCAGTTCCGCGCTGCTGATCCGCCTCTTGCGCGAATTGGGCGTCGAGGCGGGCTATTACATCCCCGACCGCCTGCTCGAAGGCTATGGCCCCTCGGGCGAAGCGCTGGTCAAGCTGGGCCAGGCGGGCTCCAGCCTAATCGTCACGGTCGATTGCGGCGCGATGGCGCATGAAGCGCTGGGTATGGCGCATGCAGCGGGGATCGACGTGATCGTGGTCGACCACCACAAATGCAGCCCCGATCTTCCGCAGACGGTCGCGCTGGTCAATCCCAACCGGCTCGACGAGGAGGACGAGGCCGCTTCGCATGGCCATCTCGCCGCAGTCGGCGTCGCGTTCCTGCTGGCGATCGCGCTGGTCCGTACGCTGCGCCAGCGCGGTTTCTTCGCCGATCGCAAGGAACCCGACCTGCTCGCGCTGCTCGATGTGGTCGCGCTGGGAACGGTTGCCGATGTCGCGGCGCTGCACGGGCTCAACCGCGCTTTCGTTGCGCAAGGGCTCAAGGTCATGGCGCGGCGCGACAATATCGGCATGGCGGCGCTGATCGATGCGAGTCGATTGAAACGCTCGCCCGCTTGTTCGGACCTGGGCTTCGCGCTGGGGCCGCGGATCAATGCCGGCGGACGCGTCGGTGAATCGACGCTTGGCGTCCGCCTGCTGACCACCCGAGACCCCGAAGAGGCGCGGACCATCGCCGCGCAGCTTTCCGCGCTCAACGAAGAACGCCGTCTGATCGAGGCCGAGGTCCAGGAAGCGGCCGAACAGCAGCTGGCTGCCCAGCATAACCGCGCGGTCCATCTGGTTGCGGGCGAAGGCTGGCACCCGGGTGTGATCGGGATCGTTGCCGGGCGGATCAAGGAAAAGACCGGCAAGCCCGCGCTGGTCATCGCGCTCGATGGCGAGACCGGCAAGGGCTCGGGCCGCTCGATTTCCGGCGTCGACCTGGGTGCGGCGATCATCCGCGCGCGTGACGAAGGGCTGCTGGTGGCCGGTGGGGGCCATGCGATGGCTGCCGGTCTGACGGTGAGCGCCGACAAGGTCGATGCGCTTGCCGAATGGCTTGATCGCACGCTGGAAGGTCAGGTTGCACGCGCCTCCGCCAGTCGCGAGATGGCGCTCGACCTTGCAGTGTCGCCGGGCGGGCTGACCTCCGAACTGGTCAATTCGCTCGACGAGGCCGGCCCCTACGGCGTGGGCTGGCCCGGACCGCGCGTGGCGGTGGGACCGGTGCGTCTCGTCAAATGCGATATCGTGGGCACCGATCACGTGCGTCTGATCGCCGCAGGTGACGACGGCAAGAGCTTCAAGGGCATCGCTTTCCGCGCTGCCGACAGCGACATGGGCCAGGCGTTGCTGCACGGTTCGCGCGGGCGCCGGCTGTGGCTGGCAGGCCGGGTGAAGATCGACGATTGGGGTAGCCGTCCGCAGGCCGAACTGCACCTCGAGGACGCCGCCTGGGCCGATTGACCGAAATGCGTGCATTGGAGGGTTGACGACCCGCACCCCCACGCCTAATTGGCCCGCCACGCCACCGACCCGCCATGCGGGCGTGGCCCGTTCGTCTAGCGGTTAGGACGCGGCCCTTTCACGGCTGAAACACGGGTTCGATTCCCGTACGGGTCACCACGGTGGGGTGTTGCATCTGCAATTCCTTGCAAGCGCCACATCTGTGGCCCGTTCGTCTAGCGGTTAGGACGCGGCCCTTTCACGGCTGAAACACGGGTTCGATTCCCGTACGGGTCACCATCTCACCACATCATCGGGAAAAGCAGGTGGCGCGGCGAACCGCGCCCCGCTAAGCCGCGAAGCAATGAGCGAGCGTAGTTTTCCCTGGTCCGGATTCGTGCTGGCGCTGCTCGCCTGCATCATCCTCGCAACGCTCGGTACCAGTCTTGTCTATGCCGGTCTGATCTTCATCGTGTGGATCGGCTCGCTCTATCTCGTCGCTGCGCGCCCGCCCGAGGTCAAGCTGGCCCCCGCTGGACCATCCTTCACCCGCGACAACATGGCCGATCTGTTCGAGCATTCGGAAACTCCCGTGGTCATCACCGAACGCGACCGGGTGATCATTGCCAATCTATCCGCGCGCAAACTGCTGGGCGGGCATATCGTCGGGCAGGATGTCCGCATGGCGCTGCGCCAGCCCGAAGCGATCCGCCTGTTGGCGCGCAATGCCGAAGGCGGCGCGGTGGTGCGCGGCCTCAACCGACGGACCGATATCTGGCGGATCAACCGCAAGACGCTGCCGGGCGAGCTGGCGGTGATCGAATTCGTCAACAAGACCGCCGAAGCCGACATCGCCCGCGCGCACACCGATTTCGTTGCCAATGCCAGCCATGAGCTGCGCACGCCGCTGGCCGCGATCATCGGTTATGTCGAAACGCTGCGCGAGGATGTCGACAATCTCGATCCGAAAATGGCCGACAAGTTCCTCGCTATCATCCAGCGCGAGGGGAAGCGGCTGCAGGACCTCGTCAGCGACCTCATGTCGCTCTCGCGGATCGAGGCGGAAAAGCACGATCTGCCCGATCGCACTCTGGAATTCTCCAAGCTTGCCGAACGCGCCGCGCATGACGCGGCCAGCGGCGATCGCAGCGATTTGCTCGATTTCGAATCGGCGGGCGAATTCATTATCCGGGGCGACCAGCAGCAGCTCGAACAGCTGGTCCGCAATCTGGTCGACAATGCGTTCAAATACGGGAAGCCGGGCCAGCCCGTTACCGTCCGGCTGCATCCCAAGGGCCAGAACCGGCTGCGGCTGACCGTAACCGATCGTGGCGACGGGATCGCGCCCGAACACATCCCGCATCTGACCCGGCGGTTCTACCGCACCGATCCCGGACGCAGCCGCGCCTCGGGCGGGACAGGTCTCGGCCTGGCGATCGTCAAACATATCGTCGAACGCCATCGCGGGCGACTCGATATCGAAAGCACGCTGGGCGAAGGCACCCGCGTGACAGTCATCCTGCCGCTGGAGAAAGAGGACAAGGAAAGCTGATCGCGGGACGTGGTGGCCGGCTCGGCAGCTGTACGGTGGATGGGCGGCGCACGCCGGATGTCATATATCTGAAACATCGTGGTCATAGTGGCGTCGTCGATCCGTAATCCTCTTTACAAGAGAATCGATTGATGCCCACCCGCACACGCCTTTGTCTGGTTACCCTTGCGCTGGGCTGCGCCATGCCAACCCCGCTGCTTGCGCAGAACGCTGCCGAAGAACTGGCGGCGTTGCGCTTGCAGCTTGCAGCGATGAATGCCCGCATCGACCAGCTCGAAAACGAACTGGAAGCGACCCGCGCTGCCCCGGCAGTCGCAGCGCCCGCTCAAGCGGCAGCAGACGCTCCGGTGGCCGCACTGGGCAAGTCGGACGGCTGGAGCTTCAAGCCCCGCGGTCGGCTGATGTTCGATGCCGGCTTTACCTCGGCCCCTGCTTCGACCGGCGCTGCCGACGGTTTCGGCAATGAAGTGCGCCGCGCGCGGCTGGGCGCTTCGGGCGATATGCCGGGCGGTTTCGGCTACAAGTTCGAAGTCGATTTTGCGGGCAATGAAATATCCGTCGCCGACGCCATCCTTTCCTACGAAGATGGCCCGCTCGAAGTAAGCATTGGCCAGCACAACACCTTCCAGTCGCTCGAGGAGCTGACCAGCAGCCTCCACACGACCTTCATCGAACGCGCTGCCTTTACCGATGCATTCGGTTTCGAGCGCCGCCTCGGTGCCTCGATCACTTACGCGCGCGGCGATTTCCTCGCCCAGGCGGGCGTCTTTACCGACAATATCGAGGATACCGACAGCAAGAACCGCGGGGCCGACGCGCGGCTCGTCTTCATGCCGAAGACCGGTGATGCGCAGCTGCATTTCGCCGGGTCGGTGCATTACAACGACCTCGATGATCCCGCTGCGCAGCTGCGCTACCGCCAGCGCCCGCTGGTTCACTTCACTTCGCAGCGCTTCATCGACACCGGCAGCATGGCGGCCACCAGCGAAACCGGCCTCGGGCTCGAAGCTGCCGCGATCGCCGGGCGCTTCCACGTGGCAGCCGAAGGATACTGGCAGACGGTCGATATGCCCGCACTGGCAAGCGATCCGACCTTCTTTGGCGGCTATGCCGAGGCGGGTGTGTTCCTGACCGACGATTCGCGCGGATATAAAAACGGCAAGTTCGATCGCACCAAACCGCAGCGCGCGGTTGGCGAAGGCGGCTTCGGATCGCTCCAGTTTACGCTTCGCTACGATCATCTCGACCTCAATGACGCCGGGATCCTTGGTGGACGCCAGGCGGGCTATCTCGCCTCGCTGATCTGGAAACCGACCGACTATACCGCGCTATTGGTCAATTACGGCCGCCTGCAGTACGAAGACGCCACCCTGCCCGCTGCAAATGGTGACACTTCCTATGGCGTCGATGCTTTCGGAGTACGTGCGCAAATCGATTTCTGACCGGGCGGGAAACGGGTTTATTTCCGCTCTGCGGACCACTGGTCAAAATATTGTCGCAACCATGTAACATTGGGGCGCTTTTGCGCCGCTAGCTAGACATACAAGGGGCTATCCATGAGCAAGACCAAATCCATCATCTTCGCCGCAGCATCGGCTGTCGCACTCACCGCTTGCGGCGCCAATGGAGGCGACGGCGGATCGCGCGATTCGATCCGCGCGGTTGGCTCCTCGACGGTGTTCCCCTTCGCCAAGGCCGTATCCGAAGCCTTCGTGCGCGCGCAGCCCGATTTCCGCTCGCCGATCATCGAATCGACCGGAACTGGCGGCGGGATGAAGCTGTTTTGCGCGGGCCTCGGAGCGGACACCCCCGACATGACGCATGCTTCGCGCCGCATGAAGGCTGGCGAATTCGCCGACTGCCAGGCCAATGGCGTGACCGACATCATCGAAATCCAGGTCGGGCTCGACGGGATTGCCTTCGCGTCGGCCAAGGGCGGGATCACCATGAGCCTGACCCCCAAGCAGGTCTATGAAGCGATCGCCGCTTCGCCCTATGGCGGCGAACAGACCAACCAGACCTGGTCGGATGTCGATCCCTCGCTCCCCGACCAGCCCATTCTCGTTTACGGCCCGCCGAGCACGTCGGGCACGCGCGATGCGCTCAAGGAACTGGTGCTCGAAGCTGGCTGCGACACCAATGCCGAAATGAAAGCGCTGAAGGACAGCGACAAGGATCGCCATGCGCAGCTGTGTACCGAAGTGCGCTCCGACGGCGCCTATGTCGATCAGGGCGAGCAGGACAATCTCATCGTCCAGAAGATCGAGGGCAATCCCAACGCCGTCGGCATCTTCGGCTACAGCTATCTCGAGGAAAATGCCGACAAGGTGCAGGGGCTCGACATGAACGGCGTCGCGCCGACCTACGAGAACATCGCCAATTTCGACTACCCCGGTGCGCGTCCGCTCTATGTCTACGCGAAGAAGGCGCATCTCGATGCGATCCCGGGCCTGCGGGAATACCTGCTCGAGTGGACCAAGATGTGGTCCAAGGACGGGGAACTGGCCAAGATCGGCCTTGTCGCGTCGCCTGAGGACGTTATGGCGACCAACCTGAAGGCAGCCACCGAGTACACCACGCTCGACGGCGCGCAGCTCAAGTAAGGTCTGAAAGCAACCCATGTCGCCAGCTATCTTGCTCCTCCTGGCCCTCGGGCTCGGGCTCGCCGGATGGCTGGCGGCCCGTGCCCGCGCGTGGGCGTTCCGGCGCGACAGTGCGGATGGACGCTTGCCCAGCCTGCCGATCTATCACGCGTGGTATGTCGCGCTGTGGGTCATCCTGCCCATGGTTGCATTCATCGCGCTGTGGAGCGCAATCGCTCCGGGTCTCGTAACCCAGCAGGTGCTGGCCAGCCCGGCGGCGGCCGAACTGCCCGTCTTCGGGTTCCAGCGCCAGACCATGCTCAACGAAGCGCGTGCGGTCGCAAGCGGGGCTGCCTCGGCAGTGTTCAATCCGCAGGCTTCCGGCCTCGTCGAACCCTATCGCGAAGCGCTGTTCTACTACAACACGATCGGCATCGTCGTGGCGCTGCTGATCGCCTTCGTTGCCGGCACGTACGCCTTCCTCCGGCTGCGGCCCGATTTCGCGGCGCGCAGCAAGGTCGAACGCATCGTCATGGCGATCCTGCTGGGCGCCTCGCTGGTTGCGATCCTGACGACCATCGGCATCCTCGCCAGCCTCGTGTTCGAGACGGTGCGTTTCTTCGGCATGGTCTCCCCCATCGATTTCCTCTTCGGCACGCATTGGGGCCCCGACCCGATGGCCAATCCGGACAATCCGGATGGCAGCCGTTACGGCGCGGTCCCGCTGTTCTGGGGCACGCTGTTCATCGGCGCGATCATCGCCATGATCGTCGCCATTCCGCTGGGGCTGATGAGCGCGATCTACCTCACGCAATATGCCAACCCGTCGCTGCGCCGCTGGGTAAAGCCGGCGCTGGAGATCCTCGCGGGTGTGCCGACGGTGGTCTATGGCTATTTCGCGGCGCTAACGATTGCCCCCGCGATCCGCGACCTCGCAATGAGCCTGGGGGTATCGAACCCCTCAAGCGAAAGCGCGCTGGCCGCGGGCCTCGTCATGGGCGTGATGATCATTCCCTTCGTGTCCTCGATGGCCGACGATTCAATCGCCGCCGTGCCCGGCGCGATGCGCGATGGCAGCCTCGCCATGGGCGCGACCCGATCCGAAACCATCAAGCGGGTGATGATTCCCGCCGCGCTGCCCGGTATCGTTGCCGGGGTCATGCTGGCGATCAGCCGCGCCATCGGCGAAACGATGATCGTGGTAATGGCGGCATCGACCGCCGCCAACCTGTCCGCCAATCCGCTTGAATCGATGACTACGGTGACCGTCCAGATCGTCGCCATGCTGACCGGCGAAGGCAGTTTCGACCATCCGGCCACACTCAGCGCTTTCGCCCTCGGCTTCGTCCTGTTCATGGTGACGCTGGGTCTGAACTTCGTCGCCCTGCGCGTCGTCAAAAGGTATCGCGAAGCTTATGAGTGAGCGCATCGCCCCCACGCGCACGCCCGCATTCGAAGCGCGGCTGAAAAAACGCTACGCCTCCGAGAAGCGCTTCCGCGCGCTCGGCCTCGGAGCGATCGTGTTCTCGATTGCAGTGCTGGTCTTCCTGCTTGGCACCATGACCTTCAACGGTATCGGCGGCTTCCAGCGGGTCGAGATGGAAGTTCCGATCGACTTCACCCAGGCCGGCATCGCCGCCAATCCCGACACGATGGCGCAGTCGGGGGCGCTGGCTTCGCTCGAGGCGCAGGGTTTGCGCGATGTCGTGCAATATTTCGCCGCGGAGCAACTGGGCGAGGACGCTGCGAGCGAGCTTGGCGCGCAGGCATGGCGCGATGTTGCCGCGGCCGTGATTGCCGACCCCGCGCTGCTCCAGCGCAGCGAAAGCTTCTGGCTGCCCGCCTCGGCCGATCTCGCATCGGGTTATGAAGGCGAAGGCTCTCAAGAGATGCAGGCGCTTGCCGCCGGTCTCTATGAAGACGGGCGACTGGCGAAGAATTTCGATCCGGGTTTCCTTGGCCGGTCGGATGCCACCAATCCACAGCAGGCGGGCATCTGGGGCGCGCTCAAGGGCTCGCTGCTGACGATGGTCGTCACCCTGCTGCTCGCTTTCCCCATCGGTGTGCTCGCGGCGCTGTATCTCGAAGAATACGCCCCCAAGAACCGCTGGACCGACCTGATCGAACTGTCGATCAACAATCTTGCGGCGGTTCCGTCGATCATTTTCGGCCTGCTTGGGCTCGCGGTGTTCCTGACCCTGTTCCCCAATCTGCGCTCCGCCCCGTTGATCGGCGGTATGACGCTCGCGCTGATGACCATGCCCGTCATCGTTATCGCAGGGCGCAATGCGATCAAGGCGGTCCCGCCGAGCATTCGCGATGGCGCGCTCGCCATCGGCGCATCGCCCGTACAGGTCGTGTTCCACCACGTCCTGCCGCTCGCCCTGCCCGGCATCCTGACCGGGACGATTATCGGCATGGCGCGCGCGCTGGGCGAAACCGCGCCGCTGCTGATGATCGGCATGCGCGCCTTCGTCGCCACTCCGCCCGATGGGTTTACGTCGCCCGCCACCGTGCTGCCGATGCAGATCTTCCTGTGGTCGGACGAAATCGACCGCGGCTTCGTGGAACGCACCAGCGCGGCGATCATCGTGCTATTGCTGTTCCTGCTCGTGATGAACGGGCTCGCCATTTACCTGCGTAACAAATTCGAGAAAACCTGGTGACCGTAGTCCACGACAACCTCGAGAAGACCGAAGCCAAGATGAGCGCCGACGCCGTCTCCGTATTCTACGGCGACAAAAAGGCGATCGACGAAGTCTCGATCGACATCCCGACCGAATATGTGACCGCCTTCATCGGTCCGTCCGGGTGTGGCAAATCCACCTTCCTGCGCACGCTCAACCGTATGAACGACACCATTCCTTCGGCGCGTGTCGAAGGGTGCATCGAGCTCGACGGCGAAGACATCTATTCCTCGGGCATGGATGTCGTCCAGTTGCGCGCCCGCGTCGGGATGGTGTTCCAGAAACCCAACCCCTTCCCCAAGTCGATCTATGACAACATCGCTTACGGCCCGAAGATCCACGGTCTTGCCGAGGGCAAGGACGAATTGGACGCGATCGTCGAGAAATCGCTCAAGCGCGCCGGGCTGTGGGAAGAGGTCAAGGACCGGTTGCTGGATAGCGGCACCGCGCTGTCGGGCGGCCAGCAGCAACGCCTGTGCATCGCGCGCGCCATCGCGGTCGACCCTGAGGTCATCCTGATGGACGAACCCTGCTCCGCACTCGATCCGATCGCCACCGCGAAGATCGAGGAACTGATTGCCGAGCTCAACGGTCGTTACGCCATCGTAATCGTCACGCACTCCATGCAGCAGGCTGCCCGGGTCAGCCAACGTACCGCCTTTTTCCATCTCGGGAAAATGGTAGAGTATGGCCGCACTTCAGACATTTTCACCAACCCGCATGAGCAGCGGACCCAGGATTACATCACGGGGCGTTACGGATAAAACCATGAATCCGATGCAAGAACATACCGTTAAGGCCTTCGACGAGGACATTACCCGTCTGCGCGGGCTGATCGCCGAAATGGGCGGGCTGGCAGAAGCCGCGATCGCCCAGTCGCTCGAGGCGCTCGTCAAGGGCGACGACGAATTGGCCGACAAGGTCGTCAAGGGCGACAAGAAGATCGACGCGCTCGAGAGCGAGATCGACAAGCTCTCCGTGCGCATCATCGCCTTGCGCGCGCCAATGGCCGACGATCTGCGCGAAGTGATCGCCGCACTCAAGATCGCCGGCGTGGTCGAGCGGATCGGCGACTATTCGAAGAACATCGCCAAGGCGAGCAAGGAAATCGGCGGCAATCGCAAGCAGTTCGAACCGCTGACGCTGCTCCCCGCCATGGCCGAAGTGGCCGCCGAAATGGTCCACGATGTGCTGACTGCCTATGCCGCGCGCGATGCCGAACTGGCGCGCGAAGTGATCGCCGCCGACGAGAAGGTCGATGCCTTCTACAATTCGATCTTCCGCAACCTCGTCAGCCACATGGTCGAGAACCCCTCGACCATTTCGAGCGCGGCGCAAATGCTGTTCGTGGCGCGCAATCTCGAACGTATCGGCGACCACGCAACCAATGTGGCCGAAATGGTTCACTTTGCGGCTACCGGAAACTATCCTCTCGACGAGGACGGTTGACACAAAACCGTAGTGCGAAGGTCATAAAGCGGTGTCCGAGATTGAGTTTTCCCGGAAAGGCAAGAATTTGCACGCCGCCAAACTGCTCCTGGTAGAGGACGATCCCGCCCTCTCAGAACTGCTTGAGTACCGTTTCTCCAACGAGGGCTATCAGGTCCGCACGACCGCCGATGGCGATGAAGCGCTACTGCTCGCCACCGAAGATGTCCCCGATCTCGTCATTCTCGACTGGATGATCGAGGGGACCAGCGGGATCGAGGTCTGTCGCCGCTTGCGCCGCGACAAGGAAACCGCTCACGTTCCGATCATAATGCTGACCGCGCGCGAGGCGGAAGACGACCGTGTGCGCGGCCTCGATACGGGCGCCGACGATTACCTCACCAAGCCCTTCTCCCCGCGCGAATTGCTCGCGCGCGTGGCCGCGGTCATGCGCCGGATTCGTCCTGCACTAGCGGGCGAGAGCATCGAGGTGGGCGACATCATGCTCGACCCGGTGGCGCATAAGGTGACGCGCCGCGGTCGCACTCTGCAACTTGGTCCCACCGAATACCGCCTGCTCAAATTCTTCATGGAGAGCCCGGGCCGCGTGTTCAGCCGCGGGCAGTTGCTCGACGGGGTCTGGGGCACGGAGAGCGAGATCGAGCTGCGCACGGTCGATGTCCATATCCGTCGCCTGCGCAAGGCGATCGAGATCGAAGGGGCCAAGGACCCCGTGCGCACGGTGCGCAGCGCGGGCTATTCGCTCGAAGCCTGACCTAGCGGCAGACCCCGCGCCAGCGCGGGCTCATGTCGAGATGGAAATGGTCCGCATGCGCGGCATTGTAATCGGGAGACAGCACTGTCGCGAAACCGTCGCAGGCGCCATCGCGAACTGCGCGCAGGAACCGCGCCTTGTCGCCCTCGCCTGCCCAGTCCCGCAGCACGCTGATCCGCGTCCCATCGACGAGGACGAAGCCCGCGATATCGATGGCGTTGGCAGTCGCGTGCTCGCTCCACGCCCCCGAATCGCGGCCGTAGAGACGGCGGCAGGAATAGGCGCCAAGATGCTCTATCCGCGCGATTCCCGAACCAAATATGTCCTGCGCAGCGGGCTCGAGGACGTCACGCTCCCATAACAGCAGCGCGATCGACGCAGGACAGGTGACCGGCGGCGTATTGGGACTGAGCGGATAGTCGGTGAGCCGCGTACGGTCTTCGCGCCGACACGCGCCTTCGCCTGCGGGTTCAAGCACGTCATGCGCAATGGCGCTGCGTTCGAGAACCGCACGGCATGCGGACGCATCCTCTCGCAGCGCGAGCAGCTTGCTCTCGGTCGCCCAGCCCACCGGATCGCGCAGGTCGAGCGGCGCCCAGGGATCGTGCTCGGGATGTTCGGCGAGCCAGACCCGCCCGCTCAGCAGTAGTCCCACCGCGATCAGCAGCAGCGCCACGCGGCGGTCGCCGGCAAAGCGTCCGATCTTTCGTGAAATCATCCGTGTCACAAATTCGTCCCCAGCAGTTCGGCCAGCACGATGGCCGCTATCAGGAGGAAAACCGTTCCAATGCCGCGATCGATCCAGCGGCGCGTCGCAGCGCGTGCCATCAGGAGGGCGAGCCGTTGCCCGGCGCCGATGTAGAGTGCCCCGACCGGCAGGTCGATCACGAGGGCGAGAATGGCGAGAAGGATGATCTGCGGCCCGATCGGCGATGCGGCATCGACGAAGGGCGGGATAATCGCGAGCATGTAGATCAGCGACTTTGGATTGCCGATGGCGATGAGGATGCCGTCGCGAAAGGCGTGACGCGAGGGTGGCCGGGCAGTCGGCGCCGGTCCCTCCCCCGCGTGGAAGGAGTGCCGGATCGCCGTAATGCCGAGCCAGGCGAGATAGGCAATTCCCGCAAAGGCCAGTGCCCGGAAGGCAAGCGGATAGGCTGCCGCCAGCGTGCCGAGCCCGAACGCGACCAGCACCCACCACATCAGATAGCCGATCTGCATGCCCAGCAGCGCCGCCCAACCCGACCGCGCACCGCGCCAGACCGCCTGTCCCATGACGAACAGCATCGATTGCCCTGGCACCAGGCTGGTGGTCGCGGTCACCAGCGCGAAGGCGGCGAGCTTTTCGGCATCAATCATGCAGCGCGCCTAGTGGAAGTCGCGGCTTGGGGGAATGATCCGCGCATTGCGGGGATGCCCGCCCGAATTCGGCCCGAACCATCCGCATTCGCGATTGCCCGGCGGGGGTTCCTCCCATGGTTCGACGGGTTGGTAGGGATCGTCCCCGCCTTCTTTGAGATTGTCGCGCGGGTTGAACTTGGCAGGCAGCGGCGTGGTGACATGATCGGCACGGGCGACCGGGGCATTGAGCATGTCGTCGGAAAGCCGGTAGAGCTGGTGCGTTGCATCTTCCATGTGATGCGCGATCACATGGATCACCTCGTCGTCATATTCGACGCGGCCGCGCACCTCCATCAGGCGGCTGCCCATCACCACGCGGCGTTGTTTTTCCTTGAGATCGGGCCAGACGACCAGATTAACGACCCCGGTCTCGTCCTCCAGCGTGATGAAGCATACGCCCTTGGCGCTGCCCGGTCGCTGGCGGATCAGCACCACGCCCGCGACATGGACCATGCTGCGGAACTTGCGGTTACGCAGGTCGCTGGCGCGTACGAAACCGCGCTCGGCGAGGCTGGCGCGCAGGAATGCCATCGGATGCGCCTTCAGGCTGAGCCGCGTGGTCTGGTAATCGGCCACCACTTCCTCGCTCAGCGGCATTGCGGGAAGCTGCGTACGCACGGCCTCGGCCCCCTCCTCGCGCGCCGCAGCAGCGGCAAACAGCGGCAGGTCCGGCCCGCCGACGATGCTGCGCGCATCCCACAACGCCTGCCTGCGCGAAAGCTGCATCGAACCGAAGCAGTCCCCGCTTGCCAATCGCTCGATATGGGCCGGGCCGATCCGCGCGCGGTCCTTGAGCGCGGCGACATCGGCATAGTGGCCACCCTCCTCGCGCTCGGCAATCAGCCGCGCCGCCACGGCTTCGGGCAAGCCATCCACCTGCCGCAGGCCGAGGCGGAGCGCGATGGTCTTGTCCTGCCTGCCCCGCCCCCGTTCTCGGTCGGTCGCGGGTGCCTCGCCGCCAATGTCTTCCAGCGTGCAGTCCCATTGCGACAGATTGACGTCGGCAGGCAGCACGGTGACGCCATGCTCGCGCGCGTCGCGTACAATCTGCGCGGGAGCATAGAAGCCCATTGGCTGAGAATTGAGCAGCGCGCAGCCAAAGGCGGCGGGGAAGTGGCATTTGAGCCAGCTCGAGACATAGACGAGATGCGCGAAGCTGGCCGCATGGCTTTCGGGAAAGCCGTATTCGCCAAAGCCGCGGATCTGGTTGAAGCAGCGCTGCGCGAAGTCGCGATCATAGCCGCGCTCGACCATGCGCTCGACCATCATGTCCTGCAATTCATCGACCATCCCGCGGCTGCGGAAGGTCGCCATCGCCTTGCGCAGCCGGTTGGCTTCCTTGGAGGAAAACTGCGCCGCATCGAGCGCGATCTTCATCGCCTGTTCCTGGAAGATCGGCACCCCCAGCGTGCGTTCGAGGATGCTCGACAATTCGTCAGGCGGGCCATGTTCGGGCGCCGGCGCGGGGATGATCACCTGTTCCGCCCCGCGGCGGCGCTTGAGATAGGGGTGGACCATGTCGCCCTGGATCGGCCCCGGGCGCACGATGGCAACCTGGATGACCAGATCATAGAATTCGCGCGGGCGCAGCCGCGGCAGCATGTTCATCTGCGCGCGGCTTTCGACCTGGAACACGCCGAGCGAATCCCCCTTGCGCAGCATGGCGTAGGTTTCCGGATCCTCGCGCGGAATGCTGGCGAGGTTCAGCGGGCGGTTGTGATGGTCGTCGAGCAGGTCGAGGCATTTGCGGATGCAAGTCAGCATGCCCAGCGCGAGGACATCGACCTTGAGGATGCCGAGCGCCTCGATATCGTCCTTGTCCCATTCGATGAAACTGCGTTCGGGCATCGCGCCATTGCCGATCGGCACGGTTTCGGTCAGCGCACTTTCAGTGAGGATGAACCCGCCGACATGCTGCGACAAATGGCGCGGCATACCAATCATTTGCTCGGTCAGCTTGAGAACCCGGCGCAAGTGCGGATCGCGCACATCCATGCCCGTTTCGGCAGCATGTTTCTCGCTGATCTCGCGGCCCCATCCACCCCATACGGTCTTGGCGAGCGCGGCGGTGACATCCTCGGTCAGGCCCATCGCCTTGCCCACCTCGCGGATCGCCATGCGCGGGCGATAGTGGATCACCGTAGCGCACAGGCCCGCGCGGTGGCGGCCGTATTTGCGATAGATATACTGGATCACCTCCTCGCGCCGCTCATGCTCGAAATCGACGTCGATATCGGGCGGCTCCTTGCGCTCTTCGGAAATGAAGCGGTCGAACAACAGCGCGTGCTTGGCCGGATCGACGCTGGTGATGCCGAGACAATAGCAGACCGCCGAATTGGCCGCGCTGCCGCGCCCCTGGCACAAGATCGGCGGATCGACCCCGCGCGCATAATCGACGATATCCTTGATGGTGAGAAAGTAGCGCGCGAGGTCGAGCTTGCCGATCAGCGCCAGCTCACGCTCCAGCGTCTGGCGCACGCTATCGGGGACACCGCTGGGATAACGCCAGCTGGCCCCTTTCCACGTCTCGCCAACGAGGAATTGCTGCGGCGCCTGCCCGTCGGGGTAAATCTCCTCGGGATATTCATACGCCAGCTCGTCGAGGCTGAAAGTGCAGGCATCGGCCACTTCGCGCGTTGCGGCGATGGCATGCGGCCAGCGTTCGAACAGCTTGCACATGGTGGCGGGCGGCTTGAGGTAACGTTCGCCATTGCCATGCAGCAGGTGGCCCGCCGCAGCGACGGTGGTCTTGTGCCGGATCGCAGTCATCACATCCTGCAGCGGGCGCTTGTCGGGCGTCGCGTAATGCACGTCATTGGTGGCGAGGATGGAGAGACCGTGCGCCTTCGCCAGCGCATCGAGCCGCTCGATCCGCGCGATATCGCTGTCGGTATAGAGGAAGCTGGCAGCGAGATGGCGAAGCGTGGGAAGCTGGCCCGCGAGATGGGGGAGGATGTCCGCCAGCGTTCCCGCCACCGCCACGCTTTCCCCGTCACCCCGGGCTTCCGGATGACGGAAGGGGAGAACATTGTTTTCGACCGCGATCGTGAACTCGGCGTCGAGATCGCGCGGCGGAAGCAGGATCAGCTGCACATCCTCGGCATGCTCGGCCAGCATCGCGAGGCTGATGTCGCACGCCCCCTTGGCCTGCCATTCGCCGTCGAGCGTCTGCATTCGCCCCGCCGAAACCAAGCGGCACAACCGCCCATAGGCGCCGCGATTGCGGGGATAGGCAAGGAAGGTGAGACCTTCGACCGATTCTATCCTGCAGCCGATAAGCGGCTTCAACTTAAGCGTTTTTGCCTCGATATGGATACGCACCACACCCGCCATCGTATTGGCATCGGCAATCCCGAGCGCATCATACCCCAGCGCGCGCGCCTGCAGCACCAGATCGACCGCATCCGACGCGCCGCGCAGGAAACTGAAGCAGGAGACAAGACCGAGCTCGACAAAGGGAGAGCGCGGCGGCGCCTCGATGCTCGCCGGATCAAGCTCGATCGTTCGCTTGGGAATCTGGAGATCGTTTTCGGGCATGGCCGGCGAGCCTCGGGCTGCCGTCATTCCTGCGAAGGCAGGGATCCATCCACCCTCGCCACTTGGCGAAAGCTTGGCTGGACCCCCGCCTTCGCGGGGGTGACGAGGGAAATTGCGTGTTTCATGGGGCCGTAAGCTGCGCCAACCGTGTGCGCACCGCGGCAAGGTCGGCATCGAACAGGCGCGCCTGTTCCTCTCGCGCCGGCCCATCGAGCCGCAGCAGGTAGGAAGGATGCGCGGTGACCCACAGCTCGCTGCCATCCTCGAGCATGATCGGGCTGCCCCGCACCTTCGTGATGCTGACCGTCTTGCCCAGCATCCCACGCGCCGCGCTGGCACCCATGGCCAGCACCAGCTTGGGCTGCACGATCGCGCGCTCGCTCTCGATCCACCAGCGGCAGGTGTCGATCTCTTTCGCGCCGGGGTTCTGGTGCAACCGCCGCTTGCCGCGCTGGACATATTTGAAGTGCTTCACCGTATTGGTGACATAGGCGCGCTTGCGCTCGATCCCGGCCTTCTCGAGATGCACGTCGAGCAATTGCCCGGCGGGACCGACGAAAGGACGGCCCGCCAGATCCTCCTGGTCGCCCGGCTGTTCGCCGACGATCATGAGCGCAGCATCGTCCGGCCCTTCGCCCATCACCGCATGGTTGTCGAGTTGGCCGATCGGGCATTTGCGGCAGGCATGGATCGCCTTGTCGATCGCCGCCAGCGTATCGGGCCGGTCCTCCAGCCCGTCCGCGAACAGCGACTTGCCCTTGTCGACCATCTGCGCCTCGCGGTTCTGCGCGCCCGCCACCAGCTCGGGGATGAGCGCGGCCTCTGGCATGTTTTTCCAGTATTTCTTGGGCATTTCCTTGAGCATCGCGCCGATCTTCAGCCGCGCGGGATTAAAGATCGAGGCGTAATAGCTGCGCCACAGATCCTCCGTCGGATCGCCCTGCGGCGCATCGGACCGCTCGGCGGGCGGGCCTTCGGACATGGTCGTCCCGTCCCAGTGGAGCGAGCCGCGCGGAGTCAGGATAGACCAGCGCATATTCGCAAAGCGCCGCATGAAGAAACCCGCATTGGCGCGCAGGATATGGTGATCGGGTTCGAACCAGGCGACGTAATGCTCGCCCGCTTCCTCGTCCTCGTTCTCGTCCTCCACCAGGCGGAAACGGACGAAGGCGTGCATCTTGTGGCTGTCGCGGCGGACGTTCTTGGCCAGTTCCTCCACCCGGCGGACATCGGGATCGGCCTTGTCCTCCATGATCCGCCCGTTCGCCTGCAACCGCCACAGCAGCCGATAGAGCAGCGCGAACCGTTCGGGGTCGGAATGGAGGATGGCATTGCGCGCCAGCGTCACGAAACGCTTGCTCGCGCGCACCGGAGCGGCATCGCCGGACGGAACCGGCATGCGCCGGTCACCCCCGGGAAACGAAGCGGCGGCGAACAGATCGCCATTGCCGCCCGGCTCGACCCAGGCGATGCGGTCGGGCGGGACATCGCACTGCACCAGTGTACGCGCCCGCTCGCGCCAGAACTCGAAATCGTCCGGTTCGGGCAAATGGACCACATGATAGGTACCAAGCTTGACGTGCTGGAGCGCGGTCATGCGGTGAACAGCTCGAGCTGCTCGGTCTTGGGCGCCAGCAGGCTGCGCAGGTCGGCGCGATCAGTCAGCATGATGGGGCGCCAGTCGACGGTGCAGATAAAGGGCCGCACCTTGCTGACCGACAGCGTCAGCCGCGCCACATCGTCGAGCCGCAGATTGCGATGGCGGCGACTGGCGAGAATCTTGCCCACCGCCTTCACGCCAAGCCCGGGTACACGCAGCAATTGTTCCTTGGTGGCGCGGTTGACGTCGACCGGGAACTGCTCGCGGAACTTCAATGCCCAGGCGAGCTTGGGATCGATATCGAGCGGCAGGTTCCCGTCCGCCTCGGTCGCCTGCATCACCTCGGCCGGCTTGTAGCCGTAGAACCGCATCAGCCAGTCGGACTGGTAGAGCCGGTGCTCGCGGATCAGCGGCGGGCGCTTCAGCGGCAACACCGCACTGGCATCGGGGATTGGCGAGAAGGCGCTGTAATAAACGCGGCGCAGGCGGAAATTGTCATACAGCCGGCTGGCCTTGCCGACGATGTCAGCATCGGTCGCGGCATCGGCGCCGACGATCATCTGCGTCGACTGACCCGCGGGAGCGAACCGGGGCGCATGCTTGAAGCGCTTTCTGGCGTCTTTCAGTTCGCTTATGTCGCTCTTGACCTTGCCCATCGCGCCTTCGATCTGCCGCGCATCCTTGTCGGGGGCGAGCCGGGTGAGGCCGCTGTCGGTCGGCAGTTCGACATTGATCGATACACGGTCCGCATAGAGCCCCGCCTGGTGGACGATCTCGGCATCTGCCTCGGGAATGGTCTTGAGATGGATATACCCGCAAAAATCGTGTTTTTCCCGCAGGATACGGGCGACTTCTACCAGCTGTTCCATCGTGTGGTTCGAGTTCTTCACGATGCCCGAGGACAGGAACAGCCCCTCGATATAATTGCGCCGGTAGAAGGACAGCGTGAGATCGACCACTTCCTGCGGTGTGAACCGTGCGCGTGCCACATTCGAGCTCTTCCGGTTGACGCAGTAATGGCAGTCGAACACGCAGTGATTGGTCAGCAGGATCTTGAGCAGCGAGATACAGCGGCCATCGGGTGCATAGGCGTGACAGATGCCCATCCCCTCGGTCGAACCGATTCCCTTGCCGCCCATGCTGGTGCGTTTGGCCGTGCCCGAGGATGCGCAGGAGGCATCGTATTTCGCCGCATCGGCGAGGATTTCCAGCTTCTGGAGGATCGATTGCATGGCCATATGTTCATTATATGTTCCATACACCATCCTGCAATGTCGAATGATGTATCGCCGCAGATTCAGGCGCATAATCCCTGCAGGTACCAGTCGGGCGGCCCCCCGCGCCCGTCACCGATAATCCCCATGCGGTAGATCCAGTAGCGGCGCCCCTGCCCATCCTCGATGCGGTAGTAGTCGCGCAGCCGCGCAGCCCCGCGTTCACGCCACCATTCGGGCGCGATGCGTTCGGGCCCCTCGACCCGCGCGACCTCGTGCACCTGCCCGCGCCAGCGGAAGCGCTGCGGATAGCCGTCGGGCGTGGCGTAGAGCACCGCGATCTTTTCGGGGTTGTCGAGCAGTTTGAGCGGCCGCGTGTGAAAGGCGAGCTGCCCCTGCGCGGCGGCTTCGGGTTCGAGCGGCGGCTGCCAGCGCTGGGCACGCTCGGGGATATGGCTGGCAAAAGGCACCGGACGGCTGACGGCCTTGGCTCCGAGTCTTACGGTCAGCCGGTCGATACAGGCGGCAAGGCTGGTACCCTGGGTTTCCGCCGCACTTTCGATATCGCCCTGTTCGAGCGCGAGCGGTTCGGCCCAGCTGGCGCGCAGGCGCAGCATCTCGATCCCGAAACCCGCGTCCACATCGTCGAGGCGGGCGGCAAACAGCCGCACGATATGCGCCGGATCGCGGGTGGCGGCAGCCATTTCCAGACGGCGGACGACCACTTCGCCATCGACTCGCCACAGACCGAGCTCCAGACGCCGGGCACCCTGCCCCTGCCCCTCCAACACGCGCGCCATGTCCTGCGCCAGATCCTGCACCACCTGGTCGAGCAACTGGCGATGGCGGATCGGTTCGAGCAAGCGGCGCTGGACCAGCGGCACCTGTTGCGGAACCACGGGCAGCAGCGGTTCGGGGACGCGGCCGAGGAGCTGGTCGAGCCGAACCAGCGGATTGGCGGCAGGCGACTTGCGGTTGCGGAAACGTCGCTGGATCGCATCGCGTCCCAAAGTCGCGATCTCGCCTAGCCGCTTGAGCCCCAGCCGGCGCAACACGGTCACCACATCCTGGTCGAGCCGCAGGGCAGCCACGGGCAGATCGGACAAAGCGCGTTCGATCGCTTCGTCTCCCTCGACGATAGCGCCGTCACGGCCATGATGCGCCAGCGCCCAGGCGGCCCCGGCAGTTGGCGCAATCGCCGTGCGAACCGTCAGCTGCCGCTGGGCAAAGGCCTGCTGCACATCGGCGAGCAACAGGCTTTCCCCGCCGAAGAGATGCGCCACCGCAGTCACATCGACCAGCAGCCCGTCGGGCGGGTCGAGCGCTGACCATGGCCCCCAGCGCTGCGCCCAGATCGCCAAGGTCTCGAGAAAGGCGAGATCGCCCGCCGGATCGCTCGGCGCGGTGGCGATTTCAGGGCACAGCGTGCGCGCATCGGCGAGCATCATTTCCGCTCGCGCCCCAGCCTCGGCAGCGGCGCGATTGACCGCTTCGATCCGTGGTCCATGCGCGGTATCGGCGACCAGCACCAGTGGCCGGGCGGCGAACGCCTCAGCCTGCTCGCCCGTCACCATCCGCCAGCGATCCATCGCCAGCGCAGGGAGCCAGATCGACAGGATGCGGCGGGTGCAGGAGCCACCCTTCTGCGGCGTACTCACGCCCTGAGCAGCGGATGCCGCTGGCGCAATCCCGCCGTCCAATTGCCAAGCATTGCGTCATCTGCACTGCGGGCCGTGCTCGCGGTAAGATCGCCCTGCTCTTCGGCCAACAACCATTCGCCCGGTGCATGCGCGCGGGCGCGGAACAGTTCGGCCTGCCAGCGCGGCGGGCCGGGAGCCTGCGCATTCCAGTGCGGCGCGGCGGAAGGAGCAGAGGTGACCTCCCACCGCATCCTTGCCGAGGACAGGTCGCGCGCCGCATCGATCCGGACGAGGAACAGCGGTACGCCATGCTTTTCCCCCGCCAGCGTCAGGCGGCGCGAGGCCGTAAAGTCGAGCGCCTTGGGATTGCCCGCGATCTCGCCCACCACGAAGGCGAGGTCGCGGCAGCGCAGCCCCTCCTCAAGTGCGAAGAGCGCGTCCTCGCATTTTTCGGCGAGCACATGGATCACCCGTCCCTGCAACATTTCTGGCAGTCCGGCGCGATAGGGCCGCCCTGCACGCCGCGCCGCTTCGCGCGTCTGAACCCACAGCACGCTGCGCCGGTCCTGCGCCTCGCAGCCATCGCCGCGCGGCAAAGTGCGCCAGTCGTCGAGCGCCAGCGCCAGCGCGGCACCCGCCCCTGCCCCCTCGCGCGAGGAAGCAAACACTTCATTGTGTAGTGCCAGCCCCCGGCTTGCCGCCAGGCCCAGACGCCAGCGCGCACTGCGCCGCGCGGATAGCGCGGCGACGTCTTCGAAGGCCATGAGCGGCAGGGAGGCAAGATCGGGCTGGGACATAGGGGAACGACTCGTGTGTTCCTACTATGTTCCATATCGGATCGATTCGCAATTCGGCGCAGCGGGTTCTCCCGTCGTCGCAGAACGGGACCGAACCGCCGCCTCATCCATTGGTCAGGCAACACCCTTTGAAGGAGACACCATGAAACACGCCGCAGGAAACCCCGACGAACTCAAGACCAAATTCTGGAAGGCATTGGCCGACTCGCCCTTCCTGTTCCTTCAGCTCGACGGACAAAGCGCGACCGCGGTGCCGATGAGCCCGCAGCTCGATAAGGATGCCAACAGCTCGATCTGGTTCTTCACCCATACCAAGAGCGATTTCGTCAAGCTCGGTCGCGCCACCGCAACCTTCGAAAGCAAGGGCCACGAACTGTTCGCCCGCTTCGACGGTACGCTGACGCGCGAAACCAGCCAGGAACGCTTCGACCAGTTCTGGAACAATTTCGTCGAGGCCTGGTACGATGGCGGCAAGAACGATCCCGACATCGCCTTCCTGCGCATGGACCTCGGCGATGCCGAAATCTGGAATGGCGACCTCGGCCTGCTCAACACCGCCAAGATGGCGCTCGGCATGACCGTGCATGAAGAAGCCGAGAAACAGCATGCGGACAAGGTCGACATCTAGGCCGACCCCAACCCCCAAGCGAATACCAAGGGCCGTTCCTCACCGGAGCGGCCCTTGTCGTATCAATTGCCGAGCACGCTCGGGAACAAGCCGGTCACCAGGATAACCGCAACCGCAATCGGACACAGCCAGGCGATCAGGAAGCGCCACAGTCCGAAGGCCCAGGGCGACAGGCCGGTGGTGGTGCGCAGCAGCGTTTCGTCCGCTTTCCACCCGATGAAGATCGAGGTCAGCAGCGCGCCGACGGGCAGCATGACCTTGCCGGTGAACCCGTCGACCGTGTCCAGGATATCGGTTTCCGCGAACAGGCTCCAGAAACCCAGCGGCCGGACATCGGACCAGACATTGTAGCCGAGCAGGCAGGCAATCCCGATCAGGAACGACCCCGCACCGAAGATCAGCGCGGATTTGGGCCGGCTCCAGCCGCGCTCGCCAATTCCGTAGGCGGTCGGCACTTCGAGCAGCGAGATCGAGCTGGTGACCGCCGCAACCAGGATCAGCACGAAGAACAGGAAGCCGAACAGCGCCCCGCCCGGCATGGTCTGGAATGCGAAGGGCAGCGTCTGGAACACCAGCGTCGGCCCGGCCGCCGGATCGAGCCCGACCGCAAAGACGATCGGGAAGATCATCAGGCCGGCAAGCAAAGCGACACAGGTATCCGCCACTGCAATCACTGCGGCGGTGGGGCCGAGCCCGCTGCCTTCCTTGATGTAGGAGCCATAGGTGATCAGCCCCGCCACCCCGAGCGACAGCGAAAACAGCGCTTGGCCCAGTGCCGAGTTGATCACCTGCGGGGTGAGCTTCGACCAGTCGGGGGTAAACAGGAACGCCGCCGCATCGCCGATATCGCCTTCGATCGCGCCATAGACGACGAGGCCGAACAGCAGCACGAAGAACACCGGCATGAGATAGGTCGCGGCCTTCTCGATCCCCGAGCTGACTCCGCGCGCGACGATGAAGAGCGTTAGTCCCATGAAGAGCAAGTGCATGCCGAGCAGCAGACCCGGGCTGGCGAACATATCGCCCAGCCGTTGCTGGATCTGCTCCCGGCTTTCGCCTGCCAGCGCGCCGCGGAACGGGTCGCCCGCCATGATCGCCTGTCCGAGATCGGCCCCCATCACGCCTGCGTAATAGAGCACCCAGCCAGCGACGACCGAATAGAACGCTACGATGAGGAAAGCCGCCAGCGCCCCGATCGCACCGACGATCGACCACCCCGGCGCGGCATGCGATTGCGTTGCCACGCGGCGGATCGAACCGACCGCATCGGTCTGCCCCACGCGGCCGATGAAGATTTCCGACAGCACCAGCGGCAGGCCGAGCAGGAATACGCAGGCGATATAGACGATCACGAAGGCCCCGCCCCCGCTCTCACCCGCCAGCGTCGGGAAACGCCAGATATTGCCAAGCCCCACGGCGGCCCCGACCGCCGCGAGGATAAACGCCTTGCGCGAGGACCAGCCCTCGCCCGTCGAAGTCGTGGTAGCGACCATGTTCAGATTGTTCCTCTCCAACCGCGGCGATCCCTGCACGCGCGTCACAAGCGCGTCCTTAAACACGCAATCCTGCGGGATGCCAAGCTTCGCTTTGCCATCGTCCACGCGCTTGCTAGTGAGGCGCTCATGTCGACGACTTTCCAGCTTGATACGAGCACCAGCCGCGCCAACCCCACACCGCAGCCGATGAAACGGCTGACCGTGCCCAAAATCCGCGCGCACAAGACCGCGGGCGAGACGCGCGAACCGCTGGTGATGCTGACCGCCTATACTGCGCGGCAGGCGCAGTTGCTCGACGCGCATTGCGACATCCTGCTAGTGGGAGATTCGCTGGCGCAGGTAATTTATGGTCTGCCCACGACGATTCCCGTAACGCTCGACATGATGGCCAACCATGCCGCCGCCGTGGTGCGCGGCAGCTACCACTCGGTGGTCGTGGTCGATATGCCCTTCGGCTCCTACGAACAATCGCCGCAGCAGGCGTTCGAGAGCGCGACCTTCCTGCTCAAGCAATCGGGCGCCGCCGCGGTGAAGCTCGAAGGCGGTGAGCCGATGGCCGAGACGGTATCCTTCCTCAACCAGCGCGGCATCCCCGTGATGGGCCATGTCGGGTTGACCCCGCAGGCGGTCAATGTGCTGGGCGGCTATGCCGCGCGCGGACGCAGCGATGCCGAAGCGGAGAAGATCGTCGGCGATGCCAAGGCATTGGACGAGGCCGGGGCCTTCGCCATCGTACTCGAAGGCGTGCTCGAACCGATCGCGATCGAAGCGACGCAGGCGGTCGCCTGCCCGACCATCGGGATCGGCGCTTCGGCGCAATGCGACGGACAGGTGCTGGTGACCGAGGACATGCTCGGCATGTTCGATCGCGTCCCGCGCTTCGTGAAGAAATATGCCGATATCGCCGGGGTCATCGAACAGACCGTGGTGCAATATGCCGAGGAAGTGCGCGCGCGCAGCTTCCCCACCGAAGACCAGACCTACCAGCCCAAGCGCTGAACCCAGGACCTTTCTACACATGGCAACGCTTTGGCGCTTCTACGGATTCTCGTTCGTTTTCACGCTTTTCTGTCTTGGCCTCGCCGTCTGGTACGGCTGGGTCAGCACGGCTTCGGTTACCGGAACGCTATCGCTGCTGTGGATCGTCGCGGTCCTGTCGGTGCTGGAGATATCGCTCAGCTTCGACAATGCGGTGGTCAATGCCTCGGTGCTCAAGGAAATGGACGAGGTCTGGCAGCGCCGCTTCCTGACCTGGGGCATCGCCTTTGCCGTGTTTGGCATGCGGATCGTATTCCCACTGGCGATCGTCGCCATCGCGGCGGGGCTCGGCCCGGTCGAGACGATCAATCTCTCGCTCAACGATCCGCGCGAATATGAGCGGATCGTGTCCTCCGCCCATGTCGGCATTGCCGGCTTCGGCGGCGCCTTCCTCGCGATGGTCGGGCTGAAATTCTTTTTCGATCTCGACAAGGAGGTTCACTGGATTTCGGTTGTCGAACGCAAGCTCGCCAAGTTCGCCGCGCTGCCCGCGGCCGAGATCGCGCTCCTGCTGCTGGTGCTGTGGGGCATCTCGACCACGCTCGCGCCCGACGAGGCGCTGACATTCCTTGTTGCCGGCATCCTCGGGCTAGTCACCTTCATTGCCGTGGAGGGCATCAATGCCATCCTCGAGCTGAAGGAAGAGGCAGCCAAGCTCCAGGGCGCGGTCGTGCGCAGCGGACTGGGCGGCTTTCTCTATCTCAACGTGCTCGATGCCAGCTTCAGCTTCGACGGGGTCATCGGGGCTTTCGCGCTATCCAACAACATGATCGTAATCGCGCTGGGCCTGTCGATCGGTGCGATGTTCGTCCGCTCGATGACGATCCACCTCGTCCGCAAGGGCACGCTGGCGGCCTATCGCTTCCTCGAACACGGGGCTTTCTGGGCGATCATCGTGCTCGGCGGGATCATGCTAGGCTCGGCCAAGGTGCATATCCCTGAAACGATCACCGGCCTGATCGGCGCGATCCTGATCGGGCTCAGCCTCTGGTGGTCGGTGCGCTACAACCGGCGTCATCCGCAGGGGGATGCTGCGCCAGCCGATTAGCAATCGGCGCTGCCACTACCAATTGGAAGAAGTGGTAGAGCAATAGCGCGATAACAATGAACCCGGCCTCTTCGGACGAAAACAGGATCGTGGCCAAGGGGGCGCCGACCGCCGCGCTCTTTTGCGCGCCAGCGAAAAGGAAGGCAATGCGATCGGGGCGTTTGAGGCGCAGCGCGCCGCCCGCCAGCCACGCGCCCAGATTTCCCGCGACAAGGAACGCCGCCACCAGCGCCGCGATCACTAGCCAGTCCAGCCCATCGACCCGGGTCCAGATGCCCTGCTCGACCGCGCCCGAGAAAGCGACATAGATTGCCGCTGCAATAGCAATCCGGTCGACCCAAGCGATCTTGGGCTTATGCGCCGCGATGAAGGCGCCCGTGAACCCCTGCAGCGCCTGGCCGATTGCGAAGGGCAGGATCAACAGCAACATGATCTTGCCGATCACGTCCATGCCCACGGCACCGCTGCCGCTGCCGCCCAGCGCGAGGAAGATCGGCACCGTGACGAAGACGCCAAGGATATTGAGCAGCGCTGCCCCGACTACGGATAGCGCCACATTGCCTTTCGCCAGCGAGGTATAGGACGTGGCCGATTGCACGGTCGAAGGCAGCGTCCCTAGGTAGAGGAAACCGAGCGCCACCGAGGGGGCGAGCCAGCCCTGACCCAATGCGGCCAGCGCGGCACCGATCAGCGCCATCGCGCCGAACACCCACAGCACCAGCGGCAGCAGGAACCGCCAATTAGCAATGCCAGCAGCGATATCGCGCCGCGCGATGCGCATGCCGTTGAGCAGGAACAGGATGAAAATCGCTGCATTGGCCACTGCCTGCGCCACGCCTCGCGCGCTACCGGTGGCGGGCAGGAGGGCGGCAAGCAGGATGGCGGCGACCAGCATCCGCACCATGGGATCGGCAAAAACGGTTCGGAGCGTCATGCGCGGCCCTTGCCTCTACCGTGCAAGCTTGTCGAGTTCCTCAGCGCGTGCTCGCCGACACGGAACGCAGTTTCGTTTCAAGCTCGCTTCTTGCCGCCTCCTCGCTTTCGGGCAGCGCATCGATCAAGGCGGCAATCGCCAGCGGGTTCATCGGCTGCAGTTCATGCGCCGCGAGCGCGTAATCGAGCGCCCCGTCGCTATCATCGAGCTCCCCAGCAGCGATGCTGCGCGCAGCGAGAACCCACGGAACGCGCGCCATTCCGAGAGCCATGGCATGATCGAGCAATTGCGCAGCGCGCTCCCAATCCCCTGCGGCCGCGAAAGCATCCGCGAGAAGCGCCGCGGCCTCTGCATTCATGGGATTGTCGCGCACATAGCTCTCGAGCAGACGGCGGGTCTCGGCGGCGTCCTCCTGCGCCGCTGCGAGCCGCAATGTCAGCGGCCATGACCGCCGCACCAGCGCCGATCGTGCATAGGCCGCGCGCGCAGCAGCTTTGTCGCCGCTAGCGAATTCTGCATCGCCGAGAATGGCCTGCGCATCGCCCGAGCCGGGAAAGCGTTGCGCGAAACTGCGGGCCCTGCCGACGGCCGCCACGGCGTCTTCGCTAGCAATCGCATGGCGAACGTAATCGCGTATCTCCAACCCGCCCATGTCAGGGGAGACGGCAAGCGACGCGCGCGGCGTGAGGCCGGGCAGGACCGCAAGCTCGGACGGACCAAATGCCGCCAGATCGAGAAATTTTGCTGCACGTTCCCGCTCGCCAAGCGCCTCGTATGCCCTGCCTACCAGCATGCGCAGGTAGATCGACCCCGCGCCACTCGACGCGGGCGCAGCGAAGCGATGCACCAACTCGCGTTCACCGCCGCTGCGGGAGAGTGCATAGGCGAGCAAATCCCCGACCCGGCGATTGTCGGGCTGGCGCCGGTGAAGGCGAGCGAACGTGAGCGCCGCGCTCGCGTAATTCCCATCGTTGAGCGCGATAAGCCCCGACAGCAGACGGGCAGAGGCGACATTGTCGCTCGCCAGTCCCGATCGCGCGAGCAAGTCGCGAGCCGATCGAAAATCTCCACCCCGCGCAGCGATCACCGCCTGGACGAACATGCCGCGCGGAGTGGAGGCCGCGCGCCCACCCTCGGCACGCAGGACCCTTAACGCGTCGCGCGCACGGCCGGCATCGCCGAGCGTGGCCGCGTATTCGACCCTCAATTCAGTATTCTGCGGCTGGCGTTCGAGTGCCCTGCCGAGCAATTCGGCACCCGCCTCAAGCCCCTGCGCATCGCGCGCGAGTTGCCCGCGAAAGCGCAGCGCTTCGGCATCATTCGGATCAATCCGCAATGCCCGTTCGGCTGCGGCGATGGCCTCGAATTGCTCGCCCCCGCGATACCGCAGACGCCCGATGTCGACCCACAGCCCGGCATTGTCCGGTTCGACCCGATAGGATCGGTCGAAAGCGGCGCCGGCGGCGGGTAGATTGCCTTCCGCCATTTCGAGACGGCCCAGCAATTGGAAGCCAGCGGCGCTGCTGTCTTCCGAAAATTCGCCCGGGCCGAGCCACTCACGCGCAACGCCCAGGTCACCCGTCAGAAGCGCGCTTTCGCCGAACAGCGCGGCAAGCTCCGCGCGCGGAGTGCCTGTCGCGAGCGCCTGTTCGAGCTGGACCTGCGCCGCGAGGGCATCACCCCGCGCCAGCTGGAACCGCGCCTCCTCCAAGGGGGGTCGGTCCGACGCTGCCTCATCACATCCCCCCAGCGTCGCAAGGGCAAATGCGAGTGCTACGATCAGTCCGAGATCACGCCTGAAGATCATATTGCTTGAGTAGATCGTACAAGGTCGGTCGACTGATCCCGAGAAGCTTGGCGGTATTCGAGATATTGCCTTCGCTGCGGGCGAGCGCCTGTCGGATCATCCGCCGATCCGCCTGTTCGCGCGCCGCCTTGAGGTTGAGGGCGATATCGCCGCCGCCCTCAGCATCCTGCGTCAGGTCCAGGTCTTCGGCAGACACCAGCTTGCCGTCAGCCATGATAACCGCGCGTTTGATACGGTTTTCGAGCTCGCGCACATTGCCCGGCCAGCTCCAGCCATCGATCGCCGCCAGCGCATCGGGCGCAAAGCCCTTCACCTGCGGGTTCATCTCCTTGGCAAAACGCGTGACGAAATGCTTCGCAAGCAGCACTGCATCGCCCGGGCGTTCCGCCAGCGTCGGCACCTTCACGACAATTTCCGCAAGCCGGTAGAACAGGTCTTCGCGGAACGTGCCCGCGCCGATCATCGATTCGAGATCCTGGTGCGTGGCGCAGACAATCCGCGTGTCGACGGGGATCTGCTTGCGCCCGCCGATCCGCTCGATCGTGCGTTCCTGCAGGAACCGTAGCAGCTTCACCTGCAAGGGCAGCGGAATGTCGCCGACCTCGTCGAGGAACAGCGTGCCCCCGTCGGCCAGTTCGATCTTGCCCTCGGTCATCTTGACCGCGCCGGTGAAGGCGCCGCGTTCATGCCCGAACAATTCGCTCTCGAGCAGGTTTTCGGGAATCGCCGCGCAATTGATTGCGACGAAGGCACCCTCGCGGCGGTTGCTCGATTCGTGGACGCCGCGGGCCAGCAATTCCTTGCCCGTCCCGCTTGCCCCGAGCAGCATGACCGAAACATTGGTCGGCGCGACCCGTTCTATCGTCCGCGCGACCTTGGCCATTTCCGGGGCAGCGGTGACCATCGAGCCGAGCACAGTCCGGTCTTCGCCGACCTTTTCGGCGAGACGGCGGTTCTCATTCTCGATCTGATGCAGCCGGTATGCGCGCTGGACGATCAGTCCAAGCGTGTCGATGTCGAGCGGCTTCTGGTAGAAATCATAGGCGCCCTGCTCCACCGCGCGCAGCGCACTCGCGCGGGCACCGTGGCCTGACGCGACGATTACCTTCGTGTCGGGCTTCATCGCCATGATCGCTTCGAGCACGGCAAAACCCTCGCTGGTGCCGTCGGGATCGGGCGGCAGGCCAAGGTCGAGCGTGACCACCGCGGGTTCCTCCGCACGCAAGGCAGTCAGCGCCTCCGCGCGCGTCCCGGCGATCACGACATCGAAGTCGTCATAGGCCCATTTGAGCTGCGCCTGCAGACCTTCGTCATCCTCGACGATGAGCAGTTTGGGTTTGGTTTCCCCCATTATGCGACCTCATTCCCCTCTGCCGACTGGCTTCGACCAATAATGGATGCCGCCGATTTGAGCGGCAGGCTGATGGTAAACCGCGTTCCCAGCCCTTCGCGCGATTCGACATCCAGCCGCCCGCCCATCGAACGGATCAATTCACGTGCCTCGAACGCACCGATGCCGAAGCCTCCGGGCTTCGAGGAGACGAACGGTTTGAACAGGCCGTTGCGCAGGAACTGCGGCGACATGCCACGCCCATTGTCGATCACCGTCGCCTTGCCCGAAACCCCATCGCTATAGACCTCAAGCATGACCGAACTGTTCGCATCGCTCGCATCGATCGCGTTCTGGATGAGATGCACCAGCGCCTGATCGAGCGCGTCGGGATTGCCCTCGACCGCGACCGGCTCGGTGCGGAGCACCGCTACCGGGTGGACCTTGCCCAGCCGTTCGACCGCCTGCCGCGCCGTGTCGGCAAGATCGAACTGGCGCGGCTTCTCGGTTCCCGGCGGACCATAGCGTCCGAGGCGCGCGAGCAGCGTGTTGAGCTTGTCTGCACTGCTGCGCAGCGTCACGAGCATGTCCTTGCGGAATTCGGGCTTGTCGGCATGCTTCTCCGCATTGCGCAGCAGCAGCGACATCTGGCTCGACAGGTTCTTGATGTCGTGCATCACGAAGGCCATGCGGCGATTGAATTCGTCGAAGCGCCCCGCTTCGAGCAGCGCAGCCTGTCCAGCCTGTTCCGCGAGGTAGCTGGCAAGCTGGCGACCGACGACCGACAGCAGATCGAAATCCTCCCAGTCGAGCCGGCGCTCGATCAGTGGGCGCGACAGGATAACCAAGCCGACGAGGCGATCAAAGTGTAGCAGCGGAACCGCCGCCCAGGCACGCTGGTCGTTACGCATCCAGTCGGGAACCGCGGCCTGCTCTCCGCGATGGTCCACACCGTCGCGCACTTCGTCAAACGCGATGATCAACTCGCTGCTTTCGAGAATAACGCCAAGCGAGGCCGGGGCTGCGCGGGCCGGAATCTCGACATTCGACCAACGCCAGTTCGCGGCGAGTTCGAAAGAGCCATCTTCGTCGGGTACGAGCAGGACGCCCGAGGGACTATCGGTGATATCGGCCAGCGCCTTCACGGTGCGTTCCTGCAGGCTGATGTTGTCAAAGCCGGTGGTGCCGATCGTATCGGTGAAACGGATCCACTCATTGCGATAGTCGTAGCGGTGCTTGAACAGGTGCTTGATCGCAGTGACCCGCAGCCATCCGCGCAGCCGATCCGAAGGAAGCCAGATGAGCGCCAAAGCGCTGGCGGTGATGATCAGGCCGACCTGCGTCATCCGCGCGAGATCGCCTGTGAGCATATCGAGCCAGCGGGCGAGCCCCAGCATCAGGCCGAAATAGATCCCGATCACCAGCAACGAGAGGAAGCGGAAGGTCACCGCTCGCGACGGACGGAACTCCAGATCGGGCGACCGGCTATTGAAGCCCAGCGCGAACGGCACGGCCACCAAGGCGGCAGCCACCCCGCGCAGCGCGGCGAGTTCACCCGGCAACGCGCCGGTGATGTAGCCGATCGTAAAGTAATTGAGATCGAACGCCCACATCCCGGCCAGTGCAGCCGCGTTCCAGCGCAGGATCTGGCGCGATGAAGCGGCAGCGCCGGCATAGAGATTGTGCAACAGCACCAGCGCGCCCACCGAGACCATTATGCGGAACAGCGCCGCGGTTTCGAAAGTCAGCGCGCTCAGTTCGGGCGTTACCGCATAACGCCTCGCGATCAGCAACAGGACGAATTGAAGGACTTCGACAAAGCCGAGTGCAAAAACCGCCGGGCGGACCAGCCGAAGCGTCTCGTCGCGTCCGTCATTACCGAACAGGCGGAACAGCATGAACAGCCACGCGAGATTGCGCGCGATCTCGGTCAGTTCAACAATCGGTCGACCAGGCTCGAAACTGGCAGCGGCGAAGCACCAGTTCGCAGTCAGCGCCAGCGCGACGACCGCAGGCGTACGGTCGGCACGCAGCGCGTCGCCCTTGCGTCCGATCCAGATCGCCGCCAGCGCGCAGATCACCGCGCCCAGCGAATAGCCGATATAGGAAAAGCTTGCGATCCAGCCCATCAGCGCGCTCCCTCAGACCAGATGATCACCCGTGCGGTCTGCAGCAGGATGATGATGTCGAGGAAGGGTGTGTAGTTCTTGGCATAATACAGGTCGTATTCGAGTTTCTGACGTGAATCCTCGACGCTGGCGCCATAGGGATAATTGATCTGTGCCCAACCGGTGATCCCGGGTTTGACCATGTGGCGCTCGGCATAGAAGGGCAGTTCCTTCTCGAGCTCGACCACGAAAGCGGGCACTTCGGGCCGTGGGCCAACGAAGCTCATCTCCCCCTTCAGTACGCTCCACACCTGCGGCAATTCGTCGATGCGCACGGTGCGGATCAGGCGGCCCACACGGGTGATGCGCGGATCGTCCTTGTCCGCCCACTTCGCTCCGTTAGCCTCGGCATCGGTGCGCATCGAGCGCAGTTTGACCAGCGTGAACTCCTGACCGTAAAGCCCGACCCGGGTCTGCCGGAAGAAGGCGGGTCCCTTGCTTTCCAATTTCACCAATATGGCGAAGATCGCCACCAGCGGTATTCCAACGATGAGGATCACCAGACTGACGAGGATGTCGAACAGGCGTTTGCCGATGCTCGACAGCCGGCGACCGGAGGAGAAACCGTCGGAGAAAATCAGCCAGCTGGGGTTGAGCGTGTCGAGATCGACACGGCCCAATTCGCGCTCGAGAAAGCTCGAGAAATCGCTGACCATAACGCCCTTGGTCTTGACTCTCAGGAGGTCCTTGAGCGGCAGCGAATTGCGCCGCTCCTGCAGCGCGAGGACCACTTCGGTAGCCCCAACCCGCTCGACGAAGCGACCAAGGTCGGCAATCGATTCGCGCGGTACGGCGGTCTCAAGAGTCGGCTCCGATTCCCCCATCGCCACGAAAGCACCGACGGCGAAGCCGCTCTCGGGGCGGCGCGAAAGCCGTTCAAGCCGCTCCGCCCGCGCGCCCGCGCCAAGCACCAGGACGGTCCGGCGGAATGTCTCCACGCCCAGCATCCTGCTGCCGAGGATCCGGTTGGCGATGAGCACGACAATCGCAATGCCCATCGCGTAGAGCAGGACCGAACGCCACAACGCCGATCCGGGCAGGAAGAAATTCATGAGCGATATCGCCAGTACGCCGAGGCTGACCGCGACCAGCAGCCGCGCGGTAGCGAAGCGCATCGAGCGCAAGGCCTCGGGGCCATAGGCCCCGACCGCGATCATCGCCAGCCAGATCACCCCGGCAAAGCCGCCGATCTCCAATACGCGATCCGAGAACTGGCCATCACTGATCCCGATCTGCCAAACGCGCAGTCGCCACGCCGCCTCGCCCGCGAGCGAAAGCAGCATGAGATCGATCAGGGAGAGCAGCACGACATTGTAGGAGATGTAGTGCTTGAACAGGCGGATCATTCGGTCCGGCTCGCGAATTGCTGGTGTCGGAAACCTTGACTAGCAGACAGGGATGAACCGTCGGTAAATTTTACACTCTCACGCAAAAGGGCGAGGAACCCGCAAGCTCCCCGCCCTTTCGTTATCGTCAATACAATCTAGTTGGTGACGGCTTCCTCGACCGCCTCGCCTGTATTCTGGGCGGCTTCGCCCACCTGACTGGCGGCCTGGCCGACTTCATTGGCAGCGCCCGCAATGGCATCGTCCTTGGCCACTTCGGCGCTGTTCATCTGGCTGATGAAGAGGAAGCCCACGATGGCGACGCCAAGCACCAGGAGGACCAGCACCCAATTGGTACCGCCCCGGCGGCCTTCCCCGTCCGAAACGACCGTATGCGTCGTATGGGTATTGCCCGCTGCATCGGTGGTTTCGGTAATTCGTTCTTCGGTCATGATAGTGTGCCCCTGCGACTGTAATGAGCCGAAAACGCTGCAAATCCGCCCGCGGTTCCCCGGGGGTAGGCGGATGGCGGCTAATCGGGCGCGAATTCGAACGGCGTTACGCCGCGGCGAACCGTATCGAAGGCAAGCTTGCGACCTGCCGGGGGCAGTGAACGCTGGCTACACCCGGCACGGTGGCACCTGGCACACCCGGGACCGATCGGCTGGGCATCGTCCGGCCGCAGCGATATGCCCCGCGATTGCGCGAGATCGGCAGCCAGGACCGCTTCGATACCCACCGCCACCACGAACTGGGCTTCTCCGGGGGCCCCACTGCCTTCGACCGTTCGCGCCATGGTCAGCCACCCGCCGTCACGGTCGCCCGAATTGTCGAGCGCGACGAACTGCACTTGCAGGTCGCCTGCGCGGTCGAAGGCGCGATGGGCGTGCCACAGCGGGCAACTGGCACCGGATTCGACGAACAGTGCCGTGCTCGCCCCGGTAAAGGTCTTCGAGAACTGCCCCGCCCGGTCGAGCCGGACCATGAAGAACGGCAGGCCGCGCTGACCGACACGCTGGAGGGTGGTGAGCCGATGCGCGAGCTGTTCGAAGCTGACCCCGAAACGGCGTTCGAGCACGGGAAGGTCGTACCCGGTGGCCTCGCAGGCGCGCAGGAACCGGCCGTAGGGCATCAGTAGCGCCGCAGCGACATAGCCATTCAGATGGCGGGCGAACAATGCGCGCGCAACCTCGTCATCGAACCGCGCCCCTTTGGCGACCGCGCCGATCCCGTCGGCGAATTCGAGCTGGGCAAGTTGGAGCGCGAGCTGGAAGTTGCGCGAAGGAATGCTGAGCATCTCTGAGAGCTGGACCTGCCGCGCATGGAGGTCGAGCCGGCGCAGGCTGTCGGGCAGCACATCGCGTGGGAGGATCCGCACCGACAGCTGGTGCCGCTCGCGTAAGCGCTCGGTCAGCGCGAGGCCGATGTCGCCGCGCGAAAGGCGCATGTCGTCGGCCAGTTCTTCCGCGGCAATGTCGAGATCGGCAAAATGGTTGCGCCATCGCTCGATTTCGCGCCGCGAGGCGGAGAGTGGGTCATCGCTCGCGCCACCCGCCGGGGCCACCTTGTCGTAGAGCCGTGCAAAGGCCGCTGCTGCTTGCGGGGCCAGCGCGAGGAATTCCTGCATTTCCTCGCGATCGATCCCGAGGTCGGCAAAGCGTTCGTCGGCAAAGCGCCTCGCCAGCCCGTCGATCCCGCCGATCGCCTCGTCTTCGCGCAGCGAACGCGGATCGAAGTCGAACTGTTCGACCAACTGCATCATCACCCGCGCACTGACCGGCCGCTGGTTGCGCTCGATCAGATTGAGATAGCTCGGCGAAATATCGAGCCGCGCGGCGGTGGCCGCCTGGGTCAGCCCCTCCCGCTTGCGCAAGCGGCGGATGGCCGGTCCGGCAAAGAGTGCCTCGTCAGTCATTTGTAACTTTCTTGACTACTTTACACGCTCAATAGCGCAAAATAGCCGCGATAGACAAGATTTCTTGTCAATTATCCTGTCGTCCGGCGGCTCGCTCCGCCATCAAGGGTCCAACGATTACCCTCTTATACGACAAGGATTATTCCGCATGGCCTATTCGGACCGGATCAGTGAACTGAACGAAACCATCGCCGCCAACGGCGCACCCTGGGGTGCCATCGATGCCGAAAGCGCTGCGCGCATGGTCGTCCAGAACCGGTTTCGCACCGGTCTTGATATCGCACGCTACACCGCGAAGATCATGCGCGAGGACATGGACGCCTACGACAGTGACCCAGCGAACTACACGCAATCGCTGGGCACGTGGCACGGCTTCATCGCGCAGCAGAAGATGATCTCGATCAAGAAGCATTTCGGCAATACCAAGCGCCGTTACCTCTACCTCTCGGGCTGGATGGTCGCCGCGCTGCGCAGCGAATTCGGTCCGCTGCCCGATCAGTCGATGCACGAGAAGACCAGCGTCGCCAACCTGATCGAGGAACTCTACACCTTCCTCAACCAGGCGGATGCCCGCGAACTGGGCGGCCTGTTCCGCGAACTGGACGCGGCGAAGGAAGCCAATGACGCGGTCAATACGCAGCGCCTGATAAAGGAAATCGACGAGCACGAAACGCATGTCGTTCCGATCATTGCCGACATCGATGCCGGCTTCGGCAATGCCGAAGCGACCTACCTGCTGGCCAAGAAGATGATCGAAGCCGGCGCCTGCGCGCTGCAGATCGAAAACCAGGTGTCGGACGAAAAGCAGTGCGGCCACCAGGATGGCAAGGTCACCGTGCCGCATGAGGAGTTCCACCAGAAGATCCGCGCGATCCGCTATGCCTTCCTTGAACTCGGCGTTCCCGAAGGCATCATCGTGGCCCGCACCGATAGCCTCGGCGCCGGCCTGACCAAGTCGATCGCCTATTCGACGGAACCCGGCGATCTGGGCGACCGATACAACAGCTTCCTCGACTGCGACGAAGTCGATGCAGCCGACATCAAGAACGGCCAGGTCTTCATCAGCCGCGACGGCAAGCTGCTGGCGCCCAAGCGCCTGCCCAGCAACCTTTACCAGTTCCGTCCGGGAACCGGCGAAGACCGCTGCGTGCTCGACTGCATCACCGCGCTGGAAGCGGGTGCCGACCTCTTGTGGATCGAGACCGAGAAGCCGCACGTCGAGCAGATTGCCGGCATGGTCGATCAGGTGCGCGAAGTGATCCCCAATGCCAAGCTGGTCTACAACAACTCGCCCAGCTTCAACTGGACGCTCAACTTCCGCCAGCAGGTCTATGACGCCTGGGCCGAAGCGGGCAAGGATGTCTCCGCCTTCGATCGCGACAGGCTGATGAGCATCGATTACGACGGCACCGAACTGGCCGCCGAAGCCGATGAGAAGATCCGCACCTTCCAGGCCGATGCCGCAAAGCGCGCCGGTATCTTCCATCACCTGATCACGCTGCCAACCTATCACACGGCTGCGCTCAGCACCGATAACCTCGCCAAGGAATATTTCGGCGAGCAGGCGATGCTCGGTTATGTCAAGAACGTGCAGCGCGAAGAAATCCGTCAGGGTATCGCTTGCGTGAAGCACCAGAACATGGCTGGCTCGGACATGGGCGACGACCACAAGGATTACTTTGCCGGAGAAGCGGCTCTCAAGGCCGGCGGCAAGGACAATACCATGAACCAGTTCGCTGCCGCCTAAGGAGAGGAAGGATGACGACCATGACAGACGACACTCCGAAGACCGAACCGGGCCGCGCTAGGGCGCTGTTCTCGACCGCCGATTTCCGCCTGCTGCGCACCGCGCTGACGCATTATGCGCGGGCCACCGAGGATCGCGAGGAACTGGCGAAGATCAACGCGCTGCACCACCGCCTCGGCACTTACGTCCCGGCGGACGGTTAAACCCCACACCAAGTTCTCCTGGGGAGGAGAATAGGCCGTCGGAGCGTCCCCAACGCTCCGGCGGCCACATTTTTGTCTGCTGTCCTAGCTGCCGGTGCGCGGCATCAGGTCGATCGCACTGCTGGCCAATGCCTCGGCCCCCGTTGCAATCACCTTTTCCGCATCGGGAGCCCAGAAGGGCGAATGAAGCGAAGGCAGCGACGTGCCGTCGTTCTTCAGCGCGTCGAGCATCGGCTGCGGGGTGCCGCTGATCCAGAAGATCATCGACTTGATATCCTCGGGCGCAGCGCGGCGAAACTGGCTGAAATCCTCGCCCCCCATAACCGCTGGCCATTGCATCACCCGGTTCTCGCCGAAGCGCTGCTTGAACCCGGTAGCGATGCTCTCGCTGAAGTCGGGATCGTTGAAGGTCGAGGGGGTATAGGGATCCTCGACCGTCACAGTCGGCATCAGTTCTTCGGACAGGCCCGCGGTGATCGCCTCGCCGCGCGCCACGCGCCGGATCCCGTCGAGCAGCAACTGGCGGCTTTCGTCCGAATAGCTGCGCACAGTGAGCTGCAGTTTGGCTTCATCGCTGATGATGTTGTGCTTGGCGCCCGAATGGAAGCTGCCCACGGTGATCACCGCCGGATCGAGCGGTGAGGAATTGCGGCTGACCACGGTCTGCAGCTTCATTACGATCGCGCTCGCCAGGACGATGGGATCGCGCGTGGTGTGCGGATAGGCGCCATGGCCGCCGACGCCTTTCACCGTGATATCGACGCTGTCGACATTGGCCAGCGCATAGCCCGGCGTATAGCCGATGGTGCCTGCGGGCGCAGGCGCTGCGGCATCATGGAACGCCAACGCGTAATCGGGCTTGGGGAAGCGGGTGTAGAGCCCGTCCTCGATCATCGCGAGCGCACCCAGGCCGATTTCTTCGGCCGGCTGCAGCACCATGACCAGCGTGCCCTGCCATGTGTCTTTGTGCTCGACCAGCAGCTGCGCCGCACCGATGAAGCCCGCCATGTGCGTATCGTGCCCGCAGGCATGCATGACCCCGGTGGTGACCCCGCTGGCGGGGGTAGCAGTCACTTTCGACGCGTAAGGCAGGCCGGTCTGTTCGACCACCGGCAGCCCGTCCATGTCCGCGCGCAGCAGAACGGTTGGTCCTTCGCCATTGGCCATCACCGAAACAACCCCGGTCCGGCCGACCCCTTCGGTCACTTCAAAGCCCAGATCGCGCATTCGCTTGGCCAGCTTGGCTGCGGTCTCATGCTCTTCGAAACTCAGTTCGGGGTTCGCATGGAGATCGCGGTAGAGCTCCATGAGGCCTGGCATGTCTTCGGCCAGATCGCTGCGCAGATCATTGGCCTGAGCAGGCGCAGCCAGCACCATTGCGAGTGCGGCAAGGCTGGTTGGAACGAATTTGGACATGGGTTCTGGTCTCCCTACACGATGGAACACATGGAACGGGGTCCATGGGCAGAATTCGCCGCCGCTGTATCGCCGCGGTTTTCCGGAATGCCTGTCTTGCAGACCCGGCTGCCGTAGGAAAGCCTACAGCCCGTAGGTTACCACCAGCGCGAGCGAGAGCATGGTGACCATGATCAGCACCAGCGGGACCCCGGTCCGGACGTAGTCTTTGAACTCGTACGACCCCTCGGCCATGATCAGCATGTTGGTCTGGTAGGCGATGGGGGTCGCGTAACACAGGTTGCAGCCGAACAGCACGGCGAGCACCAGCGGTTCGGGCGGCAGGTCCAGCTTGCTGGCGATGGCGAAGGCAATCGGTGTGCCGACGGTGGCGGCGGTGGCATTGGACGCGAAATTGGTGAGGAAGGTCATCGCCAGCATGATCGCCGCCAGCGCGGCAGCGGGGGAGAGATAGTCCAGCCCCACTGCCATCACCGTCCCGATCCAGTCGGCCGCGCCGCTGTCGAGGATGATCCGGCCAAGCGCGATGCTGGCTGCGACCAGCACGATGACGCTGCCCGAGAGCCCGCGGCCGACCCGGTCGAACTTCACGCAGCCGGTCACGAACATCAGGATGGCGCCCGCGAGCGAGGCAATCGCGATCGGAATCAGCCCGACCGAAGCGAGCGCAATCGAGCCACCCATGATCACAGCGGACAGCGTGGCCTTCGACCGGCGCGGCAGTTCGCGCATGCCTTCGAGCTGCAACAGGCTGTCGGCGCGGGCGAAATGCTGCATGTCGTCGGGCAGGCCCATCACCAGCAGCACATCGCCTTCGGCGAAGCGCAGGTCGCCGCCTTCGGAAAACTGTTCCTTCTCGCCCACGAGCCGTTCGGGGCGATGCGTCCCGATCACCGCGACGCCATAGAGATCGGCAATGCCCGAACTGGGCAGCGTCCGCCCGATCAGGCGCGAATCCGCCGTCACGATCATCTCGCCGACCGCGATGTCGGTGCCGGTCTCACCCGAGCGGCGACGGATTCGGTCGATCACCCAGCTGGGCGCCGCATCGCCGCGCAAGGTCGCCATGGCTTCCTCGATCGCTTCATGCGTGCCGGTCATGCGCAGGCGGTGCTGCGGGCGCAGCAGGCCCACGGGCACCTCGTGGAACTCGATCCCCGACGGCAGGCGCGATCCCAGGTCCGACAGCTCGCGCCCGTTAAGGATCGAATTTTCGGTGACGCGCAGCCGCGTCTCGAACAGCCGCTGGGCGTGGACCGCCTCAATGCGGTTGTCGCCGAGCAGACGTGGCATGACGATCCAGACAAACGGCAGCGCGACCAGCGATGCGACCAGCACGATTGGGGTGAAGTGGAAGACGCCCATCTCGGGCATCCCCAAGTCCACCGCGATCGAAACCACGAGGATATTGGTCGAGGTGCCTATGGTGGTCGCCATGCCGCCCATCAGCGAAGCGGCGTTGAGCGGGATCAGCGTTTTGGAGGCCGCCATTGCGCCGCGCATCGCGAGATGCACGAAAATCGGCATCAGCAGCACCAGCACCGGCGTGTTGTTGACCCCCATCGACAGGAGGAAGGTAACCACCAGCGAGAACAGCAGCCCGAGCTGGAGGTTGATCTTGAACAAGCGCTCCAGGAACCGCGCTGCGGGATCGAGCGCGCCGGTAACCACCAGCCCCCGCCCCATGATCATGAGCGCGCAGATGGTGATCAGCGCGTAATGACCGAAACCTGAGAAGGCGAGGCTCAGCCCGTCGGTCGGCTGGGTGTCCGGGAGCGGGAAGAAATACAGTCCAACCGCAATCACGGCAATCGTCATCAGCGAGATGATCTCGACCGACATGCGCCCACGGGCGAAGGCAATAAACATCGCGATGGTAATGCCCATTGCGGCGATTGCATGGTAGGAAGGAACCCCGATCATCCGACCGCCGAAATCCCAGTTTATCCTGCGATACGCAAGGATTTAGTTTGGTACCCCTGGCCGGACTCGAACCGGCACTTCAAAGAAACTCGATTTTGAGTCGAGCGCGTCTACCAATTCCGCCACAGGGGCACTGGGTCGGGAGCGCGGGGATTAGCCGCGCCCCGTGCAGGCATCAAGCCTTCAGCGCATTCGCCAGCAATTTGTGCAATTTCGAATGCAGCGTATCATTGGCAGCGAGGACCTGCTTCGCATGAATGGGCTGCGAACGGCCGCGGAAATCGGAGACGAACCCGCCCGCTTCGCGCACGATCAGGCAGCCGGCGGCGGTGTCCCAATCGTTGAGATCGCTTTCCCAAAAGCCGTCGAACCGGCCCGCAGCCAGCCACGCGAGATCGAGCGAGGCGGCGCCGTACCGGCGAATCCCCGCGACCTGCGGACCGATGGCCGCGAATATCTTCGACCATTCGGTGAAATTGCCATGGCCCTGGAAAGGAATGCCGGTGGCGATCAGCGCTTCGGACAGGCCGCGGCGCGCGGACACGCGCAGGCGTCCGTCATGCAGCCAAGCCCCGCGACTTTTCTCGGCCCAGAAAGTCTCGTCGGTGACCGGGTTGTAGATCACCGCAGCGCTGACATCGTCCCAGCCCCCGCCGCCAAGCTTGGGTTCCTGCACCGCGATGCTGATCGCGAAATGCGGGATGCCGTGGAGGAAGTTGCTGGTGCCGTCGAGCGGATCGACGATCCAGCGCGGCTTGTTCTCGTCGCCTTCGATGATGCCTGCCTCTTCCATCACGAAGCCCCAATCGGGCCGTGCGGCTAGCAGTTCGTCATAGATCGTGCGTTCGGCGATACGGTCGGCCTTGGAGACGAAATCGGCCGGCCCCTTGCGGCTGACCTGGAGGTGCTCGACCTCGCCGAAATCGCGCCGCAGACGGCCGCCCGCCTTGCGCGCGGCCTTCTCCATTACGCGGATGACACCCGATAAAACGGCCATGGAAACTCTCTTATTCGGTCAGGACGCGGATCGAACGCGCCTGCAGGTGGATATCGCCCCACTCGCAGGCCATGTCGAACTTCGTGCCCTCGATATTAAAGGACTGGATGGCGAAACGACGCTTGGTTTCGCCTGCATTTTCGGCGCGGTCGAGCCCCAGCTTGGAAATCCCGGCGAACTTGAGAAGGCCGGGGTGGAAGCAACAGTCTTCGTCGGCGCCCGGCGCCTCGTAGTCGGGATGCGCTTCATCGAGGCAGAAATCCATTTCCAGCGTCAGCTCATCATCGTTGATGATGACCGCGCGCAGAACGCTGCGGGTGATGTCGATGTTCTCGAACCGGCTGGCGATGGATTTGCCCATGAGCTTACGCCTTGCCGACGTAGGACTGTTCGTAGACATCGACGATGATCCGCGTGCCGCTTTCGATATGCGGCGGGACCATGATGCGCACGCCATTGTCGAGCACGGCGGGCTTGTAGCTGGACGAGGCGGTCTGCCCCTTCACTACCGCATCGGCCTCGACGATTTCGGCTTCGATCTGGGCGGGCAGTTCGACCGAGATGGGCTTTTCTTCCCACAGCTCGAGCTTCACCTGCATACCGTCCTGCAGGAAGGCGCGTGCGTCACCGAGCAGGTCGCTCGGCAGGGTGATCTGTTCATAGGTGCTCTGGTCCATGAACACGAGCATGTCGCCATCCTCGTAAAGGAATTGATACTCGGCCGTATCGAGGCGCACCTTTTCGACCGTGTCCGCGCTGCGGAAGCGGACATTGGTCTTGCGGCCGTCCTGCAGGTTCTTCATTTCGACCTGCATATACGCGCCGCCCTTGCCCGGCTGCGTGTGCTGGATCTTGGCGACTTTCCAGATGCCGGTTTCGTATTCGATGATGTTGCCCGGACGAATGTCCACGCCGCTGATCTTCATGGGGAAGCTACCTTCGACTTGTAAAAGAGCAGGCCGCCCATCGGGCGGTTGTGTGCGGCGCGCCTTAGCCGAGCGAGGCCGCGCGGGCAAGCGAGTGGAAAACTGCGGTTGGCGTTGCTATATGCATAGTCGGACGGATGATATGAAACAGCTTACCAAACTCACCCTGCTCGCCGCGCTGGCGTGCCTCGCCCACGGACCTGCCATGGCGCAGGGACGGCTGTTGCTGCTCGACCAGGGCGAATATGTCTGCGCATTGCCCGGCGATGCGAGCGGCGCTGCGTGGGTCGAACAGGAGGGCCGCGATTTCGCGATCACCGGCGGGTCGAGCTATCGTACCGTGCGCGGTGCCGGCACCTATCTGATGGAAGGCAAGAAGATCACCTTCACCCGCGGCCCGATGCGCGGCACCAAGATGATGCGGCTCGGCTCAGGCCTGCTGCAAGAAGTCGGCCGTGACGGCAAGCTGGGCCGCCTGCGCTGCCACCGCGTCGGCCCGATTCAGGACTGACTAGTCGGGGTTGAACAAAGGATAGGGATTGACCGCATTGGCGGGCTCCCACCATTCGGCATCCGCAGTCGTCTGCAGGATTGCGAAATGCAGGTGCGGGGCCTCGGCAGAGGCATTGCCCGAACTTCCCACCGTGCCCAGCCGCTGACCGCGGCGTACGCGCTGGCCTTCGCGCAATCCCTCGGCATAGGCATCGAGATGGGCGTAGTAATAGATCGTCTCGCCATCGGTCGAGCGGACGTAGATCGTATTCCCCCCGGCTTTCGAGCGGAACAGCTTCTCGATCGTGCCGGGCGCGGACGACAGCACGCTGGTGCCCTTTGGTGCCATGATGTCGAGCGCTTCGTGCAGGCGCGTACCGCCGCCGCGCGAATCACTATAGGTATCGGTGAGATCGGCGGGGCGGATATTCTGCACCGGGATCAGCAATTGCCGCGATTGCGCCGCGCTGGGCGCCGCCGCCAATTGCGCATCGAGCGCGCCGACCGCCAGCACTTCACTATCCGTACCCGTGCCATCCGATGACGCGTCGCTTGCGCTCGGGCTTGGGCTCGGCGCGGCTTCTGCGGGCCGCGTCGCTTCACGCTGGCCGGTGCTGGTCGCATTCTCGATCAGACTTCCACCCGCAACGATCCAGATTGCGCTGGTGATGGTGGCCGTGATGACAATGGTCAGGATGCGGTCGACGATGTTCATGCGGAGACCCTAACCGCTCAGGCTTCGAAAAGCACCTGTGTCGATTGCGACACCATCCCGGCAAGGCGCGCCGCGTCCCAATTGGTCAGCCGGACGCAGCCGCTGCTCTGCGCGCGCCCGATGGTTTCCGGGTCGGGGGTGCCATGGATGCCGTAATGTTCCTTGCTGAGATCGATCCAGACGATTCCGACCGGCGAATTCGGCCCCGGTGCCAGCGTATAGGTTTCGCCGTCTCCATTGCCGAGCACTTCGGGATCGTAGCTGTAGGGCGGGTTGTACGCTTCGCCGACGATGTCCCATTCGCCCAGCGGGAGCGGGAATTCGCTCGACCCCGAGCTGACGGTGAACAGCGCGACCAGTTTTTCGCCCTGATAGGCTTTGAGCGTCTTGCCCGCCTTGCTGACAACGATGCGGTCGACCGATGGCTGTTCCGATCCGACACCGAGCGAGGCGAGCGTGCGCTGCCAGTCACTATCCTCGACCGAGCGCGGCGCGATCCGGTCGGCGCCGATATTGGGCACGCGGATCAGCTGGCCCGCGGCGAAAAGACCTGCGGTAGGCGCGTCACTGGATGAGCCGGTCCCGCTAGCGCGCGGCGTGGGCGATGCGGTGGGAGTGGTACTGGCGCTCGCACTGCGCGAATTCGTGGACTCGGTCCCGCCCATCCCCGCAGGCTTGCCGCCGGGATTGAGCTGTTCGAGCACCTCCACCGTCGTATGGAAACGTTCCGCCAGCCGCTCGTCGAGCGAGGTATAGCCGAGCCGCTCCAACTTGGCCTTCTCCGCGACATCCTCGGGCATATCGGTATAGCTTGTCTCGCCCCAGCCTGCCGGGATCGACACCACTCGCGTGGCGGGGATGCGGTCCCATTCGGAAAGCGCGCCCTTGGTCGCTTCGTCGAGCTTCCCGGTGACGGTGAGGTCATTCGCTTCCTGGAACCCGCGCAGCGCGTTTTCGGTGCTCATACCCATTTTGCCATCGATCACGCCGGGACCAAAGCCCACGCGATCGAGCACCACCTGCGCCTGCATGATCGGTCGGTCTTCGGGATCAGGAATGTCGGTCGTTTGCGCCTGGTCGCCCGATGCGTCGTCGTTCGATGCCATCGTATCGGCGTGATTGTCCGCACCATAGGTCTCGTAGCCGTGGTCTTCCCCGCTCTCGGCGCTGGCGACGCTATCGGCGTCCTGCTCGTCTTCGGCCCCCTGCGTGCTGCAGGCAGCTAGTGCGAGCGAGGAAACGGCGGCGAGGATAAGGGTGCGCATGAGGGGGCTCTCCTGAAATACGGGACGCGACCGCCCCTTCAGCATAGCCAACTCACGCCGCGACGATTTGCTCCGAAAAGGCTTTCACCGCAGCCACTTCATCGCCGTTCCAGACAGCCCCGGACACGGCAAGGAAATCGGCCCCGGCCTCGACCAGCGGCCGGCAGTTGGCGGGCGTGATCCCGCCGATCGCGACGCAGGGGATCTCGAACAGATTGCTCCACCATTCGAGGATTTCCAGCTCGGCCCGGTGTTCGCTCGCCTTAGTCGTGCTGTCGAAAAACGAACCGAAAGCGACGTAATCCGCGCCGGCTTCGCCCGCTTCCATCGCGAAATGCTTCGACGCCTGGCAAGTCACGCCGATCTGCGCCTCGCGGCCCAGTTCCTCGCGGGCATCGCGCGGTTCGCCATCGCCCTGCCCCAGATGCACGCCATCGGCACCAAGCCGCTTCGCCAGCGCAACATCGTCATTGACGATGAAAGCGACGTCATGCGCCGCGCAGATCGCCTGCAGCGGCTCGGCCAAACGCGCCGCCTCATGTTGGTCGAGCCCCTTAACGCGGAACTGGAAGGCGGTAACGACCCCGGGCCCCGCCGTGATCGCGCGCTCGAGCCGCTGGGGAAAGTCGCCCGACACGTCGAGCGGCGAGATAAGATACAATTGGCAATCGGTCATCGGGCCGCCCTAATGCGCTCGGCGGGTTTCGTCACCTGTTCAGGCAGGTGAAAGCGGCGGCGCGTTCTATCGCCTGCATGAAAGCCCTTCTCGCCTCCCTGTTTCTCGCCCCGCTCGCCGCCTGCGCGGTGATACCCGACACCCCGCGCGCGAATGGCGATGCGGCCTCGCAAGGCAGCGCCGTCGCCATCGGCCAACCAGTATGGACGGGCGATGCGATCCTGACGCCGCTGGCGGTGACCGAGGACAGCCGGTGCCCGATCAACGCGCGCTGCGTCTGGGCGGGCAAGCTGACCGTCTCGACCCGCATCGCGGCCACCCACTGGGCGCAGACCACCCCGCTGACGCTGGGCGAACCCTATGAGGTGATGGGCCGGACCTATGTGCTGGTGTCGGGCACGCCCGGGCAAACCACCGACCGGGAAATCCCGACCGGCGAATACCGCTTTACGTTCGAAAAGCGCTGAGCCTCAGGCCACGCTGGCTGCCTGGATCTTGTCCATTGCGGCGGACAACGTCGCGTCGAATTCGGCATCGTCCTGCGTGGCGCGCAAATCCTGCAGCAGACCGCGGCTGAAGCTGGCGATCATGCCGGGGTTCTTCGCCAGTTCACGGCAGGCGTCGTCGGTCGAATAGCCACCCGAAAGCGCGACCACGCGCAGCACCTTGGGGTGATTGGTCAGCCCGCCATAAAGCCCCGCTTCCTTGGGGATCGACAGCTTGAGCATGACCTGCTGGCCTTCGGGCAATGCCACGAGGCCTTCCTCAATGGCTTCGAGCATGATCTTTTCACCATCCGCACGGTCGGCGGCGGTAATATCGTATTCGGGTTCGAGCATCGGAACGAGACCGCAGGACAGGATCCGCGCGCCTTCCGCGAACTGCTGGCGGACGGCTTCCTTGATGCCGACGGGGTTGGCCGACTTGATGACCGAACGCATCTTGGTGCCGAACACACCGAGGTCGCGCGCCCGGTTGCACATCGCTTCAAGGCCGGGGTTGGGTTTCATCAGCTGCGCGCCGTCGCGCTCGTCCTCAAGCCCCTTGTCGACCTTGAGGAAGGGCACGATGCCGCGCTCCTTGAGACGCGCGGGCACGCTCTTGCCGCCGCTGTTTCCGTCCATGGTCTTTTCGAACAGGATCGCGCCGATCACCTTGCCATTGCCGAAACAGGGGCTCTCGATGATCCGCTGACGCATTTCGTGGATCAGGCCAAACATCTCGTCTTCGCTGGTCCAGGCACCGTCTTCGACGCCGTAGCCCTTGAGCGCCTTGGGGGTCGAACCGCCCGACTGGTCGAGCGCTGCAATAAAGCCCTGGCCGTCAGCAATACGCGCCTTCATCTCTTCGAAAGTCATCTGGAAACCCCGTCACTTGGAAAATGGACCTGCAATCGTATGCGCGCCGCATACAAAAGCGCCCGTAAGCCTGCAACTACGCGGTGCAACTAATCGTCCGGCCGCAGGCAGGCCGCGCGAAGTGCTGCGCGACACGTCATTGAACCCCACGGCGTAACTATCTCGCCGCCCATGCGTATCCCAAGCAGACCGAAGGAGAATGCATGCTCGACCAAACGCAAGAAACGCTGTGCGACGACAATCAGACCGATTTCTCGGACCTCAAGGCGCTGACCATCAATTGCACGCTCAAACCCTCGCCCGAGGGGTCGCATACCGACAAGCTGCTGGGCGTGACCGAGGCGATCCTGGTGCGAAACAAAGTCTCGCTCGAACAGGTGCGACTGGTCGACCACGCGATCGCGCCCGGCGTCTATCCCGACATGACCGAACATGGCGCAGCGCAAGACGACTGGCCCGCGATCTGGGACAAGGTAGCTGCCGCCGATATCCTCGTGATCGGCACGCCGATCTGGCTGGGCGAAAAAAGCTCGGTCTGCCAGCGGCTGATCGAACGCCTCTATGCGCATTCGGGGCAGACCAACAACAAGGGGCAATACACTTTCTACGGCAAGGTCGGCGGCTGCATCGTCACCGGCAATGAAGACGGCATCAAGCATGTCGGCATGGGCGTGCTCTATTCGCTTCAACATGTGGGTTACACCATCCCGCCGCAGGCCGATGCCGGATGGATCGGCGAAGCGGGCCCGGGTCCCAGCTATGGCGATGCCAAGGAAGATGGCGAAGGCTATGAAGGGTTCGACAACGATTTCACCCGCCGCAACACGACTTTCATGACCTGGAACCTGATGCACATGGCGCGCATGCTTAAGGATGCGGGCGGCATCCCGGCGTGGGGCAATTCGGTCGATTTGTGGAAGGAAGGCCGCCGCTTCGACGCGCCCAATCCCGAATATCGCTAGCGTGCGAAATCCTCGAGGAAGCGCTGCGCGATCGGGCTTTCGGCGACCTCGGCCTTGACCAGCGAATTGCCCCACCAGATCGCCTCGGTATTGGCGAGCACGATCAGCGTAAGTCGCTTTCCGGGCACTTTGACGTAGAGCGCAGATCCCTTCTGCTCGTTCCAACCCGAGTGCCAGAGCAGGCGCTGGCCGTTCCAGTCCTCGAGGAACCACCCGCGCCGGTAATCGCCCAATGGGCCGATGTCGGTGTCGACCAGTTCGCGGATCAACTCTGGCGGAATCAGCACGCCGGTATCGAAGGCGATATCGAACCGCGCCATCTGTAGCGGACTGGCGATGATCCCCGCCGCCGCGCGGAAATCGTCATCGGGCAGGACCTGTTTGACCAGACGGCCATCGACCGGGTGGAAAGGCGGCGCGAGAAACCGCAGCGCATCGCCGCCTTCGGGGTCTCGCCAGCCGAGCGCTACGTCGCGCATTCCTGCCGGCTCGGCGACGCGGTCCCGCACGATGGCGCGCAGATCGCGCCCACCTGCACCGCGGATCGCGCGATCGATCCGCGCATAGGCGATGGGGTTATAAACGAAGACGTCGCCATTGGCGCGCATGTCGAGCATTTGCGAGAGCGTCAGCGGCTTGGCACAATCCATTGCTGGCATCGTATTGCCATGCCGGTCCTCGCCGCCGCTGCCGAAGGGGATCGGGGACTGCGACAGCCAGTCGCAGGTATCGGCAAAGCCTTCGTCCGCACTCATCGGCAGTTCGAGCGACAGCCCGCCCGCCAGTGCCTCGGCGATGATCGCCGTGGCGGCAATGGGCTTGGTAGTGGAAGCGATCTTGTAGGTCGTATCCGCGCTGGTCGCGACCTCGCCTTCGTCATCGGCCCAGCCGTAATAGCCTTCCCACGCGATTTGCCCGTCACGGACGATCACCGCGCTCAGGGCCGGGACGCTGTTCTCTTCGCGGAACTCGGCCAGGAAGCGGTCGAAACTGACGAACTCATCCACCGGATCGCCCTCTTGCGCCAACGTGACAGAGGGCAGCAGAAGCAGAGCGAGCAGGCAGAGAAAACGCACAGACCTATCTCCTGGTGATCTTCCGGATAATTCCGTTGAAGCTGAGCACCGGCTTGCCGTCGGCGCGGATCATGCCGACGACATAGATCGTCTTGCCGCCCGCGCGGACGACTTCGCCGCGCGCCTCGATCAGCTGGCCGACGCTGGCCGGATCGAGAAAATCGCCCGCGAGATGCATCGTAACGCCATGCGATCCGGCGAGTTCGTCGGTTGCGATGGTGAAGATCGCGCTGTCGGCGAAGGTCATCATGCAGCCGCCGTGCATGAAACCCGCGCCGTTCATGTGGCGCTCCTCGGCGCGGAAAGCAGCGACCATGCTGCCGTCGTCGTCGCGCCGTTCGTAGAAGGGGCCTGCGCGCTGTTCGAACGCATCGCTTTGCCAGGTCGACCAGCCGGCCCAGTCGCCCTCGGTGACGGGCACGAGCCCGCCGCTCGCGCCTACTGCTTCGTTCTCGCTCATGCGGTGAGCGCCGCCACGCCGGGAAGCGGCTTGCCTTCCATCCATTCGAGGAAGGCGCCGCCCGCGGTCGAGACGAAGGTGAAGTCATCCTTCACCCCGGCATGAGCGAGCGCGGCGACCGTATCGCCCCCGCCCGCGACCGAGATCAGCGAACCGTCCTGCGTCAGCGCAGCCGCGGTTCGCGCCAGTGCGACCGTGGCAGTATCGAAAGGCTCGGTCTCGAATGCGCCCATCGGTCCGTTCCACACCAGCGTGCGGCAGGTCTTCAGTACGTCGGCGAGCGCCTCGGTGGCTAGCGGACCAACGTCGAGGATCATCTCGTCATCCGCGACTTCGTGAACGTTGCAGGTACGCAGGGACGCAGGGTTGGCGGCAAATTCCTTCGCCACCACGACATCATAGGGCAGGTGAACCGTGCAGCCCGCATGCGCCGCTTCGTCGATGATGCGATTGGCGGTGTCGGTGAGATCGTGTTCGCACAGCGACTTGCCCACGTCCACGCCCTTAGCGGCGAGGAAGGTGTTGGCCATCCCGCCGCCGATGATCAGGTGCTGCACCTTGCCGACCAGATTGGTCAGCACGTCGAGCTTGGTCGAAACCTTGGCCCCGCCAACCACCGCGGCGACCGGCGCCTCGGGTGTGCCGAGCGCGGCATCGAGCGCCTTCAGTTCGGCTTCCATCGCACGGCCTGCATAGGCCGGGAGATGATGCGCCAGCCCCTCGGTGCTCGCATGCGCACGGTGCGCAGCCGAAAACGCATCGTTGACGTAGAAGTCGCCATGGGCGGCCATGCCCCGCGCGAATTCGGGATCGTTGGCTTCCTCGCCCGGCCAGAAGCGGACATTGTCGAGCAGACCGATATCGCCATTCGCAAGGATCCCGATCGACTGTTCGACCACCGGACCCATGACCTCGGGGATGAACATGATCTCGCGGTCCAACACCTTCTCAACATCGCCCTGCACGAAGCTGGTGCTCATGGTCGAGTAGCGCTTGCCCTTGGGACGCCCGTAATGCGCGAGCAGCAAGACCTTGGCACCCTTGTCCGCGAGTTCGAGGATGGTCGGCTTGACCGCCTCGACCCGCGAGACATCGGTGGCCGAACCGTCCTTCATCGGCAGGTTGAGATCGACGCGTACCAGCGCGACCTTGCCGGTGATGTCCCCCAGATCATCCAGGGTCTTGAAGCTGCTCATGGTCAGGGCGTCCTTTGGAGGAACTTGGCTTTAGAGGAACTTCGCCATCACACCGGCGGTGTCGAGCATGCGGTTCGAGAAGCCCCATTCATTGTCGTACCAGCTGACGACGCGGGCAAGCTTGCCTTCCATCACGCTGGTTTCGAGGCTGTCGATGGTCGAGCTCGCCGGATAGTGGTTGAAATCGCTGCTGACGAGCGGCTGGTCGGTGTAATCGAGCACGCCCTTCATCTTGCCTTCAGCGGCTTCCTTAAGCGCGCCGTTCAGTTCCTCGACGCTGGTGTCGCGGCCGGGGGTGAAGACGAGATCGACGAGGCTGACATTAGGCGTCGGCACGCGGACCGAGCTGCCGTCGAGCTTGCCAGCCAGTTCGGGCAGCACGAGGCCCACCGCGCGCGCAGCACCGGTGGTGGTCGGGATCATGTTCTGCGCGCCGCCGCGGGCCCGGCGCATGTCGCTGTGCATCTGGTCGAGCATGCGCTGGTCGTTGGTGTAGCTGTGGATCGTGGTCATGAAACCACGCTCGATGCCGACGGTGTCGTGCAGCACCTTGGCCATCGCCGAGAGGCAGTTGGTGGTGCAGCTCGCGTTCGAGACGATCACGTCTTCGGCGGTCAGCGTTTCGTGGTTCACGCCATAAACGATCGTGGCCGAGACATTCTTAGCCGGGGCCGAGATCAGCACGCGCTTGGCGCCCGCCTTAAGATGCGGTTCGGCGGCTTCATGGCTCTGGAAGAAGCCGGTGCATTCGAGGACGATGTCGACGCCCTGGTCGCCATGCGGCAAGTCGCCCGGATCGCGCTCGCTGGTGACCGCGATGCTCTTGCCGTTGACGATGATCGCCTTGTCGCCGACTTCGACAGTGCCAGGGAAGCGGCCATGCGTGCTGTCATACTGAAACAGCAGCGCATTCGACTTGGTGTCGGCCAGGTCGTTGATGCTGACGAGTTCGAGATCATGGTCGTCGCGCTCGAGAATGGCGCGCGCCACGAGGCGGCCGATACGTCCGAAACCGTTGATTGCAACCTTGGTCGTCATTGCAAAAACTCCTGCTTAACCGTTCAATTTGTTCATGATTTGCGGAACGATAGCGTCCGCAGTGAGACCGAATTTCTCGAAGAGATCGCCTGCCGGTGCGCTGGCGCCGAACCGGTCGATGCCGAACCGCATCCCGTTGGTCATGGTGTAGCGGTCCCAGCCGAATGTCGTTCCCGCCTCGATGCTTACGCGCAGCGTTTCGTCAGGGGATACATCGGGCAGCAAGTCGGCGCGATAGGCTTCGTCCTGCTCGTCGAACAGCTGGGTGCAGACCATCGACACAACGTCCGCGCCGATACCCGCCTTTTCCAGCTCGGCAGCGCATTCGGTCGCCAGGCTGACTTCGGATCCGGTAGCGATCAGGATGACGCGCCGCGGAGATTCCGCTTCCTTCAGACGATACGCCCCGCGCCCGCTGAGGTTCTCCGAAGCCTTCTCGGTGCGCAGCTGCGGCAGACCCTGGCGGGTCAGTGCAAGAACCGTCGGGCGGTCCTTCTCGCGCAGCGCGATGTCCCAGCATTCGGCAGTTTCGACCGTGTCTGCAGGGCGCATGACCAGCAGGTTCGGGATCATCCGAAGCGACTGGATATGCTCGATCGGCTGGTGCGTCGGACCGTCTTCGCCAAGCCCGATGCTGTCGTGCGTCATGACATAGACCACGCGGGCCTGCTGCAGCGCGGAGAGGCGGATCGCGGCGCGGCAATAGTCGGTGAACACCAGGAATGTCCCGCCATAGGGGATCACGCCGCCGTGCAGCGCCATGCCGTTCATTGCGGCGGCCATGCCGAATTCGCGGATGCCATAATAGATATAGCGTCCCCTACGGTCATCGGCGGTGAACGGGCCGATACCGCCCGCCTTGGTATTGTTCGATCCGGTCAGATCGGCGCTGCCGCCAATCGTGTCTGGGAGGTTGGCGTTGATTTCGCCCAGCGCCATTTCGCTGGCCTTGCGGGTCGCGACCTTCTGCGGTTCGTCGATCAGCGACTGGATATAGTTGTCGAGATTGAAGCCCTCGGGCAGATCGCCCGACATCCGGCGTTCGAATTCGGCCTTGTCGCCATGCGCCTCGAGCCGGTTGCGCCATTTGGCGCGCGCCGCCGAACCACGCTCGGCCGTCCCGCGCCAATCGGACAGCACCTGTTCGGGAATTTCGAACGGCGCCGCCTCCCAGCCCAGCGCCTCGCGCACTGCAGCGATTTCATCGTCCCCCAGCGGTGCGCCGTGGGTGGCACTGGTGCCCTGCTTGTTGGGCGAACCCTTGCCGATAACCGTCTTGCACGCGACCAGCGAGGGCCGCTCGTCGGCCAGCGCTTCATCGAGCGCGCGGCGGATATCGTCGAAATCGTGCCCGTCGCAGCTGACGACATGCCAGCCGGTCGCTTCGTAGCGCGCCTTGATGTCTTCGCTGGTCGACAGGTCGGTGGTCCCGTCGATGGTGATGTTGTTGTCGTCCCACAACACGTTCATGCGGCCGAGCTTGAGATGGCCGGCAAGACCGATCGCTTCGTGGTTGATGCCTTCCATCAGGCAGCCGTCACCCGCGATCACCCAGGTACGGTGGTCGACGATATCATCGCCGAAGCCCGCATTAAGATGCCGCTCGGCAATCGCCATGCCTACCGCCATCGCCAGACCCTGCCCCAGCGGGCCGGTGGTGCTTTCGACGCCGTCGAGCAGAAAGTTCTCCGGGTGGCCAGCGCAGGGGCTGCCGAGCTGGCGGAAGTTGCGGATGTCGTCCATTGTCGGGGCGGCATAGCCCGACAGGTGGAGCAGGCTGTAGATCAGCATCGAGCCATGGCCCGCGCTGAGTACGAAGCGGTCGCGATCCGCCCAGTCGGGCGATGCGGGATCGTGCTTGAGATAGTCGCTCCACAGCACAGTCGCGACATCGGCCATGCCCATCGGCATGCCGGGGTGCCCCGAATTCGCTGCCTGCACCGCATCCATCGAAAGTGCCCTGATGGCATTGGCCATCTGGACCATGCGAGCGGTGGCAAGACTCATGGGATTCATTCTCCGGAAACTGGGTCGATTCGACGCGCGCGAAGCCTTCGCGGAGCGCACGCGCGAGGTCAACCCGCCCACCGCGCCATGCACAGCCGGCAATTGCCTCAGTCCACTTATCAACAGAATAGGCCAAGCCTTTGACCGGACGCGGCAATCTTGATATTTCCTGCGGTGTCATGACTTCGCAACGTATTCAATCGGCGATGGACCGCATCGACCGCGCGCTGGCGCGGATCGAAACGCAGGCCGCGCTTGCCTCGCATTCCCCCGCTTCGGGGGCGCCGACCAATGCCGAACTCGTCGCCCGCCACGAGGCGCTGCGCGACAGTGTGACGGCGACCATCTCGCAGCTCGACGCACTGATCGAAGGGCTGGCTCCATGAGCGATGTCAGGCTGGCGGTCGGCGGGCGGAATTACACGGTTTCGTGCGCCGATGGGCAGGAAGACCATGTCCAGCGGCTGGCGAGCATCATCGATGGCAAGCTGGGGTCGATGGGCGCCAATCTGTCGAGCAATGAAGCCAAGAACCTGCTGTTTGCCGCCTTGCTGGTGGCCGATGAGCTGGACGAAGCCAAGCGTGCGACCGAGCCGCCCCCGGAACCCAAATTCGACACCGAGCGGCTGGCCGGACAACTCGAACGGATGGCGGCGGCGCTGGAGAATGCGGCATCGACCCTTGAGGGCGAGGCCCCCGCCTCCTAAATAGCGTGATGGCGGGGCTGCCCGGCACGAGCCGCATGAATATCCCTGAGGCTATAAGCATTCCTAGGGAGCTGTCCCTGTCCTGGTCTACCGGTTCGGCCGTGGGACCGGGACATACGGAACCCACCTGACGTTTAGGCGTCAGAGGATTTCGCCGGAAACGACCCATGGTGGTCCCGCCACTTTCCGGACTAGCTATCGGCAGCAGCCCGCCCCCTTCACCGGGCGGCGCCGACAGCCATCGACACATGGCGATAGCGCACCCCCGAGCGAGGCCATTGGACGCCCCGCGCCTCTACCGATAAGGACCACCGCGTGACCAAGGACGAGCTTCGCAAACACCTGCGCATTACGCGGCGCGAGGAAGCCACTGCGCTACCGGAAAGCATGCGCGCGCTGGTATTCAAGCGCCCGCCCGCGCCGCTGCTCGAACTGGTCCCCGACGGTGCCGTGATCGGCCTGTACCGCGCCAATCCCTACGAAGCGCCGGCGGCATCCTATGCCAAGTTCTTCCTCGAGCAGGGGCACCAGCTCGCCCTGCCACGCTTCACCGAACGGGGCGCAGCGATGCAATTTACGCAGTTTAGCGACCCCTTTGCCGAAAGCGATCTCGAAACCGGCCCGTTCGGACTGCTGCAACCCACGGCCGATGCCGCAGCGATGGAACCGCGCGTGTTGTTCGTGCCGCTGGTCGGGTTCACTGCCGAAGGGGCGCGGCTTGGCCAGGGCGGCGGTCATTACGATCGCTGGCTGGCAGACCATCCGGGCACGACCGCCATCGGGCTTGCCTGGGACGGCCAGCGGGTGGATGCCCTGCCGACCGAGCCGCATGATATCCCGCTCTCGGCAATCGTCACGCCCACCCGCATCTATGGACCCTTCGCATGAGGCAAGAACCCACCTGGCGTATCCCGGTCGGCATTCTTGGATTGCTGCTGGCGCTGACCATCTACGGCGTGGTCATCGCACGTTATGCCCCCGGCCTGATCGCCGACTGGCCAACACTAGTGCAAACGCTGATCTATATCGTGCTCGGGCTCATCTGGCTGCTCCCGCTGCGCCGCTTCCTGATCTGGATGGAAACCGGCCGCTGGGGCTGATTGCCAAGCGGTATGCCCTGCCCTAGCGTCCGCGCCAAAGGGAGAGGGCATGACCACACGCGACGGGGTGGCCGACAAACCGTCGGTCTGGCTCAAGCTGGCGCACGGATCGGGCGCTGCGGCATTCGGGATCAAGAACGGCGGCTTCGATTACTTCCTCTTGCTGTTCTACGGCACAGTGGTCGGGCTCGAACCCGGGCTAGTCGGACTGGCGATCCTGATCGCGCTGGTGGTCGATGCGATTAGCGATCCGCTGGTCGGCTATTGGTCCGACAATCTGCGCAGCCGCTGGGGGCGGCGCCATCCCTTCATGTATGCCGCGGCGCTGCCCGTTTCGCTGAGCTATTTCCTGCTGTGGAATCCGCCCGACTGGGGTCAGGCAGGGCTGTTCATCTACCTGACCGCGCTGGCGGTCCTGATCCGCACCTTCATCACCTTTTACGAAACGCCCAGCTCGGCGCTTATTCCCGAGCTGACCGCCGATTACGACGAACGCACCAGCATGCAGGCCTATCGCCTGCTGTTCGGCTGGTCGGGCGGCACCGTCATGAGCATTGTCGTGTTCGGCTTCCTCTTCACCGGGCCTCTGGGAATGCGCGATCCCGAAGCCTATGCACAATACGGGATCATCGCGTCCGCGCTGATATTCGCGACGATCATGATCTCGGCGCTGGGAACGCACAGCCGTATTCCCCGTCTTCACCGCCCAATCGCGACGGGTGAGCGGTTCAACATCGGGCGCATCTTCAGGGAGATGATCGAAACGTTGAGCGAGAAGAGCTTCCTCGCGCTGTTCGTCGCCACCGTCCTGTTCGCGATAGCCACGGGCCTGTCGGCGGCGCTCGCATTCCTGGTGCTCAACTATTTCTGGGGGTTCAGCGAATTCCAGATCTTCATCTGGACCTGCACCGTGCTGCTGTCCGCCCTGCTCGGCTTCCTGGTTGCGCCATGGGCCACCCGCAAACTCGGCAAGAAACGCGCGACCATCGTCCTCGGCCTGCTTGCCTTCACCATCCAGCCCGCCCCGGTCCTGCTGCGGCTCGCCGGGCTGATGCCCGAAAACGGCGACCCGCTGCTGTTCCCACTGGTGCTGGGCATCAATGTGATCGACCTCGCGCTGATCATCGCGGTCCAAGCGGTGGCCTATTCGATGATCGCCGATCTGGTCGAAGCCAACCAAGTGCGCACCGGCCGACGGTCGGAAGGCGTCTATTATGCGGCGATGACTTTCACGCGGAAGACCACGCAAGGGTTCGGCGTATTGGCGGCGGGCCTGATCCTGTCGCTGATCGACTTTCCCAAAGATGCCGATCCGGCGAGCGTGGACCCCGATACCCTGTGGCGCCTGGGTGCGTTCTACGCGCCCGCATTGTTGATCCTGTGGCTTTCCGCGCTGTTCTTCATTGCGCGCTATCGGATCGACAAGGGCATGCATGAGGAAAACCTGCGCCGACTGGCGGATGCGGAAAAATCCGCATCCGCCTAGGCGTCAGACTATTGTCAGAAACGTCCCAAGTGGCGCGAGTGACGGGGCTCGAACCCGCGACCTCCGGCGTGACAGGCCGGCACTCTAACCATCTGAGCTACACCCGCTTGAAGCGTTGCACCGCTTGGGAGCCGCGCCACTAAGGCAGGGTCCGATTCCTGTCAATGGCCGATGTTGCGGTTTTTTGGCAGTTGTCGACACAGGCGGAAATGCCGACCGTATTTGCCCGATTTTCGCCGCTTACGGGGACAGCCCGAGCAGCAATTATCGGCCGGGTAACATGGGGGGATTACGTGCCGGCGAGAGCCATCCTCGCCGGTTCCGTCGGCCTGTCTTGCGCTGGCATGATCGCGACCCGGCAGGCATTTGGATTTCGGCAATCAGCCTCCGTCGCACCGGGGGTCAGGCGCCGATAGCGATGCCCATGTCACCCGCCGAGCAAATGCCTGCGCCATGGCGAATTACTCGTCGACTTGGCTGTCGCGCGTCATGCGTGACAGCCTAGAAGATCAATCCACGAGGATCAGCGCAGGGGTTTCGAGCAGCCTCTTCAGCGCCTGGACGAAACTCGCCGCATCCCAGCCATCGACCACCCGGTGGTCGCAGCTGATCGAGATATTCATCAGCTTGCGCTTTTCGATCCGCTCGACGCCATCGCTGCCAGTGACATACATCGGGCGTTCGATGATGCGGTTGGGACCAATGATCGCGACTTCGGGGCGGTTGATGACCGGGGTCGTCGCCACGCCGCCCAAGGGGCCGAGCGAGGTGACAGTCAGCGTGCCGCCCTGCAGTTCCTCGCTCTTGGCCGTGCCGGTGCGCGCTGCCTCGGCCAGTCGCGAAATCTCGTTGGCGAGCTGCCACGGGTTCTTCGCCTGCGCATCCTTGATGACGGGAACCATCAGCCCCGCATCGGTCTGCGCGGCCATGCCCAGATGTACCGCGCCGTGGCGCGTCACCACGCCGCCTTCATCATCGTAACGGGCGTTGATCATCGGGAAATCGGGCAGCTTCTTGCAGATCGCGGTGATCAGCAGCGGCAGGATGGTCAGCTTGGGCTTGTCGCCGCGGTTGCTGTTGAGCTGCGCGCGCAATACTTCCAGATCGGTGACATCGCATTCTTCGACATAGGAGAAATGCGGGATATTGCGCTTCGATGCGGCCATGTTCTCGGCAATGCGGCGGCGCATCCCGATAACCTTCTTCTCCTCGTCCGCCCGCGGTGCGGCAGCAGCGCCATAGCCTGCATTGTAGGACAGGAACTGGTCGAGATCGCCGTGGCGAACGCGGCCATCTTCGGCCGGCTTCACCTGTGCGAGGTCGACGCCGAGGTCCTTGGCGCGCTTGCGCACCGCGGGCGTGGCGAGGACTTTGGCGTGCTGTACCGGCTCTGGCGCCGGGGTGGGCGCAGGAAGCGGCTCGGGCTGCGGATCTGCGGCCAGCGCATCGTCGGCATCGGACGCATCCGAGTTTTCGACCTCGATACGCTCCTCGACAACGTCGTCCTTCGGCGCGGGCGCGGTGTCGGTTGCAGCCGCGGTTTCCTCGACAACATCCTCGGGTACTTCGCCCTCGACCTCGATGACGACCAGCATCGAACCGATCGAGACCATGTCGCCCTCGCCGCCGGCGATCTCGAGAATCTTGCCGTTGACCGGGCTTTCCATCGGCACGGTGGCCTTGTCGGTCATCATGTCGACGAATTCTTCGTCTTCGCTGATCTGGTCGCCGACCTGCTTGTGCCATTGCACAATCTCGGCCTCGGCAATGCCTTCGCCGATATCGGGCATGTTGAAGGTAAATTTCGCCATGAGGATCAGTCCTTGAGGATCTTGTCGATGGCCTCGCCGATACGGATCGGGCCAGGGAAATAGGCCCATTCGAGGCTGTGGGGATAGGGTGTATCGAAACCGGTCACGCGTTCGACCGGCGCTTCCAGATGGTAGAAGCAACGCTCCGTGACCAGCGCGGAAAGCTCCGCCCCGAAACCGCTGGTCCGGGTCGCTTCATGCACGATCAGGCACCGCCCGGTGCGTTCGATCGAGGCTTCAATCGCCTCGATATCGAGCGGAACCAGCGTACGCAGGTCGAGGATGTCGGCATCGACGCCCTTCTCGCGGCATACTGCTTCGACCACATGGACCATCGTGCCATAGGCGAGGACCGTCAGCCGGTCGCCTTCGGTGACGTGCCGCGCCTTGCCCAGCGGGATCTTATAGTAGCCTTCGGGCACGACACTGGCGTCGAACTTCTTCCACGGCTGGACCGGCTTGTCGTAATAGCCCGAGAACGGACCGTTGTAGATGCGCTTGGGCTCGAAGAAAATGACCGGGTCATTGTCCTCGATGCACGAGATCAGCAGGCCCTTGGCGTCATAGGGCGTTGCCGGGATGACCGTCTTGAGGCCCGAGACGTGCGTAAAGATCGCCTCGGGGCTCTGGCTGTGCGTCTGCCCGCCGAAGATGCCCCCGCCAAAGGGCGAGCGGACGGTCATCGGTGCGACATATTCGCCCGCCGAGCGGTAACGCAGGCGCGCCGCCTCGGAGATCAGCTGGTCGAGGCCGGGATAGATGTAATCGGCGAACTGGATCTCGGGCACCGGGCGCAGGCCATAGGCGCCCATCCCCACTGCCACCGCGATGATGCCGCATTCGTTGATCGGCGTGTCGAACACGCGCGTCTTGCCGTATTTGTCCTGCAGCCCGGCAGTGCAGCGGAAGACGCCGCCGAAGTAGCCGACGTCTTCGCCCATCACCACAACATCGTCATCGCGACCCATCGACACGTCGAGCGCATCGTTGATCGCCTCGATCATGTTGAGGCGGCGTTCGGTACCCTGCGCCTGCTCGGGCGCGTCCTTGATCTCGGTCTCGCTCATGCCTCGGGCAGTCCTTCGGGAAACTTGGTCTGGCGTTCATGCACCGCCTGGTCGGCCTGCTCACGCAGGTGCCAGGGCAACTCTTCGAACACATCTTCGAACATGGTGCGGAACGGATGGTGCAGGCCGTGGCCGAGAATGCCGTTGGCTTCGGCCTCCTTGGTCACCTTCTTGACGTGCTCGGCCGCTTCCAGGTCCATCTTCTCCTGCCGCTCCTCATCCCATTCGCCAAGCGCGATGAGGTGGTTCTTGAGCCGCATGACGGGATCGCCAAGCGGCCATTCGCTGCGCTCCTGCGCGCTGCGATACCCGCTGGGATCGTCCGAGGTGGAATGGCCTTCGGCGCGGTAGGTGAAGAACTCGATCAGCGTCGGCCCGGCGTTGGCGCGGGCGCGATTGGCGGCCCAGCGCTCGGCAGCATAGCAGGCCAGCGCGTCGTTGCCATCGACGCGCAGACCCGCAAGGCCATAGCCCAGCGCGCGCGCGGCGAAGGTGGTGCGTTCGGCCCCGGCGAAACCGCTGAAGCTGGAGATCGCCCACTGGTTGTTGATAACATTGAGGATAACCGGTGCATTATACACCGTCGCGAAGGTGCAGGCCGAATGGAAGTCGCCTTCCGCGGTGCTGCCCTCGCCCACCCAGGTCGCGGCGATGCGGCTGTCGCCCTTCATCGCGCTGGCCATCGCCCAACCCACTGCCTGCGGCGTCTGCGTGGCGAGGTTGCCGCTGATGGTGAAGAAGCTGTGTTCGCGGCTCGAATACATGATCGGCAGCTGGCGGCCCTTCAGCTTGTCGCCCTTGTTCGAATAGATCTGGTTGATCATCTCGATCAGCGGATAGCCGCGCTGGATCAGGATGCCCTGCTGGCGATAGCTGGGGAAGACCATGTCGTCCCCCGCCAGCGCCATCGAGGCCGACACGCTGGTCGCCTCTTCGCCGGTGCACTTCATGTAGAAACTGGTCTTGCCCTGCCGCTGGCCGCGGAACATGCGCTCGTCGAACGCGCGCGTCATGGCCATATGGCTGAGCATCGCGCGCAGCGTGTCCGCGTCGAGCTTGGGATCCCACGGTCCGTGCGCCTTGTCGTCATCGCCCAGCACGCGGACCAGCCCATAGGCCAGATCGCGCATCTCCGCAGGGTCACAGGCTTCGTCGGGCCGCGCCATGCTGCCTGCCTCGGGCACCTCGATATGGGAAAAATCGACCGTGTCTCCCGGCCGGAACTTGGGTTCGGGCACGTGCAGCGAGAGAGCCGGACGGTTCTCGCCTTCTGCACTACCCTTGGGCCTGTCGGCCATAGAATCGTCTCCCAGACGCAATCTTACGCTTAAGCGTTATTTTATTTCACGGATGGGAAACGGTCAAGTCAGGGGCCGAATCACACCGCTACGGGCGCCTTGATCGGCGCGTGCGGCGTGTAATCGTGAACCAAGAAATCCTCGATCGCGTAATCGAAGATGGAGGATGGACGCCGCACTATCTCAAGGCGTGGGCGGCCCTGCGGTTCCCGCGAAAGCTGTTCGTCTATCAGCGCTTCGTGGTTGAGATACAGGTGCGTGTCGCCGCCCGTCCAGACCAGTTCGCCCGGCTCGAGGTCGACCTGCTGCGCGATCATTCGCGTCAGCAATGCCGCCGACCACAGGTTGAAGGGCAGGCCCAGCGCGACATCGCAGCTGCGCTGGTAAAGCAGGCAGCTGAGGCGATCCCCCGCGACATGGAACTGATAGGTCTTGTGGCAGGGAGGCAGTGCCATTGCGTCGAGTTCTGCGACGTTCCAGCCCTCGATGATATGCCGCCGGCTCCCCGGATTGGTGCGCAACGATTCGACCACTTGCGCGACCTGGTTGATCCCCAACCCCGGCCGGTAGCTGCCGTCGCCCTGCGCTTCAAAGGTCGGCCAATCGACCCATTGCTTGCCGTAAACCGGACCGAGGTCGCCCCAGCGGGCAGCGAACGCCTCGTCATCGGCAATCCGCTGGACGAAATCCTCCAGCGGGAGCTGCTCGCTCGTCTCCGCGACATAGCGCGCATGCGGCCATTCGTTCCAGATCTTCACACCCTGCAGCACGAGGGGGCGGATATTGGTTTCGCCCGTAAGGAACCACAGCAATTCGCGCGTCGCCGTCTTCCAGTAAACCCGCTTGGTGGTCACCAGCGGCATCGCGCCGCCGGCAAGGTCGAACCGCAGCATCGCGCCGAAGACCGACCGCGTGCCCACGCCGGTCCGGTCCATCCGCTCGTCACCCTCCATCCAGATGCGGCGCATGAGTTCGAGATAGGGCTGTTCAGGGTGCGATTCGGACACGGGATGCTCGTTTTGCTGCGGAGATTCTTCCTAGGCACGATTTGCCCGAATTGCCTGCTTGCGTGTGCCGCAATCCCCACCTATAGGGCGCGCCTTGCTTCGCACCCAAGGCTTCACAAAGCCGCGGGCCGATCCGGTCGGGGAGTAGCTCAGCCTGGTAGAGCACTGTCTTCGGGAGGCAGGGGCCGGAGGTTCGAATCCTCTCTCCCCGACCATTTTAGCGCGTTACGCCGCAGATTTTCGCCTTTTCGCCTCTTAGCATGTGCGATGATGCCCGATCTGGGCCACCTGTCTCGCGAAGTTAGGGCCCTTTTCGGCAAGACCGAGGGTGCTCGTGCGTCGGTCGTAGAACCGACCATCCCCTCAGCTGCACCGACTAGCCATGCCCATTCGCGATCTATGACAACCGCAGGTTCAGCGAAATCATCGAAGAAACCTTGATAACGCTGCAGCGAAGAAGATGTGGAAGCCCGACCGGTCACGGTCATTCGAAGATGTTCGGAAAGTACAGCCGGATTGGACGCCCGAACTGGGGCGCTGCCTGAACACAGCGAACCGCGGTCTGAGCACAATGCGCACGGTTGAAAAACACCTCGAGCGCTCTGCACGGAAGCGTAGAATTCCGGCTGCCATCGGTCTCAACTTCGCCGCGGCGACTACGGCCATCCCGCGAGAAGACCCTGGCGAACCCCGACCTGCCTGGGAAAGGGAGCAGCTGATGCGCAAAATAGGCCCGCGGCAGCGGCTCTGGCGCAACAGTGCTCTGCGGGATGTCCGTGGACCTAGTCTACCAGTCAACCCCAAGCGACTGCAACGGCTCGATCGTAGCTCAATCCGCACCCGACCTGTCACTGCGCCCTGCGCCCATGACTGCTCTGCAAAAAGCAGTTTCGTGTTAGAGGCTGGCCGGAGAAAGAAGCTCTTTAGAACCCCGCCTAATTCGCGGGTTTGGGATACCAAGCCACCCCTACCATCTCGAGCGAGACCGGGGTCAGATCGCGCGAAACGCCGACGCCAGCCATCCGTGGATCGACCGGATACAGCAAGCCGTTCGCCGCACGCTCCAATCGCGTTGGTGTGGTAGTTAGTTCTCCCAGGGAACTATGCACTTCGCCATGCAACACTCGATTGTCGGCAAACTGTATCCCCGAAATGTCGGCATCGACCTCGATAAAAGTATCGGTTCCGCCAGCGCTTAGGAGATTTCGAGCAAAACAACTTCTTATCGGAGGCGCGGACCGTTCCTCATCCGAACCGGCTCCAAACGTTATCCGCGCGCTATCGACGATGGTATTGTTCTCGATGCGCGCATTCTCGACTTGAACATATCGATTGATCGGCGAGTTCGGAACGCCGTTCATCACCGTTAGCGCACCCCAGAAGCCCGTGCCCCGCAACCCTTCCATATAGTTGTCACGTACGATTTGGTTGCGATTGATGACGCGAATGCCGCCTGTGCCGTCTTTCCCACGTCCAAGAAAGATGTTCCTCTCGACCACATTGTTGTCGCCATGTCGTAGCGTGAGCGCGCCGCGTGCGCGCAAAAACAGGTTCCCGCGATAGATATTGCCGCCTGACTTGGAGGAGATGATTTCGATTTCGCCATCGGTACGATCGAACACATTGTTCTCGACCAAGGTGTTTGACGAATACCTTGAATAGGTGCTTGTCCCGATGCGAATGGTCTCGCCACCATTCGTGCCCAGCACCGGTCGCGGCCCGAAATAGTTGTGATCGATCCTGTGATGGTTCTCTCGGCTTTGCTCGCTGTCAAGCCGCACCGCCAGCGTCACACCCTTGTTGGTCTTCCCAACGAGGTGATTGTGATCGAAGCGATTGTTCGTCCCGTAGAGACCGACCCAATAATCGTCGTCACGAGGATCGGGCTTGCTGAACCCGTCGATGACGACCTCGGTTATACGACTGTGAGCGGCGAGGTCACTCTTGCTGCGGCGGAACGATATCACCTCGCTTCGCGGGCTGTAGCCATCCCTGAACACAAGATCCCGCACCACAATATGTCGGCCGCCGATCCGCAAGCTCGACCTGCCCGTCAAGGCGACCCCGCCCTTGGTTTGGCCAGCGATTGTAATCGGGGCATCTTTCCGGCCCGATCCCGTGATAACCATTTCGAAGTCGTGCCATTCGCCATTTGCAAGCGTGACCGTATCCCCGGCTTCGATCACTTCGATCGCGCGGGCGTATTCAGCTTGGCTCTCGACAAAGTAGTCTCTTGCGCTAGCGGACGTGGCCAACAACCAGCAGATCACGGCGCCCTGGATCAGTTTGTGTAGCATTTTCGTACCCTTAAGGTGGGATTGCGAGGATGGACAGCGGGGCATGCCGGGACGCGACGTAGGATTCATCACAGGATGTCCAGTCGCCCTATTCCAGCACCGCCCCTGATCCGTCAGGACGAAGAACCGCTCGCGCGTTTGCGTGCTGCGCTGCTAGAATTCCTCGAGCGCCAGTGTTCGAGATCATGTCGAGCGGCCGTTCGAGAATGTGCTGCAACTGCATCCATATCGCATGTCGAAACCCGACCGGATCGCGGTCCCTGACGCGTCGATAGCAGCATCCTTGTACCGCGTACGCTCGCCGGCCCTGCTCGTGCCGCGATCCCGAGCCCCAGATACTCTGATGATTTCGCACCGGAGCTACCCGATACGCATGGTTGCGGGATTGCCGGTCAGCGGGAGACCTACCTGCGTGTCCGCCGCGGCAAATCTTCCCGGTCGACGAACACATACTGATCAGGCGATCCGGTTATCCGACAGGACCGATGCGGCTGTCCGGATGCTCCCCTCCCAAGTCGAGCGTACAGGAGAGCACCCGGTTGCCTTCCAGCTTTAGAATTTGGCCCGGACACCTACATAATAGCGGGGGCCATAGGACAGGACCTGGCCGAGGTTCGTCCGCGTCCCGCGGTGATCCACGCGCGGTTCGTTGAATAGGTTCAAGCCTTCGGCACTGATCCGGATGTTGTCGGTGAGGGAATAGGATATCCGTGCTTCGAAGACCCCGGTGTCGTCCACAAACCGGACTCGTCCCGGGGTGCTGACGAACTGCTGGAAGTACTCGCTGCGGTACTTGTACACGCCTTGCAGTTCGAGCTTTCCGATCTCGTAGAACGCCTGCGCTGAAAGCACGTGCTTGGAGAGGCCGAAGATATTGGCCGGAGGTATCAGCGCGTCACTTGTCGTCCGCGACAGGTCGCTGTTGATCGTGGTGATCGCGCCGAGCGTGTCGTCCTGGAATTCGAAGTCGGAATCGGCGAAGTTGTAGCTGACCTTGAAGCCGAGGCCGTCCAGCGGCTTTGGCAGCCACGAGAAGCGGTGCGCCGCGGTCGCCTCGATACCCCAAATGGTGCTGGTGTCTTCGCTGGTGTTGGCGGTGGTAACCAGCGTTTCGAGATTCTCGCCGTCGACGGTGAAGGTTTCGAACCGACCGATGGTTTCGAACCCGCCGTTGAAGCTCTTGTAATAGGCGCCGATCGCGAGGATCGAATCCGCATCCGGATACCATTCCACCGCGGCATCGACGTTCCATGACAGCAGCGGATCGGTGAACGGGTTGCCCGTTGCGTTTGCCGATCCGATCGCATCCGCGATCGAGAAAACCGGATCCCCCTCTTCAACAAGGGCGGTGAAGGTCCGGCCGTAGCCGAGATTTGACGGGTCCGGGCGCGAGAGCGCGCGATATACCGCAAACCTGCCCAGCAGGTCGGGCTGGAGTTCGAAGGTCAGATTGAGGCTCGGGAGCCATTCCGTGTAGGAATTCTCTGCGGCTAGCGAGACGAGCGAATCTTGGTCCTCTACCACATCGACCAGTTCGTTGGTCGTGTCGTCGTAGACTGCGGTGAGCGTGCCGCGGAACCCGGTTGAGCGGACATCGGTCTTTACCACGCGCACGCCGGCATTCCCGCGAACCGGGAGCTGGCCGAGCTCGCCATCGAAATTTACCTGAAGATACGCCGCCTTCGTTTTCTCGTAGACATCGCTGTTCTGGATTGAATCGAAGTTCCCGTCGGGATAGCTCGGTATGCCATCCTCGTCGAAGGTGATGACACCCGTGGGATCGTTCGCCTCCAGTGTCTGGGCGAGGCACAACGCATCGAATGTCGCGAAGGTATTGGTCGTCCCTATCACGTTGCCGGAGGTGTCGACGATCGTGACGAGGGGGTTGCCGCCCGAAACCGAGTTCAGGAAGCCTTTTTCGGGGAAGGCGGTACGACAGGCCTGGTTCGCAATAGCCAAGGCCTCGTTGCTGTAAGTGTTCTCGAAGCGGCTGCTGCCGGACGCTGCGCCCGGAACATCGCGATACTTGAGTTCCTGGAAACGCACCCCGCCCTGGATCGAGTTGACGAAGCCATCCATCTCATAATTCAGGTCCCCCCGCCAAGCGAAGATGCTGTTGTAGCGATCCTGTTCCAGATCGTACCGCACACGGGCATCGTTGCGGAACAGGTCGTAATTATTCGGGTCGAACGCCTGAACCACGAAGTTGGGGATCAACGAGCCGTTCTGGCCGACCAGATAGGCGGTCTCGATCCGGTCGTTGTTATTCTCGCCGTTGCTCTCCACAGCGAGCGGATACTGATCTCCATTGCCGAAGATATCGAGCTGGTCGCGGATGCGCATGCGCACCTGAGTCGCTTCCTCGATCCGCTGGGTCTGCGAATAAGACACGTCGGCCGAGAAGGTCAGGCGTTCGGTGAGATCGAGATCGACAGCCAAGCCACCGCCATAATATTCCTCGTCGCGCTCGAGGTACTCGCTGTTAGTCTCGACACTGGTTTCGCCGGTAAACTGGTACAACTCACCATAGGGCCCGGTAATCAGGTCGTAATCGAGCGCACCGATGTCGCCCTCACCGTCGACCCTGCGGCCTTCGGAGAAGTTCAGATCGTTGCGCCGTTCGCGGAACTTGCGCTTCGAATACTGGAAATCCATGTTGATATCCACGCCGGGGCCCGGCTGGATCTGGACTGCCCCGAAAAACGCATCCCGCATGTCTTCGGTTATGTTCTGTCGATAGGAATAGCTATTCCGTGCAATCACGAAGTCTTCCGTCCCCGCTTCGTCGGGACGGGTGGTGTTGCAATTGTCTTCGTCGAACACGCCACTACTCGTGCTGCTGGGATCGTAGCCGCAATAGTTGAGCGTGTTGCTGACCGCAGCTTCCTGCTCCGGATTGGTCGAGGAATTGCGCGAATAGCCAAGCGAGATGCCGATCTCGCCCCCGCCCAACTGGAACTGGTCGATATAGGAAAGCGACCCCCGGTACCCGACGTCCTGGAAACGCTGGTCGGCATCGATGTCGAGATTGTCCGGGTTGATGTTGAGCTTGAACTGACCCTGCAAGCGGCTTTTGCCGTAGTCAATCGGGCGCACGGTCTCGAGCGCGATCTGGCCGGCGACGCCGCCTTCGATCAGGCTGGCGGACTGCGTCTTGTAGATGCCGACCTTGTTAAATAGCTCAGAAGGGAACTGGCTGAAATTAACCGAACGGTCGCCGCTGCCATTGGATGCAGCTCGTCCGTTCACGGTGGTCGAGCTTAAGAAAGGGCCGAGGCCGCGAATGGATATTTCGGTCGCCCCGCCCTGTTCGCGGTGGGAACCTGCTCCGGTCAGTGTCTCGAGCGCCTCGCCGATCGAGAGGGCTGGAAGGTCACCGATTTCATCGGCCGCCAAGGCGTCGAAGATGAGATCGTTGCTCTTCTTTTCCTCGATCGATTGCTGAACCGTTTCGCGAAACCCGGTGACGACGATGACCGAGTCGTTCTGGGCTTGGTCCTCGTCCCCCTCGGCCGCATCCTGGGCTTGAACGGGGGCAGCACAGGACAGGCTAATTCCCGATACTGCCAAGAGCAATGACACCCTTGATGATGACAAGGACGCACGATGTGACACGCCGTGTTTGAAACGCATGATTCCCTCCCGGTATACTACTTTTTGTTATGCCTTACCGATACCGCCCAAACCAAAGTAGTCAATCCCTAGATCATACCGCATCTATTTTTCTGTCATACCAGTTCTTCAGTCCCGCGTAGCCGGAAGCACGCTCCAGCGCACAAACAGGTCGTTGGGTTGGAATTCGCGGAGGTAACACCCCCTAATCCCGGTCATTCGAGATGGTTGCGCTGAGAACCGAAAGCTTCCGTTCGTCAAGTATCGAGCGCGTATAGGAATAGCGTCCAGTATCGGTGTATATCCGGACTCACAGCGGATGGAGAATGATGCGGGGACGGTCCCGCGTTCAGCTCCGACCACATCAATGCGGGTCTCGCTCCACGCCGTCTTCCGCAAGGGCGGCATGCGCCTCATCGGGCTGTGCTTTTTCTGTTGTAAGGCGCAGCCGCTTCGCCATCCAGTTCATTGTCGGTCCTTGAATTACGCTCGATAGCAACACGACGAAGAAGACGATGTTGAAGATTGCAAAAGCGCTGGGGATGCCGGCCACCATCGGAAACGTTGCCAGCACGATCGGCACGGCCCCGCGCAACCCCGCCCACGAAACGAACAGTTTCTCGCGCCAGTCGAACCTGCGGAACGGAAGAAGGCAGATAAACACGCTGATCGGGCGAGCGACGACCATCAGAATGAAGGTAATCGCCAGGCCCGGTATGATCACATCGATGAGGTTCGACGGAGTGATGAGTAGTCCGAGTGTCAGGAACATCACGACCTGAGAAAGCCACGCCATTCCATCCTGGAATGTCGAGACAATATGGCGTGCCCTATAGACACGATTGCCGGCGGTCAGACCCGCAATATAGGCCGCCAGAAAGCCGTTCCCGCCGAGCACTTCGGCAAGGCCATAGGAAATGAGTGCCCCCGCAATCGAGATGACGAAAGCCAAACCGCCATGCCGATACTGGCTGCGCTTGAGCACTTCGGGCAACAAATATCCTATCCCTAGCCCGATACCGGCGCCTATCGGCATCTGCGCGGCGAAGTCTGGCACGATCGAAAATGGAGACGCACCGGGAACGGTCATGAACAATAGCGCCGCTCCGACCAGGAAGATGGCCATCGGATCGTTGGAGCCGGACTCGACCTCGATCAGGGCTCTTACGTCGCCATGAAGGGCGAGCCCGGTGGACCGCAGGATGGCGAACACGGCTGCGGCATCTGTCGAGGCCACGATCGCCCCAAGCAGGAAGCCCTGAAAAGGGGTGAACCCGAGGATAAGGACCGATGAGAGAGCAATAGTCCCGGCGCTGATCAGGACACCGAGCGTTGCGAGCAGCAATGCCGGCGAAGCGACACGGCGAAAGTCGCGCCAATCGGTATCGAGACCTCCTGAAAACAGAATGAATATCAGGCAGGCAATGCCGACGCCCTGCGTCAGAAGATAATCGTCGAAGGCAATCCCTCCCGGACCATCCACGCCCACGAGCATGCCGAGGCAGAGGAAACCGATCAGCGCCGGCAGGCCGAACCGGCTCGAGAGCGTCCCCGCAAATACCGTGGCCAAAAGAAGGCCGCCTAGGACCAGAAGGGCAATTTCAGGACTTAGCGTTGGCATCTTCTCATGAGAGCCCAGCATCGGCGGCATGACAAGGGCAAAGCGTTTGGCTTGCGACTACGGATTTCGAATCGATCTAGGGTGGCCGCTTCTATCGCAGGTAGTGGATCGCCCGCGATGCGATGGTTGGCATAAGCATCGATGATGGATCCATCACCGTCGCGCCAATGGCAATATCAAGACGCCTGTTTTTACGCCCCAAACAGAAGACTGCCCAGCACCTGCTTGCGTAAAGCTTACCGTCGAACCGAATTGCATAAATGTCGAACGTCGGCTCAGCCTGTTCAAGAAGGCGGGACCACCTCCCCCGCTTCGATCCGTGAACGGCCCGCTTGCACTCGCACGCGCGCTTCGGCATCCTCGCTCCGAGCTATATCGCGATCCGTTTAGTCGATAATAGCGCTTCCAGCGGGAGTTTCGACATGCCTTTCAAGCCAACAGCCTTCCTCGTTCTCCTTCTCGGGCTTGTCATGCCGGGGACCGCATTCGCCTTGCCCGAAGGCGACGGGAAGCAGTTGGTCGAAGGCGTTTGCAGCTCGTGTCACAGGACGAGCCTGATCGAAAGAAGCTCGGGCTATACACGCGAGGATTGGCGTTTCCTCGCCTCGACGATGGTCGATCTGTCCAATAACCCCGAAACCGAAGATGTCGTTCTCGATTATCTCGCGGCAAATTTCCCGCCCGGAGACAAGCGCGCGGCAACACCCGTCGCAGGACCGCTAGCGATCAAGTTCGAGGAATGGCAGGTTCCTACGCTAGGCCAGCGCTCGCGCGATCCGGTCGAGGCACCGGACGGGAGCATCTGGTGGGTCGGCCAATGGCGCGATATCCTTGGCCGTCTCGATCCGAGCACGGGTAAGATGGACGAATTCCGACTGCCGAAAGGCGCCAAGCCGCATTCGGTCAACATCGGTCCCGACGGTTCCGTCTGGTATACCGGCAATCGCAATGCAACGATCGGCCGGTTCGACCCGGCAACCGAGCAGATCACCGAGTTTCCCATGCCCGACGAGGCTGCACGCGACCCCCATACGGCAGAGTTCGATGCAGATGGCATGCTGTGGTTCAGTCTTCAGGGCAGCAATATGATCGGACGCCTCGACACTGCCAGCGGTGATGTACGACTGGCCGCAAGTCCGCGTGAGGGATCGCGGCCATATGGCGTGAAAGTCGCTGCGGATGGCACGATCTGGGTCGCCTGCAACGGGGCGAACTGCCTGCTGCGTGTCGATCCGGAAACGATGGAAGTTACCGAGATCACTCTGCCTGTCGAGGGTACGAAGGTGCGCCGGCTCGATATCGACGAAGACGGGGTGATCTGGTGGGTAAATTCGGGGCTGGGACGATTGGGGCGGTACGATCCGGAAACCGGTACGATCTCCGAATGGCCGTCGCCGAGCGGACCCGGTTCCCATCCCTATGCCATCGCGATCTTCGACGGTGCTGTCTGGTACAACGAGAGCGGCGTACGCCCTGACATGCTCGTTCGTTTCGAGCCCGCGAGCGAGACTTTCCAGAGCTGGCCCATTCCTTCGGGCCCCATCCATGCCGGGATCCTGCGGCACATGCGGACTACGCTCGATGGTAAGGCGCTGCTGATCCATCAAAGTGGTACCAACCACATTGGCCGCGTGACCGTGGATGGTAATCGAGCAAACCGTTGAGGTCACCAAACGGCCTAATCGGCTCAGTTCGCAAAACATCGGCCGACCTCTGCGATCGCTTAGGTATGTGCGAAAATTGGTCGGGAATCCTCTCTCCCCAACCAACTTGAATTGTAGCGTCCGGATCAAGGATCCGTTTCCATACCTGTAGTGGAACGCCGCACGGATGCGCGCGGAATTTGGTTCTATGATCCGCTGCTTCGGGTGCGTCTTCCCTTCAGCCACCCTCCGGATCGGTAAGCGCGAGCAGGCAGGCCAGCATGGTGGCGGCGACGGATTCGATCTGTTCGCGCGTCGTGGTGCTCAGTTTCAGCCCGACGATCGAATGGTGGAGCATTTCGCCCAGGCCCTTGGCGGTGATGTGGCGGCGTTCGAGCGCGTCCTGGTATTCGAGCAGGAATTCGCACAGATTGCGCTGCGCCTCGACATGGACTTCGGCGAGTTCCTGCTTGATCGTGGTGGCCAGTTCGAGCTCGAGCTCGTCCGCATGCGGCATTGTCTGGATCGATTCCCACGGCTCGATCACCAGATTGTCGAGCAGCGCCTGGAACCGTTCGCGGCGGTCGTGGGTAGTAGCGCATGACTCGCGGATCGCGCTCCACTTCGATTCGAAATGATAGCGCACGACGCCGATTAGCAGCGCCTCGCGGTTCGGAAAAACATTGTATATGGTCTGCCGCGAAACCCCCGCTGCCGTAGCGACATCGTTCATCGTGGCGCGTCTGATGCCGTATTGACTGATGACCCCATAGCCCGCCGCGGCGATCCTGCATGCTCTCTCTTCCATGCAGGTTAACTGGACATCTGATGCAAAAATGTCAATTTACAAGTGTATCGAAATTGTCAAAACGCGGCGCTAATCGCACCACCGGTCGCAGGGTGAGTCGCCCTTCGCAAGGAATCCCCATGACGCATCTTCGCACTCTGCTCCTGCTTCTGCTCGGCCTCTTAGCCGCCGCCTGCTCGTCGCCCGATACAGCGCCGGAGGGTCAGGCCATCCCGGTCCGGACGATCACGGTCGGCGAAACCGATCTCGACAACATCCTCGAGCTGCCGGGGCGCGTCGAGCCGGTCCGGGTCGCGGAAGTCCGCGCACGGGTCACCGGGATCGTCCAGCAGCGGGTCTATGAGGAAGGCACCGACGTCGGTCAGGGGCAGGCACTGTTCCGCATCGATCCGGCGGAACTGCGCGCCAGCTTTGCGCAGACGCAAGCCAGCTTGGACCGCGCCAAGGCCACTGCCGCAAATGCGAATGCGGTAGTCGCACGCTATCGCCCGCTGGTTGCCGAGAATGCCATCAGCGGTCAGGAATTCGACGCCGCGCAGGCCGCCGCGCGCGAAGCCAATGCCAATGTCGCGCAGATCCAGGCGCAGCTGCGCGCGTCCTCGCTCCAGCTTGGCTATACCACGGTTCGCGCACCGATTGCGGGCCGCGCCGGACGTGCTGCGGTGACCGAGGGCGCGCTGGTGTCGCAGGCGGAGGGAACGCTGATGACACGGATCGAGCAGATCTCGCCGATCTACGTGTCCTTCTCGCAATCGGCCACCGAAGTGCTCCAGATCCGCCGCGCGATTGCCAGCGGTCAGCTCGATCTCGACCCGGGCGATGCGGTCGAGGTCCGGCTGCTGTTCCCCGATGGTACCGAATACGAATTGCCCGGCCTGATCGAATTCCTCGACTTCTCGGTCGATGAGGCCACCGGCACGGTCCAGCTGCGCGCGGAATTCCCCAATCCCGACGGACTCCTGCTGTCGGGCGAATTCGTCAACGCGCGGATCTATGCGGGCAAGGTCAACGACGTGATCGCCATTCCGCAGCGTGCGGTGACCGTGGCCGACGCGGGCGGCACGGTGATGATCGTCGACAAGGACGGAAAGGCCGCGGTCCGCCCGGTCAAGCTGGGCCAGCTGATGGGCGATAGCTGGGTCGTTGAAAGCGGGCTTGAGCCCGGCGACCGGGTGATCGTGTCGAACCTGCAGAAACTGCAGCCCGGCATGCCCGTGCAGATCGCCAATGCCGCCACCGGCCGCAATGCCGCAGCCTCAACGCCCGCTGCAAAGGCCGATTGATCATGGCGCGTTTCTTCATCGACCGGCCGATCTTCGCCTGGGTGATCTCGCTCGGCATCCTGCTGTCGGGCTTCATTGCCCTGCGTACCTTGCCGATCGAACAATATCCCGAGGTCGCCCCGCCTTCGCTGGCGATCAGCGTGGTCTATCCCGGCGCCGATGCCCAGACGCTCGAGCAGAACGTCACGCAGGTCATCGAACAGCAGCTCAATGGCGTCGAGGGTTTCCTCTACATGGCCTCGTCGAGCCTTTCGAACGGCACTGCCTCGATCACGTTGACCTTCGAAGCGGGCACCGACATCGATATCGCGCAGACCGAGGTGCAGAACCGGCTGAGCACGGTCGAGGCCCGGCTGCCCGAAGAAGTCCGCCGCCAGGGTATTAATGTGCGCCAGGCGAACGCCGGCTTCCTGATGATCGTCGCGCTGACTTCGGAATCGGGAACGCTCGACTCGACCGATCTCGGCAATATCGCCTCCACCCAGGTGATCGACGAATTGCGCCGTGTGACCGGCGTCGGCGATGTCACGCTGTTCGGCTCCGAATATGCGATGCGCATCTGGCTCGATCCCGAAAAGCTGGCTTCCTACAATCTTTCGCCCAGCGCAGTTGTAGCCGCGATCCGCGAGCAGAACGCCCAGACCGCGGGCGGTTCGCTGGGAGCCCTGCCCTTGCAGGAAGGCCAGCAGATCACCGCCACGATCACGACCGAGAACCGCTTCGAGACCGAGGACGAGTTCCGGCGGATCATCCTGCGCGCAGATGCGGGCGGCGCCAGCGTGCGGCTGGGCGATGTTGCGCGGGTCGAGATCGGTGCACAAAGCTATGCCACATCGACCACGCTCGACGGCCAGGCGATGGCCGGCATGGCGGTACAGCTGGCGACCGGCGCCAATGCGCTGGCCACTGCCGAGGGCGTCAATGAACGGATGGCGGAAATCGGCGCGGGCTTGCCCAACGATGTCGCCTGGTCGATTCCTTACGACACCACGCCCTTTGTCGAGGCCTCGGTCGAGGAAGTGGTCAAGACGCTGATCGAAGCCATGGCGCTGGTCTTCCTGGTCATGTTCCTGTTCCTGCAGAACTGGCGCGCGACACTGATCCCGACGCTGGTCGTCCCGATCGCGCTGGCTGGCGCTTGCCTGGGCCTGTGGCTGTTCGGCTTTTCGATCAACGTGCTGACGCTGTTCGGCATGGTGCTGGCAATCGGTATCCTTGTCGATGATGCGATCGTGGTCATCGAGAATGTCGAGCGGATAATGCGCGAGGAAGGGCTCGGCCCGCTCGAGGCGACGCGCAAGGCGATGGACCAGATCACCGGCGCGATCGTCGGTATCACACTGGTCCTCATCGCGGTGTTCCTGCCGATGGCCTTCTTCCCCGGTTCGACCGGTGGGATCTACCGCCAGTTCTCGGTCACACTCGCGATCTCGATCTTCTTCTCCGCCGTGCTGGCGCTTTCGCTGACCCCGGCATTGTGCGCGACTTTCCTGCGCATGGAAGACGTGCAGGATCATGACGGGACCGAAGAAGCCGAGCCGGACGAGCCACGCCCGCTGCCCGACGGCTGGCGCGGCCGGGTCGAACAGGCCCGCCACGCGTCGGGGCGCTTTTTCGGCGGCTTCAACCGCTGGTTCGCGCGGATGACCGAGAAATACGGCCGCACGAACTCCGCGATCCTCGGTCGCCCGATGCGTGGGCTCGCGGTCTTCCTGCTGCTGGCGGGGATCACCGGCCTGCTGTTCGTCCGCCTGCCGGGCGGGTTCCTCCCGACCGAAGACCAGGGCTATGTCATCACCGTGGTGCAATCGCCCACCGGCTCGACGCAGGAACGGCTCGATGAAGCGATCGAACCGGTCGAGGCATTCTGGCAATCGCGCGAAGAAACCGAACGCGTAGTCGTGGTCCGCGGTTTCAGTTTCTTCGGCCAAGGCCAGAACAACGCCATGATGTTCACCCCGCTCAAGGAGTGGGGCGAGCGCAGCGGAGCCGAAAGTTCCGCCGAGGGTCTGGTCGGCCAGGCCATGGAGACGTTCATGGGGCTCGACAATGCGCTGGCCTTCGCCATCCAGCCGCCTCCGATCCAGTCGCTCGGCCAGGCCAGCGGTTTCACGATGAAGCTGCAGGACCGCGCCGGCCTTGGCCGCGATGCGCTGACCGACGCGCGCAACCAATTGCTGGGCATGGCTTCGCAAAGCGAGACGCTGGCCAATATCCGGCCCGAAGACCAGCCGCCCGCACCCCAGCTGCATGTCGAAGTCGACCGGGTGCAAGCCCGGGCGATGGGCTTGTCGATGGACGATGTGAACAATGCGCTGTCGATCAATTTCGGGTCGGCCTATGCCAATGACTTCAACCGCCAAGGCCGGGTGCTGCAGGTGCTGGTGCAGGCCGATGCGCCGCACCGGATGACGCCCGAGGACGTCCTGTCGCTGCGCATTCCCAATGCCGATGGCGCGCTGGTGCCGTTCAGTTCCTTCGCCACTGCCGAATGGACCGCGGGACCCCCCAGCCTGGCGCGCTACAATGGCTATCCCGCGATGACCATTTCGGGCACCGCAGCCCCCGGTCAATCCTCGGGTGCCGCGTTGATCGAGATGGAACAGCTGGCGAGCCAATTGCCCGCCGGCGTCGACTTCGAATGGACCGGGATCAGCTATGAGGAAAAGCAGGCGGGTGGCCAGATGGGCCTGCTGCTGGGCCTGTCTGTGGTGATCGTCTTCCTCGTGCTGGCCGCGCTTTACGAAAGCTGGTCGGTGCCCTTGTCGGTGCTGCTGATCGTCCCGATGGGTGTGCTCGGCTCCGTGGTGTTCACCATGGCGCGCGGCCTGTCTGCCGACATCTATTTCAATGTCGGGCTGATCACCATCATCGGGCTGGCGGCCAAGAACGCCATCCTGATCGTGGAGTTCGCGATCGAGCAGGAAGACGACGGCAAGAGCCCGCTCGAGGCCGTTAAAACGGCGGCCCTCCTGCGCCTGCGGCCGATCATTATGACCTCGCTCGCCTTCATCCTCGGCATGGTGCCGCTGGTGCTGTCGACGGGGGCCGGCGCAGCCAGCCGTATCGCGGTCGGGACGGGCGTCATGGGCGGCATGATCGCGGCAACGCTGATCGGGATTTTCGTGATCCCGCTGCTCTACCTGCTGATCCGCACCCGCATCGGAAAACGCAAACCCACGCCCGCCAGCGACCTCGAAGGAGAACCGGCATGACCCGCATGTTCTGCGCCAGCATGATGGCGCTGGCGCTGGCCGGCTGCGTCAATATGGCGCCCGATCACGCGCGTCCGCCGCTCGCCAGTGCCGCGGCTTACGATCCCGAGTACCGCCCCGACGGAACGGTCGTCGCCAGCACGCTGTCCTACCGCGACTGGTTTATCGACCCCCGTCTGGTCGCGCTGATCGATACCGCGGTAGCCAACAATCGCGACCTGATTGCCGCGACCGCGCGGATCGAACAAGCGCGCGCGCAGTACCGCATCCAAGACAGCCGCCGCCTGCCCACCGCGGTCGCCAATGCTTCGGCCAACCGCACGCGCACGCCGCTCGGCACGGTGGACCCTGCGGCAACGGGAGCGGTGACCACCGAGCGCTTCGATGTCGGCGTCGGTGTCACATCTTTCGAGCTCGACTTTTGGGGCCGGGTAGCCAATTTGTCCGATGCGGCGCGCGCGCAATATCTGGCGACAGAAGCCACCCAGCGCGCCTTCTATCTCTCGCTGATTGCCGATGTCGCCTCGACCTATTTCGAGCTGCTCGAAACCAATGACCAGATCGACCTCGCCCAGGCCACGCTGGAAAGCCGACAGGAGGGGTTGCGGATCGCGCAATTGCGGCTTGATGCGGGCGTGACTTCGGCGCTGCCGTTTCGGCAGGCGGAAACGCTGCTCACCACGGCCGAGCAGCAGCTGGCAGCGGAGAAACTGGCGCAGGCGCGGCTGCGTAACCAGCTATCGGTGCTGGCCGGCGGCGCGCGTCCGGACGCATTGCCTGCCGCGCTGCAGATGGTCGCGCAGGAAAATGCGATGGTGCTCGATGCGGCGACGCCGTCGGACCTCATGCTGGTCCGGCCCGATATCGTGGCCGCCGAAGAACAGCTGCGCGCCGCGCGCGCCAATATCGGTGCCGCGCGGGCCGCCTTCTTCCCGAGCATTTCGCTGACCGGCAGCGCCGGTTTCGCCTCGAGCGATCTGGGTAATCTGTTCGGTTCGGACGGGTTCAGCTGGTCGTTCGGCCCGTCGATCTCGCTGCCGATCTTCGATTGGGGCGCACGCGAAGCCGATCTCGACCTCGCCCGGGCGCGCGAAACCGAACAGGTCGCGCTGTATGAAAAGGCCGTGCAGACTGCATTCCGCGAAGTATCCGACGGGCTTGCCGGACGCCGCTGGCTGGCCGAACAGGTCGCCGCGCAGGAACAGGGCGTCGCTGCACAGGAACGCATCGCTCGGCTGGCACGCCTGCGCTATCGCGAAGGCGTGGCCGACTACCTCGAAGTCCTCGACGCAGAACGCAATCTGTTCTCCGCGCGCCAGCAATTGCTCACCACGCGCCGGGCCTATCTGCAGAATGGCACGACACTGTTCGTCGCGCTGGGCGGCGGTCTGGAACGCTCTCCCTAAGAGAACCTATGACGGGCTGATCGCCACCTACCCTGCCCCGGATGGACCGCGGCGCGTTTAAAGCCCCACTTTTACACCGGCCCAGACCGTGCGCGGGACGCCGAGGTCGATCGAGCCGCCTTGGTTGCGCGTAACGATGCTCTCGTCGGTGAGGTTCTCGCCGCGCAGGACCAGGGCGATGGTGTCGGTCAGCGGCACCTGGGCGAAGGCATCGAGCGTGGTCGCCGCGGGCAAGAGATCGGTTTCGAGATCGTCTTCGAACTGCGCGCCGACATGGCGCAGCGTGGTCGCCAGCAGCCAGTTCTCGGCCGGGCGCCAAGCCAGCGTCGCGCCGCCGACGAAGCGCGGGGTCTGCGAGGGGCGATTGCCATCGAGCGAAGCTGCGAAGCCCGAACCCTGCGCTTCGGCATCGGTCCACGCCGCCGAGGCATCGAACGACACCTCGCCCAGAGTCGCGGCAATGGATGCCTCGATCCCGCGCGCATGCACCGCATCGATGTTGCGGCGCTGGCGCAAATTGGTGTCGAGCGTGACATTGGCGACGGCGTTCTTCACGCGGTTGTCGAAGGCGGTCAGCGACAGGCCCACACCCTGCGTCGGGGTTACATCCACGCCCAGTTCGAAGCCTTCGAGCCGCTCGTTCTCGAGCGCCGCATTCGCCTGCGTCACCACGGGAAAAACCACGAAGGGCCGGTACAGCTCGTTCAGTGTCGGCAGGCGCAGGCCCGAATAGGCCGCAGCACGCAGCGCCACGCTATCGCTCGCTCGGTAGAGCAGACCGCCGCGGAAAGAGGCGTCCCACCCTGCCCGGTCGGCATAGGTGGTTGTCGATACCAAGGTTCCGGCACCATCGTTCTCGCGATAGAAGCCATCGCGGATCGTCCAGCGGTCGAGCCGCGCGCCCGCGGTCAGCACGAGCGCACCCAGCGTCCAATCATCCTCAACGAACAGACCCAGATCGGTGTTGGTCCCGCCCGCATTGCGGCGAGCGGTGACCGCGCCCGAAAAAGCGCTGATCGCGGTTTCGAACAATTCGCCCTCCGCAAGGCGATAGTCGGCGCCCAGCCGCAGGACATGCGCCCCGCCCACCGGCGGGCGCAGTTCGAACTTCCCACCCAGCCCGGTCGCCGGCGTGTTGCGCTGGTCGAGCACGGGCACGAAACGACTCGAGCTGACCACGATGTTGGTAAAGTTGCGCGCCTGCACATAGCCGATCGCGTCGAATTTCCACGCGCCGCGCCCGACGAGGCGGAGGCTTGCGTCCTGCCCCTCGATGCTGCTGTCGGCGCCTTCGAACCGCAGCGTGCGTTCATCGCGATAGGCCAGCCCGCGAACCTGCAGCTCGATATCCTGCGCGATCGGGGCGACGCCGCGTATTTGCGCGGACCAGCCATCGAAGGCTGCGCGCGCGCTGAGTGGGACGCGGTCGGCTTCGGGCGTGGTGAAGAAGCCCTTCCCGCGATCCCAGCGCCCCGATGCGACCAAAAATCCGCTGCCCAGCTTGGCGCCCGCGCTGCCCGACAGTTCGGTTTCGCCCCGGTCGTTGACGAGCGCCTGTCCGGCAAAGCCATTCAGCGCATCGATCCCGGCGCTTTCCAGCTCGATCGTGCCCGCCAGCGCGCCTGCGCCGAAAGGACCCGATCCACCTCCGCGGGTGACGCGTATCTGCGCAAGCCGCTCGGGCGCGATCGCGCTGAACGGGATATAGCCGAAGAACGGATCGCTCATCGGCACGCCGTCGAGCAGCACCAGCGCCCGGCTGGTGGCATTGCCCCCCAGCGCACGCAGCGTCGCCCCTTGCGCGGAAGCATTGGCCGAACGGCTGTCCGACCGGCGGAACTGCTGGAACCCGGCGACCGTGGACAGCGCATCCTCGATCCGGCCCGAGGGAACCGAGACCAGCTGGTCGCGGTCGATCACCTGCGTATCATAGGCAGGTGCGGCGGGGGGCGTATCGAGACCCGCACCGGTGACGACGATCACCTCGTCCCCTTCCGCGTCCTGCGCGATCGCGGGTTCGACAAGGGTCAGCGCAAGAGCCGTACCGGCCATCAGATATTTCAGCATAGGCATGGCCGCGTGCCCTAACCGGTGATCCGCGCGAAGGCGAGAACAAGCTAATCGTTGCAGCGGCGCGCCGATTGCCTAGAGATGGTCTTGGAAGAGGAGACAGTCGGCATGACCGAGGCAGATGCGCGTTCGCAATGGGTAAAACGGCCCGCTGCAGCGACCGAAGAGACCAATTGCGCGCTTGAGGATTACCAGGCGCTCTATGCCCGAAGCATCGAGGACAGCGATGCTTTCTGGGCCGGGCAGGCCGAGCGGCTCGACTGGATCACCGCGCCGCAGACGGTGGCCAACTGGTCCTATGATCCGGTGTCGATCAAATGGTTCGAGGATGGCGCGCTCAACATCTGCCACAACGCTGTCGACCGGCATGTCGCCGCTGGCCACGGCGAGCGGGTGGCGCTGATCTTCGAGCCCGACGATCCCGCGGGCGAGGTACGCCGGATCACCTATGCCGAGCTGCAGGCCGAAGTCATCCGCATGGCCAATACGCTCAAGGCAATGGGCGTTACCAAGGGCGACCGCGTCACGATCTATATGCCGATGGTTCCCGAAGGCGCTTTCGCCATGCTTGCCTGCGCGCGGATCGGTGCGATCCATTCGGTCATTTTCGGCGGCTTCAGCCCCGAGGCGATCGCTGGCCGGGTCGAGGATTGCCAGAGCGACTGGATCGTCACTGCCGACGAAGGGCTGCGCGGCGGCAAGCGCGTCCCGCTCAAGGCCAATGTCGATGCCGCGCTGGACAAGGTTCCCGCCAAGGCGGTGCTGGTGCTGCGCCACACTGGCGGCGAGGTGTCGATGACTTCCGGCCGCGACCATTGGTATCACGAGCTGTCGGCCGATGTGGCGACCGAATGCCCGTGCGAGCCGATGAATGCCGAAGATCCGCTGTTCATCCTCTACACCTCGGGTTCGACCGGCAGCCCGAAGGGCGTATTGCACACCACCGGCGGCTATGCGGTGTGGACCGAGACGACCTTCCGCTATGTCTTCGACTACCGCGAAGGCGAGGTTTTCTGGTGCACGGCCGATATCGGCTGGGTCACGGGGCACAGCTACATCGTCTATGGCCCGCTGTTGAACGGCGCCACTGCGCTGATGTTCGAAGGCGTACCCAATTACCCCGATCACGACCGGTTCTGGGCGGTCTGCGAAAAGCACGGCGTCAATATCTTCTACACCGCCCCCACCGCGATCCGCGCGTTGATGCGCGAGGGCGAGAGCCATGTGCTGAAGCACGATCTGTCCGATTTGCGGCTGCTCGGCAGCGTCGGCGAACCGATCAATCCCGAGGCCTGGCGCTGGTACCACGACACCGTCGGCAAGGGCGCTCTACCGGTCATCGATACCTGGTGGCAGACCGAAACCGGAGGCGTGATGATCACCACCCTGCCCGGCGCGCATGACATGAAGCCGGGCAGCGCGGGCCGGCCGTTCTTCGGCATCTGTCCGCAGCTGGTCGACAATGAAGGCGACGTGCTCGACGGCGCGGCCTCTGGCAATCTGTGCATCACCCGCAGCTGGCCCGGGCAGGCGCGGACGGTCTATGGCGACCATGCGCGCTTCGTGCAGACCTATTTCAGCACCTATTCGGGCAAGTATTTCACCGGCGATGGCTGCCGCCGTGACCGCGACGGCTATTACTGGATCACCGGCCGCGTGGACGATGTGATCAATGTGTCGGGCCACCGCATGGGGACGGCCGAGGTCGAAAGCGCGCTGGTGCTGCACCCGCAGGTGTCCGAGGCCGCCGTGGTCGGCTTCCCGCACGACATCAAGGGCCAGGGCATCTATTGCTACGTCACGCTCAATGCAGGCGAGGTTGCGGGTGACGATCTGACCGGCCTGTTGCGTGCGCATGTGCGCAAGGAGATCGGCCCGATCGCCACACCCGATCACCTGCATTTCACCCCCGCGCTGCCGAAGACCCGCAGCGGCAAGATCATGCGTCGCATCCTGCGCAAGATCGCCGAAAACGAGTTCGGTTCGCTGGGCGATACATCGACACTCGCCGATCCGAGCGTGGTCGAAGCGCTGATCGAAGGACGGCAGAACCGCTAGGCCCACCGCGAGCCAATCCAGCGATATGCGGGAAACGCCCATATTATCGTTATCGGGTGATTAACCGGGCTTATGCATAAGCCTCATATGAATATGGACCGGGCGTAATGTGGGTGGTGAAACAAATCGCCACGCGGTCGCGTGGCTCGGACTGGCGTGGCTATTTCCTGATCGCCTGCGTCATCATCCTCGCGCTGCTGCTTGCCGGCACCAGCTGGAGCGCATGGCAATCCTCGATTGAACGCGCCGCGGCCGAGGCCCGGCAGGATTACACGCTCGAAGTCCTGCTCGAAACCGATCAATTGCGCACTGCGGCGTTACAGCAGATCCGCGGTGGGCGCGGGTATCTGCTCACGGGCAAACGCATCTTCCTGCACCCCCATACCGAGGGCAAACGCGATGCCGCGACTGCCTATGACCGGCTGTCGGGACTGCTGGCGGACGACACCACCCAGGCGCCCCGCATCAGGGCGCTGAAGACCGATCTCGCCCATCTCGACACCGTCGTCGGATCGATGATCGCCAGCGCCGCCGACGGACGCCAGGCCGATGCGCTACGGACCATGCGCAGCGGCAGCGATCGCGATGCGATCGAAGCGATCATGCGCACACTCGACGATATTCAGGGGACCGAGCGCGCCGCACTCGCCACGCGCACTGCGATTGCGCAAAGTCGAGCGATCGCCAACGAGCGCTATCAATATATGCTCGCGGGTATCGGCCTGCTGCTGCTGTGGCTGTCGATCCTGGCGACCGTCTATGTCCGCAAGGCGCTGGCACGCGAACATGCTGTGCGGCGCGAACTTGAACAATTCGCGCTGACCGATCCGCTGACCGGGCTGCCCAACCGGCGCGCCTTCATGAAAGCGCTGACCCGATCGATGGCCCGGGCCGAATTGGACCGAGACCGCAAGCTCAGCCTCGCCATTTTCGACATCGACCATTTCAAGCGCGTCAACGATTTGTTCGGTCACCCGGCAGGCGATGCGGTGATCAAGGAAGTCGGTGCGCGCGCTGCCAAGGCGCTGCGCCAGCGTGATCTGGTGGGGCGGATCGGCGGCGAGGAATTCGCCGTTCTGCTCCCCCGCGCCGATCTCGAAACCGCAAGGATCGCCTGCGAACGCCTGCGCGAGGCAATTGCCGGGGCACCCATCGTCCATGGCGATGCGATCATCCCCGTCACCGCCAGCGTCGGCATTGCCGAATTCCGCCCGGGCGAGGATAGCGACAATCTGATGATCTGCGCCGACGCCGCGCTTTATGAAGCGAAGACCGGCGGGCGCAACCAGGTCCGGCTCGCCGCCTGACGGTTGCGCACTGAGGCATCGCCGGACTAGGTGGACCGCATGGCAACACCGCGCATCCTGTTCGTCTGCCTCGGCAATATCTGCCGTTCCCCCCTCGCCGAAGCCGCCTTTCGGCAGGCGGCGCGCGAGGCCGGGCTCGAAGTCGAAGTCGATAGCGCCGGGACCGCCGATTACCACGTCGGCGAGCCGCCCGATCCGCGCAGCATTGCCGAGGCGCAGCGGCGCGGCATCGACATCACCGGCTATCGCGGACGACAGCTGCACGCGCAGGACTTCCACGCGTTCGACCATATCCTCGGCATGGATCGGTCGAACATAGCCAATATCGCGCGTGTCGATCCGGGCGACGGCAAGGCCACGGTCGCGATGCTGCTGGATATCGTGCCCGGCCAGGAGGGCCGTGAGGTGGGCGATCCGTGGTATGGCGAAGCCGACGGTTTCAGCGCGACCTGGAACGAGGTGGATGCCGGTGCCCGCGCGCTGCTTGCGGTGCTGCTCGATCAATCATCCTGAGCCTGCCGCGATAGAGGCGCGCAGCCGCTAGCCGCCGCGCAGCGTCTTCACTCCGAAATCGCGCTCGAACAGATAGAGCAGCACGCGCGCCGCTTCGCCGCGCTTGCCTTCAAGACCACCGTCTCGCTCGATCAACAGCCGCGCGTCGTCATGCGCCTTGGGCAGCAAGGCGGTGATCTGTTCCAGCGTCGCCACGCTGAACGCACTGTCGCCCGATTGCCGCGTGCCCAGCAGTTCGCCGCCACCGCGAAGACGCAGATCCTCCTCGGCCAGAAGGAAGCCATCCTGCGTCTGACGCATCAGCTTGAGCCGCTCCTGCGCGGTCTCGGACAGCGTTTCGCCATGCAGCAGCACGCAAAAGGACTTCGCGCTGCCGCGGCCCACGCGCCCGCGCAGCTGGTGCAATTGGGCGAGACCGAACCGCTCGGCCTGTTCGATCACCATCAGTGTGGCATTGGGGACATCGACCCCGACCTCGATCACCGTGGTCGCGACAAGCAGCTTGGCATCGCCGCGCGCAAAGCGTTCCATCGCGGCGTCCTTGATTTCCGAGGCAAGCTGGCCGTGGACCATCACGACATCGTCGCCAAACCGTTCTTTGAGCATCGCATAGCGCGCTTCGGCGGCGGCGATGTCCTCGGGCCCATCCATTTCGCGGACCATCGGGCAGACCCAATAGGCCTGTCGCCCATCGGCGACCTGCGCAGCGAGCCGCTCGACCAGCGCGGGCAGTTTGTCCTGCCCCATCACCACCGTGTCGATCGCCTGCCGCCCGGGCGGCAATTCATCGAGCTGGCTCACGTCGAGCTCGCCATATTGCGCCAGCGTCAGCGTGCGGGGGATCGGGGTCGCGGTCATGGCGAGCACATGCGGCGCGCGCTTGCCCTTGCTCGCCAGCATCAACCGCTGACCGACCCCGAAGCGGTGTTGCTCGTCGATCACCACCATCGCCAGATTGCGATAGGCGACCTTGTCCTGGAAAATCGCATGGGTGCCGACCACCAGGTCGATACTGCCATCGAGCAGCCCCATCAGCGTCGCTTCGCGCGCGCGGCCCTTGTCGCGACCCGTCAGCAGCGCCACCCGCGCGCCGGTGGGTTCGGCCATGCGGCGCAGGCTTTCGAAATGCTGGCGGGCGAGGATCTCGGTCGGCGCGAGAAGCGCCGCCTGCGCCCCCGCCTCGACCGCAATCAGCATCGCTTCGAGCGCGACGACGGTCTTGCCCGCGCCGACATCGCCCTGCAGCAGCCGCAGCATCGGCGCTTCCTGCGCCAGATCGCCTTCGATCTCGGCGACCGAGCGTTTCTGCGCGCCGGTCAGCGGGAATGGCAGGTCGAGCTTGCCGCGATAGCTGCCGTCGCCCTGCAATTGCTGGCCCTTGCGCTTGCGATTGTCCGCGCGGACCAGCATCAGCGCGAGGCTGTTGGCGAGCAATTCGTCATAGGCCAGCCGGTCTCGCGCCGTCGCATTCTCGCCCTTGTGCGCCAGCACCAGCGCATCGCGCCAGCTCGGCCAGCCTTCCTTGTCCACCTGCGACGGCTCGATCCATTCGGGCAGTTCGGGTGATCGCGCGAGCGCCTGATCGACCAGCCCCGCTAGCTTTGGCTGCGTCAGCCCTTCCGACAGACGATAGACCGGTTCGCACAATCGCTGGAGCGTCTCGCCGCCCTCTTCGACCACATGGTCGGGGTGGACGATCTGGAGCATGTCGCCAAAGCGTTCGAGCTTGCCCGCCACCCAGCGGGTCTCGCCCTCGGGAAGCTGTTTCTTCGCGGTATAGGAGGCACGCCCGAAATAGGTCAGCGCGAGCACATTGCCGACCGCATCCTGCGCCAGCACGCGATAGGGCGCGCGCGGGGACCGGCCCCCGCGATGTTCGGTCACGGTCAGCTTGACGACGATCTGCTCGCCCTCGCCCGCCTCGTCCACATTTTCGACCGCGCGGCGCGTCACGAACCGTTCGGGAAGGTGGTAATCGAGGTCGCGCACCCGCGTCAGGCCAAGCTTGTCGAGCGGCTTCTTGAGCTTGGGCCCCACGCCGTCGAGCGTCTCGCTTTCGGCGAACAGCGGATTGAGGATATCGGGGCGCATGGTCATTCCCTAGACCAACGCAAAACTTGCCGTCACCCCCGCGCAGGCGGGGGTCCAGATAAGCTGTAGATATCGCTCGGGGCTGATGTTCGCTGGATCCCTGCCTGCGCAGGGATGACGAGGCGAAAGTTTGGCGCTAGTGGACCCACCATGGTCCAAGCCCTGACATTTGAAGGCCGCAAGCAACGCGCCAAGTTCCGCGCCTGGCATCGCGGCACGCGCGAAGCCGATTACATGATCGGCGGCTTCTTCGACCGCTATCAGGGCAGTTGGGGTGAGGAAGAACTGGCCTGGTTCGAGGCGCTGCTCGAACAGGACGATGTCGATGTCATGGCATGGGCGCTCAAGACGCAGCCCACCCCGCCGCCCTTCGAGGGCCCGTTGATGACGGCGATGCAGGAACTCGACTACGTCGACATTCCGCGTTGACGGGCTAGCCACAGCCCCTATCTCCCATTTCGCACACACCGCACCCCCTTCCCGTCCGGGCAGGGGGCAATCATGCGTGTGCGGAACGCGCGGCCCCTTCGAACGCTAGGAACACGATGCCCGATCTTTCCCATATCCTGAACGCCCGCGAACCGCTTACGCTGGCGCAGGTGGCACGGGGCGCGCAGCCGCTCGTCATGGCCGATCTGGCCCGCGCCAGCACCGGCCGCGCGGTGTTCATCGCGCCCGACGATGCGGCGATGCGCGGGATCGTCGAGGCAGCGGCTTTCTTCGCCCCCGAACTCGACGTGATCGAGTTCCCGGCATGGGATTCGCTCCCTTACGACCGCGCCAGCCCGGCGCTATCGATCAGCGCGCGCCGGCTGGCCGCCCTTCACCGGTTGCAAACGGGCAAGGCCAAGGCGCAGCTGATCGTCACCACCGCCAATGCCGTCCTCCAGCGCGTGCTCACCCCGTTCCGCATTCGCGAAAGCGTGCGCGAGTTCAAGGTGGGGACCGAGATCGGCCGCGACAGCCTCGCCGCGTTGCTCCAGCGGCAGGGCTACAGCCGCGCGGACACGGTGATCGACAAGGGCGAATATGCCGTGCGCGGTTCGATCGTCGACATTTTCCCGAGTGGCATGGAAGAGGCGTTGCGGCTCGACTTCTTCGGCGACGAGCTGGAGAGCCTGCGGACCTTCGATCCCAATACGCAAATGAGCACGGGGCGGCTGCAATCGCACCTGCTGCTGCCGGCCAGCGAAGCGCTGCTCGACGACGACAGCATCAAGCGCTTCCGCAGCCGTTACCGCGAGATGTTCGGCGCCAACGCCACGCAGGACCCTCTCTACGAGGCCATCAGCGAGGGTCGCCGCCTGGCGGGGATGGAACACTGGTTGCCCTTGTTCGAGGACAAGCTGGCCACGCTGTTCGACCACCTTGCCAACGACGACCTCGTCGTGATCGACCAAGCGGCGCTGGCAGCCGCGGACGAGCGCGTGAAGGATATTGGCGACTATTACGACCAGCGCACCGCCATTACCGGGCAGGCCAAGGGCAATTACCGGCCGTTGAAGCCCGATGCGCTCTATCTCACCGCCGCCGAATACAAGGCCGGCCTTGCCGCGGCCCCCGCCCACCGCGCGACGCCCTTCGATGAACCCGAAAGCGACAAGGTGGTGAATTTCGGCTTCCGTTCAGGCCGCGATTTCGCGCCCGAACGTGCGCGCGGAGACAATGTCTATCCCCTGCTGGCCGACCATCTCAAAGCGCTGGCGAAAGCGGGCAAGCGTCCGCTGCTCGCCGCCTATTCGAAAGGCAGCCGCGCGCGCATCGCCTCGATCCTCGACGAGGCTGGCACGGCGGTGCAGATGGCCGACACCTGGCAGGAAGCGCTGGGCCTGTCGGCGGCGAAGGGATCGGGCGTACCCAAGCCGACGGCGATGATCCTGCCGATCGAGGCGAGCTTCGCAAATGACGAGCTCGAACTGCTGACCGAGCAGGACATCCTTGGCGACCGGCTTGTGCGGCGCAAGAAGAAGCGCAAGGATGCCGACGCCTTCCTCGCCGAATTGCAGGCGCTCAGCGTTGGCGACCTGATCGTCCATACCGAGCACGGCATCGGCAAATATCTTGGCCTCGAACCGATCCCGGTGGGCAAGTCCAAGCACGATTGCGTCCAGCTCGAATACAAGGGCGGCGACAAGCTGTTCATCCCCGTCGAGAATATCGACGTGCTCAGCCGCTATGGCTCGTCCGAAGAGGCGGTTCAGCTCGACCGGCTCGGCGGCGAAGCTTGGCAGAAGCGTCGCGCACGGCTGAAGGAGCGGATCCTCGAGATCGCCGGCGAGCTGATGCAGGTCGCCGCCCAACGCGCGCTCAAGAAAGCACCCGTGCTGGAGGTGGAGGACGGCCCCTACAACCAGTTCCTCGACCGTTTCCCGTGGGAAGAAACCGACGACCAGGAACGCGCGATCGAGGATGTTCTTGGCGACCTCGAAAGCGGCAGACCGATGGACCGTCTGGTCTGCGGCGATGTCGGGTTCGGCAAGACCGAGGTCGCGCTGCGCGCCGCCTTCGTCGCGGCAATGAACGGCCAGCAGGTCGCGGTTGTCGCGCCGACCACTCTGCTCGCGCGCCAGCATTTCGAGAATTTCGCGTCCCGCTTCAACGGCTTCCCGCTCAAGGTCGGCCGCCTGTCGCGACTCGTCCCGGCGCGCGAGGTAAAGGAAACCCGCGCGGGGCTGGCCGATGGCCAGGTCGATATCGTCGTCGGCACACATGCCATCCTGTCGAAGCAGACCAGCTTCAAGAACCTCGGACTGGTCATCGTCGACGAGGAACAGCGTTTCGGCGTCACGCATAAGGAAAAGCTCAAGCAATTGCGCGCCGACGTGCATATGCTCACGCTCACCGCCACGCCGATCCCGCGCACGCTGCAAATGGCGATGACCGGCCTGCGCGAACTGTCGACCATCCAGACCCCGCCGGTCGACCGCCTCGCGGTGCGTACCTATGTGATGGAATGGGACGACATGGTGATGCGCGAAGCCCTGCTGCGCGAACACCATCGCGGCGGGCAGAGCTTCATCGTTGTCCCGCGGATTTCCGACATGGAAGCGATTTCCGACTGGCTCCACGAACACGTCCCCGAGGTCAAATTCGTTGCCGCGCATGGCCAGATGGGCGCGGGCGAGATCGAGGAACGGATGAGCGCCTTCTACGAAGGCAAATACGAAGTGCTGCTGGCGACCACCATCGTCGAAAGCGGGCTCGACCTGCCCAGCGCGAACACGATCATCATCCACCGCGCGGATATTTTCGGCCTAGCCCAGCTCTACCAGCTGCGCGGACGCGTGGGCCGTTCGAAGCTGCGCGCCTATGCCTATCTGACCTATGCCACCGACACGCAATTGTCCGAGGTGGCTGAAAAGCGCCTCAAGGTCCTCGGCGATCTCGACAGTCTTGGCGCAGGCTTCCAGCTTGCCAGCCACGATCTCGACATTCGCGGCGCGGGCAATCTGCTCGGCGACGAACAGTCGGGACACATCCGCGAAGTCGGCTTCGAACTGTACCAATCGATGCTGGAGGATGCGATCCTTGCGGCCAAGGCGGGCGAGCTGGGACTGGAAGCCAAGCCCGAACGCGTCAGCCCGCAGATCACCGTCGATGCGCCGATCATGATCCCCGAGGATTACGTCCCCGACCTCGCGGTGCGCATGGCGCTTTATCGCCGCCTCAACGATGCGCAGGACAAGCCCGAAATAGATGCGCTGGCCGCCGAGATGATCGACCGCTTCGGCGATCTTCCCGCCGCCACCGCCAATCTCGTCAAGCTGATCGAGATCAAGCACCAGGCGATCGAGGCCAATATCGCCAAGATCGACGTCGGTGCGCAGGGCACGCTGGTGACCTTCCACCAGGACGATTTCCCCGATCCGGTGGGGCTGCTCGCCTATGTCGACCGGCTGAAGGGCATCGCCAAGCTGCGCCCCGATATGAAGCTGGTCATCAGCCGCGCATGGGGGTCGCCCGAAAGCCGCCTCAACGGGCTGATCCAGCTGACCAAGGGACTGTCGGGTATCGTCAGGAAATCGCGCAAGCGCGAGAACGTGGCGGCCTAGGTTCCGATCAGGTCAGGCTGAGAAATGCGCTCGCGCTCATCGGTTTGGCGCGCAGGAACCCCTGATAATATTTGCACCCTTCCTTGCGCACGAGTTCGCGCTGCTCTTCGGTTTCGACGCCCTCGACCAGCACCTGGAGGTCGAGCGCTTCGGCCATCGCCATGATCGCGCGGATAACCGCCCGGTCGCGCTCGTCGTCCAACACCCCGTCGAGCATCGAGCGATCGAGCTTTATGCAATCGATCGGCAGGACCTTGAGGTAGCGGAAGTTGCAGAAACCCGCGCCGAAATCGTCCAGCGCGATGCAGATGCCGAACAGCTTCAGCTGGTCGAGCACGCGGCTGACACGGTCGAGATCGGCGAGCAGTACCTGTTCGACGATTTCCAGCGTGATCCGTTCGAGCGGGAAACCCGTCTTTTCGGCCATTTGCGCGAAATCGATGGCGAAATTCTCGGCCGCCAGATCGGCCGGAGTGATGTTGAGCGAGAGGCGCAGGTGCTCTGGCCAATGCAATGCCTTTTCCAGCGCGCGCATGACGATATGGCGTGACAGATGCGCCACGTGGTCGGCCCGCTCGGCAACCTGGAACAGCGTCCCGCCACCGATGCGGCCGATCACCGGATGATCCCAGCGCGCCAACGCCTCGGCCCCGATCAGGCGGTCGTCGTCCAATGCATATTGCGGCTGGAAGAGAATCTCGATCTCATTGCGGTCGATGGCTGCGAGCAAATCCGCTTCGAGCTGCTGGTTCGAGCGGCCCGAGCGGGCGACATCGCCCGTCGACCAGTCGATCCGCCGCCGCGCGCTGTCGCGCATGCGGGCTGCGACTTCCGACAAACGATCGAGCACACTGTCGGGATCGTCGTTCTGGGTTACGCGCATCAGCGCTATACGCGGCCACAACCGCAGGCTCGCCCCACCCGCGGGATTGACGATCGGCATGGCGATCGCATCGGCCAATGCCTCGGCCAGCCACTGCCAGCGCTCACGGCTGCATTCCTGCCGCGCGACCAGGAGAAAATTGCCGCCGCCAAGACGCGAGGCGGTCCAGGCGCTGCTGCTTTCGAGTTCGTCGCCCGCGAAATGATTGATGCGCTGCGCCACTTCGACCAGCGCTCCGTCGCCCGCCGATTCCCCGAAGGCGACATTCACCGTGTCGATCCGCCCGAGTGTGATCATCATCGCATGCATCGGGCAGGCGATCGTGTCGCGGGGCCATTCGTCCAGCCAGCGCTCGATCGTCTCGCGCGCCTGGGACTGGTCCGCCAGTCCGGTGAGAGCATCGCGCGTGTCGTCGATCTTGTCTTTGGGTATGCTGGCCATGTGACAGTCCTTATGAGGCCCGGGGGCAAGCGGTATCAGTTTTTCCAGTGTGTTGCCAAATGGGACGCGCGACCATAGGAAACCCGCGGTGCCCGGCGAGCCCTTGCCGGCACGGGAGGATGCGAGGGGACCCATGTCCGAATTCAGCCGACTGGCCCTGCTCGTGTCCGACGCTCCGCGTGCGCAGGAAGCCGCCGACAAGGAATTCCGCGCGGTCGCCGACTGGGTGCCGCTCGAAGAAGCCGACGCGGTCGTCGTGCTCGGCGGCGATGGTTTCATGCTGCAGACGCTGCATGCCATGCTCGACAGCGGCCGGATCATCCCCGCCTACGGACTCAATCTCGGTACGGTCGGCTTCCTGATGAACCGCAACCGCAATCCCGAAACGCTGCTCAAACGGATCGGGCGGGCCAAGCGCCACCATATCGCCCCGTTGCGGATGGAAGCGACCACGCAGGCTGGCGCGCAGCACACCTTCTGCGCCATCAACGAGGTTAGCTTGCTGCGCGAGACGCGCCAGACCGCCAAGCTCGAAGTGACCGTCGACGACAAGGTGCGGATCCCCGAGTTGGTCTGTGATGGCGTGCTGCTGGCAACCCCGGCGGGCTCGACCGCCTACAACCTTTCGGCCGACGGCCCAATTCTGCCGCTCGATTCGAACCTGCTCGCGCTTACCCCGATCAGCCCCTTCCGCCCGCGCCGCTGGCACGGGGCGATCCTGCCCGACCGCAGCCGCATCACGCTGCGCGTGCTCGAGCAGGAGAAGCGCCCAGTCTCGGTCGTCGCCGACCAGCGCGAGCTGCGCGATGTGGCCGAAGTGAACCTCGAAATCGCCCGCGACAGCGAATTGACGCTGCTGTTCGACCCCGGCCACGCGCTCGACGAACGTATCGTCGCCGAGCAGTTCGTGGTCTGAGCGGCACAGCAGAACCGCGGCGCGCAATTTTTGCCATTTGCCCGCTTGCCAAACCGTATGACCGCCCATATAGGCGCACCCCTGCCCAGCGGGCTGCTCCCCGATAGCTCAGCGGTAGAGTAGGTGACTGTTAATCACTTGGTCGTTGGTTCGAATCCAACTCGGGGAGCCACTTTTCTCACACATTCAGCAGCAAGCGCCCGCCCACCCAGGCGGTGAGCGCGGCTGTGCCGTAGCGGATCCAGCGTTGCGGGAGATATTTGAGCGCGAGCAGACTGCCGATCTGCCCGCCGATCGCGACCGCAACCAGCAGCGGCAGGCCCAGATCGACCGCCGCGCCGAGGCGGCCCGTGCCGCCCTTGAGCAATTGCCCCGCCAGACCGAACAATGAATTGACGAGGATGAACAGGCTGGCGGTCGCGGCTATCGCGCGCGCGCTGTCCCAGCGCGCGAGGTGCAGGAACGGGGCGAGGAAGATGCCGCCGCCAATGCCCACCAGACCCGCGAGGTAGCCAAAAGGCACCGCCAGCACCGGCATCAGCCCAGAGAAACGCGTCGGTTCTGCCGCGGTCGCATCGCGCGATGGCAGCAGCAACGTCAGCGCGGTGAGGACAAGGCTGGCGCCAAGGATGGCAAGGAAGGTCGCTTCGTCGATCGGGGTGAGACCGCCGAGCAATGCGGCGGGCGCCGCAATCCCCGTCAGCACCAACGCATTGCGCCACGGCGTGACCTTGGCGCGAGCAAACCGCACCGAACTGCCCGCCACCACGACGATATTGCACGCCAGCGACAGCAGCGGGAGCAGGCGATAGTCGACCTCGGCGAGCGCCAGCAGCGCGGTATAGGTCGAACCGCCGCCGAACCCGACGCTGGCATAGAGCAAGGCTGCCACGAAAAATGCGACGAGGAGGGATGCCATGGCCTTCGCCTAGACCGCCACTGCGCCGCGCGCTAGCGTCGCGGCACAGGAGGACGAGGGATAATGCAGGCAGGGAATATCGAACTTGGCGAGGCGCTCGTCCGCGCTGGGCCTGGCGATGCCGGCAAGATCGGCGACATCACCGCCGAGGCCTTTCGCAATGATCCGTTCAACCTCTGGCTATTCGGCAAGTTCGCCGGGATCCGCAATCTGTTCAACCTGCAGGCGCGGCGCATCTATGTCCCGCGCGGCTATAGCTATTCGTTGGGCGACGAGGGTGCGTGCATGTGGATGCTACCCGGCGGCGAGGCGAGCTTTTCGCTGCGGGACTATGCCGCCTTCGCCATTCCCACGCTGGTTCGCTGCGGACCGGGCGCGGTGGCGCGCGGGATACGCACCGGCGATGCGATGGCGCAGTGCCATCCCGCTTTCGATCATGCCTATCTGTTCAGTATCGGCCTGCTGCCATCGGCGCAGGGCAAGGGCCTGGGACGCAAGCTGATCCGGCCGGTGCTCGATGCCTGTGACCGGATGCAACTGCCCGCCTATCTCGAGAATTCGAACCCGGCGAACACCGGCTTCTACGCCTCATGCGGCTTCGAGCCCTTTGGCGATCCGATCCATCCCGAACCCGGCAGCCCGCCGCTGGTGCCGATGGTCAGGCAGCCCCGCCGCGCCTAGCGACAGGGCTGCCCCGACCGGTTATCACGCATTGGCGCTGATGGCGCCGTGGCAATGCTTGTACTTGTTGCCCGAACCGCACGGGCACAGCGCGTTACGGCTGATGTCCATGCCCGCATAGGGGTTCTCGCTCACCGCGCCGCCCGGTCCCACGGCGGCGCGCGAACTGCCGGCCAGAGCGCCGAACAGCGCCTCGCGTCCGGCCGAGCCGTCGCCATCGTTGGAATTGTCGAGCCCGGTCAGCGGGTCGATGTGACCGGTGAGGAAATCGGGCAAGTCGGGCAGGTCGACCTGCGGCAGCGGCGCGGGTTCGACCAGTTCGAGCCGGATGAGCTTGTTGGTCACCGTCTCGCGCAGATTGTCGAGCATGGTTTCGAACAGGCTGAAGGCTTCCTGCTTGTATTCGTTGAGCGGCTGCTTCTGCGCATGCGCACGCAGGCCGACGACCTGCCGCAGCGCGTCGAGCGTGGCGAGGTGGTCCTTCCACTGCCCGTCGAGTTCCTGCAGCAGCACGCTCTTTTCGATCCGGCGCCACAGCGCGGGATCGGCCGCGGCGATCTTGTTCTCCATGATCGTGTCGACTTCGCTGGCGAGGCGTTCCTCGATAATCTCGGGTTCGACCTGGTCTTCCTCGACCCAGTGCTCGATCGGCGGTTCGATCGTCAGCACTTCGCCGATACGCGTCTTGAGGGCCTCGATATCCCATTGCTCGGGATAGGACCCCGGCGGGCAGGCTTCCGAGACGAGCGAATTGATCGCATCGTGACGCATGTCGACCACCACATCGTCGACCGCCTCGCTGTCCATGATCTCCGCGCGCTGTTCGTAGATGACCTTGCGCTGGTCGTTCATCACATCGTCGTATTGCACGACCTGCTTGCGGATTTCGTAATTGCGCGCCTCGACCTTCTTCTGCGCGGTCTCGATCGCCTTGGAGAGCCATTTCGATCCGATCGCCTCGCCATCCTCGAGATTGGAATTCAGCATCTTGGAGAACAGCGTGTCGGGGCCGAAGATGCGCAGCAAATCGTCTTCCAGACATAGGTAGAACCGGCTGAGCCCGGGATCGCCCTGACGCCCCGAACGGCCGCGCAGCTGGTTGTCGATGCGGCGACTTTCGTGGCGTTCTGTGCCAAGCACGAACAGCCCGCCAGCATCGAGCACCTTCTGCCGCTCGGCCGCGACCTCGGCGGTGATGCGATCGATTTCGAGGTCCTTCTTGGCCCCGTCTTCAAGCTCGGAAAGCTCGTCGCCGATGCGGAAATCGACATTGCCGCCCAGCTGGATGTCGGTCCCGCGGCCGGCCATATTGGTGGCAATGGTCACCGCACCGATGCGGCCCGCCTGCGCGACGATATGCGCCTCGCGTTCGTGCTGACGCGCGTTGAGGACCTCGTGGTCGACGCCTTCCTGCTTGAGGAATTCGCTGAGCATTTCCGATTTCTCGATCGACACCGTGCCGACCAGCACCGGCTGGCCGATGGCGTTCTTCTCGGCGATCGCCTTGGCGATGGCTTTGAACTTGTCCTGCGTGTTCTTGTAGAACTCATCGTCATCGTCGATGCGCGAAACGGGCACATTGGTCGGGATTTCGACCACGTTCATCTTGTAGATGTCCCAGAACTCGGCCGCTTCGGTAGCCGCGGTGCCGGTCATGCCCGACAGTTTGGGATACATGCGGAAATAGTTCTGGAAGGTGATCGAGGCGAGCGTCTGGTTCTCGGGCTCGATCTTGACGCCTTCCTTCGCCTCGACGGCCTGGTGCAGGCCGTTCGACCAGCGGCGACCATCCATCATGCGGCCGGTAAACTCGTCGATGATGACGACCTTGTCGTCCTTGACGATATAATCGGTATCGCGCTTGAACATGTGCACTGCGCGCAGCGCCTGGTCGAGGTGATGGACCACCTGCGTGTTCTCGACATCGTAGAGATTGTCGGTTTCGAGCAGGCCCTTCTCGATCAGCATCTGTTCGACCGCTTCGGTGCCTTCTTCGGTCAGCTGGATGCTGCGCTGCTTCTCGTCCTTCTCGTACCAGTCGTCGGGGAATTCCTTCACCACCTCGTCGATCGAGGTGTAGAGATCGGACTTGTCCTCCGTCGGGCCGGAAATGATCAGCGGAGTGCGGGCCTCGTCGATGAGGATCGAATCGACTTCGTCGACGATGGCGAAATTGAAGGGGCGCTGAACCATCTGTCCGCGCTCGTGCTTCATATTGTCGCGCAAATAATCGAAGCCAAGCTCGTTATTGGTCGAATAGGTAATGTCCGCATTGTAGGCCTCACGCCGCTGATGCTCCGGAAGGTTCGGAACGATCACACCGACAGTCAGGCCGAGGAACTGGTGCAGCCGGCCCATCCATTCGGCATCGCGCGCGGCGAGATAGTCGTTGACGGTAACGATATGGACGCCCTTGCCCTCGATCGCATTGAGATAGGTCGCGAGCGTGGCGACCAGCGTCTTGCCCTCACCCGTGCGCATCTCGGCGATTTCACCGCGGTGGAGCACGACGCCGCCGACCATCTGAACGTCGAAATGGCGCATGCCGAGCACGCGGACCGAGACTTCGCGTACGGTGGCGAAGGCTTCGGGCAGGATGTCGTCGAGCGTCTTGCCATCGGCCAACTGCGCGCGAAACTTGTCGGTTTGCGCCGCCAGTTCTTCGTCGGACAGCGCCTGTAACTGGGGTTCGAGCGCGTTGATCCGGTCGACGATCTTGCCGATCGATTTGACATAACGGTCGTTGGACGAACCGAACACGGTCTTCATGATGGAATTGAACATAGGGGGCTGGCGCCTTCCGGATGAATTCTATGGTGGTATGATGAGAAGCCCGCACACAGCATGCGTGGCGGACGAAAAACGGGGGATGTCGCGGTCGGCCTATTCGTAGGCGCGGTCGACGCCCATCTGCACGGTCGGGATGACGACCGAAAAGGCCGCAGCCGGTTTGCCCGGCCCGGTCGCGCGCGGCGCAACGAGCGACTGGCGCGCCGTACTGAGCCCGATGCTTGCCTCACCCTGACAGGGATTTTCGGTATCGACGGCGCGTTCAACGCCCGATGCCGCATCATAAGCCACCGCGTGAGCAGGCGCACCGGCGGCAGCGAGGCCGGTCAGGAGCGCGAGGCAGGCGAGCAGGCGTTTAAGCATCCTGGCCGGCGAGATAGTGACGCGCAGGCAAATCGTCCAGCCCAAAGCCGGTAAACTCGCCGAAAGTCTCGCCTGCGACGCTGGGGACAGATGCGGGCCAACAGTCGGATTATCCTTCCAGTAAACATACGCTCCTGAGCGTCGCATTCGAAACGGGATTGCAGGGGGCAAGAAAGAGCACTGTCGACGGGACCTTAGATAGCCAGTCAGGCGGCTATGAAGAACCGGATGACCCCGCCGTCGTCACACGCTTGCTGCTGGCCAGCGGGCTCATGCTCTTGGTCGAACTCGCGCTGATCCGCTGGCTCGGTTCAAGCGTCGTCCACCTGTCCTATCTCTCGAATTTCGTCCTGCTCGGGTCATTCGTCGGCATAGGCGCGGGCTTCCTGATCAGTCGCAAGGAATGCTCGATCTGGCCGATTTCCCTGCCCTGCTGGCGGTCCTCGCCTATATCGCGTTTGCGAAACGATTTCGTGAAAGCAGCGATTCGCAATCGGCCTTTGCGATCAACTTGCTGGGTACGATTGTTGGCGGGTGCCTCGAATATGCGGCGCTGTTCACCGGCTACAACAATCCGCTGATCGTGACCGGCCTGCTGTATCTCGTCGACTTCCTGCTGGTGCCGAGGGCCACGGGCCGCGTAGCCTGATGCTTGTCTGGCGCGCAGCGGGGGGCTAGCGCGCGGGGAATGGATCTTACGCCTTCCCCGCTCGCCCGCCCCTTCCCCGCGCTGCCGGCAATCGACGGGGTGACGCTGCGCGTGGCGCGCGCTGGCTACAAGACCTGGGACCGGTCCGATCTGACCTATGTCGAGCTCGCCGCCGGGTGTGCCGTAGCCGGGGTCTTCACCAAGTCGGCCTGCGCTTCCAGCGAGGTCGAGATGGGCCGCGAGCAGGTGGCACACGGCCGCGCGCGGGCGCTGATCGTCAATGCGGGCAATTCCAACGCCTTTACCGGCTATCGCGGACGCGAGGCGGTCGAGCAGATCGTCGCGCAGGTAGCCGAGGCTCTGCACTGCCCCGGAGACGAAGTGTTCGTGTCCTCGACCGGCGTGATCGGAGTGCCCTTGCCCAAGGACAAGGCGCGCGCCGGAGTGGCCGCGGTGCTCGAAGCTGAAAGCTGCGGCTGGGAAGAGGCGGCGAGCGCGATCGGGACGACCGACACTTTCACCAAGGGCGCGGCAGCGGCGGCTTTCATCGGAGACCAGCGAGTCGAGCTTGCCGGGATCATCAAGGGCAGCGGCATGATCGCGCCCGACATGGCGACGATGCTGGGTTATGTCTTTACCGATGCGGCGGTGGCTCCCGCCTTCCTGCAGGAGATGCTGTCGAAGGCAAATGAGGAGACGTTTTCCTGTATCACGGTCGATGGCGATACCTCGACCAGCGACACAGTCCTGCTGTTCGCAACTGGCAAGGCGGGCAATGCGCCGCTGACCTCATGGGACGACCCCGGCGCCGATGCCTTCTACGCTGCGCTGCATGATGTCTGCCGCGAACTCGCCCTGCTGGTCGTGCGCGACGGCGAAGGGGCGCAGAAATTCATCGAGATCGCGGTCACCGGGGCGGCGGACGACGCCAGCGCGCGCCGCGTCGGCCTGGCGATTGCCAACTCACCGCTGGTGAAGACCGCGATTGCCGGCGGCGATGCCAATTGGGGCCGCGTGGTCATGGCGGTGGGCAAGGCGGGCGAACCCGCCGATCGCGACAGATTGTCGATCGGCTTCGGCGGGACATGGGCGGCGCGCGATGGCCAGCCCGTCGCCGATTACGACGAGGCGCCGGTCGCCGCACATCTTGCCGGGCAGGACATTCGTATCGAGGTCGATATCGGCCTTGGCCGGGGCCGCGCGACCGTGTGGACCTGCGACCTCACGCATGGCTACATCTCGATCAACGCAGACTACCGCTCGTGAGCGCGCTCGACCGCGATATCCTTGCGCTGATGCAGCGGGTCACCAAGCAGGCGATCCTGCCGCGCTATCGCAACCTTGCCGCGGGCGAAGTCGAGGACAAGGGCGGCAACGACCCCGTCACCGTGGCCGACAAGGAGAGCGAGGCGCTGCTGCGCGAGGGGCTGGCCGCGCTCGACGATACACTCGCCTTCGTGGGCGAGGAAACCGCGCATTCGGACCCCGCCATACTCGACCGGCTCGATCACCCTTGCTGGATCGTCGATCCGGTCGACGGGACACGCAATTTCGCCAGCGGGAAGCCGCCGTTCGGGATCATCATCGCGCGCGCCGAAGGCGGCGAGGCGCAGTCCGGGTGGATTTACGATTGCCTCAGCGGGCGCTTCTGCGTCGCGCACCGCGGTCAGGGGGCACAGGTCGATGGCGCGAGGGTCGAAGCCCGGGCGACCGGCAAGACGCCGCCGATCGCTGCCATATCGCTGATCTTCATGCAGCAGGAGCGCCGCGAGGCGACGCGGCGGCACATCGCGCCACAGTACGAGCTCGTCGACATCCCCTATTGCGCCGCCGAGCAATATCCGCGGCTGGCGCTGGGCACGAACGATGTGTCGATTTTCGAGCGCACGCTGGCCTGGGACCACGCCGCAGGCGCGTTGTGGCTCAACGAAGCGGGCGGAAAAGCAGCGCGGCCCGACGGCACACCCTATCGCGTGGACGAGGTGGGCCGGACGGGCCTGCTGGGTGCGGCGAGCCCGGCCCTGTGGGACGAACTCGCCGAACTATATGCGAAGCTGGATTAAAGCTCGCTCTCAAGCCACTGCTTGAGCTGGCCCTTGGGCGCCGCGCCGCGCATATGGGCGGCGGCTTCGCCATTCTTGAACAGCACCAGATAAGGGATCGACTGGACGCCCATCGAACCGGGGACATCGGGGTTTTCCATGATGTCCATCTTGGCGATGGTGACCTGCTCGCCCAGTTCCTCGCTCAGTTCTTCGAGCGCGGGTGCAATCATCTTGCACGGACCGCACCAGTCGGCCCAGAAATCGACCAGCACGGGCTTGTCGCTTTCGAGCACGTCGGATTGGAAGCTGGCGTCGGTGACGGCGGTGGTGGCCATGGGAAATCTCCTGAAATTCGCTTGGCCCCCGATGTGGGCGGCCCGGTCGATTACTCAACGGGTGGCAGGGTAAAACTTTCCTGCGGCCCCGCAAACGCGCTCTTGTAGGCAGCCAGCTTTGCGGGCGGCAAGGCGAACAGCTGCGGCGTCTGGGTATAGAGTACCGCCGCTTCGACCCGGCGTCCGGGATAGATCGTCTCCAGCGCGGCAACATAGGCTGCCATCTGCTTCAACGTGCTGTCGGGAATGTCACCAAGCGTGGCCGGCGGGCGCCGCGCGGTCTTGAAATCGACCACGGTGACCGTCTCGCTCGTGACCAGCAACCGGTCCGCCGTGCCCATCACGACCTGCCCTTCGACCGTCGCGGCGAGCGGCACTTCGGCAAGCGCCTGCGGCCCGAACACATGCGCGAAGGCCGGGTCCTCAAGCACCGCGCGAACCCGCGTGAGCATTTCCGCGCGCTCCGCCTCGGTCAGATCGGGGGCCTGCCGCGCGAGCCAGCCGCGGGCCTGTTCTTCGCGCATATCCTCGGCCAGCTGCGGCATCCGTTCGAGCAGCGCATGGATCAGCGTCCCGCGCCGCGCCGCTTCCGCCGCATTGGCGGGCGGCAGCGGTGGATCGCTGCCCTCGACCTCACCCAACCCCGATGGGGCTAGCGGGCGCGGTGGCCGCGGTTCGGGACCGATCGGGCGCGTGGCCCATACAGGCAGCATCGGCTGCGAACTCTCGGCGGTGTGCTCGGCCGCTGGCGCTACCGCCGGGGCGCGTTCGCCGATCTCCCAGCGCGCACCCCAGATCGGGTCCGCCAGCCCCTCATCCTCGGCAAACAACGGTTTGAGGCGCGCATACCAGCTATCCTCATGCGGGCCGTTCTTCGCATCGCGCGGACCCAGCGAGCCGGTGATGAACAGCGCTTCCTGTGCGCGTGTCAGCGCGACATAGAGCAGCCGCCAGTGCTCCTGCATTGTCTTGGCGGTTTCGAGCTCACCCGCCAGCCGCACCGGGCCGACCTGCTCGCCCTTGGCAAGGACGGGCAGCGGGACCGCGCGTGCCTCGCCCCCACCGGGGAGGTCCTCGTGCAGGACCAGCTCGCCCGCGCCATCGGGGCGGATCGCGCTGTCGGCAAGGATCACGATCGGCGCTTCGAGACCTTTCGAGCCATGCACGGTCATGACGCGCACCTGGTCGCCGCCCTCGCCTGCTTCGCGTTTCAGGTCGCCATCGCCGGCATCGAACCAGCGGATGAAGCCCTGCAGGCTGGCGGTATGCGCGCTGGCATAGGCATTCGCCGCATTGAGCAATTCGTCGATCGGATCGTTCGCCTCGCGCCCCAGCCGCGCGACCAATTGCCGCCGTCCGTCCATCGGGCCGATCAGCATCCAGTGGAGCAATTGCTGCGGACTGTCGTAATCGGCGCGGCGCAGGATTTCGCGCAGGATGCCCATGGTTCCCACCACCCGATCGGCATCGCTTTCGCGCAAATGCTCCCACAGCCGGACCCGCGGCGGGCGATGGCCGTAGCGCAGCAATTCGTCCTGGCTCCAGCCGATCAGCGGCGAGACGAGCAGGCTGGCGAGCGTGAGATCGTCGAGCGGTTGCGCGGCAAAGCGCAGCGCCGCCATCAGATCCTTTACCGCCAGCGGATTGCCGAGCCGCAGGCGATCGACCCCGGCGACGGGAACACCGTGACGGTAAAGCCGCGCGACGATCAGCGACGCCAGCTCGCGCCGCTTCTGCACCAGGATCATAACATCGCCGGCGGTCGCGCGGCGCGGATTGCCCTTCGACAGCGTGAAACCCTCGCCCGCAGGATCGAGCCACTGTGCCACCTGCTGCGCGATGCGATCGGCCAGCCGGCGGTCGTGCCGGGCAAGCCAGCCTTCACGCTCGCCGTCGTCGTCCTCGCCTTCCGTGACCTGGACGACCTGCCACAGGCCGATCAGTCCCGGCTCCGCGCTGCCGGAATGCGGGTCGCCGCGCTGGTCGAGACCGAAACCGTCATAGCCAATCGCGTCGATTGCCCGGTCGACAAAGCCCAGCACCTGCTGGTTCGTGCGATAGCTGCGCCCCAGCCCGTATTCCTCCAGCCCGCGAACTTCCGGCGTGCCGCGCGTTTCGCGCGCGGCCTGCGCAGCGGCACCCAGCTTGTCGCGGAAGTAATCGCGCGCCTCGCGGAAGTTTTCCGGGCTGGTGCCCTGGAAACCGAAGATCGCCTGCTTGTAGTCGCCGACTGCAAAGATCGTGCGCACCGCATCGCCCTGCGCCCCGGCGCCGTCGAAATAATCGTCGGTCAGCGCCTTCACGATGCTCCATTGCGCCGCATTGGTATCCTGCGCCTCGTCGACGAGGATATGGTCGAAACTGCGGTCGAGCTTGTAGCGGATCCACTCGGCCATCGCGCTGTTCGACAGCAGCGTGGCAGCGCGCGCGATAAGGTCGTCGAAATCGACCAGCCCCTCGCGTTCCTTTGCCTTATGCCAGGCCAGCGCAAAGGCCCGTCCCGCCTCGAGCTGCGGGGCAAGGAATGCGGCAAGCTCTATCAGAGCAGCGCGTTCGCGCACCAGCGCCACGGCCTCGGCCACCTGCTGCTGGTTGTCCGGAAAGGCGGGGTCGGTTTTCTCGGCCCCGGCCAGTTTGCGCGGGTCGCCTTCCTTCTTGAGCAGCGTAGTCAGGAATCCGTCGAGACCGGCGCGGCGCGCCTCGGGATCACCGGCAATCCAGCCTTCGATGAAATCCGCGCATTGCTGCCCGGTCTTCGCGGGCCATGCGCGCGTCGCGGACAGGCAGGCGCGCAAAGCCGCAACCGGAAAGGCGTCGTCCGCACAGGCCTGCGCCACCCATGCTGCATCGGCATCGGCGGGAATGCCGAGCAGGCGGTGGACGCGCGGCTGCATTGGCGGCTGCCAGCTTCCCGGCCCGCGCCATAGGTCCATGTGCCGTGCGCAGCGCATCAGCCAGCCGCGGACCGCATCGGGGCCCTTGCGTTTGCTCATCTCGGCAATCGCGCCGGTTATGCGGATGTCGCCGTCACCCAGCAGGCTCGACAGCACCTCGCGGCTGAGCAGGTCCCGCTCGCGGTCTTCCATCGGGCGCGATCCGGGCAGAATGCCCGCCTCGCCCGGGAACGCGGCGAGGAGATATTGCGCAAAGGCGTGGATCGTATCGATCCGCAAGCCGCCGCCGGGACAATCGAGCACCCGCGCAAACAGCGCGCGGGCTCGGGCGCGTGTCTCGGGATCGGCCGGGGCGCCGAGAAAGCCGAGCTCCTTGCCCAGCTGTGCATCGTCCATCCGCACCCAGCGTGCGAGCACCGCATTTACCCGCACCGCCATTTCGGCCGCGCCCGCCTTGGTAAAGGTCAGGCACAGCACCTGCGACGGATCGGCGCCCGGTTCGAGCAGCAGCCGGAGCACACGCGCCGACAGCACCTGCGTCTTGCCCGTTCCCGCGCTTGCCGACAGCCACACGCTGTCCTGCGGATCGACCGCGAGCCGCTGCTTGTCCTGCAGTTCGTAGACGGTCCCGCTCATGCGTCCTCTCCGCCATCCTGATGCGCGATCCATTCATCGAGCCGCATCAGCTGGTCATAGGTGTCGTAGGCGGGGTAATTCGGGTTCTCGCGCGCGGTGAAGGGATCGCGGCCCTTGATAAAGCGGCCGATAGCCAGCGTCAGTTTCTCGGCGGTGAGCGGAAGGAATTCCTCAGGCAGCACACCCGAAGTCTTGCGCCCGACCTTCAGCGGGATGTCGACATAGCCGAAGCCGAACGGGTTATCGTCATTGTGCGCCTTGCCCAAAGACCAGTATTCATAGCCGTGCGGATCGCCCGACAGACCGCCGAACCCGCCCCGCTCGGCAATCAGGCCGAGGATGCCGAGCTGGAGCGCAAAACCCTGCTCGACCATTGCCGCGCTGGGCGGCTTGCCGGTCTTGTAGTCGATGATCGCAAGGCTACCGTCCTCGAGCCGGTCGATCCGGTCCGCGCGGCCATGCACCTGCACGCCCTCAAAGATCATCGCGCCCTTCTTTTCGACCGCGAGCACGCGGCGACCTTCGTAACCGGTCACCTTGTCCTCGATCCAGCGCAGCGCTGCTTCCAGGCGGGGTTGCCACAGCCCCCGCATCATCGAGTCAGCATTCTCCTCGTCGAGCACTGCTTCCATGATCGGCGCCAAGGTTGCCGCCGGGTCGGTCTCGCGCGCTTCGTGCCAGCGCTGCAGGATCGTATGCGCGACATTGCCCTGCCAGAGCGCCGAGGGCTCGGCATCGAGCGCGTCGAGATCGGACAGACCCATGATCTTGCCCGCATAGAATTGGTAGGGATCGCCCAGCAGCCGATCGAGCGCGGTGGCGGAAATATCGACATCGCGCTGGTCCGGCGCGGGATCGGGCGCGGGGCGCGGATAGCGCTCGGCCGCCGGTGCGCGCGTCATGGCGCGGGCCAGCGCGACCACGTCGCGCTCCTCGTAACGCGGCAGCATTTCGCCCAGCAGCGCCTGGACACGCAGCAGGAAGCGCGAGGGGATCGCAGGCCCCGCCTCGTCGCGCTCCGACCGCGAGAGCACCACTTCGGGTGCGCCCATCGCGCCTGCCAGATCGTGCGCCGACAGACCGATGCGGAAATCGGAGCCGGGAATGCCCAGCGCGCGGAGCACGGGCGGCGCGAGCAGCGCGTCGATCCCGCCCCTGATGGGCCAGACACCTTCGTTGAGTCCCGCACAGATGACCAGCTCGGCGCGGGTCATCCGGCTTTCGAGCAGGCCGAGAATATGCACCCGCGCATGCCCGCCATAGGGTGGGCGCACCGCGATCTGCTCCATCGCATCGCGCAGTGCGATACCCGCTTCGGTGGGGGCGAGAGCAAAATCCGCCTCGCGCGCATGCAGCCGCAAATCCTCGACAAAGGCGGAGAGCGCGCGGCCGTCTTCCCTCCCCCACAGCTTTTCCCCGCATAGCGCCTCTCCGGTCGCGGCCAGCGCGTCCAGCACTTCGGCCAGCGGCGCGCTTGCCTCACGCAGCAAGGCAAGCAGCGGGGTGAGCGCCTGTTCGACCACCCCATACCATTCGCCAATGCGAGGATGGGTTTCGGAGAGCTGCGCCGCGATCTTCGCAAGCGGAACAAGCCCGCCCGCCTGCCGCGGCCCGCGCAAGCGGCGCTCGGCCCGGCGCAGCTGCCGTAGCCAGGTGCCGCGCTCCATCCCGCCATCGACCAGCGGATGCGCCAACAGCCCCATCAGCGGAACGGGCGCAGCATCTTCCGCCATCACTTCAGCAAGCAGCAGGAACAAGCGCCCCGCAGGGGTCTGCGAAAGCGGGCGTCCCGCCGAATCGTCGGCGGCAATATTCCAGCGGTCGAGATGATGCACCACCCGCCGCGCCATCGCGCGATCCGGGGTAACGACTGCCACACGCCGCTCGGGCTCCTCGAGCGCTTCGCGCACCAGCAGCGCGATCGCCTGCGCCTCCTCCTCGGGCGTGGCGCAGGTCATCGTCCGCAGGCCCGACAGCCGGCGCTTTTCGGGCGGCAGATCGACCCAGCCCTTGCTCGCCTCGGGCGGGAGGAACAGCGAACCGATCGCATGGCTGCGCTCGGGCGGCGCCGCGGCGAGGCCCTTGCGATGCCATGGCTGCACTTCTTCCCGCGCCACGCCCATGCGGTTGAGCAGCAGCTTGAGATGATATTGCGGATGCGTCACTGCATCATCGCGCGCGAAGGGCGTAGCGCCAGGCTCGGGAGTGGCACCCGCCCGCCCCAGCTCGTCCCACACCGCCTGCGGCATGGTCAGGTCGAAATCGGGCAGGATCACCGCGCCATATTCAAGATCGGCGACAACGCGTAACAGCCGTGCGAGCGACGGCGCCGCGCTGGTCACCCCCGCAGCCACGACCGGTGTCGGCGGCGGGGTTTGCTTCCAGCGCGAAGCGGCCCAGTCGAACAGCCGATTGCGCCGCGCGGCAGCGTCGAGCGCGTCCCATTCGCGCAATTGTGACAGCCATTGCGCCTGCACGCTGGCAAAGAGGTGGAGGCTTTGCTGCCAATGGCCCGACAGCGATCCGAACAGGTCGAGCACGGACTCGCCAAGCAGTTCCTCGGGACCCACGCCTTCGACCAGTAGCCGGTCCATCGTCGCGCCCATCTCGCGCGCCAGCCGGAGCAGGGTCGCCCCGCCGGGTGCCTCGTCGCCCATGGTCCCGGCAATCAGCTGGGCCAGCGCGAACAACCGCCGCTGCGGATCGATCGCGGGTGGGACATCGGCGGCGCCAAGCGGGTCGAGCAATGGACCCAGCGTTTCATCCAGATCGAGATCGCCGACCACCGCCATGCGCGGCATCAGCAGCCCCGGCGCGGTGTGCTCGCCTGCGTGACGGATGAAGGCTTCGGCAATCGTCCGGCGCGCGCGGCTGCTCGGTACCAGCAGCGTCAGCCGCGCGAGGCCGAATTCGGGCTCCGAATACCGCGGGACAAGGCCCGCCACCAGCGCATCGGCAAAGCCGCGGTGGGCAGCAATCGAGTAGACCTGCGGCTGGTGCCGTTCAGCCACCCTTGAGCGCCTGTTCAGTCGGACGGATATGCGCGGGCGTGCCGACTTCGTACCACTGTCCGGTAAAGGCGAGCCCGAACAGGCGGCCTTCGGCGATCGCCCGGTCCCACAGGACATTGGTCGAGAACTTGCCTTCGGGCGCGTCGCGCAGCAGCCGCTCGGACACGAGCTGGATGCCGGTATAGATGAAAGGCGCGATCCGCCCCGGCAGCTTGCGCTGCAACAGCCCCGCCCCATTCATGTAGAAATCGCCCACGCCGTCGAAATTATACGCCCGCGCGTGGTTCACGACGAGCAGCAGCGCGTCCATCCGGTCGGGGTCCCAGCGCGCCGACAGATCGGCAAAGGCATTGCGCGGGCCATCGAGCCAGATGCTGTCGGCATTGCAGGCGAAGAACTGGCTGGGCAGCAGGCCCGCCGCAGCGGCTTTCACCATGCCCCCGCCGGTTTCGAGCAAGTGTTCGCGCTCGTCCGAAAAGGTCACGGCAGGCGCCTTGCGCGATCCGACATGCGCTTCGATCGCATCGGCGAGGTAATGGACATTGACCACCGCCCTGGCGATCCCCGCCTCCTCCAGCCGGTCGAGCGCGCGGTCGATCAGCGGCTTTCCCGCCACGCGCACCAGCGGTTTGGGGGTGCTCGCGGTGAGCGGGCGCATGCGTTTGCCCAGCCCCGCGGCCATCAGCATGGCGGTGTCGGAGGCGAGTTCGTTCACTGGATTTCCCCGCCCGCGGTATCGCGGATTTCCTGCGGGATATTGGCGGCGAACCAATCGGCGACCGGCTGCAGCGCCTCATGCGCAAGATCGCGCTCCATCGCGGTCCAGACCCGCGGGATCATCGCGAGGTAGCGCGCCTTGCCATCGCGCTTCCACAGCCGGGTAAAGATACCGACGATCTTGGCATTCCGCTGCGCGCCGAGCAGTGCATAATCGGCTTCGAAGTGCTCGCCGGCATCGGCCGCAGCGCGGTAGCGACCGAGCATTTTGCATTCGAGGTCCTCGGAAACATCGCGGCGGGCGTCCTGCAGCAGGCTGACAAGGTCATAGGCCGGATGGCCGACCAGCGCGTCCTGGAAATCGATCAAGCCCTGCTCGCCCGCAAGCTTGCCGGGTTCGAGAAGCATGATGTTCTCCGCATGGTAATCGCGCAGCACGGTCACGCCCGGTGCCTGACGCGGCAGCAGAGGTTCGAGCGCGGCCTCCCACGCCTTGCGATAGTCCTCCACATCGACCTCGAGCCCCATTGCCGGACAGTACCATTCGACCAGCAGCATGGCTTCGCGCAGGTACACCGCCATGTCGTAGCGCTCGAAGGGACCCGGCGGCAGCCGATGCAACTGTACCAGCGTGTCGATCGCCTTGGCATAAATGTCACGTTCGTCGCCGGGGGTGTCGTCGATCCATTCGCGCATCCGCTGGTCGCCGAAATCCTCGGTCAGCACCCAACCGCTCGCGGCGTCTTCCAACAGAATGTGCGGCGCGCGCAGGCCATTGGTTTCCAGCCAGTGCGCGACGTGCAGGAACGGTTTGGGATCTTCCTCGGGCGGCGGCGCATGCATCAGCATCGCGGTCTTGCCGCCTAGCTTGAGCCGGAAATACCGGCGGAAACTGGCATCGCCGACGAGCGGGGCGATTTCCGCCCCTTCCCATTCGGTATCGCCGAGGAATGCGTGAATGTCGTCGAGAAGCGCGTCGCTCATAGCCAGCGCCCTTGCCAAGATGTGCCCGGGGTTACAACGGCCTCGCGTCCGTCACCCACCTTTTCGAGATCAATCGCCAGACAGGCCGGTTCATGCGCGAAGCCGCCGGCATGGTCGGGCCATTCCGCGAGCAGCACCGCACCCTCGCGATAGTCGTCGAGCCCGAGCTCTTCGGCCTCGGACGGATGCTCCAACCGATAGAAATCGGCATGGACCACCGGCGGGCTCAGATCGTCATAGGTCTCGACAATCGTATAGGTCGGCGACGGCACTTCGCCCGTATGCCCCAGCGCAGCGAGGATCGCGCGTGCGAGCGTGGTCTTGCCCGTTCCCAGCGTGCCCGACAGCGCAACGACATCACCCGGCGCAAGCTTGGTTGCGATGCGCTGGCCGAACGCCTCCATCGCTGCGAGATCGGGCAGTGCAATGGTCACGGCAGGGTAATCGTGGCCGTGGTGCCGCCGTTCTTGCGGCTGTGGATTTCGAGCGTGCCGCCATGCGCTTCGATCAGCTGCCGCGCGAGCGGGATGCCCAGCCCCTGCCGGCGTTCGATCCCCTTGCCATCGGCGGACATGCGGATGCCCTCCAGCGCCCGCGCCAGTTCGTGCTGGCTCATTCCGCGGCCATTGTCGGCGATCACGATCTTGGTCTCGCCGCGCTTGCGCCCGATATCGACCACGATCCGCCCGCCGCGCGGCGTACCGTTAATGGCATTGTCGAGCAGCTGCGAAATCGCCCGGCGCAATTGGTGCGGATCGGCGGTAACGCTCTTGTCGGGGCTGCCCTTGAGGTCGAGCGTCAGCCCGCTGTCGAGGATCCGCCGTTCCTGCTTGCGCACGATCTGCGTGACGAAGGGCAGCAATTCGAGCTTGCTCTGGCGCAGTGGCATCAGGCCCGCTTCGGATTGCGAGAGATCGAGGACGTTCTCGACCTGCTCGGTCAGCTTGCCGACGGAGAGCGAGATCGCCTGCGCATACTCCTCGGCCTGCGGCGGCAGTTCGCCGGCAATCCCGCTTGTCAGCAGTTCGGCAAACCCGCCGATCGAGGTCAGCGGAGTGCGGAATTCATAGCTCATGTTCGCGAGGAAGCGGGTCATCACCGCATCGGCCTCTTCCAGCGCGCGGTTGCGTTCGCGCAAGGCTTGCTCGGCTTGGCGCGAGGCAGTGACATCGAGCACCGTCAGCAGGCCATTGCCATCGGGGAGCGGGACACCGGTGAAGTCGAGCGTGCGTCCATTAGCGAGTTCTATCCGGCCATCGCTCTTCTTGCGGTCCAGCGTCGCTGCACGGATGACCTGGTTGATCCGCGATACCGCGCTCGGATCGGCAAGGTTCGGGGCAATCGCGCCGAGCAGATCCTCGGCCTGCGGGTGGCCGTCGAGAACCTCGTGTTCGATTCCCCAGGCGCCGGGGAAACCGCGATTCCACAGTTCCAGGTGCCCATCGGGAGCGAACACCGCGAGCGCCTCGAACAGGTTGTCGAACGTCGCGGTGCGCGTGCGCAGCAGCGTGTCGCGGGTCGCCGAAAGCGCCAGCTGCTCGGTCCGGTCCTCGGCGATCATTACGAGTCCGCCATCGGGCAGCGGCTGCGCCACGATCCGCAGATGCGTGCTGTCCGACAGCGACCATGCCTCTTCATGCGGCTCGTCGCGCTGGAACCACTCGGCCAACTCGTTGCGCCAAGCGGGGAAGTCGCGCACTTCGGGGATGCGGCCGTTCTCGCGTGCGATCAGCAACATCTGCTGGAAGGTCGTGCGATCGTTGACCACGCCCGGCGGCAGCGAGAACACGCGGTGGAACGGCTGGTTGGCGAAGGTCATGCGGTGCGCCGCATCGAACTGCGCCACACCGATCGACAGCTGGTCGAGCATCGAGCGCTGCGCTTCGCGGAAGGCACGGAATTCGCGGGCCTGCTCCTCCATTTCCTCGATATCGACGGCATAACCGGCAATGCCTTCACCCATCAGCGGCAAGTCGGTGACACGGATGGTGCGCCGCGCACGGTCGATGGTCGCGCTGACGATGCGCTCGATCGGCTGGCGCCGGTCTGCTGCCTGTTGCGCGACCTCGGTCGCCGTCCGGCCATTGACCGTTTCGACAAGTTCGATCTGCTCTGTGACCACGCGATCCGCGCTGTCCGCGCCGACCGCTTCGACATAGGCCTGATTGACCAGTCGCAATTGCATGTCCGCACCGCGAAACCACATCGGCATTGGCGCGGCCTCGATCAGGCCGACAAGCGCACCGAAATCCTCACGTGCACGCGCGGCTTCCTCGCGCAATTGCAGCAGTTCGGCCTCGCTCTCGCTGAAATCGAAGACCCAGATAAGTGCCGCCCCGCCGGGCGAAACCGCCGGGTCGGCCAGCGAACCCTGCATCGCCAGCGACTTGCCCGATCCCGGAGCGACAGTAATCGCCATGCGGAACGGCTTGGCGGTCTTTTGGGTGCGGCGCACGTTGCGCGTCAGATCGTCCATCTGCGCTTCGGTCAGGCCCCGATCATCTGCGCCCGACAGCTCGGACATATACTCGGGGACCTTGTCGAGCCCGATCCAGCGTGCCAGCCGGTCGGGTGCCTCGATCCGCCCGTCGGCCCGGACCAACAGCGGAATCGCGGGCGCTTCCTCGATCAGGCGCGAGAGGCGCTGTGCAACCTGCCGACTGGCGATCGATTTCTGCTCTCGCCCGCTCGCGCGCAGCATCGCCCAGACTGCACCTGCGGTCCACAAGGCCAGCAGGAGGCCGACGATGGCCAGCAGTGCGGGAGAGGTTTCCATTACCGCCAGCTATGCGGACGCGCGCGGGGATGCAATGCCCCCGCGCGCGTCCGTGCAACGGTAATGCCGGAGTTTACGGCGATCAGTAGCGGTAGTGCTCGGGCTTGAAGGGGCCTTCGACCGGCACGCCGATATAGTCGGCCTGCTTCTGGCTGAGCTTGGTCAGCTTCACGCCGAGTTTGTCCAGATGCAGCGCCGCGACCTTCTCATCGAGGTGCTTGGGCAGGACGTAGACGTCGTTCTTGTAGTCGTCGCCCTTGGTCCACAGTTCGATCTGCGCCAGCGTCTGGTTGGTGAAGCTGAAGCTCATCACGAAGCTGGGGTGACCGGTCGCGCAGGAGAGGTTCACCAGGCGGCCCTTGCCGAGCACGATGATTTCCTTGCCATCGGGAAACTTCACAAGGTCGGTGCCGGGCTTGAGCTCGTTCCACTCATAATTGTCGAGCGCGGAAATCTGCAATTCGCTGTCGAAGTGACCGATGTTGCAGACGATCGCTTTGTCCTTCATCGCCTTCATCTGTTCGGCGGTGATGACATGTTCGTTGCCGGTCGCGGTGACGAAGATATCGGCAACACCCACCGCTTCGTCCATGGTCACGACCTCGAAGCCGTCCATGGCCGCCTGCAGCGCGCAGATCGGATCGATTTCGGTCACCAGCACGCGCGCCCCGCCATTGCGGAGCGACTGCGCCGAGCCCTTGCCGACATCGCCAAAGCCGGCGACGCAGGCGATCTTGCCCGACAGCATCACATCGGTCGCACGGCGGATCGCGTCGACCAGCGATTCGCGGCAGCCGTAGAGATTATCGAACTTGGACTTGGTCACGCTGTCGTTCACATTGATTGCGGGGAACGGCAGCTTGCCCTGCTTGGCGAGGTGGTAGAGGCGATGGACGCCGGTAGTCGTTTCTTCGGACACGCCGACGATGTTCTTGACCGACTTGCTGAGGTAGCCGGGCTTGGCCTCGATGAACGCCTTGAGCGCGCGCTGGAATTCGATTTCCTCGGCATTCTGTGGCTCGGGCAGTTCCTCGCCCGCCTCGATGCGCGCGCCCCACAGCGCGAACATGGTGGCATCGCCGCCATCGTCGAGAATGATGTTGGCGGTCTGATCGGCGTCGGCATCGGTCGACCAGTCGAAAATGCGGCCGACATAATCCCAGTAATCGGCGAGGCTTTCACCCTTGATCGCGAACACGGGAATATCCTGCGCGGCGATTGCCGCGGCGGCGTGGTCCTGCGTCGAATAGATGTTGCAGGTGGCCCAGCGCACATCGGCGCCCAGCGCGACCAGCGTTTCGATCAGCACGGCGGTCTGGATCGTCATGTGCAGCGAGCCGGTGATGCGCGCGCCCTTGAGCGGCTTGTCGCCATATTCCTCGCGCAGCGCCATGAGGCCCGGCATTTCGGTTTCGGCAATGGCGATCTCGGCGCGGCCATATTCGGCCAGCGCCAGGTCCTTGATAACGTAATCGGTAAATTCGGTCACGACGATGTCCTCGACTTTCGGGGTGGAGACCGCACGCAAAAAAGGGGCGGCCGCCGCATTGGCGCCGCCCCTAGCCCCTCCACGATCCGGGGGCAACAGCCCCCCGACCGTTGCGAACCCGAAGGGGCCTCGGCGCGCCGCGAACCGTCCCCCGTCGCGCGGCGCAGCAGCGAGCCGTTCAGTCGCTGCATTCTTGCATTTCAAGGCATGGGGCAAAGGGATTACAGTAACTTGAAGCGGCGAGGTAAAGAGGCCTTAACGCTTCGGTTGCAATTGTGCGGTGCCGCGCCCTTCGAGGAAGGTTGCGCGGGCCTTCGCGCCCGCCTACCCATGCGCCGGACGATATTAACGGAGTTTCCAACATGACGATTTCGGTGGGCGACAAGCTGCCTGATGTGAAGCTGGTCAAGGCGACCGAGAATGGCCCCGAACAGGTCAGCTCGAGCGAATATTTCAAGGGCAAGAAGGTCGCGCTGTTTTCGGTGCCCGGTGCCTTCACCCCGACCTGCTCGGCACGTCATCTGCCCGGCTATGTCGAGAAGGCCGATGACTTGAAGAGCAAGGGCGTCGACGAAATCGTCGCCACTGCAGTCAACGATGCGTTCGTCATGGGCGCGTGGAAGAGCTCGGCCGGATCGGACGACATCACCATGCTCGCCGATGGCAATGGCGATTTCGCCGAAGCCGTGGGCCTTACCATGGACGGTTCGGGCTTCGGCCTGGGCAAGCGCGGACAGCGGTATTCGATGGTCGTGGAAGACGGCGTGGTCACGCAGCTCAATGTCGAGGCGCCGGGCGATTTCTCGGTCTCGAGCGCGGAGCACATGCTCGGCCAGATGTAGGCCACCGCAAGCAACACTGTTGTGGAATTACCGCCCCGCCCGGCCCTGCGCCGGGCGGGGCGTTTTTCTTGCGCGCTAGGGGATAGCCCTCGGCACTCCTGTCCAGAATATACAAGACATCGGATGGTATTCTCTGAAGCCTGTCTTGGTCGAAACTCAGATCAAGGAACTCGATCCGCACCCCCGGCCCTTGGCCACACGCCCTCCTCCAACAGTGCAGGTGATGCACGAACCAGTCTCTATGATAGAAAAAACAAGAGATTATGTCGCAGCCCTCCGTCAGCAGGCCACCCAGCTGAACGAACTCGCCGATACGCTGGAAAAAGACCTCGGACTCGCACCTGTCCCGACCAAGCGGGCGCCTGCTCCAAAAGTATCGGCGGCCGAACTGATTCCAGTCGCCCAAGCGATGTTCTCGCTGCGACGCAGGCGCGAAAAAATCCTGCCACAGAAATTCCTCGGTGAACCGATGTGGGACCTGCTACTCCATCTGTTCGAGCGCACCGCCAAGGATCGGCCGGTGTCCATCACCAAAGCCAGCTATGCCGCGCATGTCCCCCCGACCACCGCGCTGCGCGCCATCTCGGTGATGGAGAATGAAGGGTACCTTATCCGGACGAAGCCCAAGGCGGATTCGCGCAATGTCCAGCTGACGCTGACCGACAATGCGATGGATACCATGTGCAGCTATCTGCAAGCCTCGGACCCGCCGCGGCTCTATACCGAGGCGCTGGTTCGCAAGATCGGTGCAGTCGGCGTGTCGTGATTACCTGAGTATGCCCTCGGTGCCGTTGAGGCGGCACTCGGGCACGCAAGGTCAGCCGTATCCCATCAGGCGGAGCACTTCCTCGCGGCTCCGGTGATCGTCGAGGAACGTACCCATCATGCGGCTGGTGACCATGCCGACACCGGGGGTTTTGACCCCGCGGGCGGTCATGCAGCTGTGCGAGGCCTCGATGACCACGGCGACACCCTGCGGCTGAAGGTTCTCCCAGATGCAATCGGCGACCTCCGCGGTCAGGCGTTCCTGCACTTGCAGACGCCGCGCGAAACCGTGCAGCACCCGGGCCAGCTTGGAGATGCCGACCACCCGGTCATTGGGCAGGTAAGCGATGGCCGCCTTGCCGATGATCGGCGCCATGTGATGCTCGCAATGCGACTGGAACGGAATATCCTTCAGCAGGACGATCTCGTTATAACCGCCGACTTCCTCGAATACGCGGCCGAGATGATAGGCCGGGTCTTCCTCGTAACCGAGGCAATATTCCTTCCACGCGCGCGCCACGCGTGCGGGGGTATCGAGCAGGCCTTCGCGTGACGGATCATCGCCGGTCCATTCGATCAAGGTGCGAATGGCATCCTGAACATGGTCGGGCACCGGCAGCTTGCCGCGGGGATCGTCCTCGTCGGGTCCAACTAGGCTGCTCACGTTCCCTTGATCCTCCTGAACTTTTCGCGAAACCGCGCGAGCTTGCTGCCTTTGCGGAAAAGGCCGCCGTTTGCAAATGGCTCGAACATCTCGTCCGGGTGCTCGGGATCGAGTAGCGCACTCTTCGCCAGTGTCTGCTCGGCTCCGTTGAGTTCGGGCGGGTGGTAGCGCCGCAAATTACGCCCGCTCTCTTCCTGCGAATGGTCGATCAGGCGGCCCATCGACCCATACCGCGACAGCAGTTCGCCCACCTCCCGTTCGTCGATTCCGCAATGTTCGCCGAGCAGCGATCGCCGCAGGTCGGCAATGCCGGCGCGCGCATGATCGTTACCTTCGCGCGTGGCGTCGATGAACACGTCGCATTCGCTGTCGAGCCCCATCGAGCGATTGTTCAGATTGGCCGATCCGATCCGCAGGATATCGTCGTCGATGATCATGATCTTGGCATGGACATAGATCGGCGTCTCGCCGGAGAATGGCGACCACAGCGAGAACCGGTGCTGCTTGTCCGCCTCTTCTATCGCGCGCACCAGTTCGGCCCGCGCATGGTCCATTGCCTGCTGCTCCAGCCAGCCGTCGGCATGGCAGGGATGGACGATGACGATCTCGGGCGGATCGTCTTCCTGCAGCCGGGCGATCATCGCCTCGGCAATCGTGCGCGAGGCGAAATACTGGCTTTCGGCGTAAATGAAGCGTTTGGCCCCGGCGATCTGCTTCAGATAGAGTTGCTCGATCTCGTCGACCGCGTCCCACTCGCGATAGGAGGCGCGGGTGCGGGCAATGCCGATTTCGACATCCTCGAATTGCGCCTGCAACGCATCGGGCCAGGGCGTGCCGGGGCTATCGGGCACCTCGGGCAGTTCGTCGCCGCCCGCGCAGGTCCAACGGTCGTCACCCAGCTGCGCGAGAGCGACGGCGATTTCGCCTTCCATCATCATCGCGGCATCGTGCCAGGGGTCATAGGGACGCCCATGCGGCGTCTTGCGCCGCGGATCGTCTTCCTTGTGTTCGCGCGTGTCCCAGCGCTGATCGGTCATGTCGATCCCGCCGCACACGGCGACCTGGTTGTCGAGCACCGCGATCTTCTGGTGGTGGGTGCAGCCGACCGGATGGGCGGTATCGAATTTGAACGTGATCCGCGAATGACGGATCCACCGCGCAAGATCCCACCACATCGAGGCGCGCCCGATGGTCGACAGCGCCCCAACGCTCCATTTCAGGATACGGATATCGAGCTGTTTGCGGTGGCGGGCAAGCCAGGCGATAAAACTGCCCAGACGCGACGGATAGCCGCGTTTCCATCCACGCTGCCACCAGCGGCGCCCCCGTTCGAGATGGATGCGTGTATCGAAATCCCAGCCAATCAGCAGGATCCGGCGGCGCGATTTAAGCATCGCTTCCTGTATGAAAGCGAAGTAATCTGCCGCATCGACGATAACGCTGGCACGCGTGGCTTTGGCATAACGCCACACCCCCGGTTCGATCGAGGGTTCGAGCCCGGACACCCGGCTCGGGTCGCTTGTGCCAGCTTCGCTCACCAACCGCCCCCTGCCAGCGCTATTCCTTGGCGTCTTCCTTTTTCTCCGGCGTGACCGCGGCCTCGGCCATTTCCTCGCGCTTGCGGCGCTCGAACACCTTTTCCATGTGCTCCATGTCGTCGTCGTCGAGATATTGCTCGAAATCGGGGAAGTGGTCTTCCTCTTCCTCGTCGATGTGATGACGATACTGGTGGTCGAAATTCTTGAACTTGGTCAGCCAGCCACCTTCGGACATGTCGGTCGCTGCAAGATCGTTGAGCGCTTCCTCGATCTCGTGATGCTCGGCGACCGAGTGGCGCGTTTCGCCAGTCGTCGGCGGTTTGCGCAGCATGGTCGAATAGAGCGCCTGTTCCTCTGCGGCAGCGTGCGATTTGAGTTCCTTGGTGAGCTCTTCGAACAGCCTTTCGCGCTCGCGGCTGTCACCGCTCGTCTCGAGCAATTTGTCGAGCAGCTCGCGATGTTGGTCGTGATCCTGCTTGAGGCGCGCGAAAATCTCGGTGGCGTCGGTCATGGAAATGATCTCCTTCGACCAATGAACCGGCTACCGGCGGCGCGGTTCCACTCTTGTGCCAAGCGGCGGGCGGTCCCATCTTCTCTGGATGCACGACCGACAGGCCCCGTCGAAACAGCAGATGCAGACGATGGCGCAGGCCGCACTCGCCGCCCTGCCCGTCCGCTTTCGCGAGCAATTGGGCGATATGGTCCTGCAAGTGGAAGATTTCGCCACGCCCGAGCAGCTTGCCTCGGTCGGCATGGAGGAGCGCTGGCATCTATCCGGCCTGTACGAGGGTGAGCCCCTGCCCGACCGGTCGATCTGGGAAAGCGGGCGCCTGCCGCCGCGCATCTGGCTGTTCCGCGAACCGCTGATTGCAGAATGGCGCGAGACCGGCGTGCGCATGGACGACCTCGTTCGCCATGTGGTGATCCATGAAGCGGGCCACCACTTCGGCTTCAGCGATGACGACATGCACTGGCTCGAAGACCAGGCGGACTAGCACCGCATCTGGAAGGATTGGCCGCCGCCGCAGCATGGCTCTGGCCGCCCTTGCCCTTCGAACGGCAAATTCCCCTAAGCCAGAACCACAAGAGGCCACCCCTCTTGCGAGAGATGGCCTCTTGTGGCGCGCCCGGAAGGATTCGAACCTCCGGCCCCCAGATTCGTAGTCTGGTGCTCTATCCAGCTGAGCTACGGGCGCGCTTGGAGGGCGGCACATAGGCAGGTGCCCCGAGCTTGGCAATCCCTAATTCAAGGTTTTACAAACAAGTGCAGCATGAGCTCGATATCGAGCGGCGGTTTGTCGAGCGACTCGATCTCGCGCGGCGCAAACCATGCGATCTCGCCCCCTTCGCGGGCCTCCACCGGACTGCCGTCCCACACCGATCTGTAAAGCAATATGACAATCGGCGGACGCGCTTCGGCAAGCGTTTCTTCGGCGAAGGCGACCGGCAAAACCTGCTCCGGCGCGAGCGCCAGTCCAAGCTCCTCTTCGATCTCGCGAACCAGCGCATCCCGCGGTTTTTCGCCGGTTTCGACCTTACCGCCGGGGAATTCCCACAATCCGCCATGGTGCTTGTGCGCGGGGCGCCGATGCATCAGCCAGCGGCCCTCCCCGTCGCCGAGCGCCAAGGCGACCACGCAGGTCCATGTCGGGATTTTTTCCAAAACCGTCGCCGCCCTCAACCCTTTCTTAACCCGATCAGCCGTACTCACCCATTGTCAGCTTAGGCAAGTGACGAATGGGGCAACGAACATGGTCGAATTCCTGCGCAATCTGGGACGCGACACACGCGGGGCCACTGCCGTCGAATACGGGCTGATCCTCGCACTGATCTTTCTTGCCATGATTGGCGGAATTCAGGCCTTCGGCACTACGGCTACGGCCATGTGGACGAGCATCGAAGCCGCGGTTGTCGCGGTCACGAGCGGTTGACGGGGAAAATGGGATGCTCGGAGTGTTAGGATTTTTTCAACCACTTCGATGCAGAACCGCAAATGTTCGAACCGGATTTTCGGGACGGACCGGGTACGAAGACTGAACCAGGAGACGACATATGAAGTTTTTCCGCAAGCTGCGCCGCAATGAAGAAGGCGCCACCGCTATCGAATACGGCCTTATCGCTGCCCTGATCGCCGTTGCTGCGATCACCGCAATGCAGAGCCTGGGTGACGAACTCAGCACGACCTTCAACAAGGTCTCGACCACGCTGAGCGCCGAAAACTAAGTTCGACGCCAGATCGATAAAGAAAGGGCGGCGGGTTCATCCCGCCGCCCTTTTCTTTTGTCCGGCGTCGGTGCGGAACGCTAGCGCCCGCGCACGACGATCTTCACCTTCTGCCCCGCGCTGACACTTTCATTCGAAGTCAGCCCGTTGAGCACGCGGAAGCGTTCTACCTGATTGTCGCTATAGGCCATCCGGCTCGCCAGCGAATTGACCGTATCGCCGCTCCGCACGGTGACCACATCGATCACGCGGGGGATGATATTGGCCGCAGTCTGCGAGTCGATCCGCCGCATCGAACTGAACATCTGGTTGAACGTCGATGCCTGGCCCGCCGGCGTGATGGCGAGGAAGTGATAGGCGACGCTGTTCGAAAATTCATATGCGAACACCGTTACGTCGACCTGCCCGTTGCCCGAATTGACCCGCGCGGTTCCGTAAGCAGCCGGCAATCCGTTGACGGTCGTCTTCTGGATCGACTGCGGGCGGATCTGCTGCTGCTCGCTCACACCGGCGAAGACGCTGGTGACGTAGCTGTCGAGATTGTTGCTGTACGGGGCGAGCGTGAACTGCGCCTGCCCGCTCTGGCCGTTGATCGACACGGCGCGCGTGCCATTGACCATGTAAAAGCCCTGCGGCGCGGTGAAGGCGAGGCGCAGTTCGGGATGAATGAACTGGCGGCCTTCGACCACGCCCTGCGCCGGGTCGTCGCCATAGGTCAGCCCGTCGATCCGGGTCAGGAAGGTGTCGCGATTGGTGATGCCGCCACCGACACCAGAGGCTTGCGCGGTCGCCATGGCGCTCTGGACGCGGCTCGCCGGATCGGGGTGGGTCGATGCCCATTCGGGGATGCTGGCATTATCGCGGCCCTGGACACGCGCATCGAGCGCGTTCTGCATTGCCAGGCTCTGCAGGACGGTCGCCATCGCGCGCGGATCGTAGCCCGCCTGGTTGAGATAACGGATGCCGAGCTCGTCGGCTTCGAGCTCCTGCGAACGCGAGAACTTCAACGTCAGCAATTGCGAACCTTGCAGTGCGGCCTGGCCGATCTGCTGTCCGAGCCCGCTATTGCCGAGCAGGATGCCCGACAGGATCGCACCTGCTGCGCCAAGCAGCGTATTGCGCTGCGAGGCGGCCTGGCGCCGCTGCGAATGGCGCGCGGCGACATGACCGACCTCGTGCCCGAGCACGCCGGCCAGTTCGGCTTCGTTGTTCATCAACGCGACCAGCTGGCGCGTGGTGTAGATATAGCCGCCGGGGATCGCGAAAGCGTTGTTCACCGGGCTGTTGAGCAGCGAAACGGTGAACGATTCGCGCGCATTGCCAAGCCCGGACTGGACCGCGATGTTCTTGCCCACCTGCTCGACATATTGCGCATGGCTGCCACTCATCGCGCCGCCGAATTCGGCAAGCAGCTGGGGATGTACCTCGGATCCCATCTCCGCTTCGCTTTGCGTGATCGGGGTGGACGCGCTGGGAATGTCGCCCCCGCCCATGCAGCCGGCGAGCGCCAGCGACAGTGCGGTGACGGAAGTGGCGGCGGTAAATCTGATGTGCGACATAAAAAGGTCTCCCCGATTGGCAAACGCGCGCGGGCCGACTGAGGCGACCCGCGCGGCGATGTTTCATTACAGAAGGGAAAACCTGAACGAACGGGTGTTTGTTCCCGCTTTGGGAGTAGCGATCAGCCCGCCAGGGTAAGGAAACGCTCTTCCCGCAAGCGTTTGAGTTCGTGCGGCGCATAACGGCCAAGCTTGTCGAGCTCCTCGGCGATTGCCGTTCCCAGCGTGCTCACCGCCAATCGCGGATCGCGATGGGCACCGCCGATCGGCTCGGGCACGATGCGATCGATGACGCCCAGGCTGGCAAGATCCTGCGCGGTGACTTTCATCGCCTCCGCCGCATCGGGCGCCTTTTCAGCGGTCCGCCACAGAATCGATGCACAACCTTCGGGCGAGATGACCGAATAAACGGCGTGCTCCATCATCAGCACGCGCTCGGCGCTCGCGAGCGCCACCGCGCCGCCCGATCCGCCCTCGCCCACAATGGCTGCAACCATCGGGACAGGCAGCGCAAGACAGGCCTCGGTCGAACGCGCAATCGCTTCCGCCTGGCCGCGCTCTTCGGCTTCGACCCCGGGAAAGGCGCCCGAGGTGTCGACCAGCGTGACCACCGGAAGGCCAAACCGCCCCGCCAGTTCCATCAGGCGGATCGCCTTGCGGTAACCTTCAGGCTTACCCATCCCGAAATTGTGCCGGATGCGGCTGGCGGTATCGTTGCCCTTTTCATGACCGATCACCACGACCTTACGCCCGTCAAGCTTGGCAAATCCGCCGAGGATCGCCTCGTCATCGCCATAACAGCGATCGCCGCCGAGCGGGACGAACTCGTCGAACGCATGTTCGATATAGTCGCGGAAATGCGGGCGCGATGGATGCCGGGCGACCTGCGTCTTCTGCCACGGACTGAGCGCCTCATAGGTGCTGGCAAGCAGCGCAGCACTCTTCGTCTCGAGCCGCTGGAGCTCGGTGGAGATATCGACATCGTCGCCTTCCGCTGCGTTCCGCAGTTCGGCAATGCGCTGTTCAAGCTCGGCGACCGGCTTCTCGAATTCGAGATAGGAAATCATGCCGTGGCGCTAGTCCGAAGCGCGCTGCTGCGCAAGCGGGTGCCGCTCGTTGACCAGTTTCACGAGCCGCGCGGCATCGACATGCGTGTAGATCTGGGTGGTCGAGATATCCGCATGACCGAGCAATGTCTGCAAGGCGCGCAAATCCGCCCCGCCTTCCAGCAGATGCGTGGCAAAGGCATGGCGCAGGACATGCGGGCTGAGCTTTTCGGGTGGCAGATCGGCGCGCACGGCCAGCTCGCGGAGCAGCTGGAACAGCCGGACACGCGAGAGATGGCCGGTTCGCGAGGGGAACAGCCAGGGGGAATCGCTATCGCGCAAGGGCAACCACCGCTGGAGCGCGGCACTCGCACGCTGGCTGACCGGAACCATGCGCGCCTGCCCGCCCTTGCCGATCACCGTCAGGAAGGGCGCATCACGCGGGACCGCCGATAGCGGCAGCGCGACCAGTTCGGTGGCGCGCAAACCCGATCCGTAGAGCAATTCGAGAAAGGTTAGCATGCGCACAGCGGCGGGAGAATCGGCAGTTGCCGCTTCCTCTGCGGCAGCGAACAGCGCCTCTACCTCGGCGTGGGAGAGGATTCGCGGTAGCGGGCGGCGGGCTGTGGGACGCGGCATAGCGTGTGTGGGATCGTCCTCGCGCAGCCCTTCGTCGATCACGAATCCGAAGAATTGTCGCAAGGCCGAAATCTTGCGCGCCAGCGTCGACGGGGCGAGCGACGACCATCCCTGGCCGAGCTTTGCCAACTGCGCCGAACTTGCCTCTTCGAGGTTTCCCCCGACCAGCTCGTCTGCCTGTTCGAGATCCCTACCATAGGCGAGGATCGTGTTCCTTGCCGCCCCCCGCTCGGCGGCGAGCATGGCGAGGAAATCGGCGATCGCGTTCACGTCAGGCGCGCGCGATCGCCTCCGCGGCGATCATCCGGGCCTCGGCCTCGAGACCAACGCGGCGCAGCGCGGAAACGATGTGATAAAGATGCCGCGCGGTCATGCGGTCCCAGCTCGATCCCTGCATGCCAAGGCCTGCGAGCATCGCGACCAGTGTAGGATTGTCGACCTCGGCCGCGCGATCGATCATCCGCGTCCAGCGGGTCTGCGCGGAAAAATCCAGGCCCAGCCGCCCGCTATACTCGGCGATCTCGCCGCTGCCGATCCGGTCGAGCCCGGCCAGCCCCGCAAGCAGCAGGCGCGAACGGCGCTGGTCCGCGGAACCGTCATCGTCGACGAAGCTATCGAACTCGCCGTCGGTGATGCCGATCGTGCGCCGGGGATCGGCAAGCGCCAGCAAGGCCCAGGCCTCGCTGCCCGCATCCACCATGCCCGCCCAGCGCATGGCATCGCCATCGAGGCCCGCGGCCAGCATCGAAGCAATCAAGGCGCCCATGTCATCGCCCAGTTCGCCATCGATCGGCATGCGCGCCGCAGCGTAGGCGGTCAGGACCATGCGACCGTACGAATAGTCGCCGCCGCCCGACCAGATATCGCGGATCGCCGCCAGCCGCTGCATCGGATCGGTCCCGACATAGGCTTCGCGCAAACGCGAGGCGGTCAGTACAGCATCGCCCTCGGCGCCTTCTTCAGCGTAAAGCTGGCTGTACAGATCCACCATCGCCGAGGCCGAGAGGATGCCGCTGGCTCCCGCAATATCCGCACCGCGGGCGCGCTGGACCGGCGCAAGTGCGGGCGTCAGCGCCGCCGTGCGCGCCAGTTCGGGACCGACCCTGTCCAGCAAACCCTCGGGGATCGGCTCACCAAGCGCATTGGCCAGCGCGAAGCGCCACGGGGTGATCGCGCCCGTACCGTCCCATTCAATCGTCACCGCACGGCGCCCGCGTCCGGCCGAGCCGGCGAGGCGCTGCGCGAGCAATACGTCGATCCGGCCGTCTTCAGTGCGGGTTAGCAAGCGGCGCAGATCGTTCTGCGCGCGGGTCGCTTCGCCGGCATAGGCGTTGCAGATCCCCGCCAGCATCTCCCATTCCTGGTCGTCGCGCCCGGTCTCGACCAGGCGCACAGCCGGGCAGGCACCGACTATGTCGGCGGTGCCGATATAGGCCGCAACCGCGGCATTCGTCAGCGCGGGCGAGTAATTCGCGGTATCGATATCCTGCACCAGTGCGCGGGCGACACCGTACTCGCCCATCGTGTTGAGCACTTGTGCGCGAAGGGTCGCAAATTCGACCGGGTCCATGCCCTCGGGCGCCGCCAACCTGCTCGCCAGCGTGCGTCGCAAGAGTATATGGCCCCAGCGCGAAACCATCGGTTGCTGCATGCCCGCGAGCACTGCGCGGACCAGTGCCGCGGGCTGGCGCGCCAGCGAGCCTGCGGGCAGACCGCCCTCGTTCGCATCCATCACCCCGACCCGCTCCATCGACCGCCGGGCCGCAGGCGGGATATCGAACTTCGGCTTCAGACCGAGCAAGTCGTCGAGATCGTCGGTCGACATCGCCTCCAGCTCTTCGAGCGTGGGCAGATTGGACAGATCGAGATCGGCGCGCGGCGCTGCGGCCTGAGGCGGCAGCGGCTGGACGATCTCGCCCGGCTGGCTCTCGGTCGGCTGCGGTGTTCCGGACTGCACGGGCGCGGTCGGCGCAGGTGTACGCGTGGGCCGCGGGGTCGGCGTTGGCGTTGACGCCGGATTGTCGAAACCGGGAGGCAGCAGGTCCACGGGCGCTTCCTGCGCCAGGACCATCGCGGAACTGAGCGCGAGCGCCGCGCCGCCGAAAAGCCAAGCCGATTTCATCGCGGTGCCTCCGGCAAATCGACCGCCTGTTCGATCGGATGCAACGGCTCTTCCCCGCCATCGACCAGCGCCGCGACGAGCAATAAAACGAACAGCACCGCCATGAGGCCTCCGATCTTTCTGCCGCTCATCGCCAAGATTTTCACGTCCCGTTTCAAGTGCTGATACCTTGCCCGCGCCCTAGCCCAGTTCTAGGCACGGCGGCAATGACCCATGCAATGGCCCTCACCCCTGCCGAGATCGGCGGCATCGCGCGCCGGATCGACCGTCCGGTGGTGCTGGTCGGGCTGATGGGCGTGGGCAAGTCCACCGTCGGGCGAAGACTGGCGGCGATGCTCGACAAGGACTTCGTCGATGTCGATGAAGAGATCGAACGCGCCGCCGACCGCACGGTGAGCGAAATCTTCGATTCCCATGGCGAGAGCTATTTCCGCGATGGTGAGCGCCGCGTGATCGCGCGTTTGATGGACGAAGCGCATGGCGTGATCGCCACGGGTGGTGGCGCGTTCGTCGATCCCGAGACCCGCGCCGCAATCCTCGATCGGGCGATTGCCGTATGGCTCGATTGCGATATCGACACGCTGGTCGAGCGGACCGCACGCCGCGACAACCGCCCGCTGCTGCGCTCGGGTGATCCGCGCGAGATACTCACCGCGCTCAAGGACCGGCGGGGTGCCGCCTATGCCGAGGCGCAGGTCCACGTCGTTACCGATGACGCGCCGCATACCGAAACCGCGCAACGCATTCTGGAGGCGATCGACGCATGGCTGTGATTCCCGTCGACCTGGCCGAGCGTGAATACGAGGTCCGCGTCGGGTCCGGCCTGTTGTCCGATCTGGCAGGACAGGCGCGCCCGTTCCTGCGCAAGCGCCATGTCTGCATCGTAGCGGACGCAAATGCGCGCAGACATTGGGGCGAGACCATCGCACGATCGCTCGACGCAGCAGGGATCGAACCGCGGTGGTACGATGTAGCGCCGGGCGAAGGCTCGAAGAGCTGGGATAGCCTTGCCCGGCTGACCGACTGGCTGCTTGCCCAGGGTGTCGAGCGCGGCGACCACGTGTTTGCGCTGGGCGGCGGGGTCGTCGGCGATTTGACCGGATTTGCCTGCGCGATCCTCAAGCGCGGCTGCGGCTTTGTCCAATTGCCGACCACGCTGCTGGCACAGGTCGACAGTTCGGTCGGCGGGAAGACCGCGATCAACACCAGCGCGGGCAAGAACCTCGTCGGCGCCTTCCACCAGCCCGCACTGGTGCTGGCCGATCTCGATACGCTCGGCTCGCTCCCTGCGCGCGAATTGCGCGCGGGCTATGCCGAAGTGCTCAAATACGGCGTACTGGGCGACCGGCCCTTCTTCGAATGGCTCGAGGGGCACGGCGATGCAGTGGTCGCGCTGCAACCGCAATCGCTCGAACAGGCGGTTGCCAGAAGTATTGCAGCCAAGGCGCGGATCGTGGCCGAAGACGAGCGCGAAACCAGCGGCGCGCGTGCGCTGCTCAATCTGGGCCACACATTCGGTCATGCGCTGGAAGCGGAAACCGGTTTTTCGGACCGGTTGCTGCATGGCGAAGGGGTGGCACTCGGCATGGTGCTCGCAGCGCGCTATTCCGCGCGGCGCGGCGCACTTTCGCTGGGCGATGCGCAGCGTGTCACCCAAGCGGTCGACGCAGCAGGATTACCTGCAGAAATCTCAGCGCTGGGTCTTGAATGCGATGGCCGCCGACTGGCCGATCACATGTTGCACGACAAGAAGATGGATGCGGGCACACTGCCCTTCATCCTGTTGGGAGCGATCGGCGATGCGCATCTTGCGCGCGATGTCGAACTGGCCGATGTCGCCGCTTTCCTCGACGAGGAATTGCAGGCGCACTGAGCTACGCCGTAGACGGCTGCTTCAGGTCCTCCGCGCTAGCTGAGACGCGGCGCCAGCCGGGCGATCTTGCCCACGCCTACCGGCTGGTAATCCGCCATCATCGCATCGTGTTCGGCAAACAGCCGCTCGATTTCGCCGCGGCGGTCGAGCAGCGTGCAGGCGATGCCCGGCGCAAGGCTTTCGCCGTCGCCGATCTTGCCGAGTATGCTGGCGAGATCGCTCACCGTTGCCTCCTCGGGCGATTTGAAGAAGTGGCCCCTCGCGTCGAAGAACCCGGTACCCTTGCGTGCCATGTCGCTACCTCCCGCATAAAAGCATGAGCCGACTCCGAACGCACAGGATCCCCCGCAGCGATCAGCCTTACCAGCGTGTTTACCAACAATCCCGGTAAACTCGGCCAAATTCGCAACAACGCTTCTGCGGGAGGCGTAGAAAATTGCGTAGGGATGTGACGAACTGGTAGTCCCGCCTCTCTATTCGAGCTCGAGAATCACCTCGTCTACTGCAAGGCTGTCACCCTCGGAGGCGTTGATCTTGCCGACGGTGGCTTGCTTTTCGGCGCGCAGGATATTTTCCATCTTCATCGCCTCGACGGTGGCGAGTGGCTGACCAGGATGGACTTCCTCGCCTTCGCCCACATGCAGTTTCACCAGCAGGCCGGGCATCGGACAGATGAGCATCTTGGACAGGTCGGGCGGCGTCTTCTCGATCATATGCGCGGCAAGATCGGCTATCCGCGTCTGCAGGATGCGCAGATGATGCGTCGCGCCGCGCGTGGTCACCGCATAGCCAGTGCGGGTGGATTTGAGCTGGGCCGTATAAGCCTCGACCGGGTCGGCATCCTCATCCGCGCCGTTTTCGAACAGCACGACATCGACCATCGGTTCGCCCGGCGTGTATTGCATCTCGATCGTGACCGGCTCGCCATCGACGGTGAGCGCGTTTTCTTCGAGCCGCACCTCGTGCGATGTCGATCCTTCCTCGCGCTCGCCGATCCGCACGGTCCAGTCGCCCGGAGCGTAAAGATCATCGGAAAGCTGGCCTTCGATGCGCCGCGCACGATCGGCATCGGCGGTGGCAATCACGCCCCCAACCGCGGCCAGGACCCTGGTCAGCTGGACGGACGCAGGCGCGCCGACAAACCCGTCGGGATATTCCTCGGCAATGAAGCCCGTGGTCAGTTCGCCCGAGCGGAAGCGCGGATGCTGCATGATCGCGCTGAGAAAATCGACATTGTGGCCCAGCCCCTCGATCCGGAAGGCATCGAGCGCCGCCACCTGAAGGTCGGCGGCCTCATCACGCGTTTCGCCCCAGGTCACCAGCTTGGCGATCATGGGGTCGTAGAACATCGACACTTCGCCGCCTTCGAACACGCCGTCGTCGACGCGGATGCCGTCCACGCCGCGGCGGCCATTGACAGCGCCGTCGTCGGTCCATGGTTCGACCGGGGGCTGGTACCTGACCAGTCGGCCAGTGGAAGGAAGGAACCCGCGATAGGGATCTTCGGCATAGACGCGGTTCTCGATCGCCCAGCCGTCGATGGTCACGTCATCCTGCGTCATCGCCAGCTTTTCACCCGCTGCGACACGGATCATCTGCTCGACAAGGTCAACGCCGGTGATCGCCTCGGTCACCGGATGTTCGACCTGCAGACGGGTATTCATCTCGAGGAAATAGAAACTCTCGCCGGTCTCGTCGGCGCCGCTGACGATCAGTTCGACCGTGCCCGCGCTGTGATAGCCCACTGCCTGCGAGAGCGCGACGCATTGCTCGCCCATCGCCTTGCGCATCTTCGGCGTCACGAAGGGCGACGGAGCCTCTTCGACCACCTTCTGGTGGCGGCGCTGGATGCTGCATTCGCGCTCGTTGAGATAGATCACGTTGCCGTGCTTGTCGCCGAGGATCTGGATCTCGATGTGGCGCGGGTTGAGGATGAACTTCTCGATGAACACGCGGTCGTCGCCGAAGCTGTTGAGGCCTTCGCGCTTGGTCGCCTCGAAGCCTTCGCGCACGTCCTGTTCGGAATAGGCGAGCCGCATGCCCTTGCCGCCGCCGCCCGCGCTGGCCTTCATCATCACCGGATAGCCGATCTCCTCGGAAATCCGCACCGCATGTTCGGTATCCTCGATCTCTCCGACGAAGCCGGGGACGACGTTGACGCCCGCTTCCATCGCAAGCTTCTTACTTTCGATCTTGTCGCCCATGGCGGCGATGGCGTTAACCGGCGGGCCGATGAACGCGATATTCTCTTTCGCCAGCGCCTCGACGAAACTGGCGCGTTCGGAGAGGAAGCCATAGCCGGGATGAACCGCCTCGGCACCGGTCTGCTTGGCCGCGGCGATGATCTTTTCCGCGATCAGATAGCTTTCCGATGCTTGCGCCGGACCGATGTGCACGGCCTCGTCCGCCATGCGCACAAAGGGCGCACGCGCATCGGCGTCCGAATAGACCGCCACAGTGGCGATACCCATCCGCTTGGCGGTCTTGATCACCCGACAGGCGATTTCGCCGCGGTTGGCGATGAGGATCTTCTTGAACATTATCGGTTTTCCCGTGCGCTTAAATCTGGGCCAGTGCCTGTTCGAGGTCGGCAATGATGTCGTCGAGATGCTCGATCCCGACTGAAAGGCGAACCACGTCGGGCCCCGCACCCGCGGCCACCAGTTCATCGGCCGCCAGCTGGCTGTGCGTGGTCGATGCCGGATGGATGATCAGGCTGCGGGTATCGCCGATATTGGCGAGATGGCTGAACATTGCGACATTGGAGACCAGCTGCTTGCCCGCTTCGAATCCACCTTTGAGCCCGAAGGTGAAGACGGCCCCGCCCCGGCCGCCGAGATAGCGATCGGCGAGCGGCTTGTAGTGGTCGCCTTCAAGGCCTGCATAGGACACCCAGTCGACCTTGGGGTGCGCCTGCAGCCATTGCGCCACCGCCAGCGCGTTGGTGCAGTGGCGATCCATCCGCAGAGCCAGCGTCTCCATTCCGGTCAGCGCGAGAAAGGCATTCATCGGTGCCATCGCCGGGCCGAGATCGCGCAGGCCGAGCACCCGGCAAGCGGTGATGAAGGCGATCGGCCCGATGGGTTCGAGCGCATCGACCAGCACCGCACCGTGATAGGATCCGTTGGGCGCAGTCAGGCTGGAGAACTTGTCGCTCGCCTTCCAGTCGAACTTGCCCGAATCAACGATCAATCCGCCGATTGCATTGCCGTGGCCGTTCAGGAACTTGGTGCAGGAGTGAACCACGATATCCGCACCATGCTCGAACGGCCGGCACAGCACGGGCGAAGCCAGCGTGTTGTCGACCATCAGCGGGACGCCCGCCTCGTGCGCGACCTTGGCGATTGCGGCGATATCGCTGACGACGCCGCCGGGATTGGCGAGGCTTTCGATGAAGACGCAGCGCGTCTTGTCGTCAATCGCCGCTTCGATATTGGCCGCATCGTCGGCATCGACGAAGCGTGTTTCCCAGCCGAACTTGCGGAAGCTTTCGCCCAGCTGGTTGAGCGAACCGCCATACAGCCGTTTCGCCGCGACGATGTTGCAGCCCGGTTCCATCAGCGTGTGGAAGGCGATCAGCTGCGCAGCATGCCCCGACGCGACACCCAGCGCCCCGACCCCGCCCTCGAGCGCGGTGATCTTCTTCTCCAGCGCATCATTGGTGGGGTTCATGATCCGCGTGTAGATGTTGCCGAATTCCTGCAGGCTAAAAAGCCGCGCGGCATGATCGGGATCGTCGAAGACATAGCTTGCCGTCTGGTAGATCGGCGTGATCCGCGCCTTGGTCGTCGGATCGGGCTGCTGACCCGCGTGGATCGTAAGCGTTTCCAGCTTCTGTTCGGACATCGGACTTCCCCTTATTCGGCCGGTTCGACTTCGGCAGGCGCCGCCGCCTTGCACGCCCGCATCGGTTCTTCCTGCGCGAGCGCCGTCAACCCGAGCTTGGCGAACAGCGCCGCGTCGGTGTCGTCGCCCGCATTGGGTGCGGTGAGCAGCTTGTCACCGGTGAAGATCGAGTTCGCGCCCGCCATGAAGCACAGCGCCTGCGTCGCCTCGCTCATGCTCTCGCGACCTGCGGACAGGCGCACCATGCTCATCGGCATGCAGATGCGCGCGACCGCCACGGTGCGGACGAATTCGATATCGTCGATCTTGGCGAGCGGCGTATCTGCCAGCATGTCGCCCAGCACGGTGCCCTTGACCGGCACCAGCGCGTTGACCGGCACGCTTTCGGGATGACGTTCGAGCGTGGCGAGCGTGTGGACGAAGCCCACCCGGTCGTCGCGCGTTTCGCCCATGCCGACGATCCCGCCGCTGCACACGTTGATCCCCGCATCGCGGACGTTCTGCAGCGTATCGAGCCGGTCTTCGTATTTGCGGCTGGAGATCACCCGCTCGTAATATTCCGGACCGGTGTCGACATTATGGTTGTAATAATCGAGGCCCGCTTCCTTGAGCATATCCGCCTGTTTCGGCGTCAGCATGCCCAGCGTCATGCAAGTTTCCAGCCCCATCGCGCGCACGCCTTTCACGATCTCGACGATCGCGGGCATGTCGCGGTCCTTGGGGTTGCGCCAGGCGGCGCCCATGCAGAACCGCTGGCTGCCCGCATCCTTGGCCTGCGCCGCAGATTGCAGCACGGCGCGGACATCCATCAGCTTGGTCGCCTCGACCCCGCTATCGGCCTTCACGCTTTGCGAGCAGTAGCCGCAATCCTCGGGACACCCGCCGGTCTTGATCGACAGCAGCGTGCACAGCTGCACCTGATCCGCCGGGTGGAATTCGCGATGCACCGAGGCCGCACGGAAGAGCAGCTCGGTAAAGGGAAGGTTGAACAACTGCGCGATTTCCTCGCGGGTCCAGTCGGTGCGGATTTGGGTCATACGGGCCTCCTGGCAAGATAAAGGCCGAATGCCATGACCGCCAAGCCGAGCGCGCGCTTGGGAGTAATCGCGCTCTGGATGGAGCCAAGCAGGCCGAAATGGTCGATAATTGCCGCAGCGACGATCTGGCCCAGCAGCACGAAGAAAATCGCATTGCCAAGCCCGATCCGGGGCGCGGAATAGGCTACCGAAGTAGCGTAGAACAGCATCACGACGGCGCCGATCCACAACCAGGGCCGTTCGAAAGTGAAGGTGCTGGCGGCGGGAAACCCGGTGAACGCCAGCATTGCGGTCGCAATGACAAAACCGATTGCGAAGGTAACCGCAGTTGCGGCCACCGGCCCGCCGAGCTGTTGGCCGAGCGCAGCGTTAAGCGCCGCAAAAACCGGAATGCCCAGCCCGGCCGCGAACATCATTGCGGCAATCGGAAAGAAGGCATGGGACGAGGATGCGCTCACTCCGCGGCCTCGTCCAGATCCTCACCCGCGGGAGGCATGTTGTGCCCCAGCAGGCGCAGCACGTCGGCGGCGCATTCCACGACATTGCTGCCCGGACCGTAAATGCCCTGCACCCCGGCATCGCGCAGGAAGTCGTAATCCTTCTGCGGGATCACGCCGCCCGCGATCACCTTGATGTCGGCGCGGTCGGCATCGCGCAGGTGCCCGATCAGCTCGGGGATCAGCGTCTTGTGACCTGCCGCAAGGCTGCTTGCGCCGATGGCGTCGACGTCCTTCTCCAGCGCCATGTCGCGCGTTTCCGCCGGTGTCTGGAACAGCGGGCCCGAAACGACCTCGAAGCCCATGTCGCCAAAGGCGCTGGCGATCACATTGGCGCCGCGGTCGTGGCCGTCCTGGCCCATCTTCGCGACCATCAGCCGGGGCGCGCGGCCCAGACGGCGTTCGACTGCCTTCACGCCTTCGACCACCTGCCGGTAGCGATCATCCTCGGCATAAGCCTTCGAATAGATGCCGCGCACCGGGATCGGCAGCGTATCGTAGCGGCCATAGGCATCTTCCATCGCCTGACTGATCTCGCCCAGCGTCGCATCGTGCCGTGCGGCTTCGACCGCGAGCGCGAGCAAATTGCCCTCGCGCTGCGCCGCGCCGCGCGCCAGCGTATCCAGCGCGGCCTTGCAGGCGAATTCATCGCGTTTGGCGCGGACTTCCTGCAATCGCGCGATCTGGCTCTGCCGTACCGCGTGGTTGTCGATATCGAGCGTGTCGATCTCGTCTTCGGTCTCGCGGCGATACTTGTTGACGCCGACGATGACGGTTTCTCCGCGGTCGACGCTCGCCTGCTTGGCCGCGGCGGCGCTTTCGATTGCCGCCTTCGGCTTACCGCTGGCGACATATTCGGTCATCCCGCCGGCCGCCTCGACCTCGTCGAGCATGGCCTTGGCCTGCTCGACCAGCGCGGCGGTGAGGCTCTCGATGTAATAGCTGCCGCCCAGCGGATCGGCGACATTGGTGATGCCGGTTTCCTCCTGGATCACCAGCTGCGTGTTGCGCGCGATGCGGGCGCTGAAATCGGTCGGCAACGCAATTGCCTCGTCCAGCGCATTGGTGTGCAGCGACTGCGTACCGCCCAGCACCGCCGCCATCGCTTCCACCGTCGTGCGGATGACGTTGTTGTAGGGGTCCTGCTCCTGCAAGCTCACACCGCTGGTCTGGCAGTGGGTGCGCAGCATCTTCGACTTGGGGTTCTGCGCCCCCAGCCCTTCCATGACATCGTGCCACAGCGCGCGCGCGGCGCGCATCTTGGCGATCTCCATGAAGAAGTTCATGCCAATGCCCCAGAAGAAGGACAGGCGCGGCGCGAAGGCATCGATATCGAGCCCCGCTTCCATCGCGCGCTTGGCGTATTCCTTGCCGTCGGCGATGGTGAAGGCCAGTTCCTGCACCGCCGTCGCCCCGGCTTCGTGCATGTGATAGCCGGAAATCGAAATGCTGTTGAATTTCGGCATGTTGGCCGAAGTATATGCGATGATGTCCGAAACGATCCGCATGCTCGGTTCGGGGGGATAGATATAGGTGTTGCGGACCATGAACTCCTTGAGGATGTCGTTCTGGATGGTCCCCGACAGCTTGTCCTGGCTCACGCCCTGCCGTTCCGCCGCAACGATGTAGAAAGCCAGCACGGGGATGACCGCGCCGTTCATCGTCATCGACACGCTCATCGTGTCGAGCGGAATCTGGTCGAACAGGATTTCCATGTCGCGCACGGTGTCGATCGCGACACCCGCCTTACCGACATCGCCGACCACGCGCGGGTGATCGCTGTCATAGCCCCGGTGCGTGGCGAGATCGAAAGCGACCGACAGCCCTTTCTGCCCCGCCGCGAGATTGCGGCGATAGAAGGCGTTCGATTCCTCGGCGGTGGAGAAGCCGGCATATTGGCGGATCGTCCACGGGCGCCCAGTGTACATCGAGGCATAGGGCCCGCGCGTGAACGGCGCGATCCCCGGCACCCCGGGATCAACCAGCGCGGCGGTATCCTCGGAGGTATACAGCGGCTTTACCGCGATCCCTTCGGGCGTGTGCCAGGTGAGATCGCGCCCCTTCACTTCCTTGTCGGCGAGAGGCTTCCAGTCGTCATAAGTCGGCTTGTCGGTCATGCACGGTCCTAAACCACAATCGTATGCACAGGAAAAGGGCGGGCGCGGTGCAAACCACCCTCCTCCCCCGTCACCCCCGCGCAGGCGGGGGTCCAGATAACGTTGCTATCGATAGCCAAGATAGATGGATTACCGCCTTCGCGGGAATGGCGATGAGCTTTTTGCGGGGAGGCGCTATTCGCCCTTGAAGTCCGGCTTGCGCTTCTGGAGGAAGGCCATGCCGCCTTCCATCGCATCCTTGCTGGCGCCTGCCAGCCGCTGCCCCTCGGCTTCGGCCAGCAGCACTTCGGTGATGGTGCCGTCCATCGCGGTGGCGATGTTCTTCTTCATCGTGGCGTAGGCCAGCGTCGGACCATTGGCGAGCTTGTGCGCCAGCGCCCGGGCTTCGCCGATCAGCGCATCGTCATCGCAGGCCTTGTAGATCAGGCCCCAATCCTCGGCCTGGTTCGCCCCGATCTTCTCGCCCAGCATCATCATCCGCGTCGCGCGGGCGCGGCCGATCGCGCGGCTGAGCAGCCAGGTCGACCCGCCATCGGGGACGAGACCGATATTGACGAAGGCCTGGAGGAAATAGGCGCTCTTGCCCGCCAGCACGAAGTCGCCCGCCAGCGCGAGGCTGCAGCCGACGCCCGCAGCGGGGCCATTCACCGCGCAGATCACGGGCACCGGCGCGCGCAGCACTTGGTTGATCGCCGGGTTATAATGGTTCTGCAGAGCGCGGTGGCTGCCGCCCTTGTTCTGCAGCGCGCTGCCCTCGCCCCGCGCGGCGAGATCGGCGCCCGAGCAGAAACCCTTGCCCGCGCCGGTGATCAGCACTGCGCGACTGTCGCCCAGATCGTAGAAAGCCGCGCCGATTTCGTCCGCCATCTGCGGCGCCATTGCATTCAACCGGTCGGGCCGGTTGAGCGTGATGGTGGTCAGCGGGCCGTCTTTCTCGACGACGATGGTTTCGTAGCTCACGCGTCTCTCCCAAGGTGCGATTGTTTCGTTTCGTTTCGCAACCGACCTTGGCTGCGATGACGCCTGCGTGCAAGAGCCTTGCGTAGCGGAGGTTCAGGCGGCCGCGCTGGGCCGTGCCGACACGCGATCATGCCATGCGGCAAGCGCCGAACATTCCCCGGGCATTGCGAGCCCGACGAACTTGGCGAAGTCGACAGTCGTCAGCAGCAGGATATCCGCCGCGGTAAATGTCTCGTCAGCAAGGTAATCGCGCCCCTCCAGCGATTCGTCGAAGAAGCGCATCGCTTCGGCCACGCGCGGCCGGTTGGCCTCGCCCCACTCCGCATTGCGCCCCGGCAGGGCTGCTGTGAAGGGATGCGTATGCACCCACACGGCGCCGACCGGCGGCATGAGGATCATCTCGGCCCGGCGGCACCACATCTCAATTTCCGCGATTTCGCGCGCGGTGGTGCCGAACAGCGGCGGCTCGGGATGCTCGGCCTCGAGATAGCGCATGATCGCGACGCTTTCGGCGATCACCGTGCCGTCGTCGAGCTCGAGGATCGGCGTCTGCCCGCGCGGGTTCTTGGCGACGAAGTCCTCCGCCTTCTGCTCGCGCTTGGGGATCGACACTTCCTTACTCGGCAGCTCGATGCCCTTCTCGGCGGCAAAGATACGCACGCGGCGCGGATTGGGCGCCGGGTTGGGACTGTCGTAGAAAAGCATCGAAGTTCCTCTCATTTTCCGCTGCCTGTTCCCGTCATCCCCGCGCAGGCGGGGATCCAGACAACGGTCGCTCAAACTCGCAAGGTCAGCTGGACCCCCGCCTGCGCGGGGGTGACGAAAAAGGTTGGTGGGGCGCCATTCCAACCTCCGCGCCGGTTAGTTCGACCAGTGCGCGTCGTCCTTGGGCGTTTCCATGATTTCGGTCAGCTGGCCCATCATGTCCTTGGGGTGGAGGAAGAAGATCGGCGTACCATGCGCGCCAATGCGCGTGGGGCCGAGAATGCGCTTGCCCAGCCCTTCGAACCACGCGCGGGCCTCTTCGATATCCTCGACCTCGTAGCACAGGTGGTGCTGCCCTCCGGCGGGGTTCTTGGCGAGGAAACCGGTGAGCGTGGACTGCTCGCCCAGCGGCTCGATCAGCTCGATCTGCGTGCCGTGGGTGCCATCCTGCCCGGGCGTATCGACGAAACAGACCTTCACGCCCTGCTCTTCAAGGTCGAAGGGCTCATGCGTAAGCGTCGCGCCCATGACATCGCGGTAATAGCGCAGCGATTCCGCGATCGAAGGCGTCGCGACGCCGATATGATTGAGACGGCCGAGTTTCATTACGCATCCTCATGAATTTTCATTGCTAAGTCTGCGACCCCTTCGTCGGAATTAGAAGGCGGATCGCCCTTCTCCCCTAAACCCATATACTCGGTTCGCACCCAAACGAGGTAGTTGCGAACCTCATCGCGGGACGCCTTGGACTTCAGCATGGTATATAGTTTGAGAGCATAGGCATCATACTCGTCCCGCGGACAGTCTGTCTCGTTGACCCCGATAGGATCCCACTCTTCCCAGAGAAGCAGTTTCAATTTTTCCAGTTCAGGGATCACAGCGGAATATTGTCGTGCTTCTTCCACGGGTTCTCGAGCTGCTTGGTCCGCAGCTTGCGTAGCCCCAGCGCAATCCGCTTGCGGGTCGAGTGCGGGTAGATCACCTCGTCGATATAGCCGCGGCTTGCCGCCACGAAGGGGTTGGCGAAGCGGTCTTCGTATTCCTTGGTCTTCTCGGCGATCTTGTCGGGATTGTCGCGGTCCTGGCGGAAGATGATTTCCACCGCGCCCTTGGCGCCCATCACCGCGATCTCGGCGGTGGGCCAGGCGTAGTTGAGGTCGCCGCGCAGGTGCTTGGAGGCCATCACGTCATAGGCGCCTCCATAGGCCTTGCGGGTGATCACGGTGATCTTGGGCACGGTCGCCTCGGCATAGGCGAACAATAGCTTCGCGCCGTGCTTGATGATGCCGTTATGCTCTTGGCTGGTGCCGGGAAGGAAGCCGGGCACGTCGACGAAGGTCAGGATCGGAATTTCGAAGGCATCGCAGAAGCGCACGAACCGCGCGGCCTTCTTCGATGAATTGATGTCGAGCACGCCCGCCAGCACCATCGGCTGGTTTGCAACCACGCCCACCGTGCGCCCCTCGACCCGGCCGAAGCCGCAGATGATGTTCGCCGCATGGCCCGGCTGCACTTCGAAGAAATCGCCTTCGTCCAGCGTCTTACGGATGACTTCGTGCATGTCGTAGGGCTGGTTGGCGTTGTCGGGGATCAGCGTGTCGAGGCTCGGCTCCTCGCGGTCCCAGGCATCGCTCGTCGGGCGCTCGGGCACATCCTCGCGGTTCGACAGCGGCAGGTAATCGAAGAAATCGCGCGTCGCGAGCAGCGTCTCGATATCGTTCTCGAAGCTGTTGTCCGCCACGCTGGTCTTGGTCGTATGCGTCTTCGCGCCGCCCAGTTCCTCCTGCGTGACGACCTCATTGGTCACCGTTTTCACGACATCGGGGCCGGTGACGAACATGTAGCTGCTGTCTTCGACCATGAAGATGAAGTCGGTCATCGCCGGGCTGTAGACCGCCCCGCCCGCGCACGGCCCCATGATCAGGCTGATCTGCGGCACCACGCCGCTGGCGAGCACGTTGCGCTGGAACACCTCGGCATAGCCGCCGAGGCTGGCGACGCCTTCCTGGATGCGCGCGCCGCCGCTGTCGTTGAGGCCGATGACCGGCGCCCCGACCTTCATCGCGGTGTCCATCACCTTGCAGATCTTCTCCGCATGGCGCTTCGATAGCGAGCCGCCGAAGACGGTGAAATCCTGGCTGAAGACATAGACCAGCCGGCCGTTGATCGTGCCCGACCCGGTGACCACGCCGTCGCCGGGGATCTTCTGGTCCTGCATACCGAAGTCGACGCAGTCATGCTCGACATAGGTGTCGAGTTCCTCGAAGCTGCCTTCGTCCAGCAGGATATCGAGCCGTTCGCGCGCGGTCAGCTTGCCCTTGGCATGCTGTGCGTCGATCCGCTTCTGCCCGCCGCCCATCTTGGCGGCATCGCGGCGGCGTTCCATTTCGGCGATATTGGCGGACATGCTCTCTCCGTGAATAGGTTTGCATGAGCGACTAGTGGCAAGCGAGGCGCAAGGTCAATCGCGCGGCGGGGTTCTTTCGGCGCTGATCAGGAATTCGACATTGCCTTCGGGGCCTGTGATCGGGCTTTCCACGATGCCTTGCACCGCGAAGCCCAGTCCCTCGACCCACTCGCGCATTTCGTCGCAGACCCGCCGGTGCAGCGCGGGATCGCTGACTACGCCCTTCTTGCCCACTTCCTCGCGTCCGACCTCGAATTGCGGCTTGATCAATGCGACCAAGCGGCAGTGCGGCGCCGCAAGCTGGAGCGGACGGTCGAGCACCTTGGCCAGCCCGATAAAGCTGGCATCGCACACCACCCAGTCGCACGCCCGGTCGATCATTTCGGGTGTGAGGATGCGTGCGCTGGTCTGTTCGAGCACGGTGACGCGTTCGTCCTGCCGCAGCTTCCACGCCAGCTGGTTGGTCCCGCTGTCGACTGCGAAGACATGCTCCGCCCCGCCCTGCAACAGCACGTCGGTGAAGCCGCCGGTCGAACTCCCGATGTCCATTGCAGTGACACCCTTGGGATCGAGACCGAACTGTTCGATCGCGTGCGCCAGCTTGATCCCGCCGCGCGAAACCCAGGGATGATCGCGCCCGCGCACGTCGAGCGGGACATCATGGGCAAGCTGCTGCCCCGGCTTCGCCAATTTCTGTTCGCCGGTGAAAACCAACCCGGCCATGACCAGCGCCTGCGCGCGCGTGCGGCTCTCCACGAGCCCGCGGTCTACCAGCATCTGATCGAGGCGCATCTTTTTCGGCATTGGAAACTTGCGCGTTAGCGATCATTGTGCAGGCATGAAACCGATCTATTTGCATCTGGGTGGCGCGCTAGCGCTGAGCTTCACCATCGCGGCCTGCGTGCCCGCTCCGCAGCCGACGCCCGCGCCCGAGCCTGCACCGACGCCGGTTGCGACTACCCCGGCAGCGCCGCCCCCGATGCCCGCGCCCGCCCCGGCAGAGAACTGGATCGACCGTCCGCAGACGGCAGGCAACTGGACCTACTCGGACAGTGGAGAGAATGCGGTCGCGCAATTCGTCGATGGCCGCGGTACGTCGGTCTTCTCGCTGCTGTGCCTCACCGCCGACCGGCAGGTCGGGCTGGTGCGCAATGCCGCGTCAGGCGGCAATGGACAGATGATCATCCGTACGGAAACCGCCGAGCGCACGCTGCCCGCCCGCGCTTTCACCCCCGACAGCGCGGGACGGCCCCGCTTGATCGCTTATGTGAGCGCGCGCGACCCGCTGCTCGATGCGATGGCGCTAACGCGTGGGCGATTCGCTGTGGAAGCGCCGGGCTTATCCACACTTTACCTGCCGCCCTGGGCCGAGGTGACGCGCGTGATCGAGGATTGCCGCTGACCGGAGTCGCGCGACCGGCCGCCTCCGGCATGATCGCGGTCAGGAGGCACAAAAAAGGCCCGGAAACCGATCCGAGCCAGAAACACCAATTCTGACGTGGGAAAACTTTTTTACAAGGCTTGTTTTAAGCCTCTGGAAGACTCCAATATGTCCACAAGATCAGCGGCGAAACGCGGTCTTGTTCCCCGGAGACGGGGTACTTTGGCTCTAAACAGCGCGAAAGGAGGTGATCCGATGTCTCATGGTTCAGCAGAGAGGTCGGCAAGTTTCCGCGCGGAGCACTATCGGTAAAACCAAACCCTTAGAGGCTTCGTGAGCGGCACTTCCCGCCGCTGACCATGCGAAGGGCAGTTCCACCTACGGGCGTGGGACTGCCCTTCTCATTGTGCCAGATCAGATCGGATCGGTTTCCGACCTTCGCCGCACCAGCCGCTTTCTTACCGACGACACAAGCCACCACACTCATCCTTGCCTCGCGCGCGCCTTCCGATTACCCGCGCAGCATGGATTTCGAGCACCTTCCCCACCCCGCCCCCGTCCCTGGCGAAACCCGTCAGCAGGCGCTTCTCGACCCCGGTTTCGGCAAGCTGTTCACCGATCACATGGTCGTGATCGACTACGATGCCGACAAGGGCGGATGGCACCAGGCGACGCTGGGCGCGCGCGAGCCGATCAGCCTCGATCCGGCAGCGGCCGTGCTGCATTACGCGCAGGAAATCTTCGAAGGCATGAAAGCCTACAAGCAGGAAGACGGCTCGCTCGCGCTCTTCCGGCCCGAGCAGAACGCGCGGCGCTTCAATGAAAGCGCGCGGCGGATGGCGATGCCCGAACTGCCCGAGGAAATGTTTCTCGAATCGATCCGCCAGCTGGTCACCCGCGACCGCGACTGGGTGCCGACGATTCCCGATGGCGCGCTCTACCTGCGGCCGTTCATGTTCGCCTCCGAAGCCTTCCTCGGCGTGCGGCCCGCGCGGCAGTACAAATATGTCCTGATCGCATCGCCCGTCGGCGGCTATTTCAAGGCGGGCGCGCAATCGGTGAAGATCTGGGTCAGCCGCAATTACACCCGCGCCGCCCCGGGCGGCACCGGCGCGGCCAAGACGGGCGGGAATTATGCCGCCAGCCTCGTCCCGCAGGCCGAAGGCATTGCCAATGGCTGCGACCAGGTCGTCTTCCTCGACGCGGTGGAGAAGAAATGGGTCGAGGAACTGGGCGGGATGAACCTGTTTTTCGTGTTCGACGACGGCAGCGTGGTCACGCCGCCGCTGACGGGTACGATCCTGCCTGGCATCACCCGCGACAGCCTGATCCAGCTGCTGCGGGAAGAAGGGCTCCAAGTGCGCGAGGAGCCTTACAGCATCGACCAGTGGCGCGTGGATGCCACCACGGGGCGCCTGCTCGAGACCATGGCCTGCGGCACTGCCGCAGTGGTCACCGCGGTCGGCACGGTGCTTGGCCCCGACGGCGAATTCACCATCGGTAGCGGTGGTACGGGCCAGATGACCAACAAGGTCCGCGAGAAGCTGGTCGGCATCCAGAAGGGTGCCGTTGCCGATACCCACGGCTGGACAGTGAAACTCGGCTGATCAGAACCGCGGGCGGACGAGGAAGCGGCGGGTGAAGGTTTTGCTCGGCCGCAGCACGATGATGGCGACCCCGGCCAGCGCGATGCCGCCGCCGACGACCAACCGCCCGCCGATCGCGTCCCCCGTCAACCACGCACCGAAGACGATGGTCAGGATCGGCGTGAACAGCGTCAACGGCACGATCAGATTGGCATCGTATTCGCGCAGCATCCGGTAATAGGCGGTGTGCGCGCCGACCGACACGACGATTGCGGCGAAGAACAGACATGCAGCGAGCTTCCACGGTGAGGTGGCAAGCGACGCGACCTGCCCGCTTTCCATCACCGCGGTCAGCGGCAGCAGCACCGCTACCGAGGCAAGCGCCGCCCAAGCCTGCAACCGGATCGATGACAGGTCGAGCCGCTTGACGAAGACCGTCCCGAGCGCCCCCACCACGGCGGAAATGAATACCAGCAACAGGCCGGTGCTGGTCTCCATCTGGTTTTCGCCCGCCATGGCGAACAGCACACCGCCGAATGCGAGGCCGATGCCAAGCCCGCGGCGCCAGCGGATACGCTCACCTAGGAACAGGATCGCGAACAGCACCGTCATCGGCGCGCCGGTCAGGCTGACGACCCCGGCAGCCGAGGGACTGGCCGTGACCAACCCCATGAACAGCAGGGCGAAGGATCCTCCGCTGATCGCCAGACCGATGAGCAACACACGCCCGAGATTTTCAGGCAGCGGCCGCAGCAGCGGGATGAGCACGATCGCCACGATAAGCGAGCGCAGCAGCGCATAGAACAGCGGCGGCGAGGCAAGGTCGACGATCGCCACTTTGCTGACCACGATATTGAGCGCCCAGACGATGTTACACATCATCATTACCAACAAGGCCCGCGCCGACATGGTCAGTCACCATCCCGCGGCGGGAGCGCTGCGGCAAGTTCGGCGATCCACGTGTCGGCTACGGCATCGCTGGGCGCGCGCCAGTCGCCCCGCGGGCTCAGCGCGCCGCCCGCGCTGACCTTGGGCCCGTTGGGTATCGCGCTGCGTTTGAACTGGCTGAAGCCGAAGAAGCGCTTGAGAAACTTCTCCAGCCACTCCGCGATCGTGGCGAGATCATATTCGTTCTTCGCCTGCTCGGGGAAGTCGATCGGCCACAGCCCGGCGTCCGCCTGCTTCCAGGCATGCCATGCGAGGAAGGCGACATGGCTGGGTTTCTGGCCCCAGCGGATGATGTGGTGAAGGAAAAAGTCGTTCAGTTCGTAGGGGCCGATGATCGACTCGGTGCTCTGGATCGCACCGTCTTCGCCTGCCGGAACCAGTTCGGGGCTGATCTCTGTGGCGAGGATGTCGGTCAGCACGGCGTCGACGCCCGCATCGAACTGCGCGGTCCGCGTGGCCCAGCCGATCAGATACTGGATCAGCGTCTTGGGCACGCCCGAATTGACCGCATAATGGCTCATGTGATCGCCCACGCCATAGGTACACCACCCCAGCGCCAGCTCGCTGAGATCGCCGGTGCCGATGACCCACCCGCCGTTCTGCCCGGCCAGGCGGAAGAGATAATCGGTGCGCAAGCCCGCCTGAACGTTTTCGAAAGTCGTGTCATAGACCGGTTCGCCATCGGCAAATGCATGGCCGATGTTTTCGAGCATCAGCCGCGCGGTGGGCGTAATGTCGATTTCCTCGGCAGTGATGCCGAACGCTTCCATCAGCCGCCAGGCGTTCGACTTGGTATCGTCCGAAGTGGCGAAGCCGGGCAAAGTATAGCCATGGATATCGCTGCGCGGACGGCCCAGCCGGTCCATCGCCTTCGCCGCGACGATCAGCGCATGCGTGCTGTCGAGCCCGCCCGAGATACCGATGGTCAGGCTTTTCGGCCGGGTTGCCTGGATCCGCCGCATGAGCGCATCGACCTGGATGTTGAACGCTTCGTAGCAATCCTCATCGAGCTTGTCGGCGCGATTGGGCACGAAGGGAAACCGGCGGATCGGGCGGTTGAGACCGACGTCTGCGCGCGGCGCGGCGCGCTCGAATGCGATCCGCCGGTACCAGTCCTCGGGCCGTCCGGCGGCCTCGGCGGCATCGTTGAAGGTCTGCATGCGCATCCGCTCGGAGAGAATGCGCTGCGTATCGATATCGGTGACGCACAGTTCGGGCGCGAGATCGAAGCGCACGCTTTCGGCCATCAGATCGCCCAGCTCGTAGATCATCCCCTGACCGTCCCACGCGAGGTCGGTGGTGCTTTCGCCATGCCCGCTGGCCGAATAGGCGTAGGCGCAGACCGACCGGCTCGAGCTTGCGCGGCTGAGCAAATGGCGCTCGTCCGACTTGCCGATGACGATGTTCGATGCCGAAAGATTGAGCAGGATCGTCGCCCCCGCCAGCGCAGCCATGGTACCGGGCGGATTGGGCGCCCAGAAATCTTCGCATATCTCGATACCGAAGGTGAACCCCGGCAGATCGTTGGCGGCAAAGATCAGATCGGTACCGAAAGGTACTTCTCGGGCACCACAGCGGATCATCAGGCCGACACATTCACGGCCATGCGCGAACCAGCGCTTCTCGTAATATTCGCGATAGTTGGGCAGGAAGCTCTTGGGCACCACGCCAAGCAGCTCGCCCCGCGCAACGACCAGCGCACAGTTGTAGATTCGGCCATTGCGGCGCAGCGGCGCGCCGAAGACCAGCACCGGACTAAGCTTGCGCGATGCGTCGATGATCGCCTCGATCTGCGCTTCGACCGCATCGAGCAATGCGCCCTGTAAATGCAGATCGTCGATTGCATAGGAGGACAGCGCCAGTTCAGGGTAGAGCAGCAGGTCGACATGCTGCGCATGCGCCTCGTGCGCGGTCTCGAGAATGCCCTCGGCATTATAGGCGATGTCCGCCGTGCGCACCTTGGGCGTACTCGTCGCGAGGCGGACGAAGCCATGCGTGTGCATGTCGTAAAAGGGATGCGTGGCGCTTCCGCTCATGGGGGCGGTACCTTTCTGATCGGATGGTGCAGGAGCAGGTTCGAGCCAGTCGGCGGGCTGGCAGATGCCCAGTTCGGCCAGCCGCTTCTGGACCGTGGCGCGCGCGATCTTGCCCTTCGCTTCCCAGCCATAGACGGTCCGGCTGGGCCATGGCTGCGGATCGCCATAGCGCGCGCCGAATTCCTCCGCACTGAGCGGAGGGCGCTGTGTTTCGCGCCATTGGCGTATCTTGGAGCCGGCCAGATGCATGGCCGCGGCGGTATCCTTTTAGGCTACCCTACGCAAGTTCGGACTGGTCTTCCTTGCGCATTTCCGTGCGGAAACCGTTTAGCACGGGCCCCGCATGGTGCGTCGCCTCGGCCTGGGCGGCAAAGGCGGCGAGCAATTGGCTGCCCAGTCCGCCCCCCGGATCGGTAAAGGCATCGGCGCCCACGCCGTCGTCCTCGATAGTGAACCGCCACGTGTCGCCGCGCGCGTGGAAGAACACCGCGATCGTGCCGGTCCGGTCGTCGGGGAAGGCGTATTTACACGCATTGGCGACCGCTTCGTTGAGATAGAGCCCGATTGCCACCGCCTCTTCAGGGCTCAGCGTCGCTTGGTCGATCTCGCGAAACAGGCGCACCGATGGCGGAAGGCTCGATCCCTCGATCCGGTCGAGGAGGTATTCCAGATAGGGCTTCATCGCGACATCGGGATCGTCCGACTGTTCCAGTGCCAGCGCCGAATAGGCATCGGCAAAGGTCCGCACGCGGCCCACCGCGTCGTCGAGCGGGGCATGCAATTCGCGCTGCGGGATACGCCGCTTCTGCAATTCGAGCATGCTGGCGACCAGCGCGAAATTGTTCTTCGTGCGGTGCTCGAGCTCGGCCAGCAATGTCAGCCGCCGGTCGGCGCGTTCGCGGATTTCGTCCATCGTCGCATGCGCCGCACGGCGAAAGGCCTCGGCGAAGACGAGCACGATCAGCGCACAGGTGGCATTGAGGACGACGCGTGCGGGATCGGTAAGATCGGCGAACAGGAACGAGCGCGATGGCGGCAGGATGAAAAACCACGCCCAGAAGAAGGTGATCGTAAAGGCGACCACGCCCGCGCGCCAATGTCCGTAGAGCGTGGCGAGCAGGATCGTCGGATAAATCATCGCGAAGGGCCCCGAGATCGGCGCCCAAACGTCGACCAGCGAACGCAGGCCGACCATGGCCGCGGCGCACATGGCCCCGAACACCACTTGGGCGGCAATCTTGCTGCGCTGGCTGAGGAACTGGCGACTGACATCGAAATTGGCGAGCCGGTGCATGGATACGACATTCCGGCGGAGAACAGATGCCCGCCGTTGCCCCGATGCACGCGCGGACGCGCGATGGCTCCGCACCATCGGCCCGCTCCGTTTATCGCAAACTTCCGAAAAGCAGAAGCCCTTCTCGCGTCTGCGGGCTACGCGGCGAGCAATTCCTGCGCGCTCGGACTTTCCTGCAACAGGTTGATAAGCCCGCGTTCTTCGCGGGTCAGCCAGCGGGTGGCACGCGGCAGGCGCAATTGCGCGCGCCAGCTTTCCTGATTCTCGAGCAGTTGGAATACAGCCGGATGGATATAGCTCTTGCGGGTAACCGCGGGCGTATTGCCGAGATGGTCGGCGACGCATTCGAGCAGCGCCTTCATCGGCAGCGCGCCCTCCCCATCCCGAAGGCAAGACAGCGCCTTCACGCTGGCATGCCAGGTGCGGAAATTCTTGGCGGTGAAATCCTGCCCCATGGTTTCGCGCAGATAGTCGTTCACATCGCTCGACCCGACCGTGTGCAGCTCGCCCTCGTCATCGGTATATTTAAACAGGTGCTGCCCCGGCAGGTCCTGCATCTTGCGCACCATGCGCGCGAGGCTTCCGTCGGACAGCGTCACTTCGCGCAGCTTGCCTGCCTTGCCCTTGTAGCGCAGGCGCAGCACCTTGCCGGTCAGTTCGGCATGGCGCTGGCGCAGCGTGGTGGCGCCGAAACTCTTGTTGGCCTTGGCATAGCCTTCGTTCCCGACGCGCACCGCGCCCAGATCAAGCAGGCGGACGACACTCGCCACCGCGCGTTCACGCGTCAGCTTGTGGCCGCGCAAATCCGCTTCCACGCGCTTGCGCACCAGCGGCAGCAGGCTCCCGAAAGTGACGCAGCTGTCGAACTTCTCGCCTTCACGCGCGGCGCGGAATTCGGGATGGTAGCGATATTGCTTGCGCCCCTTGGCGTCGATCCCCGTGGCGAGGATGTGGCCGTTGGGCGCAGGGCAGAACCAGGCATCGGTATAGGCCGGCGGGAGCGCCACCGCATTGAGCCGGCGCTTCTCCGCTGCATCGGTCAGCAGCTTGCCCTCGGGGTCGTAATAGGCCCATCCCTTGCCCGCACCCTTGCGAGAGATACCGGGCAGGTCGTCGTCGACATAGATGAGCTTCGTCATGGCGAAGGGAAGAACCGTGGGAGAGTGGTCACGGTTCCCCACCTTGCGACGAATGGAAGGCTGTTTTAGCCCGTCCGCCTGAGGAGAACGATCTTGGCTGATACCACATATACCCCGCCCGAAGTCTGGACCCACGATTCCGAAAATGGCGGCCGCTTCGCCAATATCAATCGCCCCACGGCCGGTGCGCGCGAGGATCGCGAGCTGCCCGTGGGCGAGCATGACTTCCAGCTTTATTCGCTCGCCACGCCCAACGGGGTGAAGGCCACGCTGATGTTCGAGGAATTGCTCGAGGCGGGACACGCCGGCGCCGAATACGACGCCTGGACGGTCAATATCGGCGAAGGCGACCAGTTCGGTTCGGGCTTCGTCGATCTCAATCCCAATTCCAAGATCCCGGCCCTGCTCGACCGCAGCGGCCCCGAACCCGTTCGCGTGTTCGAAAGCGGCGCGATCCTGATGCACCTGGCCGAAAAGTTCGGTGCTTTCCTGCCCACCGATCATACGCGCGCGGAAGTGCTCAGCTGGCTGTTCTGGCAGGTCGGCAGCGCCCCCTTCATCGGCGGGGGCTTTGGCCATTTCTACGCTTATGCGCCCGAGAAATTCGAATACCCGATCAACCGCTATGCGATGGAAACCAAGCGGCTGTTCGACGTCACCGACCAGCGGTTGGCGAAAAGCGAATTCCTTGGCGGCAAGGATTACACCATTGCCGATATGGCCGCCTGGCCCTGGCTGTCGCCCTTCGTACTCGGCGGCATTTACGGCGAGGCGCGCACCTTCCTCTCGATCCACGAATACACCCATGTCGAACGCTGGGTGAAACAGATCGCCGATCGCCCTGCGGCGCGGCGCGGGCGGATCGTCAACAAGACCTGGGGCGATGACGACGCGCAGCTCCTCGAACGCCATTCGGCTGCCGATTTCGACGGCAAGGCAATCTGACCCGCTCCCGTTTGGCTTGACTTAGCTCCTCCCATGCCGTCCCATCGCGGCGGTATGGGAGGATACAGATTTGAGTGATCCGGTGCGCCCTGTCGGCCGACTGGAGAAGATCGGCTATGGGATGGGCGATCTCGCCTCGTCCTTCTATCTCAACTTCTTCAATCTCTACCTGCTGTTCTTCTTCGTCGAGCTTGGCGGCGTGGCACCTGCCGCGATGGGGCTGATGCTGTTCCTGACCAAGCTGATCGACGCGGTGACCGACCCGATGATGGGCGCGCTGGCCGACCGCACGCGCACCCGTTGGGGGCGGTACCGGCCCTATCTGTTGTGGGGCGCGATCCCCTTTGGCCTGACCGGGGCGGCGATCTTTGCCGCGCCCGATCTTTCCCCCGGCTCGATGTTGATCTGGGCCTATGTCACCTACACCGCGACCATGCTCGCCTTCACTGCCGCCAGCGTCCCCTATTCGGCGCTGATGGGCGTCGTTTCCACCAGCGCCGACGAACGCTCGAGCTTCGCTGCCTATCGCATGGTGTTTTCCGCCGCTGCGGTGATCCTGATCGGTGTGGTCGGGACGACGCTGGTGCGCGAGCTGGGCGCGGGCGACGAGCGGCAGGGGATCATGCTGACCATGTTCATACTCGCCGGACTGGGCGTCGCGACCTATTGGATCGCCTTTGCGGCCAGCCGCGAGCGTATCCCGCCCGCCCCAACCAACGGCCGCATTATCGACGATCTCAAGGTCCTGGTCCGCACGCCTGCATGGATCGCCGTGGCGGTGGCCGCGCTGCTCGCCCCGGTCGCGCTCTCCGCGCGCGCGGGCAGTGCGCTGTTCTGGTTCCGTTATGTCGCAGGCGACGATGGCGCGCCGGTGTTCTTTTTCCTCGACCGGATCGGGCTGTTCTATTCGGCGCTCGCCATCGGCCAGCTGATCGGCGTCATCGGGGCCAACTACCTTGCCCGCAGGTTCGACAAGCCGGTGCTGCTGATCGTGGCCGGCGGGTTGAAAATCGCCGCCATGCTGGTGTTCTACCTCCTGCCCTATGATGCAGTCTGGCCGCAGACCTTCGTCCAGCTGTTCGTTGGCGTCGGTTTCGGCATGATGATGGTGCTCGCCTATTCGATGTTCACCGATATCGCCGAATATCTCGAATGGTCGAGCGGGCGCCAGATGACCGGACTTGTGATCTCCGCGTCGATCTTCGCGATCAAGGCGGGGGTGGCGTTCGGCGCGGCGCTGCCGGGTTTCCTACTGGCACTGACCGGCTTCGAAGCGGGCGCGGTCCAGTCGGCCGAGGCGCGCATGGGGATCGAGCTCGCCTTCGCGCTCGTACCCGCAGCCGCGATCGTTCCGGCGGGTGTGGCGATGTATTTCTACCGGCTCGACCGCGCGACCGTCGCGCAGGTCGAAACCGAACTGGCCGAACGTCGACTGGTTTCGCCTTCCAACCCCTTCCCTTCCGCGTCCGAGGCGTTATAGGGGCGCTCACTCGCTGGGGTGTAGCCAAGTGGTAAGGCACCGGTTTTTGGTATCGGCATTCGCAGGTTCGATCCCTGCCACCCCAGCCAGTTTTCCCATGTGATCCAAGCGTCGAAAGCCAAGGGTTGCCTGCGAGCCAAACCGGCCGGCGCCCTGCCGTGGTACGCTTTGGCGGTACCGATATCAGCACTTGAACCGCTCAGATGCTGCCGAGCAAGCGCGCCGATCGCCCCGCGCGCTTCTTCCGCAATCAAAGTGTATGGTTAGGGCATCTTAACCCGCCCTCCTTAAGGTCCTGCGCGGGAAGTAGATGGGAGCAGGGAACAGCCGATGACGGCGGCATTCATTCTCGGAATCAACATGTTCATCGCCGCGCTGTTCGGCGTGGCGTTTGCGGTGGTCGCGCGCTCCAATCCGGTCGCCCGGGGCGCGGGTTGGCTGGCAGCCGGCTATGCGCTGGGCATCGTCGATGTAATGCTCGAGTTCATCATGCGCTGGACCGAACATCCCACGCCGGTCATTACCGGCATCTTCTATACCTATCTGGCGGCGCTCACCTGCGGTCTTGTCGGCGTAGCGAAGTATTATCGCACTGGTCCGCAGACCAGGCCCATAATGGTCGTTTGGGTCCTTGCCGGAATGCTGACCCCAGCGATGCTGATGCTTCCTTACGGCACGGGCGCTCGCACGCTGCTCTATCACCTTCCCTATTTCACCATGCAGGTACTGATGACCTTGATCGTGATCCGGTCCGGGCGCCGCATGCTGCTCGACCGGTTGCTGGTCTTCGTCAGCTCGGCGGCCGCACTATCCTACCTGGTCAAGCCGCTCATCGCCTGGCAGATCGGGGGTGCTGATACGCCGCGGAATTACCTCGCATCGGATTACGCCGCAATCTCGCAAAGCGTGGGCTCGGTTATCCTGATCGCGCTCGCGCTGGTGTTGCTGCTGGTCATGATGCGCGACATGACGATCGAGATGATCGCGCGCTCGGAAACCGATCCGCTGTCGGGCCTTCGCAACCGCCGCGGGTTCGAGGTTCACGGCGAGGAGATGGTCGCTGACGCCGTCCACAGCTGCACGCCCCTGACGCTGGTGACGGTCGATATCGACCGCTTCAAGACGATCAACGACCGCTTCGGCCACCCGGTCGGCGACAAGGTGATCATCGCGGTCGCCGAATTGCTTTCCAGTGCGACCGGCGAAGGGGATCTGGTGGCCCGGCTCGGGGGCGAGGAATTCGCGCTGGTCCTTGCCGGGCAGGAGATCCAGCAGGCGGCGCGTTCGGCCGAATTACTGCGGCAGCGGGTGCAGACCGAACTGTCACAGGCGGTCGGCCACGCTCAGGTAGTCTCGGCCTCATTCGGCCTGGCCCAGCTCTCGCCTGACGAAGCGCTGTCCAGCCTCGCGCGCCGGTCCGACCTCGCACTCTACGAAGCCAAGAACACCGGCCGCAACAAGGTTTCTCTCGCCCCGTTCGAACCGGCGGCACCACAGCCCGCACCTCCAGTACTGGCGACGCGCAAGGTGGCTGCCTGATCGCGCAAGCCTGGCCGGTTCAGCTCGACCGAACGACGACGGGTGGAATGCCGGAGAACCGGCATACCACCCGGACCAGCACAGGCCGGTCGCCGGTGGTCGCCTGTTGGGGGTCGACAACCACCGGCCGGGACAAGGTTGTCTCGGCTACTGCATCTCGGCCGGCAGGATGTAGGCGCTGATGTCCCGGTCGCCCCCGAACACCTCCTTCGCCAGCACGCTGATATCCTCCGCGGTCATATCGCGATAGGCGGGCTCACGGACGCGGAACCGGGTCAGGCCACTCGCGCCAGTTTGCGCATCGCCGAGGATGCTTAGCCAGTAGCTGTTGTTTTCCAGACTGCTGTCGAGGTCCTCTACGATCGGAGTCCAGGCGCGGGTGAAGGTGTCTTCGTCGATCGGCGTATTCGCCATCTCGCTTGCGACCCGAAGGACCCCTTCGCGCACTTTGTCCACTTCGTCCGGCTTGGCGGTGACCCGCGCATAGAGATAGCCGTAGCCATCGAAGAGATCGTTCGAATAGGACGAGGTCCCGGGCGAATAGGTCGAGCCCATCTCTTCGCGCAGGACATCCGACAACCGGTTACGGAACAACCCGCGCAGCAGCCGCATGCGATAGCGGTCGACCGGATCGCTCGCATCGGGGGCGGGCCAGTAGACATAGACCAATGCCTGGTCGGGCGTGCCCTTGTGATAGAAACGATTGGGCGTCTCACTGCCCGCCGGGAACTGCACGTCCCCCATCACCGGATAGTCGCCCTTGTCGTCGGCGCGTTCAGGAAGCGCGCCAAACGTCCGCGCGACCTGTTCGACGACCGTCTGCTTGTCGATGTCGCCGACGACAGAGATTTCGATCAGTCCATCTGCCATCTCGGGCTCGATCCAGGCGCGCGCATCGGCGATGGTCGGCTCCAGAAAACTATCGAGATCGTCAAAGCCGTAGGCTTCGTGACCCGAGCGTACGAGCCGCGGCAGATATTTGCGTACCGTCTCCTGCGGCGAAGAATCATGCGTCGGATACCAGGCCCGGATCTTGCGGAAGTACTGCTCAGCCACGTCCTCGCTGAAGGCCGGCGCCTTGACCTTGGCCGCCATCAAATTGAGCTGCGATGAAAGGTCGTCAGCATCGGTCGCACCCAGCAATTCGAAGGCATCATTGTCGATGAAGGTCTTGGCCGATACCCCGACACGCTGCCCGGCGAACAGGCTACGCAGGTCGTCGTCGGTATGTCCGACCACACCGCTCTGGTCGAGGAGATTGAGGCCCAGCCGCCGCAATGCCTCGCTGCGGCGCGGCATCGCCATGAAGCCGCCCCCTACGCGCACGCGCACCGCGATCGTGCCTGCATCGAAATCGGTCTGCTTGAAATTGAGGCGGACATTGTTCGCGAATTTCACGAGATGTGCGTCGGCATCCGCGAGATAGCTATCCGAGATGACCTCGCCGGGACTACCGAAATCGGTATAGGCAAATGCGGCTACGTTGCGCGGTTCGGGCGCCGTTACCGCCACATTGCGCGATTCGCGAAGTGCTGTCTTCAAGGCGCGCTCCGTGTCCTCGAGCGGCTCCTTGTTGATGAAATAGATCGCCGGGTTCTCGATACCGCGCCACGCTTCGCGGAATTCGCGCTCCACCTCCTCGAGCGTGATCGTTGGTTCGGCCTCCTCGAAAAGGGCGAGTCCGGCCTGCGGCGAAGTGAACACCTTGTCCTCGGCAAAAGCGGACACGAGTTCGCGGGCGTAATTGTATTCGAGGCCGGCATAGGTCTTGCGCGTTGCAGCGCGCTCGACCGCGGTCTCGCGCGATTGCCGGATGATCGCCAATTGTTCATCCATTTCATCCTGCGAGAAACCATATTGCAGCGCCCGCCGAAGCTCCTGCTCGCCTTCGGCAAGCGCCTGCCTCCAATCCTCGGGGGTCGTGCGGATGGTAAGGGTCATGCCGTCAACAACTTCGTAGGGGCGGTAGCGACCCACCCCGCCCGAGAGGTAGGCTGCCTCGCCCTGTTTTACCTTGCGATTGAAGCGCCGGTTGAGGATACGCGCACCGATCGCCCGGACGAGATTTTCCCGCCGCATCACGCGGGTGTCCGACCGTTCCTCGTAAGGCCGCAACGCGCCAAGTGTGACCGAGGTCATCAGCTTCTCGTCGAAGAAGTACCCCACTTTCCCGGGCTGCAGGACTGCAGGGCCGGGACGCGTTTCGCGAAGCGCTGGTCCCTGGGCCTTCCAGTCGCCAAAATACTCTTCGATCTTGGCGATCGCTACCGCAGGTTCGACGTCACCGATGAAGGCGATGAAGGTGTTCTCCGGCCGGTAATAACCACGATAGAACGACACGAATTCCTCGCGCGGCATCGTTGCGATCGTCTCGGCAATGCCGATCGGCAGTCGATCGGTGATCGCGCTGCCCTCGGTGAAAAAACGCAACCGGTCGACCGTCGAGCGGTAGGACAGCGAATCGCGAGCGAGCTTTTCCGATGCGATTACCCCGCGCTCGCGGTCGATCGCATCCGCGTCGAGCAACAGGTTTTCCGCCGTTTCGCGCATCAGGAACATGGCTTCGTTCAGTACCGGTTCGCGGACGGTCGGCAGGTTCAACTTGTAGATCGTCTGGTCGAAGCCGGTGCTCGCATTGGTATCCGCGCCGAACGCCAGTCCATGACGCTCGAGCCGCTTGACCATCTCGCCCTCGGGCACATTTACCGAACCGTTGAACGCCATATGCTCGAGAAAGTGGGCAATGCCCTGTTGCGCGTCGGTTTCGTTGAGCGATCCGGTACCGATGCGCATCCGGATGGCCGCATTGCCGCTCGGTGTCTGGTTGTTCATCACTGCATAGCGCAGGCCATTGTCCAACGTCCCGTAGACGACACGAGGATCCGCCTCGAGGTCACTTGCCTCGTGGACGAAGGCGGGTTCATCCTGCGCCACGGCCATGCCCGGTGCGATGAAAGCGGCCATAAGCGCGCCGGCAAGAAGGGGCCGCTGCCAAAGACGGAAAGTTTTGCTGCGCATTGCAGGTTCCTCGCTATTCGAAGACCGCCGGAAACGGCCCGTTCGTGTAACACTCTTGTCCGGGAAGACGCATCCCGGCGCGGACACCTCAACGAATTTTGCTAGCTTGCCCTGGCCCGGTGCCGAGCCCCATACACGCGCGAGGGACGCGCCGCTGAGCGCGAAGAACGGGAACGCATCTTGGCAAGCAACAAGCCTGACGGCCACGCGGCATCACAAGACGACAGTCGCCGGACGATCGAAGCCGATCTCTACGCGCGCTTCCGCGCGCCGCTTGAACGCTATTTCGGCAAACGCGTGTTCGAGAAGGGCGATGTGGACGATCTCGTGCAGGAGGTCTTCACACGCTTGCTGGCGCGATCAAACGAGTTTCGGATGGAGGAGCCGGAGGCCTACGTCTTCCAGGTTGCAGCCAATTTGCTTCGCGATCGCGCGCGCCGCGACATCGTGCGCAAATCGGCCAGTGGCCGATTTGCCGAAGAAAATGGCGATTCCTTTGAGGCAATTACACCGGAGCGCGTCTTACTGGCCAAACAACAGGTTGCAAAGCTGAAGGACGCGCTGGCGGAACTACCAGAACGCGTGCGATTTGTATTTTTGCTTCATCGCTACGAAGGTATGAAGTATCGCGAGATTGCCCAGCACTTGGGTGTTTCGGTCAGTTCAGTCGAAAAGTATATGATGCAGGCGATCAAACACGTCGCAAAAAGGCTGGGAAAACACCCATGAGCGGCGACAATCAGTCCGGTACGGCCCAGTTGCCTTCGACCGCTTTCGATCAGGCGGCCGAATGGTTTGCGCGTCTGCAGTCCGAAGAGAGCGGTTCGGCGACCAAGCGTCGGTTTCGCCAGTGGTTACGCCAGTCGCCTGACAATGTGAGCGCGTTCCGCGAGTGCCAGAGCATGTGGGACGAGATCGGTGATGCCTCCTCCGACCCCGATATTCTTGCCATGCGCAACGACGCGCTCACGGCGATGCAGCCCGAGACACGGGATGGCTGGGGACGGATCACCGCGATCGCCGCGAGCCTGTGCGCACTCCTGATCTCGGTGACAGTCCTGGGCTTGGTATCGCGTGACGGCACGACTGGCAGCGTGCCGCCCGATGCAGAGCGCATCGCCGCTGCCCCTGCGGTAACGATTTATCGTACCGAAACCGGGCAACGCTCGACCATCAGCCTGCCTGACGGATCGACCGCGGAGCTCAACACCGATTCCCTCATGCAGGTGAATTATTCGGACGATCGCCGCGAACTTGTTCTGCTCAAGGGAGAAGCCTTCTTCGACGTCGAGAAGGATCCCGAACGCCCCTTCGTCGTCATGGCAGACGACAAGCTGGTTCGCGCGGTGGGGACCGAATTCGCGGTTCGGATGGAAGGCGACGCCGTGCGCGTCACGCTGGTCGAAGGCGTCATCGACGTGGGCCGCGCGGTCGAGGGCCGCTTCCTCGGGGGCGCCGAGGAAGTTACGCTGGAGAGGCTCGTGGCCGGAGAGCAAATCGTGCTGGCCGACAATCGGACCGGCACGAAGGACGTGATCGATACGCAGATCGCCACCAGCTGGCGTGACGGGCGGCTGGTGTTCGACAACGATCCGCTGTCGCGCGTGGTAGCCGAGGTCAATCGCTACTCGGCGCGCAAGATCGTGCTCGGCGACGCCAGCCTAGCCGAGATGCGTATCAGCGGCAGCTTTCGCGCTGGGTCGGCCGATGGGTTTTCCGATAATCTTCAGGCCGCATTTCCTGTCACAGCGGTTGCAGACAGTGAACGGAACCGCTTGTTTCTTCGCTGGAATAAATAGCCGCAGCGCACCTCGCAGGCGCATTCATCGACATCTTTTTGGTTCGCAGACGCAACTTTCCTTGAGGGAGTGCGGGCCCTGCGCGTCTTACGCCCCATGAAACCCGGGCAACCGGGTCGGGGCGGTCGCGCTTAAAGGGGAAAACAATGAATACCGGAATTTCGACGAGCCTGCAGGCAGCCTTGCTGGTGGGCGCCGCCCAAATTGCCATTGTCGCGCCACTCCACGCGCAGGAGCGGCAGGTGGAATTCGATATTCCGACGCAAGAACTGTCGAAATCACTGCGCGCGTTTGCCGCTGCGACCGACAAGGACCTGCTATACCCTCCCCAACTCGTCGAAAACCGGAAGGGGCAGGCCGTCAGGGGCGCCATGACGCCCGCCGCCGCATTGCGTCAGATACTGCGCGGATCGGGCCTCACCTTCGATGTAACCGAAGGCAATGTCCTTACGCTGCGCGCAGTCGGTGCCAGCCGAACGCAAGCGGAGCGCAATGGAGATGCGGCACCTTCGACGATGGTCGCGACGGCACCGTTGAGCGGGATCGTTCGCAATGCCGCTACCGGCTCGGTCCTCCCCGGAGCGAACGTGCGGATCGCAGGCACACCGCTGCGCGCGGTGACCGATGACCGCGGCCACTACAATTTTCCTGCCGCGCCGCAGGGGGTGCAAACAGTTGTGGTCGAGTATCTCGGCCAAGTGCCGCAAGTAGCTACAGTCTCGGTCGCACCGGGCACCCGCAATGTCGGCGACGTGAGCGTTGCCTCCTCCAATGACGAGATCGTCGTGCAGGGCTACCGCAGCGCCATCCAGGTCGCGCTTAACCAGCAGAAGAACGCCGACAACAACTCAACCGTGGTTGCATCGGACCTGCTCGGCGGCTTTCCGGCCGAAACCGTGTCCGAAGCCCTGCGCCGCGTGCCCGGCATAGCTTTCGGCCGCGACGCCGACACTGGCGAAGGGTCGCGCATCACGGTACGCGGCTTCAGTTCCGAAGCGATCAATGTGCAGCTTAACGGGCTCGACCTGCAGGGAACGGGTTACGAGCGGACGATCGACCTGAGCGGTTTCCTTGCCGACAACATCTCGCAGGTCACAGTCCATAAATCGTTGCTGCCCAGCCACGAGGCGACCGGATCGGGCGGGCTGGTCGAAATCGAGACCAAGTCGGGCCTCGACTACGGCGAGTTCGCTTTCAATGCGAGCATCGAGGGGGAGACCAATTTCGATCGCGACTTCGGCGAAGAATACCAGATCAACGGGACCATCGCCAAGGAACTCACCCCCAGCTTCGGCATCGCCGCTACGCTCCAGTACCGCAATACCGACCGGCTGAACTACGACGTCTCGATCCTCGACTCGGTACCCCCGGTTCTACCCGCGGGCTACACTTCCATTTTCCTCGTCCCGGCGAGCTTCGAATTTCCGTTCGACCCCGCGCTCGACCAGCAACTCATCACCACCACCAACTACCTGCGGCGCGAGCGGGCCGAAGAGACCTACGTCGGGTCGCTCAATCTGGCGTGGGACATCGCCAGCCACACGCGGCTGCGGCTCGACCTCCAGCGCAACGTCCGCAAGAGCGAGGGTAGCGATTCTCGGACGGCCATCGGTTTCCTGACCTCAAATCTCGACATGCCGATCGCCGAACTTGACGGTGAAGTACGCCGCCGCACCACGTTGCGCGCGCTGCGCCCGAGCATTGCCTTTCGCTCGACCGACCAGACGTTCACCTCCGACACGATCAGCTTCCGCGGCGATACCGACATCGGTCGCTGGGAGTTCGAATACAAGCTGGGCTATTCGAAGGCCCGCCAGGAAGGCAGCAACACTGCCATCACGCTGGTGGGCAACAGTTTCGCCAATCTCGAGGAACTGATCGATCCGGCAACGCTGGAAACTGCGCCCGACGACGATGCGGCGCAGACCGAGCGGGTGGTGAATGGCGGTTTCGTTGCGGGACCCAACGGCCTGCCCCTGCCCTCGCTCACCGCCGGTGGGTTCGCGCTGCTGGGGGATCCTGGCCAGTACAATCTGTTTTCGGCAATCATCAATCCGATCGACAGCCCGTCGGAATCCTACATCGGCGAGTTCCAGGCCCGTTACAACACACCGCTGACGTTTCTCGAATATGTCGAGCTGGGCGGTAAGTACGATTCCAGCAAGCGCCGGACGATTGGCAACGTCACCAACCCGCGCAATGTCACCAGCCAACGCTATCTGCGCATTACAGGCGCCGATAGTGACCTGGCGCTGTTCGACCCGAACCTGCTCGGGGCGGACGATATATCGCTGATCGGTGTCGATACCTTCGCTCTGCCCTATCTGTCCGCAGGCAGCGCACGCAGCATTTTCGACCTGCTCCCGGGGTATACGCAGGACGATCCGGCCACCGCGCTCGACGAGGAGCGGTTTACCTTTACCGATTTCAGCCAGCTCGACCCCATCGCGGATGGCTCCGGCTACCTCGTGCCGACCGAGACGACCGAAGACAATTGGGCCGCCTATCTTGAATCCAAGCTGGTGTTCGGCGACCTCTCGATCATCGCCGGCGTGCGTTACGAGCGCGAGAAGCGCAACGGCTTCACCATCTCATCACCCTCGGTCCGTCTCGATGAGCCGGGCTACCGCACAGAGGACCGCGAGACCTTCGTCGAGGCAGGGCTTGTGCGTTTTGCCAATAATGGCGGAACGGTCGATACCTGGACGCCGAGCTTCCTTGCCACCTATCGTCCGCACCCGAACATCGCGGCACGGCTCGGCTATTTCCGCTCGACGGTGAACCCCGACTTCAGGCTGCTGAATCGCAACACCCAGTTCAGCGTCGACCTGCGTCCCGGTTTTGGCCGGGTCACGATCCTCGAGGCCAATCCCGATCTCAAGCCCTCGACGACCGATAATATCGATCTCGACCTCGCCTACTACTTCGGCGACACGCCCGGGCTCGTGCGTGCCGGCTTCTTCTACAAGAAGATCAGCAACAACTTCACCAATGTGAACTTCACTGCGGTGGGCAATGACGGGGTGCGCGAACGCTTCCTCGAGGAATTCGCACCGCTCGCTGAAAGCCGTCCCGATCTGCTCGCTCTGCCCGAGGACACCGAGTTTCTCGTAAATCGGCCCGAGAACGGCGAAGGCGGCAAGATCTGGGGGCTCGAGTTCGAATTGATTCGGCGGCTCAACTTCCTGCCCGGTTTCCTCAGCGATTTCGGCGTGCTCGCCAACGCAACCTATACCAATGGCGATTTCCCGACGCTGGTCTCCGCGCGATCGGACGATGGCGAGATCATCCAGCTCAGCCTTGATCGTCCGCTGCGCGATCAGGCCCGCTGGGTCTACAACCTTTCGCTCGACTACGATCGCAACGGTTTCCAAGGCCGCATCATTTACACCAGCCAGTCGGCCACGGTCGAAGCCTTCGACGAGTTCAATCTCAACACGGTCGTCCCGTCCTACGAAACGCTGGATGCGAGGCTGTCCTACAACTTCGAGAACTTCGGCGGGCTATGGTCGATCTTCCTCGAGGGTGACGATCTCCTGCGCGGCGCCAAGGAGGCCGATATCCGCAACACCACCAGCTCGAAATTCGGCGACGGTACTGCGATGTTCGACTTCCCGCAGGCTTACCAGTTCAATGGCGGTCGTACGATGACAATGGGTATTCGCGCCCGCTTCTGAACAAGATAGCTCGCTCGGCTGGCTTCCCTCATGCGCTGGGGAGCCAGCTAGCTCCCGGACACGGGAAGACAGGCCGCGCCAGGGAAAGGCGCGCCTTGCCCCTGCCTTCCGCAGAGGGGCTCGACCAGTATGGTGATGCCAATACGCTTGTGGCTCCGAACAAATGCTAAGGCTGCTCCACTCGGGTTATTCCAACGGCGGAGCAAACCGAGTGCTCGCCTGGTCCCTGCCATCCGAGCCATTCTGTTTTAACTTTCGGTTGCAGCGTGAAACTCGCTTGCTAGGCAAGACAGCGAGAGGAGAGCATGCGTGCCCGAGCAGGATCCCGAGAATATTCCCGTCATCGTCGGTGTCGGACAGGTCAACGACCGCCCCGATACCCCCGGGGATGGGCTCGACCCCATTCACCTGATGGCCGAGGCGCTGCGACGGGCGGATGCGGATGCGGGCGGCGGCCTCTTGGCGGAATGCGATTCGCTCGCGGTAGTGGCGCAATTGGCCTGGCCGCAACTCAACCCGGTCGACGACAAGCTGGCCGAGGTGCTGGGGGTAGATCCCGCACACCGGATGCAGACTGCCATGCCCAATGGCGACAGCCCGATCCTGCTGCTGCACGAAGCAGCCAATCGCATCGGTCGCGGCGAGGCGACAATTTGCGCGGTGACCGGCGGCGAGGCGCTGCGCACTGCGGGCCAGTTGGCAGCGCTGAAAAAGCGCGCCGATGGCGCAAAGCCCAATGCCCTGCGCGATGCGAGCCATCGGGTACGCAAGGGCTATGCGCAAAGTTACGGGCTGGTGGTGCCGACCGATGTCTATCCGCTTTACGAGAACGCCGGACGGGCGGCTTATGGCCAGTCGCTCGCCGAAGGACAGGCGGAAAGCGGGGCGATCTGGGCCGGGATGAGCCAGGTCGCGGCGCAGAGCGAAGGCGCCTGGATTCGCAAGCCGGTCAGCGCGGAAGAGGTTGTCACGCCTTCCGCCAGCAACCGCCCGATCGCCTTTCCCTATACCAAGCTCCAGGTCGCGAACTCTTCGGTCAACCAAGGGGCTGGGTTCATCGTGACCTCATTGGCCGAAGCGCGGCGACGCGGGATTGCGGAGAACCGGCTGGTCTATGTCGGCTATGGCGCGGCAGCGCATGAAAGCGACAGCTTCCTGTCCCGCGACCGCTATGACGCCTCCCCCAGCCTCGCCACTTCGATCGAGCGGACCATGGCGCTGAACGGCGTCACTGCCGCCGACCTTGCGCATGTTGAACTCTACAGCTGCTTTCCCTGCGTGCCGAAGATGGCGCGCCGTGTGCTTGGCTGGTCGGTAGAGCAACCGGCGACGGTTTTCGGCGGATTGACCTTCGGAGGCGGTCCGATCGGCAATTACATGAGCCATGCGGTCGCCGCGATGGTCGAGAAGCTGCGCGGGACCCGCGACAAGGGGCTGCTGTTCGCCAATGGCGGCTATGCCACGCATAACCACACGATCCTCGTTTCGGGTGCTCCGACGCGGGCCGCCTTTCCGCAAGCATTCGACTACCAGGCCGAAGCCGATGCGCGGCGCGGGGACGTTCCGCCGCTGGACAAGGCCTATACGGGTCCCGCCACGATCGAGAGCTACACCGTGGATTACGACCGCGAGGGTGCGCCCAGCTCGGGCGTGATCGTGGCACGCACGCCAACGGGATCGCGCACGCTGGCCAGCGTTCCCGCCGAGGATAGCGATATGATCGCCTTCCTCACCGAAGGACGCGATGAACCCGTCGGAAGCAGCGGCATGATAACGCGCTCGGGTGAGGCTGAGGCACTGGCGCTCTGGGCGCGCGACTGACCGCCCGCCCCTGGCTTAGAACGGCAGCGCCTCCACCATCGCCCCGGCGGGCAATTCCGCCTGGCCGGGCGGACATCTGACCAGCCAGTCCGCGCGGGCCAGCCTGCCCTGCACGCCGCTGTCCTGATTGCCGAGAGGACGCAGCCCCTCCTTCACCCAGGCGGCTCGTGCGAAAGTCTCCCGATCGCCGGTCGCGGGCAGGCCTTCTGCCAGCAGCATGGTGCGCCAGCGATGCGCGGTACTCGCGCCCTGCAGCAGCGCCAGGATCGGCTGGAGGAACAGCCGCGCGGTTACCATGGCCGAGGTGGGATTGCCCGGCAGCCCCAGCACCAGCGTTCCCCCCGCGCGGCCCAGCCACACCGGCTTGCCCGGCTTGATCGCCACCTTGTCGAACACCAGTTCGAGCCCGTGCGGGGCGAACATAGGTTTCGCAAAGTCACGCTCGCCGACCGAAGCGCCGCCAGTGACGACTACGAGATCCGCACCGCCCAGCAATGCACCTGCTTGTCGTTCGAGCGCCGGCAGATCGTCCAGCCCGCGCTCGCGGGCGGTCACGACCCCGCCCTCGCGCTCGACCAACGCCGCCAGCGCATAGCTGGTGCTGTCGGGGATGGCGTCGGACGCGCTTTCCGCCGATCCGGGCTCGACCAATTCGTCGCCGGTGGCGAGCAGTGCCACCCTCGGTTGGCGATGAGCTGCAATCTCGGCCCTGTCTGCCGCCGCGATCGCGACGAGCGCTTTGGGATCGCAGCTCGTCCCCTGTTCAAGGACGACATCGCCTTTCGCAAAATCGCTGCCCTGCTGGCGGATGTGGCGGGCCGGACCAAACCCGGCGGAAAACCGTACATCATCCCCCGCGCGCGAGGCGTATTCCTGCATGATGACGCAGTCGGCGCCCTCGGGCAGTGGCGCCCCGGTGAATATCCGTACTGCCATGCCAGCTTCGAGCCGGCCGGCATGAGCGTGACCGGGTCGCGCCTCGCCAACCACCCGCATCGGCGTTTCAGGGACGACACTGCTCAGCCTCACCGCATAGCCATCCATGGCCGAAATCGTGCAGCGCGGCGACGGGATGGCGGCGGTAATATCGGCGGCGAGCGTCCGTCCCGCAGCTTTGGATAGCGCAATCGTCTCGGCATCGAGCGGAGCGATATGCTCCGCAAGCAGCGCCATCGCCTCGTCGAAGGCAATCATGCGCTCTGCCAGCTACCCGACTGGCCGCCTTCCTTGGCGGTGACGCGGATATCTTCGATGGTCATGTTCTTGTCGACCGCCTTGAGCATATCGAACAGCGTGAGGCAGGCGACCGACACCGCGGTCAGCGCTTCCATCTCTACTCCCGTACGCCCTTCGGTCCGCACGGCCGCTTCGACGATAAAGCCGGGCCGCGTGTCGTCAAACGCGATCGTCACCTCGACCTGAGAAAGCGGCAGCGGATGGCATAGCGGTATCAGGTCGGAGGTCCGCTTGGCCGCCATGACCCCGGCCAGTTCCGCGGTGGCGATGACGCTACCCTTGGGGGTCTTGCCCGCCTTCACCAGCGCAATCGTATCAGCTGCGCAGTCCACCCGGCCCATTGCCGTAGCGCGGCGCGCAGTGACGGGCTTGTCGCCGACATCGACCATGCGCGCACGGCCCTGTTCATCGAGATGGGATAAATCGGCCAATTGCGGGTCCTCGATTGCTGCGGTCGGGCGGCGTTCGAGCATCATCGCGTTGTTCTGTCGAGCGGCTTCGCGAAAAAGACCATGCCCCACCGCCAGATGATCCGTTACAAGTTGGAGAAACCCGCGGGCAGTCACAAGAGACCTAAAGTTTAATTGACATTTTGATTTCTGCCCAAAGTTCGCCGGAGTTGGTTCTGGTTGATAACATGTCACAGCGGTGCCGGGATCGATCACCGCGACGCGCAACATTGCGACTTGTGGGTTTCTAGCCTCGGCGCGAGGAACCGCACTCACCCCAGATCGGGCAAGCTGATTACGCTTCGAGGGAGAATGTTGGCGCTTGCCGCTGCGGGCACTGCCGCCAGCCGGACGGCTAGGGGCGCGACCCGCTTACCGAGAACGGACAGGGAGTCTCGAGCTCCTCGCAGGCATCCGCGCCCAGATCGTCGATCTGGCGATTGGCCAGGCGATGGATATTGGGCGCATTGGGCTCGCGATACTGCCCCAGCAAGGCAAGCACGGCCGCTTCATCGAGCGGGCGCCCGAGATAGAAACCCTGTCCGAACTGTGCGCCCAGTTCCAGAGCGGTTTCGCGATCGCCGACGGTGGCAATGTATTCGGCAACGCTTTCGAGCTTCATCGCCTCGATCATCTTGATCACGCCGCGCAGCATGTCGCGGCCCTGCGGTTCGCGCGCCCCGCGGATCAGCGAGCCATCGATCTTGACCTTGTCGAACTTGATCTCGCGCAGATAGACCAGCGACGCAAAACCAGCTCCGAAATCATCGAGCGCGATCCGGCAGCCGGCATTGCGCAGGAGCTCGACATTCCGGCGCGCGACTTCGAAATTCACCAGCATCGCGGTTTCGGTGATCTCGAACTGCAGGCGATCGGGCGGGAAATTCCTGCGCTCGATCAGATTGACGATTTCCGCTGCGGCGTTCTCGCTGCAGATATGCGCGGCGCTGAGGTTGAACGACAGACGGCAAGGGGGGGTCCAATCGGCAGCAAAATCGAGCGCCTTGCTAAGCAGTGAAAGGGTGATCTCGCCGATCCGGCCCAGACGCTCGGCTGCCGGGATGAACATCGCCGGCGAAACTTCGCCGAAGATCGGATGATTCCAGCGGGCAAGCGCCTCGAAAGAGGTCAGCTCACCTGTCTTGAGATTGAGGATCGGCTGATACGCGAGCGACATGCGATCGATGGTGCCAATTTCCATCAGATCCGCTTCGATGGCATGCAATCGCCTGGTTTCTTCCTGGATCGCGCCATCGAACAGCTTGGTGGTTTCGAGACTTTCGCGCTTGGCGACATACAGCGCTGCATCCGCATCGCGCAGTGCCCGGCCGACATCGGGTGCATCCTCGCCGAGCAGGCGCGCGCCCGCGCATCCACCAACGCTGACCAGCGCATTCGACAGGCGCATGGGCTTGCGCAGTTGCACCAGCGCATCGTCGCAGGTCGCGACCAGCTCGCCAAGTTCATTCGGGCATGACGACCCGCCGATGAAGATGCCGAACTCGTCCCCGCCCAGCCGTCCGACGATTGTTCCGGCCGGTGATACACGTTGCAGGCGGCGGGCGACATGGCGCAGCACGACGTCGCCGGCATGGTGGCCGTAGAGATCGTTGATCGGCTTGAACCGGTCGAGGTCGATCACCGCCAGCAGGCCGCATTGCCCGCCGTCCAGCTTGGCCTCGACGTCATGGATAAAGGCGAGGCGGTTCCGGACCCCGGTCAGATTGTCGAACTCGGCCTGATGCTGGGCAGTGCGCCGGGCATCGACCAGTTCGAGATTCGTCCGTTCCATCCCGACCAGCGCTGCATCGGCATCGAACTGCGCCTTGAACAGGCAGAGCTGCATCTTGTAACTGGTCTCGGCGAGATACAGGCTGACCACGGTCAGCACGATGACCGCGACCGAAGCCGGAAGGTTGCTCCCTGCATAGAGATACAGGACGGTGGCAACCAAGGGCAGCACGAAGCAGAAGAAGATCACCCGCGAGGCAAAGATGATCCCCGTGAGCGCGGCGCCCTGGGTCAAGGCCGCCAGCAGCGCGAGGGATAAAATCTGCAGCCACAGCATGTCCTCTCCGCCTAGCGCGGCGCTGCCAAGCGCAAGCGAGAGATAGAAAAAGGTCTGCGAGCAGGACAGCAGCACGACCATGAAACCCGTCACGCGTGCTGCAACAGGATTGACGTCTTCCGACGTGCCTTCGGGCAGCGGCAACACCCAATGGCGAAAGCGTGTGACAACAGCCAGCACCAGGATGCCAGCCATGATCCGGGTGGGGATCTGGTCCCAGGTAACCCACGCGATCCCGATAAAGGGCGCGATGATGGTCAGATAATAGATATGGATCGTGTTGCGCACCGACTTGATGCGTTCCCGACTGAACTTGGCGGCGATTTCGTTGTCGGATTCAAATCCAATCAACCTATCGATAAACCGCATTACTTGCACTCGAGCCTTCGACATTGAGCCGAAGTGGCAGGTCAGCACGAACGTATGGTAAACCACACATCAGGGGAATTACGGTGTTGGGGAGCGTGGACGCGTGCCGAAGCACTCATGCGATGGTTAACGATGCTACCGAAACGCGCGGAAAAACGGATGGATTTGCTACCACGCGGCAACCGTACAATTAGCCGAACCGCGGTTCGGCACGTCTCACCGTGGTCTTTCGGACCGCGGGCTCGCTGTATCTAATTACACTTGGAGAGGATCGGTAGAGGCGTGTCGGGGAGACGGCATTCCGCCCCTCCCCGACACGCTCGAAACCACATCAGCCGACGCTTTCCATCGTCAGCACCTTGCCCACCCATTCAGGCGCCTCGACCGCATCGGCCAGCAGCTTGGCAACATCGCCGCGCGCCGCTTCGCCTCTGGGATCGACATTCTCGCCCAGCCGGACCTCGCCCGTACCGTTCGCATCGGTCAGCGAAACGGGGCGCAGGATCGCATATTCGAGATCGGTCGCCTTGAGATGCTCGTCGGCTTCGTGCTTGGCTTGGAGGTAGTGCGCGAGTTCGCTGTCGGGGTTGGGATCGCCCGCCCCGACGCTGCTCAGCATCACGAAGCGGCGCACGCCATTGGCCACCGACAGGTCGATAAGCCGCTTCGCGCCGTCGCGGTCGACCTTATCGGTCATCTCTGCCGACGTGTTTCCGCCCGAGCCTGCGGCGAACACGACCACGTCGCAGCCCTTGGTCACATCGTCGGCCAGATCGGTTAGATCGGCCTCGCGCTTCTCCACCCCATCGGGCAGGCCCGAGGTATCGGAACTGGCGCGCACCATGGCGACGGTATCGAGGCCGCGGTCGTGCAATTCGCGCACGAGCCTGAGGCCGGTATTGCCGGTCGAACCGGCGACGAGGACTTGCATGGATGTTCTCCGAATTTGGTGTTGATCGGTCGCTGTCGACGGGGGTTTAGGAAGGCAGGAAGATCGCCTTGGCATTGACGAATTCCTTCATGCCGAAGCCGCCATGTTCGCGGCCGTAACCCGAATTCTTGACGCCGCCGAAGGGCATGTTGGGGTCCGCCGCTCCGAACGAATTGATCCGTATCATCCCGGTGTCGAAATGATCGCGCGCCAGGCGGATCGCCTTGTCTTCATCCTTGGTGAAGATGCCGCCGCCGAGGCCATAACGGCTGTCGTTGGCGATCCGCATGGCATCCTCGTCATCCTTGGCGCGGATGATCGAAGCCACTGGGCCGAATAGTTCATCGTCGTAGGCAGGCATGCCGGGCTTGCAGTCGGCGAGAACGGTGGCGGGGTAGTAATAGCCCTCGCCGTCCTCCGGATCGCCGCCGCACAGCAGCGTGGCCCCCTTCTCGACGCTCTTGCTCACCTGTTCGACCAGCGTGTCGAACTGTTCCTGGCTCGATACCGGACCGAGCTCGGTGTCCTCGGCAGTCGGATCGCCCATCTTGGCGCGTTTCATCCGCGCGACGAAGGCTGCGACGAAATCGTCATAGACCGCTTCGGTCACCACGAAACGCTTGGCAGACACGCAGGTCTCGCCATTGTTGTAGAGACGCCCCCGCGCACAGGTTTCGACCGCGAGGTCGATGTCGGCGTCCTCGAGCACCAGATAGGCGTCGTTCGACCCCAGCTCGAGCACGGTCTTCTTGAGGTTCTTCGAAGCAAGCTCGCCGATATGGCTGCCCGCGCCATCGCTGCCGGTCATGGTCACCGCACGGATCAGTTTGTGTTCGATGACCTTGTCCGACAGATCGTGGCCAACGAGGATCACCTCGAACAAATCCTTGGGCAGGCCCGCTTCGAGGCACAGATCTCGCAGCAGCAGCCCACTGCCGGTGCAGATCGATGCATGTTTGAGGATCACCGCATTGCCCGCCATTAGATTGGCGGCGAGCACGCGCACCGGCTGATAGACGGGGAAATTCCACGGCTGCACGCTGTAGATCACCCCGATCGGCGAGAAGGTCACGATCCCGCGCTTCCCGCCGCTATGCTGGCGTTCCTGGTCGGCCAGTTCCTTCGGTCCGTTGTCTGCTGTGTATTCGAAAATGCGCGCGCAGATCTCGACCTCGGTCTTCCCGTCCTTTATCAGCTTGCCCATTTCCTGGGTCATCAGCTCGGCAAAACGGTCGGCATTGGCGCGCAGGACTTCAGCGATCTTGCGCAGATAGGGCGCGCGCTCGTCATGCGATTTGGTGCGCCAGTCGAGAAACGCGGCATGCGCCGCCTCGATCTTGGCGAACACCTCGTCCTCACCCATCGTGTCATAGGTCTCGAGCGGTTCGCCGGTGGCAGGGTTACGGGTCTGAATCTGGGTCATATTTCGCTTTCTCGCTATGGGGGGGGAGCACTCGTCGATCCACGTGGGACCGGCGCAGCTGCACGCCGCAAGGTTCAGCAAGACAACGGGAGCGACCACGCCCCGTTCCGTTCGCACCCGCAACAAGCGCGTTCACGCGTTCGAACGTGCGTCAGGCAGGACGGTTTGGCAGGAGAAGCCAACAGGCACTCGGCAGATGTCGATGGTGAGCGAACGAACTGCTCTAACGCCTCCGGCGCAGCGGCCGAAAGCTGATGCAGTATCGCACAGCGATGTCGGTTGAATTGGTAGCGGAGGAGGGACTTGAACCCCCGACACGCGGATTATGATTCCAACGGAAATGAGCGTAGACGCGTCTACGTGACGACTGCAACGATTGCATCGAGTAGGGGTTTGAAACCCTTGAAATCGATGCTCGCAATCTCCTTCTTCACAACGTAGTCGGCGAAATAACTTTTTCCGAACTCCGTCTTAGGATTGGGCTTAGTGAGGTAGTTGAGACTCTTGCCCTTAACCGGTTTGCCCAAGAAGGCAGGAGTGAAAAGAGATTCAATTGCCACCTCATCTGTTGCCTTCACTTTCGGAACCGGAACTAGGTAGAGACCCGGCATAATTTCGTAGGAGTCGCGTAGGCCATCACAAGGTTTGCCTGTAAACTTCGCTACTGTGCCAAAGAGCTTCTTCTTCCCCATCACTCCAGTGTCGTTATCGGTTAGGAGAATGGTGCTAGCCCCTGATCTCGGCGCCCTGATGTGTTTATTAAGCTTCTCATATTTGTAGACGAAGCTCTTTAAGTTATCTGCACCATCAAATATTCCAAGGGAACGCGCTCTTCTGCTGTAATGGTTGACGAACCTTACCTTGAAAACAAACTTGCCCCCTTCCTTTTGGATTAAGGCAGGATATTCCTTATGAAGGCTTTTCAAAGCGCTTTTCAGATAAACAACATCTGTGCGCCCCTCGCATATGATCGTGGGCAAATCGTTACCGATACAGAAGTCGTAGAATACTAGCCTCTGATAGGTTTTCAGGAAACCGCGTGGCTTTGTGTAATCGTCAAAACTTGGCTTGTGGGCCCCGAAGGTTTTGGCCTGGAACACATGATCGATTTGGCCGAAAATTGAATCGAGCTTAACCGGTTCTTTCGTTATCACTTCCTCACCGTCCGCGTTGACTTCGGTGATTTTTCGATACGCTACGCCATCAGTGATGACCTGGTTGCACATAGCACGGACATTTTTGTAATATTCTCGACTAACATTTGGCTTGGCATTTACATTTAAGCCTGTGACTGTTTGCCTTGAGTAAAAGTATTGCATGCGAGTCTTCTGAGCATTCACTCGAAAGCCGCAGCTCTCAATGGCTTTTTTCAGGTCTCGTCCGATCCGCCAATCGTTCTCATCGCAAATGCGACTTTTCGCTATCTGCTTCGGAAAGGTTTTTTTATTAGTCGAGAACGTGATGTCATCCGCATAGCGCGTGTAAGTGCAGCCATATTTTTCGGCCAGTTTAACAAGCCGCATATCGAGAATGTGACCTATAAGGTTCGAGATCACCGGGGATGTTGGTGCACCCTGAGGAAGTCGCGCTTTGTGACACGTAAGCTGAGCCAGCGCGAGCGCGACAGGCTGCTTCAATTGAAAGTTGGCATTCTTGACGAAAAAGCCCTCGACCCTTCCAAAATTAATGCTTGGGAAGAAGTCCTCCAGATCTAGATTGAAAACATAACGCTTGCCGGAATGCGCGTCGGCGTTCGTGAAAATTGACTTACCGCGTCGAAAGCCATGCGATACGCTGTTTTCGATACCACGCTCTAGATTAATCTCGTCTATGCAGTCGTAGAGCAGCTCAGCCAGTCTCACCTGAATTGCTTTGAGTTTTGGGATTGGCGCAGATATTTTTCGATGCCCGCCCGATTTCTTCGGGATCTCAAAATCCGTGTATTTGTTGGCGTCATCGAATTTATGTATGAAATAGCCGAGCGACTGGGGCTTATAGCCGATCGCACGCGCAAGGTCTGAAAGCGTATTGCACGCTTTTAACTTTTGAAGCTGAGACAATTCGCTCTCTTAAAAGGCGGGCTTGCAAGCACTCTCTGGAACCAACCGGATTACCGTAAAAATTGCAAAAAGTTACTCACAGGCAATTCCCCGTGACGTTGTTTTCACGCGCCGCGAAAGCACAGGCGCAAAATCTGACTGCAAGCCCTTCCGTTCGTCATTCATTATTCGGTTTTCGCTGTCAAGCTAGCCTTCTGGCTCATGAGCCACCTGCGGGCTTTCAAATCTAGTAACCGCCTGCAGCAATCTTGGAAAACCTGAGGGAGTCCAAACTAACGCGCCATTGCCGATCACCTGACAATCCCGCGAACCCAACCTTTGCGCATAGGAAAGGTGACCTTGTTCACTGATTTCCTGATAGTATTGCCAGCCCTTCCCAAGTTCATTTTTTATCTCTTCGGCAAATCCAGGTAGCGTGAACGTGGTTGAATCTTGATTTTGCCTAGACCAGTTGGGTATGTATCGCCAGTCTGATGTCTTTATAGGCTCTGGCAATTCTCCGCTCGCAGCACCCTTAATTTGTCCAATAGCTAGTGGGATTAGGTAAGGTATTGAAAGCGTATGCCCTTGGCAGAGCGCAACACACGTTTGAAGCATGTCAACCAATACGAAGGTATCACGAGCACCTAAATCATATACTCGCATGTATTCACTGAGAACTTCTGCAAAACTCACGTCGAGTGGGGCCTCTCCCAGAATAGTTATTTCTGGGTATTCAAATTTAATGGTGGTTATACCATAAAGATCCAAAAGGTTTTTCACTAACGGATCGAGTGACGGTTCTGCCAGTGTATACTTTCTGTCGATGAACCTACGTAGATATGATTGACCGTCGAACTTAGCTCCGTATGCCGCGCTAACTGAATGTGATAGCTGAGTAGCGTGCATAGCCATGACAAAAACTAAGCCTGGAACGTCAAACAAATGTTTGATTTCCTCCAGCAACTTGATCGCATAGGTTGGCCTGCACCGATCAAGCTCGTCTATCACAATGACGATCGGCGCTTCTTTGCCAGTCTGAGAAAATGCCCCGACAACGCCCTCCAAACTCAATTTCATCGCCGCAATAGCTTCCTTGCCTTCGCGAAACTCCTCCACCCGCCGCTCCATCAGCGAATGGCCCGTTATTTCTGCGAGAGCATCTTGAGTCTCCTCAGCAATCTCATCCGAAGCTTTCGCAATGGCTTTCTTGATTTCGTCCTGTTTGTCCGGATCCGCATCATCGAAGACATCGCTCATTGCATCCACAGCCTGATGCCCTACGAAGAACCCAAGCCCTCTGCGAAAGAGGCCAACACCGCCAATTTTCGCCACCTTTCCGGCTTTCGACATGAAATCACTCAGACGGCGTCTGACTTCGGGCTCCGCCATGAAGGGTTCGAGCGCTTCTTGAAGTGTAGCAGCTAGTGCGGTTAATGGTTCATCGGCCAAGTCATCGGCCCAAGCATCAACGAATGCTACCGGATGTTTGACTCCCAAATGCTTTGAGAGACGTCGAAGAAAGAAAGTTTTTCCGAAACCATACGGTGCATCCACGGTAATCGTGTATGCGCGCTTGTCTTCGCGTAGAGAGGGTCGTTTTCCAAGGCTTTCAATGTAAGCTACTAGGTCGGTTGCTTCGCGCTTTCGATCGAAAACGTCACCTTCCCAAATTTGGTCTAAAATGGCGTTGTCTTGGTTTGAAATCTGAGCGGACATTATTCGTGTCTAGCGACCTTTTTCGTCATGCCAAGATCAATGGACATAAATCGAGCGCATTAAGCCAGGATCGCCGAAAGTTCGCGCTCGGTCAAAGCCTTCTCATGCAGCCAGCAACCCCCGCTCCATCTCACCCATAAGATCCACATCCTTCGCCGGATCATGAAACAGGTGGCCGTAGACGTCATAGGTCATCGTGATCGAAGAATGCCCCAGCATGGTCTGGATCTTTTTCGGAGGCCAACCTTGCTCAATGAACAGCGATGCTGCCGCATGACGCATAGCGTGCAGTGAAAACCTCGGAGCGCCCTCCCCATCCACGATGCCGCTCTTGAGCATCAGCGGTTTGAAAATGCGATTGTATATGTTCGAGTGAGTCTCGACATTGCCGACGCCATTCGGGAACACCAGTTCGAGATCACCATTTGGGCACGCGACCTTCCAAGCCTTTAGCACGTTCGCGAGCCCTGGCCCCATCGGGATATCACGCCGGCCCGACTTGCTCTTAGTGTTACCCATGTCGCAATAGCGATCGGCGCGCTTCCTGATGGTAATGATGCTCCGATTGAAGTCAATCGCGTCCCAGGTCAGCCCTCGCAGCTCTGACATACGCATGCCAGTTAGGAGCGCCGTCATGATGAGCGGCTGGTGCTTGGGCGGTGCGTTTGCAATCAGCGCCTTGATCTCGTCCTTGGTCGGAAAGACGCGATCTGGGTCATGTCTCTCGGTGCGGCGCAGCTTTACGTCGCGTGCGACGTTGTGCTGAACCAAGCCGCGCTCCTGCGCTGCGCTGATGATCGACCGAAGCGTGGTCAGGCACTTCTTCGCCATTGCGCGCGTGCTGTCGCGAAGCATTGCGTCGAGAAAATCACGAACGTCTACGGCCGAGAGCTGATTGAGCAGCAGATAACCAATCTTCGGCTCAATGTGGTTCTTCACATGGCCACGATAGGAATGGAGCGTAGCGCGTTCGAGCTGTTCGAGTTCGCACCGAGCGATCCAGAGTTTGGCTGCATCGCTGATGGAGACTTGGTCTACGGGGGTAGTCATTGAGCATATCCTAGAGCATTGGTTTATCCCGCTATTCTAGGAGACGTGGAGTGAGCTGTCGGGCTCTTTTCCAGCCTACTCGCTGGGTTTTTGTGCCTTCATTTTCTTGATGTCGTCACCCACCTCCCGAAGCACACGGTTCACGTCCTTCAGGTGCGCCATGACAAAGCGTTTCCGATCGTCATGGTCCGCTCGCCCCCAATGATAGGATAGTGTCGCGGCTGGCGACCTCGGCCCAGTCTTGCGATACCCAGCCTTCTGTGTGGCCTTGTAGACCGTAATCTTGCCAGACTTAACTTGGGCGAGAAGATCGCCGTGACCGTCTTTCTGCAAGCGGCCAATCCAGTAGGAGTTATCGCGTTTGGTGGTGTCTGTCATGACACTGCAATAGACGCGTCTACGTAGATGCGTCAATATCCCAATCACTGGCACTTTCGTGATCGAATTTATGCAGCATCCGAGTGGCTCCTCCGGCCACTTTTCAGTCCGAGCCAAGGCGGCTCCATGGTATACTGATGGCAAGCCAGTTCCGGCCCGCGACAGTCGGTTAGCGACCGCGCGTTGCCATACGCACAAGGGATCTCGCCGCTTGCCCTGCGGCATATCGGTAGCCGGGAAGAAGACCGGAGCCGAGCGAGTGCGCGCGATGGGAAAATCAGCCGTTACGACCGGCTGGTGAAAGCCCCGCTCCCCCCGGAGTGAAAGCTTGCCAAAAGATGGGGCTGATGCCCCTACCTCGTGAGAATTGCAGGAAAGTTCAGCGGGGTGAACCCAGCAGGTGCTGGGTGACCGAACGGGCCGAGAGGCCGGGGTTTCGGAGCAGATAGGTTGGTAATGCGTTCCGCCAGCCTGATCGTCGCACGATCGATGCTCTCTACCACTTCCCATGGGATAACCAGGAATAACCTCTCCGCTGCCATGCTGATCTCTTTGCATGGTGGCGGGGGGATTAATGTCTTCCTTGGGATGGTGATTTGGAATCAAATTCACATTCAAAACAATCTGGATCGATGCTGCGAAGCAGCGTCGTTCCGCTGCCGGGCGAAGCCCGGTAGCTGCTTAGACATGAACACCATGGAACCCACGAAGACCATGACCGCCCCTTCAACCATCAAGTCCCCTACCCCATGAACCCATGAAGCATGCTTACTCCGGTCCAATGGTAGCTGGCATTATGGACTCCATGGTCGCATGGTATGGGTGGTCATGGCATGAATGGGGATCATGAACCCCATCGGTTGTGGGTCCGCGTTTCTTTACCAACGAGGTTTTGATTTTTCTGCCCTACACTTGGGAATCGGTAAGTTCCTGTTTTCGGGACAGAACCACCCTTCGGAGAGAATGGACCTCCCTTTAGTCCCTAAACAATCCGAGCTTCCATTCCAACGGAGGGAACCATGATTGCGGTCAACTCCGTTGGGAATGGAAGTCCTATGAACGGCTGGTCTCACTGACCAGGATGGCGCCGAAATCCCGGTGGGTTTTTAGTCAGCGCCATCCATTGGCTGCGATCTTTCAACTTAGTCTTTGCGTTTATACCGCATGAGACATGAGTGTCTTCGGCATGCCCCATGTCGTCGCAATCTCTTGAGCAACCTCGATTGCTTCAAGAGTTCGTTCTGCCAAAAGCAGCAGCGCCTTGTCCGGCCTAGGCGGAGAAAACACGCCCTTCTCGATACCATCAAGTGCATCCCGAAGCAGCACCCCTCCATGGAAGAGAAAACGATCGCCGCCATCCCGACAATCAAGCCAAGCGTGCTCCCCGATCCAAGCTTGGAAGTCCTCATAATTTTCGGATCCGTAAACAAAGCGAAATGCGATTTCCAAAGCATCGACGATCTGATCGGACAGTGGGTATTCATGCATTTCAATCACTCCTTCTTTGGGACGTTGATCCCGCTGGACCGGCTGTCCGGCGAGTGAGATGCGATCTACGCACATTTTCCCCCAGGTCTCTGGGCGAATTTTGTTTCCAATATCGTCCGCGCCGCTAGTCGCACTCAAATGGCGATCGACCAGGCGAAGCAAACCGCGCGCTGGAAGCGTAACAAGGCCGATGAGCGTGCTCGTATGGCGGACTATCGAAAGATCTTGTCCGAGGACTTCACAACCCGCGTGCTGGGCGAGCGCGACAGGCGGGCAGCAGTGCGTGAGTTTGCCGATTATGTAATGCGGCCGGGATACCATTTCTTCGAGCAAGGGACGTTCGAGCGCGCCATTCAGTTTGCCGCTGACGTTTGGGCGGCAGACACATGGCTGACCGCAGAATGGGGGCCGAAAGGCGCGATGCCTCGGCGAGTAGCTGACTGGCTCGACGCCCACGCCACCCCGCATGGATACACTGACAAATCTCTTCCAAAAATGGTCCGGCGGGCACGAATTAGGGTTGCGCTACTTGAACAGCCGCTAGCACTGAACTCAAACAGACCTCTTTGGGAGCCATTTAATCCAACCGCACAGGGTGACGATCCTGTCGCGCCACCGCATTGCCCACCCGACACCCACTCGGGGCGCTCGTAGACCTTGGTGCAATAACTACCACAAGAAGGTCTACAGACATGAAGTTTCACCTCTACGAAGTCGTCATCCAGCGTCAGGACGGCGAGGTCCGCGGTCACATCATCGCCCCCTCCAAGGACAGGGCATGGATGGCCGCTGTCGAGCACGAGGAAGCACTGGGACTCGAACACGAGGATCTGACGCTCACCCGCGTGGATGAGACTCTCATCGGCGATCACCGGCGTGGTCTCGATGTCCTGCTGGAGAGCGCTTCGGTGGGCTTTGCGAGCTTCTGTGAGATCGGTTGGGTAGCACACACCGCCCCGGTCCAGCGGCTGAAGCTCTTCCGGCTCGCCGCCGATGGAGGTGACGACCTGTTCGCGATCGCGCCCAACATCGACATCGCCGCCTCGGTGTTCACGACCGCCTTGCGCGTCCCGATGGGGGAGACGCGAACCTTGCGCATCGCGGACGGTATGAGTGACTTGCCTGACGACGAAGTTCGCAACCTGCCGCACCTGCTTGAATGCGGACCGATCGGCCTCGTGAAGTTCGACAAGGACGTCGGCGGCTGGTCGCACCGCTAATCTGATCAGTTTGGCTCGGCGGTTAGCGCATCCCTAAGCTCGACATACCGCCGGGCCACCTGCATCCAGAGGTCCTTGCCACCAGTCTCGCCGCGATGCTCGAATTGCAGCACCTTCTCCGCAATAAACTCCTCGGCGTCTTCACCGTGCTCGCGATCGACCCAGAGCGCCATGGCCCAGATCTCCTGCTCACGGGTAATCCTCACAAGAACGCCCAAACAAGTGCAAAGACAACGATGACTGCATGGGCGACCAAGAGGGTCACGAATTCAATCGTAGAGACCTTCCCGGGGCGCCTGTCGGTCATAGCGGCAGCATGCCCTCTCACCAGTTCACACAAAAGGACATGAACCCACCTTGGGTTCAAAACCAGCACGTCGATCAGGTCTACCGTCTCCCTCGATAGGGCTCGCATGCAATTCCATCACTATCACCATCCATTTCTGGCCGGTAACCTGGTTGCCCCCGATAAATAGGCGCTGCGCCGGCTGCTCGTGCTTCAGCGCAGTTGCGATAGTATACATTTGCAGCACCGCCGCGCTCTCCTCGGCTTACTTCCTGCCGCGCAGCCTCTCGACGCCTCGCTTCTTCGAGCATAGCACGCTTTTCGCGAATGCTTTCGGCATCGCGGGCACGAAATTCAGACGGCTGCTCGAACTCCGCGCTCCATATGCCCAGGCCGCGCTGCCGCGCCAGATCTTCCCACTCCACATAGTCGGTGGTAAATTCAGGCAGAGCCACAGCTAGACCCATGCGCACCATCTCCTGCGCAAGATCGCGACCGTTCGCGGTGCACACAGCAACGACGCGGCCATACTGGTCTATGTCCTTCTGGTCGCAGCTGACCGGCTTTTCTTCGAGCATACCGCGCAAGACAGCCGCTGCCTCCTGCCCGCATTCCCAAATCTGGTTACGGCGATTGCAAGTCTGGCGCGCCTCCAAGGCATCAACCCCGAATAGGCGAAACCGCACACCGCCGATCTCGAGAGAGTCGCCATCGACAGCAACAGCTTGGCCGACGTGAACTTGCGCCACTGCAGGTGCGCTGCAGACCAGCGCAGCGGCAAGACACAGGGAATGCAGCTTCGGTGTGTCCATATACATCATCGCCCTTTCCTACTCGGAACAAAAAGTGAACTAAGCCCACGATCTGATTCGGAGGTTGCCGTGCTAATTATCGACCCACTCATCATATCGGCGTTCGCTGCCCTCATCACAGCGTTTTCAGCCCTCATATGGTCCGTGCGCCGCAAGCCATGAGTTCAAAGCGCCTCGACAGCATCGCCGACTATTCACGCCATGGCTATGCACTTCGCGTGGATTGTCGGCGCTGTCGCAGGGTCGCGGTGATGGATCCGCTGCAAATCGTTCTGCAATGCCAACAGCGCGGCTGGTCGAAGCAGATGACGGCGCTTGAGGGTCGACTGCGTTGCTCGCGGTGCGGAAGCAGGGACACGCGGCTGGGACCCGCGTTTAGTCAATGATGCGCGATCATCATGGAGGTTTGTGCCATCCTGGGATGGCGTGAGAACCACGGTGTTGCGCTTTAGGGGCTTAGCCTACTTGGTAGGCAGGAACGGCGGGTTACCCGGTAGGAGAATGCGACCCTGATACCGAGGGCTTTGGCCCTGATGGTGACCTGTCGTTCTTCAGAAAATGGGCCGCCTCGATTGTTTCGAAGCGGCCCAGTCTTGCGAAATTTTCGCTTAGCGCAAATTTGATGCAGCGTAGTCTGCTACATGCCGCGCAGCTTTGTCGATACCTGTCTTATTGGATCCGCCAAACAATCCGCCACCGACAGAACCCTCGCCACGCACAGTAGCAAGAACTTCACCCGTAGGGCTGACGAAATCGACTTCTAGAACGACTTTCGAACCGCCGCCGATACCGCCGGTGAGATAGCGACCAAGACGGCTACCTTCATTAAAACCGACGTAACGCCATTTGATGGTCAGCCCTTCGCCCATAGCGAAGATCGGCGACTCCCCTCTGAAGAGTTCCTCTTCGAGTTTCTCTTGAGTGTAGGCACGATTGTCATTGTCGATTGGAACGCCGCCATTGTCGAATTCGACATTCGCGGTCGTGAATTTCTCCTGACCTGCATACGGCTGTTCGACGACCAGCACACTGCTAGCGCACGCCGACAACGAAAGCGCCGCAAACGCGGCGAACAGAAATTTCTTCATATAGGCAACCCCCTGTTAAATCCCGCCAATCGGGAAGCGCCGTAGAAAGCGCAATAAATCTCCGAAATCAATCGATGATTATGGTTGGTTCGGACTTTTCGACGCTTGAGCCCTTGGACTTGAAGGCACAGCTAGGCGCTCAAGAATAAACAAAAGGTAGATGTTGTCCTGTAGCCGACGCTAAAGCGAATTTTTCGCGATAGTTAAGCATTGCCTACCGCTAAGAGTATACCCATCCGAGACGTCTCACCGCGTCCACGTAATGTCTCATACGAGTTAGATCCCGATTGTGAGACGCTATGCTGCGCTGACTCTAGACCCTAATGAGACAGCGAGAACCACCACATGAGCATTGTCGGATACGCGCGCGTCAGCAGCAGCTCCCAGAACCTCGACCTCCAGCTTGAGCAACTCGCCGACGCGGGGTGTGAAAAGGTCTTCTCGGAGAAGGTCACAGGAACGACGCGCAACGACCGCCAAGCGCTCGCCGCGTGTCTCGATTGGGTGCGCGAGGGTGATACGCTGGTGGTCACGCGCCTGGACCGCCTCGCTCGATCTGGTCGCGATCTTCACGACATCATTGCCCAGCTGTCAGCCAAGCAGGTGGGTTTTCGGTGCGTGCAGCAGGGAGCGGTCGATACTACTACCAGTATGGGGAAGCTGATCCTCGGCATCCTCGGTGCGGTCGCCGAGTTTGAAACCGACATCCGCAAGGAACGTCAGCGCGAAGGTATCCAGCGCGCCAAGGCTGCTGGTATCTACAAGGGGCGGAAACGCACCGTGGACGCCGAGCAGGTGCGTTCTCTGCACGATCAGGGGTTCGGGGCGACCAACATAGCAACGAAGCTGGGGATCGCACGAGCGAGCGTGTATCGCGCGCTGAAAGACGAACCTGTCACCGCGACATAGTCGCGGATCGCCGAATTCAAGAAGTCCTAGACCGTGCCGGTGTGCTCGACCCTGATGCTGCCTATGAGGCTGGATTTGGGCGGTCCTGCCATCCACCGGCTCCCACTGGCTCTTTTGTCCCAGCGTGTCGGCTTGCGTCGCACAAAATTGGAACCGGATACCCCTGGGGGGTGTAAGTCTCCATGAGGAGACACCAATGGCAGACGCGAACACGCCCTCGACCGAACAGGCTCACCAGAGCAAATGGCCAACCTTCGCGGCGATGATCGCGACATCGATCGTCACGATGTTCGTGCTCAAATACTCAAATGTCTACGAGCCCGGGCATATCTGGTTCAGCCAGACCCGCATGTGGATGGCCATGATGATGGGCATGGCGATGATCGTCATCATGCTCGGCTTCATGTGGGGCATGTATCGCACGTTGCTGACGAAGGTGCTGGTGATGGTCGGCGCGGTGCTGGGCTTCGCGTTGTTCCTGTTTCTCGCCCGCAGCCAGGCAACGGTGGACGACCAAGCCTACATGAAGGCGATGATCCCGCACCACTCGATTGCGGTGCTGACCAGTCGGCGCGCGCAGATCTCGGACCCGCGCGTTCGCGAACTGGCCGATGCGATCATCAAGGCTCAGGTGAAGGAAATCGCGCAGATGGAGCTGTTGCTCGAAGACATCGAAGCGAACGGGGAGATGGGCGACGAAACGCCCCTGCCGCCACGCACCGCGGTTCTAACTCCAAAGCTGCAAGCCGAAGCGGAGGCCGCTATCGGCCGCGAAATGACGCCGGAGATGCGCGAGGAGCTCGACTCCTCGCGCTGATCACATCGCGATCCAACCGAGCGACTTGGCACCCATCCACAGGCCCATGCCGATCATGAACAGGTTCTCGGTCAGCGACACGAAGCCCAGCGGCACGTTGCTGTCGCCGCCGACGCAGGCGCACTTGAGGTCGCGCTTGTCGATGTAGACGGCCTTGAAAACGCTGACCGCGCCGACCGTGCCGATGAACAGCGACACCGGGACCGAGATAATCGGTAAGGCATGGGCGGCCATCAGAACCCCGGCGAGCCCCTCGCCGAACGGATAAACGAAGCCGTAGGGCACCCAGCGTCGCGCGAGCAGGTCGTAGTTCAGGAACATTGTCGAGAAACTGCGCACGTCCTGCAATTTCTGGATCGCCAGCAAGGCCATCGACAGGCTGACGAACCACTCGATCGCCTGGACCGTGAAGATGGTGTCGAACACATACCAGCTGATCGCCAGACCGAGCAGGAACGCCACGCCGAAGATCGCGATGACCGGCTGGTAGCTCGTCTCACCTTCCTTGGGCTGGCTGCGCGATTTCCCGAAATGCTCGCGAAGGTCATCGTAGCCACCGATCCGCCTGCCATTGATGAAGGTCTGGGGCGTGGTTTCGACGCCGTGCTTCTGCTTGAAAGCATCGGTCTCTTCGCGCGAGGTCAGGTGATGATCCTCGACCTCAAACCCTTCGCGCTTCAGCAAGTCGACGGTCTTGAGACCGTAGGGACACAGATGGTCAGGCATGACCATCCGGTAGACGGTGGCTTTGCTGGTGCTCATCAGTGGCTCGCGGGGTAGCTGGCCCAGACGCTGCGGCCATCGAGACCGAAGGCGACGACCTGGAACGCCTGGTGATGGTTGCCGTGCTCCATTCCCGGCGAGCCCATCGGCATCCCGGCGACTGCGAGACCCTTCACGCCTGTCGGACGTTCGGCGAGCAGCCGCTCGACATCGGCGACGGGCACATGGCCTTCGATCACGTAGCCTTCGACGATCGCTGTGTGGCACGATTGCAGATCGCCCGGCACTCCGTTCTCGGCCTTCACCGACGCCATGTCGGGATGCTCGACCGATTGCACTTCGTGCTCGTTGGTCGCCTTAACATGCTCTGCCCATGCGAGGCAGCAACCGCAATGCGCATCGCGATACATGGTGAAGCTGGCAGCTTGCGCGGCGCAGGCCGCCAGCGCTGTGCTCAAAAAGAGCGAGCCGGCCAGGCTGCGGCGAGCAATGGCGGAACGAAGTAGCAAAAGCATTGCAATCTCCTAAATGGAATAAAGTTCTGATCTTGAGAGGTCAGCAGCACGAGCGATGCGCGTTCTATCGTTTGGCCTTCTCGAACAGCGTCACCAGCTCCTCGAACTTCTCGCGCTGTTCGGCCTCGTCGCCGCTTGCGATGGCTTCGGCCACGCAGCAGGCTGCGTGATCCTTCAGGACCTGCGTCTCGACCTTGCCAAGCGCTGACCGGATCGCCTGGATTTGGTGCAGGATGTCGATGCAGTAGCGATCGTTCTCGATCATCTGCGCCACACCGCGCACCTGACCCTCTATCCGGTTGAGCCGATTGATCTTTGCGGTCTTCGCGTTTGCCATGTTCCAAAGCCCGATTGAAATACCCTGTAGGGGTATATATAGCTTGGCGCAGAAGTTCAATCGGAAGCTTGCCCCCTATGATCTCGGTTTCTCGTCGAAATTTGATCCGTAGCACCGCCGCGCTCGCTGCATTCAGTGCTCTGCCAATGCCGGCATGGGCGCGCGGACAATCGGCTCCTCATGCGAAGAACGGCTTTGGTGAAGTGTCGGGCGAGGACATCGAGCTCGCCATAGGCAACCACCACTTCACCACCGGCGGGCGCTCGGGTCATGCAGTGGCAGTCAACGGCACTGTGCCCGGCCCGCTGCTGCGGCTGCACGAGGGGCAGAACGTGCGGCTGCACGTCACCAACAATCTCAACGAAGACAGCTCGATCCACTGGCACGGCCTTTTGCTACCGTTCCAGTTCGACGGTGTGCCTGGCGTCAGTTTTCCCGGGATCAAGCCGGGCGAGACATTCACCTACGAGTTCCCGGTGCGGCAGAACGGCACCTACTGGTGGCACTCACACTCCGGCTTGCAGGAGCAGGCGGGTCACTACGGACCGATCATCATCGAGAGCGCAGAACCGGACCCGCGCTACAATCGCGATTACGTGGTTCTGCTGTCCGAGTTCACCCCGATGCACCCGCACGAGATTATGCGCAAATTGAAGGTCGGCGAGCACTATTTTCAGCGCCAGATGCAGACCGCGACCGAGGGCGATATGTCGGGCGAAATGCGACGCATGTGGGGCGAGATGCGGATGAACCCGCGCGACATCTCCGACGTAACCGGCAGCACCTACACCTTCCTCATCAACGGCCACGGCCCGCAGGATGACCTGCAACTGGCGTTCAACCCCGGCGAGCGCGTGCGCCTGCGAGTCATCAACGGGTCGGCGATGACCTTCTTTAACATGCGCATCCCGGGCGTGCCGATGACCGTGATCCAAGCCGACGGGCAGGACGTTGACGAAGTGCAGGTTGACGAATTTCAGATCGGCGTCGCGGAAACCTACGATGTGGTCGTAACCCCACCTGATGGCAGCCATGCGATCGTCGCCGAGGCGATGGATCGCAGCGGTATGGGAATCGCCAGCCTGACGAGCCACAAGGGCCACCGCGCCACCCCGCCGCCCCTGCGCGAGATCCCGACCCTGACCATGGTCAATATGGGCATGATGGACCACTCTGCGCATGGGAGCGGCATGGAAGGCATGAGCGGCACGGACCTCTCGATGCGCGACAAGTCGCTCGTGCCGCACGACGTCGAAGTTGGGCCGGGCGTCGATATGATCGCGCCGATGCCGATGGACCGGATGGATTTCCCTGGCCTCGGCCTCGACGAGGTGGGCCACCGCGTCCTGCGCTACACCGACCTCAAGGCCAAGCGAATGAAGCCGCACCGGATGGCCGAGCGCGAGATGGAGATCCACCTCACCGGCAATATGGAACGGTATATGTGGTCGTTCGACGGCAAGAAGTTCACTGCCGTCACTGACGACCCGGTCCGGTTCGGTTTCGATGAGCGCGTGCGCGTCAAGTTGGTCAATCAGACCATGATGGCACACCCGATCCACATGCACGGCCATTTCTTCGAGCTGGTCAATGGCGCGGACCACATGCACCAGCCGCTGAAGCACACGGTGATCGTTCAACCGGGCGGCACCGCGACCTTCGACCTGACCGCGAACGAGCCGGGCGACTGGGCCTTTCACTGCCACCTGCTCTATCACATGCATGCTGGCATGATGCAGGTGGTGACCGTGCGACCCTTCCCTGCGGGAGACAGCGCATGATCCGCGTCGCACTGCTTGCCGGATCGATGCTCGCCGCTGCTCCGCTCGCCGCGCAGGATCACTCGGCGCAGGAGGACAAGCCTGCCACGCAGCCGGAGACGGATCATTGCGCCTCGGGCCACATGCCTCCCGAGCAGTGTCCGACAAAGGAAGAACCGCGAACCGCGCCCGAACCAGAAATGGACCATTGCGCCATGGGTCCCCTCCCGCCGGAAAAGTGCTCTCCCACGGGAGGACCCGAGACAGTCCCGGAGATGGACGACGGCATGGTGGACAGGGATCATGGCTCGCACGGCGGAATGACCGACAAGTCCGTGCCAGGTGCAGCGCCGGAGGAAGCCGTTCCGGCGCGTGCATTCGACGGGCCGATCCACGCAGCCGATGCCATTTGGGGCAAGGAAGCGATGGAGCCGTCGCGCGAACAGCTCGCCCGCGAGAACGGTGGCATGATCACCGGCATGATCCTGATCGAAAGGCTGGAAGCGCGCATCGCGACCGATGGTGGCGAGGATGGCTACCTGTGGGACGCGCAAAGCTGGTATGGCGGCGACATCAATCGCTTCGTCCTCAAGACCGAGGGCGAGAGCGAATTTGGCGGCGGGCTGGAAGACGCCGAGATCCAGGCGCTCTACAGCCGCGCTATCGGGCCGTTCTTCGATTTGCAGGCCGGGGTGCGGTTCGATCCCGAACCCGACAGCCGAACATATCTCGTCGTCGGGTTCCAGGGCCTCGCGCCGTATATGTTCCACGTCGATGGCGCGCTGTTCCTGTCGGACCGGGGCGATCTAACCGCGCGGGCCGAGGCCGAATACGATCAGAAGATCACCCAGCGCCTGATCCTCCAGCCGCGCATTGAAACCGAGTTCGCGGCGCAGGACATTCCCGAGCGCGAGATTGGCGCAGGCATCACCAAAGTCGAGCCAGGTATACGACTGCGCTACGAGATCGTGCCGGAATTCGCACCCTACGTAGGTATCGAATACGAAGCCAAGCTCGGCGAAACCGCCGACATTGCGCGCAATGGGGGCAAGGATCCTGATGGCCTGAAAACTGTGATCGGGCTGCGAGCGTGGTTCTAGGGCAGTTTACAGCGCAATCATAAGTTATTGAAACGAAAGGGCCTGGATATGGCGGGGTTTACAGCGAAAACCGCTGATTTCTGACAGTGTCGTCAGCTTGGGACGCTAACGATCCCGCTCCATCCGTTCGGTTGCGGTAAAACGAAGTGCTGCTTAAGTTTGGGCCAGTGGGCATGGCTGCATCGGACGATGAGCGCGGATGGTTTCAAGTCTGACTAGCCAAAAAGACGTCGCCTCGGACCACACAGCGTTTGAGGCGTTGTCAGAAAAAACCAGTGTATCGAATTAACTGCGGCACGTTTCAGGCTCTGTATGCTTTCGCGCCTTTTTTCATCATGTCGCCGCGTATACGTGCCGGCAAGCTCAAACAAAGCTGTGCCCTTTCAGATCCAAGGCATGCGCAAACTTGAACGAGTAGGTGTTCAGGGACACGCATTCGGGCCTGCGTAAGCGCGGCAAAGAGTCCTGTCGCAAACGTCGCTTCATCCAGTGTCGAGCGCACATTGGTGCGAAATAGGACATCCGTAGTGGTCGCTACGATGAGATCGGGATATTGTGCGGCGGCGATGCTGATGGCCTTGCGCTCGTCAATCAATGCAGTCGCGCCAAAGTGGAGTGCAAGCGCCAGGGTTGCAGCCTCACCGTCATCCAGCGTTTGACGGGCGGGTCCTGCAACAAGGTTCAGATACGTATCTTCTGCCTCTTCCGGTAGATCAATCACTGCGGCATGACCTTCGGCGATCAACGGGGTGACGCCAGCATATGCTGAGTGGCCCTTCTCTTGGCCACGCTTGAGCTCATTCAACGCAATGCGCGGGATCATAGTAGGGGTCGGCAGAGCGCGAAGCACATCCGTTGCAAGACCACTGGCGACGAGATTAATCCAAACACTGGCATCGGCGACCAGTGGCGGCTTAAGCCGAAAAGGAACGAGATCCATCCGTCTCAACTCCTTCCGCTTCAAACTCGTCAATAAGTCTCCTCGCATCGACGCGGTCCATGTGTAGCAGGCGAGCGATCTGGCCTTCGCTGAGCAGGCCCTGACGCCATGCTTCGCTTGCCATGACGCTCATGCGCATCGAAATTTGGCGCTTGGCATCGACCTTCGCCTCGTCTGGCTTGACTAGATCACCGAGCACCTCCCGCACCTGCATATCGGTGATCCCTCCGTGCTGCAAAAACCACTCCCAAGTGCCGGGCTTTGCGAGTTCCAGCTCCTCGAGACGGCGGACCATGGCCTCGCGAGAAACACCAAATATATGAGAGAGGAGAATGATGTGGCGACGGGTCAGTCTCGAAGCCCCGGCAGTCAGTTCCCGAAATTTGGTATGCACCGCTCTCGCCGGAGTGAGGAAGCAGCGCGCAAAGGTGTTTGCGTAGCGCTCTTCGCGAGTCGATTCTGGCGTGCCCTCGTGCAAAGTGTCCGGTGACCGGCGAGTTGAAACGAAATGACCTAATTCGTGTGCGCTGGTTTGGGTGCGACGATCACGCGGGTGGTTGGCATTGAGCAGGATGCAAGCGCCTGCACGCTCATCAAAAGCATAAAGTCCCGAAATCTTAGGGTCGAGTTTACGGATATACACACGAGCGCCGAGCTGGAGTTCCAATACACTCATGATGTCATGGGCCGGCGACAGACCAAGTCCGAGCCACTGGCGCAGTTCGGCAGCGTCCTGTTCCGCCTGGATCCCCACATTACCCGGTAAAAGAGGGCGCTCCGGCGGATCAAGCCGAGTGCGTTTGATACCCAGTAAATCCTCTAGTTCGACCTCCGCTTGAACGAGGTCGTTAAGCAGCGCAATTGCGCCTTGGAGCTTTTCGCTCTCTTCTCCAAGATGACGAAAACGCGGCCTCAGATCGACACGAGTGCCGTCTTGACGGAGCAACTCATTGAGTGACAGGCCGTAGAGAGCTGCAAGCTTCTGCAACTCGTTCACGCGAGGCCGACGTTGCCCCTTTTCCATGGCAACGAGCGTGGTGCGCGCGACATCGAGATTAGCGGCCGCAGCAGCTTGAGTGATTTTGGCATTCTCACGAGCCTGCCGCAGCAGATCGCCGACGCTCTGAGGCGTTAAGCCACCGGGTATCAGTGCCATGGTGACACCAAAGCTACTCGAGCCACAAACGAACGGTCACCTAGGGTTGATAGGAAATCGAGCCACTCCGCACGGTGTCGTTCAAGTAAGTCGGTTAATGCGCTTTCGCCTTCCGTCATCTCAATACCGAGCGCAACAGCGGTTTCACGCGCGACGCGGCGGACAACCCTCTCATGTTGGATAGACCCACTAAGCGCCGCAAGGTGATCTAGATGCAATATTCCAGCGAATCCATACTCGCGAAAAGCCTGGGAAATATCGGAGAAACCTGACACCACGCCTTCCTCGAGTTCGGTCGCGCTCAGGTCTTCCATGATATATTGCGACGCTGGGTCATCGATTCCAGCGCGGTGCATACTCAAACGTCGCAACATGCAGGCCGCGCAAATACCGCACTGGCGGCGCTTCCCCGCAAAGCTGACACGGCGAGAATCCTGCCAGCACGATCGCGTATCATGCCAAGATGGTGGATTGGCGAGCGAATTAGCGACGGCGAGAGTTTCACCTTTGGTGCTCCATATGCGCGGATACTCATAACTTACACCATTATCGGTGAGGGCGAGAAACAAGCGTTCGATACGCCGGGTAAAAGCAGGATGGACGCGATAATCCGGGTAGGTTTGGCCAGATGGCACTAGGATTGGTCCAAGCGCCCCCTGCCCACTTTCAGTGACGACTATGCGGTCAACTGAAGCAAGCTGGGCAGCGATCCCGGTTATGACGGCGAACTTGAAACCGCGTGAACGTGCAGATGACTCTACACGTTGACGCTTACCAAGCTTCACTTTGAACGGGACAGTCCTGAAGCGCTGCTTATTTGGCGGAACTTTGGCGCTATCCACGCCCCTAGAGCCGAGCCGGACGCGAACTTGGCCGCCGTTCTCGAGGTCGTCAACAATTGCAGCAACCGCTCTGGAATCGAGTCCATCACTGTAGGGCGTTATGACCTTGTCCGGGGTGTCTAACTCAAACCGGCGGGGACTAATTTTTTCGACTGGATCCCGCCGTTTAATGAAGCTGAAGCTCCATCGATCTCCAGTGAGAAAGGCGAGAGCCTCCTCGAGCGCATCGCGCATCAACGGCGCGCACCATTTCTCGGTATCATGCACCGCAACGCGCAAATCGAATGAGCGCGCCCACCCCCACGCAGGACGCCGAACACTAAGATCGCAATATTCGACAGCGGCGGCAATCACGAGCAAATCGATCAACTCGGGGCGCCAATTCGCGAAGAAGAAATCATTCAACCCTTCGATTGACAAGGAAATGGCGTCGCCAAGCGCCGCCAATCGCGCGCCCTCTCGAGGGTTTTCTCCCGGCTCGACTGCATCTACGAGTTGTGGGGATGCATCAGCGACGTGATAAAGCTTTGGCATCAAAACTGCGCTCCGTCATCAAGGCCGGAATAGACAACGCTTTCGGTTCGCGGGGGCGCTTCGGGAGCACGCAGTAGGATCCGAGCAACCCCGGACAAATCGACGCTATTATATGCTTCATCGAGACGGGCGCGAGTATCCCGCGCTCGGCGATCGGACGCTTCGCGATGCATGTGCTCCTCGATCTGACGACAACCAGAGAGCAGGCGATCCGACACACTCGCTTCCGCCGCCTGTCGAAGTGCAGCTTGACCGCTCAGGCCGTCGTGCAGTGCGTCGATCACATTCTTCACGAGCCCATGCTCCATAGGCGAGGAACACTTACGATGAAGTGCGTCCAAGCCGCCAACAACCGAGTCATGGAATAGGGCAGGCTCCTCTGGGCCGATAACTAGCGCGGTCACATGACGCACGAGACCTTCCGATAGCTCAGCACGACAGTCTCGTTCTGCCGCCTGCTGAAGGGCCTCAGAAATTTCGGGCGCTGAGAAAGACGGGAGAAAAGCGCGTTTTGCGACGCGCTTCCACTTCGGTGACATCGCCAATGAACGGTATGGACCATCACTCATGATAGGACCTCCTCCCAGCAAGACTCACAAGATCACCTGACATTGTCAAGAATATACGCCAGCTAACCTGACATTAGGATCCCTCGAGAGACGCATAAAGCCCTCGATTCTTCATAAAACGCAGGCTCTTGCTGCCGTTGGGAAATCGCTCCCACGGTGTGTAGTTCTTCGGCCATAGGTCGCCGGCAATTTTGCGGGAGAAGGAAGCGTCAGGCGAGAAAAGGACGTGCGCCCTAAAAAGCTTCTGTAGCCATCGGTTGGATAGCCCGAGAACGGGTATCACGGGAATTGGTAGCGGAGGAGGGACTTGAACCCCCGACACGCGGATTATGATTCCGCTGCTCTAACCACCTGAGCTACTCCGCCCCATAGAGGCATGCCGGGGCGATAGCCCCCTCGGCAGGCGGCGCGTTTAGGGCGGTCCGCGATTGCGGTCAACCGCGCAAATGCGACTCGCCCGCGTTTTCTGCGGATGCTTGCGATGCCGCCTCGTTCATGCGCCGGACCTTGGCCGCCAGACCGCGGTTGAGCGCATGCGTCAGCGCGGTATCGACCTCGGGCACCGCGCGCGCATAATGCGCCAGCGCATCGCGGTCGAACGTCGCCACGCGGGTGCGTTCGGTCACGATAACCGTCGCCGAGGCAGTCTTGCCGGACACCAGGCTCATCTCGCCGAGGAACTCCTCCGGACCGCAGGTGCCCACGACCTTGCCGTCGCACTCTACCCGCGCCGCGCCGCGCGCGACATAGATCAGCGGTGGGTCGGGCTGGTTCTGTTTCATCAGCACCGCACCCTCCTCGACATCGCGCCATTCCATCAGGTCGCGCAAGCGCTGCTGGCGTCCGGGATCCTCGATGCCGAGCAGGCGCTGGAACAGGCTGGTTTCCTCTTCCAGCATCGCGCCACGCCGCGCACGGCGGCGCAGCACCGATATTTGCATGCCATTGATGATTAGGAAGACGGCGGCGATGATCGCCCAGCCGAGATGGTCGGCCAGCGCAAAATGCGCCAGCGCTGCAAGGCCGGCGACGAACATCGCATAGCGCAGCTGCCTGATCGTGGTCGCTGCCATCGCCGCGACCGCCAGCAGCGCCGCGATATAAGCCAGTATAGTGGCGATTTCGGCCATCCCCCGTCCCTTCGTAAAACAGGGCTCTTATGCCGCGCTCCGGCCCCTGAATGCAAATTCCTTTACCGCTTCCCACGGCCCGCCGCGATAGCGAAAGAGCGCAAGCCCGCAAAAGGCGAACGGTCGGGGCTCGATCGTGCCTGCGAGCGCCGCCTGCAGCGCCTTGGCCTCCTTGCTGGTGACCTTGTTCTGGATGGTGACGTGGAGGCGCGGGCGATGCTGGTCCTGCTGTGTCAGCATGCCGCGAAAATGGTCGGCGATCATGTCGCGCAGCGCGAGCATGTCGGGGCTGGAGAGCTTGATCGCAGTGCCGCCGCCGAGCGACATCAGCCCTTCGACTTGCCCCGCCACCGGCGCGAACTCACCCGCAAGCCGCTTGAGATAGGTACCGGCCTCCGCCTCGCACATGGCCGGCAGCGCGTGGAACAGCGTCACATGCGCGTCGAGGTAATTGCGCTCGGGCGGGAAATGCTCGGTTCGCAGCGCGGTGTACCGGGCGTGCAGGTCGCGCGGCAATTGCGCGGTCAGGATCAGCGGAGCGGCGTCTGCCGCGCTCACATTTCCCCGCGTCGGCGGCGGATCTCGAACCATTCGGCGACATTGCGATTATGCTCTTCGAGCGTCTCCGCAAAGGCGTGGCCGCCGGTGCCATCGGCAACCATATAGCGCGCGCTCGTTTCCGCCGGGTTCAGCACCGCCGCAATCGCTTCGCGCCCCGGATTGGTGATCGGCCCCTTGGGCAGACCGACCATGGTGTAGGTGTTGTAATCGTTGATCGCGGCGATTTCCGACTGGCGAATGCGCCGCCCCAGCGGCTTGCCCTTGGTCAGCGGGTAGATGATCGTCGGATCGGCCTGCAGCAGCATGCCGTCCTTCACGCGGTTGGAATACAGTCCGGCGACCATCTTGCGCTCGCGCGCGACGCCGGTTTCCTTCTCGACGATCGAGGCGAGGATGACCGCGTCCTTCACATTGTCGACCGCGATGTCCGGTGCGCGCTTGGGCCAGGCTTCGGCGAGATAGTTCTGCATCGCCGCCTGCATCCGCGCGAGCACCGCGCTGCGCGCCTCGCCGCGTTCGAAATCATAGGTATCGGGCAGCACCGAACCTTCGACCGGGACGGGGATTTCGCCAGTCAGGTGGTCTTCCGCCATCAGTCGTTCGTGGACCAGTACCGAGGGCAGGCCCTCGGGAATGGTGACAAAACGCCGGATCACCTCGCCATGCTGGAAGGTGTCCAGAATCTGCGCATTGCTCGCCCCGGCAGGCAGCAGGAACTCGCCCGCCATGATCGGGTCCGACGAGCCGAACAGCTTCGCGCGCAGCAGGAAGCCTTCGGGATTGGCAATCAGCCCCTCGTCACCGAGCTTGTCGGCAACCGAAGTCAGGCTGGCCCCCGACGGGACGATAAAATTGGTATCTTCCTCGACCTCGGCGGTGCCCCACCAGCCCGACAGAAACCAGATCGCCCCGATGGCGAGAACCAGCGCGAGGACGCCTGCGATGAGGCACCCGGCCTTTTTCACATCAATCGACCTGTTTGAGGATCAGCGATGCATTGGTGCCGCCGAACCCGAAGCTGTTGTTGAGCACCGCTTTCACTTCGCGCTGCTTGGCCTGCTTGGGAACCAGGTCGACGCCTTCGGTGCCCTCATCGGGATTGTCGAGATTGAGCGTGGGCGGAACGATCTGGTCGCGGATCGCAAGGATGCAGAAGATCGCCTCAACCGCACCGGCGCCGCCCAGAAGGTGCCCGATGGCGGATTTGGTGCTGCTCATCGATGCACCGCCCAAATCGTCGCCGAGCACGCGCTTGACCGCGCCCAGTTCGATCGTGTCGGCCATGGTCGACGTGCCATGCGCGTTGACGTAATCGATATCGGCAGCGGTCAGGCCCGCTTTCTTGAGCGCCATCCGCATCGCCAGCTCGGCGCCCTTGCCTTCGGGATGCGGTGCCGTGACGTGATAGGCATCGCCCGACAGGCCATAGCCGACCACTTCGGCATAGATCGTCGCGCCGCGTGCCTTGGCGTGTTCGTATTCCTCGAGCACCACCACGCCCGCGCCCTCGCCCATGACGAACCCGTCGCGGTCCCTGTCATAGGGGCGGCTGGCTTCGGTGGGGCGGTCGTTCATGCTCATGTTGAGCGCGCGCGCCTGTGCGAAGCCGGCCACGCCCAGCGGGTTGATGGTGCCTTCGGCCCCGCCCGCCAGCATCACGTCGGCATCGTCGAGCGCGATCATCCGCGCGGCATCGCCGATCGAGTGCGCGCCGGTGGAGCACGCAGTCACCACCGCGTGGTTGGGCCCCATCAGGCCGTATTTGATCGAGACCTGGCCCGAGATGAGATTGATCAGCCGCCCGTGGACGAAGTGCGGCGACACACGGCCGGGGCCGCGTTCGTGCAGCACGATGCTTTCTTTCTCGATTCCCGGCAGACCGCCGATGCCCGAACCGATCGAGACGCCGGTGCGCAGCTTGAGCTCGTCGTCCATTTCATCGAGGCCGGCGTCTTCAAGCGCCTGGCCCGCGGCATCGATGCCATAGATGATGAACGGATCGACCTGTCGCTGGACCTTGTGGTCGACACGCTTGTCGGGGTCGAAGCCGAACTCGTGGTCCTTGGGCTTGACCTCGCAGGCGATGGTGCATTTCTGCCCCTCGGTGTCGAAGCGCGTGATTTGCGCGGCTCCGCTCTTGCCCGCGATCAGGTTCTTCCATGAAGTCTCCACGTCACCGCCCAGGGGGGTGACGAGGCCAAGTCCGGTTACGACCACACGACGCATGTAATTCTCCGCAGATAAGACAACAGGCCCGGCCCGCTATGGGGTCGGGCCTGTCCGGTCCCGCATATAGTGCGGGATTCGAAAAGCGCGAGGCTTAGCCCTTGTGCTCTTCGATATACTTGGTCGCGTCGCCGACGGTGGTGATCTTCTCAGCCGCATCGTCAGGGATTTCCACGCCGAATTCCTCTTCGAAGGCCATGACCAGCTCGACGATGTCGAGGCTGTCCGCACCGAGATCGTCGATGAAGCTGGCTTCCTGGGTGACCTTGTCGGCCTCGACGCCGAGGTGCTCGACGACAATTTTCTGCACGCGGTCGGCAGTATCGCTCATTTGTGTCCCTCTCAAATTTGGGGGTTTCTGAATTGCCAATCGCCCTAATCAACGGAGCGGCGCAGCGCAAGGGCAACTCGCCGTGTAGCCCGGACCCAAACGCGTTGCGATTGATTTCCTCTACATAGCACACGCTGTAAAAAGGGAAACAAAACAATGGCTAGCACCGTTTTCAAGAGCCTTACCGATACCACTTTCGATTCGGTCGAAGGCTATCGCCAAGCGGCTGAAACCGCGAACAGTCCGCAGCTCACGCAAGCCTTGCAGCAGCGCGGCCAGCAACGCGGTCAGACGCTCCAGCAAATGAACGCCGAATTGCAGCGCCAGGGTGAGGAACTGGTCACCAAGGGTACGCTGACCGGCGAAGCCCACCAGATGTGGCAGAGCGTCACCGCTGCCTTCAAGAACGACGACGAAGCCGCCTCCGAGCGCGTCGAGGAAGGCGAGGACTACATCAAGAACAAATTCCAGCAGGCGCTCGAAAGCGATCAGCTCGACGTGCAGGAACGCGCGGTGGTGCAGCTGGCATACAGTGAGATTTGCGCAGGCGAACGCTTCGGCGACTTCGCCGCCAAGCAGTTCGACTGACAGGTCCTGAAATCACGAGGAAAGGGCGCGGGAGCAGGTCCCGCGCCCTTTTTCGTTCGCGCTGCACAGCCTGTCGCCGTGCGCTTGCGGGTCAGTCGCCCGCGTGGTCGACGCGGGTCGCCTCTGCCCCCTGGGGCTTGGGCGCATCGACGGTCCGAATATGCACGTCGCGCAGCTGGCGCGGGCCGACGAGGTTGGGCGCGCCCATCATCAGGTCCTGTGCCTTCTGGTTGAGCGGGAAGGCGATCACTTCGCGAATGTTCGGCTCGTCGGCGAGCAGCATCACGATCCGGTCGATCCCCGGGGCAGAGCCGCCATGCGGCGGTGCGCCAAGCTTGAATGCCTCGATCATACCGCTGAAGTTCTCGTCGACGTCCGCTTGGCTGTAACCCGCCAGTTCGAACGCCTTGTACATGATGTCCGGGCGGTGGTTCCGGATCGCGCCCGAGGAGAGCTCGTAACCGTTGCAGACGATGTCGTACTGCCAAGCGAGGATATCGAGCGGGTCCTTGGTTTCCAGCGCTTCCATCTCGCCCTGCGGCATCGAGAAGGGGTTGTGGCTGAAATCGACCTTCTTGAGCTCTTCGTCATATTCGAACATCGGGAAGTCGACGATCCAGCAGAACTTGAAGCAGTCTTCCTCGATCAGGTTCAGTTCCTCGGCCACGCGAGTGCGTGCGGCGCCGGCCAGCTTGGCGGCGTCCTTTTCCTTGCCCGCAGCGAAGAACAGGCCGTCGTTCTCGCCCAGACCCAGCTCGGCATAGAGCTTTTCCATGCCTTCGGTGCCGTGGTTCTTGGCGATCGGGCCGCCGAACTCGCCGCCTTTGCGCGTGACATAGCCCAGCCCGGCGAACCCTTCGCGGCGCGCCCAGTCGTTCATCTCGTCGAAGAACTTGCGGCTCTTTTCGTTGGTATTCGGTGCGGGGATCACGCGCACGCGGCCACCGCCACCCACGATTTTCTCGAACAGGCCGAACCCGCTCTTCTCGAAGTGGCTGGTGACATCGCTGATGATCAGCGGGTTGCGCAGATCGGGCTTGTCGGAGCCATACTTGAGCATCGCTTCGGCATAGGGGATGCGCGGGAACTCGCCTGCGGGCGTCACGCTCTTGCCGCCCGAAAATTCCTCGAACACACCGGCCAGCACGGGCTCGATCGCCTGGAACACGTCTTCCTGCGTGACGAAGCTCATCTCGAAATCAAGCTGGTAGAACTCGGGGCTGCGGTCGGCGCGCAGGTCTTCATCGCGGAAACACGGCGCGATCTGAAAATAGCGATCGAAACCGGCAACCATCAGCAACTGCTTGAACATCTGCGGCGCCTGCGGGAGCGCGTAGAAGCGGCCCGGGTGCAGGCGGCTGGGCACGAGGTAGTCGCGCGCACCCTCGGGGCTGGAAGCGCCCAGGATCGGCGTCTGGAATTCGCTGAAGCCCTGATCGGTCATCCGGCGGCGCAGCGAGGTAATGACCTTGTTGCGCAGCATGATGTTGGCGTGGACGCGCTCGCGCCGCAGGTCGACGAAGCGGTATTTGAGGCGCGTCTCTTCGGGATAATCCTCGGCCGAATTGACGATCAGCGGGAGATCGTCCGCACGGCTCTGCACATTTACCGCGTGGGCGAAAACCTCGATCGCCCCGGTCGGCAGGTTCGGGTTTACCGCGGCATCGGCGCGCGCCTTGACCACGCCATCGATGGTGACGACCGATTCCAGCTTGAGCTTGTCGAGGATCGGCAGCGCCTCGCTGTCCTCGTCGGCAACGATCTGGGTGATGCCATAATGGTCGCGCAGATCGACGAACAGCACGCCGCCATGATCGCGCTTGTTATGCACCCAGCCCGACAGGCGAACGGTATCGCCGACATTGTCCTTGGTTAGCGCGGCGCAGGTATGGGTACGATAGGCGTGCATCTAAAGCTCGATCTTTCTGCCGGAGATTGGTTGGAACCGCGCGCGCATCCGGGCGCCGCACGAGAGCGCGCCCCTAACAGCCACCAAGGGCCGTTTTGTCAAGATTTCTCTGGGTCCGGGCTAGGCGAGTCGCGCCCGGCGCAAGGCGCGCAGCGTGCCGGCGCGCATCCACGGGCGCACCCCCGGCTCGGGCGCCCTCACCCCGCAGCGCGCGAGCAGGCCGTTCATCGCCCACGCATCGTCCTGCAGCAGACTGCTGTGCGAACGCCAGGTAACCGAAAGCGAGATTGACGGTTCGTCCCCGACCGTCACCGTGTGCGGCGCCTTGAAGGGAACGTGGAGCGCATCGCCCGGGGCAAGGTCGAAGGGCCAGCCCTGCGCGGCCAGTTCGGGCCGCCATTCGAGCAGATTGTCGCCGCTGCGGTGGAAGCGTTCATTGTCCGACCGGGACGGCAAGCCGCAGGATAGCGGCAGGATGGTGAACCGTTTGCGGCCGCTGATCTGGAACAGGATATTGTATTCCGGATCGAAATGCAGCGGGGTGACGAGCCCCGGCGAGCTGATGAACAGGAACGCGGTGGGTTTGACGATCGCGCCGGTCCGCGTTTCGACCACCGGCGCGACTGCCTGCAGGATATCGGCGACGAGCGGCGCGAAATCGGGCCATCTGTCCAGCTCTCGCAGCATGATCCAGCGCTTCTTGCCCTCGAGCCCATGCACCATGGGCCGCAGATCCGCCGGATACTTGGGCAATATGCGGAAGCGCTGCTGCGGCGTATCCTCGCGTATCTCGATCAGCGCGCGATCGGCTGCCGCGATGGTATCGGCAAGGCGCGACCAGTCGAAGCACGGTTCGATCTCGAGCCTGTGCGAAAGCAGGTGCGCGGCATCGGGATAGGCCCGCCACAGCGGCGCGCGGTCGAAGCCGGGCGTGGCTGCGACGGCATCGAAAGCATGCTGGAATTCCATGCGGGACATGGGGTGCACCATGGCACCCAAGCGTTAAGACCGTCTTGACCGGACTTGCGGCAGGTCTAAAGCGGCGCGCATCGCGACGGTGCATAGGTGCCGCCGAACGATTGCGGGCCACGCCAGACGCGCTAGCCTGAACCTGCGGGACAAGCCCGCAACTCGATGGGCCCCGGCCCGGGGGCGGCACTCCGCCCGACAGAAACGAAAAGATACGATGAAAATACACGAACTTATTACCGAGACTGCACCGCTGGCCGAACTGTGCGAGCGACTGGCGAAAAGCGATTTCGTCTGCGTCGACACCGAATTCATGCGCGAGAACACCTATTGGCCCGAGCTGTGCCTGGTGCAGATCGGCAATGAGGAAGAGGCCGCGGCGATCGATCCGCTGGCCGATGGCATCGACCTCACCCCGCTATGGGACCTGATGTGCGACAATGACGAGGTGCTCAAGGTCTTCCATGCCGGCGGGCAGGACGTCGAGATCGTCTATAATTTCACCGGCAAGACCCCGCAGCCGATCTTCGATACGCAGATCGCGATGATGGCGATCAGCCAGTCGGAACAGATCGGTTATGCCAATCTGGTCGAAAGCTGGCTGGGCCTGACGATCGACAAGGGCGCGCGCTTTACCGACTGGGGCCGCCGTCCGCTAACCGAACGGCAGATCGAATATGCGATCGGCGATGTCACCCATCTGGCGGACATCTTCCCGCGCATCCTCAAGAAGCTGATGAAGACCGGCCGCGGCGTATGGCTCGATGCCGAAATGGAAAAGCTGGCCGATCCGGCGAATTACGCCAATGACGCCGATATCGCGTGGAAGCGCATCCGCTCGCCGGGACGGAACCCGGCAGTACTCGGACGCCTCAAGGCGCTGGCCGCCTGGCGCGAGAGCGAGGCGCAGCACAAGAACATTCCGCGCGGACGTATCATGCGCGACGAGACGCTGGCCGATATTGCCAGCCACCCGCCCAAGAAGCAGCCCGACCTGATCAAGGTCCGCGGCCTGTCGAATGCATGGAAAGACAACGACATCGGCAAACGACTTCTCAAGGTGCTCGACAAGGCCGAACCGCTGCCGAAGGAGGAAATGCCCGACAAGCCCAAGCGCGGTGCGCCGCTGGGCAAGGAAGGCGCGCTGGTCGCCGATTTGCTCAAGCTGCTGCTCAAGATCCGCGCACGCGAGATCGACGTCGCCTCGCGGCTGCTGACCAAGGCCGACGAGATGGAAGCGCTCGCCGCGGGAGCGCGCGACCTCAAGATCCTGACCGGCTGGCGTTACGAAGTGTTCGGCAAGGATGCGCTCGAACTGGTCGAAGGCCGGCTGGCTTTCGCGGTCAAGGACGGCCGCCTGCTGATGACCCATGTCGATGAACTGCACGCCGGCATGGTCGAAGCGCAGGCAGCGGAATAAAACGCAAATAGTCATTGCGAGCGGCGCAGCCGCGCGGCAATCCAGTGCCGAGTTTACTGGATTACCGCGTCGCCTGCGGCTCCTCGCAATGACGGATATGGGTTAGAAATGTCCACCTACCTCCCCACGCTCAAGCAGCTCCAATATCTCGTCGCGCTCCACGAGCACGGCCATTTCGGGCGCGCGGCGGAGGCCAGCTTCGTGTCGCAATCGACTCTGTCGGCGGGCATTCGCGAGCTTGAATCGCTGCTAGGCGTGACGCTGGTCGAGCGCAGCCGCCGCGTGGTGCGCTTCACCGCGCTGGGCAACCAGGTGGTCGACAAGGCGCATCGCATCCTGCGCGAGGCGGAGGAACTGGCCGATCTGGTGCAGGCGGCGGGCAAACCGCTGGCGGGCCAGCTGCGGATGAGCGTGATCCCCACGATCGCACCGTTCCTGCTGCCGCGCTTTCTCCCGCGCCTGCGCCGCGAACGACCCGACCTCGAACTGCTGCTGCGCGAGGAAACCAGCCACGACGCGGTCGAATCGCTCCAGCACGGCCGCGTCGATTGCGTGCTGCTCGCGCTGCCCTTCGCCACCGGCGAGGTGGAAAAGGCGCATATCGCCGATGACGAACTCTACGTCGCCTTCCCCAAGGACGACCCGCGCGATCCGCCCGACTTCGTGCCCCCGAGCATGATCGACGAGGGACGGCTTCTCTTGCTCGAGGACGGCCACTGCCTGAAGGACCACGCGCTGGCCGCGTGCAACCGGCCCGAAATGCGCGCCAGCGCGACGATGATCGGCACCAGCCTGCATACGCTGGTGCAGATGGTCGATAACGACCTCGGCCTGACCATGCTGCCCAAGATGGCGGTCGATGCGGGGATCCTCAACGGGACCGACGTGGTCGCCCGCCCGCTCAAATCAAAGAACGCCACCCGCGAAATCGCGCTGATCTGGCGCAAGAACTCGCCAAGGCGTGCGGATTTCGAACTGCTGGCCGAGGAATTGCGCGCGGGTTAGGCGGGGCGGCATTCAGCCGGACTGAATGGGGATGCTCATCTAGAAAGGTGGATCCCCAAAGATTTTCGCAGCGTAATTGGACGCGCGACGCCCAAAGTCTTCATGATCGAAATCTATGAATGACACACCACTTTCCTTCAAGGCGGTGAAAACGTCGTTGTCATCCTCTACTGCGTATGGCGGTTCCTCAATAACGCCATCGAAGAATAATTGATAGAGCGGAAGCCAGACGCGGTCCACGTCATAATCAGTTAGCCGCTCATCCTTTCGTTCGTCTTTGAATCTATTCGCCCAGTCTGCAAACTCCCGAAGGGGACGTTTGCGCTTCTTTGCGTATACATATCCCATGAGAACAACCACAGGGTCATCCGCTTCCAGACAGCGTTTAGGAAGGTCTTCTTGGGCCTGAGCGCTCAACTGCAATAGGTAGTAAATGCACCAGACAATATTGTCTGATTGAGCAAGGGCGAACGACCTGTCCAGCAGCTTGAGTACCCTGCTCTCCACGCGCTGTTCGACGCGGCGATCGGCGGAGGCTACTCGAGGCAGCCAGCGTTGGATTAGCGGAATAATAGTTGGAAAATAATATGCGTAACGTAGCAGCGCATCTTCAAAGTATCTTTCGGCAGCTTCATCGTCTGCGCCGACGCCTTCATTCTCGATGCCGATCTCAATGATTGCCGAGAATGCGTACTTTATGACGCTGCCATCGGGAAATTCTTTACTTAGCGTAACGGCTTTATCGATGATCAACTTCAGTTGCCTGAATTTTAGTTTCGCACGCGTGCCTCCTTCGTCCGCGCCCGCCTCGTCATCGACGCCGAGGAATAGGTTTATGTCTGTGACCCAATCGTCGCGATTGAGTACGGGCATTTGAGAGACAAAGGTCTTTTTCAAGTTTAGGGTAAGAGCGTAACTCTGTAATCCACGAGAAAGATTTATTAGAAATTGGTCGGCCTGATCTCGACTATCCACGTACGCGGTATAATCGTCGATATATCGGGTAAAATGATACTTACCACGCAGCTCCTCATCTACCCTGTATAAAATGACCTCGCTCAAAATAGTTGACGTCGCAGGACCGATTGGCATTCCTTTTGTCTCGCCACGTTGACACAGAGTAATGGCCTTATCTATTTTGTTATACCAAATCCCGCTACTCTTGTGTTGCTTTGCCTCGTCGTGACCCACAAGCGCCCATGGCAGGGAATGACTATAAACGCTGTGATAAAAGTTGTTGATGTCCGTCTTGATGCGATAGTTTTTCCCAAAATCAGCCAAGGGGTCCTGATCTTCGATTTCTCCATCTGCCGAAACATGGTCGTACCGATGCACGACGATTCGGCCATCGTCATGCAGACCGAACTCCAACTGCGAGTTAGGGCTCTGACAAACTTGTGAGATTTCATTCCAATGTTCGGCGATGACGGTCACGAGTTCAGCATAGGCCCTGGGATGAGGGATACCCATTATCCGAGGGATGTTGGGGTGCCGCGTCCTTCGGAAGGGCAGCAAATCATACCCACCTTTCCAACGAGCTTTAATTTCGATCAACTTCGCGACAATCTCAGGCGTGAACAGGTTCGAATTGAAAATCGGTGGGAGCTCTTCCTTGTGGTCGTGCTGCCGTGGCAAGTAGTTGTGTTGGAGGAGAGCCTTTCGGACAGCCTCTTTATCTAGGCCATTTAGGTTCGCTTCAGAATTCAATGCAGTCATGCGAACTCCTGGACATTTTCATCGGTCTCGCAGCAGCTTATTCTAAGCAATATCGATCAACCAGAGGCAAGTCGCGACACCGTCGTTCTTGGTCACAACTTAGGCTGTTCAACAGGCCAATTCCACGGCTAATTTTGGACGAGGCGCACCGCATCAAGAGGGGTGCGAGAGGTCTGCATGGGCGAGCGGTGCTCGATCTCGCCTAGAACCGTGCAGATGATCCTGCGTGCCTACATAAGGCACTCATCCCCGGGAGAACTCGATAAAGGAATGACTGCTTGCTCCTCCCTCGCAGCCAAAACCGGTCGGTCTCCTTACGGCCCAACCCCAGACATTTCCTACTCGCCCGCGCTCCGCTAGAATCCCGCCCGCTCTTTCTCGCCGTCGAACCAGCCCGATCCCGCCCCTCGCGCACCACTCCGTTTTTTGCGCATGGACCGTGTAACACCCGGTCCATGTCTACAGAGTGGCCGAGGGCGAATCCTAATCCATGTGCTTGAGGCCGACCCGCAGGTAATCCCATCCGGTGATCACCGTCAGCACCGCCGCCGCCCACAGCGTGGCGAGGCCGACGGTATGCGGGATGTTCGCTTCGACGGCGCCGATCATCGTGGTCCATTGCGGCAGGCCCTGGCCGAGGATCAGCGCCCCCAGCGCGACCATCTGGAAGGTCGTCTTCCACTTGGCTAGCCGGCTCACCGGGACCGAGACCTGCAGCGGGCCGAGAAACTCGCGCAGGCCCGAAACGGCGATCTCGCGCATCAGGATGATCAGTCCGGCCACGACATGCATGTCGCCGACATAGGGCCCGCGCAGCACGCCCTGCGCGGCCAGCACGAGGATCACCGCGGCGACCATGATCTTGTCCGCGATCGGATCGAGGAAAATGCCCAGCTTCGATACGGTGCCGCTGGTGCGCGCCAGATAGCCGTCGAAGTAATCGGTGATGCCCATTAGGCAGTAGAGGCCGAAGGCTAACAGGAAACCCGTTTCCCAGCTGGGCCACCACAGGAACCAGGCGAGCAGCGGGATCGCGAAAATACGCGACAGTGTCAGCATGTTGGGTAGCGTCAGCATCGTGGCGCCAGCCCTAGCGGCAATCGTCCCGTCGCAAAAGCCGCTGTGTGCCCTTGTCCGCCACCGCGATGGCACTAGACTTGGGCCACAAATGGGTTTCTGCCCGGGGGGTCATGCTTACATCCACGCATTTGCTGCGGCGCCGGCGGTTCCTGCCGCTGTTCGTGACGCAGCTGTTCAACGCCTTCAACGACAATCTCTACAAGACCACCATGGTCCTGTTCGTCGTTTACGCGGTCTATAATGATGAGACGACAGAGGCAGGCTTCAGCGGTCTCGCCTCGGCGCTGTTCATCCTGCCGTTCTTTATCCTGTCCGCGCTGGCGGGCCAGCTTGCCGACATGCGCGACAAGGCGAAGATCATCCGCACGGTGAAGCTGTGCGAGATCGGGCTGATGATGATCGGCGCGGCGGGCCTCTACATGGCGTGGCAGGGCATCATGGTGCAGACGGTAGCGATCCCGCTGCTGCTGCTCGCGCTGTTCCTGACCGGGGTGCAGTCCACCTTCCTCGGGCCGATCAAATACGCGATCCTGCCGCAGCACCTGAAAAAAGAGGAGGTGCTGGCAGGGACCGGACTGGTCGAGGCCGGGACCTATATCGCCATTCTGGCCGGCACGATCATCGCCGGACCGCTGGCGGTGGAGCATACCGGCTGGGCCGCGATTGGCATTATCGTGACCGCCTGCATCGGCTATTTCGTGAGCCGCCAGGTGCCCCCCGCCCCGCCCATGGGCGAGATCGAGAAGCTCGACTGGCATATCCTGCGCGCCTCGGCGAAGCTGGTGCGCGATACGATGCACAATCCGGAAGTCTATTACGCGATCCTCGCGATCAGCTTCTTCTGGACCATCGGTGCGGTGCTGTTCATCCAGTTCCCGCCGCTGGCCAAGAACACGATCATGGCCAGCCCCGAAGTGGCCAGCCTGTTCCTGGTGGTGTTTTCGGTCGGCGTGGCGATCGGATCGGTAGCGGTCAATGCGCTGCTCAAGGGCCGCGTTTCCGCGCGTTTTGCACCCGCATCGGTGATCGCGATGGGCATGTTCGTGGTCGCCTTCTACGTCGTGGCGAAGCTGTGGGAGGCGGACCAGCCGACCAGCCTGCTGGGGGTGAGCGAGTTCCTCGCCTGGCCGATGGCGGCGGTGCTGCTGCTGTGCCTGCTGGGCATTTCGGTTGCGGGCGGAATGTTCGTGGTGCCGCTCTACGCCTTCCTCACCACGCGCGTGTCACCCGACAAGGCCTCGCGCACGATCGCGGCGAACAATATCGTCAATTCGGGCGCGATGGTGGGCGGGTCGCTGGTGGCGATGGGCATGAGCGCGATCGGGGTGCCGATTACCGAACAGATCCTGCTCTGCGCAGCGATGTGCCTGGTATCCGCGTGGCTTGCACGCAGGCTGATCGCGGCGGAGAACCACGCGGCGGCCGAAGCCGCAGCCGCCGGCGCTTAAGCACTACACGATAAAGGCAAACACCGCGGCGAGCGTGGCGAAATAGGTCGTCGCGACGCCGCGCACATCGTCGCTGGTCAGGCGCCAGTCGAGTGTCCCGCTGGCGGGAAGATCGGAGAACGCAGCACGTCGCTGCGGCAGGCTTGCCCGGAACCAGTGGCGGGCGGCTTCACTCGATAGGACCAGGGCGCGTCGCATAGGCCCTTGTTAACACTTTCTTAACCTTTTGGAACCGCTTTTGGCCCAACTGTCCCCGACTGGAACGGCGCGCGAGGAAATTAACGATTGAGGCGGCAATTGCGCCGCTTCATCAGGCGGGCTAACCGCAACAATCATGCAAGCGCCCAACACCCCGCCCGCCGCCCGACTGCTCGTCGATTGCCTTGTCGAACAGGGCTGCGACCGCATCTTCACCGTGCCGGGAGAAAGCTTCCTCCAGGTGCTCGACGGTCTCGGCCAACAGGACGCGATCGACGTGGTGACCTGCCGGCAAGAGGGCGGCGTCGCCTTCATGGCGTGTGCCGATGGCGCGATGACGGGCCGCCCCGGCGTGGCTTTCGTCACGCGCGGTCCGGGGGCGACCAATGCCAGCATCGGCGTGCATGTCGCGATGCAGGATTCGCAGCCGATGATCCTGTTCGTCGGCGATGTCGATAGCGAGATGCGCGACCGCGAAGGCTTCCAGGAAGTCGATTTCGCGACGTTCTTCGGACCGATCGCGAAATGGGCGGCACGCATCGATTCCGCCGAGCGGATCCCCGAATATATCGCGCGCGCCTATGCCACCGCGATCTCGGGGCGGCCCGGACCGGTGGTGCTGGCCTTGCCCGAAGACATGCTGAGCCGCGATACCTCCGCCAAGCCTCGCCCACGGGTCGAACGTCCGGCGCAGGCGCCCTGCCCCGATGCGATGCAGGCGATGATGGCACTGATTGCCGATGCCGCTGCGCCCATGGCGATTATCGGCGGCGCTGGCTGGAACGCCAAGGCCCGCGCGCATTTCCAGCTCTTCGCCGAACGGCTCGGCATTCCGGTGGCGACCGCTTTCCGCCGCCAGGACGCGATTTCACCCGCAAGCGCGGTCTATGCCGGTAATCTCGGTTACGGGCCCAACCCCGCGCTGGTCGAACGGGTCAAACAGGCCGACTTGATCCTCGCGATCGGGGCGCGGCTGGGGGAAGCGACCACCGATGGCTACACCGTTCCGCCGGTAACCGCGCCCGAACGAAAGCTGGTCCACGTCCATCCCGATGCAAACGAGCTCAACCGCGTCTACCCCGCCGATCTCGCCATCTGCGCCAGCATGGATGAATTCGCGGAAAGCGCCGCGCTATGGGATGACGGCGAAACGATCGACTTCGATGCCGGGGCCGAGGCGCATGCCGAATGGGAAAGCTGGGCAACCGCGCACCCCAACGACCATGCGCTCGATATGGGGCAGACCGTCCAGTTCATGCGCGATACGCTGCCCGCCGATACGATAATCTGCAACGGCGCGGGCAATTTCGCGGGCTGGTGGCATCGCTTCTGGCGTTACGACGGCTACCCGACGCAGCTCGCCCCCACCTGCGGCGCGATGGGCTACGGGGTTCCCGCAGCGATCGCTGCGGCGATGCGGTACCCGCAACGCACCGTGGTCGCCGTTGCAGGCGATGGCGACTTCCTGATGAACGGGCAGGAACTGGCCACCGCAGTCCAGCATGGCGTCAATCTGCTGGTTATCGTGGTCGACAATTCGGCTTACGGCACGATCCGCATGCACCAGGAACGCGAATTTCCCGGCGAGGAGCGGATCAGTGGCACCCGCCTCGCCAATCCCGACTTCGCCGCGCTTGCCGAAGCCTTCGGCGGCTGGTCGGCGCGCGCTGCGACGACCGAGGAGTTCAAGCATGCGCTGGTCGATGCGCAGGGCCGCGGCGGTGTGCGGCTGATCCACTGCACCATCGATATCGAGCAGCTCGCCGCCAGCGGCGCCAGTATCAGCGGGCTGCGCGGACGCTAGCGGCTCGGGCGGCTAGATCCCCGCCATCGAGCAGATCACCGACCATTCGTCGGGCTTGATTTCGGCCACCGAGAGGCGCGAGAGCCGGACCAGTTCGCAATCCGCCAGCTTGGGTTCGGCCTTGATCTGTTTCAGCGTGACCGGATGCGGCAGCTTGGTTTTCGGTTTGACCTTCACCGCAGCCCACTTGCCTTCAGGATCGGTCGGGTCGGTAATGCCCGCGACGCTGACTTCGCAGATACCGACGATCTCCAGCCCTTCGCGCGAATGGTAGAAGAACGCCTGGTCGCCCACTTCCATCGCCGCGAGATTGTTCTTGGCCCGGTGGTTGCGCACCCCGTCCCACGTGCCTTCCTTCTCGGCGATGAGATCGTCCCAGCCATATTTGAAGGGTTCGGATTTCAACAGCCAGTAACGCATCGGGGAACCTGCTCCGTCAATTCTTCTCGGGTCCCCAGCGGGTAGCGCGTGCCGCCCGAAGTGACCACCCCACCGCAGTCCCCGGTTAACCTGTTTTTAGGCGGCATTGCCTAAGCAAGCGCTGCAGCTAAAACTCAGGGGGCGGGCTTGACCGCGAAAACTGCCAAGACACATGAGGATCGACGCACGCAAGCGGGCAGGAAACCTGCGCCACGCGAACGTGACTTCGTCACTCTCGGGATCGCCTTTGCGGCGATTATCCTGTTCGTGGGGACGGCTGGCGTCGTCCTGCCCGACCTGATCAAGGCATGGACCGGCAAAGAAGCCTCGCCCGACACTGCATTAACCAATGCCCTGCTGCTCAATATCGCGCTGATCCTGCTCGGCTGGCAACGCTACAAGGCACTGTCCGACGAACTGGACACGCGCCGCGCATCCGAGGAAGAAGCGCGCCGCCTGGCCGATCTCGACCATCTGACCGGGTGCCATAACCGCCGCAGCTTCACCACTGCGCTGGGCGATCTGCTCAACGATCTCGAGCGCCGCGAACAGGCGCTGGCGGCGATTGCCGTCGATCTCGACAATTTCAAACAGGTCAACGACCTTCACGGCCACCAGGCTGGCGACGAAGTGTTGCGCACGACCGCAGCGCGCATCCAGCGCCTGCTGCCCGACGGCGGTATCCTCGCGCGGCTCGGCGGCGACGAATTCGTCTGCGTCGTGCCCTATCACCCGCAGGTCCCCGACCGGGTCGACCAGCTTGCCACGCGGATGATCGAACAGGTCGCGCGGCCGGTTCCCTACGGGGATTCGCCGGTCGATGTGACCATGTCGATCGGCATCGCCTCGAGCACACAGATCGAAGATATGCGCCACGGCACGACGTCGGCGCAGAAGCTGATGCACAAGGCGGATATCGCGATGTATCACGCGAAGAAGCAGGGCAAGAACCGCTTCTACTGGTTCGAACCGCCGATGGAAAACGAGCTGCGCTTCCGCAACGAGCTCGAAGCGGGAATCCGCAAGGGCATCGCCAATGGTGAGTTCCGCCCTTACTACGAACAGCAGGTCGATCTTGAATCGGGCAAGCTGGTCGGCTTCGAAATGCTCGCCCGGTGGGAATCGCCTGAAATGGGCGTCGTCGGACCCGATATCTTTATCCCGATTGCCGAGGAAATCGGCGTCATCGGCGAAATGAGCGAAGCGCTGATCGCACGCGCCTTCGAAGACGCCAAGGAGTGGGATTCGCAGCTCACCCTTGCGGTCAATATCTCCCCCGTGCAGATGCGGGATCCATGGTTCGCCCAGAAATTGCTCAAGCTGCTCGTGCGGCACAATTTCCCCGCCAACCGGCTGGATATCGAGATCACCGAAAGCTGCCTGCACGAAAACGTCGGTATGGTCCGCTCGATGATCAGCAGCTTGCGCAACCAGGGTGTCGGGGTCAGTCTCGACGACTTCGGCACCGGCTATTCGAGCCTGTCGCAACTGCGCAGCCTGCCCTTCGACCGTCTCAAGATCGACCGCACCTTCATTTCCGAGCTCAAGCAGGAAGAACACGGAGAAAAGCTGGTCGATGCGATCCTTGCGATGAGCGACGGGCTCAAGCTGCCCGTCACCGCCGAAGGGATCGAGAACGAAGTCGTGCTCGAGGCGCTCAAGCGGATGGGCAAGATGAAGGGCCAGGGCTATCACTATGGTCGCCCCGAACCCGCCGGGCTGGTCCTCGAGCGGCTGAGCCGGCAGGACCTGCTCGCCAAGGACAAGCTCGACAATGTCACCGAGGTCGATTTCACCGCGCAGGGTAGCAAGCGCGCCGGCTGACACGGCACTGGACGCTGCGGCGGCGAGTGCATAGATGCGCCGCACGATGCGTGTCGATTTCATCAAGATGCACGGCCTGGGCAACGACTTCGTCGTGCTCGACGCCCGCACGCGTACCCTCCCCGCGATCGGCGCGCCTGTTGCCCGCGCGCTGGCCGATCGCCGGACCGGGATCGGCTGCGACCAGCTGATCCTGCTCGAGCCGAGCACCACGGCCGATTTCCGCATGCGCATCTTCAACCAGGACGGCACCGAGGTTGGCGCCTGCGGCAATGCCAGCCGCGCGGTCGCGCTGCTCCATGGCGCTGCGGCCAAAGTGGAGACAGCGGGCGGCGTGATCGCGGTCGAACCCAGCGGCATGGGCGCCAGCGTCGACATGGGCGAGCCGCGCTTCGACTGGGACGCGATCCCGCTCGCTTATGGCATGGACACCTCGGTCATGCCGGTCGGCTGGGACGGCCTCGACCAGCCCGGCGCGGTCAATGTCGGCAATCCGCATGTGATCTTCTTTGTCGAGGATGCCGGCGCGGTGCCGCTCGAAACCATCGGCCCGCAGATCGAGACCGATCCGCTGTTTCCCGAGCGCGTGAACGTCAATGTCGCGACAATCCTCGACCGCGAGCATATCCGGCTGCGCGTTTGGGAACGCGGTGCCGGGATCACGCGCGCCTGCGGCACGGGCGCCTGCGCAACCGCCGTGCACGCCATGCGGCGCGGTCTGGTCGAACGCGAAGTGACCATCACCCTGCCCGGAGGCGATCTCGTCATTGCATGGGGCGAAGACAATCGCATCCGCATGACCGGTCCCGCTGCGGAGGCCTATCGCGGCAATTTCGAATGGGGTGATTTCGCGTGAGCGAGGCGCAGGTTATCTCGCTCGGCTGCCGGTTGAACATTTCCGAAAGCGAACAGATCCGCGCCATGCTGGCGCAGGAACGCGACCTCGTGGTGGTCAATAGCTGCGCAGTGACCAGCGAGGCGGTGCGCCAGACGCGGCAGGCGATCCGCCGCGCGCGGCGGGCACATCCCGACGCGCGCCTGCTGGTGACCGGCTGTGCCGCCGATATCGAACGCGACCAGCTCGCCGCCATGCCCGAGGTCGACGGGCTCGTCGCCAATACTGCCAAGCTCGATGCACGCGCCTGGAACGTCCCCGCCGAAACACCCGCCATCCCGCAGGACCGCACCCGGGCCTTCATCGCGGTGCAGAATGGCTGCGACCATGCCTGCACCTTCTGCGTCATTCCGCAGGGTCGCGGGCCGAGCCGATCGCTGACCATCGCGCGAGTGTTGGCCGAGGTCGAACGCCATCTGATCCACGGCGCGCCCGAGGTGGTGCTGACGGGCGTCGATGTGACCTCGTGGGGTCACGATCTGCCCGATAAGCCACCGCTGGGCGAACTGGTCCGCGCGGTGCTCGATCGCTTCCCCGAGTTGGGGCGCCTGCGCATGTCCTCGCTCGACGGGATCGAGATCGACCCGCTGCTGTTCGATATCTTCGCCAGCGAACAGCGGCTGATGCCGCATCTGCACCTCTCGCTGCAACATGGGCACGATCTGATCCTCAAGCGCATGAAGCGCCGGCATTTGCGCGGCGATGCAATTGCGCTGGTAACGCGGCTGAAGGAGCGCCGTCCCGATATTGCCATCGGTGCGGACCTCATTGCGGGCTTCCCGACCGAGACCGAGGAGCATCACGCGGCCAATCTGGCGATCATCGAGGAATTGCAGATCGTCCACGGACATATCTTCCCCTATTCGCCCCGTCCCGGCACGCCTGCCGCGCGTATGCCGCAAGTCGAGCGCGAAACCGTCAAGCGCCGCGCCGCCGAACTGCGCACGCTTGCCAAGGCGACCCGCGACGGCTGGCTCGCGTCGCTCGTCGATAAGCCGCATAGCGTCCTCGCCGAGCGCGATACGACGGGCTACACCCCGCACTTCGCCCGCGTGGCAGTGCCCGAAGGCACACCCGCCGGGACGATCGCCTCCGTGACGCCGACGCAAATCGAGAATGGCCTGCTGCAATGAATGACACATCGAGCTGGAGCGACCGGCTGTTCGGGGGCTTCCGCAAGACCTCCGAGAAACTGACGAGCAACCTGACCGAAGTCGTCGGCACTGCGAAACTCGACGATGCAACACTCGACGATGTCGAGGATGCACTGATCCTGTCGGACCTCGGTCCGGCGGCAGCCGCGCGGATCCGGACCAAGCTGGCCGAAAAACGCTTCGGGCTCGAGATAACCGAGCGCGAGCTGAAAGAAGCGGTCGCGGAGGAAATCGCTGCGATCCTGCGTCCGGTGGCCAAACCGCTCGAGATTACCGCCTTCCCGCGCCCCCAGGTGCTGCTGGTGATCGGCGTCAATGGCAGCGGCAAGACGACCACGATCGCCAAGCTCGCGCATCTATTCCAGGAAGACGACTACGCCGTCATGCTGGCGGCGGGCGATACGTTCCGTGCCGCTGCCATCGGCCAGCTGGCGACCTGGGCCGACCGCGTGGGCGTTCCCATCGTACGCGGCCCAGAAGGCGGCGACCCCGCCAGTATCGTGTTCGACGCGGTCAAGAAGGCGACCGAGATCGGCACCGATGTGCTGATCGTCGACACCGCCGGGCGGCTGCAGAACAAGCGCGAGCTGATGGACGAGCTGGCCAAGATTCGGAAGGTACTCGGCCGCCTCAATCCCGAAGCGCCGCATGACGTCGTGCTCGTGCTCGACGCTACCAATGGGCAGAACGCGCTCAACCAGATCGATGTGTTCAAGGAAGTCGCGGGGGTCACCGGCCTGGTGATGACCAAGCTCGACGGCACCGCCCGCGGCGGGGTGCTGGTGCAGGCGGCAGAGCAATACGGCCTGCCGATCCATGCGATCGGTGTGGGCGAAAAGATCGACGACCTGCGCCCGTTCGATCCCGATCTCGTGGCGCGCGTGATCGCGGGTGTGGCCTAGTTCAGCCCCTCGTCATTGTGAGCAGGCGAAGGCGAACCCGATATTTCCGCGCGATTGCGCTGCACGTAATGACTGACTGAGAGAATGATGAGCGAAACCGACAGCACCACCGCGGCCAAGCCGAAGCCCAAGACGGGCTGGCTCAACATCCTCGTCGATTATGGCCCGCTGCTGGTCTTCCTCGGCGTGTACAAGTTCTACCAGCCGCCCGAGACCTCGACCTTTGGCGAGATCGCGGCGGTGATCTACGGCACAATCGCCTTCATGGTCGCAGCGGTGACCGCGCTGGTCTTCAGCAAGTTCAAATTCGGCCATGTCAGCCCGATGCTGATCCTCTCGACCGCGCTGATCGTCGGCTTTGGCGGGCTGACCATCTGGCTGCAGGACGAAAGGTTCATCCAGATCAAGCCGACCGCGATCTACCTGCTGTTCGGCGTGCTGCTGATCGGCGGGTGGCTCCGCGGCAAGGCGCTGCTGCAGATCCTGCTCGAGGCTGCTTTCGAGGGCCTCGACCGTGAAGGCTGGCTCAAGCTGTCGCGCAATTGGGGGCTGTTCTTCTTCTTCATGGCCGCGCTGAACGAGGTCCTGCGCATGCAACTGGACTTCGAAAGCTGGCTGTGGGCGAAGCTATGGGTGTTCATGCCGATCAGCTTCCTGTTTACCTTCACCCAATTGCCCATGCTGCTGAAGCACGGATTGGCGCTAGAGGACCGGGACGAGGTGGTGAAGGACGAACCGCCGACTGCTTAGATTGGGTTCAAACGGGGTGAGGGATAGGACGTGACACTGATTTTTCTCAATGGCGCGACCTCTTCCGGCAAGACCACTCTCGCTCGCGAGCTTCAAGATAGACTGGACTCGCCTCACCTTCTGACCGGCATTGACGATGCGTTCGCCATGCTCCCGCGCCATCTGCACAACCACCGAGACGGTTTCTATTTCGATCGCGATCGCCGCCAAAAGGTACGACTGAATTTTGGCGAGTTTGGCCTAGCCACGCTCAAAGCTCATCATCGCGCAGTAGCGGCGATGGCAAAGAGCGGCATCGATTTGATCTGCGACGAGGTAATCCTCACGGATAAGTTGCGGCAGGATTGGATGACGGTTCTAGCGGGCCTCGATGTCATCTTCATCGGCGTGCATTGCAGCTTGAATGAACTACAGCGCAGAGAATCTGCTCGCGGAGACCGGGTAATTGGACAGGCCGAAGGGCAGATCGACGTCGTACATGACGGAATGGCTTACGATATCCAAGTCAAAACGACGGTTCTCCCAGCGCAGGGAGTAGCCGACCAGATTGTTCGCGAAATAGCCGCTATTCCGCCTAGCAGTCGCTAAATTTCCACCTGGCTCCCCAGCTCGACCACGCGGTTGGTCGGCAGGCGGAAGAAATCCATCGCGGTGGCCGCATTGCGCAGCATCCAGGCGAAGATCTTCTCGCGCCAGATCGGCATGCCGGGCTTGTCGCTGGCGAGCAGCGTCTGGCGGCTGAGGAAGAAGCTGGTGTGCATCATGTCGAACTCGCCGCCGCAGCGGGACATTTCCTTCAGCCCCTGCGGAACATTGGTTTCCTGCATGAAGCCGTAGTGCAGCGTCGCCCGGTAGAAGCCGTCGCCGAGATCGTGGATTTCGCACCTTTCGGTGGCGTCGACATAGGGCGCATCGGCAATCAGCACGGTCAGGATCACGACGCGTTCGTGCAGCACCTTGTTGTGCTTGATATTGTGCAGCAATGCGCTGGGCACGCCCGCCGTCTGGCTGGCCATGAAGATCGCCGTGCCCGGTACGCGGGTGGCTGAATTCTTCGCGCTCTTGGCGAAAATCTCGATCGGCAGCGCAGTCTCGCTCATCCGGTCCCGCATGAGCTTGCGTCCGCGCGCCCAGGTGGTGAGCAGGGTGAAGGCGACCAGACCGACAACCAGCGGGAACCAGCCGCCATCGGGTACCTTGGCCAGATTGGCGGCGAAATAGGCCCCGTCGACGATCAGGAAGAACGCCACCACCGGCAGGGCGATGAACCATTTCCATTTCCACACACCGACGAACAGGACGCCCATCAGCAGCGTGTCGATCGTCACCGCCCCGGTCACCGCGATGCCGTAAGCGGCCGCGAGGTTGGAGGATGTCTGGAAGGTCAGCACCAGCAGGATGACCGCGACCATCAGCGACCAATTGACCACCGGGATGTAGATCTGTCCCGCCGCGGTCTCGCTGGTATGGCGGATCGACAGGCGCGGCATGAAGCCCAGCTGCATCGCCTGGTGGGTAATGCTGAACGCACCCGAGATAACCGCCTGGCTGGCAATAAAGGTCGCGACCGTGGCGAGAATGACCAGCGGCAGGCGCCATTCCTCGCCCGCCAGCAGGAAGAAGGGATTGCGCACGACTTCAGCGGCCTGTTCGGGCGGCAGGCCGGCGATCATTGCTCCCTGCCCGAAATAGTTGAGCAGCAGGCACGGCATGACGAAGCCGAACCAGCTCAACCGCATCGGTCCGCGCCCGAAGTGGCCCATGTCCGAATACAGCGCTTCCGAACCAGTCACCGCGAGCACCACGGCCCCCAGCGCAAAGAAAGCCACCGCGCCGTCGGTGACGAAGAACATCACCGCGTAATAGGGATTGAGCGCCCACAGGATGTCGGGATTCAGGATGATCTGGTTGAGGCCAAGTCCGGCAATGGTCACGAAATAGACGATCATCACCGGCGCAAACAGCGCGCCGACCTTGGCCGTACCGCGGCTTTGCAGCAGGAACAGGCATACCAGCAGCACCAGCGCGATGGGGATCACCAGCGGATTGAGCCGCTGGTCGACCACCGTCAGGCCCTCGACCGCGGACAGGACCGAGATTGCCGGCGTAATCATGCTGTCACCGTAGAACAGCGAAGTCGCGAAGACCCCCAGCAGCACGACCAGCCAGCCATAGCTCGACTTGCCGATATGGCGGCTGAGCAGTGCGACAAGCGCAAGGCTGCCGCCCTGCCCCTTATTGTCCGCACGCATGAGGATGGTGACATACTGGATCGCCACGACGACCAGCATCGACCAGAAAATCAGGCTGACCACACCGAGCACATGCAGCCGGTCGATGGCGATGCTGGCGGCACCGGCAAAAGTCTCGCGGAAGGCATAGAGCGGGCTGGTACCGATATCGCCGAAGACGACACCGATCGCCCCCACCGCCAGCGCCGTGCGCGAGCCGCCGTGGCCGTGGCCACCCTGCTCGGTTACGGGAGGCACGCCATCCTGCTGGAGCGGCGCAGAAGCGGTATCATTCATGCGGGATTGGGTTCCGACAACATCGTGTCACATGGCCTGCTTGGCGAAGTCGCGGCGAGTAGCAGCAAGGCTTCGCACTCGCAACAAATCGCGCATCGCATTGATTATTCTTCGGTTTGTTGGGCGGCGGATGGCTCTGCAACGCCCAACATCGTCTCCAGGCGGTCGAGTCGCGCGGCCAGCGGTGCACGCCATTCGGCGTCTTCGGGCGCCGCTTCGAGCAATTCGCGCCACAGTGCGAGCGTCCGGCCCGGCTCCCCTGCCCGCAGGAATGCCAGCCCGAGGAAGTAGGTCGGCGCGGGATTATTGGGCGCAACCTGCTCGCCGCGCGAATAGGCGAACAGCGCCGCAGCGGTCAGCTGGCCATCAGCATGTTCGACCAGCGCATTGCCCAGCGCCACCCAAGCCTCGCCGTCATTCGGGTTCTCCGCCACCGCATTGCGCAGGAAATTCGCCGCCTGGTCGTGCTGGCCGCGCCGGGTGAAGGCATCGGCAGTGACCACGAAGCGCGAAGGCAGCCTGCCCGCAGGATAAAATTCGCGCCGCGCCTCGACCATAAGTTCGCCGGTCTGCGCGGCATTGTCGGTTATCGGAGTGGCGGGCGCGCCAGCCTGCCCCGGGTGGCCCTGCAAGGCATAGCCCGTGAGCCCGAACAGCAGCGCCGATCCGAACAGCATCCACAGGCTCCGTGGCAGCTTGAGCAACACGACCGCGAGGCCAAAGATCAGCGCCGCGAGCAGGATGATCGGCAACCAGCTCATGCGCGCCCCCGGAACCGGCGGAGCAGCACCGCGCCAGCGCCCAGAATGAGCAGCAGCGGGATGGCGAAAAGCGGCCAGGTCGTCGCGCTTACTTCGGGCTTGTAGCTGACGTAGTCGCCATAGCGCTGCATCAGCCAGCTGCGGATGTCGTCGGGGCTTTCACCCGCCGCGATGCGGATCCGCACCTGGTGGCGCATGTCGCCCGCCATGGGAGCGTCGCTATCGGCAATCGACTGCGACTGGCACTTGAGGCAGCGCAGCGTCTCCATCAAATCCTGCGCGGCCTGTTCCTGCCCGGGATCGTCGAGCTGGCGATAGGCGTAAGGTGCGGGCGGCATGCTTTGCTGCGCCGTGACCGGCAGCGCGAACGCGAGGGCCATGGCGGTGAGGAGCGCGCGGATCATCGGGCTTGCTCCAGCTCGGCAAGCAGCACCGGCACGTCGCTCGCACGGACATCGCCAATATGCTGGTAGCGGATCACACCCTCGCCATCGATTACGAAGGTTTCGGGCACGCCCGAAGAACCGATCGCCAGCTGCACTTCGGACAGATCGTCACGCCCGATGCGGCTGTAGGGATTGCCGTGCTGCGCGAGGAACCTTGCAATGTCTTCGGGCCGGTCGCGGATCGCGACGCCGACGATCTCCACTCCCTGCCGCTCGAGGCTTTCGAGATGCGGCGCTTCGGCAATGCAGGGCAGGCACCAGCTCGCCCATATGTTGAGCAGGCGCGGCTGGCCATCGGCGAAGGTCGCATTGGTTACCCCCTCGCCCCCCTCCATCGCGGGCGGAAGGTTGAAATACGGCAGTTCCTCGCCGACCATGCCGCTGGCGACGAATTCGTCCTTGGGCTGCGTCAGTTGGTACGCCGCGAGGCCGAGAAACAACGCGAACACGAACAGCGGGACCCACAGACGCCAGCTCATGCGATCGCCTCCCGGTCGGCGCGGCGTTCGGCAATGCGCACCGCGAGGCGGCGATGCCTGAGATCGCTCAGCAACCGGCCGAGCAAAGCCAGCACGCCGCCCAGCGCGACCAGCAGGCCGCCATACCAGATCAGCGGGACGAAGGGCTTCCACCACAGTCGCACCTGCCACCGCCCATCGGGTGCGCGGTCGCCGATCACCGCGTAAAGCTGGCCGTTCCACCGCGTGACCAGCGCGCTTTCGGTGGTCTGCTGCGGCGGAGCCCAGAAATTGCGTGATTGCGGGGTCAGGATATCTGGCTCATCGCCATCATAGCTTGCCGCAAGCCGCCCCTGAATCGCGGTCCAGTTGGGACCCGCGACCGGCTCGACGCCCTGAAGCACGATAGTCCAGGGACCGACGGTGGCGCTGTCGCCTTCGGCCACGGCGGCGAGCCGTTCCTTGGTAAAGGCGCTTTCGCTCGCCATGCCGATCAGCGCCACCGCGATGCCGAAATGGGCAATTACCATGCCCCATGTCGCAAGCGGGGTGCGGCCGAGTTTACGGCGGCGCAGCGGCAACAGGCTGGCGACCGCCAGTCCCAGACCGAAAGCCAGCCCGAGTAGCGGCAGCAATGCAATATCCGCAAGCAGGCCGAACAGGACAAGCGCCGCGAGCACCAGTGCGGCGAACAACGCAATTTCACGGCCGATCCGGTCGACCCGGTCCTGCCGCCAGCGCAGCAGCGGTCCAACCGCCATGACCGCTAACATGGGAATGACGAAGATCGCCCCGACGGGATTGAAATATGGCGGCCCGACCGACACGCGCACATCGAACGCCTCGGTCAGCAGCGGGTAGAGCGTACCCAGCAGCACGATGGCGAGGATCGCGCTCAGCATGACATTGTTGAACACCAGCGCGCCTTCGCGGCTGGCCAGCGCGAACCGCTCGCCCTCGCTGATCGTATTGGCCCGCAGCGCGAACAGCAGCAGTGCCCCGCCGATGAAAATTCCGAGCAGGACGAGGATGAAGGTCCCACGCTCGGGATCGACGGCGAAGGCATGCACGCTGGTCAGGATGCCTGACCGCACGAGGAAGGTACCGACCATGCTCATCGAGAAGGCCACCACGCCGAGCATGATCGTCCAGGTGCGCAAGGCGTCGCGGCTGGCGAGGACGCTGGCCGAATGGAGCAAGGCAGTCGCCGCAAGCCACGGCATGAGTGAAGCGTTTTCGACCGGATCCCAGAACCACCAGCCACCCCAGCCAAGTTCGTAATAGGCCCAGTAACTGCCTGCGGTGATGCCCACTGTCAGCATGACCCACGCACCGAGCACCCACGGCCGCATCGCGCGTGCGAAATCGGGCGTCACTTGCCGCGTCAGCAGCGCCCCCACCGCAAAGCTGAAGGCAACCGACAGGCCGACATACCCGAGGTAGAGCGTGGGCGGATGGAAAGCGAGACCGATGTCCTGCAGCAGCGGGTTGAGCCCCATCCCCTCCGCCGCGGGGGTCGGCAGGCGTTCGAAGGGGTTCGAACTGAGCAGCAGGAAGGCGTAAAAGCCCAGCGAGACCACGCCCTGTGCGGCCAGCGTGGCATTCATCGTCCGCTCTGGCAGACGTCGCTCGACCAGCGCGATCAACGCGCCGGCAAGACCCATGACGGTCACCCACAGCAGCATCGAGCCTTCATGATTGCCCCAAGTGCCCGACAGCTTGAACACCAGCGGCTTCATCGAATGCGAGTTGGAAGCCACCAGCTTGACCGAGAGATCGGTGACGGCAAACAGCCACACCAGCATTGCGAAGGATAGCGCGACGAGCACGCCCTGCACGATCGCCGCGGGGCGGATCAGTCCGGCCAGTTCGCTCGCCCGTTCATTGCGCACTGCCATAAAGCCGACGGCCATCTGCAGCGCGGCCAGTGCGGCGGCGAGCCACAGGGCGGCAAGACCCAGTTCAGCGATCATTCGAGCCCGACCGTCGTTTCTTCGGCCATTTGCGCGGCCTGGTGCTGGTCCATGTCCTGCAATTCGCGCGGCACGTAATTCTCGTCATGCTTGGCGAGGAGATTGTCGGCGAGGAATACGCCGCCCGGACCCAGCCGCCCTTCGGCGACCACACCCGAACCCTCGACGAACAGATCGGGCGCGATGCCGCTGAAGCGTACCGGCACGCGCGATCCGTCATTCCCCGTTACCGCGAAGGTCAGCGTGACCCCATCGGCAGCGGTTTCGATCGAGTCCTGCTCGACCATGCCGCCCAGTCGTACGGCCTGGCCGATCTCGGGCGGATTGGCGAGCATCTGCTCGGGCAGGTAGAAATAGCTCGCCTGATTGCGCAATGCATAGGCCGCGAGCAGGCCCGCCCCGATCAGTGCGACAAGCGCGAGGACGACCAGCACGAGGCGCTGGTGCTTGGGTTTGAGTGCGCTCATTTCCGGCGGCTTTCTTCGCGGCGCTTCTCGGCGCGTTTCATGTCGAGCCATGCCCAGCCGACCATCGCCAGCGTGCCGGTCACGCCCACCGCATAAGCGGCGACGACGAAGGTCCATTGATCGAGTGCCTCGCGCATCAGGCGGCTTCCATCGCGCGGCGGCGTAGGCGCGCCTCGGCCTGCACATCGGCAAGCAGCGCTCGCATACGCGCGAGTACGACGCCACCGAACAGCAGCGAGAAACCGGCTATTGCAACGAGCAGAGGCACGAGGAACTCGGCGTCGATCGCGCTTTTGCCCAGCGTGATGCTGGGCGGCTGGTGGAGCGAATTCCACCACACCACGCTGCGATTGATGATCGGGATGTTGATTGCGCCGAGCAGGCCGAAGATCGCCGGGATACGCGGCGAAACACCTTCGCGTTCGGCGGCCTGCGCCAGCGCAATATAGGCCAGATAGAGGAAGGCCAGCACCAGCATGCTGGTCAGCCGTCCGTCCCACACCCACCAAGTGCCCCATGTCGGCCGCCCCCAGATCGAGCCGGTGGCGAGACAGATGATGGTAAAGACGAGGCCGGGTAATGCCGCGGCGCGCGCGGCGAGCGCGGCAAGCGGATGCCGCCAGATGAGGAAGACGAGACTTGCCACGGCGATCGCGGTCCAGCCACCCATCCCCAGCCATGCGGCCGGAACATGCAGAAACAGGATGCGCACGGTCTCGCCCATCAGGCGGTCGGGAGACACTTGGAATAGCCCCCAATAGAGCGCGCCCGCGCTCACCACCAGGCCGCCGACCAGCAACAGCGGGGTCAGCGGGTTGGCGAGCGCCAGGAAGCGCTTGGGATTGGCGAAGCCGTGCATCGAATATACCGTCCGGCACCGCTTTGGCAGCGCTCCACCGGCCTCGCAAGGGCGCAGTTCAGCGGCCGATCAGTTCCTGTGCCATCCGGTCGGCAACCTGGTCGGGCGAGACCCCGGTTTCGTCGCTTTCCTGCCAGATTTGCTCGAGCCGTCCGGGGATCAGCGCGATGCGCTTGCGGACCTCGTTGATATCGCAGGGCGCCTTGTCGCGGCGGCACAGATATTCAAGCGTTACCGAGATGATTCCGCCGGCGTTAATCACATAGTCGGGAGCATAGAGAATGCCGCGTTCGGCCAGCATCGGGCCATGCTCGGGCCGCTTGATCTGGTTGTTCGCGCCGCCTGCCACGATCTGGCAATCGAGCCGTGCGATACCCTCGTCGTCGAGAATCGCGCCCAGCGCATTGGGGCTGAAAACGTCGCAGGAAACCGACATGATTGCATCGGCTGCAGCGGTATCGGCGCCGAGTTCGGCGGCCAGCGTCTCGGCGCGACCCGCATCGATGTCGGAAAGCGTCAGCCTGGCCCCATCGCGCGCCAGCAGCCGGGCAACGCCGCCGCCGACACTACCGGTGCCCTGCAGCGCGACATGCACGCCTTCGACGCTGTCCTTGCCCAGCTTGTGCCGGACTGCGGCCTTGATGCCGAGGAAGATGCCGAGCGCGGTGAACGGGCCCGGGTCGCCGCCAGCGGCGTCTTCGCCCTCGACCGGGAGGCCCGAGACATATTGCGTGCGCTGCGCGACCGCGGCCATATCGGCTTCGGAAATGCCAACATCCTCGGCGGTGACATATTGGCCGTTGAGACGCTCCACCGCATCGGCAAAGGCGGCGAGCATTTCGGGCGTCTTGGCACTATTCTTCTGCGCCAAGATCACGGCCTTGCCCCCGCCCATCGGCAGGCCTGCCATGGCGTTCTTGTAGCTCATCCCGCGCGACAGTCGCAGCGCGTCGCGCATGGCAGCGGCGGGTTCGGCATAGTGCCAGTAGCGGGTGCCACCGGCCCCGGGACCGAGATGGGTGGAGTGGAGCGCGATAATCGCGGTCAGGCCGCTTTTCGCATCGCGGACGACCTCGACCAGTTCATGATCGTCGAAATCCGCTTCGGTCCAGAATGCCGTCATGCAGCGAGTCCCCAAAATGCTCTGATGGACGGTCATGGGGGGGGAGAATATGGGGCGATCGACGGGGTTCGAACCCGCGACCTCCGGTACCACAAACCGGCGCTCTAACCAACTGAGCTACGATCGCCACATGCCCCCGGAACCGCCCGGGATTGGGGGCTGTTGCGCATGAGCGGGACAGCGTCAAGCCGCCTGCGCAACGGCGCGTGCCTGTTGCACAATGAAGGCGGATAGGGAAGCGAAAATCGCAACCGCCGCAGCTGTGCGCAATTTTCTTTCGCGGTTGAAGCGCGTTGTGCGCACGTTATCGTAAACGTGATGACGGGACCGGGCGAATCTTCGAGCGAAATGCTGCTGACGCGCGAGGGCATGCAACGCGTGCCGAGCGACAAGATCGAACTGTTCCAATTGCGCGATTTCGTCCCCATCGACCTGCGGGCTGGATTGATCCGGCTGATCGAGCAGGACCGGCGCCCCTCGACGCTCGCCGATGCAGGCGATGACCGCTATTTCCGCACCAGCGAGACGTGTGACCTTGATACTGCGGTACCTGTTGTCGAGACGCTCGAAAAGCTGCTGTACGATCTCAACGGGATCGCCCCCGCGCATGGCGAACCACTGCAGGGCCAGCGCTACGACGTGGGGCAGGAGTTCAAACCGCATTGCGACTATTTCAATCGCGGCGGGGCCGACTGGGCGACCTATTGCTCGGTCGCGGGCCAGCGGACCTGGACCTTCATGATCTATCTGAACGAGGTCGAAGGCGGCGGTGCGACCCGCTTCAAGGCGGTCGGCAAGACCTTCCAGCCCGAGGCGGGGAAGCTGGTCTGCTGGAACAACCGGCGCGCCGACCTGCGCGAAAACCCCAATACGCTCCATCACGGGATGAAGGTTCGCAAGGGGATCAAATATGTGATCACCAAATGGTACCGCGAGAAGCCCTGGGGCTGGTGACGCAGCTATCCGGCGCGCGGTGCTTGCACAACGAGAAAGGGCGGCCCCAACGGGACCGCCCTTGCGTAAACTCTTGGGGTTGGCTGCGCTCAGCCCTTCTTGAGCGACAGGCCGCCGAAGCGCTTGTTGAAGGCTGCGACGCGGCCGCCTTCCTGGATCTGCTTGGTGCCGCCCGTCCATGCCGGGTGGCTGGTCGGATCGATGTCGAGCGTCAGCGTTTCGCCCTCGTTGCCCCAGGTGGAGCGCGTCTGGAATTCGGTACCATCGGTCATCTTGACCGTGATCATGTGGTAATCGGGGTGACCTGCGGCCTTCATGATAAGCGTCCTTCTAGCATCGGAACGGTTCCGACCGGTCCAGCTGTTATGGGAAAGGCGCGCGCATAGCGGCGAGCGCCCGAATTGACAACCCTATTCGGGTGCGTCGGCGATCATCGCGGTGAACTGCACTTCGCAGGTCACCTTGCCATCGACCGATGCCTGGCCGGCGAACTTGCACACGCGCGCGCGCTTCTGGACGAATTCGGCCTTGAGATCGAGCAGCACGCCCGGCGTCACGGGCGCGCGGAACTTGGCGTTCTCGATCGCCATAAAATAGACCAGCTTGCCGGAGTCCGCGAGGCCGAGGCTCTCCACCGCGAGTACGCCGGCGGCCTGCGCCAGCGCCTCGATCTGGAGAACACCGGGCATGATCGGCGCGCCGGGGAAATGGCCCTGGAAGAAATCTTCGTTGAAGCTGACAGCCTTGACCGCGTGGATGCGCTCATCGGCGACCAGTTCCTGCACCCGGTCGACGAGCAGCAGGGGATAGCGATGCGGTAGGCGCTTCAGCACCCCGACGATGTCGAAACCGATCTCGCTCATCACCCTGCCCCTGTCGTCGAACCTAGCGGCCGGTCGGCTGCGCGGGCTGCTGCTGCGCGGCCTGCTGGGCTGCCTGCTGCTGCGCGACGCCGAGGAGGACCTGCGACACAGTCTGCTGCGCGGACAGCGATTCCTGGCGCGGGCGCCAGTCGGCCGGCGGCGTGATCTGGACGCTCGGCATACGCTGGTTGAGCGCAGCGACGAGGTCGTTGGTCACATTGACCGCTTCGGGTGCCCACTGGATCGCATCCGGGTTCAGGAGCAGCTGGATGTTCTTCTGCTGGATGACCTGCTGCTGGACGTTCTGGTAATCGTTGATCAGCTGCTCGATGGCATAGGTCTGCGCGAGCACGATCGGCTGCGAAGCCTGCCCAAGCTGCTGTTCCTTCTGCTGGAGCTGCTGCACGACCGTGGGGTTGGCCTGCGCTTCGGCCTGGCTCAGCTGGCCATTGTTGTCGGTATCGAGGCTCTGCTGCAGCGTCTGCATTTCCTGGCGCAGCGTGCGAATCTGCGCGATCTGCGCCGAATACTGCTGGTCGATCTGCTGGTAGGCAGTGATGCGCGCCTGGCTGCGCACGATCACGGCTTCGGGGCTGCTGGTGGCGATGCCCGACACCTGCGCGGCGGCGGGAGTTGCGATGGCTGCAGTGCCCGCAAGCGCGGCGGCAGCAATGGTCTTGGCAAAAAGTTTCATCAGAATTGCGTTCCTACGTTGAAGGAGAAGGTCTTGGTGTCGTCTCCGACCTGCTTCTTGAGCACGTGAGATACATCGATCCGGAACGGACCGAAGGGCGAGTTCCAGTTCACGCCAATGCCCACCGAAATACGCGGCGCGGGGCTGTCACCGACGAACACTTCCTTGAAGAAGGTCCCCGCGATGACATTACGCTCGTTCTCGGTCCCATCGGGTGCAAAGCGGTTGGTTACTGCCTGGATAATGTCGTTGCCTTCATCGTCTACGCCGGGCTGCAGATAAATCAGATTGCCGTCCCCGTCCGTGGCTTGCAAGCCATCGGGGTAATCCTGCAGAACCGGGCGGGTAACGCTGAACAACGACCCCACGTCCAGGAAGATCGACGGACGCAGGCCCATCTCGCGCGCACCGCTACCAAGCGGAATTTCGAGTTCGGCCCGACCAAGGTAATAGGCCTTGCCGCCCAAGGCATCGTCCACGCGGTTATCGCTGGCGAGCGCTTCCTCAATCGTCTGCGGGACCAGCGGCGTCGTGTCATCGCCATCTTCGTTGAGATACTGAAGGCGCACGATGCGCGGTCCAACGCCGCGGATGTCGAACCCGCGCATTTGCGGCTCGCCGAGGAAGAAGCGGTCGGTCAGGCGGACATCATCCTGCCCGGCAACATTGTTGTCCTCGAGGCTGCGGATCCAGCCGCCTTCGCCGGTGATCGAGAAAATAAAGCCGGCACCAACCGGCCAGTACTTACCGGCACGGGCGCGCGAACGGACATATTTCACATCGCCGCCGAGACCGGCCAGTTCGGTCGTCCAGCTGATCGTCTCGCCGCTCGTGGGACGCAGGCGGCTGTTGAGCGTGTTGTAATTGAGCGTGAGCCCGACGATCGAGCTGGTCCGCTGTCCGATCGCCTCGCACAGATATCGGCTGGCACGGATCGGATCGCAGGTCGCGATCCCGTCGCCATCGCGATCCGAGAAATACAGCCCTTCGTCTAGCGTGACGTCGTCGTAGTTGAACGTATAGCTCGCAATCGCGGAAGTGTATTCGGTCAACGGAACGCCCGCACGCAGCTGGGCGCCGGTGGTCGACTGCGAAAAGGTGGTGTTGCGCTCGTTGTTACGGAAGTTGAAGCTGTTGGTGTCGCGGCGATAGATGTCGACGCCGGCCGAGATGTTGCGATCGAACACATAGGGTTCGGAAAAGCTCACCTGCGCCGACTTCGAATAGCGCGAATAGTTCAGGCTGAGGCCGACCGTCTGGCCACGCCCGCGGAAGTTGCGCTGACGAATCGAGCCCGCAAGAATGAAGCTCTCTAGGCTCGAGAAACCAGCCGACAACTGCAGTTCGCCGGTCGCCTGCTCTTCGACATTGGCCTCGAGCACGATCCGGTCGGGGGCGCTGCCCTCGACCTGGTTGATTTCGAAGTTTTCCTGGAAATAGCCCAGCGAATTGATGCGTGCGGTCGACCGCGCAACCGACAGCGAATTGAAGGCATCGCCTTCGGCCAGACGGAATTCGCGGCGGACGACCTTGTCCTGCGTCAGCGTGTTGCCGTTGACGTCGATCCGTTCGACATAAACGCGGGGTGCTTCGCGCAAGGCGAAGGTCACGTCCATCGTCAGCGTGTCCTGGTTACGGCTGAACTGCGGCTGGACGTCGGCAAAGGCGTAACCGAAGGTCCCGGCCAGCTCGCTCAGCTGCTCGACCGTGTCCTCGACCAGCTTGGCATCGTACCAGTCGCCGCCCTGCATCGGCAGACGCGCGGTCATCGCCTCATCGTCGAAATCGCGGATTTGCGATTCGACATCGACCGTGCCGAATTTGTACCGCTCGCCTTCCTCGACGACATAGGTAATGATGAAGTCGCGCTTGTCGGGGGTCAGCTCGGCAACCGCCGAAACCACGCGGAAATCGGCATAGCCTTCGGTCAGGTAATACTGGCGCAGCTTCTGCTGGTCGAACGCCAGGCGATCGGGATCGTAACTGGTGTTCGAGCTGAGGAAGCTGGTCAGGCGCGCCTGCTTGGTCAGCATCTCGCCGCGCAGCTTCCCGTCGGAGAAAGCATCGTTGCCGATGATGTTGATCTGGCGAACCTTGGACTTGGGTCCTTCGCTGATCTCGAACACGATATCGACGCGGTTCTGCGACAGCTCGACCATCTTCGGCTCGACCGTGGCGGCGAAACGGCCCTGACGCTTGTACAGTTCGATAATGCGGGACACGTCGGCGCGGACCTTCGAACGGGTAAATATCTGCCGCGGCGACAGCCGGATTTCGGGCAGTACCTTGTCGTTCTTCAACCGGCGATTGCCTTCGAGGATGATGCGGTTGATGACCGGGTTCTCGACAATGGTGATGACCACATCGCCATTGTTGTTGACCACATTGGCGCTGGAGAACAGCTCGGTCGCGTAGAGGTCCTTGAGGACCTCGTCACCCGCGGCCTGCGTCCACGTGTCGCCGGGGCGCAGCTTGATGTAGGACAGGATCGTCTGCGCCTCGAGACGCTGGGCACCGCTGACAGCGATCGTGCGCACGACATCCTGCTGAACCGCCGGTGCGACTGCCGGGACTGCGGCAGCCTCTTCCTGGGCAAGAACCGTAGTGGGCACGCCGGCAAGCATGGTGCCGGCCAGCAGGCCGATAGCCAGCCGCGCGGCAGGGTTGCGTCGCGTGGCGGCAGAAACAAAATTAGTCATCGACAAGGAGATTCCCGTCCTCGTTACACTTACAGCAGACCCGGCTGATGCAGCCCCGATCCGGCATCGGGCCGCGTTGTGCGGGGCGGCCTTGCCGTCCCCTGCCCCATGCGTCCGTGGCGATCAAGCTTTGCTGCGGTCTATTGCCGGTTACCCGCTCCCTTTCCCCGGCTAATTCCCGAAAACGGGAAGCGTCACCAGATCGTTGATTGTGACGAACACCATCAGCATGAGCACGAGTGCCACACCGGCGCGGTACGCCACTTCGGTTCCACGGGGACCGACCGGCTTCCGGCGGACAGCTTCTGCCGCGTAGAAAGCCAGGTGCCCGCCGTCGAGCGCCGGAATTGGCAGGAGGTTGATGAATGCCAAGTTAAGCGAAATCAGCGCCGCGAAATTGATGAAGGCCATCGCACCGAGACTGAGCTGTTCGCCCGAGAATTTCGCGATCTTGACCGGGCCGCCCAGTTCCTGGACCGACCGTTCGCCGGTGAATATCTGGCCGATACCAGTCACCATCATGTCGACGATCCCGATCGAATGATCGACCGCCAGGCCAAGCGAAGCGATCACGCCCTGCGGCTCGAACTCGAAGCCGGCGGCGGCCGGCGCAATGCCGATCAACCCGATCTTGGAAACATTGCCGAACCGGTCTTCCATCTCGACGCTGCGGACGGGCACGGCGAAGCTCTGTTCGGCCCCGCCCCGCTCGACCGTAATGTCGAGCGTACGCCCGGGGTAGAGCATGATCGAATCCTGGAGGTCGCGGAAATCGTCGATCCGTTCGCTTTCGACCGCGACGATGCGGTCGCCGATCGCGATTCCCGCCGCGCGTGCGGGCGAGATTTCGGCGAATTCGGCGACGGTCAGCTGTTCTTCGGGATTGCCCGGAACCGGCTTGCCGTAAAAGGCGAAGAAACCGGCGAAGATCGCCAGCGTCAGCAGGATGTTGGTGGCAGGCCCCGCAAAAACGATCAGCGCGCGCTTCCACAGCGAAGCGTGGTGGAAGCTTCCCGCGCGCTCTTCCGCGGTCGCTTGCGCAGCCGCCTCGGCATCGGGAATGCTTGCGGGGTTCATGTCACCCTTGAACTGGACATAGCCGCCCAGCGGCAGCGCGCTGAGCTTCCAGCGCGTGCCACGTTTGTCCGTGAAGCCCCAGAGTTCTTTGCCGAATCCGACCGAGAACGCCTCGGCATGGACGCCGAACCAGCGGCCAACCAGATAATGGCCCAGCTCGTGGATCGTCACCAGTGGCCCCAGCAAGAGCGGGAAACCGACGACGTAATAGAGCCACAAAGGCAGGTTCAGTTCCAAGGTCAGGCAGGCTCCAGAATGCGGGTGGCGCGGGTGCGGGCGTCTTCGTCTACGCGCAGGACTTCTTCGAGGGTCCGCGGCGCCGGGGGCAAATCACCCTGATCGAGAACGCTTTCGACCAATACCGCAATCCGGCTGAACCCAATCTGACGCTTCAGGAAAGCGGCCACCGCGATTTCGTTCGCGGCATTGAGCACTGCCGGAACCGCCCCGCCCGCTTCGGCGGCCTGCCGCGCCAGCCGTGTCGCAGGAAAGCGGTCTTCGTCGGGCGCGAAAAAGGTCATTTCCCCAATTGCCGGCAAGTCTAGCGGGGCCATGGGCGTGTCCATCCGCGCGGGCCAGGCGAGGCACGAGGCGATCGGTACGCGCATATCGGACGGCCCCAGCTGCGCCAGCGTCGAGCCATCGCGATATTCTACCATCGAGTGGATCACGCTCTGCGGATGGACGACGATCCGGATCCGGTCGAGGCCCACGGGGAACAGGTGATGTGCCTCGATCAGTTCGAGGCCCTTGTTGAACATGGTGGCGCTGTCGACACTGATCTTGGCGCCCATATCCCAATTGGGATGCGCAATGGCCTGTTCGGGCGTCACTGCGGACAAATCCTCGACCAGACGCAAAGGGCCACCGCTGGCGGTCAGCGTGATCGAGCGGACATCCGCGATCTTGCCGCCCTGCAAGCATTGGAAGATGGCATTGTGCTCGCTGTCGACGGGCAGCAGCGTGGCACCGTGCTTGGCGACGGCCGCAGTCATCACCTCGCCCGCAGACACCAGCGCTTCCTTGTTCGCCAGCGCAATCGTGCCGCCCTGCTCGATCGCCGCCATTACCGGGCCAAGCCCGGCGCAGCCGACGATTGCGGCGACGGTAATTGCGGCAGGACGCGAGGCCGCTTCGCACAGCGCGCTGCGCCCCGCCGCGGCTTCGATCCCGCTGCCGGCAAGCGCATCGCGCAGATCGCCGAGGCAATTCTCGTCTGCGACAACCGCAATATCGGCACCGAACTCACGTGCCGCCGCAGCCAGACCCGCGACATTGGAATTGGCGGTCAGCGCGACGACGTTCCAGTCGCCGGGATTGCGGCGAATGAGGTCGAGCGTCTGTTCGCCCACCGAACCCGTCGCGCCGAGGATGGAGATCGAACGGGTCATTGCGCAGCGCCCAGAAGGACGCCTGCGAGCAGCACGACGGGGATCATTCCGTCGGTCCGGTCGAACACACCGCCATGGCCCGGTATGAGCCTGGACGAATCCTTCACCCCCGCCTTGCGTTTGAGCCAGCTTTCAAAAAAATCGCCCGCTTGTGCGGCCACCGCGGTCAACGCGCCGAGCCCGAGCATCTGGACGAACTGCGTGCTGTCGATGACAGCGGCCGCATCGCCGCGCATGGCCGAGGCGACGAAATAGCTCCACACCGCGATCCAGACCGTCGCACCGACGATCCCGCCCAGCAGGCCCGCCCAGGTCTTGGATGGGCTGATCGAAGGGGCGATCTTGGGCCCACCCAGCGTGCGACCGAAGAAATAGGCGAAGCTGTCGACGGACACGACGGCTCCGATGACGCCGACCACCAGCGGCAGCGGAAACCGCGCCAGCATATAGCCCGCGAGCCCGATATAGATCGCGCCGCCGAGGATACCGGCGAGGCGGTAGGGCACGGACGGGGTGGCCTTCACCATCAGCAGGACAAACTCGACCATGGTCGCAAGCGTGACGGCGAGGATAAACCAGCCGAACCACGGGGCACCGGCGACCAATGCGCCGACAGCCAATGCGATCATCACCACGGCGGAAAGCACGCGCACCGGCAGGTCGGCATTCTTGCGTGCGGGCGATGCCGCAGATGTCTCAGCGTCCGCCAAAGCGCCTCTCCCTCTCCGCGAAATCGGCCAGCGCCTGCTGCAAATGCTCGGGGGTGAAGTCCGGCCACAGCACGTCGAGAAACAGCATCTCCGCGTAAGCCGCTTGCCACAAGAGGAAATTCGACAGCCGCACTTCGCCGCTGGTGCGGATCAACAGGTCGAGCGGCGGCAATTCCGCACTGTAGAGATGCCGGGCAATGCCGGCTTCGGTGATCTCGCCCTCGGCCGCTGCCTGCCGCGCCGCCTGGACGATCTCGGCATGCGACCCGTAATTCAACGCCACTGCCAGCGTGCGCGAACCCTGCACGGTCTGCTCCAAGGCATCTTCGAGCATTTCGACGATATCGGGTGCAAGTCCGCGCCAGTCACCGAGAATATGCAGCCTGACGTCATTGGCGACGAATTCGGGTAGGTCGGATTTGATGAACTTGCGCATCAGGTTCATCAGGTCATCGACCTCTTCCTCAGGCCGTTTCCAGTTCTCGCTGCTGAAGGCGTAAAGCGTCAGGCACTCGATTGAAGTGTCTTGGAGGCCGCGCACCAGTTCGCGCACCGCTTCCACACCCTTGCGATGCCCCATCGCACGGGGCAGATGCTTGCGCTTCGCCCAGCGGCCGTTGCCATCCATGATGATGGCCACATGGCGGGCGCTCGCCCCTTCCCCAGTCATCCTTTCACTCCGCGTCCTGTCCGCCTTACTGCGTCAGGATTTCCTTTTCCTTCTGCGCAGCGGTGGCATCGGCTTCGGCGACATAGGTGTCGGTCAGCTTCTGCACTTCATCCTCGCCGCGCTTGCGCTCGTCTTCCGAGATCGCCTTCTTCTTCTCGTCATCCTTGAGCGCTTCCATCCCGTCACGGCGCACGTTGCGGATGGCGATCTTGGCCTGCTCGGCATACTGGCCGGCCAGCTTGGCCAGTTCCTTGCGCCGTTCCTGGGTCAGGTCGGGCATCGGCAGGCGCACGTTCTGCCCGTCGGCCATCGGGTTGAGCCCGAGATTGGCCTTGGCGATCCCCTTTTCGACCGCAGTGACATTGGCCTTATCCCATACCTGCACGCTGAGCATGCGCGGTTCGGGCGCGCTGACCGTGGCGACTTGGTTGAGCGGCATCATTGAGCCATAGACCTCGACCATCACGGGATCGAGCAGGCTGGTGTTCGCCCGGCCGGTGCGCAGGCCGCCAAGATCGCTCTTGAGGCTTTCGACGGCGCCTTTCATGCGGCGCTCGATATCGGCTTTGTCGTACTTGGCCATGGCGGCTTCCTCTGTCTTGTCTTTGCGTTCAGTTCTTGACGATCGTCTGCACGCCTTCGCCGCTCAGCACACGGGCAAGATTGCCCTTGTCGCGGATCGAGAAGACGACGATCGGAATCTGGTTGTCGCGGCACAGCGCGACGGCGCTGGCGTCCATGACCTTGAGGTCATCGGCCAACACCTTGCCGTAAGTCACGGTATCGAAACGCTTGGCATCCGCGTTCTTCTTGGGGTCGCTGTCATAGACCCCGTCGACGCTGGTGCCCTTCAGCAGCGCATCGCAATTCATTTCCGCCGCGCGCAGTGCTGCGCCGCTGTCGGTGGTGAAATAGGGCGCGCCGACACCCGCTGCGAAGATCACGATACGGCCCTTTTCAAGGTGGCGCTCGGCGCGGCGGCGGATAACCGGTTCGCAAACCTGGTCCATCTGCACCGCACTTTGCACGCGGGTCTGGACGCCGATCTGTTCGAGCGCACTCTGCATCGCCAGTGCGTTCATCACCGTGGCGAGCATGCCCATGTAATCGGCCTGTGCGCGGTCCATCCCCTGCGCTGCACCGGCCATGCCGCGAAAGATATTGCCCCCACCGATGACGAGGCAGATTTCAAGGCCGGTTTCCTTCGCCTGCTTCACTTCCTGCGCGAGTTCCAGCACGAAGGCCGGATCGATCCCGAATTGCTGATCCCCCATCAGCACCTCGCCCGAAAGCTTGAGGAGGACACGTTTCATCGTCGTAAGGGGCATGGGCGGAGAGGGATCCGTGTAGCGTAGGGGGTTGCGGGTCCTTAGCCATGAAGCAGGAAACGCGCAAAGGGAAAGCCGGGGATCGGCGGTGGAGGGCAAAATCGAGCGCGCCGTTTTCGGGGGCACCGCATGATCGCGGGGAAAACCCGCCCGCCGCATACGAGAGCGGCCGCCGAACCGAAGTCCGACGACCGCTCCCGAATTCAGGCGACCCGGAAAATCGGGCACAGGAAACTGCGCATATAAAAGGCTGGCGGTCCAGCCCCCTATCGTGCGCGATACACAGGATTAGCCAGCGACGGCTGCCGCGACTTCCGCGGCGAAATCGCTTTCTTCCTTCTCGATGCCTTCGCCGAGCTGGAAGCGGACATAGTCCACCAGCTCGATCTTGGCGCCGGCATCCTTGCCGGCCTGCTCGACGACCTGCGCGATGGGGGTCTTGTTATCCATCACGAAGACCTGGCTGAGCAGCGCGTTTTCTTTGGCATACTTGCCGATCGCGCCTTCGACCATCTTGTCTTGGACGGCTTCGGGCTTGCCGCTTTCGGCAGCCTTTTCCTTGGCGATCGCGCGTTCACGCTCGATCACGTCGGCATCGAGGCCTTCGGCGGTCAGCGCCTGCGGGAATGCCGCGGCGATGTGCATGGCCAGCTTCTTGCCGAGCTCTTCGAGCTTGGCGGTATCGCCTTCGCTCTCGAGTGCGACGAGAACGCCGATCTTGCCGAGGTCGGGTGCAACCGCGTTGTGCATGTAGGGCACGATCACGCCGTTGGTGACCGAAACGGTCTTCATGCGGCGAACCTGCTGGTTCTCACCGATGGTTGCGACATTGTCGGTCAGCTTGTCCGAAACGGTGCCGCCATCGGGATAGGAAGCAGCCTTGAGCGTTTCGATGTCGTCGCCCGAGACGTTCAGCGCGACCTGCGTGGTCTTGCGGACGAAGTCCTGGAACTTGTCGTTCTTGGCGACGAAGTCGGTTTCCGAGTTCACTTCGACGGCAACGCCCTTGGTGCCTTCGACGGCCACGCCGACCAGACCTTCGGCCGCAGTGCGGCTCGACTTCTTCTGGGCGGTGGCGAGGCCCTTGGCGCGCAGTGCGTCGACCGCGGCTTCGATATCGCCATTCGCGCCTTCGAGGGCCTTCTTGGCGTCCATCATGCCCGCGCCGGTCTTCTCGCGCAGGGCCTTTACGTCAGCAGCAGTGAATGCAGCCATGGTCGTTTCCTTCTTGGTATGGTGTGCGGGCACCGGGCCAGCTGATGGGCGGCCCGGCGCTTAACTCCGCTTTGTGACGGGCGCGTGATGGCGCCCGGTCAATCGAGGGCTCAGGCCTCGACGGTTTCTTCCGGCGGGTTTTCCATCGCGCCAACATCGGCACCCGAATCCTGCACGCCGTCACCCTTGCCGCTCTTGGCGGCATTGGCGACTGCATCGCAATACAGACGGATGGCGCGGGCCGCGTCGTCATTGCCCGGGATCGGGAAGGAGATGCCTTCGGGATCGACATTGGTGTCGAGCACCGCAACCACGGGGATGCCGAGAACGTTGGCTTCCTTGATCGCCAGGTCTTCCATGTTGGCATCGATCACGAACATCACGTCGGGAATGCCGCCCATGTTGCGAATGCCGCCGAGCGACATTTCGAGCTTGTCCCGCTTGCGGGTCAGGTCGAGCACTTCCTTCTTGGTCAGGCCCGCAGTGTCACCCGACAGGCGCTCGTCAAGCGTCTTGAGGTACTTGATGCGTTCGCTGATGGTCTTCCAGTTGGTCAGCATGCCGCCGAGCCAGCGATGGTTGACGAAGTGCTGGCCCGAAGCGAGCGCGGCTTCGCGGATCGCGTCCTGCGCCTGCCGCTTCGTACCGACGAACAGCACCTTGCCGCCCGAACGGGCCGTCTGCTGGATGAAGTCGAGCGCGCGCGCGAAAAGCGGTACGGTCTGCGACAGGTCGATGATGTGGATGCCGTTGCGCGCGCCGAAAATATACGGCTTCATGCGCGGGTTCCAGCGGTGGGTCTGGTGGCCGAAGTGCGTGCCGGCCTCGATCAGTTCCTGCATCGTGACGGTAGGAGCCGCCATAAGTAAATTCCTTTCCGGTTATGCCTCTGGAAAGCTGGAACCCGAATGCGGTCATGTCCCGCGGCGGGCACCGGTATGTGCGCCTTCCATGTGGATTTGCCCGCTGCGCTGCAGCCGATAATCGGCCGAATCCGCTGCGGACCGCGCGCACTTAGCGTCGATAGGTGGGAAAATCCAGACTCGATTTACCGCAAAAAATGCGGAGCCGAACGGGAAAACGCTTGACACTTGAGAACAAAAAGAGAACATTGTTCTCATTCGCCGGAACCTCCGGCGGGCGCTACGGGTTTTCCACTAGATTTCCCCGGTCTGTCAACAGGCTTCTCGGCAACCGGGCAGGGAGATTTCGCGATGTTCGCATTGTTCCTCATTATCCTCCTCGCTGCCATCGGCCTGGCAACGGCGACCGTGCTCGCCGACAGCGGGCTGCGCTGGTGGTCCGCTTTCGCTCGTCTGCGGGGTGAGTTGAAGGGCGCGCCCGCCCCCTTGCCAGCACTGCGACCGGCAACGACTGCCGGCTCTCAGGCCGCGTTCGATCGGTCGGGTACGGTGCGTTCTTCCGGCGGCAAGGTCAGCTACGCCGCTTGACCCGCGAATAGCGCAGCAGGCTGTAAGGCAGCAGCAGCAGATACCCGGCGCAAATGGCACTCAGCGTCCACCAGGGTTCGACCAGCAGCGCGGCGAAGGTCAGGCCGACGAAAGCCAGCACTTCCAGCCGTATTCCGCGGCGCGGACGCAGCGACGTCCAGCTCGGTGTGGCCATGTTTGAAATCATCAGCAGAGCGATGACGGTCAGCCAGATGCCTACCAGCAGCGGATGGCGAAGCACGTCGAGACCGGTGGCCATCCACAGATAGAACGGGGAAAAGGCGAGCCCTGCCCCGATCGGTGCGGGAACGCCGGTCAGGAAGCCAAGCGATTTGTGCGGCTGCTCGGACACATCGATCTGCGCATTGAAGCGCGCCAGGCGCAGCGCGCAGCAGATCGCAAACGCCAGCGCGGCAAACCAGCCGAGCCGGGGCTCGGCCACCAGCGACCACAGGAAGACGATGATCGCCGGCGCAGTGCCGAAGCTCAGCGAATCGGCGAGGCTGTCGAGTTCCGCACCGAACCGCGACTGCGCCTTGAGCGCGCGCGCAATCCGTCCGTCGATGCCGTCCAGGATTCCGGCGATGATCACTGCCACCACTGCAGCGGACCAGTTCTCGTCGATCGCGAAGCGGATACCGGTCAGGCCCGAACACAGCGCCGCCGCGGTAATCGCATTGGGGATCATCGCGCGCAGGGTCAGCGCCCGCGTGTGAACTTCGGTGGGTTGTTCGTCTTCCGTCGCCTTCGGGCCGAGGCGGGCTCCGCCCTCCGGGTCGGCGCTGGGGACAGTCACTGCGACACGCCCTCGATCAGCCGCTGCGAACCGATTTCGGCCAGCACGGTCTCACCCGCTATGACCTTCTGGCCGAGCAGGACCCTAGAATCGGTCCCGGCGGGCAGATAGACATCGACCCGGCTGCCGAAGCGGATCAGGCCGATCCGCTGGCCCACGCCCACACTGTCGCCGGGCTTTACGAAGGGCACGATCCGCCGCGCGACGAGGCCGGCGATCTGCGTGAAGCCGATCTTCTGCCCGTCCATCCGTTCGATCAGGACATGCTGGCGTTCGTTTTCGTCGCTCGCCTTGTCGAGGCCCGCATCGACGAAGCTGCCGGGAATATAGACCACCCGGCGCACGGTCCCGGCGATCGGTGTGCGGTTGATGTGGACATCGAACACCGACATGAAAATCGAAATGCGCGTGACCGGGCCAGGCGTCAAACCGGCGTGGCCGCTGCCATCGTCGATCATCAATTCCTCGGGCGGTTCGACTTCGGCGATCAACGACACCAGGCCATCGGCCGGGGCGACGATCAGATTGTCGTCCTGCGGCACCACGCGCTCGGGATCGCGGAAGAACGCGAACACGCCAAGTGACAACAGCAACAGTGGCCAGCCGATGATTTCCCAATCGAGACCGATCAGGAACACAAGGCTGACAAGCACCGCGATGACGCCGAACTTGCGACCTTCGGGATGGATCGGGGGCCATGACCAGCGAACATCGCCGCGGCCACGATTGTCGAGTAAATCACCTGCCATGTCGGCCACGTAGGGCCTGCGGCCAGCAGTCACAAGATGTTATGCCACCTTGCGCACGAACACCGCACCCGCCGAATAGCCCGCGCCGAAGCTGCAAATCAGCCCCGTATCACCTGCGGCAAGGTCTTCATTATGCTTGTGGAACGCGATGATTGAACCCGCGCTCGACGTGTTCGCATAGGTATCGAGCACCGTCGGACTCTCGTCCGGCGTGGCCTCGTGGCCCAGCACGCGCTGTGCGATCAGGCGGTTCATCCCGGCATTGGCCTGGTGCAGCCACAGCCGCCTCAGCGCCTGCGGTTCGATGCCCAGCCTCTCGGCTTCGGTGACGATCATCTCGGCCACCATGGGGACGACTTCCTTGAACACCTTGCGGCCTTCCTGGACGAATAACTTGTCCGGCTTGCCCTCACCCTCGGGCGAAGCGCGGTTGAGGAAGCCGAAATTGTTGCGGATGTTGTTCGAGAACACCGTCTTCAGCCGCGTACCGAGAATGTCCCAATGCTCCTTGGGCGCCACAGCGACATCTTCGACCAGCACCGCCGTGGCCACATCGCCAAAGATGAAATGGCTGTCGCGATCGCGCCAGTTGAGATGGCCGCTGGTAATCTCCGGGCTAACCACGAGCACGCTTCTGGCGTTGCCCGAACGGATATAGTCGGCCGCGGTCTGGATGCCGAAGGTCGCCGAGGAGCAGGCGACATTCATATCGAAGCCGAAGCCGTCGATGCCCAGCACCTGCTGGATTTCGATCGCCATCGCCGGGTAGCCGCGTTCCATGTTGGACGCCGCGCACAGCACCGCATCGACATCCGCAACATCGCGGCCCGCCCGCTCGAGCGCCTGCCGCGCCGCCTTTACGCCGATCTCCGCCATCACCGACAGTTCGTCGTTCGACCGCTCGCGCAGCCGCGGCGCCATGATTTCCGGATCGAGGATGGGCGCCTTGGTCATTACATGGCGCGCCTTGATTCCGCTCGCCTTTTCGATGAATTCGACCGAACTGGGCTGAAGCGCATCGACTTCCCCCGATGCAATGGCCTCCGCATTGTCGGTGTTGAATATCTCGACGTAGCGATTGTAGCTTTCGACGAGCTCTTCGTTGGTGATCGTTTCTTCAGGCGTGAATAGCCCGGTGGAGGAGATGACGGGGCGCCCGGTCATATTGCTATCGTGACTCATCCCGGCTGGTTAGTCCGGCTCCGGCCATCCCGCAAGTTTCGCCCCTGCCGCGGCGCAGACATGCCTTGGCATCGCGGCGGGCACCCGATACTGCTGGCGGCATGCACGATATGCAGCCCTCGCGCGCCCGCAACTTTTGCGATAGCTGCGCCATTCGCAACCGCGCGATCTGCGCCGAGCTGGACGAGCGCGAGATCGACATGCTCAACACCATCGGACGGCGCCGCACCCTGGCAGCGGGCGAACAGCTGATGTGGGAAGGTGACGAGGCGGTGCTGGTCGCCAATGTGATCGAGGGCGTGCTCAAACTCTCGTCGCACTCGGCCGATGGCAAGGAGCAGATCCTCGGTCTGGTCTATCCCTCCGATTTCCTCGGCCGCCCCTTCGGAAAAATCACGCCTTATGGCGTCGAGGCGCTGACGGAGGCGCAAATCTGTGTGTTCGAACGCGCGGACTTCGACCATTTCGCACGCGAGCATCCGCGCCTCGAACACAAATTGCTCGAACGCACGCTCAGCGAACTCGACCGGACCCGGCGCTGGATGCTGCTGCTCGGCCGCATGAATGCCGAACAGAAGGTCGCCAGCTTCCTGCTCGAAATGGCCGACCGGCTGGGCAACGGCGTTCCGGGCAAACAGACGAGCCTGACCCTACCCGTGTCACGGCAGCAGATCGCCGATGTGCTTGGCCTCACGATAGAAACGGTCAGCCGCCAATTGACCCGCCTGCGAAGCGACGGGGCAATCGAACTCCCCTCGCGCCGCGAAATCATCCTCCGCGACCGCGCCGACCTCGAGCTACGCGCGGGCTAACTTCGATCACCGCTTGCCGCCGGGGTGACCGACAGCGTCAGAGGGTATGAGAGTATTCGAAGGGATGGCGGTGGTGGACAGGGCTGGATTCGAACCAGCGTACGCTTGCGCGGGCAGATTTACAGTCTGCTGCCTTTAACCACTCGGCCACCTGTCCACACGGGCCATTTCACTGAGGAAATCGAGGGATCGACAAGCCGACCCCGTGCCGAGAGGCGCCCCTTTGGCGAAGCGATGCTTGCCTGTCAATGCCCTCGCTGGCACAGGCCGCAACCAATGATGCAGACAGGACGAATTTGATGGCCAAAGGCGAACGCAGGCGCGCGCTCCGTGGACGGGCAGGACGAATGAAGGGTGGCCGGGGCAGCGGGCGCGCGAGCACCGGGCAGGTCCGGCTGTGGGGGCGCCATGCGGTGGAAGCCGCGCTCAAGAACCCCGACCGGGTCCACCAGAAGCTGTGGGCGACGCGCGAAGCGATCGACACGCTTGATGGCGAACTGCCCGCCGACTTCCCGATCGAATATGCCGATGTCGCCGATCTGGCCCGGATGGTCGCCAAGGATGCCCCGCACCAGGGGCTGGTGCTCGAATGTGCCGCGCTGGAGGACATCCATCTCGACGAGGTGCTCGACAGCGAACCCACCCGCCCGATCATCGTGCTCGATCAGGTTACCGATCCGCATAATGTCGGCGCGATCTTGCGCTCGGCTGCGGCTTTCGGGGCAGCGGCGCTGGTCACGCAGGATCGCCATGCGCCGCCCGAAGGCGGGGTGATCGCCAAATCCGCATCGGGTGCGCTCGAGACCGTACCCTGGGTCCGCGTGATCAATCTCGCTCGCGCGCTCGAACAGATTGCCGAGGCCGGATATTGGCGTATCGGCCTGACCGGCGCGGCAGAGGCAACGCTTGCAGACGCGCTGCCGGCGGGGCCGGTTGCGCTGGTGCTGGGCGCGGAAGGCGAAGGCATGCGACAGAATATCGAATCGCATTGCGATGCGCTGGCCAAGCTGCCGATCGGCGACCAGATCGAGAGCCTCAATGTCTCGAATGCCGGCGCGATCGCGCTTTACGCCGTCGCCACGAGGTAGATGTATTCGAATGGGGGGAAACCATATGAAACGCATTCTGATCGCTTTGCTGGCTCCGCTGCTGCTAGCCGGCTGTCTGTTGTCACCCGGCAAGTTCACCAGCGAATTGAAGCTGTTCGCCGATGACGAGTTCGCCTTCACCTACGATGGTGAAATCCAGATGCTCGCGCTGAGCAGGCTTGCCGACATGGCCAACAACAGCGACGAAAGCTTCGTCGCGGAATGTTATGACGCCGATTTCGAAATGGCCGAATGTTCGGAGGCGGAGATTGCCGAGCAACAGGCGGAATGGGACGCAGGGGCAGAGGATCGCCGCGCCGAACAGGCCCGCGAGGCCGAGAAGATGCGCGCCGTCATGGGCGGCATCGATCCGGCGGACCCGCAAGCGGCACAGGAGCTGGCCGCACGGCTCGAACGCCAGCGCGGTTGGCAGCGGGTTACCTATAAGGGCGATGGCGTGTTCGACGTGGCGTTCGCCATCTCCGGCACCCTCACACATGACTTCACCTTCCCCACGATCGAGGGGATGCTGGCCGCCAATGCGTTTGTCAGCATCAACCTGCGCGATGGGGCGCAAGTCCGCGTCGATGCGCCAGGCTTCAGCCGGCAACAAGACACCAATCCGATGTTTGGTGGCGGCTCGCTGGCGGCGATGGCAGCCATGGCCGAAGCCGATGAAGGCGGGGAAATTCCGCAGATCGTCATGCCCGAAGGGACCTTCACCATCGTGACCGATGGCCGCGTGCTGGCCAACAATACCGACGAAGGCCCTGCCCCGCATGCTGCGGGCCAGTCGCTCTCGTGGAAAATAGGACCGACAACGCAGCAGGCACCGACCGCGCTGATCGCCTTCGACTGATCGATACGAAAACGCCGCGCATTCCGGGTTGGAATGCGCGGCGAAGTTCGATCCCGTTGTCGCACCGCGAGGCGTGGCGATGCTCCGGTGAGGAAAACCGGCTTAGTTGACTGCGTCCTTGAGACCCTTGCCAGCCTTGAACTTGGGCTGGTTGGATGCCTTGATCGTCATCGGTTCACCGGTACGCGGGTTGCGGCCAGTCGAGGCCTTGCGCTTGGCTACCGAAAACGTGCCGAAGCCGACCAGGCGCACTTCGTCGCCGCTCGACAGGGCCTTGGTGATGGCATCGAACACGCCTTCGACGGCGCTGGCTGCATCGCTCTTGGAAAGGCCGCTGGAATCGGAAACTGCGCTAATCAGGTCGTTCTTATTCATCAGGAAAACCCCCTTGTTCTTATCAGGAAATCGTATTGGCTGAATCGCCTCGGCGAAGACGCACAAATTGAGAGTTTTTTGCCCGCACTGTCAAAGGCAAATTCGGCTAAAAACGGCGACTTCCGAAGCTGAAGCGGTTAATTTCAGGGTGAAGCACTCATTCACCATTCGGATGCGCGGTCTGCAACGGCAGGACAGGCCCCGGCATACCGCAGAGCCTGTCCGAGTCGCTGCAATGCAGCACATCTTTTGTTAATGCGCAGTCGGCAGCGGGGCTGGATGTGCGTGGCTCGGCTGGCTCGCGAGATCGTCGGCCTCGGTCCATTCGATTGGTTCGGGCACGCTGCACAGTGCCTGCGCGAGCACCTCGTCGACATGGCTGACCGGGATGATTTCCAGTCCGTCCTTCACATTGCCGGGGATCTCGGCGAGATCCTTCACGTTCTCCTCGGGAATGAGGACCTTCTTGATCCCGCCCCGCAAAGCTGCAAGCAGCTTTTCCTTAAGTCCGCCGATCGCCAGCACGCGGCCGCGTAGCGTCACTTCGCCGGTCATCGCCACATCGGGCCGAACCGGAACACCGGACAGCGTCGAGACGATCGAGGTGACCATGCCCACACCCGCGCTCGGCCCGTCCTTGGGCACCGCGCCTTCGGGGAGGTGGATATGGATATTGCGGCGGTGGAACAGGCTCGGCTTAATACCGTAATGCGGCGCGCGCGCCTTCACGAAGCTGAAAGCCGCGGCGACGCTTTCGTTCATCACTTCGCCCAGCTTGCCGGTCGTCTTGATTTCGCCCTTGCCCGTCGTGGTGACGCTTTCGATGGTGAGCAATTCGCCGCCCACCTCGGTCCACGCCAGACCGGTGACCGCGCCGACCTGCGCCTCGTCCTCACCCATGCCGTGCTTGAACTTGCGCACTCCGGCAAAGTCACTGAGGTTGTCGGGAGTGATCGTGACGCTCTCGACTTCCTTTTCGAGGATCTTGCGCAGGCTCTTGCGTGCCAGCCGTGCCAGTTCACGCTCGAGCGTGCGGACGCCCGCCTCGCGCGTGTAATAGCGGATCAGGTCGCGCAGGCCATCCTCGGTCAGTTCGAATTCGCCGGCCTTCAGGCCATGCTCGCCGATCTGCTTGGGCAACAGGTGACGCTTGGCAATCTCGACCTTCTCGTCCTCAGTGTAGCCTTCCAGCCGGATGATCTCCATCCGGTCGAGCAAGGCCTGCGGCAGGTTCAGGCTGTTCGCCGTGGTGACGAACATGATGTCCGACAAATCGAGGTCGAGCTCGAGATAGTGATCCTGGAACTTGCTGTTCTGTTCGGGGTCGAGCACCTCGAGCAGCGCCGATGCCGGATCGCCGCGGAAATCCTGGCCCAGCTTGTCGATCTCGTCGAGCAGGAACAGCGGGTTGATTTTGCCCGCCTTCTTTAAATTAGTGACGATCTTGCCCGGCAGTGAACCGATATAGGTGCGCCGGTGGCCGCGGATTTCTGCTTCGTCGCGCACACCGCCCAGCGACTGACGCACGAACTCGCGGCCGGTCGCCTTGGCGATGCTCTTGCCGAGCGAGGTCTTGCCGACGCCCGGCGGGCCGACGAGGCACAGGATCGGCCCCTTCAGCTTGCGCGTGCGCGCCTGCACCGCGAGATATTCGATGATCCGGTCCTTGACCTTCTCGAGCCCGTAATGATCGGCATCGAGCACCTGCTGCGCTTCGCCAATGTCTTTCTTGACCTTGCTCTTCTTGCCCCAGGGCAACCCGAGCAGAACGTCGAGGTAGTTGCGGATGACAGTCGCCTCGGCGCTCATCGGCTGCATCGCTTTGAGCTTCTTGAGCTCGGCCTCGGCCTTTTCGCGCGCTTCCTTGCTGAGCTTGGTCTTGCCGATCTTCTCGGTCAGTTCGGCAATCTCATTGCTGCCGTCCTCGTCGCCGCCAAGCTCGTTCTGGATCGCCTTCAGTTGCTCGTTGAGGTAATATTCGCGCTGGGTCTTCTCCATCTGCCGCTTCACCCGGCCACGGATACGGCGCTCGACCTGCAGCACCGACAGTTCGCCCTCCATAAAGGACATAACCATTTCGAGCCGCTTGAGCGGATCCTTCTCGACCAGCAGCGCCTGCTTGTCGGATACCTTGGCATTGATCGCCGCGGCAATCGTGTCGGCCAGTTCACCGGCGTCGTCGATATCGCCAAGCTGTTCGGCGGCTTCCTCGCCAAGCTTCTTGTTGAGCTTGGCGTATTCGCCGAACTGTTCGACCACCTGGCGCATCATCGCCACGACTTCGCTGCCCGAAGCGGTCACCGCATCGTTCATCAAAACTGCCGCTTCGACATGTTCGCCGCGTTCGCTCAGCTGCTCGAGCTGCGCGCGCGAACTGCCCTGGACGAGCACCCGAACGGTCCCGTCGGGAAGTTTGAGCAATTGCAGGACCTGCGCCACCACGCCGACATCGAACAGGTCGTCGCGTTCCGGATCGTCGCATCCGGGATCAAGCTGCGCGAGGAGGAAGATGTCTTTGCTGCCTTCCATCGCGGCTTCGAGCGCGGCCACCGACTTGTCCCGGCCGACAAACAGCGGGACCACCATGCCGGGGAACACCACGATGTCGCGCAGGGGAAGGAGGGGATAGGTCTGGGTCATCAATCAAATTCCAAATCGAAGCCATCTGTGGCCGTTCGAAAAGGAATATGGTGAGCCCTGTCCCGCAACGCAACGCCGGGTCCCAAAGTCATGTGGATGGCGCGGGGTTACAATCAATCGACGTTAACCAAGGTTACCGGTGCAGCCGCTCGGGAAGAGGATCAGAGATTTCCTTGGGGAGTGAATGCAATGATCGACATTGTAATATGCAATGTGGTTGGTCACCGCGTGAACCGCCGCCGCGTTTGGGACGACGGCATGAATTTTCGCACAAATTGCGAGCGATGTCAGACGCCGATGATCCGCGACAAGCAGGGTTGGCGCCCCTTCGATAGCAATCGCGACTCAAACGAAGGCAGGTGCGCGCATCCCCGCCAAGTGTGAATACACGCCTTAGCGAATCGATGGAGTGAGGGGATGATCCGGCCATTTCTTCGACCGGCGCCTGGGAAAGTTCGCCTCACTGGACGCTAAGCACGCCGGGCTTGCCCGGCTTACATGCCCGGCAGTTTGAAACCGGGCGGCAAGCCCACGTCCTGCTGGATCTTGTTCATTTCTTCGGCCGAAACGCGATCGGCCCGGTCGCGCGCATCGTTGAACGCTGCGGTGACGAGATCTTCGACCATTTGCTTTTCTTCGGGCTTCATCAGGCTATCGTCGATCGCAACACCAAGGATGCGTCCGCGCGCAGTCGCGCGCACCTTGACCAGTCCGCCGCCGGCCGAACCCTCGACTTCGATATCATCAAGCTTGGTCTGCGCATCGCCCATCTGCTTCTGGATCGTCTCTGCGGCCTTCTGTGCCTGCGCGAGCATTTCTTCCATATTCATGCTTTTCTACTCCAGGGTATTTCGCGGCGCTCGGGGGGCGCGCCGTCTTCTTCGATCAGTTCGGCATCGGGGAAGGCATCGAATGCCGCCTTCACCAAAGGATGCGATCGCGTCGCAGCGGCAGCCGCTGTGCGTTCCGCTTCGATCACCTCTACCAGCGAGGGCGCACCGGCACCGCCGGCCACTTCCTCGACCGTCCAGCGCTTGCCCGTATGACGATGCAGCGCCTCGCGCAGGACGGGCGCGATATCGTCAGTGAACTTGCCGTCGCGGCCATAGCGCAACATGCCGTCGGCAAGCTCGACGACGCGCACCTGCAGGCGCATGATGCTTGCTTCCTGTAACAGGCCGGACGCATCGATAGCGTCGACCAATCCCTGCCAATCAGGTTGCGCGGTGGCGGTCGGCGCTGCCTCTCCCGCGCCGGCAGGCACGGATGCTGGAGCCGGTCCGGCTTCCGCCAGAGCCTCGATCTTTTTCGCCAGCTTGCCCGGATCGGGCATCTGCCCGGCATGCAGTGTCCGCAACAGCGCCATGCGCAGCGCCACCAACGGATCGGGTGCCAGCCGGACTTCCTCGTGCCCCTTGAGCAGCAATTGCCACAACCGATGCAACTGACCCGCGGGCAGGCGCGATGCCCACTCGGCCAATTGCTCGCGTTCATCGGCGCTGGCGCCTTCAGGTTCGCTGCCCGACACCTGTGCCACGGTGATACGATGGGCGACGTCCATCTGTGCGCGCATCAGCGCAAGCGGTTCCACGCCCAGCGCATATTGTTCATCCACTGCCGCCAGCAGGGCCTTACCCTCGCCTTCGAGGATATGGCCGAACAGGCGGCGCTGTGCGCCCTTGTCGGCGAGGCCGAGCATGTCGCGCACACGCGCCGCGCTGACGCGCCCCTCGGTGTCGAGATCGGCATGCGCGATCGCCTGGTCGAGGATCGAAAGCCCGTCGCGGACCGAACCTTCGGCAGCATTCGCGACGATATGCAGCGCTTCGGCATCAGCCTCGACGCCTTCCTTGCGGCAGATTTCCGCGAAATGCGCTTCGAGCAGTTCGACAGGAATCCGCCGCAGGTCGAAACGCTGCGTGCGGCTGAGCACGGTGACCGGCAGCTTCTCGACTTCGGTCGTGGCAAAGAGGAACTTCACATGCGCGGGCGGCTCCTCGAGCGTCTTGAGCAACGCATTGAATGCATTGCGCGACAGCATGTGGACTTCGTCGATGATGTAGATCTTGTAGCGCGCCGAGACCGCCGCATAGCGCACCGCCTCGATAATCTCGCGCACGTCGTCGACGCCAGTATGGCTTGCCGCGTCCATTTCGATGACATCGATATGGCGCCCTTCGGCAATCGCGCGGCACGGCTCACATTGGCCGCAGGGGCTGATCGTCGGGCCACCCTGCCCGTCGGGGCCGATACAGTTGAGCGCCTTGGCGATCAGCCGCGCGGTCGAGGTCTTGCCGACCCCGCGCACCCCGGTCATCAGGAAGGCATGCGCCAGCCGATCGCGCGCAATCGCATTGGCGAGAGTGCGGACCATCGCCTCTTGGCCGATCAGCTCGGCAAAGGTCTGCGGGCGGTATTTGCGTGCCAGTACGCGATAGGGCTGCGCCGCATCGGGTGTAACCGGTCCGGTTACGGGAGCGGTTGGTGGCGCGGGCTCAGGCTCGGCCTTCTGTTCGGTTTCGCCAGCAGGCGCACCGCCGAACATCGCTTCCTGTCCGGCGTCCTCGAGTTCCGCCACGCTCGGCGTGTCGGCCTCTTCGGCCCCGCTTTCCCACGGAAGGCCGTCAGGATTGTCCGGTGAATCACCCATGCCCGACTAGGTAGGCACTGGCGCGGCAAAAGTCATGCCATGGCGCATACGAATTGTGGGTGAAAAAGGAGCCGGCCGACCCGCCGCAATCCACCTGGGCTGCTTCCTTCCGGACCTGACCCGGTGAGCGAACGCAAACGTCCGACCGACTCCCGGCGCGCCATATGGCGGCGGGAGCGATAAAAATCAATTACCGAAAATTGTCGGCGTAGGCCTGCAGCTTGAGGCTCTTGGCAGGAGTCGCGTGGATGCGCGCTACAATGTCGTATTTCTCGGCGTAGGCCTTCGCCTCTTCCTTGCTTGGGAAGGTCAGCTGGACTTGTGCCTGCGTATCGCCGCTGCCGGTCCAACCCATCAGCGGATCGGCCTGGCGCGCTTCGGACTGCTCGAATTCGAGCACCCATTCATCGGTCCGCGCCCTGCCGGACTGCATGGCGTTTTTCGGTCGCTGGTAGATACGTGCTGACATTTCTCTCGATCCTTCAGACGCCGGGTGGGAACACCCGTCGCTTGGCTACCTCGCATGAGTCCTAAACAGGCCCCGCCCTTGCCTCGCCTTCGGCGTGGAAGTCAACTAGCGCGAGCGGTCGAAGGCGTTCTTGGTCTTCAAACTTGGCGCTTCGGTCCAGGGTTCCTCGGGCCAGCGATGTTTGGGATAGCGCCCCTTCATTTCCTTGCGCACTTCGGCCCAGCTTCCCCGCCAGAAGCCGGGCAGATCGCGTGTCGACTGGATCGGTCGCCCCGCCGGGCTGGTTAGCTTGAGCAGCAGCGGCGTGTTGCCGACCATAGGATGGCGCTCCAGCCCGAACAGCGCCTGCACGCGCACCTCTACGCTCGGCGCGTCATCGCCAACGTAGTCGATCTCGTGAGTGGTCCCCGCGGGCGAGGTGAAAGCGCGAGGCGCCAGCCGATCGAGCCGTTGGCGGCTGTCCCAATCGATCTGCCCGAGCGCGACGTCGACCAGCCTGCCCTTTGGCACCGCCAGATCACGCCTGCCCTTAAGCAAAGGTGCCAGCCACACATCGGCGGTGGCGGCAAGGCCCGCGCTCGAAAGGCTTTCGACGCCTGCATAACCGGCCCTGGCGAGCAGCGCTTGCGGGAGCAGTTTCGCAGGGTTTTCCAGAGCCTTGTCCACAAGCATATCCACAATCGCGCTGGGATCGGGAGCGGGATCGGGACCGCGCGCCAGCGTGATCGCGCCGAGCCTGCGTTCGAGCAAGGCCTCGACCCGGTCCCCCGTCCAGCGCAGGACCTGTCGGCGCTCGATACGGTCAGGAAGCCAGCGTTCCAGCTCGATTTCTTCCAGAGCAATACCCGAGGTTATCCGCGCGCCCTTGGCTTGCCCCTGCGCATCGCCCACCACCATGAACGCCGCGCGGGCGAGCGGGGAAGTCGGATCGAGGACGAAGCCCCTGCCCCCTGCTGCGAGCCACTGTTCGCCGCTGGCATCGCGCCGCTTGGCAATGAATTCAGGCCGCCCTGCTGCCAGAAGGATCGCTGGCGGCGGCGCATTGCCGGTCGAAACCCGATCGGCAAGGTCGGCGGCGCGCTTGGCCCATCGCCCAGCCAGCTTGCGACTGGCATCGGCCCGGCGGCTGCGATCGGCATTCCAGCGCGTGAGGCGCGCTTCCAGATCCTCACCCCGACCACCCAGCCCGCGTTCCTGCAGCAACAGCGCCAGCCGCGCGGCCTGTTCGGCTGCGCCATGCTCGGCCCCGAACAGCACGGTCGCCGCACCCTGCGGGTCGAGCGGCAATTGCGCGAGCTTGCTGCCACGCGGCGTAATCCGGCCGGTTTCATCCAGCGCGTCCAGCGCCGCCAGCATTTGCCGCGCCGCGCCGACCGAAGCTTCCGGGGGTGGATCGAGCCATGCGAGGTCCGCAGGATCGCCGCTGCCCCATTGCGCCAGCGCCAGCACCAGCGGAGCAAGGTCGGCCGTAACCATTTCGGGCGGATCATAGGCGGGCCGCCCGGCATGCCCCGCTTCCTCCCACAAACGGTAAGCCACGCCCGGCCCCTGCCGCGCTGCGCGTCCGGCACGTTGCGCCGCCGCCGCCTGACTGGCACGATGCGTTACCAGATGCGTCGTCCCCGCGGCCCGGTCGAATTCGGCCCTCCGCGACAGTCCCGCATCGACCACCACCGAAACACCGTCGAGCGTCAGCGAAGTTTCAGCGATCGCAGTTGCGAGTACGATCCTGCGCCGCCCCCCGGGATCGCGTTTGATGGCCGCGCGCTGGCCCGCCGGATCGACCTGTCCGTGCAGCGGCAGGAGAAGCGCAGCGGGCAGCCGCGCTTCGAGCCGCTCGCGTGTTCGCTCGATCTCGCGGACACCAGGCAGGAAGGCGAGGATGTCGCCCTCTTCCTGCCGCCAAGCGGTGCCAATGGCCTGCGTCATGGCGTCCTCGACCGCGACCTGCGGCGACGAGCCGAGCCATTCGATCCGCAGCGGATATGCCCGGCCAGCGCTTTTTATGACCGGTGCCTCTTCGCCCAGCAGGCGCGCAAAGCGGCTGCCGTCGATGGTCGCCGACATGACCAGCACGCGCAAATTCTCGCGCAACACGGCGCGGCTTTCGAGCGCGAGCGCCAGCCCCAGATCGCTGTCGAGATGACGTTCGTGCGCTTCGTCGAACAGCACTGTCGATATGCCGGACAATTCCGGATCGGCGAGGATCGTGTTTACGAAAATGGCCTCGGTCACGACGAGCACGCGAGTTCGTGCCGAACGCTTGCTGTCGAGGCGGCTGAGATAGCCGATCGTTTCGCCGGGTTTCTCCCCCAGCGTTTCGGCCATCCGCTCGGCCACGGCGCGGGCGGCAACCCGGCGCGGCGAAGTCAGGATGATCGTGCCGCTGCACCAGTCCTGGTCGAGCAGCGCGGGTGCGACCGCGGTGGTCTTGCCCGCGCCGGGCGGCGCAACCAGCACGGCACCAGTCTGCTCACGCAGTGCGCCGAGCAATTCGGGAATTACGGAGAGGATCGGCAATGCGGGCACGCCAGCGGCCCTAGGACGGATCAGTACCCGCGCGCTACCGCGAACAGCGCCGCCTGCGTCATCGCTTGGCGAGCAGTGCTGTCAGGGAAGATCGACAGCGCATCGATCGCCCGCTGGGCGAAGTGCCGCGCGCGCAGTTTGGTATCGTCGACCGCGCTATGGCGATCGATCAGTGCAATTGCCTGTTCGAGGTCATCGTCGCTCGTCCGGAAACCGCCGATCGCCGCTTTCCAAAAGGCGCGCTCTTCCTCGTTGCCGCGGGCATAGGCGAGGATGACGGGCAGCGTCATTTTGCCCTCGCGGAAATCGTCGCCGCGATCCTTGCCCATGGTGGCGGCGTTCGAATCGTAATCGAGCGCGTCGTCGACCAGCTGGAATGCAACGCCGAGATTGCGACCGTATTCGTCGAGCGCCTGCTCCTGTTCGTCGCTGCACTCGGCAATGACCGCGGCAATCCGGCTGGCCGCGGCAAACAGCGCTGCGGTCTTGGCGCGGATGATATTGAGGTAGCGTTCCTCACTTGTGTCGATCTTGCGCTGCGCGGTGAGCTGGTCGACCTCGCCTTCGGCAATGATCGCGCTTGCGCCCGAGAGGATCTTGAGCACCTTGAGGCTGCCGTCCTCGGTCATCAGTTCGAACGAGCGGCTGAACAGAAAATCGCCGACCAGCACGGTCGCGGGATTGCCATAGATGATATTGGCTGCCGCCTTGCCGCGGCGCAGGTCGGACCCGTCAACGACATCGTCGTGCAGCAGCGTGGCAGTGTGGATGAACTCCACCGCGGCGGCGAGCTTGTGCTGGCGTGTGCCGCTGTAGCCGACCAGTTCGGCCCCTGCGAGCGTCAGCATCGGGCGCAGGCGCTTGCCCCCGCCCGCGATCAGATGCCCCGCAAGCGCCGGGATCAGCGGCACTTCGCTTTGCATCCTATCGAGGATGACCTGGTTGACCCGGTTCATGCCCTGCGCGGTGAGAGCCAGCATGGGTTCGATCGAGCCCTCAGGCTCTGCGCGATTCAGGGGGATTACGTCGGCAGACATTTCGGCTTGGCCATGGTCTGCCCAAGCTTTCTTGGCAAGACGGGATTTGCTGTTAGCGTGATCGAATGTCCGACGCCCCACAGCCCGATGCCGTCCTTGCCGGCTTTCGCAAAAGCATCGACAATATCGATGCCGCGCTCATCCATATGCTCGCCGAGCGTTTCCGGATCACGCAGGCGGTGGGCGAATACAAGGCCAAGGTCACGCTGCCCCCCGCCGATCCGGCGCGCGAGCAAGAACAGATCATGCGGCTTCGGCGGTTGGCCGAAGACAGCGAGCTAGACCCCGAGTTCAGCGAGAAATTCCTGCGCTTTATTATCGACGAAGTGATCCGCCACCACGAACGCGCGGCGCGGCGCTAGACCCTGTTTACAGCGCGCTGCGCGGCAGGGTGAGCTTGACCAGCAGGCCGCCCAGATCCTCGCTCTCGCCCAGTTCGACCGAGCCGCCGTATATCTCGACCACATCGCGCACGATGGCGAGGCCGAGTCCGGTTCCGGGCTTGCCCGTGTCGAGCCGTGCACCGCGGTCGAAGATACGCGGCCGTTCGCTTTCGGGGATACCGATACCGTCATCCTCGATCCAGATGATGCAGCGGCTGGCTGCCGGATCGGCATCGATCGTGACGAATACGCTGCCCCCGCCGTATTTGGCGGCATTCTCGATCAGATTGCCGAGGATTTCATCGAGATCCTGCCGTTCCATCGAGACCACGGCATCGCGATTCCCGTCGAGGTCGAAGCGGGTTTCTTCGTAAATACGGGTAACCGCGCGCAGAACGCTTTCGGCGCTCGGCCAGACCTCGGCGCGCGCATGGCCGCTGGCGCGGCGGCCCACCGCGCGGGCGCGCGCCAGGTGATGTTCGACATGACGCTGCATGGTCTTGGTTTCGCGGCAGACGAGGTCGGACAGCCGCGGATCGTGCGCGGTGGCCGCATTGGTAAGCACCGTTAGCGGGGTCTTGAGCGCATGCGCCAGATTACCCGCATGCATCCGCGCTTCCTCGGCCTGCTGTTCGGTATGTGCGAGCAGCGCGTTGATTTCATCGACCAGCGGTTCGACCTCGAGCGGGAGCGGGTCGGTGATCCGGTTGGTGCCGTGGGTGCGCATGGCCTGGATTGCGTTGCGCACGCGCCGCAGCGGCGAAAGGCCGTACCAACTTTGCAGCATCGCCATCGCCAGAAGGCCTAGCGCCAGGGCGGCAAAACTCCAGACCAGGATCGAGCGGATCCGCGTGATCTGGTAATCGAGTTCGTCGCGGGCGGAGGCAACCGCGAAGGTCCAGCGCGTGTCGCTATCGGGCAGGATCACGGTCCGTTCGACGATCCGCAGGGGTTCGTTCTCGAACTGGTTCGAGTTGTAGAAATGCGGCTCATTGTCGATGTGATCGCCTTCGACCGTCAGGCTGCGATCCCACAGGCTACGGCTTGGAAACGGCTGATGTCCCTCGCCGGTGATCTGCCAGTAGACGCCGCTATTGGGTTCGAGAAACCGTTGATCGCCAAGCGAGCGGTAGAGCTGCACATCGCCGAAGCTGTCGATCTCGGCCGAGGTAATCAGAGCAGTCTGGACGTATTCGAGCTGTTCATCGAAATTGTCCTCGACCAGCCGCACCAGCGTGCGATCGAGCGCAAATCCGCCGCCGAGCAGGAGCACGCCGATCCATAGCGCGGCGATCGCCATCATGCGCCGCGCAAGGCTGCGCTTCGCGGGCGGTGCGGCGAGGGTCACCGGGCTGTCGGCAGCAGGGTCTGGCGGCGGGGGTTTCCCGACCTTCAGCACCGTGCCGGGCGCAGCGTCAGGCGCGCGGCTGGTCGGCGGGGTCGTCGAGACTATATCCGAGTCCACGGATCGTCGTGATTACTTCGGCACCCAGCTTCTTGCGGATGCGCGTGACGAAGACCTCGATCGTGTTCGAATCGCGGTCGAAATCCTGATCGTAAATATGCTCGATCAGCTCGGTGCGGCTGACCACCTTGCCCTTGTGGTGCATCAGATAGCTGAGCAGCTTGTATTCCTGCGCGGTCAGCTTGACCGGTTCACCCTTGAGCGTGACGCGGCCCGAGCGCGTGTCCAGCCGGACATTGCCGGCGGTCAGTTCGCTCGACGTATTGCCCGAAGCGCGGCGGATCAGTGCGCGCAGGCGGGCGATCAGTTCTTCGGTCTGGAACGGCTTAGCGAGGTAATCGTCCGCGCCTGCATCGAGGCCCGCGACCTTGTCCGACCAACTGTCGCGCGCGGTCAGGACCAGGACGGGGAACTTGCGGCCTTCCTTGCGCCACATGCCGAGAACGGTCAGCCCGTCGATCTCGGGCAGGCCGAGATCGAGAATCACTGCGTCGTAATCCTCGGTGCTGCCCAGAAAATGGCCGTCTTCGCCATCGGTGGACAAATCCACCGCATAGCCGTTCTGCTCGAGCGTCGACTTGAGTTGCTGGCCCAGGGTGGGCTCATCCTCGACGATCAGGATCCGCATAAATGTCCGTCCTCGGATTGTTTGGAGCGCGTTTCGTTCATGTAGATGAACGCGTCAACCTGAACGGAGTTTCGCCGGGGCAAATCAGCGACTGCGCCGGAGTACCTTGCCGGTGCGCGCATCGACATCGACATACATCACGCGGCCTTCCTTGATGAACTTCAGGCGGTAGGCCATCGCGGTCGAATCGTACGCCGGGCCAAGATATTCCGCCCCGCGCATAGTGGGCAGGATACGTGCCTCGATATCGCGTAACTGCAGGATATTGCCCGCACTCATTTCGCGCCGCGCCTCGCCCTGTTCGGAACGCGGCTGGGCAAACGCGGGCGCAGCCATGATGGGGCTCGCGACGAGCCCCAAGGCGAGGAAAGAGGCGAAAATGCGCTTCATGATGCGATCCTGCCTAGCCTCGGGGCATTGAACAAGGACTGAATATCCGTGGTGGCGTTCATGCAGCCTAACGGGTCATCTCGAACTTGACGGTCAGCGAAACCATCGTGCCCACCAGGCCCGGCTCGACCGGCGTCGGTGCAGCCGAGACCTTGATCGCCTGGCGCGCATCCGATTCGGCAAAGGGCATCGGTCCGCTCGAAGCTACGGATTCGCTGACTTCGAGCAGCCTTACGCCGCCAAAACCCGACCATTGCGCATATTCCTCGGCCTGCGCCCTCGCCTTGTCGAAGGCCGCCTTGCGGGCCTGTGCGCGCGCGGGGCTGTCATCATCGAGCGAGAAACGCGGTCCGCCGATATCGGTCGCACCGGCAGCGACCAGCGCGTCGAGCACCTCACCCGCCCGCTTCACGTCGCGCAAGGTCACGCTCACGCGATTGGAAGCCTGATAGCCGCGGAACACCTGCTTGCGGGTCGACTGGTCGTAGTCATATTGCGCGCCGAGATTGATTCCGGTCGTCTGGATATCGTCTTCATCGATACCAAGCGCTTTGATGCGATCGATCACCGCGGTCATTTCGCGCGCATTGATCTGCATAGCCTCGACTGCGGTGCGTGCCTGGCTGGTTACGCCCGCGCTGATGTCGACGATATCGGGCTTGGCATCGACGGTCTCGCTCACAGACAGTTCGACCACCGGCCCCTGGCTGGCGATCTGGACTTGTGCGGCCTGTACCTGCGAAGCGGTGGCGGCAATGGCCAGCGCGGGAATAGCGAAACGGATCATGGGCTTGCTCCTCATTTGTCGAGCGGAATATCGGCTTTGCAGCTTTACGGCTTGCTGAACGGATGGGTTCCCGCTTTTCTCGGCCAGCGCTTACCGCTAGCCATAGCGCCAATCGAGAGGGAATGCATGAAAGCCTGGAAATACGCGCTGGCCGCTGCGGCCATGATGGTGACGATCCCGTTGGCCGCGCAGATGGAACCGGTCCCGGCGCGCACCGCCGACGAGGGCGAAGGGCCCTTTGGCAAGCTGCTGATCCGCGGCGCCACCGTAATCGAGGGCAGCGGTGCCCCGCCCGCCGGACCGATCGACATCATGGTCGAAGGCAATCGCATCGCTGCGCTCTATCCCGGCGGTGCTCCGGCTGATGAGGCGCAATCCGCGCAGCGCGTGGTCGATGCGCAAGGCATGTATGTCCTGCCCGGCTTCGTCGATGTGCATGGCCATAATGGCGATGCGTCGAAGGCGCCGCAGCCATCCTATGGCTACAAGCTGTGGCTCGCGCATGGGGTGACCACGGTGCGCGGGGTGAGCTTCTACTTCGGCCCGGATACCCCCGACCTGTCCGACGCGCGCCGCAGCGCCGCGAATACCATCACCGCGCCGCGGCTGATCCCCTACGCCGTCTTTGGCGACAAATGGTCGCGCGGAACCCCCGACACCCCTGCCGGTGCGCGCGAATGGGTCCGCTGGGCCAAGGCGCAGGGCTATTGGGGCGTCAAATTCTTCAACGGCTATTCGCCGGAAGTCTTCGCGGCTGCCTTCGACGAGGCGGAGAAGCAGCAGATGGGCACCGTCGCGCATCTCGCGCAAACCGGGGCGGCCGAGGTCAACGCGCGCAAGGCGGTTGAACTCGGGCTCGACGACGTCACGCATTTCTATGGCCATTTCGAAAGCCTGCTGAAGGACGGCGCGCTCCCCTATTACCCCGAGGACTACAACTACTTCGACGAGCAATCGCGGTTCGCCTGGGTAGCCCGGCTCGCCCCGCAGGCCGTCGAGCCGGGTAGCGAGATGTGGGACGATTACGTCGACCTGCTGATCGAGAACGGCGTTACGCTGAGCCCGACCTTCAACATCTACGCCGCCAGCCGCGACGTGATGCGTGCGCGCGGCTTGGATTGGCATGCTCAATATACGTTGCCCTCGCTGATGGATTTCTACGCGCCCAACGCAACCAATCATGGGAGCTATTACAAGGACTGGACCAGCGAGGACGAGGTCGCCTGGCGGAATTTCTACGCCAAGTGGTTCGCGCTGACGAAGGATTTTCACGATCGCGGCGGGCGCGTCACTGCGGGTTCCGACCCGGGCTATATCTACCAGACATGGGGCTTCGCCTATATCGGCGAGCTGGAAATGCTGCGCGAGGCAGGACTTTCGCCGCTTGCCGTCATTCGCGCGGCCACTCTCGACGGGGCGCGCGAACTGTACGAGCCGCAGGGCGAGGAGCCGCCGATGGGCCGGATTGCAGTGGGACAGCTGGCCGACCTGGTGATCGTGCCCGAGAACCCGCTGGCCAATCTCAAGGTGCTCTATGGCACCGGCCATACGCGGCTCAATCGCGAGACCGGGGCAATCGAGCAGGTCGGCGGGGTGCGCTGGACCATCAAGGACGGGATCGTTTACGACGCGCCGCAATTGCTCGCCGACGTCGCGCGGATGGTCGCCGAGCAGGAGGCAGCGCGCTAGCGTCTTGCGGAGCGGCGTCCGCGCGCCTACCTCGCGCGCTTCATGGCGCAACCACCCATTCTCAGCCTCGAAGGCATTGCCCTGCAGCAGGGCGGCAAATGGCTGTTCGGCGGCCCCGATCACGAACCGCTCGACCTGCATGTCGGCCCGCGCGACCGCATCGCGCTGATCGGGCGCAACGGTGTGGGCAAGACCACGCTGTTCCGCATGATCGACGGGCAGGTCGAAACCGACGCCGGCATCCGCAAGACCAAGCCCGGCATGCGGATCGTCGTGCTCGAGCAGGACCCGGACCTATCGGGCCATGCCACACTGATGGAATGGGCGCTGGCAGGCGACCTTGCGCCCGAGGAGCACGAGATCGACGCGATTGCCGGACAGCTCGGCATCGACATGGCGCGCGAAACCAGGGGCGCGAGCGGGGGCGAGAAACGCCGCGCGGCGATCGCGCGGGCGCTGGCCCAGGACCCCGACCTGCTGCTGATGGACGAGCCGACCAACCATCTCGACCTTGGCGCGATCGACTGGCTCGAAAGCTGGCTCGAACGCTACAAGGGCGCCTTCCTCGTCATCAGCCATGACCGGACGTTCCTCAAGCGACTGACCCGCTCGACACTGTGGCTCGACCGCGGAAGCCTGCGCCGCAAGGAAGTGGGCTTCGGCGGTTACGAAGCGTGGGAAGAGCAGGTCTATGCCGAGGAAGCCCGCGCAGCGGAGAAGCTCGATGCCAAGCTCAAGCTCGAGGCGCACTGGCTCGAACGCGGGGTAACCGCGCGGCGCAAGCGTAACCAGGGCCGGCTCGAGAAGCTGGGCCAGATGCGCGCGCAACGCGCCTCGATGATCGACGCCGCGGGGACCGCCAAGCTCAAGCTGGCGACCGAGGAGGACTTCAAGTCCAAGTCGGTGATCGCGGCCGAGAACATTACCAAGGCCTATGGCGGCCGGACCATCATCAAGCCGTTCTCGCTGCGCATCCAGCGCGGCGACCGCATCGGCATCGTCGGCGCCAATGGCGCGGGCAAGACGACGCTGCTCAAGATGCTCACCGGCGAACTCGCACCCGACAGCGGCAAGATCGACATCGCCAAGACGCTCACCGGGGTGATGATCGACCAGCAACGCCAGCTGCTCACCGCCGACAAGACCGTGCGCCACGTGCTCGCCGAAGGCGGCGACTGGATCGACGTGCGCGGCAATCGCAAGCATGTGCAGGCCTATCTCAAGGACTTCCTGTTTGATCCCAAGATCGTCGACATGAAGGTCAGCGTACTGTCGGGTGGCGAACGCAGCCGGCTGCTGCTGGCGCGCGAATTCGCCAAGGCGTCGAACCTGCTCGTCCTCGACGAACCGACCAACGACCTCGATCTCGAAACGCTCGACCTGCTGCAGGAAGTCATCGCCGATTACGAAGGCACGGTGCTGATCGTCAGCCATGACCGCGACTTCCTCGACCGGACCGTCACGATCACGCTCGGCCTCGACGGGACCGGCAAGGTCGATGTGGTCGCGGGCGGCTACGAGGACTGGGAGCGCAAGCGCCGCCAGCCGATCGCGGGCAAACCCAAAGTGGAGAAGCAGGCGGTCAAACCCGCGGCCGCGCCACCGCCACCCGCAAAGTCGACCAAGCTCTCGTACAAGGACCAGCGCGACTTCGAACTGCTGCCAACGCGCATCGAGGAGCTCGAAATCGCGATTGCCAAGGGCGAGGCGATCCTGTCCGATCCCGAACTCTACACCGCCGATCCGCAGCGCTTCGCCAATATCTCCAAGGGGCTCGAGAACGCCCGCACCGAGAAGGATGCGGCGGAAGAGCGCTGGCTGATGCTGGCGGAGGCGGTCGAAGGGTGAGCCTCGAGGCCGAGATCGCGGCCTGTCGCCTCTGCGCCGACCACTTGCCGCACGGCGTGCGCCCCGTGGCCAGCTTCTCGGCAACCGCGCGGTTGCTGATCATCGGCCAGGCGCCCGGATCGAAGGTCCATGAAAGCGGCATTCCGTGGGACGATGCCAGCGGCGACCGCCTGCGCGAATGGACCGGACTGACCAAGGACCAAATGTACGATCCCGCTCGTGTCGCGCTGGTCCCGATGGGGTTCTGCTATCCCGGCAAGGCCAGCGGGGGTGACAAGCCGCCGCGCCGCGAATGCGCCGCGCAATGGCACGAACGCGTGCTCGACGTACTTCCCGAAGACCGGCTGACGCTGCTGGTCGGCACCTATGCGCAGGCGCAGTACCTCCCCGCGCCGCGTACGCTGTCGATGACCGACCGGGTCCGCCAGTTCCGCGATTACCTGCCGCATTTCATCCCCCTGCCCCACCCCGCCTGGCGTTCGACCATCTGGATGCGCCAGCACCCGTGGTTCGAAGCCGAAGTGCTGCCCATCTTGCGCGAGACGGTTGCGCAGCGCGTGTAGGACCGGGCCGGTTCGCGTCCAACGACATGGACCACATGGACCACTGTCCTGCGCAAAATATCCCGTCTCAGCCGATCCGGTAGAAAACCGCCACCCGGTCGAGCGCGAGTTTGAGCACCAACTTGCCGCTGCGCGCGGGCCATTCGAGCGCCTGCTCCGCCCCCGGCAACCCCTCGCCCGCACAGACGACACGCCACAGGATATCGTTCAGTCCCGGCCCTGCCTCGCGCATCGCACCGTGGAAGCGCTCCTTGGCCGCAAGCTGACGCTCCGACGGGGAGAGGCCGTGGTCCGCCGCGCCGCCATCGACCCGCACCGGGTCCCAGCGCATCGTGGTCGATGGGGCGATCTGCGCGCGCTCGTAATCGGCGCGCAGCCGTTCGCCGGCATCGAACTGCCGGTCAGTCAGATGCCCGCGCGAATACAGCCAGCTGAGCGGGCTTTCGGCAAGATTGACCGTCACACTGCGCCGCTGGCCATGCGCGGCGGCGCCCCGGCGCGGGCCTTCCTCCGTCAGTTCGCGTTCGACGAGTGTGCGGCGCATGGCAGTCTCCCCTAATCCAATGGGTTCGGTGTTTTCGACGAGTTTACCCTTGCGCCGCGACGGTTCCTGTAGGAAACGGGAAAAACCAAATCGGTTATCTGTGGGGCAGCCAAGTGATCAACCGGATCCGCGACATTCGCAAGCAGAAGGGCCTGACGCTGGCCGACCTCGCCGAGGCCTGCACGCCGCCAACCACCCCGCAGACCGTTGGACGGCTCGAAACCGGGATGCGCAATCTCTCGCTCAAATGGATGGAGCGGATCGCCGCCGCGCTCGAGGTCGACCCCGAAATGCTCGTGCGCAGCGAAAAGGCCGGTCACCCGCAAGTCGTCGCCACGCTGGCGAAGGCCGGACCCGAAGCGCTCGCTACACCGCAGGATGCCATCCTCGCCACCGATCTAGGCGGCGACGGCTCGCTAATGGTGCTCGATATCGCCTATCCGCATGGAGAATACCGTCCTGGCGACCAGCTATGGCTGCGCCAGCTTAATCCGGAAGAAGCGTCACGCGCGATCAATCGCGATGTGCTGGTCCCGAAAAAGGGCGGGCGCTTCGCCTTTGGACGGCTGATCGACCGGCAGGGCAAGATGGTCGGCCTGCTCCCTCCCGGTCATGGCGAGAAGCAGCAGGTGGTGGACAGTCCCGCCTGGATCGCGGTGGCGGAAATGCTGGTGCGCCGGCTGTGAGTACCGCGAAGACCCGCCGCGTGTTGTCGCTGGCGACACTGTTTCCCAATGCCGCCAATCCGCGCTTCGGCATCTTCGTGGCCAAATCGCTCGAGGCGTTGCAGCGCGATACGCATTGGGACGTCACGGTCATCAATCCGATCGGCCTCCCGCCGCTCGCGTTCGGGCGCTACCGCGCATTGGCGAGTGCTGCCGGGGATGGCCGCGAATTCGGGATGGATATCCATCGCCCCACTTTCCGCCTGCTCCCCAAGATCGGTGGCAGGCTCAATCCCGGGCTGATCGCCAAGACCGTCCTCCCGCTCGCCCGCCGCCTGCATGCGGAACACCCGTTCGACCTCGTCGATGCGCAATTCTTCTATCCCGACGGGCCCGCGGCGATGATGATCGCGCGTGAACTGGGCCTGCCCTTCTCGGTCAAGGCACGCGGGGCCGACATTCATTACTGGGGCGCGCGCGCCTATGGTCGCGACGCATTGCTCGAAACCGCGCGCGAGGCGGCGGGTGTGCTGGCGGTATGCGCAGCGCTGGCCGATGACATGGCGACGCTGGGGATGGAGCGCGAGAAAATCGCGGTGCACTACACCGGGCTCGACCGCGACCTGTTCCGGCCAATGGACCATGTCGGCCTGCGCACGCGGCTGGGCGAGACATTCTCCATTCCCATATCCAGCAACGATCGCCTGCTGGTGAGTGTCGGCGCGTTGATCGAACGCAAGGGCCAGGCGCTGGTGATCAAGGCACTGGCCGATCTGCCGCGGGCCCGACTGCTATTGATCGGCAAGGGCGAAGACGAAGCGAGCCTGCGCGCGCTGGCGAAAGAAGTCGGCGTGGCCGAGCGGGTCCATTTTCTCGGCAGCCTCGCCCCGACGATGCTGCCGCCGATCCTGTCGGCTGCGGATGCCCTGGTATTGCCCTCGGCCAGCGAGGGTCTTGCCAATGCCTGGATCGAGGCGCTGGCTTGCGGGACGCCGATCGTCATCACCGATGCGGGCGGCGCACGCGAAGTGGTAACCGCGCCCGAAGCCGGGGTGATCGTCGCGCGCAACTGCCGCGCCATTCGCGAGGGGATCGACCTGGTGATCCGCCGTCCCCGCTCACCCGAGACGGTGGCGGCGACGGTCGAGAAATTCAGCTGGGTAGAGAACGCCGCGGCGCTCGCCACCCATTACGACGCGATTGCCTAGACCAGGCCGCGCGCCTTCTTTTCCTGCTGGTCGGCGACGGTTTCGGTCGGGACGAAACTGTCGCTGGTGACGCCCAGCCAGACGAGGATCGGCGCGGCCATATAGACCGAGCTGTAGGTACCCACGAACAGGCCCAGCGTGATCCCGGCGACCATGCCGAACAGGCTGGCGGGACCAAACAGCAGCAGCGGCAGCAATGCGACCAACAGCGTCACCGAGGTCATCACCGTCCGGGCGAGCGTTTCGTTCACCGACAGGTCGAGCAGCGCGGGCAGTTCCATCTTGCGGAACTTCTTCAAATTCTCGCGGATACGGTCGTAGACCACGATGGTATCGTTGAGCGAATAGCCGATGATCGCGAGGATCGCCGCAATGATCTGCAGGCTGAATTCCATCTGGAATAGCGAGAACATCCCCAGCGTCAGGCTGACATCGTGGAACAGCGCGAACAGCGCGCCCACCCCAAACTGCCATTCGAAGCGAACCCAGATGTAAAGCGCGATCGCCGCCATCGCCGCGAGCAGTGCATAAAGCGCGGTCTGGCGGAATTCACCCGAAACCTTGCCCGAGACATTGTCATTCCCGTCGAGCCGGAAATCCTCGTAATCGGACTGCAGCGTCTCGACGATATCGTTCGCGGCGGCCTGCGCGGCTTCCTTGTCGGCGGATACGTCGTCAGGCAGGCGGACGCGGATCGAGACCTGGTTGTCCTCGCCGAAGCGCTGGACCACCGGATCGCCATAGCCGAGCGTGGCGACCTTTTCGCGCAACTCGCCCACCGGGGCTTCGACGCTCTGGGTGAAGGTCGCGCGCACTTCGAGGCCGCCGGCGAAGTCGACGCCGTAATTGAGCCCCTTGGTGAAGACCAGCGCCCAGCTTGCGGCGATCAGCAGGATGCTGATGGCGAAGAACGGAATACGCCAGCGGAGGAACTTGATGTTGGTGTCGTCGGGGACGAGCTTGAGCAGTTTCATATCGTCGCCCTCCTTACAGCACGATGTCTTTGGGCTTGGATTTGCGCAGCCAGTCGGCAACCCACATGCGGGTCAGCGTGACGGCAGTGAAGACGCTGGTGAACAGGCCGATGATCAGCACCACCGCGAAACCGCGGATGGGGCCCGATCCGAACAGGAACAGCAGCACGCCGGCGATGAAATTGGTGACGTTCGCGTCGTAGATCGCGCGGCTCGCTTCCTTGTAGCCGTTCTCGACCGCGGCGATCACGCGCCGGCCGCGCTTGCGTTCCTCGCGGATACGCTCGTTGATCAGCACGTTGGCATCCACCGCCGCGCCGATGGTCAGCACGAAACCGGCAATACCGGGCAAGGTCAGCGTGGTATTGAGCGCGGCCATGATACCCAGCAGCATCGCCACGTTGATGACCAGCGCGACCGTCGCATAGACACCGAAGCGGCCATAGCTGGCGATCATCAACGCGATGACCAGCAGCGAACCGACCAGCATGGCGAGCATGCCGCGCTTGATCGAGTCGGCGCCGAGATCGGGGCCGACGGTGCGTTCCTCGATCACTGCGAGATCGACCGGCAGCGCGCCCGAGCGCAGCGAAATCGCCAGCTGGTTCGCCGTCTCGACCGAGAAACCGCCCGATATCTGCGCGGTGCCGCCACGGATCGGCTCGTTGATATTGGGCGCCGACAGCACCGTATCGTCGAGGATGATCGCAAAGGGCTTGCCGACATTCTCGGTCGTCAGCTTGGCGAAACGGCGTCCGCCATCGCTGTCGAACTGGATATTGACCACCGGTTCGTTGGTCTGCGGATCGAAGCTCTGCTGCGCGCCGGTCAGATTGTCGCCGCGGATACCACCGAGGCGGCGTACTGCGAGCGAGGATCCGGCAAAGGCGGACGTATCCGCATAGGCAAAGATTTCGGAGCCCGGAGGGGCGAGGCCCTGCTGCACGTCGCTGGGCAAGGCATTCTGGTCGACAAGCTTGAATTCGAGCTTGGCTGTCTGGCCCAGCAGCGCCTTGAGCTGGTCGGGATCCTGCAGGCCGGGGACCTGCACCACGATGCGCGTATCGCCCTGACGGATGATCGTCGGTTCGCGTGTGCCGAGTTCGTCGATACGCTTGCGCACGACTTCGGTCGCGCTTTCCATTGCATCGCCGACCGCCTGGTCGATCCCCTCGGAGGTGGGGGTGAGGATCATGCGATTGCCGTCCTCGACCGCCAGATCCCATTCTCGAACCAGACCGGTGCCGTTGATCGACGGCAGCAGCAATTCGCGCGCACGGTCGACCTGCCCCGGATCGTCGAGCATGAAGCTGAGCCGTCCATCACGGGTCGAAACGTCACCGATGCGGATCCGCGGTTCGGCGCGGCGCATGGTGTTGCGCACGTTCTCTTCCATGTTCTCGAGCCGCTGCGTCGCGACCTGCGCGGCGTCGGCCTCGAGCAGGATGTGGCTGCCGCCGGCAAGGTCGAGACCGAGGTTGACCATCGGGTCGGGCAGCACGTCGGGCCAGCGAACACTGGTGGCCGACAGCAACGAAGGCAGCGCGGCGGCGATGCACAGGCCGGTAATCAGCCAGAGCCAGACCTTACGCCAGGTAGGGAAATCGAGCATGGAGGGGGCGCGTCCTAGTCGTTTGCGGCGGGGGTATTGCGCGACGACAGCACTTCGCCGATCGTATTGCGCACCGCCTTGACGGTCATGCCCTTGGCAAGTTCGACATGGACGAAGTGCTCGTCCACCTTGGTGATCTTGCCGACGAGGCCACCGGCCGTGACGACTTCGTCACCCTTGCCGAGCCCGGCGACGCGTTCGCGGTGCTGTTTCTGCTGGCGCATCTGCGGGCGCAGGATGAGGAACCACAGGATCAGCAGCATGCCCAGCGGCAGTACCCAGCCGGTCCATGCGGGCGGCCCAGCTGCGGCGCTTCCGGCGGCGGCGAGAAAATCGATCATCGGAGGAATACCTGTCGGAAATTTGCGTATCGGTCGGGTCCGCAATTGGGCGATACGCGCGGCCGGTTCAAGCGGTCTGCGCAATCCTTCTTGCGAAAGTGCGGCGCGGTTAGCAGCATTGCGATGCCGGGGCAACGAAATGCCTGCGAACTCCGCTTGCCATGCACAAACACCCGCCCTATAGGGCCGCCTCCACTGGTTTCGGGATGTAGCGCAGCCTGGTAGCGCACCATACTGGGGGTGTGGGGGTCGCTGGTTCGAATCCAGTCATCCCGACCAGTGGTTTCCCTTCATAATCCGTCTGACAGACCACCGCCCTGCGGGGCGTTTGGCATGCGCGGATGAAATTTTTGGCGCTGCGTGGATTAAGCGCATGCGCGGATCCGTTTCCCCTTCGACCAGCCGGCGCGTGCCGGCTCCGGCATGAAGGAGAAGACCCGATGAAGACCAACACCATCCTCCCGCTGCTCGCCCTCGGCCTCGCCGGTACCGCGCAGGCGGCGCTGCCCGCGCTGTACGAAGAACAGATCGCCCGCGCCGAGGAACGGCTGATTTTCACCACTCCCATTGCGGGGATCGAGAACAGCCTGTGGTTCGATTATCGCATCGACATCACCGAGGCGCAGAAGGAACTCACCAGCGATCTGCGCCGCGCCAGCGACGTCGAAGACCGCCGCGATGCATGGTCCGAATATGCCCATGAGATCGGGCACGAGCGCAAGGATTACATCCACGACATGGCAAAGCGGGGCTATCGCCAGGGCACCGTCTACCTGGTCGACTGACCAGCCGCAGCCAACGGCGACCGCACCCGTCCCAAGCCACCCGGACGGTCGCCCTCCTCGAAGGACCGGTGCTCAGAGCGCCGGTCCTTTTTTATCTCGAATCGAGTAGCGGCGAGGCAGCTCCGCGTCGGCGGCTACTGCCAGCCAGCAGCACGCGCGGCGGCCTCGGCCTCGGCGTCGAGTGCCGCGCCATCCGCCATCTGCTGCGCCTGCACGAGGATCTCTGTCGTACCGCCTCCGGCCGTGCGGTATTCGGTCTGCGCACCGGTAGCGCCCTCGCCCAGCGCCTCCAGCTTCCAGCCCCGCGCATCGCGGCACGCGATCCCGCTGCCCGCCTCCGCCGTGAAGGCGCGGCAAAATTCGCCATCGGCATCGCGGAAACTCAGCAATATGCGCGTGTCTTCATCGGCGCCCTGCTCGGCCACGAGCCGGGTATCGAGCACGCCCGCAAGCTGCGCGCCCGCATAGCCGTCGGGCGCTTCGCCGCGCGGCAGGAATACGGCCAGCGCCAGCGACGCGGCTAGCGCCGGACCGACCACCCAGCTCCACCGCGGAAGCGTGCGTCGAGCCTGGCGTCGTTCGCGCGCGGCGCCCATATCCGCCACCGGCGCGGTCTTTTGCGCCAGCATGTCCGAGAGGCGCTCGGGAACGGGCTCTTCGGCGAGCGGCGCGAAATGGCCTGCCAGCCGGCTCTTGAGCGCCTGGTGCGTGGCCAATTGGTGCGCCAGCTCGGGATCGCCCTCGACCGCAGCGGCGACTTCGGACGCGCGCTTGGGCGGCAGTTCGCCGTCGGCAAAGGCGGCAAGTTCCTCGCGCGTGATGGTCATGCGTTTTCTCCGAGTATCGTAAGCAGCGCGTCGCGCCCGCGCACCAGCCGCGAATTGAGCGTACCGACCGGGCAGCCGACGATCCCGGCGGCCTCGCGATAGCCATAGCCTTCGACCATCACCAACAGCACCGCCTCGCGCTGGTCCGCAGGCAATTGCTGCATCGCGCGATCGACCATCGACAGCTCCACCGCAGATTCCTGTGCTCCATCGCCGCCGACCGCGAAGCCCGCGTCTTCGGCGACGAATGTCTCGCGCCGGCGCGTCGTCGCGCGGCCCTCGTCGATCCACAGATTGCGCATGATCCGATACATCCAACTGTCGAGCCGCGTCCCTTCCCGCCACTTGTCGCGGTTGGCGAGCGCGCGCTCGAGACTCATCTGGCAGAGGTCGTCACCGTCGGCCGGATTGCCGCAGAGCCCGACTGCGAAACGGCGCAGCCGGGGCAACAAGGCCAGCAAGTCCTGCTCGAACGATGGATTCAGCGTCATCTGCCTTCCGTGGATTAAACGGACGGCATGGCCCGTTTCATCCATGCTTAATGCGATTTACGACACAGAAGGCAACCAATGGCCAGATTTTCCCTGATTTCCCTGCTCCTTGCCATCATTGCCGCGCCGCTTGCGGCGCAGGTCGCGGTGCCCGGCGTAGCAGTACCGCGCGTTGGCGAGGTGCTGGGGCAGGTAGGCGAGCTGGCTGGAAACACGCTCGATCGCACCGCGCAGGATGCGCGCGAACTGGCGCGCAACCGGGTGCAGCGGATCGACCGGCTGGTGCGCAGCAATCGCGCGACAATCGAACGCGATGCGCGCGGCGCGCCCGCACGGCGGGGCGAGTTACTGCTGGTCGATGCGCAGACGGACGCGTTGCTGGCCGCGTCACGTGCGGGGTTCGGCATCATCGAAACGATCGAATTGGAAGAACTGGGGATGCGCGTGACACGGCTGCGCATTCCGTCCGGTCGCGACCTCGACGAAGCCGAGAAAGACTTGGCCGATTTGGTGCCCGACGCGATCTTCGCGCCCGACAATCTGCATTTTCTCGCAGGCGATGCGGTTCCGCTTGGCCTGATGAGCGCTGCGTCGAGCGGCGCAGGCGCCAGCGTTGCGGTCGGCATGATCGACGGCGCCCCCGGGAAATCGGTCCGCGTCGCGGCGATCCGCGGTTTTGCCGAAGGCGCACCCTATCCGAGCAATCACGGAAGTGCGGTCGCCTCGCTTCTCGCCTCCGAACACGCCGGGCCGATCCGCGTTGCCGATGTCTATGGGACCGACAAGGCGGGCGGGAATGCGCTCGCCATTGCCCGCGGGCTCGGCTGGCTGGTCGGCGAAGGGAGCCGCGTGGTGACGATCAGTCTGGTCGGGCCGCGAAACCCGCTCCTCGAACGCGCGATTGCCTCGGCGCGCCGCCGCGGCGTGATCGTGGTTGCGGCGGTTGGCAATGACGGGCCCGCTGCGCCACCCGCCTACCCCGCCAGCTACGAAGGCGTAGTCGCGGTGACTGCAGTAGATGGCAAGCGCCGTGCGCTGATCGAGGCGGGCCGCGCGCTGCATCTCGATTATGCTGCACCGGGCGCGGATATTCGCGCGATCGATGCCAAGGGCAAACGCATCCGCGTGCGCGGCACCTCGTTCGCCGCTCCGCTGGTTGCCGCGCGGCTGGCGCGCGCGCTGCATAGCGGTGACAACTGGCGAAGCGCGCTCGACCGAGAGGCGGAGGACCTCGGGAGCAAGGGCGCCGATCCGGTGTTCGGACGCGGACTTCTCTGCGGGTCGTGCACGGGCCGCTGAAAAATTCTCCCTCGCATGGATTAAGCCACGCGGCCAATCCGTTCTCCTTTCGAAGCAGGCACCGATCCCCCTCCGCCTGCAGACGAAAGGACCATATGATGAAAAAGCATCTTCTTGCAGCAGCCGCACTCACTGCCCTGGCCGCAGCGCCGCAGGCGCAGGCACAGCTGCTTTCGGGCTCGGGTCTGGGCCAAGTCACCGGCACGACCGGTTCGATCACGCAAAGCGCGACCGGGTCACTCCGATCGACCACGCGCGGAACGCTGCGCGGTGAAACCCGCACACGCGGCAGCCAGAATGTCGACCGCCGCTCAGGCGAGGTGTCGCTTGACCGTTCGCTCGATACAAGCGTCACGACCACTGCCGACCAAGTCCTCTCCACGCCGCATGGCAATGCTGCCAGTTCGGCGACGGGCAGCGGACGCGCATCGGGCTCGGGTAACGCGCAGGCGCAACTTGTCGGCACCGATGCGGTTGGCGCGTTGGCCGGACAAGGCGTTGCTCAGACGCGGTCTGGCGTGACTCGGGTCCGCCAGTTGGCGACCCCCGCAGTGCACAAGGCGCAAACGGCTGCCAGCGGTGCCGCTTCGCAGACAAGTGACCTCACTGCCACCGGCAGCGGCAATGGAACGGCTGGGGGAGCTGGCGAGGCTTCATTCCCGCAGGGCATGTTGGCAGCAGCGGGTAGCGGAGCCGCAGCAGGCGAAGGCGCCATCGCCATTGCCCCGGGTATGCCGGTAACCAGCGCGCAGGGCATCCCGGTAGGCAAGGTTCGCCAGTTGGTGAGCGATTCGCGGGGCCGGGTGGAACAGGTCGTGGTCGAATCGAAGGGGCGCGCCTTTACGGTCCCGGCGAGCAATTTCGCAGCGAGCGGCAATGCCCTGGTAATGGGAGAAGCCGCGGTTTCGGGCGGCAAGGCGAAGCCCGCAGGCGCGGCACTCAAGGAAGCACCCGCCCAGCCGGCTGAAGGCCAAACGCACCGATAGGGGCCAATAACCCCCAAATGCACCGGGGGTGGCGGGCAAGATCCCGACCACCCCCGGATTTTGTCATGTCGTAGCGTCCATTTTCCTACATGTGCCAAATTGGTTAAACATCTCCATTTCTAGAACCGGAGATGTCCAATGCCGCTTATCGAATCGCTTATCGGCCCGATCGCCTCGATCATCGATAAGATGATCCCCGACAAGGAAGCGCGCGCAAAGGCCAAGCTCGAATTGCTCGCCCTCGAAGGCACGCAGGACCTGCAGCAGATCGAGGCGCGCCTGTCCGCCATCGTCGCCGAAGCACAGAGCGCGGACCCCTGGACCAGCCGCGCACGGCCGAGTTTTCTCTATGTCATGTATGCGCTGATCCTGTTCAGCGTCCCGATGGGCGTGATCGCCGCCTTCGACCCCACCGCCGCGCGCGCTATCGGCGAAGGCATGACGCGCTACCTCGCCGCCCTGCCCGAAGCGCTCTACGCGCTCTTCGGCACCGGCTACCTCGGCTACACCGCGGCGCGCCAATGGGGTAAGGTCAAGGGGGTCGATGCTTGAGGTCCTGCCGATTGGCGCTACAGCGTCGGCCATGACCGACACCGTCTTCGTCCTCAACGGCCCCAATCTCAACCTGCTCGGCACACGCGAGCCGGAGATCTACGGCACTGATACGCTTGCCGATATCGAGGCGATGCTCGGCGAGAAGGCGCGCGAGCTCGGGCTGGCGATCGACTTTCGACAGACCAATCACGAGGGTGTGCTGGTCGACTGGCTGCACGAGGCGCGCAGCGTGGGTGCCAAAGCGGTGCTGCTCAACGCGGCGGCCTATACGCATACCTCGATCGCGCTGCTCGATGCGATCAAGGCGGTCGAAGTGCCCGTGATCGAGGTCCATCTGTCCGACCCTGCGACGCGCGAAGCCTTCCGTCACATCTCCTATGTGGGCATGGGCGCGGTGGACGAGGTCAAGGGCCTGGGCGCGCGGGGCTATGCCGTAGCGTTGGAGAAAGCGGCCGTGCTCTAATTCGCCCGCACACCCCTTGCCCTATCGCCGCGCGGGTAGCATAGGCGGCGCAAACAACACACAAGGGGTTCCATGGCCGATCGTAAAGCCAGCGCCGGCAAATCCGGCATGAATGTCGACACCGCTCTCGTACGCGAGCTGGCCGAGATGCTGGACGACACCGGACTTACCGAAATCGAAGTCGAGGATGGCGACCGCAAGATCCGCGTTGCGCGCGGCGGCGGCGTAGCCATGGCAGCGGCTCCCGCTATGATGGCGCCAGCGACGGCGGCACCGGCAGCGCCTGCTGTTGCGGCTCCAACACCCGATAGCGCGGGCGCCGCACAAGCGGACACTGCCGGGGCAACCAAATCGCCGATGGTCGGCACGGTCTATCTGGCCCCCGAACCGGGTGCGGCGGATTTCATCAAGGTCGGCGACAGCGTCAAGGAAGGCCAGACGCTGGTGATCGTCGAAGCAATGAAGGTGATGAACCCGATCACGGCCGAGAAGGCGGGGACGGTAAAGGCGATCCTCGTCGAAAACGCCCAGCCGGTCGAATTCGACCAGCCGCTCGTCGTCGTCGCGTAAGCCATGGGTATCTCGCGCATATTGATCGCCAATCGCGGCGAAATCGCGCTGCGCATCCACCGCGCGGCGCATGAAATGGGGATCGAGACGGTCGCAGTGCATTCCACTGCCGATGCCGATGCCATGCATGTCCGGCTGGCCGATCACGCGGTGTGCATCGGTCCGCCGCCCGCGACCGACAGCTATCTCAACGTTGCCAACATCATTTCCGCGGCCGAGGTCAGCCAGGCCGACGCGATCCACCCTGGCTATGGCTTTCTGTCGGAAAACGCCAAGTTCGCCGAGATCGTCGAGGCGCATGACATCGCCTGGATCGGCCCCAAGCCTGAGCATATCCGCACCATGGGCGACAAGGTCGCGGCGAAGAAGACTGCCGGAGCGCTTGGCCTGCCGCTGGTTCCGGGTTCGGACGGCGCGGTCGAAACCGTCGAGCAAGGCCGCGCGGTCGCTGCCGAAATCGGCTATCCGGTGATCATCAAGGCCGCCAGCGGCGGCGGCGGGCGCGGCATGAAGGTCTGCGAAAGCGAGGACCAGCTCGAAACGCTGATGAAGCAGGCGGGCAGCGAGGCCAAGGCGGCCTTCGGCGACGCCACTGTCTATATCGAGAAATATCTCGGCGACCCGCGCCATATCGAATTCCAGGTCTTCGGCGACGGCAATGGCCAGGCGATCCACCTGGGCGAGCGCGACTGTTCGCTCCAGCGCCGCCACCAGAAGGTGTTCGAGGAAGCCCCCTCCCCCGTGCTGGGCGAGGACGACCGCATGCGGATGGGCGAAATCTGCGCCCAGGCGATGCGCGACATGGCCTACCGCGGCGCAGGGACGATCGAATTCCTGTGGGAAAACGGCGAGTTCTATTTCATCGAAATGAACACCCGCCTGCAGGTCGAACACCCGGTTACCGAAGCGATCACCGGCGTCGATCTGGTGCGCGAACAGATCCGTATCGCGGAAGGCAAGCCGCTGTCGGTCACGCAAGACGAAATCGAGTTCAAGGGTCATGCGATCGAGTGCCGCATCAATGCCGAAGATCCCTGGACCTTTGCCCCTTCGCCCGGCGAAGTGACGCATTATCACGCGGCCGGCGGCATGCATGTGCGTGTCGATAGCGGGCTGTATGCCGGTTACCGGATTCCGCCCTATTACGACAGCATGATCGCCAAGCTGATCGTCTATGGCCGCACGCGCGAAGGTTGCATGATGCGCCTGAAGCGCGCGCTGGAAGAGATGGTGGTCGAAGGCGTCAAGACCAGCATCCCGCTGCACCAGGAATTGCTGCAGCAGGACGATGTGAAGAGCGGGAACTACTCGATCAAATGGCTCGAGGAATGGCTAAAGACGCGTGAGGCTAGCGGCGGCTAAGGACCACAATCGGCTGCTGGCGATATACCAAGCGACGGTGGCTGTTTGATCATGCGAGACCTAAGCCGCCAATCGACCAGCCGCCCCACCTCGGCCCCCGACTGATCGAAGCTGAAACCCGCCGCCTTTGCCTCCGCGATCACCTCTTCGCCGGTCTGGCGCGGATGGTCGCCTTCGATGCGGCACCAGTCGGCGCGTTCGTCGACGAAGATCTCTTTTTCGATCGCGTGATGTGCCGCCGCGTCGAACAGGCCCGCGGAAAAGCTGCGATTGCCCGTCGGGAGGAAGCGGAACCACAGATTGCTGCCGCATTGCGAGCAGAAGGCGCGTTCGGCCCATTCGCTCGAGCGGTATACGGTGGCCTTGCCCTCGCCCGTGATTTCAACGCTTTTGCCGGTCTGCGCGGAATAGAACGAGCCGCCCCAGCGCCGACACATGTCGCACTGGCAAATCTCGATCTCATGCGCGGGATCGTCGAGCGCGATAGAGACCGCGCCGCACAGGCAATGGCCTTCAATCCGCTCGACCGCGCTCATAGCGGCACGCCGGGCTCGTGCTTGCTGGTGCGGATGGTGAGCGAGGTTTTCACGCTCTCCACATTGGGAGCGGGCGTAAGCTTGCTGGTCAGGAATTCCTGGAAACTCTGCAGATCCTTGCTCACGATCTTGATGATGAAATCGATCTCGCCATTGAGCATGTGTACTTCGCGCACCTCGGGCAGGTCGCGCATCGCGACCTCGAATTCGCGCAGGGCATCTTCCGCCTGGCTCTTCAGGCTGACCATCGCAAAAACGGTAATCGAGAAGCCCAGCTTCGAGGGATCGAGTTCGGCATGATAGCCGCGGATGACGCCTTCTTCTTCGAGCGCGCGCACGCGGCGCAGGCACGGCGGCGCAGTCAATCCGACCCGATGGGCCAGTTCGACATTGGTGATTCGTCCTTCGGACTGGAGTTCCGCCAGCAAACGACGGTCGATATCATCAAGATTGGCCATATACGCTGCCTCTGCTAACCCTGCGCCACAGGCGAGTCATCGCGAAACTTCCACGAAATGTTGGAAACGCAATGCAGCCCTCTTGGCTAACATTATTAGCCCTGCCAGCAATTGTCCCGCTTTGCAACGCGAAGGCAACTTTCCGTTCAGCCTAAGTTTTACACCTGTAGAAACGTTGTGCTGCGATGGGTTACGTGTCGCGGACCCCCACGCTACCCGGAGTATCAATGCATTTCGACGATCGCCTTGCCACTGTGCTGCGCCACCGCGCTGCGGGCGAGCGCGCGGCGAAGACGCAGTTCCGGCAATTGCTCGACCTTCTTGGCGAGCGGCCGCAGGGGGGCGATCCCGCGCTCAAGGCGGCGGCGTATCTGCGGCTGATTGCGCTGGCCAAAGTGATCCCGACCGACGAACGCGCGGGCATCGTGGGCGAGAACGGCTGGCGCTTCCGCAACCCCGAACTCGTGCGCTGGTTCGGCGAGGCGCATCCCGCCATCGCCGGGGCCGCACTGTATCGCGCGCAACTGACCGACGAGGAATGGGCCGCGCTCATCCCGCGCCTGCCGATCCGCGCGCGCGGCTTCCTGCGTCATCGCCGCGACCTGCCCATTGGCGCGGTGCGAGTGCTCGACCGGCTCGGCGTGTCGGATCGCGCACTGCCGCTGCCAAGGCCCGCGTCCCAGCCCAATCCGGCTGCGCAGGAAACACGCGACCCGATCGATCTGGACGAACTCGAGCCGCTGGTCCTGCGTCCCGCGAACGAAAATGCTGCTACAGCCGATGAGCCCGACGACTTGGTTGAAGCGGAGCCGCAGCCCGCCCCGGTACCGGTAGCCGAAGACACCGCGCCCGCCCCCGCGCCCGCGCCCGCGCCTGAGGCAGAAACGCCTCCCAAGTCCGATGGCATCCGCGCGCTGGTCGAGCGGATCGAAACTTTCCGCAAGGCCCGCGCGCCCGGTGAGCAAGGCGTCAATGCGCCGACCCTGCCGATGGCGGGACTTGAAGAAACGGCGCCGCGCAAACCGCTCGACGGGTTCAGCTTCGGCACCGGGTCCGAAGGCCGGATCGACTGGGCCGAACCCGAAATCGCCCCGCTGGTGTTTGGTATCGACCTGTCGCAACGACGCGCAGGCGGTCAGGTGGGCGAGGATTTCGCCACCGCTTTCGTCAACCGCCAGCCGGTCCGCGATGTGCCGATCAGCCTGCGCGGGGCCGACGCGATCGAGGGCGATTGGATCGTCGATGCCGCCCCGCGCTTCACCCGCGGCGATGGTCGCTTCTATGGCTATGTCGGGCGGTTCCGCCGTGCGCTCGCGCCGGTCGACAACCGCGCCCAGCGCAGCGCGGACCGTCTGCGCCAGTTGCTCCATGAACTGCGCACGCCGGTCAATGCGATGCAGGGCTATGCCGAGGTCATCCAGCAGCAGGTCTTCGGGCCGACCCCGCATGAATACCGCGCGCTGGCCGCAACGATCGCGGGCGATTCCGCGCGCATCCTTGCCGGGTTCGACGAGCTCGACCGGCTGGCGCGGCTCGAGACTGGGGAACTGGATCTGGAAGCGGGCGAGAGCGATTTTGCCGCCATCGTCCGCGCGCAAGTCCGGCAACTGCAGACCGTGCTTGGCCCCCGGGTTGCGCGATTTGATGCAGAGATCACCGAAGCGCCTGCCCCAATGGCGCTGGCCCAGAACGAAGCCGAAATGCTTGGCTGGCGTATCCTGGCTACGCTGGCGGGAGCGACCGGAGCGGGCGAGAACGTTGCGCTGGCGCTCGCGCTGGACGGCGACCAGGTCGCACTGCGTGCGCAATTGCCAACCAAACTGGCTGAAACCGAAGACGTCTTCGCCTCCGATGTCCGCTCGGGTGGCAGCACGCTGAGCTCGGGCATTTTCGGTGCCGGCTTCTCGCTCCGCCTTGCGCGCGCGGAAGCCCGCGCGGCGGGCGGCGAACTGGTGCGCGAAGACGGCGTCCTCATCCTCGCGCTCCCGCTCTTGACCGGTGTGGACGCGCTGCCTAGCCCTGCCGATGCACCTGATCGCGCAGCCGGCTAGGACAACCTACTATCGCCCATGCCAATCTCCTCGACCCGCCCCACCCATCGCAGGTCGCGCGTTATGCGGACGGGTTCGGGCAGCGCTCGCTGCTGACGGTCGATACCGAGGAAGAGTTCGACTGGAACGCCCCATTTCGCGCCGATGGCTATGGGCTCGACCATGTCCGCGCGATTACCGGTTTCCAGGAGTTCTGCGAAGGGCTCGGCGTCTCGCCGGTCTATATGGTCGACTGGCCGATCGCAGCCGATCCGCTGGCGCGCGAGATCATCGGCGATGCGGTGCGCGCGAAAAAGGCCGAAATCGGCGTGCAATTGCACCCCTGGGTCAATCCGCCGCACAGGGAAGAAGTCACCACGCGCAACAGCTTTGCCGGCAATCTCCCGCACGAATTGGAGCGGGACAAGTTTCGCCGCCTGCGCGATGCGATCGAAGAAGGCTTCGGCACCGTTCCGCGGATCTATCGCGCGGGCCGTTATGGCCTTGGCCCGCAAACCGCCAAAGTGTTGAGCGAGACCGGCGTTGCGATCGATAGTTCGGTACGCGCGCGTTACGATTATTCCGACGCGCATGGGCCCGACTACAGCCGCCATCCGGTCGTTCCCTATTGGACCGACGCGGAGCGCACCTTGCTCGAGCTACCGCTTACCAGCGTGTTCTGGGGCATGCTGCGCAAGCAGGGCCAGCAGCTCTTCCCGCTCGCCCGCAAACTTCCGCTGCTTGGCGGCGCGCTGGCGAAGCTCGGGCTGCTCGAACGCATCGGTCTCACCCCCGAGGGCGTCACGAAGGAAGAGGCACTGCGCGCGGTCGATATCGCGATTGATGACGGTCTGCCGATCCTGGTGCTGAGCTTCCACAGCCCCTCGCTCGCGCCCGGTCACACACCCTATGTCCGCACCGAAGAAGACCTCGACACGCTGTATGACTGGCTGCGCGGGGTCTACGGTTATCTCGACATGCGCGGGGTCCGTCCGACCACGGTCGCGGAAATCATGAGCGCAGTGGACGCCTAGCGCTTGCATGCCTCTCGCCCCGGGGCTAGGCGCGCTGTTCCGCAGGGCGTGCCTTGGGGCCTGTAGCTCAGTTGGTTAGAGCTGGCCGCTCATAACGGCTAGGTCGCGGGTTCGAGTCCTGCCGGGCCCACCAAGCTCGGCGTCTTGCGGGAAATCGGTCGGGGAGTGGCGCAGCCTGGTAGCGCACTTGTTTTGGGTACAAGGGGTCGCTGGTTCGAATCCAGTCTCCCCGACCAGTATTTCGTAATGCGAAGCCGCCGCATGGGCGGCTTCGTCCGGCTGGCTTCCAGACGCCGTTGCGGAGGTTCCACCGTTTGAACACCACCGCATCTCCCGCCATCGATACCCGCCTGATCTGGGCGATCGCGCTGCCCGCCATGGTGACCAATGTGGCCACCGCGCTGATCGGCGTGGGCGATATGTGGATCGTCGGCCAACTGGGCGATGCCTCGACGCAGGGCGCGGTCGATGTCGGCGCCAAGCTGTTCGCCGCGCTGTTCACCGTGATGAATTTCCTCAAGACCGGCACCACCGGCCTGGTCGCGCAGGCGGGCACGCGGTCGGGCGCGCAGGCGCAGGCCGAAGTACTGATCAAGGGGCTGGTAGTCGGCCTGGCGATCGCCGCGCTGCTATTGCTCGCCAAGCCGGTGCTGCTGCCGCTGTTTCTCGATGCGCTGGGGGCCGAAGCGCAGGTGCGCAGCGCGGCGCTGGTCTATGCCGATATCCGGTACTGGAGCGCCCCCGCCGTAATGGCGAATTTCGCGCTGGTCGGCTTTCTCGTCGGGCGTCGCCGCATGCGCGAGGTGCTGGCGATCGAAGTGTTCTACAATCTGCTCAACGTCGCGCTGGGCCTGTGGCTGACGCTCGCACTCGACTGGGGCATTGCGGGGATCGGCTGGTCGAGCTTTATCGCCGAATTTGCCAAACTCGCCGCCGCGGGCGTAGTGATCTGGCGGATTGCGGGCAGCGATATCCGCGCGGCGCTGCGTACCGGGACGAGCATGTCGCTGGCCGCGCTCAGGCCCTTTCTCTCGGTCAATCGCGACCTGTTCCTGCGCACTGTGGTGCTGATCATCGCCATTGCCGCCCTGACCCGGTTGGGGGCCGAGCGCGGACCGGTGGCGCTCGCGGCTAACGGGATCGTCTACCAGATGTTCATCCTGTCCGCGCTGCTGCTCGACGGATTCGAGAATGCCGCGCAAGTGCTCAATGGCGAACGTGCGGGCGATAAAGACCGCGGCGGCTTCACGCTCTATATCCGCGCGATCCTGTGGCGCTGCTTCGGCGTGGCGGCCGGGCTGGCGCTGGTGTTTGCCTTTCTTGGCGGGACGATCACCGACAGCTTCGCCGCCACCCCCGCAGTCGCCGCCGAGGCGCGGACACTATGGCCGTGGCTCGTGGCGATTCCGCTGGCGGGCTTTGCCGGCTTCGTGCTCGATGGCGTGTTCGTGGGCGCCAGCTGGACCCGCGCACTACTGCTCGCCATGGCGGGCGCGGCGGCGGGCTATGGTCTGTTGCTGTGGCTAACCTGGCCGCTCGGCAATCACGGTCTGTGGGCCAGCTTCGTCGGGTTCCTGTTGCTGCGTGCGGCGATGCAAGCGGCACTTATGCCCCGTCTGCTTCGGCGGAAGCTGGGCTAGGCGCGTACTTCGCGCGGATCGGCACCTTGTTTGAAGGGAGAGACCACAGCGCGTGGCCTGTCGTCGGCATCGGCAGACGTGCGATTGCGGCCGCCTTCCTTAGCGCGATAGAGCGCCGCGTCGGCACGCGCGAAGAGCCTGCCATAGCCTTCGTCGGTCACCCATTGGGCAACCCCGAAGCTGGCAGTCAGCCGGACATCATCCGAAATGCCGTCGATCGGAAGCTGCTCGAACCGCGCGCGGATGCGCTCGGCTAGTTTGAGCGTGGGGTCCTCCGGGCAATTCCATACCAAGATGCAGAACTCCTCTCCTCCGACGCGTCCGGCAATGTCGGTGTCCCGGATCGTCGAGCGCAGCAGGTCCCCGAAGCTGGCGATCGCACTGTCGCCGACCTGATGCCCCCAGATATCGTTGATCCGCTTGAAGTGATCGATATCGGCCACGATCACGCTTACCGGGACGTCCTTGTCGCGGGCGCGGTTCAGCATGGCGATTGCCTGGGCCTCGAAGGGCCCACGCATCTTCAGACCGGTCAGCGCATCGCGCTCCGCATCTTCACGCACCGCCTTGGTCTGGTCGGTTAGAGCCGCTCCGAGCAAGATCAGGGCCAGCGATACCGCCGCGAGCGCCAGCGACACAACCATAAGGGCGTAGAACGGCGTTTCACGATATTCGGTAGCGGTCATCGCCCCTTCGACCATGATCGCAACCAGCGGGCGGACGAAGAACTGGAACGATCCTATCGCGAGAAGTAAAATGATCGTCTTGTCGAGCAACTCCGTACCTGCCTTGCGCGCGGCGGTCTGCGTGCCGAGCGCGAAGATCAGTCCGTAACAGGCGTTGGCAGTATAGAGACGCGCATTATAATTCACCCCGAAACTCGCGCCGATCATCAGGATCATGCCGAGAGCGGCAATCCCGATATAGAGCCTGTGGTCGATCGCCTGCCCGTACCGCGCGCAAATCCCCCACACCAGGCTGATCGTCCCGAGCGAATAGCATAGGTGCATCAACACGGTTGCCGTGATCCCCTTGGGATCATCGGTGAAATGGAAAATGAAAAACCCGAGCGCGCTGGAGAAATACCCGACGGATATGATCGCGATCCAAGTGGCGCTGGGGTCGCGTCGCCACAAGATGAAGAACGCAAGGGCGAATACCGTGCTAAGCATCGGGTTCGCCAAAGCTAGAATATTCTCTGACATGCGCTACCCCGACCCTCTCACCCGATCCCTAGGCGATAACAGTTAAGGCCCGATTGAAAACATTGGTTTTGTTTTCGCAGGACAAGTAGCGCCGCGCAGGGAAAGAGCGCATCTTGACGCAGGGTCTTGGCTAGACGCTCGCTTCGCGCCGTTCGTCGACGCTCTGCGTGATTGAGGTGACCACGTTGCGTTTCTTGCCCGCAGCGTCGCGCACTGTGCGATTGCGCCCATTTTCCTTGGCCCGGTAGAGCGCCGCATCGGTCCGCGCGAAAAGCCGCCCGTAGCCCTCGCCCTCAATCCGCCCGGCAGCGCCGAAGCTGGCGGTAAGCCGGTGATCGTCGGGCATGCCCTCGACCTGTGCCTGCGCAAACGTGCAGCGGATACGCTCCGCCATAGTAGCGGCTGCGGTTTCGTCGCAATTCCAAGCGAGAATGCAGAATTCTTCGCCGCCGATGCGCCCGGCGAGGTCGGTATCGCGGATCGTCCCCGTGATGATCTCGCCGAATTGCGCGATCGCATGGTCGCCGACCTGGTGCCCCCACACGTCATTGACCGCCTTGAAGTGGTCGATATCGGCCACCACCAGCGACACCGGCAGGCATTCCTGCTTCGCTCGTTCGAGCAATTCGACGACATCCTGTTCGAAGGCGCGCCGCGTGCGCAGCCCGGTCAACCCGTCGAGCTCGGCCTGTTCGCGCACCGCCTTGATCTGGTCGTAGACGCAGGCGCCGACCAGGACCATCGCAGTCATCAGCGAAATAAGCGCCAGCGACAGGTTGAGAACCGAGTAATAGACCGACTCGCGGTAACCATCCGCTGCGATCCCCTGCTCGACAAGCAAGGTCAGAACCGGTCGGATCATGAATTGTGCAGCCAGGATCGAATGCGCGACGATGATCAGCTTGTCGATCGCCTCGCGCCGCTGCCCGCCGAGCAGCGACATCAGACAGACGAGATACATCGCGCCATAACCGACGTTGACGATGATCAGGCGTGAGGAAATTTCGGGTGTGGTCACCACGGCCACCGCCAGCGTAACCGCCGACAGCGCATAGATCACGAGCAGGACACCAAGATAAGGCGGCTGCCCGGCGCGCCTGGTCAAGGCCCAGATCGCCGTCGCAGTGCTCATCGAATAGAAGAACTGGGTGATGTGGAAGACGTAAGGCGAACCGGTGTCGAACAGATGCGTCGTCCCGAAGCCGATCGCAAAAAACACATAGGCCACGGCGAAGCCGAGCACATAACTGCCCATCTTCCCACGCCACCACATCACGAGGAAGACCGCGAAAAACACGATCGCCATCGTCGGCGTGATCAAGCCCATAATCTGTTCGCGCATGGACTGCCCTTGCCCTTCCTGCCATTTGGATAAGCAGTTTCGGTTAAAAGTTGGTGTAGGTAAAACCCCCAATTGCCGGCCCAATTCGGTTTTCTGGCCGGATTTGTCCAGATATCATTGCGGCTTAACACGTATTTGCATTTCAGGTACCTGCGGGGTCGGTCCCGCAGCCTCGTGATACTTGCCCGATGACGCTTGGGCGACTATCTGCGCCCCCAAACATGCGGGCCAACGTGCCCGCCCAGCCAGTTCCGTATCTCGAAGGATTTTCGCCCGATGGCCGCCCAGTACGCTTTCGTCATGAAGGACATGACCAAGACCTTCCCCGGTGCGCCCAAGCCGGTGCTCAGCAATATCAATCTGCAGTTCTACCAAGGCGCCAAGATCGGCATCGTCGGGCCCAATGGTGCGGGCAAGTCCACGCTGATCAAGATCATGGCGGGGATCGATACCGATTTCACCGGGGAAGCCTGGCCGGGCGAGAACATCACCGTCGGCTATCTCGAGCAGGAGCCCGAACTCGACGAGAGCAAGACCGTGCTCGAAAACGTCAAGGACGGCGCGCGCGAAACCGCCGGTCTGGTCGACCGCTTCAATGCGATCAGCGCGGAAATGGGCGACCCGCAGGACGACACCGATTTCGATGCGCTGATGGAAGAAATGGGCGATCTGCAGGCCAAGATCGACGCGGTTGACGGCTGGACGCTCGACAACCAGCTCGAAGTGGCGATGGAAGCGCTCCGCTGCCCGCCGGGCGACTGGTCGGTGACCGACCTCTCGGGCGGCGAGAAACGCCGCGTCGCGCTGACGCGTCTGCTGATCCAGAAGCCCTCGATCCTGTTGCTCGACGAACCGACCAACCATCTCGACGCCGAAAGCGTCCAGTGGCTTGAAAACCACCTCAAGGAATATGCCGGCGCGGTGCTGATGATCACCCATGACCGCTACTTCCTCGACAATGTCGTCGAATGGATCCTCGAGCTCGATCGCGGCAGCTACTATCCCTACGAAGGCAATTACTCGACCTATCTCGAGAAGAAGGCCAAGCGTCTCGAACAGGAAAGCCGCGAGGAAAGCGGACGCCAGAAGGCGTTGGGCCGTGAACTCGAATGGATCCGGCAGACCCCGGCCGCGCGCCAGACCAAGTCCAAGGCGCGTATCCGCAAGTTCGAACAGCTCCAGGATTCGCAGAAGGACCGCAAGCCGGGCAAGGCGCAGATCGTCATCCAGGTCCCCGAACGGCTTGGCGGCAAGGTGATCGAGGCCAAGAACATCACCAAGGCCTATGGTGACAAGCTGCTTTTCGAAGACCTCTCCTTCATGCTGCCCCCGGGCGGTATCGTCGGCGTGATCGGCCCCAATGGCGCGGGCAAGTCGACGCTGTTCAAGATCCTCACTGGCAAGGAAGAGCCCGATAGCGGGACGGTCGAAATCGGGTCGACCGTGCATCTGGGTTATGTCGACCAGAGCCGCGACCATCTCGATCCGAGCAAAAACGTGTGGGAGGAAATCTCCGATGGACACGACTATATGAAGGTCAATGGGCACGACACCAGCACCCGCGCCTATGTCGGCGCGTTCAATTTCAAGGGCGCCGACCAGCAGAAAAACGTCGGCAAGCTGTCGGGCGGTGAACGCAACCGCGTGCACATGGCCAAGATGCTCAAGGAAGGCGGCAATGTCCTCCTGCTCGACGAACCGACCAACGATCTCGACGTCGAGACGCTCGGCGCACTGGAGGAAGCGATCGAAAACTTCGCCGGTTGCGCCGTGGTCATCTCCCATGACCGGTTCTTCCTCGATCGCCTCGCCACGCACATTCTGGCCTTCGAGGGCGACAGCCACGTCGAATGGTTCGAAGGCAATTTCGAAGCTTACGAGGAAGACAAACGCCGTCGTCTCGGCGATGCGGCGGATCGTCCCACACGCCTCGCCTACAAGAAGCTGACGCGTTAAGCCTCCGGTAAGGCCCGGTCATTCACGCCGCGGCCAAAGGGGGGGCTTAGTTGAGTAAGCGGAAGTTCGCGGTTTCGGCAGGCGCCGAACTGACGTGGGCGATCATCTTCAGCCTCGGCTGGCTCGTGTGCGCGATGATCGCACTCGAGCTGACCCAGGGTGCGGATGGCCTTGCGGCGGTCTGGCCGTCCAGCGGCATTTTCGTCGCGGCGCTGCTGCTGCTCAATCCGCGCGGACGCAAGCTGACCAGCATCGGCGTGGCGCTCGCCAGCTTCGTAGCGAATATGTGGTCCGGCGTGGGTGTCCTGCCCTCGGTAGGCTATACCATCGCCAATCTCATCGAAGGCTGGCTGGTCTTCGCGCTGATGGGTGGCGGGCGGACCGGTCATGTCCTGCTGGCGCGCCCGCTCAACCTGCTCCGCTTCGCTGCATCCGCGCTAATCGGTGGCGTCGCCAGCGCCATCATGGCGGGCATTCTGTCGAGCAATTTCGACACCGTGTTCCTTACCTCGTGGATGAGCACGGTGACGCTGGGCATGTTGGTGGTGACGCCGGTCGTCATGTTCCTCCATCAGGACAAGGCGCATGAAACCCGCATGCTGTCGCTGCGCGGGTTCTGGACCTTTGTGTTCGTCGCGCTGACCGCGCTGGCGGCCTTCGGGCAGGCCGCATTCCCCTTGCTGATCCTGCCGCTGGTCGCGATCTCGATCACCACCGCGGCATTGGGTCTGAGCGGCGCGATGGTCGCGCTGCTGCTGGTGACCGCAATCGGCTCGGTCCTGACGATCTTCGATCTCGGACCGGTGGGGACATTCTTTCCCCCGGTCGAGCAGCAGGTACTGGTGTTCCAGGTCTACCTGCTGGCCCTGCTGGTCTCGACGCTGCCCGTAGCGCTGTCACTCGCCCGGAACCGGCGCGATCTCGAGGAAATTGCCACCAGCAAGCGGCTTCTCGAGGCCGCCGAACGCGCCGCCAAGGTCGGCCATTGGCGGCATGATCCGGATACCGATGCAATCTACTGGTCCGAAGAAGCCGGCAGGATGCTGGCGCGCGAGCCCCTGCCCGCAACACTGACCGAGATGGCAGAGATGTTCCACGAGCATGACCGCCCCAGGGTAATGGGACTGCTGGCGGGGCGCGCCACACCGGCATTCCATTCATATTCGAAGCCCGCATCGACTCACCCGATGGCACGCCGGGCTATTTCGAATGCCGCAACGAGGTGGAAACCGAGTCTCGTCATGGACCCGCGATTATCTTCGGCACCATCATGGATGTGACTGAACGCACCGAGGCCATGCGCGAACTTGAGCAGGCCAAGCTGCGGGCCGAGACCGAGGCGGCCGAAGTCAGGATCCTGGCTGAGACCGATCACCTCACGGGCATTCCCAACCGCCGCAAGGTGCTGTCGCGCATCGCCGGACAGATTTCGAAGGCCTTTTCCGGCAGACACCGGTTCACCATCGCGATGATCGACATCGATCACTTCAAGACGATCAACGACCGGTTCGGCCACGAGATCGGCGATCTCACGCTGGTAAAGGTCAGCCAGGTGCTCGAAGCGCATTTGCGATCGGGCGAAATGGTGGGCCGCGTGGGCGGCGAGGAATTCCTCTTCGTCTGGCCCGGCAGTGACGCGCTTGCGGCCCGCGAACGATGCTTGGCCATGGGCCGCGCGTTGGCGGCCGCCGAATGGAGCCAAGCCGGCCTCGAACCCGTGACCGTCAGTATCGGCATCGCGGAATATGACGTGCGCTGGGACGAAAGCCAGCTGCTGCGTTCGGCCGACGACGCACTATACCGGGCCAAGCACGGCGGCCGCGCGCGTTGCGTCATCTACCAAGAACCCGCCGTGATCTAGCGGGCCGCACGGACCATACCGTCGCCCGTTGCCGATGAATCGACCGGCAGTGAGCGACCTGCGCCGACTGCATTTGACTAGCACCCGCTGAGTTGCGACAATCAGGGGCAAGGCGCTCGTTTGCGAGCGCGTTCCCGGACGGCCCATGGCGGCCGCAAAATTCAATTTCGAAAAGGACATTTATGCCCACTCCCAAAAACGGTGACACCGTATCCATCGACTACGTCCTGCGCCGGAGCGACGGCGAAGTGGTCGGCAACACCGAAGAACAAGGCCCGCAGGACATCGAACTGGGCAGCGGCCAGATATTCCCGCAGATCGAGCAGGCGCTGACCGCGATGGAAGTCGGCGACGAAGAGACCGTCGCGATCGAATGCGACAGCGCCTTCGGTCCGCGCCGCGAGGAGCTGATCATCGAAATCCCGCGCGAAAACCTGCCGCCCGAACCCGCCCCGCAGCCCGGCATGGCGCTGCAGGCGCAGCAGCAGGACGGTTCGCCGATGACGCTCTATGTCGTCGATGTGAACGACCAGTCGATCAAGGCGGATGGCAATCACCCGCTGGCCGGTGAAGACATCACTTTCGCCATCACGCTTCGCGAGATCAAGCAGGCGGCCTGATGGGATACTGGCGGGCGGTCCGGGCCGACGGCCCCGGTCGAGCAATTCGATGACCGCCCGCCATCTTATCGTTCACGGCCGCGTCCAGGGCGTGTTCTATCGCGACTGGACAGTCCAGACCGCGCGTTCACTCGGCCTGACCGGTTGGGTCAGGAACCTGCCCGACGGCACTGTCGAGGCGCATGTCGAAGGTCCGCGCGAGGCAGTCGAGCAGATGATGGCCGCGATGCAAGACGGCCCTCCCCGCGCTGCGCCGACACATATCGATTCACGCAATGTGGACGAAGGCGGCTTTGCTGAATTCGCCCGGCGCTGAGCGTCCTATGGCGCGATCCAGCGGCCGCGTCCGTCGCGCATCAGCAATGCCCGGCGATGGCCATTGTGCGCGAGCGAAAACCAGTCGACCTCGTCGGCCTGCATCAGCAGGACCGCGAAATTCTCGCGCGCGGGGATGAGCTGGGCATAGTCAGGCTCGTCGCGTTCGAATTCGGGCGGTAGCCCCGAGGTCGGCTCTTTCGAGACTGCCCCCGGCCCTTCCCCCAGATAGCAACGCCGCGCGAAATTGGTGCTTTCCGCCCAGGCCGCATCGACCATCGCCCCGTCGCGTTCGATCCGTCCGGTGCCGCGCAGCCGCAGCTGCACCTTTGCATCGCGGTCATAGCCAAGCATCGCAATACGCGGATCGCCTTCGATCACCGCGACCTTGGGCGAACGGGCGTCGGTATGAAAGCGCAGCGTCCAGCTGTCGGCATCGAAGGCGCGTAGCACCATCATCCGCGCATCGGCATCGGCAGTGGCAACCACCGGTGTGTGCATGGCCGAATGGCGGTTTCCCGCGGCGTTGGCCAGCCTGGCGGAAAGATCGGCGCGGACTTCGTCGAGTGTGTCGTACATGGGCACAGCAATGCCTGCGCAGCCACTTGGTGCCAAGCCCCACCAAATTCATACTTCCACACCCGAACATGAACGACAATCCGACAGACCGGTTCAGTTTGGGGTCAGGCCGTTGTGATACATATTGCGACATCGACACATGCCGCAGGTGGTGGAGCGGCGCCAAGCGTAAGAAGAGGACACGCTCCATGAATCTGACCAAGCTCCTGAAAGGAAGCGCGCTGGGCGCCCTCGCTGCGGCGATGGCGATCACCGCCCTGCCCGCAGAAGCCGAAGCGCAATCGCGCGACCGGCAGGAACGCGCACAACGCGACCGCGGCGATCGTGGCGAAACCCGCCAGCGACGTTCCGCCCCGCGCGCCGAGCGCCAGCAGCGCAGTGAACGGCGCGCCCAGTCCCGGAGAGCGCAACGCCCAGAACGTTCGCAAGCCCGCGATTCACGCGGCGAGAACCGCGCAGATATTGCGCGGGCCCGTGGCTCAAGCACAACAGAGCGGCGCGGCGAAGCCGCCCGTGAGCGCAACGCCCGGCGTCAAATCCAGCAACGCAACCGCAGCACGGCGGCCAATCGCGATCGTGCCAGCGCCAACCGTGCCCATGCCGCACGGGATCGCACCAATCGGGACCGCGCCAATGCCAACCGTAATCGTAGCGAACGGCAGGCGCGCCAGCGAATCGAGCGGCGCCAGGAAGCACGCCGCGAGGCCTATCGTGAGGGTCGCCGAGACCAGCGCCAACGCGACGCCCGTGAAAATCGCCGCATCCGCAATGACGCCAGTCGCTCCCGCACTCGCAATACGCGGAATGACAATCGCCGCGCGCGCTACTACGACGGACGCCGGTGGCGCGATTACAATCGTTGGGACCAGCGCCGTTGGCGCAGCAACAATCGCTACGATTGGCAGCGCTATCGCTACACCAATCGCAGCACCTACCGGCTTGGTCGCTACTACGCGCCCTACCGTAATTACAACTACCGCCGCCTGAGCATCGGCCTGCGTATCGGCAGCCTGTTTTTCGGCAGCCGGTACTGGATCAACGATCCCTGGCGTTATCGCCTTCCCGCCGTCTACGGCCCCTATCGCTGGGTGCGCTATTACGACGATGTGCTGCTGGTGGATGTCTATAGCGGCGAGGTAGTCGACGTGATCCACGACTTCTTCTGGTAAGTCGCGCAGCCGATCGGTTCTCGTGAGTGGTCCAATCGGCAATCAAGCCCCCGCCAGGTGACTGGCGGGGGTTTTTCGTGGCCTGCCTCAGCCCGGCACCTTGCCGAAGGGCAGCATGCGGAAAATGCCGCCGTTGCGATCGAAGAAGGTGTGCTTGAGCGCGCCGAGTATGTGCAGGCCGATCAGCGCGATAAAAATCGATCCGCCCAAGGCATGGGCGTCGAAAATCTGTCCTGCCAGATCGCCATTTTCGCCGACCGGGAGCGCCGGAATGGTGAACAGGCCGAAGACATCGATTGTGCGGCCGCCCAGTGAATTGGCGAGCCATCCGCCCAGCGGCAGGCCGATCAGCAGGATATAGAAAATCGTATGCACCGTACGCGCCAGGGCGGCTTCCCAGCGGGCCAGATCGGCGGGAAGCGGCGGAACGCGATGCGTGAATCGCCACGCCAGTCGGCCCAAAGTTAACGCGAGGATCACCATCCCCCAAGCCTTGTGATACCCGAAAACTTCCGCCTTGAGCGGCATTTCCAGCGATGCCGCGCGTTCGGCAATCTGCCAGTTCATGATCACGAGTATCGCGATGGTCCAATGGAACAGCATGGCTCCGGTGGAATAGCGGCGTGCGTGCGTCTCGCTCATCATTCACTCCCTATCGATCTGGCGTCATCCTAACGCTCGAGACCTGCTCGGCAAGCGCCTTACTTGAAGCCTCGCACATGCTTGCTAACAAGGGCCCCGATGACAAAGACCGCTGCCGTTCCCGATCAGGATGCCCTCAAACGCGTTGGCGCCATGGTGCGCAAACGCCTCGATGCCGACCCGCAGGCCTACAAGATCCCCACCGACAGGGCGGAAATCTATGCCGTTGGCGATTTTCTCTCGCCCGATGAATGCCAGCGCCTGATGGGCATGATCGATGCCGTCGCGCGGCCGAGCGAGCTGCACGAAACCGCCTATATCGCCAAGTTCCGCACCTCCTATTCTGGCAATTTCGACCCACACGATCCGTTCATCAAGGCGATCTCGCGCCGGATCGACGATCTGCTCGGCCTGCCCGGCAAGGTGGGGGAGAGCATCCAGGGGCAGCGCTATCTTCCCGGACAGGAATTCAAGCCGCACAATGACTGGTTCTATACCGACCAGGAATATTGGCACCTGGAACGCAAGCGCGGCGGGCAACGCTGCTGGACCGCGATGGCCTTTCTCAACGAGGTCGAGGAAGGCGGGCACACCCATTTCGTCGAGATCGGCGCCTCGATCGAACCCAAACCCGGCGTACTAATGGTGTGGAACAATGCCACGTCCGAAGGGCTACCCAATGAAGACACGCTTCATGCCGGAACCCCGGTGATTGCCGGGCAGAAATACGTGCTGACCAAGTGGTTCCGCACGCGCAAACACGGGTAGCCAGTTCAGTCGACCGCGCGTGCCGCTGCCGGTACGCGGATCGTGGCGCGACAACCGGTGGGCTCGAAACGCATCTCGACCTCGCCGCCCAGGCCGCGGATGGCACCTTCGATCAGCCGCGTGCCGGAACCCGTGCCCTTGGTCTGGGGATTGGCGACGAGCGGGATCGCGCTCCGTTCACGCGTCTCCTCCCATTCGATCACCAGCGTGCCCTCTTCGACCTCCCAGTCGATCGTGACCTTTCCGTCCTGATGCGCCAACGCCCCGTATTTTAGCGCATTGGTCGCCAGCTCGTGCAGCGTCAGGCCCAGCGGCGTCACATGCTTGCGCGGCAATTCGATCAGTTCGCCGGCAAGGTCGATGCGGTCGCCGCGCGCATTGCGATAGGGCCGCATGACCGCTTCGACGAGATCGCGCAGATTGCTGCGGTCGTGGTTGAGCCCTTCTGCCGCCAGCGAGACGCGGTGCGCCCCGGCAAGTGCTTCTACCCGCCGCTCGATCTTGTTCGTGAGTTCACCGACGTCCTGCGAATTGCGCGCCGAAAGCCGGACGATGGCGACCAGGACAGCGAACAGATTGTCTGTCCTGTGCCGCAATTCCTCCGCTACGCGCTCGTTTTCGACAATCGTCTCGCGTGCGGCGAGCAGTTCGGTGATGTCCCATTGCGAACCGAAGATGTAGGCCAGATCGCCGTTCTCGTCGTAGATCGGGCCGACATGGACGGCGTTCCAGAAGGCCGATCCGTCCTTCCGGTAATTAAGAATATCGACGACCGTATATTCCCCGCTTCGGACCGCCTCGGTTAGCTTCGCAATGGCGGAAGGCTTGGTGCCCCGCCCCTGCAGGAAGCGGCAATTGCGGCCGATAATCTCGTCGCGTTCATAGCCGGTCAGATCGACAAAGGCCTGGTTGCAATAAACCAGCGGGCAATCGTCCTGGTGCGGATCGGCGATGGACAGCGCCAGGCGTGTCTGTTCGGTTGTCTGCAGGAACAGCTGCGACGAGCCGATCTTGAGATCGGCAAGACGGCCGACCATGCGCGCTTCATGCTCGGCGCGTTCGACTGTTTGCTCGACCCCGCTGGAGGGTGGAGTGCGCTCGTGATCCTCGTCCATGGCGCGACCCATGGCGCTTCCCCCCGTTTCTACTACCCGTCTGTCCGAATGAGAGACTGTCGCGGTTGAAAGCGGATTTCAAGTCCCAAGCCCCCGTCATTCCGCGAACTCTACAAATAGAAGGCAACAAATGACTGGCTCGGCTGCGTTTCTCTAGACGGTCACCCGCGCGCCAGCGCGTCGGCGATGAGTTTGCGCGTATTCGCCGCGCCGTAAAGCGCGATGAAACTGCCCATGCGCGGGCCCTGATCGCTGCCGAGCAAGGTCTGGTAGAGCGCCTTGAACCAGTCGCGCAGGCTGGCGAACCCGTATTCCTCGCGTTTGCCGATCTCGTAGACCTGCGTCTGCAGGTCTTCAGCGCTGGTATCCTCCGCCGCATCAGCCAGATAGCCATCGAGAGCGCGCAGAGCCTCGGCCTCCTGCGCGGTCGGCGCGCGCTTGCTCAGCGTGGGGACGATGTAGTCGCGCGTATAGGTCACCGCTGTGGCGATCAGCACGTCGAGTTCGGGTGAGATCCGGCCATTGCCGATATAGCTGGCGAGGTAATCGCGCAGCGCCTCTTCGCTCGCCTCGGCGCCCAGCACGCTGGCGAGGTTGAGCAACAGGCCGTAGGTCACCGGCAGGCTGTCGCCTGCGCCCGGCGCTTCGGCGGCGTCGAAACCGCCATTGGCGCGCGCGAGGTGCCACACCGGATTGCCGAGCTGCTTGTCGAGCTCCTGCTCGGCCAGCCTCTCGCGGAACTGCCAGTAATCGTCGACCGCACGCGGGATCACGCCCACGTGAAGCTGCTTGGCGCTCTTGGGATTGGGGAAGATGTAGAAGCCAAGGCTCTCTTCCGAACCATAGGTCAGCCATTCGTCGATGGTCAGGCCGTTGCCCTTCGACTTGGAGATTTTCTCGCCGTTTTCATCGAGGAACAGCTCGTAGATCAATCCCTCGGGCTTGCGCCCGCCGAGCACCTGGACGATCTTGCCCGACTGCACGCCGCTATCGGTCAGATCCTTGCCGTACATCTCGTAATCGACGCCCAGCGCATACCAGCGCATCGCCCAGTCGACCTTCCACTGCAGCTTGCTCATGCCGCCGAGCGCGCTCTGCTCGACGACGATGCCGTCCTCGTCGGTGAAGCGGATCGTGCCCGCTTCGGCATCGACCACTTCGACCGGCACCTGAAGTACGCGTCCGGTCTGCGGGCTGACCGGCAGCACCGGCGAATAGGTCTGGCGGCGTTCCTCGCGAAGCGTCGGAAGCATGATGTCGAGGATCTGCGGGTTCTTGCGCAGCACCTGCCGCAGCGCGTCGTCGAAATCGCCCGAATTGTACCGATCGCTCGACGCGACGAATTCGTACTGGAAGCCGAAGCGGTCGAGGAATTCGCGCAGCATCGCGTTATTGTGCGCCGCGAAGCTGTCGTGCGCGCTACCGAAGGGATTGGGCACCCGGCTCAGCGGCAGGTGCAGGTTGTCCTGCAGCAGATGTTGGTTGGGCACGTTGTCGGGGACCTTGCGCAGCCCATCCATGTCGTCGGAGAAGGCAACCAGCCGCGTCTTGCCGTCTTCGGGCTTGGCGCCGATCATCGCCTCGAACGCGCGGCGGACCAGCGTGGTGCGCAGCACTTCCTGGAAGGTGCCGATATGCGGCAACCCGCTGGGACCGTAACCGGTTTCGAACAGCACCGGCGAGCCGTCGGACTTCGCGCCGTCGGGATAGCGTTTGAGCAGGCGCTGCGCCTCCTGGAACGGCCAGGCCTTGGACACGCGTGCAGCGGCGATCAGATCGGTCATGCTCATGTGGAACGCCATTGCGGGTGACCGCCGCTTTCGCAAGTGCGAAGTGTTGGAGACTTGTTGGAACGCCCGAGACCGGGTCCAGTCACATGGACCGCATGGACCACGGTTCTGGAAGAGGAAACCCGCCGGGCCCTTTCGCAGATGCAATCGGGGTAACGTTCGAGGAAGCAGAAGTCCGGCATGCGGCGGGGACTATCCGCAAAGCGCCGTGTAGGACAGGCGCTAGCTTATCTCGAAGATAGCGCGACGCAGGACGCTGCGGCCCAATGTGGTGCGCTGGGAAAGTAACTTGTAAAAACCAGTTCGACGAAAGCCGAGGCCGCGCCAGGTGGGGCCACAGTCGCCGACGCTTCGCTCGCCGCCAGACATACCAATAGGGGCGCCTACTCCTGGGAGTAGACGCCCCTACCGCTGCGACACCTATCGAGGGTCAGGAGGGATCTAGGTCGTCGCAGGTCGCCAGCCGCGCAGTTCGGGCCAGACATTGGCATACTGGCTGAGATCGATGCCCGGCTTGCGATCGGTAAAACGGGTGCCGATCGATTGCAGGATCAGGCGGGCGCGCTTGGCACGGGCCTTGTGCGAGGCGAATGGGTTGGCACGGTCAGGCCGGGCAGTGATCATCCGCTGGAGCAGGCGCCCCCGCTCGGCACGGCTCGACGGCAGTTCGCTCGGCAACTCGACTGCGGCGCCGTCGCTGGTAGCGGTAGATGGCGACGTGCTCGCCCACGCGCTGGCGGTCCCGGCGGCATGCGTCGTCACTGCGGGTTCGCGCTCGGTAACCGGCGACGCACTGACGATGGACCGTTCGATAGCCGGCGTTTCGCCGCTGCGACGGCGACGACGCGAGCGGAACAGCAGGAGAGCTGCGAGACCGATCCCGCCTGCGCCCAGCAGAGCGAAGAGCAGGGCCGCGCTTGAAGTATCACCGACCGGCTCCTCAACCGGTACGACGTCAGCCGTAGGAGCAGGCTGCGCTGCGCTTGGCGCAACAGGGGCAAGCGTTTCCTCCGCTGAGATCACGGGATCCGCGGTAGCTGCGGGAGCAATTGTCGCGTCTGCGGTGGTCGTAGTACCTGCGGTGGGTTCCGGAGTTGCAGCACGAGGTTGCGTCGGAGTGGTTTGCGTGGTGCGCGTCGTGGCGACCCGTGCAGGGTCGTTCACGACCGGCGGCTCGACCAGTGGTTCAGCCTCGGGCAGGTCGATCACGATCGGAGCAGGCTCTGGCGCCGAAAGCACGATCGGTGCGGGCGATGCGGCAGGTGTCGGCGCCGGAACATCGAGCACGATCGGTGACGCTTCCTGAGCCATGGCGGCTGGTGTATGGAGCGCGGCCATCGCGGCAATCGCGATAGGGGCGCTGGCGATCATATGGCGGGTCTTGGTCATGCCAATAGAACGGGCATGATTTCGCCACAGTTCCTGTCATCTGACGTTCAGAAAACTCTAAATCTCTGATATAACACATGTTCTTAAAACCGTTTCACGGCCAAGCACCGACCGCTTGCGATGAACCGAAACGCTCTTGGCATAGTCTCGCCGCCCTCTGTTTACTTTTCGTTCCCTCCCTTACATGGTCTTTTGCGTGAGCCATTTGCTGCCCCTCCCCGCTCTTCATGCCAGCCACGCCGGCACCTGGCTGCGCGATCCGAACGGTTCGACGCGCGGCTGTTCGAAGGGCGAAGCAGTCATGGCCGCGGCCGATACGCCACAATTGCTGATGAATGCGCCGCTGGTGGCGAGCAGGCTTGGCTATCCCGACCTGTCGGGGCTGGACCTGCTCGAGCTGTTCGCTTTCGTCCATCCGGCGACCTTCTGCGTGCCCACCCCCAAGGGGCTGGCGCATGCGCTGGGGCTGGAGGAGCCGGCGGACGATGCCGGCGTGCCCTTGCTGCTACAACAGGCGGCGGGCGTCCTGGTTGCGACCTGCGAGAGCGAGGACTGGTCGCAGCGCGAAGGGGCGTGGTCCTCGCTGCAATCGCTGGCGCGGCTGCGCTGGCCCTGGGCAGGCGTGCTCGCGCCGCATATCAAAAGACCCGATCGGGCGGAGAAATGGCTTTTTTCGCGGCTGCCCGAATGGGAGGAGACTCCCGATCGCCCGCAGCCAGCGCAAGTACTGATCGACGAGCCCGAGATCGAGGCACAGCTCGAACGGTTGACCGGCGAAGGCGCGGAACGGCGCGAGGGCCAGCGGGCGTTTTCGAAGGGTGCCGGCCATGTCTTCGGCCCGCGCGACAGCCAGAAGCGGCCGCATGTCTTGCTCGCGCAAGCGGGTACCGGGATCGGCAAGACGCTGGGCTATCTCGCCCCCGCCTCGCTGTGGGCGGAGCGATCGGGCGGCACCGTCTGGGTCAGCACCTATACCAAGAACCTCCAGCGCCAGCTGCGCCAGGAAAGTCGCCGCGCATGGCCCGCCAGCCGCGCCGACGGCTCGCCCCCCGTCGTGGTGCGCAAGGGGCGCGAGAACTATCTGTGCCTGCTCAATCTGGAGGACGCCTTGCAGGGCGGTTTCGCGGGGCGCCCTGCGATCCTCGCGCATCTGGTCGCGCGCTGGGCTGCCTATTCGCAGGATGGCGACATGATCGGCGGCGATCTGCCCGGCTGGCTGGGCACGCTGTTCCGCAAGCGCGGGATCGCCGCGCTGACCGACCAGCGCGGCGAGTGTGTCTATGCCGGGTGCCCGCATTACCGGAAGTGCTTTATCGAACGCAGCGCGCGCAATGCCGCGCAGGCCGATCTCGTCATTGCCAACCACGCATTGGTAATGGTCAATGCCGCACGCGGACGTGATGCCGCCACGCGCCCGACGCGGATCGTGTTCGACGAAGGGCACCACGTCTTCGATGCCGCCGACAGCACCTTTTCCGCCGCACTGACCGGGCAGGAGGCGATCGAGCTGAGGCGCTGGATCATCGGCCCCGAGAAGAACAGCCGTGGACGCCGCCGGGGCCTTTCCGCGCGTCTCGCCGATGTCGCCAGCTATGACGATGCCGGCGGCAAAGCGGTGGAGGCGGCGGTCGAAGCTGCCAATGCCCTGCCCTCCGATGGCTGGCTCGGGCGGCTGGCCGAAAGCGGCCCCATCGGGCCAATCGAGGAATTGCTCGCGGCCGTCCGCGCGACCACTTTCGCGCGCGACGAAAGCGGGCTCGAAATGGGCTATGGCATCGAGACCGAGACCGCGCAGCTACCCGGCGAACTGGTCGAAGCCGCAGGCACCGCCGCGCAGGCGCTGGCGGGTATCCGCACGCCGCTGCTCAAATTGGCCGGACGGCTGGAGGCGGTGGTCGAGGATGCGCCCGACTGGCTCGATGGCCAGGGGCGCGCGCGGATCGAGGGCGCGCGGCATTCGCTCGCCTGGCGGATCGATCTGATCGCTGCCTGGGAAGCGCTGCTCTCCCGGCTCGGCGGCCCGGCCGATCCCGAATTCGTCGACTGGCTGCAGGTCGACCGCAACGATGCGCGCGAATTCGACGTCGGGATCTATCGCCACTGGCTCGACCCGATGAAACCCTTCGCCAAGGTCGTGCTCGAACCTGCGCATGGCGTGATGGTCACCAGCGCCACGCTGACCGATCGCGACGAGAGCGGACCAGACTGGGCGCATGCCATCGCCAAGAGCGGCGCACCGCACCTCGAACTGATGCCGAAGACGGCGGAGGCGCAAAGTCCCTTCGATTATGCCGGGCGCGCCGAAGTGCTGATCGTCACCGATATCCGCAAGGGCGACATTCCCGCGCTGGCGGGCGCCTATGCCCGGCTGATCGAAGCAAGCGATGGCGGGGTGCTGGGATTGTTTACCGCGATCCGGCGGATGCGCGCAGTTTATGGCCGGATCGCCGACCGGCTCGCGCGCGCCGGCCTGCCGCTCTATGCCCAGCATGTCGATCCAATCGACACCGGCACGCTGACCGACATCTTCCGCGACGATCCGCGCGCCAGCCTGCTCGGCACCGATGCGCTGCGCGACGGGGTCGACGTGCCCGGCCGGAGCCTGCGCTGCGTGGTGATGGAAAGCGTGCCCTGGCCGCGGCCCACAATCCTGCACCGCGCGCGCCGCGCTGCCGCGGCGGAACAGGAAGGCGGCGCCAAGCGCTATGACGACCGCATCATCCGCGCGCGGCTGGCGCAGGCCTTCGGCCGGCTGATCCGCACGCGCGAGGATGCGGGGCATTTCGTAGTGCTATCACCCGCCTTCCCCAGCCGGCTGTTGTCCGCCTTTCCCGAAGGCACCCCCGTCACGCGGCTGACACTCGAAGAGGCTTTACAGCGCGTCACCGAGGGTGTTGTTAGCCCCGACCTTTCGACAGCGGAGACCCTGCCCCAGTGATGACGCGCGCATGAAGATCCTCGGCCTGCTGCGTCATGCCAAGTCCGACTGGGGACAGAGCGACAAGCGCGATTTCGATCGCGGTCTGAACGATCGCGGGCGGCGCGGTGCGCAGGTTATCGGTGATCATATCCGCGCGCATGGCGTCAAATGGGATCGCCTGCTCGCCAGCCCCGCGCAAAGGGTGAAGGCCACGCTGGCCGAAGCACTACCCGAAATGGAACCGCAGTGGGACGAGAGGCTCTATCTCGCCGGGACCGACACGATCATGGACGTAATCCGCGAAAAGGGCGGCGATGGCGCTGCGCTGCTGCTGTCGGGCCACAATCCCGGCCTCGGCGACATGCTGTTCGAACTGGTCGCGCCCAAGCAGGAAAACGCGCTGTACGACGAGGCGAAGGTCAAGTTTCCCACCGCTGCCTATGCGGTGTTCGAGCTCGATATCGACGACTGGGCCGACCTGCGCACCGGCTGCGGCGTGCTGTCGCACTTCGCCCGGCCCCGCGATCTCGATGCGGAGCTGGGGCCGGAGTACTAGGCCCGCCCCGCACCATTTCGGAACGGGGCGGATCATCTCATTCGCGTGGATATCTCGACGCGATCAATTCGGGTTTTGTGCGGGTAAGCACCAGCCATGCGATCATCGCCGCGGCCATAAAGAGGACGATACCGAATTCTTCCGACCAGCCGCTCGCCCAGACGTTCTTCTCGAATGCCATGCTGCCAATGGCATTGATGATGCCGTGCAGCCAGATCACCGGAACGAGACTGCCGCGACCGATTGCCCATATCCGCGTCATCAGGAAGGAAAGCGCGATCACGCTTCCGACGTAGAGCGGCAGGTAGGTCCAGAAATCCATGCCCCCGCGCCAATCGGGGAACATGGCCATGACCGGCAAGTGCCACAGCGCCCAGACCACGCCGACGATCAACGAAGCGGGGATCTCGCCGAATTTCTCCAGCAGCCGCGGCAGCATGTACCCGCGCCAGCCACCTTCTTCACCCAACGGGCCCGCACCCATGAGCACTGTTGCCAGCCCGTTGACGATCGCCATCGGGAAGATGGTCAGGTAGAAAGCAGCGGCTGGATGACCACCGCCCTGGTCGATTATGGGTTCGTATCCGAACAGCACGGTCAGCAATACAACGGCGAGCGGAAACGGCAGGAACGCCGCGACGTAGGCGCGGTATCCGCAACGAAAACGGACGAACGAACCCAGCCACTGCTTTAACGGGCCCCACCCCTGCCGCGCAGTCAGGATCGCTGCGGCGAGCCCGGGGCCGAAAGATCCGGCGAAAATCACCGGCACAATCGCGCTCGATCCGCTCATCTCGTCGGGCTGGCCCAGCGCGTACCAACCGAGCAACCATGTCGACCAGCTTAACGCATAGGTCAGGATGACGAAGGACCATGGGAAGGCCGTAGGCCGACTGTCTTCTGGAGGCATCACAGTTAGTATCCTTGTATTGCAAGGTTATTGGATAAATCGAAGGGGCTCAGCGCAGCAGTCTGCGCAACGCTTTGGTCAGGAGAATGTACGTCAGCGCCGCGAGGCCCAGCGCGATAGGGATCGCCCACCCGCCGATCAGTTCTTGCGCTCCAGCGGTGTCGCTCACGATCCCTGCGGCAATCTCTCCGTCAGGAAAGCGGAATACACCCACATTGTCCGGCCAGAACGGCTTGGACAGCGCAATGGCGACGAAGATGGCCAGCGTAAGGTACCCCAATGCAAAGCCGGCTCCGGCCAGCACCTTTCCGCTTCCGGACAGCAGCGTATGGAACAGCCCTTTGCCGATCGTAACGGGGTTATAAGTGCTTGAAGCGCGGTCGAGATAGCTGTCGGCCAGCAGCGGCCTGAGGTACTCGATGGGGCGACCGAGGCGGTCGAGAGCATGCGCCATCCTGTCTGCCTCGTCGCCCGCGCTGTCGCCATTCGCCAGGCTATCGCGCAAATGCATTTCGAGATCGCTGCGCAGTTCGCGCCCATCGGGGCCGAGCGGTGCCAGCAGCTGGTCGACTTCGTCGAAATACGCGTCCCACATTTCACGGGCGGCAGGATGGTCGAAGGTCACGGTCATGATTTCCTCCCGTCGAGCAGACGATCGACCGATGACGACAACAGTCGCCAGCGCGGGATCATCGCTTCGAGAATTTTGCGCCCTTGTGGGCTCAGCGTATAATACTTCCGCGGTGCGCCGCCCTCGCCCTGGCGCAATTCGGACTGGATCAGCCCATCTTTCGCAAGGCGCAGGAGAAGTGGGTAAATCGTCCCCTCAGGCACATCGATGCGCGCGCTTTCGGTAAGTGTCTGGACCAGCTCGAAGCCGTAGTGCTCACGTTCCCGCAGGCTCAGGAGGATCACGAATTCGAGCACACCCTTGCGCAACTGTACTTCCCAGCGCGCAGTCGGGTCACCCGAATCGGTAGAGTTCCTTGCCATACAAGGTATCTATTGCATGGTACCTTGCATGGCAAGGCATGGGACAAAATTGATGGTACTGCGCTGCTTTTCGGCGATTATCGCCCCGGGCAGTTTCTACCGCAGAACCCGCGGTCCCGGCCCACCCTCGGCAGCAATGTCGTCGGGGTTGTAGAGCTTGCAGGTCTTCAGGCTGAGGCAGCCACAGCCGATACAACCGTCAAGATTGTCACGGAGCGATTGCAGTTGCTCAATGCGGCGGTCGAGGCTTTCGCGGATCGCTTCGCTGATCTTCCACCAGTCGAAACTGGAAGGATTGCGCCCCTTGGGCAGGCTGCGCAGGTGCTCGCCGATTTCCTCGAGCGAGAGCCCCAGTTTCTGGACGATGAGGATGAAGCTGAGGCGCCGGATATCGCTGCGCAGGAAACGCCGCTGGTTGCCCGTGGTGCGGAACGACTCGATCAGCCCCTTGTCCTCGTAAAAGCGGATGGCGGAGGCAGAGAGGCCCGTTCGGCGCGCCAGATCGCCGATGCTGAGATGGTCGTTCGCATTCATCGATCAGAGTGATAGGGCAATTGAAGCTTGACCTCAAGTGAAGTTGAAGTTGCATAGAGCTGTGCATCGCAACCGAGCGGCGGGCCGAACCATGGCAGGCCGCTTCGAAACAGGAGATGCACCATGGCGACAGGCCGCCTCGAACACGCCAATATTTCGGTTACCGACCCCGAACGCAGCGCCGCGCTGCTCAAGGACCTGCTCGGCTGGGAGGAGCGCTGGCGCGGACCTTCACAGAAATACGGCCGCTCGGTCCATATCGGGGCCAGCCACGATTACATCGCGCTTTACACTGGCGATCATGTCGCGGGCGGTTTCGCCAAGGGCCATCCGCTCAACCATCTCGCCTTCACCGTCGACGATCTCGATGCGGCGGAAGGAACCGTCGTCGCGCATGGCCTCGAACCGTTCGGGCACGACGATTACGATCCCGGGCGCCGCTTCTATTTCTTCGACTGGGATGGGATCGAGTTCGAGGTGGTCAGCTATGAATGAGCCGCTCCCCCGCACCCCTGTGTTTGCGCCACGCGCCGCTCGCCCGCAGGTCCGTGAAAACCCGACATCGCGGCCAGCGGAACCTCCTCGAACCGGCCCAGCCAGCGGCGCGCGATCTTGGCCAGCGGCACCGGGTTGAGATAATGCCGCTTGCACCGCCCGTCGCGCTCGGAGGCGACCAGTTCGGCTGCCTCGAGCACGGCGAGGTGCTTGGCCACCGCCTGCCGCGTCATCGGCAGGTCTTCGGCAAGGTCGGACAGTGTCAGCCCACCCGTTTCGCTCAGCCGGTCCAGCAGGAGCCGCCGCGTGGGATCGGAAAGGGCGGTGAAAGTGTCCGTCATACGGCCATGGTTAAGAAGGCGCGGCCGAGTCGCTCAAGATTCGCCGGCCCTCCTGCGCCGACTTGTCCACCGTAGGGGACCTAGCGCGGCAGGCTGTCGGTCTGGCGCAAGGCCTCTGCCAGCGCGATCGCCGCGCTGGTCGCGACATTGAGCGACCGCACTTGGGCGCGCATCGGCAAGCGAACCATCGCGTGGCTGGCCGCAGCCACATGCTCGGGCACGCCCGCGCTTTCCTTGCCGAACAGCAGCACATCGTCGGCGCGATAAGCGAAATCATAGGCCGACCGGGTCGCCTTGGTGGTAAACAGGATTAATCGCCGCTCACCCAGACCCGCGCTGAAAGCGTCGAACCCGGAATGGCGCGTGATCTCGACCTCGTCGATGTAATCCATCGCCGCACGCCGCACGCGCCGGTCGTCCCAGGTGAAGCCAAGCGGTTCGATCAGGTCGATACCCGCGCCCATGCACGCGCCAAGACGCAGCACCGCGCCGACATTCCCGGCGATCTCGGGCTCATACATCGCGACGCGCATAGCCATCAGGCATTACCCACAACGTAGCACGCCGCGGCAACCAGCGCGCCGGTCCAGCGATTGGCACGGAAGCGGTTTAGCGGATTGGCGCCATCGGTCCCGTCGAGCGTGACGACCTGCCATGCCAGATGCGCGGCTGCGGGGACCAACGCAAGCAGCGCCACCCAATCAGCGCGGTAGAGCCAGAAAGCCAGCGTCCAGAGCGCCACCGCGCCAGCATAGAACAACGCTACCCCGCCCTGCACATGCCCGCCCAGCCGCAGTGCGCTCGAGCGGATCCCCACCAGCGCATCGTCCTCGCGGTCCTGCATGGCGTAAATTGTATCGTAGCCGATCACCCACAGCGCTGCGCCCGCATACATGGCGCCCAGCGCATCCCAGTGGTCGGCGCGGAGTTGCGTCCAGCCGACCAGTAGCCCCCAGGTAAATACCATTCCCAACCACGCCTGCGGCCACCACGTGATCCGCTTCATGAAAGGATAGGCAGCGACGAGCACGACACTGGCGAGCGCCACGCCCTGCGCCAGCGGGCGCAATTGCAGCAGAACCAGCAGCCCGACAGCGCACAGCAAGAACAGCCAGCCCCATGCGAGCTTCTTCGATATCCGTCCGCTTGCCACGGGGCGCACCGCAGTACGCGCAACCTTCCGGTCGAGATCGGCATCGACGATGTCGTTGTAGACACAGCCCGCACCGCGCATTGCGATGGCCCCCAGCAGCAACCAGGCGAGCAGCGCCAACTGCCAGCCCGCCCCGGTCAGCCACACGCCCCACGCGCAGGGCCAGAACAACAGCCACCAGCCGATGGGCCGGTCGAACCGGGCCAGCTGCGCCAGATCGCGCGGCAGTTGCGGCAGGCGCGCAACAAGCCCGCGATGTTCGCTATCGGGGACGACGGTTTCATTCATTGGGATGCGCCCTATCAATCTCATCATCCCAGCGGAAGCCGGGATCGCCGCCGGCCTTCTTGCCAGAAGGGACCCGATCCCGGCTTTCGCCGGCATGACGGATGTGATTAGAGGGGGCCATGCCCGCTACCCCCGCCTGGCCGCCCAAGAGCGCTCCGCGCCTGTTCGTCGAGCAGGAACTGTCGGCCGACACGCCGGTAACGATCGAGGGCAACCAGGCGCACTATCTGTCCAAGGTGATGCGCGTTGCCCCCGGCGACGCGGTGATCCTGTGCGACGATATTACCGGCGAATGGGCGGCTGAAGTGATTGAGGCCGGCAAGCGGCAGATCCTGCTGCAGCCGCGCGACCACCAGCGGCCGCGCGAAGGCGTGCCCGATTTCTGGCTCTGCTCCGCGCTGCTCAAGAAGGACCGCTTCGACCTCGTGCTCGAGAAAGCGACCGAGCTCGGTGTTGCGCGGATCGCCCCGGTGGTCACGCGGCGCTGCGTTGCCGACAAGCTCAATGCCGAACGCGCTGCCGCGATCGTGACCGAGGCGGCCGAGCAATGCGCGCGCACCGCGCTGCCTGAAATCGCGCCCGTGACGAAGCTCGATGCACTGCTGCGCGACTGGCCGCAGGAGCGCGACCTGTTCTTCGCCGACGAGGAAGGCGGCGAACCTGCCGCCGATGCGTTCTGCTATGCCGACCGCCCCGCCGCGCTGCTGATCGGCCCCGAAGGGGGGTTCGACGAGGCCGAGCGCGCGGCGATCCGCGCGCATCCCGCCACTGTCGCGATCAGCCTTGGCCCGCGTATCCTGCGCGGCGAAACCGCAGCCATTGCCGGGATGGCAGTATGGATGGCCGAAGCGGGCGACTGGCTCGACGCAGATTAATTTCCTTTTCACGCAAGGTTCGGTTGCCTATCGCCACGCGTCATGAGCACGCGCGAAACATCGGGGACTGAAGACCCCATTATCGAAAGCCGCGACCAGCTGGTCGCCCCGATGCAGCGCGGCGAGAAGCCGAAAGCCGACTGGCGCATCGGTACCGAACACGAAAAACTGGTCTATTGCTGCGATGAACACCGCGCGCTGTCCTATGACGAAGAGGGCGGGATCCGCGACACCCTGCTGGCACTGCGCGAGTTCGGCTGGGAGCCGGTCGAGGAAGGCGGCAAGGTCATCGCGATGCGGGGCGACGACGGCACGGTCAGCCTTGAACCCGCGGGTCAGCTCGAACTGTCGGGCGCGCCGCTCGAAAACCTGCACGATACCTGCGCCGAAACCGGGCGCCATCTCGCGCAGGTAAAGGAAATCGGCGAGCGCAAGGGTGTCGGCTTCCTCGGCCTGGGCATGTGGCCTGACAAGACGCGCGAAGAATTGCCGGTGATGCCCAAGGGGCGCTACGACATCATGATGCGGCACATGCCCAAGGTCGGCAATCTCGGCCTGGACATGATGCTGCGCACCTGCACCATCCAGGTTAATCTCGACTATTCGAGCGAAGCCGACATGGCGCAGAAGTTCCGCACGGGGCTGGCGCTGCAACCGCTGGCCACTGCGCTGTTCGCCAATTCGCCCTTCACCGAAGGGAAACCCAACGGTTACCTGTCCTATCGCAGCCATATCTGGAGCGACACCGATCCGCATCGCACCGGCATGCTGCCCTTCGTGTTCGAGGACGGCTTCGGCTACGAGCGCTACGTCGACTACATGCTCGATGTGCCGATGTATTTCGTCTTCCGCGACGGCAAGTACATCGACGCCGCGGGGCTCAGCTTCCGCGATTTTCTCGAGGGCAAGCTGTCCGTCCTGCCCGGCGAGAAGCCGACCGAAAGCGATTGGTGGGACCATCTGTCCACCGCCTTCCCCGAAGTGCGCCTCAAGAGCTTCCTCGAGATGCGCGGTGCCGATGGCGGGCCGTGGAGCCGGATCTGTGCGCTGCCCGCCTTCTGGGTCGGCCTGCTCTACGACCAATCCGCGCTCGATGCGTCCTGGGACCTGGTCAAGCATTGGTCGATGGAGGAGCGCGAGACGCTGCGCAATGCAGTGCCCAAGCTAGCGCTCGACGCGCCGCTGCCCGGCGGCGGCAAGCTGCATGACCTAGCCAAGGAAGTGCTGGCGATCGCACGCTCGGGCCTCGCGGCCCGCGGCCGTCTCAACACTTCGGGCGACAATGAAACCGGCTTCCTCGAAACGCTCGACGAGATTGTCGCCACGGGTAAGGTCCCGGCGCAGGTCATGCTCGACCGCTACAATGGCGAATGGGGCGGCGATATCGACCGCATTTACAAATACAGCTTCTGAGAAGCGTGGGGGGAAAAGCGATGATCCAGATCAACGGCACCATCAAGCTGGGGCGTTCGATCGACGCCGCGACGCGCAAGGCGATTGTCGAAATGGTCCGCGCCAGTCGCGCCGAGGATGGCTGCCTCGATTACGCTTTCGCCGGCGACCTTGCCGATCCGGACACGCTGATCCTGTTCGAACGCTGGCGCGATCGCGCCGCGCTCGACGCGCATGGCCGGTCGGAACACATGGCCGAATTCCAGAGCTTCATGGCTGCCAATCCGCCCAAGGCGCGCGAATTGCGCGTGTATGATACCGACGAGGGCCAGCCGCTCGGCTGATTACCCGGCGGGGTCCGCCGTCATCGACGGGCGCGGCTTGATCCGGTTCCACAACCGCGTCAGCGGCGCGGTCAGCAGGCCGTGCTGCGCCATCCACGCATGATAGGCGCGATATTTCGGGTCCTCGGCGAGCAGATGCGCTTCTTCTGTCTTGGCACGCCAGAAATAGATGCCGTTCACGACCGCGAGGAAGAAGCAGTTGCGGATTGCTTCGACCGGTGAACCGCTGGTCACCAGGAACGGCAGGATCGCCGCCCACCAGAACAGGTTTTTCGAGACATAGGCCGGGTGCCGGGTGAAACGGTACGGGCCATTGGTCAGCACACCGCGGTAGGTGAGGTTGGAAAAGCGCAGGCCGAAGGCGAAGGTCGCCCAGGCGTAGATCGCGGTCAGCACCACCAGCAGCGCGCCCCACAACGCGATCAGCGTGTCATTGCCCGCCATCCAGTGCAGCCAGCCCGCGGTATCGTATTCGTAATTGATCGCGCGGCCCCCGCCGAGGATGCCCCATACGATCGGCGGGTAACAGATCAGCGCTGCGACCCAGCCGCCCAGCAGTGGGTTGCCCGAGCGGATATGCGCATCGAGCGGGCGCATGGTGACGATATAGCCGACGGTGCCGATCATCACGTCGATCATGAACATCGCCTCGATGATCGTCAGCGCGATCCGTTCTGGTCGTGCAAACACCTCGGCGAAGTTCGCGGTCACGATATGGTTGAAGGCGAAAGGGGTGATCGAGAGCATGAAGGCGGTGAAGAAGGCCTTGATGATCCACGCCTGCCAGTGCTTGGCGATCTGGCCCATGTCCCAGCCCGGGCGCATCAGCAGCAGCGCGCCGAAGTGCCACGCGGCATCGCGCCGGTTCACCAGCGCGCGGTCGATCCACCAGACATAGGGCACCGACAGCACCACCAGTGGCAGCGCGGCATAGGCGAGCACCTGTATCGCGAAGACATACTGCCCCTCCCAATACCAGCGACACAGGCAGTAAAGCCCCGCGATGATCGCCCAGGTCGCCCACAAACCGACCAGCTTGACCAGCGTGATGCTGTGATCGGGCTCGCGGCTATGCACCAGTGACCAGTCGAGCCCGGTCGAGGCGCGCAGGTGCACCTTGTCGACCAGGATCGACCATGCCGCCATCGGGATCGCCGCAGCGAGCAGGCCCACCAGCGCGGAATTGCGCCCGCCCAGCGTATCGAGCGGTACTGCCCAGTCGAAGGCTTCGGCCAGTGCGGGAAAGGCGCGCGCGAACGCCACCCAGGCAAACAGCCCGGCCAGGCCCACCAGCCCCACGGCCGCGGAGACATCGCTCTCTGGCCGCGCGAGGGGTGCTTGTTCCGCCGTGTTCATGACCGCACCTCGTTAGCCCGATTTGGTTAACACGGCGGTCACGCTACCAAGGAAATCACCGGAAAGCGGTAATCCTGCCGCTGTCGTCGAGGATGTAGAGCGTGTTGTTGGCCACCACCGGCGCCAGCGACACCGGCTGGTCGAGATCGGTGAACAGGCTCGCCGAACCCTCGCCCGAGCTGATGCGGTAGACTTCGCCTTCCGAATTCACCGCCCACAAATTGCCTCCGGCAAGCACCGGGCCCGACCAGAAGATCGGACCCTTCTTGTCCTTCTCGTCGCGCCAGCGCGGCAGTTGGGTCAGCCAGCGCACCTTGCCCGTGGCGCGCGCGATCGCGAGCAGGCGGGCATCGTCGGTCAGCGTGAAGATCCATTCGCCCGCAATAGCCGGGGTCGAAATCCCCGCCAGGTTGAGTTCCCAGATCCGCTGGCCGGTGACGAGTTCGTAAGCGGCCATGCGGCCACCCTGCCCCAGCGCATAGACGCGGCCGTTGTCGATGATCGGATCGGCGTCGATATCGGTGAGCGAGCCGACCTGCGTCGAGATCGAGGTCCGCGCCAGCGCATCGGCCCACAACGTCCGCCCGTTTTCATAGCGATGCGCGATCAGTTCGCCTGAGCTATAGCCGGCGATGACCGTGCCCTGCGCCGCTGCCGGAGCGGCTACCCCGAACACGCCCGCCTGGGTCGACGAACCCGATTCCTGCCACCGCACCGAACCGTCGGCGGCATCGAGCGCGAAGATCTGGTTGTCCTGCGTCATGACGAAGACCGAACCGAAGGCAATCGTCGGCGCGCCGCGCAGCGGGCCCGACGGCTTGACCTTCCACAATACCGCGCCGCTGTCGGCGGTCAGCGCGACGACGTCGCCTGCGCCGTCGGTCATATAGACCTTCCCATCGTCATAGCTGGCGCCGCCGCCGAAGGCCGAGGATTTGAGATCACTCGGGAGCCCCGGATTGTAGCTCCACCGCTGCGCGCCCGACTGGGCATCGAACGCCGTCAGAATACCATCTCCGCCGACCGCGAAAAGCATGCCTTGCCCGATGACCGGCGAGGCACCGAAGCGGCGGCGCTGGCTGGCGCCTTCGATCGAGACGGTGAAAGCCTTGGTGGGCGAACCCGTCAGCGCCAGATGGCCGTAGGACTTGCCCGCATTGCCGCCCGCCTGCGCCCAGGCATCGTTGACCTGCGCCGGGGGGAGCACCACCGATACGCCGGCCAGAGCCGGATCGACCTGTGCGCCGGTTTCGATACGCGAGAGGATCGGCTGACGATCGCCCAGCGTCGGGGTGACCTTCTTGTCTCCGCCGCCGCCGAAGAGGCCGCCGCTGCAGCCGCCCAGCCCGATGGCCAGTGCCGCAACGATTGCCGTACGCGATAGGTTCTTGCGCTTCATCTGTATCCTCGTTCCGTATCTCTTGGCGGGCCGCAGGGGCCTATTCGGTTGTGGCCGCGACGTTTTCGCCCACGGCTTCCTCACGCTGGACCCCTTGCTCCTCGAGCACCGCATCGACATCTTCGATTGCATCGACACCGAGCACACCCGCCATCTGGCGCGCACGCGAGCGGACCGATTCCGGCCCATTTTCATCCTTGGCGATCCGGGCAAACATGGCCCCGGCCTCGGCGCGCTTGCCCTGGTCGACATAGGCATGCGCCACGAACTCGCCCGCGCTGGCGAAATAGGGTTTTCCCGGTACCGCCAGCGGCTTGAGCGTGGCGATGATGTCGGCGCTCTGCATATTGTCGTAATTGAGCGCCACGTCGCGCAGGCGGGCAAGGTCGCGCATAGCGGGCGCCGCGCTGTCATTGTCGGCAACACGCTTGAAGATCGTCGAGGCTTCTTCGGTATCGCCGCGCTGTTCGGCAATTCCGGCGCGCATCATTGCCGCAGCGACCGCCGCGCCGCCACCCTCGCGCCCGGCCAACTCTTCCAGCTGGTCGTAACCGCTGTCGATATTGCCCGACTGGATCTGGTCGAGCGCGCCCACCAGCGCCTCGGAATCGCGTTCCATCGCGGCTTCCTGGCGGCTGTCCCAATAGAGATACCCGCCGAAGGCCACGAGCCCTGCGATCAGCAGGCCGAACAGAGGCTTGCCCCAGCGGTCGAGAAACTGCTCGGCATCGCTTTGCCGCACGGCTTCATCGACTTCGCGCAGCAGCGCTTCCTGCTGCGCGTTTTCCTGCTTGGCGCGCTTCTCTTCGCGGGACAGTTCGTTCTTCGGTGTCAGGGCCACAGGGGCGGGCTCCATCTGGATAGATATCGGTTCGGGCGGGTCTTTAAGGCCCGGCGTGGACAAGGGCAATGGTCGCGACCGCCTGTCCCCGCTCGCGTGAACCCCGGCTGAAACGGCTTAGAGGTCAATTTTCATCGCACTCGAATAAAGGCGGCGATAGGTGGCGATCATCTTGGCAGCGTCGAATTCGGCAACGGCCTTCGCTCGGTTGGCCTCGCCCACATCCTTGCGCAGTTCCTTGGACACGACGAGCTGGACCAGCGCCATCCGCAGTTCTTCCTCGTTACCCGGCGGCGCGATAAACTCTGCATTGGGCTGCGACACCATCCCCGCAATATCGCCGACCGCCGGAGCGACCACCGGCAGACCCGCTGCCATCGCCTCGACCACGGAGAGCGGGAACTGTTCGGAATCGCTCGACAGCGCGAAGATGTCGAACAGGCCGACGACCCGTTCGGGCTGTGCTACCGCGCCGGGCAGATGGACCCGGTGGTTGATCTGCAAACGGTCCGCCTCGGCAAGGATCGCATCGCGCGCATCGCCTTCGCCCAGGATAACCAATTGCCAGTTTTCGGGCAGATCGTTGAACACCCGCACCAGCCGCGGCAAATTCTTGATGGTGCGGAGCCCCGCTAAGGTGCCGACCCAATATTCACCCGGGCGCTTGATCAGCCGCAGCGCGTCCTTCTTGGGGCGCATGGCGAAAGCTTTGGTATCGATCCCGTTGGGAATGCGGCGGACACGGCCCAGCGGCTGCTGCCAGTCGACCAGCGCGATCTCTTCGAGCTTTTCGGACGGCACGACCAGCCCGGCGCTCTTGCCCAGTGCAATGCGGCGATACCAGGTGCGGCTGGTCTTGAGCTTTTTGAGCTCGCTTTCGTCGAAGCCATCCTCGTGATGGATCAGCGGCGGCAAATTGTGGAGGTCCTTGAACAAAGTATGCGCCATTACCGCATCCATCGCGCCCCAATTATAGGTGCAGACGAGATCGAAGCCGCGCATCGCCTTGGCCAGTTTCTGCAGCCGCCCCGGCGTTGGCCGCCCCTTGAGGCTGGGGAAATCGGGCTGCAGGCGGACATCGATGTTCCGGGCAATCCGCTCCGCCGCACCCAACCGGTCGGGTTCCGCCGAAACGATCGTATGCCGCGCGTTCTTGCCGAAGGCGTTGATCAGCTGGACCGTGCGCAATTCCTTCCCCCCGGGGGCGAAGGTCGAATGCAGATGGAGAATATGCGGAACCGCCCCGCCTCGCGCCTTGCTCATGCGACGCGCGCCAGCAGGGCGTCGATCGCGGCGCGGGCTTCGGGTTCATCCAGCGTCGGCGCATGCCCGACATGGGGGATCACGACGCTATCCGCCTCGTTCGCAACCTTCTGCATATCGGCAAAGCTGCGCCCTGACAGCAGCGTGGACAGTTCACCCCGCAACAGCAGCAGCGGCTTGCCCTTGAGCGCGTGGAAGGCGGGCCAAAGATCGACCGGTGCCGCTGCCTCGGGCGTGGCGAGGATCGGTTCGGCCAGCTTCATATCGTAATCGAACACGATCCGTCCGCTGCTCGACAGCGTCATCGTGCGCTTGGCCATGGCGATCCACGCGTGGAGATCGAAAGCGGGGAAGGATGTGCCATGCACTTCCTCGAGCGCGCGTGCCGCGTGCATCCAGGTGGGAAAGCTGCGCCCCTGTCCGACATAGGTCTTGATCGTGTCGAGACCCGCGGTTTCGAGCACTGGCCCGACATCGTTGAGCACCGCCGCGACAATCCGTTCGGGCTGCGCTTGTGCCAGCAGCATCGTCATCAGCCCGCCCATCGACGTACCGATCGACACGAATTGCTTGATGCCTTCCTGCTCCAGCAGCGCCAGCAGGTCCTCGACATAGGTCGGCAGCGCGTAGCTATCCGAGATCTCGGCATAATCGCTGTCGCCGCGCCCGCGCATCGACGGGACCAGCACGCGCCAGCCCTGCGCGGCGATATGCGGTGCAAGCGCTTCGAAATCGCGCGTGTTGCGCGTCAGGCCGTGCAGGCAGATCACCGGTGGGCGATCGCTGGCGGTGCCGTATTCGCGGCAATGCAGGGTGAGACCGTCGGCGCTCTGCCAGTGACGGTCGGTGAAGCTGATATCCATGTCTGGCGGCGAAAACCTTAGTCGCTTGGCAATCCTGCCCTTGTATCGGGCTGTTTCGCCGCCCACTATCGCCGCATGCGCGCCGAACCGCAACCTGTCCCGAGCAAAGTCGCAGCCGACGCGAGCTATCGCGCCGATACGCCGATCGAAACCATGGCCGAATGGATCGGCGATGAAGTCGAACCAGCGGCGTTTCCCGAAACCATCCTGCGCTTCCGCAACGATCGCCACGCGGCCAGTATCGGCCTGGCGCAATTGTCGGACGCAGATTGGGTCAAGCACTTCGGGCGGTTCGAGCCGCTACCCGGCAATCTGCCCCACCCGCTGGCGCTGCGCTATCACGGGCACCAGTTCCGCGTTTACAATCCCGAGATCGGCGATGGTCGCGGGTTCCTGTTTGCGCAGTTGCGCGATGGCGCGGATCGCCTGCTCGACCTCGGCACCAAGGGATCCGGCCCGACGCCGTGGAGCCGCCGCGGCGACGGACGGCTGACGCTCAAGGGCGCGGTGCGCGAAATCCTCGCCACCGAAATGCTCGAGGCGTTGGGGGTCTATACCTCGAAGACATTCAGCGTGGTCGAGACGGGTGAGGAACTGACCCGCGGCGACGAACCGTCCCCGACACGCTCGGCGGTCATGACGCGGCTGAGTCACGGCCATATCCGTATCGGCACGTTCCAGCGCCTGCTCACCTTGGAAGAGCCTGCGCATATGGCGCAATTGGTCGATTACTGCCTCGAACACTTTCCCGGCCCGCCCCCGCCCGATGACGCGCCGGGACGCGATGACCCCGCGGTGCGGCTGATGCATCTGGTGGTCGAACGGATGGCGGATCTGGCGGCCAGCTGGATGGTCGCGGGCTTCGTCCACGGCGTGCTCAACACCGACAATATGAACATCTCGGGCGAAAGCTTCGACTACGGTCCGTGGCGCTTCCTGCCCAAATGGGATCCGGGCTTCACCGCTGCCTATTTCGACCATCAGGGGCTTTATGCCTTCGGTCGTCAGCCCGAAGCGCTGCACTGGAATTGCGGCCAGTTTGCCATTGCGTTGCGGCTGCTCGCCGATGCGCCGCCGCTGATTGCCGCGATGGAACGCTTCGGACCGCTCTATATGGCGGCGATCGGGCGGCGCTGGTGCTGGCGGCTGGGCGTTGCCAGCCGCGGGGCCGAGGCCGATGCAGCATTGGTAGCGGCGAGCGAGAAGGTGCTGAGCGAAACCGGCGTGGCACCCGACGCGTTCTTTTTCACCCACCGTGCCGGGCGCGGTGCCAAGGGCGCGCTAGCGGATGCACTCCAGGGTTACGAACCGCTTGCCAGCGAACATTCCTATTGGGACGGTGCAGCCCCGCAATCCATGCTGATCGACGAGGTCGAGGCGATCTGGGCGGCCATCGCCGACGCCGACGATTGGCAGCCGCTGGCGGACAAGGTTTCGGCCTTGCGCGCCATGGGCGCGGCGCATGGCACACCCCCGCTTCCCGCCGGCCATGTGTGGGACACGGCCACGACTTGAATTGACGTTGCGCGTCGGACCCCCCACTTAGGACGCACTTCGAGGCGCAAACAGGAATATCATACCGTAATGGCAACCGATCTGGTTTCAACCGAACCGGCGACCGGCAAGGAAATCTGGCGTGGCAAGTCGGGCAATGTCGATGCTGCGATCGAGCGCGCGCGCAAGGCGATGCGCGACTGGGCGCGCGAGCCGCTGGCCCGCCGAATTGAATTCATGCGCCGCTTCGCCAATGAAGTGCGCAAACATGCCGAACCCTTCGCCGAACTGATCGCGCGCGAAACCGGCAAGCCGCTGTGGGAAGCGCGGACCGAAGTCGAAGCCGTGATCGGCAAGGTCGAAATCTCGGTTACCGCCTATGCCGAGCGGACCGGCCAGAAAAAGCTCAACAGCGCGCTGAAAGGCACCGCCGCACTACGGCACAAGCCGCATGGCGTGATGGCTGTACTGGGCCCTTACAATTTCCCCGCACACCTGCCCAATGGCCACATCATTCCCGCGCTGATCGCGGGCAATGTCGTGATTTTCAAACCGAGCGAGAAGACCCCGGCGGTAGGCGAATTCCTGACTCGCTGCTTCCACGAGGCCAAGCTGCCCGAAGGCGTGATCCAGTGCATTCATGGCGGGGTCGAGGTCGGTCAGGCGCTGGTCGAACACTGGATGGTCGACGGCGTCCTGTTCACCGGATCGGCGCGCGCGGGCATCGCGATCAACCGCAAGCTGGCCGCCGACCCGGGCAAGATCGTTGCGCTCGAAATGGGCGGCAACAACCCCATCGTCATGCTCGACACCCCCAAGATCGAGGATGCTGCGGCAACGATCGTGCAATCGGCCTTCACCACCGCGGGCCAGCGCTGCACCGCCGCGCGGCGGCTGATCGTCGTCGATTCGATGTTCGACCAGATTGTCCCTGCCGTGAAGGCGCTGACAGAAAAGCTGATCGTCGACGAACCCTTCGCCGATCCGCAACCCTTCATGGGCTGCGTGATCGACAACAGCACCGCCGACCTATTGTCCGAAAGCTTCGTCGCGCTGATGAGCCGTGGCGGTTCGCCGATCATGCATATGAAGCGGCGCGACGAGAATCTGCCCTTCCTCTCGCCGGCTATTCTCGACGCGACCGATATCCACGAACGGCCCGACATCGAGCTGTTCGGCCCGCTGCTGCAGGTTATCCGGGTCCCCGATTTCGACGCGGCGATCTACGAAGCCAACGCCACGCGCTATGGCCTCTCGGCCTCGCTCATCGGCGGCAAGCCGCAGGATTTCGAGACGTTCTGGAACGAGATCCGCGCGGGCATTGTCAACTGGAACCGCCCGACGAACGGGGCATCCTCGGCTGCACCCTTCGGCGGCGTCGGCCTGTCGGGCAACCATCGTCCGGCAGCGTTCTATGCCGCGGATTATTGCGCCTATCCGGTTGCCAGCAATGAAATGGAACAGCCGCGCGCCAGCATCGGCGTGGGTATCAAGGGCGACTGATCGCCAGTCAGTCGGTGGTAACGAGGTCGATCTCGGTCACACCTTGCGGCAGCCGCCGGCCATAGACGACATAGGCCGATTGGCCCTTGGTCCCGCTCAGGACGTTGTCGCCCGCGCTGACAACATGCTCGGCGCTGTAACCCGAGGCCTTGGCGCGGGTGTGATAGAATGACAGCACGTCCTCAAGCGCAACCGGCGTGAGGAAGGTAACCACGCGTAGTGCGCAATCGCCTTCGTCGGTCCCGGCGGCTTCCTGCGTATTGCCGCGCGGATAGACGGGGAAGGCAGCGGGCAGTTTTGCCGCCCAGGCCGAGGTGTATTCGACTTTCTCGCCGCAATTCTCGCCCCCGGGAGCAACCGCGGCGCGCGCCGCTGCGATCATCGCCTGGCTCGGTGCGGCATCTTTACCCAGTGCCCGGGCAGCGGGAACCGCGATCAGCGCGCTGCGTCCGCCGACCAGTTCGGCCGCGCGGCTGCGCGCAGCCTCGATGGCGCGCGGCGATTTGTCGATATTGGGGATCGCGGCATTGCCCGTGCCCGACAGCGCGGCATTCGCCTCGTTACGGCCGGCAAGGTCCGGATCGGTCATCAGCTCGTCATTGAGAGCCTGTTCGCTGGCCGGGTCCATGGCGTCACCTGCCGCCTCGTCCTCGGTCTTGTCGCCGCAGCTTGCGAGCAGGACGACGGGAACGAGGGAGGCGAGCAGGCGACGTTTCATCGGTAGACCTTCAGCTTGGGAACACGAACGGCATAAGACCGGACCGGCAGACTGTGCCAGCCCGGCGAACACCGTTGCACCATAGCGGGACATACGCGCATGCAAAGGTTAAAGGGCGCCGCCCGCCTCCTCTGTGGGAGATCGGACGACGCCCTCACGGCTCGGTGGAACCGTGGTATCCGGCCGTGGGTGGGCACGGCCGGAACTGGTGAAGCTAATTAGCCGCAGCGGGTGCTCGAGCGGTCGATCGAGCGGCCGAGCAACGCACCGGCGGCACCGCCGAGGATGGCGCCCAGCGTGCGGTCGCCGCCACTGCCGGCGATTTCATGGCCGAGCAGCGCGCCGACCCCGGCCCCAACCAGCAGGCCGGTCGTGCCATTGTCGCGCTTGCAGTAGTACCGCCCGTCATTTCCACGCCAGACACGGGTGTTGTTGCGGACCGGCTGGCCGTACTGGCGGTCGTAACCCATGTAATAGGGGCGGGACTGGGCACCGCGGTAATCGCGATTGTGAGAGCGGTCATGGCGATGCGAGCGCTGTCGCTTGTGCTCGAAACTCATATCCCCGATAACCGCGGCGTGCGCGCCGGGGGCCATGTGCGTGGCAGGGGCAGCGCTGGCCGGCATGGCGAATGCCAGGCCCGCTGCGGCGATCGCCATCGAGGCGTTCCGAAACGATTTGAGCATGATAGGTCCTTTCCTGAGCGGGAGCCGAGAGGGGCACCCCTGCGATGCCGTTAAGCTTTAAGCACCCGAACCTGAACCGTTTGCAACGCCGCCGTCAGCTTTCGCGAAATTCGACGAAGCGAGGTTTGGGCGCCGACGAATTGCCGCTTGCGGGCGCCAGCGCAGCCGCCTAGCGCGCGGGGCATGGATGCGAGCGCCCCACCCCAGCACGACCGGACGGGCCTCGCCGCGGCCTTTAGCGCCTATGTCATTTGGGGCTTCCTGCCGCTCTATCTGATTCTCGTCCGCAATGTTCCGGCCTTCGAATTCGTTGGTTGGCGGATTATCTGGACGCTGCCACTGTGCCTGCTGATCGTTCTGGCCCGCAAGCAATGGCCAGATTTGCGGGTCGCGCTCCGCAATCGGCGCACGATCGCCTGGCTCGCCGCAAGTGCAACGCTGATCGCGGTCAACTGGGTGGTCTATGTCTGGGCGATCCAGAACGGCCAGGTCTATGCCGCCAGCCTGGGCTATTACATCAACCCGCTGGTCAATGTGCTGCTTGGCACGCTGCTGCTGGGCGAGAAACTGACCCGCGCGCAATGGGTCGCAGTCGGCCTCGCTGCTATCGGCGTATCCTTGCTTGCAGCGGGCGCGCTGACGACCTTGTGGATCAGCCTGACGCTGGCGCTGAGCTTCGGTACATACGGTCTTATTCGCAAGCAGCTGGATGTGGGCGCGGTACCCGGCCTGACCATCGAATCGACGCTGCTATTGCTGCCGTCGCTTGGTGTGGCGTGGTATTTCGCGCAGACGCAGGGCTCGTCCTTCGCCGTTTCGACCGAACTGAGCCTGTCGATCATGGCGGGCGGCCTGCTGACCGCCTTCCCCCTGTTGCTGTTCGCCATCGCCGCGCGCAAGTTGCCCTATTCGACGCTCGGCTTTATCCAGTTTCTCGCGCCCAGCATCGTCTTCATCCTCGGCCTGACCGTTTTTGGCGAGGAACTGAAGCCCGTTCAGGCCGCCTGCTTCGCCTGCATCTGGGCAGCCGCGGCGATTTTCGTGTGGGACCTCGTCGCGCGGACTAGGAAGTCAGCCGCCAGCTGAGCGTTTCGCCCGCGTGGAAGGGCACGATCCGGGCCTCGCCGCCATCGACTTCCACCGGCACTTCGACCGGGGCCTTCTCCAGCGTAATCCGCTCCTCATTGGGCGCAAGGCGGTAGAAGGCGGGGCCGTTGAGGCTGGCGAAGGCTTCGAAATGGTCGAGCGCGCCCTCATCCTCGAACACCTTGAGATAGCTTTCGAGCGCGAAGGGTGCGTTGAATATCCCTGCGCAGCCACAATCGGTTTCCTTCGCATGCCGGTGGTGCGGGGCGCTGTCGGTGCCAAGGAAATACTTGGCCGAACCGCTGGTGGCCGCAGCGCGCAGCGCCAGACGGTGCTGTTCGCGCTTGGCCACCGGGAGGCAGTAGAGATGCGGGCGAATACCGCCGACGAGGATATCGTTGCGGTTGATGTGCAGATGCTGCGGGGTGATCGTCGCCGCGACATTGGGGCCGGCGCCATCGACAAATGCGACCGCCTGCATGGTTGTGATATGTTCGAAGATAACGCGCAGCTGCGGCAAGCGGTCGACCAGCGGCTGGAGGACGCGATCGATAAATACCGCCTCGCGGTCGAAGATGTCGATATCGGGCGTGGTCACCTCACCGTGAACGCATAGCGGCATGCCGATTTCGGCCATGCGTTCGAGCACACCCATGATGTTGGCCACGTCGGTTACACCGTGGGCGGAATTGGTGGTAGCGCCAGCGGGATAGAGCTTGGCCGCGGTCAGCACGCCGCCGGCATGTCCTGCGGCGAGATCGTCCGCGTCGCTCTCATCGGTCAAATAGGCGGTCATCAGCGGGGTGAAATCAATGCCCGCCGGCACCGCGGCAAGGATCCGGTCTCGATAGGCCGCAGCGAGCGCGGTGGTGGTAACCGGAGGCGCCAGATTGGGCATCACGATCGCGCGGGCGAATTGCCGTGCCGTCTGCGGGACCACGGCGCGCATCGTGTCACCATCGCGGAAATGCAGGTGCCAGTCGTCGGGGCGGCGGATTGTCAGCGAATCGACCATGTGGTTGCCTATGGCGGCGAGCGGCCTATCTGTCACCCATGACTGCTACCCGCCTGTTCGACCGCGCCGTGATCCGCCTGGTCACCGAAGACCCCGAAGAAGACGTTGCCGCCTTCCTCCAGGGACTCGTTACCAATGACGTTGCGGGCACGCTCCCCGCCTATGCGGGACTACTGACGCCGCAGGGCAAGATGCTGTTCGATTTCATCGTCTGGCCGGGTGCCGAAGGCGAGTTGCTGCTCGATTGCGAGGCCGATGCCGCCGAGGATCTCGTCAAACGCCTGTCGCTCTATCGCTTGCGCCGGAAGATCGAGATCGCGGTCGATCCCGAGGTTTCGGTGCACTGGCAGCGCGAGATGGGCGATGGCGGTGCGGCCGACCCGCGGCTTGGAGCACTGGGCCAGCGCTGGCTCGCCCCCGCCAGCGAGAGCGACGAAGCAGCAGACGCGGCCTGGCAGGCGCACCGCCTCGCGCTAGGCGTTCCCGAAGGCCGCGCGGAGCTGGGCGACATCCTGTGGCTCGAGACCAATGCGGTCGAGCTCCACGGCGTCAGCTTCGACAAGGGGTGCTATGTCGGACAGGAAAACACTGCGCGGATGAACTGGCGCAGCAAGGTCAACCGGCGGCTGGTCGTGGTGCCGCTGGAGCAATCGGAAGAGAAGCGCCGCAAGGCGGAGTATCCCGACCTCGGTCTGGCGGTAGATCATCTCCGGCTGGCGGATATCAATTCCGAAATCGCACCCGACTGGATGCGCGACGCACTCAGCCCTGCGGAACCGTTGGATCCATCGAACGTGTGAGCATGCGCTCGGCCCGGTCGCGCGCAGCGGTTTCGGGTAGTCCCAGCGAACGCGACAGCGCCGTTCCGATCAGCGCATCGCCCATCGCCAGCAGGACCAGCGCGAGCGTTTCCTCATGCACCTGCAGCGGGCCCGCGCCATGCCCGGCCTCTTCGGGGGCTATTTCATCGACCAGCTGATGGATGGTCTCGACGATCGGCGTCAGCGCGTCTTCATTGCCGGTGAGGATCATCCAGCTGGCCAGCGCGCCCGCACCTTCCTTGTCGAAGGCATCGAAAGCCAGATCGACCACTTCGCGCGGACTGCCCAGTCCGGCACGGCTGGCGCGGACCGCATCGATGATCGTGTTGCAGACGGTTCCCGCCAGATGCCCGGCAAGCGCCTTCTGCAGCCCCGCAGCCGAACCGAAATGATGTAGCAGATTGGCATGCGTACGCCCGATCCGCGCCCCGACCGCCTTCAGCGTGACCGATTGCGGCCCGGTCTCGATCAACAGCAGGCGGGCCGCCTCGAGCGCGGCAAGGCGCGATTCCTCGGGGCTTAGTCTTTTGCGTGTCGCCATATACCGCCAGCGTTAACCCATCGATCCGGCTGTGGGAAGCAGCTAGGGCCCGTTATTGACAGTCCTGTAAGTAAGCCTTACTTACATCAATGTCAGTTAAATTTTGCGGAGCTACCCATGAACGCGCCCGTTTCGATCGATTCAGACTACCGTACAGCCGCGCCGACCCCGGCCGATCTTACCATCACCGTGCGCGACGAGCGCTTCAACCGTGGCACCAATCCGCGGCGCTGGTGGGCAGGTGAACCGTTCGGCACTGCGTGGCACAATGCGCTGTCCGCCACCTTCCCGCGCGGCGAGGCGTTCTTCATCGAAGCGGTCAAGGCGCATCGCGAAGGTGCCCAGCCCAAGCTCGAGGCCGAAATCCGCGCTTTCGTAAAGCAGGAGATCAATCACACGCGCGAGCATATCGCCTTCAACCGGCTCGCCGAAGATGCCGGCTACGACATCAAGGCGATCGACGCGCGGGTCGCCGAACTGCTGGCGCTGACCAAGGATCGCCCGGCTATCGCCAATCTCGCGGTGACCATGGCACTCGAGCATTACACCGCAATGATGGCGGCTGAATTTCTCGCCAACCCGGCGCATTTCAAGGATGCCGATCCCGAGGTCCGCGACATGTGGCGCTGGCACTCTGCGGAGGAAATCGAGCACAAGGGCGTCGCCTTCGACACCTGGAACCATGCGACCAAGGACTGGAAGCCGAGCAAGCGCTGGCAGGTTCGCAGCCTTGTGATGCTCAGCGTCACCGCGCGCTTCTTCAAGAACCGCTGGACCGATACGGTGGCGCTGCTCGAACAGGACGGCATCACCGGCTGGAAGGCCAAGTGGGGCCTGTTCAAATACCTCACCGTCAGCCCCGGCATCGTGCGCCGCATCTTCCCGGCATGGCTCGCCTATTTCAAACCGGGCTTCCATCCGTGGGACCATGACGACCGCGCGCTGATCAAGCTGTACGAAGGCGATTTCGAAGACGCCCTGATGCCCGCCGAATAGGCAGCGGCGCCGAACCCAACAGACCCCAAACAAAAAGGGCCCCGCGAGCGGATCGCGGGGCCTTCTTTGTGTCATGCGGCAATCGGCGCGAGCCTCTCGCATTCATCGAGGCAAAGTCGATAGAGCGCACAGGGCGTGTCCTCGCCGCGTCCCTCGCTGAACCGCGGTACCGTCCGCCCGGTGGGCATGAAACCAAGCTTGCGCAGCACACGCCCCGATGCCGGATTATCGAGGAAGTGACCTGCGGTGATCTTGCGATGGCCGAGCAGCCGGGCAACTTCGAGCACCCCGCGGGCCGCCTCGGTGGCATACCCCTTTCCCCAGAAAGGCCGTGCAATCCAGTAGCCGAGTTCCACTCCGTCCTCATGGTCGCCCAAGCCCACCGCTCCGATGACCCGCGAGCCCTTCTCGTCGGGCCGGGTCATCAGGAAAGCGGGCATTCGCGGATCGGTCTCGCGAGCGACGAATTCACGCGCATGTTCGGGAAGATAGGGCCACGGGGCGCGCGCCAGATTACGGACGATCGCTTCGTCGGCGATCCCGCCAAACAGCGCATCGGCATCTTCGGGCCAGGCAGGCCGCAGCAGCAGCCTCTCGGTTACATGGAACATCGGTTATCTCCCCTGAGGTCCACGCTCCGGGCTCCTAGGCCGGACGCGTGACAATTGCGTGATGGCGAAAGAAGGTTTCGCCGCGAAATTGAAGAGGGAGAAACGACAAGAGGGAGACGGGTCGGCCCCATCTCCCTCTTCGGTTGCCGGATCGTGGACCCGGCTGGGACCGTCCTGTCTGGACGATCCCGTTATCGGAGCGTCCTGTTATTCGGCGGCTTCGGCCATCATTTCGACCGAGACGAATTTGCGGTCGAGTTTGCCCTTGTGGAATCGCACAATACCGTCGGTAAGCGCGAACAGGGTGTGATCCTTGCCCATGCCGACATTGGCGCCCGGATAGACGCGCGTGCCGCGCTGGCGCACGATGATGTTGCCGGCGACGACGTTCTCGCTGCCGAACTTCTTCACACCGAGGCGACGACCGGCCGAATCGCGACCGTTACGCGACGAACCGCCTGCTTTCTTATGTGCCATCGTCCGTGCTCCTTACTTCTTGTCTGCGGTCTTTTTGGCGGCGGCCTTCGCAGGCGCTGCCTTCTTGGCCGGAGCCTTCTTCTCGGCGGCTTCCTTTTTCGGAGCGGCCTTCTGCTCTGCAGCGTCGTCCTGCTTGGCCGCTTCCTTCTTGGGAGCTGCCTTCTTGGCCGAACCGGTGCCGACATCGGTGATGCGCAGCAGGGTCATCTGCTGGCGATGACCGTTCTTGCGGCGATAGTTGTGACGGCGACGCTTCTTGAAGACGATCACCTTCTCGCTCTTGGCCTGCGCAATGATCTCCGCCGAAACGGTAACCTTGCCGGCATCCGAAAGCGTATCGCCTTCGCCTGCAAGCAGGATGTCGCCCAGCGTGATGGTGTCGCCGGCTTCGCCAGCCAGCTTCTCAACCGCGATCTTGTCTCCGGCGGCAACCCGGTATTGTTTGCCGCCCGTGCGCACTACTGCGAACATGGTGGTTATCTCTCGTTCAAATTGCTGTGCCGTGATCTTGCGATTGCACGGCGCACCCGTCAGGCTGTCAGAGCCAGCCCCGGAAAGAAGCGTGCCGTTAAGCGATGGGCGGCCCCAAGTCAACGCCCGGTGCGAGGAAATTTGCATCCTCGCTGGCGCGTTGCGGCCCGCGTGATATGGAGAAGGCGATGATCGACCGCAAGCATCTTGTCCTTCCGCTCACCGTGTTCCTGTTTGCAGGCTGTGCAGCCGGCTCGGGCGATGGCTACCCCTCGCTTGCCGTTCGCGATGTCGAACGGGCGGAAGGCACCTTCGAACCTGTCCCCAGCCCGCGACTCGATGTGCCGCAAGTCCCGGTCGAACTGACCGGCGGGCTCGATGCCCGCCTCTCGGCGCTGGTTGAACAGGCGCGGAGTGCACATGCCGACTTCACCGGCGCCGTTCCCTCCGCCGAACGCCGGGTTCGGGCGGCATCGGGCAGCGCCATCGGCAGCGACAGCTGGGCGGCGGCGCAGGTCGCCCTGGCGGATCTCGATTCGGCGCGCAGCATCGCTGCAATCGCGCTGGGTGACCTCGATATCCTCTATACCGCCGCGACGGTGCAGGCGGAGGATGCCAGCCCGATCACCGCGGCACGCATGTCGGTCATCGCGCTGGTGGCCGAGGAGGACGACGTTCTGGCCCGGCTGCGCGCGCAGGTCCGCTAGTCCGACACAAAAATAACGCGGAGCCGGTCGCCCGGCCCCGCGCCTCTTCCCGGTATTCGACCGTTCAGACAAGCGCAGCGATCGTGACCGTGACTATGCCCCAGCAGAAGATCAGCGCCGGGAGGATCAGTACCTGAGCCATCGCGTCACGCGCCGTCACCCGGCCCGTATGCGTGGCGATGCCCTTGCTCGACAATTGGGCCCAGCTCATATTGCGGCCGCTGTGCTCCGGCCCGATCCGCGTCCACAGTGCCGGGAGACCGAAACCTGCAACGATGAACAGCGTGAAGATCGCCATCGGGATGATCAATCCCGGCGACGCGAAGCCGACCGCAGTAATCGCCAGAAAGCCGAGATAGAGCGCGACGGTCCCCACATAGAACCCCTTGGGCAGTTCGAAGCTGCGATCCGCCTCGTGCACAACCTTGGGTGCGTCGCGGATGATGGCCTGTTCGGCGACGAGTTCACGGATCAGATGCTTGGACATGACGTGCTCCTTTGTTGGAGCCGTGATGCCGTCAGGCGATGGAGCGGTCTTTGATCTGGATTAAGAACCCGCGTTTAATTCCACCGCGCAAGATCCGCGTGATCGCGCTCGCGCGGAGTGATCCAGTGCCAGCCGTCATCGCGTTTCTCGCGTTTCCAGAACCAGGCGGCGGATTTGAGGTGGTCCATCAGATAATCGACCGCCGCGAAAGCATCCCGCCGATGCCGCGCTGCTGCGGCGACCAGTACGATCGCGTCGCCGGGCAGCATCACCCCGATCCGGTGCCAGGCGAGCACGCCGTCGAGGCCGAAGCGCGTCTGTGCCGATTGCGCCAGCTCCACCATGCCGGAATGCGTCAGCGGTTCGTAATGCGTCAGTTCGAGCGCATTCACATCGCCATCTGGCCGGACCTTGCCGAGGAAAGAAACGATCCCGCCAGCCCGCTCATGCGCGGCATTGAACGCCGCTAGCGCTTCGCCAACCGACAGCCCCTTGTCGAGCAGCCGCACGTCGAGCGGAGTAGCGAGCGTAAGCCTAGCCACCGCTTACCGGGGGCAGCAGCGCGATTTCATCGCCATCGCGCGCGTCGAGCGCGGTGTTGTCGGCCAGCACCTTGCCGCCGCACGCGACATGCACGCGCGCGTCGTCCAATTGCGTGGAGATCTCGGCACCGACCGCCGCCCGCAAACCCGCCCAATCGAGCGGAGCGGCCACCTCACGCTCGTGCGATCCAGCCAGATCGGCCAGCGGACCAAGGAAGAGGATACGCACGCCCATGGCTCAGGTCTCCAGATACTGGCCGGTGATCCCCGGCGCTCCGGCAAGATAGGTAGCGGTGGCGTCGAGCCCCTCGCCCTCACCCGCAATCATGTTGATCCGGCGCGGCGTATGCTTGCGCGCGAGCCCCGCCGCAATCGCCAGCCGCCATTCGCGGTGCGTGTGATCGGCGGCAGGTAGCGCCAACAGCACATCTTCGCCCGTCCCCAGCACATGCTCGACATGCGCCAGCCAATGCTGGTGGAACACCCCCGCCGCAGCCAGCGGGTCGTCGGGCAGCCCGTCGACCGCGATGCGTTTCATTCACGCCGCTCGCGGTGGAGCGTGATGCCGATCTTCTCGCCCGCCTCGGCGATGGCCAGCTTGACGATCTTGACCGTCACTGCGGTGATGCGCGCATCCTGCAGGAACAGCGTTTCGCAGACGTGGTCGGCGACAGCCTCGATCAGCTTGAAATGCACGCCTTCGGGCAAGGCAGCGGAAGCGGCAAATTTCAGATCCATGTAGTTCTTGGAATGGTCGAGCGAGGTATCGGGCTCGTAGCGATGCAGCGGCTTCATCCGCGCCTGGATCGTGAACCGCAGCGGCTGCGGCCGGCCGGTTTCTTCGGAATAGATGCCGGTGAGCACATCGTGCTCGAAATCGGCCACTTCGAGGATCAGCGAATCGTCCATGGGCAGCGTCCTAGCGCGGATTGGACCAGCGCGCGAAGATCGCGGTGGGGAGGAGACGGCCATCGTCCTGTTCCTGCACTGCGAGGTCGCCATGTTCGATCGTGCCCGGAAGTTCGGCAAACAGCTCTTGCAGCAGCCCCGCCAGCGCAAGGCTGCTCATGCGCACGGCATAGACGGTGAGAAACAGAAACCGGCTGTCGGCATCGAGCAGCTCGCGGCAATCCGAGACCAGATCCGGAAGCCCTTCCTCGAGCCGCCACACCTCGCCATCGGGTCCGCGCCCGAATTTCGGCGGATCGAGGATGATCCCGTCATAACGCCGTTCGCGCCGCACTTCGCGCGCGGCATATTTCATCGCGTCTTCGACCAGCCAGCGAATCGGGCGATCATCCAGCCCCGCCATCGCGGCATTTTCGCGCGCCTGGGCCACCGCCTTCTTGCTTGCGTCGACATGCGTGACGCGGCCGTAACGGCTCAGCGCCTGCGTTCCGACACCAGTATAGCCGAACAGATTCATCATCTCGGCATTGCTCGCCTCGCCAAGCTGCTGCCCCATCCATTCCCATACGGGCGCCATGTCGGGGAAGAAGCCGAGATGGCGGAACGGCGTGCATTGGGCCGTGAAGCGCGCCTCGTCACCCCACCCCAGTGTCCAGCCATCCTGCGGGACGTCTTGTGCGAACTGCCAACGTCCGCCGCCATCTTCATCGCTGCCGGGGACGAATTCGCCATGCGCGTCCCATTCGGCCAGGCGCGGAGACCACATTGCCTGCGGTTCGGGGCGGATGAAACGATAGGCGCCGTATTGCTCGAATTTGCGCCCATGGCCGCTGTCGAGCAAGCGATAGGCATCCCAGCCCTCGCCCACCATCAGCACCGGATCGCGAACCAGCTTGGCCATCAGGCCGCATGCTCCACGATATGGTCGCGGACCGCCTCATAGGTTCCGGGCAATTCGATATAGGCTTCTTCGCGCGCGAACAGGTCGCCGACCCGCGCCGGCAGCGCGGGCCGGTTGCCGGTGGCGCGTTCGACCGCGTCGGGAAACTTCGCGGGATGCGCAGTCGCAAGCGTCACCACGGGAGTATCGCCGGCCAGATCAGCGTGGCGCGCAGCATGGAGACCGATCGCGGTATGCGGGTCGACGATCTCGGTGCATTCCTCGCTCGCCCAACGCATCGCGCGCGCCATGTCGTCCTCGTCGGCACGCATGCTGGTGAACAGCGCCGCGGCGCCTTCGCGCTGCGCATTGGTCAGACGCATCGCCCGTGCTTTTTCGAACGCGCGCATCTGTTCGGCCATGGCTCCCCCGTCGCGCCCACCGACATCGAACAGCAGGCGTTCGAAATTGGAACTGACCTGGATATCCATGCTGGGTGCAGCGGTCGGGGTCACGGTGCCGGTCGAATAATCGCCCGCACTCAGAGCGCGGTGGAGGATGTCGTTGACGTTGGTGGCTACCAGCAACTTCTCGATCGGCAGCCCCATCCGCGCTGCGACATGGCCCGCGAAGACATCGCCGAAATTGCCCGTCGGGACACTGAAGGCGGGTTTGCGTTCGGGCCCGCCCAATTGCAGCGAAGCGGCGAAATAATAGACCACCTGCGCCATCAGCCGCGCCCAGTTGATCGAATTGACCGCGCCGATCCGGTGCTTGTTGGTGACGTCCTTGTCGGCGAAGATTCGCTTCACCATCGCCTGCGCATCGTCGAAGCTGCCGTCGATGGCAATATTGTGGACGTTCGGTGCCCGCACGGTGGTCATCTGGCGGCGCTGGACATCGCTGACGCGCCCCTTGGGATGGAGCATGAATATCTCGACCCGGTCGAGCCCGGCGACTGCGTCGATCGCCGCGCTGCCCGTGTCGCCGCTGGTCGCGCCGACGATAGTCAATGTGCCGCCGTCGCGCGCTAGGAATTCCTCGAACAGCAGGCCGAGCAATTGCAGCGCCACATCCTTGAACGCCAGGGTCGGCCCGTGGAACAGTTCGAGCAGCCATTGCCGTTCGTCGAGCTGGGTCAGCGGCGTGACCGCGGCATGCGCGAAGCGGCCATAGGCCTTGGCGGTAAGCTCGCGCAGCCGCTCGGGCGTCAGGCAGTCGCCAACGAAGGGCTGCATGATCCGCGCGGCGAGTTCGGCATAGGGCAGGCCGCGCATCGCCGCAATTTCGTCATGCGTGAATTGCGGCCATTCGGCGGGGACATAGAGCCCGCCGTCGCTGGCCAGGCCGGCGAGCGTGACGCCGGCGAAATCGAGCGACGGAGCGCTGCCGCGGGTGGAAACGTATTTCATTGTGATCGGCGGTTAGCGGGGCATGCGAAGGCGAGCAAGCAAGCGGCTCTTTAATCGTCCCTAGCCCGCGTGGCGCGGCGCCGTAACGCGAGGACGTAGATGATCAGCGCCGTGAGCGCGAAAAAGAACCACTGCCCGGCATAAGCGAGATGATTGTTGGGCAGATCGCGCGGATCGGGCGGCGCGAGCGGTGCAAGTCCGGCAACGCCGTCTGCCGCGACAATCCGACCGCCCGGGGCGATTATTCCGCTTACCTCACCCCCGGCCCATTCGACCGGTGCCGGATTCCGCGAAAACCCGAGATCGATCCGGACCCGTTCGCCCCCCGCCAAGGTGCACGCCGCACGGTGGGCGACACCCTTTTCGCCGCGCCGGCTCGTCCCCGCGACGGTGGTGATGTTCGTGACTTCAGCGCAGGTCACGTCGGTATGGCGATACAACAGCTCTTCGGCGCCTGCCGGATCGCGCGGATAGGCAACCGGCTCAACAATCGACAACGACCGTTCGGCACGGGCGATCAGCGCCGCTTTCTCGTCCATCCGGCCAAGCTGCCAGAAGCCGAGCGCGATCATGGTCGCGATGGCTACAGCCACGACTATGGTGGGCAGTATCGGAACGCGTTTCAAAGCTTCTGCTCTCTCGCGATAGAGTTAGCGCCAGCGATGCCGCCGGATGCGCTGACGCATAAACCGAGAAGGGCAGCCGCGGCGATGCCGGGCTGCCCTTCTTGTGTTTCAGGCCTGTCGGCGGGCATCAGTGGACGGCTGCGCCCCAGCCACCCCAGACATAGACGGTGATGAACAGGAACAGCCACACCACGTCGACGAAGTGCCAATACCAAGCTGCCGCTTCGAAACCGAAATGCTGGCGCGGGGTGAAGTGGCCGAGATAGGTACGACGCAGGCAGACGATCAGGAAGATCGTGCCGACCAGCACGTGGAAGCCGTGGAAGCCGGTCGCCATGTAGAAGGCCGAGCTATAGGTGTTGCCACCGAAGGCGAACGGCGCGTGCGCATATTCATACGCCTGGATGGCGGTGAAGATCGCACCAAGGATGATGGTCAGCCACAGGCCCTTCTTGAGCCCGTCGCGGTCGCCATGGATCAGCGAGTGGTGCGCCCAGGTCACCGTGGTACCCGAACACAGCAGGATCAGCGTGTTGAGCAGCGGCAGGCTGAACGGGTCGATGACCGCTTCGATCGCCGTGGGCGGGAAGACCCCGCCGACCACATCGGACAGTTCGCTCGGGAACAGCGCAAAATCGAACCAGCTCCAGAACCAGCCGACGAAGAACATCACTTCCGACGCGATGAACAGGATCATCCCGTAGCGCATGTGCAGCTGGACGATCGGCGTGTGGTCGCCGCGCTCGGCTTCCTTCACGATGTTCGAGAACCACGCGTAGAACGTCGCGATGAGGCCAGCGATGCCGAGACCGAGCACGAGGTGCGCGCTCCCCATTTCGTGCATGAACAGGACCATGCCGCTGGTGAAGGTCAACGCCGAGAGCGAGCCGATCAGCGGCCAGATATCGGGTTCGAGGATGTGATATTCGTGATTGACGTTACCGGCCATTGTACTCGCGTCCTGGGTTTCGCTTTGCGGGTGCCCTTAATGCGCCATCGCGCGCGGGTCTAGGGGCTACTCGGCAGAATCCAGCGCCCGGTGGAAAGTATAGGAGAGCGTGATCTGCTCCACCCCGTCCATATTGGGATCGTCGAGCGCCTTGGGATCGATATAATAGAGCACCGGCATACGCACTTCCTGCCCCGGCTGGAGCACCTGCTCGGTAAAACAGAAGCACTGGATCTTGTTGAAATAGGCGCCGGCCTGCTCGGGCTCGACATTGAAGGTCGCGGTGCCCGTGATGGTCTGGTTCGAATTGTTCTTGGCGAGATAAATCGCCATGTCGCGCTGGCCGATGGTGACGGTATCGGTCACCTGCTCGGGGCGGAAGCTCCACGGAACGTCGCCCGCAGTGGTGCCGTCGAAGCGCACCGAAATCGTCTTGCCGCCAGCACTCGCGCCAAGCCGCTCGGCGATATCCGCCTCGCTTTCGGTGGCGCGCTGGGTCGTACCGCCGAAACCGGTTACCTGGCAGAAGAGCTGGTACAGCGGCACTGCGGCATAGCCCAGACCGAGCATTGCCAGAGCGCCGCCTAGAGCCAGCAGAGCGGTCCGGTTCTTGCGGGTTTCGAGAGTTACAGCGGTCATAGTGCGGCTCACATCCGGGCGATGGTAATCACGTAGAACAGCACGGCAAAGAACAGCAGGATGCCGCCCAGCACGAGGTTGCGGCTTTTCTGCCGCCGTTTGAATTCGATTTCTTCTTCGGGGGTCATGCGATCCATCCCTGATAAGCCAGCACCCGGTCCGCCACCAGCGCGGCAAACAGGGCGAAAAGGTAGATGATGCTGAAAGCGAACAGGCGCTTTTCGGGCTTCATCGTGTCGTTGGCTCCAGTTTGCCGGAAAGCGACCGGAACCGAAAGCGCAAGGAAAGCAAGCGATAGCGCAAGCGAAGCAACACCGTAGACGAAGCCGGTCCCACCGATGAACCACGGCGCGGCGGCGATCGGTACGAGCAGCACGGCATAGATGAGGATCTGGCGGCGGGTCGAGGTTTCGCCCTTGACCACCGGCATCATCGGAATGCCGACATTGGCGTAATCGGTCTTTACGAACAGCGCGAGCGCCCAGAAATGCGGCGGTGTCCACATGAAGATGATTGCGAACAGCAGCACCGGCATCAGCGTGATCTCGCCGGTCACCGCGACCCATCCGATCAGCGGCGGAAAAGCCCCCGCCCCGCCGCCGATGACGATATTCTGCGGCGTGCGCGGCTTGAGCCAGATGGTATAGATAACCGCGTAATAGAAGATCGACAGCGCGAGGATCGCGGCCGAGAGCCAATTTACCGCGAGGCCCATGATCATCACCGAAGCGGCCGAGATCAGTACGCCGAAATCGCGCGCATCGGTGCGGTTCATCCGCCCTGCGGGAAGCGGGCGTGCGGCCGTACGCTTCATGCCTGCATCGATATCGGCTTCCCACCACTGGTTAAGCGCCGCCGCCCCGCCCGCGCCCAGTGCGATGCACAGGATGGCAGTGAAACCGAGGACGGGATTGATGTGGCCCGGCGCGGCGAGAAGGCCGCACAGGCCGGTGAAGATCACCAGGCTCATCACGCGAGGCTTGGTCAGCGCAAAGAAATCGCGCCATTCCGCGGGGAGCTGTGTGGGAACTGTCTGGGTCATGGAATCGGCCGCCATATAGGGCGTCAAAGGCGCTTTAGCCAGTCAATCAGGATCGAATTGACCGCATCGGGTCGCTCCTGCTGGGTCCAGTGGCCGACGCCCTCGAGAATATGCCCTTCAGCCTGCGGCGCAAACATCTTCACCAGCACCACCGGGTCCTCGATCGCGCCGAACAGGAAGGTCGCCGGATCGCGCGTCCCGCCGATGAACAATGCGGGCTGTTCGATGCGCTTGTCCGCCCAGCCCTGCAGCCATGCGTAATCGGCTTCGTGATTGCGATAGCGGTTGAGCGGGCCGCGGAAGCCCGAGGCAGCGAATTCGGCTTCGTAGAAATCGAGATCGTCTTCGGTCAGCCAGGCGGTCGGCGCGGGATCGGGAAGGCCCTCGAGGAAGGTCGCGCCCAGCGGCTTGTCCCAGTACTCGCCCGGGGGGACATCGCCGCTGATCGAATACATCATCCGCTGAACGAAATCGCGCGGGTCCTTTTCCGCCTCCGCCTCGGCAACACCCGGTTCCTGGAAATACTCCTGGTAGAAGAAGCGGCCCTGGCTGGTGAAATGTTCGCGGAAGACTTCGGTAAAGGGCCGGCTCGGCACGCCCGCGAAGGGCACCGACAGGCCGGCCACTGCGCGGAAGTGCTCGGGGTGCGTGAGCGCGGAATTCCACACGATCGGCGCGCCCCAGTCATGGCCGATAAGCACGGCGGGGGCATCGGGCGACAGCGCCTGCCTCAGTCCGACCAAGTCGCCGACGATATGCTCCATCGCATAGGCATCGACCGGCTGCGGCTTGTTCGACCCGCCATAGCCGCGCACATCGATTGCGCAGGCGGTGAACCCGGCTTCCGCAATGGGGCCGATCTGGTGGCGCCAGCTATACCAGCTTTCGGGGAAACCATGGACCATGATCGCCAGCGGACCCTCGCCCTCCACGGCGCAGCGCAGGCTGACCTCTCCCGTATCGATGGTACGCATTTCGAGCATGGCACTCCCCCGTGCAGATATCCGGCAGGCAAAAGAAAACGGCCGGTCCACCATGGGACCGACCGTTTGCTTGTGTCCAGTGCTTCGCGCTTAGCCTGCGGCGGGCGAAGCCTTGCTCATGTGATCGTGAGCGGTGTGATGGTCTTCGATCACCGGCAGCGTCTCGAACTGGTGGAACGGCGGCGGGCTCGACAGCGTCCATTCGAGCGTTGTCGCGCCTTCGCCCCACGGATTGTCCGCCGCCTTCTTGCCCGCCACGAAGGCGTAGACGATGTTGACGAAGAAGAAGATCATCGAAGCACCCATGATCAGATAGCCGATCGAGCTGATCTCGTTCCAATAGGCATAGGCGTCGGCATAATCGGGATAGCGACGCGGCATGCCCTGCAGACCAAGGAAGTGCTGCGGGAAGAAGATCACGTTCACGCCGATGAAGAAGCCCCAGAAGTGCAGGTGGCTCAGCAGCTCGGAGTGCATCCGGCCGCTCATCTTGGGGAACCAGTAATAGAACCCGGCGAAGAGCGAGAACACCGCACCCATCGACAGCACGTAGTGGAAGTGCGCGACCACGAAATAGGTATCGTGGACGACGTCGTCGATGCCGCCATTGGCGAGATAGACGCCGGTCACACCGCCAACGGTGAACAGGAAGATCATGCCGATCGCCCACACCATCGGGGATTTGAACTCGATCGAGCCGCCCCACATGGTCGCGATCCAGCTGAAGATCTTCACCCCGGTGGGGACCGCGATGACCATGGTCGCCGCGGTGAAATACATCTTTGTATTCACGTCGAGACCGACGGTGTACATGTGGTGCGCCCACACGACGAAGCCGACCACGCCAATCGCGACCATGGCATAGGCCATACCGAGATAGCCGAACACCGGCTTGCGGCTGAAGGTCGAGACGATCTGCGAGATCATGCCGAAGCCCGGCAGGATCATGATGTAGACTTCGGGGTGACCGAAGAACCAGAACAGGTGCTGGTAAAGGATCGGATCGCCGCCACCGGCGGGATCGAAGAAGGTCGTACCGAAGTTACGGTCGGTGATCAGCATGGTGATCGCCGCGGCCAGAACCGGCAGCGCGAGCAGCAGCAGGAAGGCGGTAACCAGCACCGACCACACGAACAGCGGCATCTTGTGGAGGGTCATGCCCGGCGCACGCATGTTGAAGATGGTGGTGATGAAGTTGGTCGCGCCCAAGATCGAACCGGCACCGGCAAGGTGCAGCGAGAAAATGGCGAAATCGACAGCGGGACCCTGGCTGCCGGTGGTCGACAGCGGAGCGTAGACGGTCCAGCCCACGCCTGCGCCCGGCCCCGTGCCGCCGGGCACGAAGAGCGAGAACAGCAGCGACATGAAGCCGGCCACGGTCAGCCAGAAGCTGACGTTGTTCATGCGCGGGAACGCCATGTCGGGCGCGCCGATCATCAGCGGGACGAACCAGTTGCCGAAGCCGCCGATCATTGCCGGCATGACCATGAAGAAGACCATGATCAGGCCGTGGGCGGTGATGAACACGTTCCACATATGCAGCGAGGTGTCGAAATCGGCGTTGCCGCCCATGAATTCGGCCCACCACTGCAGGTACTGGATGCCGGGTTCGGCCAGTTCCAGACGCATGATGCCCGAAATGCCGCCACCGACGATCCCCGCGATGATCGCGAAGATCAGGTAAAGCGTACCGATGTCCTTGTGGTTGGTGGACATGAACCAGCGCGCGAAGAAACCGGGCGTATGATGATCGTCATGCGCATGGTCTTCGGTGTGGGCCTGGAAGCTGTCGGCGGTGGTGGCCATCGTGCTATACTCTCGAGCTAATCGTAAATCTTAAGCGGTCGGGGCGGCGCCGGCGCCGGGTGCACCGGGGACCGAGCTTTCGGGTTCCTGCAGCGGCGCAGCCGAAGCAGCGGCGTCTGCGGCACCGGCGACAGTGCCGCCCTGCGCCAGAACCCAGGCATTGTACTGCGCCATCGGCAGTGCTTCGATCGCGATCGGCATATAGCCGTGGCGCGCGCCGCATAGTTCCGAACACTGGCCGTAATAGACGCCCGGCTCTTCGATCAGCAGCAGCTTCTCGTTGAGACGGCCGGGAACGGCGTCGAGCTTGAACCACAGGCTCGGCACGGCGAAGGAGTGGATCACGTCGGCGGCGGTGGTCTGCAGACGGATCGGCACACCGGCGGGGACGACCATGCGGTTGTCCACAGCGAGTTGGTGCGGCTCACCGCTCGCTTCGGCCTCTTCCTCGGTCAGCATGTTCGAAACGACTTCGAAATCGCCATTGTCGGGATAGGCATAGCCCCAGTACCACTGGTAGCCGATCGCCTTGATGGTGATCGCATCCTTGGGCGGCGTCTTGTACTGCGCGCTCAGCAGGCCGATCGACGGCACGGCAATGCCGAGCAGGATCAGCGCGGGAACGACCGTCCAGATCACTTCGATCAGCGTGTTGTGGCTGGTCTTCGAAGGCACCGGATTGGCGCGCTTGTTGAAACGCACGATGACATACAGGAACAGCAGCAGGACGAAGATGCTGATGATCGCCATGATCCATACCAGGGCAATGTGCAGCCCGTTGGCCTGCTTGCCGATCGGCGAGAACTGCGACTGCACGTCGATCGCACCCGCGACCGGCATGCCCTTGCCTGCGGTCGGCTTCATCGGCGTATAGGCGCTTGCGCCGGCAGCCACATCTTCGCTCGAGGCATCGGCGGCAACCGCCGGGTCGAGCGTTTCCAGCTGCTCGGTCGCTGCGGATTCGGCGGCGTCCTGCGCCGCCGCGCCCTGCGCGCCGAAAGCCAGCATCGCCGCCATCGCCAGGCTGGCGACAATCCGGTGGAACCCGTGGAGGGAGCCGAAGTTCTTCATCGTCGTGGCACTCTTTCGTGTCGTGTCTCGTTCGGGGCCTGTGGCTGAGGCAAATCCCGCGCTGCGTGGCGGGACGCGCCCCATGCAAGGGCCCGATTGCGCCCGCCCTATAGGCAGGGAATGCGTATGCCTCAAGCGGCTGGCCGATAAAAATGTGCAAGCGCCTTTGCCTCTTGCGCAATCGCGCGCGAGACGCTTTGGACCACAGCATCATGACCGATGAAGAAATCCTCCACGAGTTCCGGGCCAGCGAAGCGCTGCTCGAAGGCCACTTCCGACTGTCGAGCGGGCGCCACAGCGGGCATTACCTGCAATGCGCGCGCGTGCTGATGAATCCCGACCGCGCCGGACGCCTGGCCTTTGCCCTCGCCCAGAAAATCCCGCGCGAGGTCCGCAGCCAGATCGATGTGGTGGTCAGCCCCGCGATGGGCGGGATCATCATCGGCCAGGAAATGGGCCGCGCGCTGGGCAAGGATGCGATGTTCCTCGAACGGCCCGAAGGCGAGTTTCACCTGCGCCGCGGCTTCCGGATCGACCCCGGCACCAAGGCGCTGATGGTCGAGGATGTGGTCACCACCGGCCTTTCCAGCCGCGAGGCGATTGCCGCCGTCGCGCGCGAAGGCGGCGAAGTGATTGCCGAGGTCGCGCTGGTCGATCGAAGCAATGGCGCGGCCGATCTCGGCGTCCCTTTCTATCCGCTCGTCGATATCAACTTCCCGACCTATGCCGAAGACGAAGTGCCCGCCGAACTGGCGGCGATCGACGTGACCAAGCCGGGCAGCCGCGCGGCGTGAGCGCTCCGCTCCGCCTTGGGGTCAATATCGACCACGTCGCCACCATCCGCAATGCGCGCGGCGGCGATCATCCCGATCCGGTGCGCGCGGCGGAAATCGTGGCCGCGGTGGGCGGTGACGGGATCACCGCGCATCTGCGCGAGGACCGGCGTCATATCCGCGACGACGATCTTGAACGGATACAGAAGGCGACCGACCTGCCGCTGAACCTCGAAATGGCAGGCACCGAAGAAATGCTGGCGATCGCGCTTGCACACAAGCCGCATGCCGCCTGCATCGTCCCCGAGAAACGCGAAGAGCGCACCACCGAGGGCGGGCTCGATGCAGCCGGTTTGCATAACCAGCTCGCACCGATCGTGGGAACGCTGGCGGACAATGGCATTCGCGTTTCGCTGTTCATCGAGGCGAGTGAGCGCCAGCTCGAAGCGGCGCACCGCCTGAAAGCCCCCGTGGTCGAGTTTCACACCGGCGAATATGCGCATGCGGGCCTCGACGGCGATCACGAGCGCGAGGCACGCGAGCTCGAGCGGATTGCGGCAATGTCGCGGCTGGCCCGCGAGATGGGTATCGAGCCGCATGCCGGACACGGCCTGACCTACGAAAACGTGAAGCCGGTCGCCGCCATCCGCGAACTCGCCGAACTCAACATCGGCCATTATCTCGTGGGGGAAGCGGTCTTCGTGGGGTTGGAAACCGCTGTGCGCCGGATGCGCGACCTGATGGACGAGGCGCGCTAGGTGTCGCCCGCTTATGCCTTGAATATCTGGCGGTCGATCCGGACCACCTTCGTGCTGTTCCTGGTCGTCGTCCCCCTTGTCATCCTCACCAATTTGCAGGACGATGACGGAGTGGGATCCACTTGGGACGAACTGGCACTTCCGGCAGTGGGATTGATCCTGGTCGCAGGGCTTTTCGCTGAAATTGGCAGGCGCCTGATGAACCACTTCGCCGGTACGCCGATTTGCACCTGGACACCCCGGGCATGATCATCGGTCTTGGCTCCGACCTGTGCAATATCGAGCGCATCCAGAATTCGCTAGACCGGTTCGGCGAGCGCTTCGAGCAGCGCGTCTTCACCGAGATCGAGCGCGCCAAAGCGCGCCGCCGCCCGTTCACCATCGCGGGCACTTACGCCAAGCGCTTCGCCGCCAAGGAGGCTTTTTCCAAAGCGGTGGGTACGGGGTTTCGCCGCGGCGTGTTCATGAAGGATATCGGAGTGGTCAATGCGCAGTCGGGCGCACCCACGCTGGCGCTGACCGGCGGCGCGGCGATCGTGCTTGCGGAAATGGTGCCGCACGGCCATGAGACGCGCATTCATCTCACCCTCACCGACGACCACCCATGGGCGCAGGCCTACGTCATCATCGAGGCCCTACCCAAGTGACCACCGGCGCTACGGCAGTGAACAAGACATCCGACAAGAAATCCGACGGCAAGGTCGACTGGATCGCGGAAATTCGCGGGCTTGCGCTGATGCTGCTCGCGGTGTTCGCCTTTCACAGCTTCATCGCCAAGCCGTTCTATATTCCGTCGGAATCGATGATGCCCAATCTGCTGGTGGGTGACCGGCTGGTGGTGAGCAAATATCCCTATGGCTGGAACTGGAGCTCGATCAGCTTCCACCTCGCCCCGCGCGGTGACTGGCGAATTGCGGGATCGACGCCCGAATATGGCGACATCGTCATCCCGGTGCATCCCGAGCGCGACGAGGATTACATCAAGCGCGTGGTCGCCCTGCCGGGTGACAGGATCGCGGTGCAGAACGGCCGCATCATTCTTAATGGCGCGCCGGTCGAACAGAAGGTCGAGCCTGCCATCGCGCTGCCGCTCGATGCCAATTCGCGCTGCGATGGCTTCGGCTTCGACGACTTCCGCGCGGAAAACGCCGCGGGCACGCAAGTCTGCCGGGTACCGGTGATGCGCGAGACGCTGCCCAATGGGGCGACCTACCTGGTGATCGACCACCAGACCCAGGAACTCGACAATTTCGCCGAAATCACGGTGCCCGACGATCACGTTTTCGTGATGGGCGACAATCGCGACCATTCGGCCGACAGCCGCGAACTCAACCACCCGCGCGGCCTGCTCGGCCCGATCCCGCTCGAAAACATCGGCGGGCGCGCCGAATTCATCACCTTCTCGCTCGACGGCACCACCTCGCTCAATCCGGTGAGCTGGTGGACCAGCCTGCGCGAAGGCCGTGCCTGGTCGACCCTGCGTCCCGCCATTGCGGAACGAAAACCCGCTTCCGAGCGCTAGGGTCCTGAAACGAAGGGGCGTGTATGGCCGACGAGACGCAGGACTTCCACGACCAGGACCTCGGCACCAGCCCTTCGCGGATCAATAATCCGCGCATTCGCCACGAGGTTGCCCGTGCCATTGTCTGGGTGGCGGTAGTCGGCACAGTGGCGCTCGCGATCTGGATCGCCCGCCCGTTGCTGGTGATTTTCGGCGCCATGGTCTTTGCCTCGATGATCGATGGCGGCGCACGCCTGCTTGGCCGGGTACTGAACATCGCTCGGGTGTGGCGCGTCTCGATCGTGCTCTTCGTCACCACGGCGTTCCTGCTGTGGCTCGCCTATTTCGCCGGCTCGACGATCTCGCAGGAAGCGGCACAGTTTCCCGCGATCATCGAACGGCAGGTTACCGAGCTGATCGACTGGGCCGGCCGGCAGGGCTTCCAGGTCGACCAGTCGCAGCTACAGAACTATCTCGGCAATATCGGCAGCGGGATCAGCACTGTCACCAAGGCGCTGGGCGGCATTCTCGGCGGCGCGGCGACCATCGTCCTGATCCTCGTGATCGGTGTCTATGTCGCGATCGACCCGCAGCTCTACGAACGCGGGGTCGCCTGGATGCTCCCGCGCGAGCAGCGCGACCGCTTTTACGTCACCGCAGCGCGGATGGGCCAGACCATGCGCCGCCTGATGGCCGGGCGCCTGCTCGGCATGGTGGTCGAGGCAGTGTTTACCTATGTCATGCTCGCCTGGGTCGCCCCGCTGGTGGGGATCGGCGCGGTTCCGATGGCCGCGCTGCTCGCAATCCTAACCGGCCTGCTGGCCTTCGTTCCCAACCTGGGCGCACTGATCTCGGGCGCGCTGATGGTGCTGGTCGGCTTTTCCGGCGGGGTCGAAATGGGCATCTACACCATCGCGGTCTATTTCTTCGTGCAGAACTTCGATGGTTATGTCGTCATCCCGATGATCGCCAAGAAAACGGTCGATCTGGCACCTGCGCTGGTGCTGGCGTTCCAGCTGATCATGGGAATATTGTTCGGGATACTCGGCCTGTTTCTGGCCGACCCGCTTTTGGCGATGATCAAGGTCGCGCTCGAACGCCGGGCCGAACAGGCGAACGAAAACCAAACCAGAGAGGGTGCCAAAGATGGCGCGTAAGTTCCTGTACTTCATCGCGGTCTGCATCGTGCTGGTCATTATCGGCGGGATCGCGCTGACGATCTGGTCGCGCGAAGCGACCGAGATCGCCTTCGTTCCGCGTGGCGAATTCGTCGAACAGGCGCCGCTCGACGCCAATGCCTATCAGGACCCGGAGATGTGGTATTCGCGCCCCGGCCTCGGCACCAGCGATCCGGCGCGCTATCAGCCCGCGGTGGCCGAAACCCAGCCCGACCCCGCGATACGCGAACCTTCGCCCGACGCCCCCGCTGCCGAACAGAGCCTCGACCGAGGCGATCCGCTTGCGACCACCACCTCCACCACCGGCGAAGCGGCGGACCCGGAGGCGCTGCCCGAGTTCGCGGTCTTCTTCGTTCCGCCGACCAGCTATATCCAGGCGGGCGGCGACTGGAACGCGACGCTGGAGGATGCGACCACCAACAATCGCGCGCGCGTGTTCCTCAAAGGTCTTGCCAGCCCGTTCAATCGCGCGGACGAATTGTGGGCGCCCAAATACCGTCAGGCGGCGGCGGGTGCTTTCCTCACCAACCGGCCCGAAGCGCAGCAGGCGATCGATGCCGCCTATGCCGATGTCGCGCAGGCGTTCGACTATTTCCTCGACAGCGTGGACGAGAACAAGCCGATCGTGCTCGCCGGGCATAGTCAGGGGGCCTCGCATATCCTGCGTCTGCTGCAGGACAAGGTTGCGGACACACCGCTCGAAGCGCGGATTGCCGCAGTTTACGCGCCCGGCTGGCCGGTATCGGTCGAGCATGACCTGCCCTCGCTGCCCTTCCCCGCCTGCGCTTCGGCGGACCAGGCGCAATGCCTGCTCGCCTGGTCGGCCTTTTCCGACGATGGCGATGCCGACATGATCATGCGCCGCTACGAGGCCACCGTCGGCTATGATGGCGAGCCGCGGGGGACCGGGCCTATATTGTGCGTCAATCCGCTGACCGGCAGCGCTAATGGCGGTGCCCCCGCCAGCGCCAATCTGGGCACGCTGGTTCCCGATGAAAGCCTTTCGAAAGGCGAACTGGTCGCAGGCGCGGTCCCGGCCCGCTGCGGCGCTGATGGCCTGCTTTATATCGGCAATCCGCCCGAACTGGGCGAAGGCGTGCTCCCGGGCGGCAATTACCACGTTTACGATATCCCGCTGTTCTGGAAGAATTTGCAGGAAGATGTCATTGCACGGGTGAAGGCATGGACGGCAGCGCGGGCCTCGTAACCGACAACGCGCTGACCTATGGCGACGTGCTGGCGGAAGGCGGCGCATTGCTCGGGCTCGACCTGGGCACCAAGACCATCGGCGTCGCCACCTGCGATGCCAGCTGGCGTTATGCCACCGCGGGCAAGACGATCACGCGCAGCAAGTTCACCAAGGATTGCGGCGCCCTGCGCGCAATCGTTGTCGAGCGGAAAATTGCCGGTGTGGTGATCGGCCTGCCACGCAATATGGACGGAACCGAGGGGCCACGCGCGCAGGCCAGCCGCGCTTATGCGCGCAACCTTGCGCAGACGCTCGAATTGCCCGTGCTCCTGTGGGACGAGCGCTGGTCGACCTCGAGCGCCGAGGCGGCAATGATCGGGCAGGACATGAGCCGCGCCAAACGCGCCACCAAGATCGACAGCCATGCCGCTGCGATCATCCTGCAGGGCGCGATAGACGCGCTGGCCGGCGGCGGGTTATAGTGCCAGCCGCGATGCGGCTGATCGACGCCCTCAAGCACCTCGTTACCGGCGACGGTGCGGATTCCGACACCGGGCTGGGCCACCGCGAACGCGCGCTGTCGCGGGCGCTGGCGATCATTGCAGCGATCTTCCTGATCCTCGGCTTCGCGCTGTTCGCAATGCTCTATGGCTGAATTCGGGCGCGGCGCGCCTGCGCCTCGCGTGCCAGCATCACATTCCCCGCCAGTTCGGCCTCGCGCCACAGGGCGTCGCGCTCCGCCGCGCTGCTGGCAAGGCCCGCGCGCGCCTCGTAGCAGGCTAGCCGCATCCGTCCGCTGGGATGGTGGCGTCCGAAGTCTTCGGCCAAGTCGAGGGCGTCAGCATCACCCAGCGCCACTGCGCAGCGCAAGAAGGTCTCGCTGGCCGAGGGGTTCAGCACCGCGCTCACTCGGGACCGCTCTAGGTCGAAGCCATATTGGTCGAACCAGTCCTGCCCCGCCCCGACCCGCATGATATTGAGCGACACCGAGGTCGCCTCGGGCGGCAGCTGCGCATGAACATCGACATGCGCGCGGTAGTGCATCAGCCGTCCCTCGTGCAGCGCACTGCGCTCGACGAACCGCAAAGCCACGCGTTCGCCTGTAAATCCGGCGATCGAGGGATAGTCGATCTCGTAATAGTCGCTGCGATAGCCGGGGCCGAAATAACCCGCAGTGAGGAAATCGAAATTGTGGTCGTGCGGGACGCCATAGACGAAACTGCCCGCACCGCTGCTGCGGAAGCAGCTTTCGTCCTCGCTCGGCCAGATATTGGCGCGCAGGAAACAACCGTCGACCAGCGGCGACAGCACGATGACCTGCGGACCATAGGCGCTGTCCTCGAATGTATCGCGATGCCGCTCGCGCAAGTGATCGATCATGAGGTCGCCGAGAAAGCTGCGGTTGTTCGCCAGCCGCGCGAGCGCTGCCGCGGCTTCCACGGTGCTGCCCGAGTCCCGGGGATCGAACCCGTCGGCAATCGCCTCGACGGTTTCAGCAAGGCTGGCCGATCGGGATTCGTGGTTCGCGATTACGCGGGGCATGGAGCGGGCTCCCATTGAGCGAGCTGTGGATGGGCTTCCACCAGCCGCGCGCGCAATGCGCCAGCCTCGGGCGCCAGGTCATCGGTCGCATCGGTCGCAATCCTATCGAGCGCGGCAAATCCCGCCGCGCTGTCGAGCGCCAGGCACTCGCGTAGCGCCTGCCAGCGCAAATGATCGCTACCCGAGCGGGACATCGCTGCAAACACGGGCGCCGCATCCGTGCGGCGCATCCTGCCGAGCAAAGCCATCATCATCTCGTCACGGCTTTCGTGCCGGTCCCCGCTCGCCCGATGCACCAGCCTGCCCGAGGCGAGATCGAATTGGCGGGTCGGCTGGGGCCGCGGGGCGACCCGGGTGAGGCGGAGAGTGAGAAAACGCCCATGAACCCGGCGGACCATCCGCGATTTGGCCGCACCGGCAAAGCTGAGTCGGTCGCCTGCCTCGATGGTGCGGTAGCGGCTGTCGATGACCGCATGATCGCGTTGCTCTCCGCGGATTTCGAGCAGCGCGATATCGGCCGCGCCCGCCAGCACGATTTCGTCCCATTCGCTATCCGGGAATGTCGCCGCCGCATTGGCATCCTGCGCCGCTTGATCGTCGTGGAGCGCCAGACCCAGCGCGGCGCGCCCCTTCGCTGCCAGCTGGAGAAAGTGGAAACCCGGGCGCGACTGGTGGCGGAATGCCAGCTGTGCCAGCGGATACGCGCGGTGCACTTCCACCAGCTTCCCCACCACCGGCGCAGTGACACTCAGCGCCGCGCCGCCATTGGCAAAGAGGTCCGTGAGCGCCGGACAATCGACCAGCCTTGTCCCCGAACCGTAGGCCTCGAGATCCTGAAGGACTGGTGCCAGTCCCGCGTCCTTGCGGCACTCCGCCACGACCTGGGCAACCGCCTCGCTCATGGCGCGCTGCGCGGCAGCGTCACCGCGCAGCGCGCCGATTTGCGGATCGATGTGCATATCGCCGCCAACCGGTCAGAGCAGCATTTCGACCAGCATGTGGTCGTAGACATAGACCATGATCGCCACGACCGTATCGTCCGTCCCGGCGGTCGAAAAGCTACCGAACAGCCCGGTGGCCGTATCCAGATCGGGCAGACTGCCCAGCTCGATCTCGGGAAATTTCATATGGTTCTCCTACATTCGGGCGAACCCCGACCCCGTGTCCCCGTCCGCCACTTGCGAGACTGGCGAAGCAGGCGGTCGGCTTGAAATTAAAACATTGTAAGCGCGCGAACTGCGCGGCTATCGCGGCAGGCAATGAGCGAGCAGCCGCGAAAATTCGATCCCTCCAAGGCGACGTCCTTCTTTACGGGACGCGGCCATCCCGGCTGGCTGGGGCTGAAATATTCGGACCATGGCGACGATTGGGTCGAACTCGAACTGCCATGGCGTGAAGACCTGCTCGGCGAAGAAGGCCAGCGCGTGCTCGCCTCGGGACCGATCCTCAGCCTGATGGACATGGCCAGCGGCATGGCGATCTGGCGCGCGATGGACGAGTTTTCCGCCATCGCCACGCTCGACCTGCGGGTCGATTACGTACGTCCCGCGCGTGAGGGCGCGAGCGTGTTCGGGCGGTCGCAATGCTATCGTCTCACGCGCAGCGCGGCTTTCGTCCGGGGCCTCGCGCATGATGGCGATGCCGGTGATCCGGTGGCGCATATCCAGGCGGTCTTCATGAAGATCGCATCGACGGCGAGGCTGTGAACATGGCGGACATCCCCGAAATCGAGGCGCTGACGCCCTATGCCCGCTCGCTCGGCATTACGCTCGATAGCTGGGAGGATGGCACGCCAATCCTGTCGGTGCCGTTCGACGATCTGGTCGAGGGGCGCCCCGATCACTACCATGGCGGTGCGACCGGCGGCCTGCTCGAAACCGCGGGCTACGCCGTCTTGCGCGCCGAGCTGGCGCGGCAGGACCGTGCTGCCGTGCTCAAGCCGATCAACATTACCGTGCAATATCTTGCCGCAGGCAAGAGCCGCACCAGCTATGCCATGGGGCGGATCACCAAGCTTGGTCGGCGCAGCGCGAACATTACCGTCGAAGCGTGGCAGGACGAGCGCAGCCGCCCGATCGCGACGGCAGTGATGAATGTCCTGATGGCCGAACCGACCGGCTAGTTATCCCGCGTCCTCGGTTTCGCGCAGCCGCTCGTCGCGGCGGTTGCGGATCGCCTCGAAGCGGCGCTCGTCCGCGCGCCGGCGAGCTTCCTCGATCGCTTGCTCGTCCAAGCCGAGGCCGTCCTCACCAATGGTGATGTCGACCGGGAAGCCGTCGATCTCGGTCGAGAACACCGCCTCGCCATCGCGGATGCGCAGGCGCGAATTGCCATCGCCCAGCGGAATGTCATCGAGGCCGGGCACATCGAGCGGCTCGATCGGCGTGCCAGGATCGTTTTGTTCGCGCGGCGCGGGCTGGCTTGGCGCGGCCTTCACATTCATTGCCCCATTCATGAAATCGCGCCAGATCTGCGCGGGCAACCCGCCGCCGCTGATCCCGCCCGCGAGCGGCGAATTGTCGTCGTTCCCGATCCATACGCCGACCACCAGATCGCCCGCATAGCCGACGAACAGCGCATCGCGATTGTCCTGGCTGGTCCCGGTTTTGCCGAAGTTCGGCCCGCGCAGCATCGCCGCGCGCCCGGTCCCGTCATTGATGGCAGCGCGCAGCATCCCCTGGATATCGTCATGCGTCCGGCGTGATAGCGTATCGGGTCCGTCCCACAGGCGTTCCCACCAACCCTTTTCCTCGCGTGCGAAAGCATGCGGCTCGACCGGGAAGGCGTTGGCGGCGATGCCTGCATAGGCGGCGGTCAGTTCGATCAGGCTCATGCTGGTAGAGCCCAGCGCGATGCTCGGATCGCCTTCGACGAAAGAGGCACGGATGCCGAAATCGCGCGCGGTCTGGATGACCTTCTCCGAGCCGACTTCGTTGAACAGCCGCAGCGTGGCGACATTGCTCGACTTGGCCAGCGCATCGCGCAACGTGATCGTCTCCGAATACCGCTCGTTGGCATTGCGCGGGCGGTAGCTGCCCTCGGTGATCTCGGTATTCGCGATCTCGTCGTCGGGCGACCAGCCATCGCGCAATGCGGCCAAGTAGACGAAGGTCTTTATCGTCGATCCCGGCTGGCGCTTGGCCTGCGTCGCGCGGTTGAAGGGCGATTTTGCGTAATCCTTGCCGCCGATCATCGCCACGACTTCGCCATTGCGGCGCATCGCGACGAGCGCGACCTGCGCCCCGCCCAGCGGCGCGCCCTGCGTCACCTGCCGCGCGATATTCTGCAGGCGGCTGTCGAGCGTGGTGGTTAGCGTCTGGCGTTCATAGCCCTGCTCGGTCAGTTCGCGCGCACCGGGCAGCGCCCAATCGGCGAAATAAGTCCCCGTGGGCAAATCGTTGCGCGTGCGCACGTCGAGCGCGGGCGGCTTCATCGCGCGGGCTTCGGCCTCGGTAATATAGCCCGCATCGACCATCGATTGCACCACGATCCGCATGCGCCGTTCTGCACGGTCGTAATGCCGCGTCGGGGCATAGGCGCTGGGGGCCTGCAACAGCCCTGCGAGCATCGCCGCCTGGTTGGGTTTCAGGTTCTCCGGCTTGCGATAGAAATAGTGCAGGCTCGCCGCGCGCAGTCCGTAAACATTGTCACCGAAATAGGCGTTGGACAGGTAGCGGCTGAGGATCTCGTCCTTTGTCAGCCAGCTTTCCAGCCAGAACGCGATCAGAGCCTCGCGTGCCTTGCGCGTCAGCGTCCGTTCGGGGGTGAGGAAGGTAAACTTTGCCAGCTGCTGGGTGATCGTGCTGCCCCCGCCGGTCCCGGTGAAGGCCGCCCGGGCAATCCCGCGCGGGTCGATTCCCCAATGCGAATAGAACCGCCGGTCCTCGGTCGCCAGGAACGCCGCGATGACATGCGGCGGCAGGTCCGCCACCGCGACCGGTTCGTCGGTTATCGCGCCATTGCGCGCGATCGGCGTGCCATCGGCGGCAAGCAGCGTGATCTGCGGGGGGGCAATCGGTTCGAGCGATTTCGACAGCGGTGCGGTGATCGCCAGCCATGCAACCAGCACGATGAACAGGGCGATTATCGCCGCAAGAATGCGCCCCAGCCACCAGCGCTTGCGCCGACCAAGCCAGTAGTCGCGCTGCCACCAGCGCAGACGCTTCTTCTCTTCCGCGTCGAGCGCGCTGTCGAGCCGGTCGAGCCGGCTGTCCCAATCGTCGTAATCGAGCGCATCATGCGTGGCGTAATAGCCGCTGTGCGACGGAAGCTCCGCCAGCGGCTGCGGCCTGCGCCGGAAGAAGTTGAATAGGCCCATCGACTACTGTGTTAAACGAACAACACAGTCATGGATAGGGGGTCTTGCCTTAACCCTTGCCAACCACGCTCTCGGGCAAATCGTCACCGAACACGCGCTGGTAATATTCGGCCACCAGCATGCGTTCTTCCTCGTCGCATTTGTTGAGGAAGGAGAGGCGGAAGGAGAAGCCGACATCCTTGAAGATGGCGTAGTTCTGCGCCCAGGTGATGACCGTCCGCGGGCTCATCACGGTCGAGATATCGCCATTGATGAACCCCTGCCGCGACAGGTCGGCGACCTTGATCATATCGGCGAGGATCTTGGGATCGATATCGGGGTTCTTCGCGTCGACGATTTTCTGCTCGATCTCGGCCGGCAGGTAGTTGAGCCCGACGACGATGTTCCAGCGGTCCATCTGGCCCTGGTTGATCTGCTGCGTGCCGTGATAAAGACCCGAGGTATCGCCAAGACCGACCGTGTTGGCGGTGGCGAACAGGCGGAAGCCCGGATCGGGGCGGATCACGCGGTTCTGGTCGAGCAGGGTCAGCTTGCCCTGCTGTTCGAGCACGCGCTGGATCACGAACATCACGTCGGGGCGGCCCGCGTCATACTCGTCGAACACCAGTGCGACCGGGTGTTGCAGTGCCCAGGGCAGCAGGCCTTCGCGGAATTCGGTGACCTGCAGCCCGTCGCGCAGCACGATGGCATCGCGCCCGACAAGGTCGATACGGCTGATATGCGCATCAAGATTGATGCGGATACACGGCCAGTTGAGGCGCGCGGCGACCTGTTCGATATGCGTCGATTTGCCCGTGCCGTGATAGCCCTGCACCATCACGCGGCGGTCGTGTGCGAAGCCCGCAAGAATTGCCAGCGTGGTGTCCGGGTCGAACACGTAGGATTCGTCGAGGTCGGGCGTGCGCTCATCGGGTTTGGAGAAAGCGGGCACCTGCCAGTCGATATCGATCCCGAAAGTTTCGCGCACATCGACAGTGATGTCGGGCGCGGGAAGGACGGTCTTGGCGGAAGCTTCGAAGCTTTTGTCGGTCATATCGTTCATCGCGTGTGGCGGGGTAGCGGGATGGATAGGTAGCTGCAAGCAACGAAATTGCGGCCCGGCCCAAGCACCGCTCGACTCCCCCCGCAAGCGGCCGCATAGTCGCGTCGATGCCGCCGATCCGCCTGTCCGAACGCCTGCGCCTCAAGCTCGTCGAGCAGGTTCGCGGCGTGTTCAACGATGTCGAGGGCGGACAGCAGCCGGTGCCGCCTTCGGACGAGGCCCTGTTTCCCAAGGACAGTCCGATCCGCCTGGTCCATGCCGATATCGTGGCGATGATGGTGGGCGGGGTGCGCAGCTTGCTGCTGCAGATGCTGCATCCCCATGCGCTGCAGGGCGTGCTCGACCATTCGAACTTCCGCAGCGACATGCACGGACGCCTGCGCCGCACCGCGCGATTCATCGCGGTTACGACCTTCGGCCATCGCGACGATGCGCAGGCCGCGATCGAGCGGGTCAACCGGATCCATGCCGCAGTTGGCGGGACATTGCCCGATGGATCGCCCTATGCGGCCAGCGACCCGCGTGTGCTGGCGTGGGTGCATGTCGCCGAAGCGACCAGTTTCCTTGCCGCCTATCTGCGCCATGTTCGGCCCGATATGCCGGGCGTCGAACAGGACGAATACTATCGCCAGTTCGCGGTTATCGCGCTGGCGCTGGGCGCCGATCCGGTGCCGACGAACCGCGCCGAGGCCGAGGTGATCTTCCGCGAATTGCGCGGCGATCTGGCCGCCTCGCCCGCCGCCCGCGAGGTCGCCGATCTCGTGCTTACCCAAAGACCCAGAGGCGCCCCGGCCGCTGTCCAGGCGCTGCTCGGAGCCGAGGCGGTGGCGCTGCTGCCGTCCTTTGCGCGCTCGATGCTCGGCCTCGAACGCCCCGGTCTGGCGGCGCTCCCGGCCCGCGCGGCGACTTGGGGCATGGGCAAGACGCTACGCTGGGCGTTCCGCCAGACCTAGGCGATCGGCGCGGGTAGCTCGAAAATGTCGGCATAGGCGAGCGCCAGGTCGCGGTCCCCCTCGATGACCAGCCCGGCATCGCGCTCCAGCTCGTCGGCTCCAACCCCGCCATAGAGCAAGCCCGCCAGAACAGGGGCACCGGGCGCGCGGAACACCGCCTCGGCAATACCCGGATCGGCGCGCTTGATCGGCAATGCGCCATTCGCCATGCGCGCGACAAAGGTTTCGCCTGCAATGTCGAACCCAATCGTCGCCTGCAGGCCCGCGGCCCTGACGGGATCGAACATGGTGCGCATCGACAGCATCAGCGATACCGGCGAAAGCGGCAGCGTGGGATCGTGCCGCGACGACATCGCCGCCCAGCGCCCCAGCTCCTGCACCAGCGGTTCGGCGCGATAACCCCATTCGGTCAGTTCATAGACCTGCGCCGACACCGGCGGCGGCAGTTTGCGCCGGTTCAGAACGCCTGCTTCCTCCAGCCCCGCCAGCCGTTCGGTCAGGACCTTGGCCGAAATTCCCGGCAGGCTGGCGCGCAAATCGGTGAACCGCCGCGGCCCGAGCATGAGCTCCCTGATCACCAGCAGCGACCAGCGTTCCCCCACCAGCTCCATCGCGAAAGCCGTCCCGCAGGCGTCGTCATACCATTTTCCGTGACCCTTGGTTTCTTTTTGTAACTTCATAGTTGCCTTTAGTAACCCAGAACGTCATGGTCTGCAAATATCGAGTCGGAACAGGCTCGTGAAACGCGGGAGATATCATGGCCAGTCACGCATCAGACTTACCCCCATCGGGCACCACCTCCAGCATCAACGCTGGCCGTATCGGCTGGCTCCTGTCGGGGCTGGCAATAGCGTTCTTCCTACTCGATGCCGCGATGAAGATCGCCGGGCTGCCGCAAGTCGGTGAGACCGCGGCCACACTGGGCTGGCCAACCGATATTGGCTTCTGGCGCGCAATGGGGCTGGTGTTGCTGGCCTGCACGGCGATCTATGCCTGGCCGCGAACTGCCGTGCTCGGGGCCATCTTGTTAACCGCCTATCTGGGCGGCGCGATCGCCACCCATGTCCGTATCGCCAACCCCTTGTTCAGCCACACATTCTTCGGGATTTACCTCGCCGGAATCGTGTGGGGCGGGCTGTGGCTGCTCCTCCCTCAGCTGCGCGCGCTGGTCCCGGTTATATCAGGTCCCGTAGCATCCAGCGGAGAAAGACCATGACCGGTGACGCCGACATCACCATCACCGCTTTCCAAACGGTACCCGATTTCGCCCGAGGTAACGTCCGCGACCTGGTGGTCCGCTGGATGCTCGAGGAAATGGGCCGACCTTACCGCACGCACCTGCTCGACGGCAATGAACCGCGCGGCTCCGAATATCTCGCATGGCAGCCCTTCGACCAGGTCCCTGCCCTGCGCGATGGCGATGTCGGATTGTTCGAAAGCGGAGCGATCCTGCTCTATCTCGGCGAACAGGACGAGCACCTGCTGCCGCGCGATCCCGTCGCCCGCGCAAAGGTTGTCAGCTGGCTGTTTGCCGCGCTCAACTCGGTCGAACTGCCGGTGCGTCCGGTCGCCACCCTGCCGCTGTTCCATGGCGACAAAGCGTCGACCGCCGACGCCGTGGCCGCGCTGACCCCGCTGGCGGAAGGGCGTCTCCAGCGCGTGGTCGACGCGCTCGGCGACAACGAGTGGATCGCGGGCGATTTCTCGATCGCCGACATCATGCTGATCTTCCTGCTGAGGACAATCGGTGGCGAGCTCGCGAAGCGATATGACAGCCTCGATGCCTATATCGAACGCGGCTGCGCGCGCCCCGCTTTCGAGCGCGCGCTACAAGCGCAACTCGACGATCTGGATACAGAGACGCTTACCCTCGAAGGAGCTTGAGACCCTGTACGTACAGGGATCTCTTTCGCCGTTCCCGAGGACAAGATGACGCATATACCGACATGGCCACGCGCTGAAGCCATGGCCTGATTTAACGCTGGAGGAGAGAGCAGATGTATATCGACGGATTTGTGATGGCGGTCCCCACCGCCAACAAGGACAAGTTTACCGCGCATGCGGAAGCGGCCGACAGCGTCTTTATCGATCTCGGCGCGACGCGCGTGATCGAATGCTGGGGTGACGACGTGCCTGACGGCGAAACCACCGATTACCGCAAGGCGGTCAAGGCCAAGGATGACGAGACCGTAGTGTTCTCCTGGATCGAATGGCCGGACAAGAAGACCCGGGATGCCGCAATGGCGAAAATGATGTCCGAGGATTTCTCCGACGAGCGGATGGATCAGGAGAAGAACCCCATGCCGTTCGATGGCAAGCGGCTGATCTTTGGCGGGTTCGCCCCCGTCGCCGAACTCAAGGGAGCATGACCATGGCCAACACTCAGGGCGATTTCGTGTGGTACGAACTGATGACCACCGACGCGGATGCCGCGCAGGCCTTCTATGAACCGCTGCTCGGCTGGAGCTTCGCCGACAGCGGCACGCCAGACGTCGATTACCGGATCGGCAGCATGGCGGGCACCGAAGTGGTCGGCATGATGCAATTGACCGAGGAGATGCAGCAGGGCGGCGCGCGCCCGGCGTGGATCGGCTATATCGCAGTCGACGATATCGGCGCCTCGATTGCCGCGCTGAAGGACAGGGGCGGCCAGCTGTTCATGGGACCCAATCATCTCGACGGTGTGGGCCATATGGCGATGGTCGCCGATCCGCAGGGTGCTCCCTTCTACCTGATGCAGCCCGAGGGCGAGGGCAGCGAGTCTTTCGCCAAGCACGAACCGCGCGATGGGCATTGCGCCTGGAACGAACTGGTCACCGACGATCCGGCGGCAGCGGGCGCGTTCTATTCCGCGCTGTTCGGCTGGCAGAAAGGCGAGGCGATGGATATGGGTGAGCTGGGCCCGTATCAGATGTACGTCCATGCCGATTACGGGCTCGGTGCGATGATGAAGCGGCCCGAACAGATGCCGGTTTCGCTGTGGTGCCATTATTTCCGCGTCCCGCAAATCGACGCGGCGAAGGCCCATATCGAGAAGAATGGCGGGCAAATCGTCAACGGGCCGATGGAAATTCCGGGCGGCGAATTTGCACTCCAGGCGGTCGATCCGCAGGGCGCGATGGTCTCGCTGATCGGCAAGTAAGCGGAGGAGGAAAAGGGACTATGCCCGACTATACATTCTACACCAATCCGATGAGCCGTGGACAGATCGTCCGCTGGGCGCTGCAAGAGGCGGGCGCGGATTACGAACAGCAGATCGTCGAATACGGCCCGACGGAGGAAAAGCCCGCGGCGTTCATCGCGGCCAACCCGATGGGCAAGGTTCCCACGCTGGTTCACCATCATGGCGATCACGATCATGTCGTGACCGAGGCCGCAGCGATTTGCCACTACCTTGCAGAGATGCACCCCGACACCGGCCTGCTGCCCGAAGCGCATGAGAAGGCGCGCTATTTCCGCTATCTGTTCTTTGCCGCCGGGCCCGTGGAGCAAGCCATCATCGCCAATTCGATGGGCTGGTCGGTCGACACCGAAAAGGAAGGTACGCTGGGCTTCGGCAGCTACGAGCGCATGGTCAACGCCTTCGAAACCATGCTGACCGGGCGCGATTACGTGTGCGGCGATCGTTTCACGATGGCGGACGTTTATGTCGGCAGCCAGGTCGACTGGGGCATTGCGTTCGGCACCCTGCCCCAGCGCGATGCCTTCACCGCCTATGCCGAACGGTTGCGCAGGCGCGAGGCCTATGTTGCTGCGAAGACAATCGACAACGACCTGATCGCACAGCGGGAGGCCGCCCATGCCTGAAGCACGCAAAGCAAGCGTATTCCTGTGGTTCGACAGCGAGGCGGAGGACGCGGCGCGGTTTTATGCCGCAACATTCCCCGACAGCCGGATCGACAATCTGGTGCGGCCCGTAAACGACGTGCCCGGCACCAGGGCCGGCGAGGTCCAGATCGTCGAGATGACCCTGCTCGGCATACCGTACGCGCTGCTAAATGCCGGGCCGCATACCGTCCCCAACGATGCATACTCGCTGCAGGTCTATACCGAGGACCAGGCGGAGACCGACCGCTATTGGGACGCGATCGTCGGTAATGGCGGCGAGGAGATCATGTGCGGCTGGTGCAAGGACAGATGGGGCTATCGCTGGCAGATCACGCCGCGCGCCTTGATGGCGTCGCTGACCGATCCCGACCCCGCAGCATCGAAGCGCGCGCAGGAAGCGATGCTGACGATGAAAAAGATCGACATCGCCGCGATCGAAGCCGCCAAACGCGGGGACTGATATGGCACGCAAGATCACCGGCTCGCTGTTCGTCTCTCTCGACGGTGTGATCCAGGCACCCGGAGGGCCAACCGAAGACCCCACCAACGACTTCGACGAAGGTGGCTGGCTGTTCAAGCTTGCAGACGATGGTGTAAACCAGACCTTGGGCGAGCTGTTCGGCGGCGAATACGATCTGCTGCTTGGCCGCCGGACCTACGATATCTTTGCTGCCTATTGGCCGTATGTCGAAGGCCCCGAGGCTGCGCTGGGCAAGACGTTCTCCGATGCCCACAAATACGTGCTCACCGGCAGCAACGCCCCGCTCCCGTGGGAGAACAGCCACCGCCTGACGGGTATGGAGGAGGTGGCAAAGCTGAAGGAGAGCGAAGGGCCGGACCTGATCGTCCAAGGGTCGGGGTCGATCTATCCCGGCTTACTGGGCGCCGGCTTGCTCGATCGGCTGATCCTCATCACCTACCCGGTAATCCTGGGCCGCGGCAAACGCTGGTTCGGGGCGGAAATCCAGGCCCGCCAGCTGGCCATGAGCGACCACTATGTCACCGACAAGGGGACGATCGTTGCCAGCTATGTCCCGGGCGGCGATTTGCCGCCATATCCTGCCGACGCGCTCAAACCGAGCACCAGCGGCCGCGAAGCAGATCGACAAGCGCGGATTGCCAACGGCACCTGGTAGGCCGGTCAGGCGATCACGCGTGATTTGCGCAGCAATTGGTAGGCTTCGACCACGCGGTTGAGCCGTGTTTCGTGCTGGCGATCACCCCCATTGCGGTCGGGGTGATAGCGGCGCACGAGTTCAGAATAGCGGCGGCGCAGGCCGCGTCGGTCGACATCGAGCCCTAGCCCCATCGTTTCGAGCGCTTCGGCCTCCTCGCGGCTGAAGCGGCCGTCCATGGCCATTTCGGCTTCACGGCGCGCGCGGCTCTTGATCCCGCTGGCACGCGCGGAGATCGCATCGAGTGGATCGGTGAAATCGGCCCAGCGCGGCATGCCGTCGACCCCGCCTGTCGGGCGGAAGCTCGGGCTTTCGGTGCGCCAGCCCGCACCCGGCGCCTGTGCGGCGAAGATTTCCTCCGCGCTCATGCCCTCGAACCAATCATAGCCGGCGTTGAATTCTCGCACATGATCGAGACACAGCCAGCGCCATTCGGCCGGTCCATCGAACCCGTGGCCCTGCCCGCTAGGTGCGCGGAACTCGCCCGGCTCTTCGCATGTGGGGTGCGCGCAGACCCGACCCGAGCCTGCATACTGTCCGTGAAACTTTGTCTGGCGCATTCGTTCTAGGATGGGGAGCGAAGTGCGCTAAGAAAACCCCCGAGAGGAGAATCGTACCCGTGACAGGATCCGTCCAGCAGGAAATGGAACGCCTTTTGAACGAGGCGTTCACGCCCACCCGGCTCGAGGTGATCAATGACAGCGCGAAGCATTCGGGCCATTCGGGTGACGATGGCAGCGGCGAATCGCACTTCACCGTGGTGATCGAAGCGGCCGCCTTTGCCGACCAGAGCCGTCTTGAACGTCAGCGGATGGTGAACCGGGCGCTTGGCGATATTCCCGGCGAGCGTGTCCATGCGCTGGCCATCCAGGCTTCGGCCCCGACGGGATAAGGGGAACTGAACAATGTTGAAATCCGCAATCGCATTACTCCTCTTCGCGGCTGCTCCAGCGACTGCTCAAACACTTTGGCAAAACGTCGACACCGGTATGACGGAATCACAAGTTTTAGCCGCACAACCCACGGCGATGCAAAACCCAGAGCCGACGACCCTCAGCGGTGGAGCCAAGTGCTCACTTCACATTCAAAACTACTTTCTTTTAAATAGCCCCTACGAGGTTTGTTTTTTCTTCCTCGATAAAAGACTTATACAGGTAACCTTCGGGCATCGAGGAGACCTTTTCAAAGGTGACTACGAAGGACTGGTCGACGCACTTACCTCAAAGTACGGAGAACCACTCTCCAACCGGCAGACCTCCTTGGGATTTTCAGCTAATTGGGTGCTTAACAATGGCGTGAACATATCCGTTTTCTATATGGATAAGCTGCTACCGCTGCTGAACTTGGTTTATCAAACCAGATTAGCTTCTGAAGCTGAAAAGCTGTGAGTACGCTTGCGCAGACGCTCACGCCGACTACGCACGATCTCGGCCAGTTCACGGTCCGACGCGTGCTGCCTGCACGCCAGCGCAGCATGGTCGGGCCGTTCATCTTCGTCGATCAGTTCGGCCCTGCGCAGCTCGATCTCGGCGCGGGCATGGATGTCCGCCCGCATCCGCACATCAACCTCGCCACGGTCACCTGGCTGTTCGAAGGCGCGATCGACCACCGCGACAGCCTCGGTACGTTTTCGACCATCCGGCCCGGACAGGTCAATCTGATGACCGCCGGCAAGGGGATCGTCCATTCGGAACGCTCCCCCGAGGCGGAACGCACAGGCGGACCCAGGCTCTACGGGATGCAGACATGGCTGGCGTTGCCCGATGGGCGCGAAGAGACCGACCCCGCATTCGAGGCAATTACCGAATTGCCGGTGATCGAGGACGGGCGCGCAACGGCCATCGTCATCATGGGCGAATTATGGGGCGAGCGCGCCCCGACGACCACCTATGCGCAGACCATCTATGCCGAAATCGTACTCGGCGCGGGCGGCGCGATCCCACTGGAAGACGATGCCGACGAGCGCGCAGTCATGCTGGTGGGCGGCGATGCGAGCGTGGATGGCCATGCCTTGAAGGAATTCGAGCTCGCTGTACTCCAGCCCGGGCGCGACATGACGCTTGCCAGCCAGGGCGGCGCACGCGTGATGCTAATGGGCGGTGAGGCGTTCACCACCCCGCGCCATGCGTGGTGGAATTTTGTCAGTTCCAGCCGCGAGCGTATCGAGCAGGCCAAGCAAGACTGGCGCGAAGACAGATTTCCTAAGGTGCCGGGCGACGAGGAGGAGCGCATCCCGCTACCCGAAGGCGCACCGAAGACCGTTACCTATCCTTGAGGGGGAGAATTATGAGTTTCGAAGGCAAGACGGCGTGGATCACGGGCGCGAGCAGCGGAATTGGCGCAGCGCTCGCGCGTGAATGGGCGGCACGCGGCGCGCGCATCATCCTGTCGGGCCGCGACGAGGGCAGATTGGGCGCAGTGGCTGGCGAGATCGCGACCGACACGCTGGTCCTTCCCTTCGACGTCCGCGATGACGAGGCGATGCTCGCCGCGACGGAGCAGGCGATCGGCTGGCGGAACGGGGTCGATATCTTCGTCGCCAATGCGGGCGTGTCGCAGCGCAGCGCGGCGGTGGATACCGACATGTCGGTCTATCGCGAGATCATCGACATCGACCTCACCGCGCAGATCGCCGCGACGCAGGCGCTGCTGCCGCACGTCACCGCGCGCGGCAGCGGGCATCTGCTGTTCATCAGCTCGATCGCGGGCAAGGTCGGCGTGCCCATGCGCACCGCCTATTGCGCGGCCAAGTTCGGGCTAGTGGGCTATGCCGACGCGCTGCGCGCCGAGCTGTCGCAGCAGGGCGTTTCGGTCCATGTCGTATGCCCCGGATCGATCGCCACCGATGTCAGCCGCAATGCGCTGACCGCCGATGGCAGCAAGCGCGGTCGCAGCGACAAGGTAATCGACAACGGCATTGCCCCGGACGAAGCCGCCAAACGGATCGTCGACGCGGTAGAGGCCAACCAGCGCGAAATCATCGTCGCCGAAGGCATGGAAGAGGCGATGGGCGAACTGCGCCGGACGCCCGATCAACTGCTCGACCAGGTCGCGGGCATGGTCGCGGCCGGATATATGGACAAGATGAAGGCGGATAGTTGAGCATGGCGCTGCAGCAGAAGCGCGTGGTGCTGGCGAACGGCATCGAGCTCGATGTGGTGGACGAAGGCCCGCGCGATGCGCCGTTGCTGATTTTCCTGCACGGCTTCCCCGAAAGCCACCGCACCTGGCGCAACCAGATCGCGCATTTTTCCGACCGCTTTCGCTGCATCGCGCCCGACCAGCGCGGCTATCGCGGGTCGTCCAAGCCGCAGGAGGTCGAAGCCTATACGCCCGACAAACTGGTTGGCGACGTTTTCCTGCTCGCCGATGCGCTTGGGGTCGAAACCTTCACCATTGTCGGCCACGATTGGGGCGGCGCGATCGCCTGGGGCGTGGCCTATGGCGGCATGGCGAACGGCCGCGTTACGCGCGCGATCATTGCCAATGCGCCGCATCCGGTATTGTTTCCCAAACTGCTCTACACCAACCGCCAGCAGCGCGAGGCGAGCCAGTATTTCACCGAATTCCGCGACCCGGCAAATGATGCGCTGGTGCGCGAGCATGGCCTTGCTCCGCTGCTGATGAAAGCATTCGAGGGCCAGGTCATGAGCAGGATCGACGAAGATGAAGCAGCAGCAATGCTGAAGGACTGGTCCGATCCCGATGCGGCGTTCGGAATGCTCAACTATTACCGCGCGAGCCCGATGGAAGTACCACCGCTCGATGCGCCCTACGCGCTTCCGGAAGACTACCAGCTCTACCCGCTGCCCAAGCTGACGCTGCCGACACTGGTCATCTGGGCGATGGCCGACGAGGCATTACCGCCTGCCAATCTCGATGGGCTCGACGAGGTGATCACGGACCCCGAGATCGTACAGGTCCCCGACTGCGGGCATTTCGTCCAATGGGAAGCGCCGGGCGCCTTCAACGCCGCGGCAGACGCGTTCCTCGACCGCACCGCCTGATCAGCCGGCCCATTCGATCCAAGCGCCGTGAGGATGTGCGGTCGCGAGTGGGTGCCAGCTGTCCCCACCCGGCCAGTAGCGGACCATCAGTTCATGCCGGTGGGTGTCGCGATTGGCTTCGAGACTGACCCAGGCGAGCGGCGTGGTTTCGCCCGCGCGCTTGCCCGCCGCTTCCATCAAGGCGACGATCCGCTCGCGCTCGTCGGCGGGAATATATTGCCAGACTACCGAATGCATCAGCACCCGCGTGGTGCCTTCGGGTTGCGGCTCGCCAAGCCGCTCCTCGAGGAAATCGGCCGCGTTCATCCGCGCAATTTTGGGCAGGAAAGTATTCGCGGCTTCGACCGCGGCGTCCATGCGCGCAAAACGCTCGGTGAACTCGGGCCAGATATAGGCTTTCAAGCGCAAGGCCTGCGCCGGATCGGTGAGATCGACAGGGGCGACATCGCACCCTTGCGCGCCGACGATATCGAAGCTGCGGGCAGGCGGCGCATCGCCGCGCCATTCGGGCACCAGCTTCATCCGCGCGGTCGGCGGCCCGACCGCCACCCCACCCAGTTCGTAGCGATAGCGCCGCATCATCAGGTTGATCCCTGCGCTCGATCCGATCTCGAGCAGGTCGAGATCCGCAGGCAGACCGCGATCCACCAGCCACAGGAAAGCCGCAGCGAAATTGGCCGATCGCCCGGCCTCATTGGTCTGCGGCGGCCCGTCGAGCCATGGCATGAGGTAGGGTTCGTGCCGTTCGATCGCATCGGCGATCAATTCGGCGGCATGAGTCGGGCCCAGCCCTTCATAGATCGGGGCCAGCGCGGGCTCCTCACCGCCAAGATGCAGCGCATGCAGTCCGCCTGCGACACGCAGCGGCAGAGCATCGGCCAGCGCAGGTCCGGCCCAGCGCCGCACCCGGCGCATCACCGCCCCGCCGCGCTCGGTCTCGAGCAATTGGTACAGCGCCTCGCACACCAGCGCGGTGATCGGCGCGCCGTTGTCACGGCAATAGGCGACCTGGTTTTCGAACGCCCGCGCCACTGCCACGGGTCCCGTGGCCCCCGGTTCGGTCACGCGATATTGAGCCTTGTCGATCGCCATTGCCCTTTACACCCCCGCTGCCTATCTGCGCCCCATGAATGATCGCCTGACCTTCGCCGTTCCCAAGGGCCGCATCCTCGACGAGGCGTTGCCGGTCATGGCACGTGCCGGCGTGGTGCCGGAAGACGGCTTTCACGACAAGGCCAACCGCTCGCTGACCTTTGCCACCACGCGCGAGGACATGCACCTCATCCGCGTTCGCGCTTTCGACGTGGCGACCTTCGTGGCGCATGGCGCGGCGCAGCTGGGTATCGTCGGATCGGATGTTATCGAGGAATTCGATTATGCCGATCTCTACGCCCCCGTCGATCTGGATATCGGCCATTGCCACCTGTCTGTGGCCGAACCCAAGGAAGGTGGGGCCAGCATCGATGGCGCCAGCCACCTTCGCGTCGCGACCAAATACCCCAATCTCACCCGCCGCCATTTCGAGCGGCAGGGCATCCAGGCCGAATGCGTCAAGCTCAACGGGGCGATGGAAATTGCCCCTGCGCTGGGCCTCGCCGGACGGATCGTCGATTTGGTTTCGACGGGCACCACCCTGCGCGAGAACGGCCTGGTCGAAACCAGCCGCATCCTCGACATTTCCGCGCGCCTGATCGTCAACCGGGCGGCGCTGAAAACCGATTCGCGGGTCGCCGCGCTGGTCGAGGGCTTTCGCGCCGATGCAGCAAAGCGCGAGGCCGCCTGATGCAATGGCTACGAACTTCGGCTGAAGGCTTCGAGAACACCTTCGCGCGCATCGTGCGCAACCGCCGCGAAAGCGATACGCAGGTCGGCCGCGATGTCGCGAACATGATCAATGAAGTGCGCGAGCGCGGCGACGATGCGCTGGTGGATTACACCGCGCGCTTCGACCATCACCGGCTGAGCGAAGACAGCGACTGGCGGATCGACCCCGCCGAGTGCCACGCCGCCTATGACGCGCTCGATCCAGAATTGCGCGATGCGCTCGAGCTCGCGGCCAGCCGCATTCGCGCCTATCACGAAGGCCAATTGCCCGAGGATCGCGATTACACCGACGACATCGGCATGCGGCTGGGTGCCCGCTGGAACGCGGTCGATGCTGCCGGGCTCTACGTTCCGGGTGGACGCGCGGCCTATCCCTCATCGCTGCTGATGAATGCGATTCCCGCCAAGGTCGCGGGTGTCGAACGACTGGTCGTCACCACCCCGACTCCCAAGGGCGAGGTAAATCCGCTGGTGCTCGCCGCCGCGCATATTGCGGGCGTGGACGAAATCTGGCGGGTCGGCGGGGCGCAGGCGGTGGCCGCGCTCGCCTATGGCACCAAGCGGATCGGCAAGGTCGACGTCATCGCCGGGCCGGGCAATGCCTGGGTGGCCGAGGCCAAGCGCCAGCTGTATGGCGTGGTCGGGATCGACATGGTCGCCGGGCCCAGCGAAATCCTCGTGATCGCCGATGGCAACAACAATCCCGACTGGATCGCCGCCGACCTGCTCAGCCAGGCCGAGCATGACCCGACCAGCCAGTCGATCCTGATCACCGACAGCGAACCGCTGGCCCGCCAGGTCGAAGATGCCATCGATGTCGCGCTGATGAAGCTGGCGACTGCCAAGACCGCCAAGATCAGCTGGGATGGCCACGGGCTGATCGTGATCGTCGACAGCCTTGATGAGGCCCCCGCCCTGTCGGACCGGCTGGCCGCCGAGCATGTCGAACTGATGGTCAATCAACCGCAGGCGCTGTTCGACCGAATGCGCCATGCGGGCAGCGTCTTCCTCGGGCGGCATACGCCCGAAGCGGTGGGTGATTATATCGCCGGCCCCAACCACGTCCTTCCCACCGGTCGCCGCGCCCGTTTTGCGAGCGGCTTGTCGGTGCTCGATTTCATGAAGCGCACCAGCTTTATCGATGCCTCCGAAGCCGCGCTGGCTGCCATCGGCCCTGCAGCGGTGAAGCTGGCAGAAGCCGAAGGCCTTCCCGCGCATGCCCTATCGATTTCCACGAGACTGAAATGAGCCAGAAACCCAAATCCCAGGCGCGCAGCGCCGCCCGCCTCGGCGCTGTCCAGGCACTTTACCAGCAGCAGATGGAGGGCACCAAGCTTGCCCGCCTGCTGGATGAATTCCACCAGCACCGCCTCGGCCGCGTGATCGAGGACGAGGAATATGCCGATGCGGATATCGACTTCTTCGACGATATCGTCGGCGGGGTGGATGCGCGGCGCGAGGAAATCGACGAGCGCCTGACCGCGCGTCTGGCGCAGGGCTGGACGCTGGCGCGGCTCGACAAAACCATGCTGCAGATATTGCGCGCAGGCACCTATGAATTGATCGCCCGTCCGGACGTGCCCAAGGCCAGTTCGATCAGCGAATATGTCGACGTCGCCAAGGCGTTCTTCGACGATCGCGAGGCGAAATTCGTCAACGGCATTCTCGACGCGGTGGCCAAAGAGGCGGGGCGCTGAACGAAAGCGCGTTCGTTGCCGCGCTGAAGGCGCTGGCCGACACACCCGCCGCGCGCGGCCTCGACGATGATGCCGCAATCATCGAGATCGGCGGCGAACAGCTCGTCCTGACACACGATACGCTGGTCCAGGGCGTCCACGTCCGCGAGGATGAGGACCCGGCCGATATCGCGTGGAAGCTGGTGGCGGTGAACCTGTCGGATCTTGCTGCCAAGGGCGCCGCCCCCGTCGGAGTACTGGTATCGCACATGCTGGGCGAGGCCGACGAACGCTTCGTCGCGGGCCTGCGCGAGGTGCTCGAGACCTATGCCACTCCGCTGTTGGGCGGGGACACAGTGCGCGCCGATGGACGCCGCGTGTGGGGCTGCACCGCTATCGGCAGGGCCACGCACACACCCGTCCCCGACCGGCGCAGCGCCCACGCGGGCGACGCAATATTCGTCACCGGTGCGCTCGGCCGGGCGATGCTGGGACTGGTCGATCGCGGGTCGGGCAGCGCCGACGATCTTGCCTATCGCCGCCCCCGTCCGCTGTTGGCCGAAGGACGCGCGCTGGCACCGCATGTCAGCGCAATGATGGATATCTCCGACGGCCTGCTGCTAGACAGCTGGCGCATGGCGAAAGCGAGCGGTGCGCGGTTCGACCTCGACCGCAGTGCAATTCCCGTGGCCGACCCCGAACGCGTGGACGAATGCATGCGCTGGGGGGATGATTACCAGTTACTGTTTACCGCGTCGCCCGACGCCGATGTGCCCGTACCCGCAACGCGTATCGGGACGGTTGCCGAGGGTCCGGCCCGGCTCGCGCTCGACGGGGAAATTCTCACGCCCGAAGACGGTCTCGGCTACCGCCACTGATCGGTTGCGCCGCACGCGGCTGGCAGGTTCCGATTGCTGCGCATTTCGGCCTTGTCACGTAACACGCGCCGCTTATACCTTGCCCCACGTGCCCCGGCGTTTCCCACGGCGGGTCGCATAAATATAAAAATCAAACGGGAGGGGGAATTTTCGTGGACCTAGTTCTCATAGCAATTCTGCTGGGACTTGTGGCCGTCGTGTACGGCTTCTTCACCAGCCGCCAGGTGCTTGGCGCAGGCGCCGGCAACGAACGAATGCAGGAAATCGCAGGCGCCATCCAGGAAGGCGCGCAGGCCTATCTGAAACGCCAGTATACCACCATCGCGCTTGTCGGCGTGGTCGTGGCGGTGCTGGTATTCGTGTTCCTCGGCATCGTACCGGCAACCGGCTTTGTCATCGGGGCGATTCTGTCGGGCGTTGCAGGCTTCATCGGGATGAACATCTCGGTGCGGGCCAACGTTCGCACGGCCGCCGCCGCACAAAGCGGCTTACAGCAGGGCCTGACCCTCGCCTTTCGTGCAGGTGCGATCACCGGCATGCTCGTGGCTGGCCTCGCACTGCTCGCGATCGCGGTGTTCTTCTGGTACCTCACCGGTCCGGGCGGGCATGCGCCGAACAGCCGAGAAGTGATCGACGGCCTCATCGGCCTCGCTTTCGGTGCCTCGCTGATCTCGATCTTCGCGCGTCTCGGCGGCGGGATTTTCACCAAGGCCGCCGATGTCGGCGCCGATCTGGTCGGCAAGGTCGAAGCGGGCATTCCCGAAGACGATCCGCGCAACCCGGCTGTCATCGCCGACAATGTCGGTGACAATGTCGGCGACTGTGCCGGCATGGCTGCCGATCTGTTTGAAACCTATGTCGTCACCGTGGGTGCCACCATGGTCCTCACCGCGCTGCTGTTCGGCGACGCGCTGGGCGATCTGCTCATGCCGATGATGTCCTTGCCGCTGCTGATCGGCGGGGCATGCATCGTCACCAGCATCATCGGGACCTATTTCGTGAAGCTCGGCAAGGGCAGCTCGAATGTGATGGGCGCGATGTACAAGGGCTTCATCATCACTGCCGTGCTGGCGGTTCCGCTGATCTGGCTGGTCATGGATCAGGCACTTGGCGGGATGGGTACCGAAATCGGCGGCGCACCCGCCGGGATCGATCCGGGCGCCCCGCTGGCGGAAGAAGGCCTCGCCGAACAGGTCCGCACCTTCACCGGCTGGGACCTGTTCTGGAGTTCGGTCGTCGGTCTGGCCATCACCGGCCTGATCATCTGGATCACCGAATACTACACCGGCACCAATTTCCGCCCGGTGAAGTCGATCGCCAAGGCTTCGGAGACGGGTCATGGCACCAATGTCATCCAGGGTCTGGCAATCAGCCTTGAATCGACCGCACTGCCGACGCTCGTGATCGTCGCCGGCATTATCGCTTCCTTCCAGCTCGCCGGGCTGATGGGGATCGCCTATGCGGCCACCGCCATGTTGGCGCTGGCGGGCATGGTCGTGGCGCTCGATGCCTATGGTCCGGTGACCGATAACGCCGGCGGGATCGCCGAGATGGCCGGTCTCGACGACAGCGTGCGCGAGAAGACCGATCTGCTCGACGCGGTGGGCAACACCACCAAGGCAGTGACCAAGGGCTATGCCATCGGTTCGGCGGGTCTGGGCGCACTGGTGCTGTTCGCGGCCTATACGACCGACCTCGCGGAGTTCTTCCCCGATGCGGACGTCGATTTCAGCCTCGAAAACCCTTACGTGATCGTCGGTCTGCTGCTCGGTGCACTGCTCCCGTACCTGTTCGGTGCGATGGGCATGACCGCCGTGGGCCGCGCGGCCGGCGACGTGGTCAAGGATGTGCGTGACCAGTTCGCGGGCGATGCGGGGATCATGGCGGGCACCAGCAAGCCCGATTATGCCCGCACGGTGGATCTCGTTACAAAGGCTGCGATCAAGGAAATGATCGTGCCTTCCTTGCTGCCGGTACTGGCGCCGATCGTGGTCTACTACGCGATCTACTTCCTGGCTGGACAGGAGAACGCCTTCGCCGCTGTCGGTGCCTTGTTGCTCGGCGTGATCATCGGCGGGATCTTCGTGGCCTTGTCGATGACCGCCGGTGGCGGCGCATGGGATAATGCGAAGAAATACATCGAGGACGGCAATCACGGCGGCAAGGGCAGCGAAGCCCACAAGGCCGCAGTGACCGGCGATACCGTGGGCGATCCGTACAAGGACACTGCGGGACCCGCAGTGAACCCGATGATCAAGATCACCAATATCGTCGCCCTGTTGCTGCTGGCAGCACTCGCGGCGGGCTGATCCCGATCGAATCGAAGTAAGGGCGGCGGCATCACCAGGTGCCGCCGCCCTTCTCATTTGACGCGTTCCTTTTCAGCGCGTTAACCGAGTTTAAGCGCCTCGGCCCTAAGCTGCGGCCCGAAAGGAGGGCTGAGTGACGTATATTGACGATCTTACGACCAGGGCATGGTCCGATCGCGCTCGCGATCACTCCGCAGACGCAGTCCTGACGGAAGGGTTTTCGGTCCTCCCGTGGAGGAAAGCAGTCGACCCCGGCTTCGCCGAACAATGGCGTCGGCTCGCGACCAATTGCGCCACCCCCAACCCCTTTGCCGAAGAATGGTTTCTGGCGCATTCGCTGCGCCACTTCGATCCTGATGGAAGCATATTGCTGGCCTGCCATGTGTCCGATGGCGAACTGGTCGGGCTGATGCCGCTGATGCGCGACAGGGACTATCACGGGCAGCCGCTGCCGCACCTTGCCAATTGGGTACACGCCAATGCGTTCTGCGGCGAACCGCTGGTCAAGGAAGGCTATGCGCGCCCATTCTGGAAAAATTTGCTCGACTGGTGCGATGGCCATGCGGGCACCAGTGTTTTCCTGCATCTGACACACATTCCAACCGACGGCGCCACATACGCTGCGCTGCAGGACATTTCCGCCGCCACTGGCCGCAAGCTGAGCGTCGTCCAGAGCGTGGAACGCGCCGCCCTGCGGTCCGGGCCGACGCCGCAGGAGCATCTCAGGACCGCGCTCGACAGGAAACGGCGCAAGGAATTGCAGCGCAAGCGCCGCCGCCTGGAAGAATCGGGGCAATTCGTCTTTTCCCGCCAGACCGACGAAGCCGGTCTCGATCAGTGGATCGACGAATTCCTTGCACTCGAACGCGCTGGCTGGAAGGGGGAACAGGGTTCCGCCATGGCCAGCTCGCCCGCGACCGAAGCGTTGTTCCGCGCAAGCCTGACCGAAGCCGCGCAGCTGGGCAAACTCGAACGGCTCGCCTTCCATCTCGATGGACGCCCGGTGGCCATGCTGACCAGCTTCGTGAGCCCCCCTCATGCCTTCGGCTTCAAGACGGCCTATGACGAAAGCCTGTCAAAGCTATCGCCGGGAATGCTGTTGCAGGTCGAAAACCTCGCCATACTGGAATGCAAACGTGTTACGCTGTCCGACAGTTGCGCAGCACCGAACCATCCGATGATCGGACAGATTTGGCCTGACCGCCGCGAAATCGCGATGCTCACCATCCCCATCGGCGGGCGTCTCCGCCGCGGGATCGGGGCCATGCTGACGGCTATCGAGCTCTACCGCACGAGGAAAAGGCAGTGACCAGACACGATCCCGCCCTCTCCGCCGCAGCGCTCCGCGTCTTTCCGCAACAGTCCCTGACCGCCTTCGCCCACGGCTATCCCGAGACGCCGCATGTCCTGCGCCACCGGCTGGACGCCGACGCGCGCCTGTCGCTCGACCGGCTTGCGCAGTTGGGCGAAGACCTGCCCGCCGCATCGGTCGAGTACAATCGCGGGGACTTGCCGATCGGGATCGACGGCAAACCCGGTACCAATGGCATGACGATTGGCGAGACGATCCGGCATATCGCCACCAGCAACAGCTGGGCTGTGCTCAAGAATATCGAGCAGGTCCCTGCCTACGAAGTCTTGCTGATGGCGCTGCTCGAGGAATTGCGGCCGTCGATCGAATCCGCCACCGGCAAAATGCTGACACCGCAGGGGTTCATTTTCATTTCGAGCCCGAACGCCGTCACGCCCTATCATTTCGACCCCGAGCATAACATCCTGCTGCAGCTGAAGGGCGCGAAGGTGATGACGCAGTTCCCCGCGGGGGACACGCGCTACGCACCCGACATAGTGCATGAAAGCTATCACCTCGGCGGACCGCGCGAATTGCCCTGGCATGAAGGTTTGCGATCCGGCGGAACGGCGATCGCCATCGAACCGGGCGAAGCCGTCTACGTCCCGGTAATGGCCCCGCATTTCGTCCGCAACGGTTCGGGACCCTCGCTCTCGCTCTCGATCACCTGGCGCAGCGAATGGAGCTATGCCGAAGCTGGCGCGCGGTGCTTCAACGGACTGATACGCAAGCTCGGCTTCACCCCCGCCCCGCCCCGGCGCTGGCCGGCCCGGAATAGCGCCAAATCTCTTGCCTACCGCGCCTGGCGCAAAGCTTTCGGGACCCCGGGATAAGCAATCGATGGGGAGGATGGCGCCCGGCGATCTGCGCACTCATGACAACGCGCTATTCAACGCTCTGGCCGAGCGGGGCCCGGCGCACCGCAGCTTCCTGCGCGCCGCATGGTTCGACGCTGCCACGCCTTCCCCCGATCGCTTCCTGCTCACCGACGATCACAATGCGCCCATTGCCGGACTGGCGCTGACCGAACGCCGCAAAGGCCTCTTCACCCTGCGCGAAGTCGCTGGGGGATATTGGCCGTTCCGCGGAGTCGTCATGGCACGCGATGCACAGGTCGCGCCGCTCGCCGAAGCGCTGGACGATCATCGCGGCCGGCTGGGCCGCATCTGGCGGCTGGGACCAGTGGAGGCCGACGACCCGGTTCTGGAAACGCTGCGCGCTGCTGCTCGCACGGCAGGTTGGCACATTCTCTCGCGTCCACTCGGACGGGTCTTCGAACTGGATCTGGCGGCGCTTGGTGCGCAAGGCGATTGGCCATCGACGAAGACCCAGCGCAAGAACCGGTGGCGCAAGCGCAGGCTCGAAGAAGAGAGCGGACCGCTGCGCGTGGAGTTCTTCGCCGGGACCGACTGGACCCCCGCACAGCGCGACGCGATGGCGCAGGTCGAGGCGGCAAGTTGGCTCGGCAAGCTCGACCATGGCGGCGACACGAAGTTCCGCGACCCAGCAATGCGAGGCTATTGGGAGGCGCTATGCGCGGACCCCCGGCTCGCGGCGATGCTGTTCGGCAGCCTGATGTGGCTCGGCGACACTCCCGCAGCCTTCACTTTCGGAATTCAGGCGGGCGATGTCCGCTATTACATCGCCAACAATTACGACCAGCGCTTCACCCAGTTCGGTCCCGGACGCGTCCTGTTGTATGACGACTTCGCCCGCGCCGCCGGGCAGGGGGTCACGCGCATCAGCTGGGGGCTGGGCGACGCCGGATACAAGAGCGAAATGGGTGCGCAGCCGGGGCCCGAGTTGGTCGATCTGCTGTTCGTCCGCGGCGCGCTGCTGTCTCGGCTGCTGTCTCCGTGGTGGGAGCGTGCGGCATGACCCGCTCGCAGGGGTTCATCCTTACCAGCGCAATCCTCTGGCTTGGCTTCATGGTCGGCATGACCGCTTACGAGCAAAGCATGTTCGGCTGGCATTTTGCCCGCGAGGAAGTGCCCGTGCACGATGGCTGGCACTGGTCGCGCAGGCTGCTTACTGCGGGTTTGAGCTTTTTGCTCGTCGCGGCGCTGGCCAAAGCGTGCGTACGCAGCGAGCGGATAGGCGGCGGCGCATTGGCGCTGGCCTGGTCGATCATGCTGCTTTCGGTCGCTGGTGAGGTCCTGCTCGGGATAAGCCCTGCCGCCTTTGCCCGCGTCGGGGCAGAGGACAGCGCGATTGAATGGCTGTCCGCCCTATTGCTGTTCGGCGCCTCCGGATTGATGGCGCTGCGCCTGCGCTCAGTCCTGCGCCATGCCCCCGCGCATGGTCCGCGCTGGGTCCCGGTAGTGATCGCAGGGAGCTTCGCCGCGCTGTTCGCACTGATGGCGCTTGAGGAGGTCAGCTGGTTCCAGCGCCAAATCGGGTTCGACACGCCCGAAGCGGTTGCCGCGCGGAATTGGCAGGGCGAGTTTAACCTGCACAATTTCCACACCGACATTACCGAACTGGCGCTGTATTCGGGCACCGGCATCTTCCTCATGCTACTCCCCCTGCTGCGCGAGAGCGAAGTGGCACGCTGGCCGCTGATCCGTGTGCTGGCGCCCTTCCTGCCCGACCGCACGGTAGCCGCGGTCTCCGCGCCGATGCTCGTGTTCACTTACAGTCACTGGACGCTTCTGCCGGTGCAGGCTGCGTTTTGGACCGGTCTCGGCGTCTGCATTGCTTTTGCGCGCAGCAGCGTCACGCGGCAGGGCACGGTGCTGTGGAGCACCCTGGCGGTGTGGGTCGCAGCGGGCCAGCTATTCATGCTCGCCTTCGGGCACACCATGCTAATGATCTTCGACAGCTCCGAATATCGCGAGCTTTTCATCAGCATCGGACTGGTAGCCTACGCTTTCCGACAATTGCGCGCGCGAGACGCTTGACGCAAACGTAAAGCACCCGCAAACCGCTGGGCGTGAGCATTGAAAAGACACCAGAAGAGCTCGTCGCAGCCTTTATCCGCCTGCTGACCGTTTCCCGCGATGCCGAGGACGCCTTTAGCGGCCTCAAACAGCCCGATGGCGTGGGCCGCGTATTCGGGGGCCAGGTCATTGCGCAGGCGCTGCAAGCGGCACAGGCGACCGCGCCCGAGGGGCTCGAGGCACACTCGCTCCACGCCTATTTCCTGCGCGGCGGCAAGGAAGGCGTCGATATCGCCTACAACACCGCGCGCGACTTCGACGGGCGCAGCTTCGCCAACCGCCGCGTGGTCGCAAGCCAGCCCGACGATAACGGAGCGTCGCGCCCGATCCTCAACCTCACCGCCAGTTTCCAGCGGCCCGAGGACGGGCTGGCGCATGACGATGTCACCATGCCCGATGTCGCTCCGCCCGAAGAGCTGAAAAGCGATATGGAAATGCGCCACAAGATGGTCGAGCGCGCGGGCGACCGCATGACCGAGCAGCAGCGCAACCTCGTCCTGCGCCCGCGTCCGATCGACATGCGCACGGTCGACCGTCTGCACTGGATGAACAGCGAACCACGCGAACCGCGCGCGCACAGCTGGTTCCGTACCGCCGCGCCGCTGCCCCCGATCGAACAGGATGCGGCGCTGCATCGCGCAGTGATCGCCTATGCCAGCGATTACACGCTGCTGGGCACCAGCGCGCTACCGCACGGGCTGTCGTGGATGCGCGGCGAGCTGGTCGGCGCCAGCCTCGACCATGCGATCTGGTTCCATCGCCCCGCACGAGCGGATGAATGGCTGCTCTATGCCACCGACGCGCCGTGGAGCGGTGGCGGCCGCGGGTTCAACCGCGGCCGCATTTTCAACCGCCATGGCGAGCTGGTTGCCAGCGTCGCGCAGGAAGGCATGATGCGCAAACGGGTACAGAAGGACGCCTAGGCGCCCTACTCCGCCGCCAGCGCGTCCTCGATCGTGCCCAGCGGGACCAGCTTGAAATTCTGCGCCTTGCCGTCGTTGATCCCGTCCTGCGCGATAAACAGGCCGCCGGGGAAGCCCGGGCCGAAATCGCCGCGCATGGCTTCGATCCCGTCGGTTTCCTCGGTGCTGCCGAACTGGCCTTCGGCAATCCGGAACCGCCCTGCGGGGGTCACCCCGGGCAGCGCGTAGCGCATGTAGGTGTTGTCGCCCTGGCTCGAGGCATAGAGCCAGCCGCCAGTGCTGCCCTCGGGCACCAAGGCCAGCCCCTCGAGATCGGCGACAAGCTTGCGCCCATCGACCGCGGCGACCAGCTCGCCCGTCGCCGCGCCGGGGGCGAAGCGCCAGATGCCGCCCGCTTCCTCGCCGATATAGAGCGTGCCGTTGCGATGATCGACCGCGCAGCCTTCGGGCTGCGAGGGGACCTGCATGGTGCGCAGTTCGCGCGCGCGGGGGGTATCGCCCAGCGCGATTTCCCATTCCCCGATCCGCCCGCTCTTGGGCGCGGTATAGACCACCAGCTTGTCATCGCGGCGCGTGCCGCAGATGCCGTAGGCTTCGCCCGGCCCCGTTGCCAGGCGGGCGAGTTCGGTGAGCGCGCCCTTCGCAGTGTCGAGGCGATAAAGCACGACCTTGGCACTGGCGAGATCGGTGCGATCGCTGGCAAAGACGATCACGCCCGCCTCGCCCATGTCGACGAGGTCGACATTGTTGAGCGCGGGGTGTTCGCTGAAGCTCTTCACCTTGCCGTCGAGGCCATAGACATAGAGCCCCGCTTTCTTGTCGGTCGCGACGATCAGGCTGTCGGCGGGCGATGCCGCATTGCGCCAGATCGCCGGATCGTCGGCGGCGTCTTCATTGGTTGTCACCACCGGCACGGTCTCCGCCACTGCGAAGACCGGCACGGCGGGGTCGCCGGCGGCCGGGACCGTCGTGCAGGCAGCGGCGATGCCGAGGCTGGCGAGTGCGAAAATCTGGAATTCACCGCGCATCAGAACGTCACCCTCAAGCCACCCTTCATGGTCCAGTTATATTCCTCATATTGATAGAGGTTACGCTGGCTGCCGAAGGTGTTGTAAGCCAGATATTTCGCGTTGTTGATGTTCACCCATTCGTAGAACACCTGGACGTTGTCGGTGACCCGCAGCTTGGCCGACAGGTCGAGCTGGAAGTGATCGTCGACATAGCGATCGAGGTCGGCGGTATCGGCCAGCTCGTCGAGATATTTGTCGCGGTAGGTGCCCGACAGGCGGATATCGATCGGGCCCTTGTCGTAACCGACCGAGAAGTTGGCGGTATGCTTGGCAGTGGCGGGCAGCGCGATCGAACGCGGCCCTTCGCTGGCCAGCGTGGTGACCGTACCCTCGGCATCGGTGTAGGTGTAGTTGGCCTGCACCACGACCCCGTCGAGTGCGCCGGTAAACACCTGCGCGAAGCCAAGCTCGATACCGAAGATATCGGCATTATCGCCATTGCGCGCGATGGTCGCTTCATCGAACGCGAGACCGCGGAAACTGCCCGCGACATCGGTGTTCACATCGACAATGAAGTTGTCGAGGCTCTTGTAGAAAACCGAAGCGAAGAGCGCACCGTTCGAGCTCATGTAATATTCGACCGCGGCATCGAAGTTCCATGCCTCGGTCGGCAGCAGCGCGGGATTGCCGAATTCGCCTTCGCGCTCGCCGTCATCGGCTTCCTCGACAGCGAAGTGCGGGGCCTGCTGGAACGGCGTGGGACGCACGATCGAGCGGAAAAAGCCAGCGCGCAGGACGAGGTCGGTCTGCGCTTCGTACCGCACATTGAGGCTCGGCAGCCAGTGGTCGTAGCTCTTGTCGATCGAGATCGGCGACACGAGCACGGTATCATCGCTGGCGATGGAGCCATCGGGCAGCGTCCCGTCCTCCTCGACCAGCAGGACATTGTTGCCCACCAGCGTGTTGTCGGTGTGCTCGTAACGCAGGCCATAGACCACGCGCAGATCGGCGCTTTCCCAGCGGCCGAGCAGATAGCCCGCCATGATGTCCTCAGCGACCGCGAAATCCTCGACCGCGCTGTCGTAGGCGCTGTCCACCTCCTGCAATTCGAAATCGCCGAAGTTCGCGCGGAAGAAGTCCGACCCGGCGGTGAAACCGGCAACGGGCGAGATGTCGGCCAGGCGATAGGTCTGCCCCTCACCCAGCGCGTCGCTCAGCGTCATCGCATCGTTTTCGTAGAATTCGACATCCGCGTCATAGGTCTTGTCGCGCCAGCGGCCCTTGAACCCGATCTGCACGGTGAATTCACCATTGTCGGCGGCAAAGCGGCGGCCGATGTCGAATTTCGCGGACCATTCCTCGTCCTGCGCATCGGAGAGCGTGACGAATTCCACGTCGTTGAGTTCGTATGCGGCGGGATCGCGGAAGTCGCCGCTCGGATCGGTGGCCGTATAGAGCGGGATGCGCGGATTGCTGACGTCCAGCCCCACGCCGAAGCCCTCTTCCTCATATTCGCGTTCGAACGAGATCGGGTCGAGGCTGCCGTTCTCGAGCTCGCTCGATTTCGCCCAGCTGGCCGAATAATTGGCGAACCATGTGCCCCAATCACTTTCACCGCCGAAGACGAGCGAGCGGATCTTCTGCGTTTCGAAGCGGTCCTTGATGTCGCGTTCGACGGTGATCGCGGCTTCCTCGTCCGGATCGGGATCGGTATCGCTATAGTTGACCGTATTGCCCGAGCCCGAAACGATCGCATCGCCAAGGTCGAAGACCAGGCGGCGGCGGCTCTCCTGGTCGTCGAACTGGCTATAGACACCGCGAATATAGAGTTCGGTGCTGTCGCCCGCGCGGACATCGAAGCCCAGCGTCGCGCTGATGCGCTCGCGTTCGACGTCGTAGTCGCGATATTCGAGGTCCTCGGCATAGATGACGCCGTCGTCCTCTTCCCAGCCATCGGCCTCGATATTGTCGGTTTCAAAGGTGCGCTTGTAATAGCTGACCCCGCCCGAAATACCGAAATTGTCGCCCACGCGGGTGGCAAAATCGAGACTGCCCTTGGGACTGATCTGATCGGCGTAATCGTTGTAGCTGCCCTCGATCTTGACGGTCAGCAGGCGCTTCTTGCGGTCGAAGGCGCTGGTCGTCTCGATCTCGACCGAGGCGCCGATCGTGTCGGCGTCCATATCGGGAGTGAGCGACTTCTTCACTTCGATCGATTCGATGATGTCGGAGGAGATCACATCGAGCGCAACCGAGCGTACATCCGCTTCGGGCGACGGCAGGCGCACGCCGTTGAGCGAGGATGAGACGAGATCGGGTGCGAGCCCGCGCACCGAAACGAAGCGGCCTTCGCCCTGGTCGTTGAGGACATTGACGCCGGGCAGCCGGCGCAAGCTTTCGGCGACGTTCTGGTCGGGGAACTGGCCGATTGCATCACGCGTCAGCACGTCGGACACGCCATCGGCTTCTTTCTTGCGCGACAGCGCGCTCGACAAATTGGCGGCCTGGCCGATGACGAGGATCTCGTTATCGCCAAAGCCGGTCATCGGAATATCCACGCGCACCGCGCCGGTGGCGGGAACGCTGACCATGCGGGTGACGGTTTCGGCGCCGACATAGCTGGTTTCCAGCGTGTATTCGCCCGCCGGGACACCTGCGAACAGGAACGAACCGTCGCGTTCGGACGTCGCGACCCGGTCGAGCTCGACGATGCGGATCTGCGCGCTGCGCAGCGCGATGGTATCGCTGGCATCGGATACGGTGCCGGCAACTTCACCGGCCTGCGCAAGGCCGGGAAGCGAAAGCGCCGCGATCGCGGCTCCGGCATACAGCGTGGTTCTTATTTTCATGAATTGCCCTCCAGATAAGATGAGGGCGCAATATGAGCGCTGGTTGACCGGATCATTTCCGGACGAAGAAATCTGCAAGACAGTTGCACGGGAATTGACCCGCAATTGTAACATCCGGATCGGCTACCAGATCAGTCCTTGCGAGCGCCGATTTCGCACCTGCAAAATATCGCAAGCCAAACCGCCTCGGATACGCTATAGGCGGTCCCGAGCGTGCAGGTGCCAAACCCGCCGACGCACCCCTTATTCGCGCCAGCCGGGCGCATTGCTACACCTCCCCCTCCTCCTCGCGTCGCATTCCGCGATGCCTCCGTTCTATCGAGTCCTATGTCTTTCGAAACTCTCCCGCCGGTTCTCGGCGAAGCGCTGGCCGCCCGCGGCTATGAAGCCCCCACCCCGGTCCAGGCCGCCGTCATCGCCCCCGATGCGGCCGGCCGCGACCTGATCGTTTCCGCCCAGACCGGTAGCGGCAAGACCGTTGCGTTCGGCCTCGCGCTGGCGCCCGAACTGCTTGGCGAAACCGGCAACATGCCGCTGTCCGAAAAGCCGCTGGTGCTGGCCATCGCGCCCACCCGCGAACTCGCGCTGCAGGTCAGCCGCGAGCTTGGCTGGCTCTATGCCGGAGCGGGGCTGCGTATCGCGACCTGCGTCGGCGGGATGGATGCGAGCAAGGAACGCCGCGCGCTGCGCGGTGGGCCCGCGATCGTCGTCGGCACGCCCGGGCGCCTGCGCGACCACCTCGAACGCGGCGCGCTCGACCTCTCGGGACTGGTCGGCGTGGTGCTCGACGAGGCCGACGAGATGCTCGACATGGGCTTCCGCGAAGATCTCGAGGAGATCCTCGATGCGACTCCCGATACGCGCCGCACGTTGCTGTTCTCCGCCACCATGCCGCGCCCGATCGAACGGCTGGCTGAACGCTACCAGCGTAACGCACTGCGCCTGTCGCTTGCCGGCGAGACGCGCGGTCATGGCGACATCGCCTATCAGGGGATCACCGTCGGCCCGTCCGAAATCGAGAACGCGGTGGTCAACATGCTGCGCTTCCACGAAGCGGAAACCGCGATCTGTTTCTGTGCCACGCGCGAAAGCGTGCGCCGCCTCCACTCCACGCTGCAGAACCGCGGCTTCGGCGTCGTCGCGCTGTCGGGCGAGCATTCGCAGTCCGAGCGCAACCAGGCGCTGCAAGCGCTGCGCGACCGCCGCGCCCGCGTCTGCGTGGCGACCGATGTCGCCGCGCGCGGGATCGACCTGCCGACGCTCAGCCTCGTGATCCACGTCGAAATCCCGCGCGATGCCGAAACGCTCCAGCACCGTTCGGGCCGTACCGGACGCGCGGGCAAGAAGGGCACCGCTGCAATCATTGTGCCCTATAACCGCCGCCGCCGCGTCGAAGGCATGCTCCGCGGAGCACGCATCGAGGCGCAATGGATGGATGCGCCCACCCCCGAGGCGATCCGCAAGAAGGATCACACCCGCCTCATCGAGAAGCTCACCGAACCGCGCGAGATCGACGACTCCGATCGCGAGACGGCGGCCGAGCTGATGGCGCGCATGACGCCCGAGGACATCGCCGCCGCACTGGTCCAGGCACACCGGGCGAAGATGCCCGAGCCCGAGGAGCTGATCGCCAACACGCCCGAAGCGCACGAGAAGGCCAAGGCCGAGCGCCACCGCCCCGGCTTCGAGGACGTAACCTGGTTCCGCATCGACATCGGCCGCCGCCAGAACGCCGAACCGCGCTGGATCCTGCCGCTGCTGTGCCGCCGCGGCCACATCACCCGCAACGAGATCGGCGCGATCCGCATCGGCCAGACCGAAAGCTGGTTCCAGGTGCCGCGCGCAGTGGCAGGCAAGTTCGCCGATGCCGTGCAGCGCACCGCCTCGCCCGAGGACGAGCAGGATGCGATCGCGATCGAGGAAGCCCCCGAGGGCCCGCGTATCGAAGCCCGCGAGAACCGCCGCAAGCACGGCGGCGGTGGCGGCGCCGGCAAGATCCACGCCCGTCCCGCAGGCAGGGGGCCGGGCGGTCCCGGCAAGGGCCCCGGTGGCAAGCCGCCGTTCAAGCGCGGCAAGCCCGGTGGTGGCAAGCCCGGTGGCGGCAAACCCGGCGGTGGCGGCAAGCCGTTCGCAGGCAAGCCCAAGTTCAAGCCCAAGGGCAAGCCCGGCGGTCCGCGCAAGGACTGATCCGGGCCCGCCCCCGCATCAATGCGTCAGCAAGAGCGGGATGCGCACTTCGGTGAGCATCCTGCGCGTCACGCCGCCGAACACGCGTTCGGTCAGGCGCGTATGGCCATAGGCGCCCATCACGAGCAGCCCCGCCTTGCGCGTGGCGGCCTCGGCCTGCAGCGCAGCGGCCACGCCATCGTCATGCGGTGCAACCTCGATCATCTCGCAGGAGATGCCGTGGCGCGAGAGGTAGTCCGCCCCCGCGACCGGCGGCAGGTCGGGCTCGCTCGCCGCCTTCGCTCCCTTCGCTGGTTCCTTGACCGTCGCCAGATAGACCGCGCTCGACAGCCGGAGCAACGGCACCGCCGCCTTGAGCGCGTGCGAGGCTTCGGCCGATCCGTCCCACGCGACAAGCGCGGGCGCCGACGGGTCGATCCGCGTGCAGGTCTCGGGCAACACCATCACCGGGCAGGTCGCCGACAGCGCCAGTTCGCCCGCGGTGAATGACGGCGTGTCCGCACCCGCGGCCTGGTCGCGCGCGCTCACCACCACCAGGTCTTGCAGCGCGGATTCGCGCAGCAGCGCCAGCGCCGCCGGTCCGCCCGCACCGACCCAGTTCCACGACACGTCCTCATTGGCGAGATCGGCCAGCGTCGCTTCGCGCAGGCGCGCCGCCTCTTCGCGCCAGACGGGCACCAACGCGGCAAAGGCCGCGCCCTGGAAATCGAGCACCCCCGCCGCTTCATAGGGGATTGCATGCAGCAGCGTGAGATGTGCATCGAACTGCCGCGCCAGACCGAGCACGGCGTCGAGCCGTCCGGGAAAGGCGTCGTCACCGGCGGCATTGAACAGGATCGTCTTCATCGCTCGTCTCCTCTTGTACGGGACGACCATGGGGCCGACTCCCGGCTGATGACGCCAGTATAGCACCAATGCCGCGGCGATCCTTGATCTGGATCAAGCCGCGCGCTCGCATGGACCGCGCAACGCACGCCCGAAACGCGTGACCTTCACCGCGCATCAGGCCCGCCCCGCGGCCGCCCGCGTGCGCGAGAGCAGCGCAAGAAGCGCGGTTTCATCGGGCTTGCGGACCACGCCGACATAGCGCCCGCCGCGCAGCATGACCTGCCACAGCCCGCTCGCCACCCGCCATTCGAGCTCGGGGATCGTGACCTTCCGATCGGCCTTTCGCGCCGCGCGTGCAGCCGCCAGCGCCGCCTCGAGCCGCGCCCGCCCGGCTTCCGATCGCGGCCGCGCCAGCGCCACGTCCCACGCCGCCGCAAAGCCTTGCGCCGCGCGCCGCGCGCGTAGGCGATAGGCAGTCTCGCGCGCCATCATAACCTTGCGCGCCGCCGCCGCGACCGAACGCGTCGCGGCGAGATGCCCGATGAACTCGGCCTGCCGCACGGGCGTCCACCCATCGACGCGGTGACGCAGCGGGACGGCATGGAACGGCGGGATGCTGATGGAGGGCCTGCGCGGGCCCGCGGAGCGCGGTGGGTAGTTCTTCATCTGCAAGGGTAAGGCACGGGATAGGGGGTGTAGGAAACTCCTACCGCTACGACGTCAGCCCAGCCCCACCACGTCATCCCAGCGAAAGCTGGGATCGCCCGCAATCAAAGCACCACGCCGAACAGATCATCCCACTCAGGGTTCACGCCCTCGATCAGCTCGATCTTCCACGCGCGCTTCCACGCCTTCATCGCTTTCTCGCGTGCGATTGCATCCTCGATGCTGTCATGCTCTTCCGCATAGACAAGCCGCGTCAGCCCGTATCGCCGGCAGAAGGCTGAGCCATGGCCCTCACGATGTTGGACAATCCGCCGAAAGAGGTCGGCGGTCACGCCGATATAGAGCACGCCATCCCTGCGGTTGCTCATGATGTAGACCCATCCACTCACGCGCCCCGAACACTAGCAGTGTGCGGCGAGCGATCCCAGCTTTCGCTGGGATGACGAGATTGGGGTGGAAAGCGGACATTTGGCTTTCACTAAATGCCAAAGATAGTCATGGATCAACCGGATGACGGCGCGCGCTCTCCTTTTTGTCCCTGCTCTCCTGCTAACGGCTTGTGCATCCCAAAGGCCCTACGATGAGTTCGGAATCTGCCTCACAGACACAGAGGACTTGGCGGATTTGAAGGCGGTCGTAACCCAAGTGGGGGCGCACTATGGGTACACGGTGGACGATTACTCTGAGTCTGTCAGCAGGGATTTGAAAGCGCTCGCTAGCCCCATCGCGACAGAGCACCTATTCGCGCTCTTAGTCGAAGACACCAGATGGCTTTCGGAAGCCGAGCTAGTCATGATTAACAACATTGGAGCGGCGTCCGCAAAGTCTGTTGGAGTTTCGATGTTCCGAAATAAAGATCTGCTCGGGTCCAACGGCAACACGGACAAGCTCCGTCGAGACCTGATCTCAGCCGCATCAGGCCGCTGGAAAATAATTGACGCGCCAAGCTCCGACGGCACCTACCACGAGTGCGTCGAGTAGCGGCAAGCGTCCGCTATGTGGTCGCTTGCGGCCAGCCAGCCCTCACCCACCCGCGTGGTAGAAATCATACACCTGCTGCGCCACCCCGGCACTGATACCGGGCGCGCGTTTGAGGTCGTCCAGCGCGGCGGCCCTGACCTTCCCCGCGGTGCCGAAATGCAGCAGCAGCGCGCGTTTGCGGGCCGGGCCGATGCCGGGGATTTCATCGAGCGGTGAGGCGGTGATCGCGCGGCTGCGTTTGGCGCGGTGCGCGCCGATGGCGTAGCGGTGGACTTCGTCGCGCAAGGTCTGGAGATAGAACAGCAGCGGCGAATTGACCGGCAGCGTCTTTTCGCGCCCGTCGGGGAAATGGAACACCTCGCGCCCCTCGCGCCCGTGATGCGGGCCCTTGGCGATGGCGATCAGCGGGACGTCCTCGATCCCCATTTCCTCCAGCGTATCGCGCACGCTCGACATCTGCCCCTTGCCGCCATCGATCAGCACCAGATCGGGCCAGATCGCCTCGTGCCCCTTGCCCTCGGTCCGCGCATCCAGATCGCGGCCCGTTTCGGCGAGCTTGCGGAAGCGGCGTTCCATCACCTCGCGCATCATGGCGAAATCGTCATTGGTCTGCGCGGTCTTGATGTTGAACTTGCGGTACTGGCCCTTCTCGAAGCCTTCGGGGCTGGCGACGACCATTGCGCCCAGCGCCTTGTCGCCCTGGATATGGCTGTTGTCATAGACCTCGATCCGCTGCGGCACTTCCTCCAGTTCGAGGAATTCGGTGAGCTCACGCAGGATCCTGGCCTTGGTCCCGGTTTCGGCCAGCCGCCGATCGAGCGCCTCGACCGCGTTGCGGCTGGCCTGCTGCATCAGCTTGCGCCGCGTACCGCGCTGCGGGATCGAGATCGCCACGCCGTGCCCCGCCTTCTCGCACAGCGCCTCGGCGACGAGGTCCTGTTCGGGCAAGGCGCGGTCGACGAGGATGGTGCGCGGCGGCGGCACTTCCTCGTAGAATTGCAGCAGCACGTCGGAGAGCACCTCTTCCTTCTCGAGCTCGCCCGTGTTGCGCGGGTAGAAGGTGCGGTGGCCCCAGTTCTGCCCGCCGCGGATGAAGAAAGCCTGCACGCCAACCTGCCCGCCCTTGGCGGCGAGCGCGAAGACATCGGCATCGCCCACGCCCTGCGCATTGATCGCCTGGCTGCCCTGGATGAAGGTCGCCGCGCGCAGCCGGTCGCGCAGGATCGCCGCGGTCTCGAAATCGAGCTCCTCCGCCGCCTTCGCCATCTGTTTTTCGAGATCCTGCTGCACCGCGCTCGACTTGCCGCCGAGGAAATCCTTCGCCTCGCGCACCAGCTTGTCATAGCCCGGCTCGTCGATCCGGCCGACGCAAGGCGCGCTGCAGCGTTTGATCTGGTAGAGCAGGCAGGGCCGGTCGCGATTGTTGAAGAAACTGTCGGTGCAGCTGCGCAGCAGGAACAGTTTTTGCAGCGCATTGAGCGTCTTGTTGACGCTGCCCGCGCTGGCGAAGGGGCCGTAGTAATTGCCCTTGGCCTTGCGCGCGCCGCGATGCTTGGTGATCCGCGGGAAGGCGTGGTCGGCGCGCAGCAGGATGAAGGGAAAGCTCTTGTCGTCGCGCAGCAGCACGTTGAACGGCGGGCGGTAGCGCTTGATCAGCTGCGCTTCGAGCAACAGCGCCTCCGCCTCCGAATTGGTGACGACGATTTCCATCGCGCGGCACTGGCTGATCATCCGCTGGATGCGGTTGGTGAGGCCCTTGATCTGCGTGTAATTGGCGACCCGCGCCTTGAGGCTGCGCGCCTTGCCGACATAGAGCACGTCGCCGCGCGCATCGAGCATCCGGTAGACGCCCGGGCGCGGCTTGAGCGTCTTCACCGTCTCGCGGATCGCGGTGATCCCCGCTTCCAAATCGGGCTGCGCACCGGCCACGGTCTTGGTCGCGCGTTCCTCGTGGAACCGCTCCTTGCCTCTCGGATCATGCGGGGAACCGGCTTTCGTGCGCGACATGCAAGGGGAGATAGTGCGCCGCATCGGCTTGTGCAAAGCCGGTTTTGCCGCCATCCCCCGGGCGATGGACCCAAGCAAAATTGCACCGCCGCGCACGGTCGGCTTCTGGGGGACCTCGCTGTTCCCGCTCAACGGGATGATCGGCGCGGGGATTTTCGCGCTGCCCGCAGTGCTGGTGGCGGCGGTGGGCAATTTCGCCCCGTGGATGATGCTGGTGGGCGGGATCCTCTTCCTGCCGCTGGCGCTGTGCTACGCGTGGATGGCCACGCGGTTCGAACATAGCGGCGGTTCTGTGCTGTATGGCGAGGCCGCCTTCGGGCGCTTCGTCGGCTTCCAGGCAGGCTGGGCGCGCTATGCCAGCGCGATCGTGACCGCGGCGGCCAACATGCATGTGATGGTTGCCTATCTGGCCGCGCTCTATCCCGGATTGGCGGGGCCGGTGGCGTCGCCCGTGGCAGTGGCGGTGGGGCTGGCGCTGATCACTGCGATCAATCTTTACGGCATGCGCGCTTCGGTAGGGGCGCTGGGCCTGATGACCGCGATCAAGCTGCTGCCGCTGGGCGCGCTGATCCTCTCGGCCTTCTTCGCCGGCGGCGATATGGGCGCCGTGGTGCTGCCGCAGTTCAGCGAGGTCGAGACGGTTATCCTGCTGACCTTCTATGCCTTCATCGGCTTCGAAGGCGTGGTCGAGGCGGCGGGCGAGTTCAAGCACCCCAAGCGCGACGTGCCGCTGTCGATCGTCACCATGGTGAGCGGGGTGACGCTGCTCTACATGGCGATCATCTGGGCGTTCATCGCGATCGGCCCTGCATTCGCGGGCGCAGACAACGCTCTGGCCGGGGTCGCCGGCGAATCGATGGGGCAGATCGGGTCGCTCGCCATCGTCGTCGCGGCCAGCTTCAGCATCGGGGCGAACAATTTCGCCAGCGGAGTGGCGCAGCCGCGGCTGATGTACGGCATGGCCGAGCGCGGCATGCTCCCGCGGTGGTTCGAATATGTCCACCCGCGTTTCCTCACCCCGTTCAACGCGATCCTGTTCTACGGCGTTGTGGCGATGCTGTTCGGCCTGTGGGAAGGCTTCGAAGTGCTGGCGATCGCGGGGACGCTGGTGCGGCTGGTGACCTATATCGTGACCAGCCTGGCATTGCCCGTGCTCGAACACCGCGAGGGGCGGATCGTGCCGTTCCATTTGTTCTGCGTGATCTTCGCGGTGGGCAGTTCGCTGTTTATCGCCGCGCAGGCGCAGGCGCAGGCGTGGCTGGTGCTCGGCGGGTTTATCATCGCAGGCACGCTGCTTTACGTTATCGCGGCGCGGCAGAAGCCAGAGTACCCGATCGACGAGGCTTAGATGGCGGAGGAATTCGATGCAATCGTCCTGGGGGCCGGGGCTGCGGGCCTGATGTGCGCTGCGCGCGCGGGGCAACGCGGGCGCCGTGTGCTGGTGCTCGAACGCGCGAGCGCACCGGGGAAGAAGATCCTCATTTCGGGCGGCGGGCGCTGCAATTTCACCAATATCGGTGCCGGTCCGGCGAATTACCTGTCGGCCAACCCCCATTTCGCCAAATCGGCGCTGGCGCGCTACACCGCGCGGGACTTTCTCGAGCTGGTCGAGAGCTACGGCATCGCCTGGCACGAGAAGACGCTCGGCCAATTGTTCTGCGACGGCTCGGCCAAGCAGATCGTTGCGCTCCTCCTCGAGGAATGCGCCAAGGGCAGTGTCGAAATCCGCTGCGGCGAGGAGATCGCACAGGTCGATCAAGGCGACGGGTTCACCGTCACCACGCAGACCGGTACCTTTTCCGCGCCGTCGCTGGTGATCGCCACCGGCGGCCCCTCGATCCCCAAGATGGGCGCCACCGGCTTCGCCTACGATCTCGCGCGGCAATTCGGTCTCAAACTGGTCGAGCCGCGCCCCGCGCTGGTCCCGTTGACGCTCGGCGGCGAGGAAGTGCTGTTCCGCGACATTTCGGGGGTCTCGGCGCCGGTTGTGGCATCGGCCAATAAGTCGAGTTTTGCCGAAGCCGCGCTGTTCACCCATCGCGGACTGTCCGGCCCGGCGATCCTGCAGGCCAGTTCCTACTGGCGGCCGGGCGAACCGCTGTTCGTGGATTTCCTGCCGCAGCGCGACGCCGCATGGCTGCTCGACGCCAAGCGCGCCAATCCGCGCGCGGGCTTGCGTGCGCAGTTACGCGACGCCTTCCCCGCGCGGCTGGCGGATATTCTGGCCGACAAGCTCGCGCTCGAGGGCGAGCTGGGCAATTTGCCCGACAAGGCGCTGCGCGCTGCGGGCGAACGGCTCAAGCGGTGGGAATTCCACCCCAATGGGACCGAGGGCTTCGCCAAGGCCGAGGTTACCGTGGGCGGTATCTCGACCGCCGAACTGTCATCGAAGACGATGGCCGCCAGGCGCGTCCCCGGCCTCTATGCCATTGGCGAGGCGGTCGATGTGACCGGCTGGCTGGGCGGCTACAATTTCCAGTGGGCCTGGGCGAGCGGGGTCGCGGCGGGCGACGCGCTATAAGTTGGCACGCCGCCCGATCGCTGGAATATCCCGGTCGTTAGAACATCTTGCGCAGATCCAGGCCGATATAGCGCCCGACCGGGTCGATCCGACGCGGGTCATACGCTTCGGGAACGACGCCGCTGGCATCGACCACGCGGCGCTGCCCATCGAACACATTGTCGAGCACGAAGGCAACGCGGAAGCCCTTGAGGAAGCCCTCGTCGCGTTCGAGGATTTCCCCGAGATCGGCGAACAGCCGCAGGTCGAAGGTCACCAGGTCGCCGAAGAACAGATCGCTCGATCCGGGAAGCCCGCTGCCGCGCAGCTCGGTTTCGCCGAGGTAATTGCCCGACAGGCGCACGCCATACCCGTCGATGAACATCCCGGCTTCGAGCCGCGTCGTATGTTCGGGGATCGCGCCGCTGCCCAGCACGAAGCCGTCGAGCTGGTCGAACACCGGCCCGCCAGCCGCCAGCGTCACTTCGTTTTCGAGCGCGATGGTGTGGTTGAGGTTGACGAAATAGCGCCCGCCCGAGCCGCCGCGCCGGGCGAAGGGGTTCATTCCGCCACGTTGCTGGCGTTCACCCTGCGGCGGACCGCCTGCGCCATCGGCAGCGCACATACGCTCGCGGAAGGCTTTGAGCCGCTCGGGATCGATCTCGCCATCCTCGCCGCGCAGCCGTTCGAGCATCTGCGGCGGAAGCTGGTCGAGCTGCGGCGGTTCGGCGCACAGCGCGGTGCGCAGTTCGGCGAAGCGGTCGACATCGGCCTCGCCCTCGGCGCTGCACAGCCGCTGGCGGAGCATTTCGACACGCGCCGGATCGGGCTCGCCATTCTCGTCGAGCATGCGCGCGCGCATGCCCTCGGGCAGCTCCGACAGGTCGGGCGTGCCGGTGGTGGGTGCAGCGCACAGTTTTTCGCGCATTGCGGCGAAGGCTGCGGGATCGAAGCGTGCGCCGCCTGCGCCGCCACCGGATCGCCCGGCACCGCGGCCAGCCGCCGGCGAACCGCCACGGCTGCTTTCGCCGCTGTCCGACCCGCCAAAGCTGCCACGCGTCGAGAGACCGAAACTGAGCGTGCGATTGCGCGTTTCATAGAGCGTCACGGGACTGCGGTCGATCGCCAGCAATTCCCCTGCTCCGTTGCGCGTCACGCGATCGGGAAAGGCCTGTTCGAAGGCCGAAGTGAAGGCAGGCGAGGACAGGGTGACATCGCGTGAGCGATTAATCGCATAATCGGCCTGTAGGCGCGTGCCTTCCCAGAAGGGCAGTTCCCAGTTTGCGCCGAATTTCCAGTCGGACTGTGTTTCGGCGCGCAGATTGGGATTGCCGCCGGTAATCACTGTCGCCAGCACATCCTGTCCGGTGGCGAAATCGAACACCGACACATTGGTTTCGTCGATCCGCGGCGAGCCAAGCGCGCTCAGCCCCGGGGCAACTTCGCGCCAGACCCGCGTCGCCTGCAGATTGAGGTTTTCGAACGGCGACCAGTTCACGCCCAGGCTCCAGTCCTGCAGTGTCCCGAAGTCCGACAGATGGTTGATGCCGGCCTGCCCTGAGACCGAGATGTCGCCAACGGCATCGAGGAAGCCGGTGCGCCGACTGGTAAGCGGGACGACGATATTGACGCCGCCCGACAGATCGCCGCGCGTCAGCTGCGTATCGAAGACGGTGCGCGTGTCGTCGCTTTCGATCCGCTGCCAATCGTAACCGATATCGAAGGTAGTCGCGATCTCGCCCGCGGGAATCTCGACTGCAATGCCGCGCAGCGTCACCAGATTGGTCGCGTTCCAGATGGTCGAACGCGAAATATCGTAGCCCGCAGCAGCGCTGCGATCGACTTCGCTGCGCGTCTTGGTGCGGCCGCCGTCGAAGGTCGCGGTCAGCTGGAAATCGCCGACCGGCTTGGTGTAGCTGGCCGCGGTCGAAAGCGTATCGGTGCGGTTGCGCCGTTCGATCGGTTCGAGCACGCCATCGACCTGACGCAGGCCCGACAGGCCGAGGCTTTCCTCGCGCGAGCCAGTCAGGTTGAGGCTGATCGAGGAGCCGTCGTCGATGAAGGCCTTGGCATAATTCGCCGTCGCCTCGACACCGTAGCTGTCTGAGACGAGGCTGCGGAACGGGGCTTCGTCGGCGACACCGGGGATCGGCGAAGCGGTCACCAGATCGCGCTCGTCCTCGGTCAGCAGGCTGACGTCTTCCACCTCGAGATTGAGGTTGATTCGCGCGCCGTCATTGATCGACAGATAGCCCACCTCCTGCTCGTTGCGCCAATAGCCGCCGCGCGTGGGGGCCTCGGCCTCGACTTCCGCGGTGATCGAGGAATAGCTTTCCTGCAGCACGATATTGACCACGCGCTGGTCGGGCGAATAGCCGAAGCGCTGCGCCACTTCCTCGGCGAATACCTCGATCTTAGCTATGCTTTCGGGCGGATAGGAACGGAATTCGCGGAAGCTGGACACGCGGATGCCGTTAATCAGAAACACCGGGCGGCCGCTGCCGCGCCCACCGCGCGCGCTGCCGGTCGCGGGTTCGATCGCGGCGATGATATCGGCGATCGAGCTGCCGCCGAAAGCCGCGATATCCTCGCTGTCATATTCGGCGACCGGCGGCTGATCGACGATCAGCTGGCCGCGGATGCGCGCGCCGGTGACGACGATCGTCCCGGGCGCGGAAAGCACGTCTTCATTGGCCTCGGGCGCAGGCTCGGCCGTCTGGCCGGTATCCTGGGCGTGGACCGCCGTGGCCCAGCCGAGTGCGAGGAGCGAAGTTGCGACCAATGATAGGGATTTCAAGCGCAGGGCCTTCCGTCTGAGAATATTTAACCGCCCCCGTGTGGCAGGCTATTGCGACGATGAATGCCGACAGGCAAGCGGGGTTTCCGTATCGGTTTGTCGCTGAACGAATACGATATACGTTCCGTCGATGGCGCTTGGATGCAGCGAGGCTTCCCTTTTCGCCCCGTCACCGCTAAAGGCCGCCGCTCCTATTGCACAATCGAACGGATACGAAGACCTACATGGCGAAAGAAGAACTTCTCGAAATGCGCGGCAAGGTGGTTGAACTGCTGCCCAATGCGATGTTCCGCGTCGAGCTCGAGAACGGCCATGAAGTGCTTGGTCACACCGCCGGCAAGATGCGCAAGAACCGCATCCGCGTGCTGGTTGGCGACGAAGTCCTGTGCGAACTGACGCCCTACGATCTGACCAAGGCGCGGATCACCTACCGCTTCATGCCCGGTCGCGGCGGCCCCGGCCCGCAATAAGCGCCGGTGGGCCAGCCCACACTCATCCTCGCATCGGCCAGCCCCCGCAGGCGCGAATTGATCGCGCGCCTCGGCGTGACCCCGGCTGCGATCAACCCCGCCGATATCGACGAAACGCCCGCCGCCGGCGAACGACCGCGCGACTATGCCATCCGCATGGCGCACGAAAAGGCGGAAGCTGCCGCATCGGACGACGGCTTCGTGCTTGCCGGCGATACGGTGGTCGCCGCCGGGCGCCGCATCCTGCCCAAGGCTGAGGATGCCGCGACCGCGCGGAAATGCCTCGAACTGCTTTCGGGCCGCCGCCACCGCGTGCTGTCGGCAATCGCGCTGCGCGCACCCGATGGCCAGCTGCGCGAGCGGCTTTGCGAGACCATGGTCCTGTTCAAGCGTCTCTCCGCCGAGGAGATCGACGCCTATCTCGCCAGCGGCGAATGGGAGGGCAAGGCCGGGGGCTATGCCATCCAGGGATTGGCCGAAGGGCTGATCTCGCGCATCCAGGGCAGCCATTCGGGTGTGGTCGGGCTGCCGCTCTACGAAACACGCACGCTGCTCAAGGCCGCAGGGTTCCGGATTGTCTGACAGCGGGGGGTCTGGCAGCGACGGGCCCGAATGGCTGGTCGAACACGGGATCGGCGAAAGCCGCGCGCTGCTGGTCCACGGCGAAGAAGTACTCGCCGCGAAATTGCGCTGGCCGGGCGACCTCCCGGTCGACAGCACCGCGTCGGCGCAGCTCGTGTCCAAGCCCGCAGGCGGTGCCCGCGGGCTCGCGCGGATGGCCAATGGCACCGAAATCCTCATCGACCGCATTCCGCTCCGCGCGACCGAAGGCAGCGCGCTGAACCTGCGCATCACCCGCGCCGCGATTGCCGAACGCGGCCGCTTCAAGCGCGCGCAGGGCCGCGTGATCGAAAGCGAGGCCGATGCACCGCCGCCGCGCGACGATGTCTTCGTGCTGGGCGATGCCGTCCGCCGCTTGCCCGCGGGCGAGTGGGACGAGATCTGGCATGCCGCGTCATCGGGCGAGGTCGCGTTTACGGGCGGCGCGCTCCTGTTCAGTGTCACCCCCGCGATGACGCTGATCGATATCGATGGCGATCTGGCGCCGCGCGAACTCGCGCTCGCCGCGGTCCCCGCGATCGCACGCTGGCTGCGCCTGTTCGATCTCGGCGGTTCGATCGGGATCGATTTCCCCACACTGACGACCAAGGCGGATCGCAAGGCGGTCGACACCGCGCTCGACGCCGCGCTGGCGGGCTGGCCGCATGAACGCACCGCGATGAACGGCTTCGGCTTCGTCCATATCGTCGCGCGGCTCACAGGCCCCTCGCTGCTCCACCGGTTCGCGACTGCACGCGTCGGCGCCGCGGCACGCATGGCGCTACGCCGAGCGGAAGCAGTCGACGGCCCGGGGATGACGCTGCTGGCGATCCATCCCGCACTCAAGGCCAGGCTCAAGCCCGAATGGATAACCGAACTCGAACGGCGCACCGCGCGGCCCCTGCGGATAGAGACCGATCCCGGGCTTGCGATCGAGGCCGCCACCGCCCAGATCGTGCCGTATGACGAGTAAGCCCCGCCCCTGCCCGATCTGCCGCAAGCCGCGCAGCGAGGAGCACACGCCGTTCTGTTCGACCCGCTGCCGCGACCGCGACCTCGCGCAATGGTTCGGCGATGGCTATGCCGTGCCGGCGCGCCCCGCCCTGCCCGAGGAAATCGCGGCGGAAGTCACCAAGGGGCAAGACGACTAATTACCCCCTTGCCAAGGCGGGCCAGCTTCGCCATAGGCGCGCTCTCATTGCTCGCGGGGCTGTTTTGAGGCCCCTCCGCCGAAGCAGTGTGCCCGGGTAGCTCAGGGGTAGAGCAGACGACTGAAAATCGTCGTGTCGGTGGTTCGAATCCGCCCCTGGGCACCACTTCGCTGCAATGCTCTCCCTATCTCCCGACTGGCCAAAACGAACAGCGGTTGCCTATACGCTTCCCCTTGTCGCCAAAACGAGGAGAGCTGGGTCGTGACCGAATTGCCGAAGGCCATGATTGGCGGCGCTATCGCCGCGCTGCTTGCGCTGGGGTCGCCCGTTGCTGCGCAGGATGAGGTGCCTTCCGAACCGCTGACGATCGGCACTTCCTATCTGGTCAACACGCAAGATGCGGATCGCCGCATCAACGTGGTGGTGCCCCCGTCCTACGATAGCGACGATACGGCCTATCCGCTGGTTGTCGTTCTGGATGGCGGGCTGGAACAGGACTTCTTCCTCACGCTGGGCATGCACCGATGGAACCAGCTCTGGCAGCGTAGCGCCCCGGCGATTTTCGTCGGAGTCGAAACGGTCGACCGCCAGCGCGAATTGCTGCCGCCGACCGCTGCGACCGAGGAACGCGAATATTATCCGACCGCGGGCCAAAGCGCGGCGTTCCGCGCGTGGCTGGCGCAAACCGTGCTCCCGATGCTGCGCGAGCGGTACCAGACCGATGGGCGCGCGTTTCTCGTCGGAGAAAGCGCGGCGGGCCATTTCGTAACCGAGACATGGATCGACCAGCCGGCTTTGTTCGACGGCTATGCAGCACTGTCACCGAGCCTTCAGTGGAACGAGCAGGCGCTGTCGCTGCGGTTTGCGGCGATGCCCGAGGCCGCCCGCCCGCCGTTGTTCCTCTCGCTTGCAGACGAAGGCGGCGCGACCGAGGAAGGCGTCTTGCGCCTGGCGTCCGCTTCCGATGCCTGCTTCGCGGATCGGCGGCAGTCGTTCGTCCATGCGACGGCCCTGCACGGCCTGTTCCCGGAGGCGCTGCAATACCTGCTTCCAACCGAAGCGGACTGGCTGGACGAGTATGGACTGACGCTCGACTGCGCGATCCGCACAGGGACCGGGCAACTGCCGGATTAGCGGGGCGCGCGGGTCCCTGCGCCCGTGCAAACCCCGCCACCTCGCCTCCATGCCTTTCCCTGCTTCGCCGCCCACGCTAGGCAGCGGGAATGCATGAAACCGCCAGCACTGCGCTCTCCGCTTTCGACATCGCCGCGATCCTCGTGGTCGCCTCGGCGTTGCTTGGCTGGTTCAACCATCATTTCCTCAAGCTGCCGCATGTCATCGGGTTGACCGTGATGGGCGCGCTGGGGGCAATCGGGCTGACGGTAGCCGACGCCTTCATTCCCGGCGTGACGCTCGACGACTGGGTCGCCGACACGCTGCAGCAGATGAATTTCACCGAGACGCTGCTGCAGGGCATGTTGAGCTTCCTGCTGTTCGCCGGGGCGCTGCATGTCGATCTCGACCGACTCAAGGTCGCGTGGCTGCCGGTGTTGCTGCTCTCCACCGTGGGCGTGATGATCTCCACCGTGCTGGTCGGGCTGGCCATGTGGGGCGTGGGGATGGTGCTGGCGCTGGGAATCGCGCCGATCTGGTATTTCGTCTTCGGCGCGCTGATCGCCCCAACCGACCCGGTTTCGGTGCTCGGCGTGCTGCGCGAGGAGAAAGTCCCGCAATCGCTGCAAAGCGCGGTGGCGGGCGAAAGCCTGTTCAACGACGGCGTCGGCATCGTGGTGTTCATCATCCTGCTGGGTGCTGCGGTGAGCGGGAACGACTTCTCGCTTGCCGAGGGCGCGCGGCTGTTCGCGATCGAGGCGGGCGGCGGCATCGTGGTGGGGCTGGTCGCCGGCTATATCGGCTACCGCGCGCTGGCGGGGATGGACGAATACACGCTCGAGGTGCTGGTCACGCTGGCGGTGGTCATGGGGGGCTATGCGCTGTGCAACTATCTCACGCTCTCGGGCCCGCTGGCGATGGCGGTGGCCGGCCTGCTGATAGGCAACCACGGCGTTACCTATGCGATGAGCGACGTGACGCGCGATTACCTCGTCAAGTTCTGGGAACTGGTCGACGAATTGCTCAATTCGGTGCTGTTCCTGCTGATCGGGCTGGAAATGATCGTGCTGGTCGCGGGCTTCGACGAACTGGTGCTGGCGCTGGCCGCGATCCCGCTGACGCTGGCCGCGCGCGGGGTCGGCATCTTCGTCTCGACCAAGGCGATCCCCGCTGCACGGCTGCAGGACAAGGGCGCGGGCCGCGTGCTGTGGTGGGGCGGGCTGCGCGGCGGCATTTCGATTGCGCTGGCGCTGTCACTACCCGCGGGTGAAACGCGCGACCTGATCCTTGCCGCGACCTTCGCCGCGGTGCTGTTCAGCGTCCTCGTGCAACGCGCCACGCTGGGGCGGCTGATCGAGAAGCTGAAGCGCGATCACGCCCCTGCGGTCGAGGATGATATCGCGGCGGCAGGCGCGCCGCCCCCGCCCTAGGACGCGGCCACGTCGTCCGCTGCGGCGCCGATCTCGGCCCAGATGCGCGTCAGATCGGCATCCTCGATGCAATAGGGCGGCATGACGTAAACGGTGTTGCCGAGCGGCCGCAACAGCAGGTCCGCCTCGCGGAACCGGCGCAGGAGCTTCGGCCCGAGGTCCGACAGATAGCTGCCGCCCGGATCGCCGAGCTCGAGCGCGGCAATCGTCCCGCAGCGCCGCGCGTTGCGCACCATGCGGTGATCCGCCAGCGCGGCCAGATGCGCCTGCTGCTTCGCTGCCAGTGCCGCGATCCGCTCGCGCACGGGTTCTTCGCGCCAGATCGCCAGATTGGCATTGGCCGCGGCGCAGGCGACCGGGTTCGCGGTATAGCTCGACGAATGGTAGAAGGTGCGCGTGCGGTCGGTGGAATAATGCGCATCCCAGATCGGCTCGCTCGCCATGGTCACCGCCAGCGGCATCGCGCCGCCGGTCAGCCCTTTCGACAGGCACATGATGTCGGGCACCACATCGGCCTGTTCGCAGGCGGTCAGCGTGCCGGTGCGGCCCCAGGCGGTCATCACTTCGTCGGCGAGGAAGAGCGTGCCGTGGCGGGCGCAGATCGCACGCATCTCGGCCAGCACCGCGGGCGGATACACCAGCATGCCGCCCGCCCCCAGCACCAGCGGCTCGACGATGAACGCCGCCGCTCCTGCACCGCATTCGGCCTCCAGCGCGTCGAGCGTCGGCTGCGGATCATCGCCGGGAAATGGCACCCGCCCGACATCGAACAGCATCGGCGCATAGGCGGCGTTGAACACCCCGCGCGCGCCGACCGACATCGCGCCGATCGTATCGCCGTGATAGGAATGCTCCATCACCACGATCCGGCTGCGCTCCTCCCCCCGATGCGTCCAGTAGCCCAGCGCCATCTTGAGCGCGACCTCGACCGCGGTGGAACCGCTGTCGGAATAGAATACGCGGGTCAGTCCATCGGGCAAGATCCGGCACAGTTCGCGCGCTAGGTCCTCTGCGGGCTGGTGCGTCCAGCCGGCGAAGATCATCTGGTCGAGCCGCTGCGCCTGCTCGTCAATCGCCGCCATGATCCGCGGATGGCAGTGGCCATGCGTGGTCACCCACCAGCTCGAGATGGCGTCCACCACGCGGCGGCCATCGGCCGTGTACAGCGCGGCGCCCTCGGCATGCGTGACCAGCGGGACCGGGTCGCCCAGTCCGTGCTGCGTGAAGGGATGCCATACGGGGGAATGGGTCATGCGAAATCCGTAAGATCGAAAGCGGCGGAAAAGGCGGCGGCAAGCGTTGCGACGTCGAGCGTGGCGAGGATCGGCAGCCGTCCGAGCCGTTTCGCGCCGCCGATGCGGCAAATGGTCGCCTCGCTATCCTCGACTGCCTCGCCGACGAAGGCGACGCCGTGGATCGGCACACCGCGCGACCGCAGCGCTTCGATCGTCAGCAACGCGTGGTTGATCGTACCGAGTCCGGTTCGCGCCACCACGATCACCGGGAGGGCCCAGCGCGCGAACATATCGGCATAGAGCAGGTCCCCGCCGAGCGGGACGAGCGCGCCGCCCGCCCCCTCGACCACCAGCGGACGCTGGTCGGGCAGCGCGAGCCGCGCAGGATCGATTGCCACCCCGTCGATCGCGGCCGCCCGATGCGGCGAGCACGGTGTAGCGAGGCGATAGGCCTCGGGCAGGACCTTGTCCGCGGGCAGTCCGGCCAGCCGCGCGACCTGCGCGCGATCACCTCCCTCCTCCAGCCCCGCCTGCACCGGCTTCCAGTAATGCGCCTCGAGCGCGCCCGCCAAACCCGCGGCGAAGACGGTCTTGCCGATATCGGTATCGGTGCCGGTAACGACGAAAGCACTCATGCGAGTATCTCCGAAAGTGCAGTGGCGAGGTCGTCGATCTGCCCGCGGCCCACGTTCAATGTCAGCGAAATACGCAGGCGGCTTGAGCCCGCGGGAACGGTCGGCGGCCTGATGCCGCGAATGTCGAAGCCCGCGTCGCGCAATGCTTGGGCAACCTGCATCGTGCCCGCCTCGCCGCCCAAGATCAGCGGCATGATCTGCGATCCGCTGGCGGTGGCACCCAGCGGGGCGAGCCGGTGCGTGGCATGCGCAATCAGATCGGCCAGCGCGTCGCGCCGCTCGGGTTCCTCGGCCACGATCTTCAGCGCCTCGCGTACGCAGGCGGCGATCAGCGGCGATGGGGCGGTGGAGAAGATCACGCTGCGCCCACGATTGACCAGATGGTCGCGCATGACCCGCGGCCCGCACAGCAGCGCGCCTTCGCTGCCCAGCGCCTTGCCGCAGGTGCGCAGCACAATGGCGTTGGGGCGCCCGTCGATCGTATCCGCCAGCCCCCTTCCGCCCTTGCCGAAGACGCCGGTGGCATGCGCATCGTCGGCCAGCAGGATCGCGCCATACCGATCCGCGAGATCGGCCAGCGCATGGATCGGCGCGCGGTCGCCATCCATGCTGTAGAGCGTTTCCACCGCGATCCAGGCGGTCCCGCGCGGGTTGGTGGCCCGCCAGCGTGCCAGCGCATCGGCAAAGGCATCGATATCGTTATGCGGCACGCTGACCCGCTCGGCCCGCGACAGGCGCATGCCTTCATGCGCGCTCGCATGGACCAGTTCATCATGGAAGATCGCGTCGCCGCGCTGCGGCAGCGTGCCGAGAAGCGCGCTGTTGGCGGTGTAGCCATTGGCCAGGAACAACGCGCTTTCGCAGCCGAAGAAGCGCGCCGCCTCCGCCTCGAGCAATTCGTGTTCGGGATGGTTGCCGCGCAGCAGCCGCGAGCCGCCCGCCCCGACCGGAACCCCGCGATCGAGCGCTGCCACCACCGCGGCTTTCAACCGCGCGCTTCCCGCCAACGCCAGATAGTCGTTGGACGAGAAATCCAGCCCGTCGGCGCGCGACAGTGTGCGCAGTCGCGACTGTCGCGCGAGACCGGCCAGATCGTCTTGCTGCGCACCCAGTGCGCCATCGATGATGCGGCCCGTATCCATGCTGCGCGCGCTAACCACCGCGCCGCGCGCCTGCAATTGCTTTCGTCCGGCGGCTTATGTATGGCGAACCCAACGCCCCGGCAGTCGCAATCGCCAGTCGATTCCGTCGCCGGGGCGCAGGCTTTTCTAGCGTGAAGGAATGCATATTCATGGCTCGTCGGCGCCAGATCTACGAAGGCAAGGCCAAGATCCTCTACGAAGGCCCCGAACCGGGCACGATCATCCAGTATTTCAAGGATGATGCGACCGCGTTCAACGCCGAGAAAAAGGGTACGATCAACGGCAAGGGCGTGATCAACAATCGCATCAGCGAATATGTGTTCACGCGGCTGTCGCACATCGGCATTCCGACGCATTTCATCCGCCGCCTCAACATGCGTGAGCAGCTGGTTCGCCAGGTCGAGATCATTCCGCTCGAAGTCGTGGTGCGCAATGTCGCCGCCGGCACGCTGAGCAAGCGCCTCGGGATCGAGGAAGGCGAGCTGCTGCCGCACACGCTGATTGAATATTGCCTCAAGGACGATGCGCTGGGCGACCCCAAGGTCTCCGAAGAGGAAATCGCCTGCTTTAACTGGTGCAGCCATGAAGAGCTGCAGGACATGTCGAGCATGGCGATCCGCATCAACGATTTCCTTTCGGGCATGTTCAGCGCGATCGATATCCGCCTGATCGACTTCAAGCTCGAATTCGGCCGTATCTGGGATGGCGATTTCAGCCGCGTGATCCTGGCCGACGAGATCAGCCCCGATGGCTGCCGCCTGTGGGACATCAACACCGGCGAGAAGCTCGACAAGGACCGGTTCCGCCGCGACCTGGGCGGCGAAAGCGAAGCCTACCAGGAGGTCGCGCGTCGTCTCGGCCTGCTGCAGAACGAAGACAGCGGTCCGGGCGAGGTGCTCGACATGAATGCGCACCGCGGGCGGCTGCGCACGCCGAGCAAGCCGAAGAAGTAACGCGGTCAGCCGTGCCCGGCGCAAGCGGCGCGGCGCGGCGTTGGCATAGAAAAAGGGCCGGAGGGATTGCTCCCCCCGGCCCTTTTCTTGTCGGTCGTCCGCGTGCTTAGTAGCTGACGCGGGCCGAGACGCCGAACACGCGCGGATCGTTGACGAATGCGGTGTTGTTGTTGAAGTCGATGCCGCCCTTCACATTGTCGGCATCGGTGATGTTGCGCACGAAGGCAGCAAGCTCGAACGTGCCGTCACGCTTGGCATAGCCGACCCGCAGCCCGCCCTCGATCTGGTTGTTCGTATTGAATTCGGCGCTTTCGTAGATGAAGAGGTTGGTCTTCCCCTGATAAGCCCAGTCGGTGAAGACGAAGATCTCGCCCGCATTGCCCACCGGCACGCCGTAACGCGCGGTGATGTCGGCGATCCATTCGGGGGCGTTGGGGAACGGGTTGCCATCCACCAGCGCGCGCGTGTTCCCCGACAGGACGACCGTCGGATCGGTCACAGTGCACTGCGCACAGATGCCGACCGCCAGCGCGTCGTCCTTGATCTCGGTCTTGTTCCAGCTCACGCCCGCAGTGACGAGGAAGTCGGGGGTGATCTGGAAGGCGCTGTCGAGTTCGAAGCCGTAGCCGCGGCCTTCCTCGGCGTTGACCAGCTGCACGAGATTGCCCGCGCCGCCCACCGCGGTGAACTGCGGATCTTCGATCGTGTAGTAATAGACCGCGCCATTAAGACGGATACTGCGCCCTGCGAATTCGGACTTGAAGCCGGCTTCATAGCTCATGATCTTTTCGGACGTGGCGATCGACGGGGCTGAACCGAAGGCAACATCGCGGCCCTGGATGGTCGGTGCACGGAACCCGCTCGCCACGCGTGCATAGACGCTGGCATCGAGGCTCACGTCGTAGAAGGCGGCAAGGTCCCAGCTGATCCGCTCGTCCTTGACGCTGCGTTCCTGCGCGCCGGGACCCGAGATGAACGACGTCTGCGTCACGGCAAACGCCTTCTCGTCCTCGGTATAGCGCAGGCCGCCGGTCAGTTTGAGCGCGGGAGTGATTTCGCCCGTCACCTGGCCGAACACGGCCCAGCTTTCGTTGGTGTGGTTGACGGTTACCGGCGGCGGGAAGTCGAAGCCGACGGTGGTGACGTCGAAGTCGCTGTCGAAATAGAACCCGCCGACCTGCCATTGCACCGGACCGTTCGAGTTCGAGGCGATGCGCACTTCCTGCGTGAATTGCTTGAGATCGATCGAGTCCTGCGTATCCGATTCAAACGGGATGAAACCGGGACCGGTCTCGACCACGTCGCCATTCTCATCACGAATGACCCATCCGCCATCGATATCACCGCGGCTGCGGCCTTCGCTGTTCGCCCAGCTGGTGATGCTGGTAAAGGTCGCGACATCGGCTTCGTAGTCGACCTTGGCGGTCGCGATCTCGGCCTTGTAAGCGGCTTCATTGCGACCGCCCGCATCGTAGAACACGGTGTCGCGGTCGTAATTGTCGTTCAGCTCGTTGTCGCCCGGGCCAAGGATATTGGCGCGGAACAGCGTAGACTGACCGTCGAGGTCGCGGATCGAATAGCTGCCGAGGATCGACAGGCGGTCGCCGGGAGTGATCAGCAGCTGCGCACGACCCGCCACTTCGCTGTAGGCGCCATAGGCATCCTCTTCACCGGTGAAGCCGTTGTCGATCCAGTTGTCGCGCTGCTGCCACAGACCCGACAGGCGCAGCGACACCACACCCGGAGCAAGCGGGACGGTGACGCCGCCATCGGCCGAAATGCTGTTGAAGCTGCCATAGCTGACCGACCCGTCGACCGCGAATTCGTCGCCCGGCTTGACCGTGTCGATCTTGACGATGCCGGCAGGCGTGTTGCGGCCGAACAGCGTGCCCTGCGGGCCGCGCAGCACTTCGATGCGCTCGACGTCGAAGATCGGGAAGGATTTGAGCGTGACGTTTTCCATCACGACATCGTCCATCACCACCGAAACGGGCTGCGATGCGGCGAGGTCGAAATCGGTATTGCCAAGTCCGCGGATGTAGAAGCGCGGGGCCGCGCGCCCGTTCGAGCTTTCGACGAACAGGCCGGGCACGCGCGCCGCCAGCGCGGTGATTTCCGCGCCCGCATCGAAGATCGTGCGCACGGTGCTGGCATCGAGCGTTGCCGCCGAAACCGCGACATCCTGCAGGTTTTCCTCGCGCCGATTGGCGGTGACGATGATGGTGTTAAGCTGGCCGTCGCCGGCTTCTGCGGCACCAGTTTCGCCGGCGTCAGTATCCTGCGCGAGGGCGGGTTGCGCGGCGAAGGCGGCAAGAGCGAGCGTGCTGGCGCCGAGGAAACGGGCAGCGGTGGATCGAATGGTCATGTCGGGGGAATTCCTGCTTGAGCGCGCATATTGGGGGGCGGGCATTTGGAGGGAAGCGGCATTATCGCCGTGCGCATCCGATAGCAGGTTGCGCGGGGAATTGGGGCGCGACGCATCCGATTGCGACAGATTGATTGCAAATGTTGCAATCGCGCTACAATCCGTCGCGGATATGTCACTTCGGCGGCCATCCCCGGCGCGCATCCACGCGGACTTGAATGCGCGCGGGCGCTGCGCCATAGGCGCGCCAACACGAAAGGCCTGTCGATGAAAATCCGCGTCCATGTCTCGCTCAAGCCCGGCGTCCTCGACCCGCAGGGCCGCGCCGTCCATCATGCGCTCGAAGGTCTGGGCTTCGACGGAGTTGCCGATGTCCGCGTGGGCCGGTTGATCGAACTCGAGGTCGCCGACGGCACGAGCGACGAGGCGCTGACCGATATGTGCGAGAAGCTGCTCGCCAATACGGTGATCGAAAACTACCGCATCGAGAAGGTCGGCTGATGACTTTCCGCGCCGCCGTAATCACCTTCCCCGGTTCCAATTGCGACCGCGACATGGCGGTGGCGATCGAGCGGGTTACGGGCGAAGGCCCGCTACGGGTCTGGCATGCCGATACCGAACTGCCCGAACGGCTTGATTTCATCGCGCTGCCCGGCGGCTTTTCCTATGGCGATTACCTGCGTTCGGGCGCGATGGCAGCGAACAGCCCGGTGATGCGCGGCGTCAAGCAGCAGGCCGAGCGCGGTGTGCCCGTGCTGGGCGTGTGCAACGGCTTCCAGGTCCTGACCGAAGCCGGCCTCCTGCCCGGCGCGCTGATGCGCAATGCCAGCCAGAACTTCATCTGCCGGACCGTTCCGCTGACGGTCGAAAACGACAGCTCACGCTTCACCGGCGGCTATTCCAGTGGCCAGACGATCCATATTCCGGTCGCGCATCACGATGGCAATTATTTTGCCGACGATGCGACGCTCGACCGGATCGAGGGCGAGGGCCGCGTGGCATTCCGTTATGTCGAGAATTGCAACGGATCGCGCCGCGATATTGCGGGTGTGCTCAATGCCGCAGGCAATGTGCTCGGCATGATGCCGCACCCCGAACGCGCGGTCGACCCGGCGCATGGCGGGACCGACGGACTGGCGCTGTTCGAAAATGCTTTGAAGGCCCTGGCCGAAGCCTGATCAGGCGCTTTTGAGCCGCTGCTCCGCTGCCCGGCGGGTAAAGACGCCCGCAACATCGCCGCGCGGCATCGGGCGACCGAAGTGGAAGCCCTGGATCTTGGTGCAGCCCATGCTGCGGATCATCTCGGCTTCTTCCTCGTTCTCGACGCCTTCCGCCGTGGTGGTCATGCCGAGACTGTCGGCCATGGCCACGACCGCGCGGATGATCGCGATCGATTCGGGGCTTTGCTGCGCCGCGCCCTGTACGAAGGTGCGGTCGACCTTGATGGTCGAGAACTTGAGCTTGCGCAGGTAGCCGAGCGAGGAATAGCCGGTCCCGAAATCGTCGAGCGCAACCGAGCATCCCAGCGCCATGCATTCTTCGAGCGCATTACGCGCCACGCTGGCGTCGCGCAGGAAGATGCTCTCGGTCACCTCGATCTCGAGCCGCTTGGGATCGAGCCCGCTATCCGACAGCGCGCGCACGACGGTGGCGGAGAAGTCGGTTTCGAGCAGCTGTTCGGGCGAGACGTTGACGTTGACCTTGACGTTGGCGGGCCAATTGTTCGCCGCTTCGCGACAGGCCTCTTCCATCACCCAGGTCCCGATCGGCACGATCAGGCGGGTGTCTTCGGCCAGCGGGATGAACTTGCCCGGGCTGACGAAACCGTGATCGGCGCTGTCCCAGCGGATCAGCGCTTCGAAGCTGACGATCTCTTCGGTCGTGGCGTCCACCACCGGCTGATAGTGCAGCAGCATCTCGTCGCGTTCGAGCGCGTTGCGCAGCGAATGTTCGAGCTGGCGCTTCTCTTCGGCATTGGCGTGTAGCGAGGGTTCGTATTCGCGGTGCATGCCCCCGCCCTCGCCCTTCGCGCGATAAAGCGCGAGATCGGCGTTGCGGAGCAATTCCTCGACCGTGCGCCCGTCGCGCGGACCCAGCGCCGAACCGACGCTGGCGCCGACATAAAGGACCTGGTTTTCGATGTGATAGGGCTCGGAAAGTCGCTGGATGATGTCGCGCGCCAGCGTGTCCATGCGTTCGCGGTTGGCGATGTCGCGGATGACCACTGCGAATTCGTCGCCGCCCAGGCGGCCCACGATCTCGCCTTCGACGACCAGGCTCTTGAGCCGTGCGGCGACTTCGCCAAGCATCCGGTCGCCGACCAGGTGCCCCAGCGAATCGTTGATCGCCTTGAACCGGTCGAGGTCGATCATGAGGAACGCACAGCGCGAGCGCCATTCGGCAGCGTATTTGAGCGCCTCGCCCAACGCCTCGTTGAGCATGCGGCGGTTGGGCAGCTGGGTCAGCGTATCGTAGCGCGCAAGATACTCGATCTTTTCCGAGGATTCGCGCTGCTCGGTGACGTCCGAACCGACACCGCGGAACCCCTGATACGTGCCCAGTTCGTCGACGATCGGCGTACCCGACAGCTCCCACCAACGGTCCTGCCCATCGATCGAGACCCTGACCACGAGGTTGGAGAAATTCTTCTTGCGCTTCAGCTTGTCGGCCAGCTCGTGCAGGCTTGGCGGGAAGCGGCCGGTTTTCCAGCCATCGCCCGAGATCAGCTGGAGGAAGGATTCCCCCTCGATCTGGCCGGGCTGCTTGCCCAGCGAAAAGGCAAAACGCGGCGAAACCGATTTGAGGCGGCGGCGCGGATCGATTTGCCACAGCCAGTCGGCCTGGCCTTCCTCGAATTCGCGCAGCAGCATGGAAACGACTTCGCTCTTCTCCTGCATCGCCGATTCGGCGAGCCGGGCAGCCACGCGGATTCGCGCACTTTCGATAACACCGAAGATCGCCAGCAGCGTGGTCATGAGCACTACGACGGCGAGCCCGAACTGAGCGGTAATGAGACTGGCTGCCAGCCCGCCTATCCCGGCGCCAAGCGTGAAGGTAATCGAACTGAGCGGCGCGCCGAAGCGGCTGGCGCTGCTCCCCACGACGAGCATGGCGATGACGGTCCAGACGAGTACGACCGATGCCGGATCCGCAAGCCAGGCGCAGGCGAGCATGCCCACCGACCACATCGCGCCCTTGGCACCCGAGGCCATGGCGTGGGATTTCATCTCTTCGAGCTCGATAAAGCGATTGTCGGCATCGCCCAGTCCAAGGTCGCAGCGGGCGGCGAAACCCACCGCGGTAAGCAACGCTAGCCCCCACGCCCCGAGCACTACTGTCGGAAGCGAACCGTAGAGCGTCACCGCGACGAGCAGGAAGCTTGTCAGATGCAGGCCGATACGGACCTTCACCCGTTCCTGTAGCAAGGCATATTGCTGGCCGTGAACCACGCCCCACTCGGAGCCCTCGGGCGCTTCCAGCCCGATGACCTGCCGAGTCGTCAGCGCAGATGCACTGGTTTGTTGGGGGTTTACCGGCTCGCTCACCCGGGGACGATTAACCGCAAAACCTTATCCTCTGGTAAAAAACGGACCAGAGAGTTGAGACCGGAAAAATGGGCAATCCAGCCCTAAGTTACTCCACAGTAACGGATTTCGCCAGATTTCGCGGCTGATCGACATCGGTGCCTTTGACGCACGCGACATGATAAGCGAGCAATTGCACCGGGATCGCGTAAACCAAAGGTGCGATCAGCGGATGGACGCGCGGCATCTCGATCGTTGCGAGGCAGCCCTCGCCCGCAGCTTCCAAACCTTCGGCATCGGAGATCAGCACGATCTGCCCGCCACGCGCGCGCACCTCTTCCATGTTCGACACGGTCTTTTCGAACAGTGGACCAGACGGCGCGAGCACAATCACGGGGACGTCCTCGTCAATCAGTGCGATCGGCCCATGCTTCATTTCCCCGCTGGCATAGCCCTCGGCATGGATATAGCTGATCTCCTTCAGCTTCAGCGCGCCTTCGAGCGCAAGCGGGAAATCCGGGCCACGGCCGAGATAAAGAACATCGCGCGCCGGGGCGACCAGATGCGCCATGCTGGCGATATCGTCATCATGGTCGAGCGCGGCGTTGAGCGCGGCGGGCGCTTCGAGCAGATGGCCGACAACCTCCTGCTCTTCTTCCCGGCTCATCAGCCCTTTCTTCACCGCCATATGCGCCGCCAGCGCGGCGAGCACGGCAAGCTGGCAACTGAATGCCTTGGTCGAGGCGACGCCGATCTCGGGTCCGGCATGCGTCGGCAACAGCAGATCGGCTTCGCGCGCCATCGAGCTGGTCGGCACGTTGACGATCACGCCGATGGTCTGACCATGCTCCTTGCAGTGGCGCAGCGCGGCGAGCGTATCCGCCGTCTCCCCGCTCTGCGAGATGAACAGCGCCAGCCCCCCATCCTCGAGCACCGGTTCGCGATAGCGGAACTCCGACGCCACATCGATGTCGACGGGCACGCGCGCGAAGCGTTCGAACCAGTATTTCGCGACCATGCCGGCATAGTAGGACGTGCCGCAGGCGACGATGGTAATGCGCCTGACGCTGGAAATGTCGAAATCGAACTGCGGCAATGCAACCGAATTGTCCGACTGGCGCAAATAGGAGCCGAGCGTCTGCGCGACCACGGTCGGCTGCTCGAAAATCTCCTTCTGCATGAAGTGGCGATAATTGCCCTTCTCTATCGCCGCCGCCGAAGCTCCCGAAATGGACACTTCACGCTCGACCGCGTGGTTCTCCGCATCATAGATCGTTGCGCCACCGCGCGACACGACCACCCAATCGCCTTCTTCGAGATAGCTGATCTGCTGGGTCAGCGGGGCCAGCGCCAGCGCGTCCGACCCGATATAGGTTTCGCCATCGCCATAACCGACGACCAGCGGCGAGCCGAGCCGTGCACCGATCAGCAGATCGGGATGGTCGCGGAAGGCGATCGCCAGCGAGAAGGCCCCGCGCAGGCGTGGCAACACAGTGGCGACGGCTTCCTGCGGGGTGCTACCCGTCTCGACCAGCCGCGACACCAAATGCGCAACCACTTCGCTATCGGTATCGCTTTCGAATTTACGGCCATCCGCGCGCAGTTCGGCGCGCAGTTCCTTGTAGTTCTCGATGATCCCGTTGTGGACCAGCGCCACCTGCTCGGTCGCGTGCGGATGTGCGTTGCGCGCGGTCGGCGCTCCGTGCGTGGCCCAGCGCGTATGCGCGATCCCGGTGTCACCGGGGGCAGGATTGTCGGCCAATTCGACCACCAGATTGTTGAGCTTGCCCTCGGCCCGCCTGCGGATCAGTTCGCCCTTGTCGAGCGTGCAGATCCCGGCGCTGTCATAACCACGGTATTCCATCCGGCGGAGGCCATCGACCAGCCGTTCCGCAACGGGTTCTGCACCGACGATACCGATAATTCCGCACATGGACCGTATTCTCCGAGTTAACTGTCTGGCGCGACGCTTAGCGGTTCCTGACGGGCAATCAATCAATCCGGCAGAATGGGCGTGCGCGGTGCACCTTCACCATAGCCAATGCTCGCGCGCTCAGGACGTGCTGACGCGTCACCACCTATTAGGGAATAATCAAGGTTTCCAAATTATTCACCACACTTCGAGAGGCGGACTTGGGCGCAAAAGCGCAAGGTTCCGCTGGGCGAATCAAGAGTTTCTTCGGGGGTTACCGGAATGAGCGCATTCGGACGGAAAAACGGGCCGGCAGGTATGGGCGCCGGTGCCCGTCCGCAATTTGGTGTGGCCAAACCCATGCGGGGCGGCTCGCCAACCCCTTCGCCATCCAAGCCCGACCCGGACGATGGCGGGGATCAATTCCCCCCGCTGCCTGAAAACGACACCCCCTCCGCCGGGCCCAACAGCACCGGCGATGCGATGTCGCGTCTCGAAGAGCGGATGAATTCCACGCATTCGGGCCAGAGCGAAGTCGGCGGGTTCGAAGCCAGCGTCCACAAGATCAAGGAACAGGTGCTGCCGCGCCTGCTCGAACGCGTCGATCCCGAAGCCGCGGCGACATTGTCCAAGGATGAACTGTCGGAAGAATTCCGCCCGATCATCATGGAAGTGTTGGCCGAACTGAAGGTCACGCTGAACCGCCGCGAACAATTCGCGCTTGAGAAGGTGCTGGTCGACGAACTGCTCGGCTTCGGTCCGCTCGAGGAATTGCTCAACGATCCCGACGTCTCGGACATCATGGTCAACGGCCCCGACCAGACCTATATCGAGAAAGGCGGCAAGCTGGTCATCGCGCCGATCAAGTTCCGTGACGAGACCCACCTGTTCCAGATCGCCCAGCGTATCGTGAACCAGGTCGGCCGCCGCGTCGACCAGACCACGCCGCTGGCCGACGCCCGTCTCAAGGACGGCAGCCGTGTCAACGTCATCGTCCCGCCGTTGTCGCTGCGCGGTACCGCGATCTCGATTCGTAAATTCTCCGAAAAGCCGATCACGCTCGATATGCTCAAGGACTTCGGTTCGATGAGCGACAAGATGTGTACCGCGCTCAAGATCGCCGGCGCCTGCCGGATGAACGTGGTCATTTCGGGTGGTACCGGTTCGGGCAAGACGACCATGCTCAACGCCCTGTCGAAGATGATCGACCCGGGCGAGCGCGTGCTGACGATCGAGGATGCGGCCGAATTGCGCCTGCAGCAGCCGCACTGGCTGCCGCTGGAAACACGTCCGCCCAACCTTGAAGGCCAGGGCGCCATTACCATTGGCGACCTTGTGAAGAACGCCCTGCGTATGCGTCCCGACCGCATCATCCTGGGCGAAATTCGCGGCGCGGAATGTTTCGACCTGCTCGCTGCGATGAACACGGGCCACGACGGGTCGATGTGTACGCTTCACGCCAACAGCCCGCGCGAATGCCTTGGCCGTATGGAAAACATGATCCTGATGGGCGACATCAAGATCCCCAAGGAAGCCATCAGCCGCCAGATCGCGGAAAGCGTCGACATCATCGTCCAGGTCAAGCGCCTGCGCGACGGTTCGCGCCGTACCACCAACATCACCGAGGTAATCGGGATGGAAGGCGACGTGATCGTGACGCAGGAACTGTTCAAGTTCGAATATCTCGACGAGGGCGAGGACGGCAAGATCATGGGCGAATACCGCTCGTCGGGCCTGCGTCCCTATACGCTCGAGAAAGCGCGCCAGTTCGGCTTCGACCAGGCATACCTGGAAGCATGTCTCTGACGCGAGCCCTCTCGTGCAGGCGATCTAAACCCGCGGAATTGTAAGAACACGCCGTACAAAGGCGTCTTCTTACAATCACGTAGCCTCCAACCGGCGTATACCCGCTTTCAGGGTAGGAACACGCCATGTTGAACAAGCTTCTCTTTCTGGGCCACCGCAAGCCAAAGCGGGACACGCTGCGCGATCTGGATCGCGAACGGCATTTCGAAACGCTGTATATGCAGAGCTTTACCGAAATGCGGGCACGTAACCCCAAGGCTCAGCACGCTATCCCTGGATAATCGCGGGGATCGAAGCCGCCAGCAGCCCGCCGGCAAACACCGCAAAGGTCAGGAACAGCCCCGTCCATGGCATCCAGCCGACGCGGTTGAGCACCGTCCGCTTCATCCTGCGCCGCTCCATCAGCAAGCAGAACAGCGCCGCGACGATGAAAGCCGCGGCCCAATAGGCAGCGAGTTCGGCATCGCTCGCGAACAGCAGGAAATCGGGTTCTTTCATCACGCCGCATATGGGCAGGCCGGCCGCTGCCTGCAATCTCCCGTTTGCACCGCGCCATGGCTGGGCTAACCGCCCCGGACGATGCAGCCCGAAAGCGATCATCCCCACCATCGGCCCCTGCTCGCGCTGGGTTTGCGTCTTGCCGCCGCTTTCGTTCTCGCGGGGCTGCTCGCTTGTGTGAAGCTCGCCAGCGACAGGGGCATCCACCTCGCCGAGATCATGTTCTGGCGACAATTGCCGACGATCCCGATCCTGTTCGCCTGGTTCGCGCTGCGCGGCCGGCTCGATGTGCTCGCCACCCGCCGCACCGGATCGCACCTGCGCCGCTCGGGCTTCGGCCTCGTCGGCATGGCGATGAATTTCGGCGCGGCGACATTGCTGCCGCTCGCGGTCGCGACCACGCTCAATTACAGCTCAGCGATCTTCGCGGTTTTACTATCTGCGCTGATCCTGCGCGAGCCGACGGGCGTGTGGCGCTGGAGCGCGGTGGCGCTGGGCTTTGCCGGCGTGTTGCTGATCGCGCAGCCATGGGGCGGCGAGCTGCCGCTGTTCGGGGCGGCGATCGCGCTCGGGGCGGCGCTGATGATCGCGCTGATCTCGGTGCAATTGCGCGATCTTGGGCGAACCGAGCATCCCTTCACCATCGTGTTCTATTTCTCGCTCTTCTCGGTCCCCGTGCTCGCGCTGGCGATGCCCTTCGTCGGGCAGGCGCATCCGCTGGAGGACTGGCTGCTCTTGCTCGCCTGCGGGGTGATCGGCCTGCTCGGCCAGGTCCTGCTGACCGCGGCGCTGCGTTACGGGACGGTCGCGAATGTCATCGTGATGGATTACTCGGGCCTCGTCTGGGCCACGTTATTCGGATGGCTGGTTTTCACCAATCTGCCGCCCGCCTCGTTCTGGTTCGGTGCGCCGCTGGTGGTGGGGGCCGGCCTGCTGATCGCCTGGCGCGAACACCGGCTGGGCCTGGCGCGCAGGGCATTGACGGAACCGAAGGAAGCATGATCCGTTGAACCTGTCGCACCCCGCAATGGGAGCCCTTTGGGAAGGAAACGACGATGATCAAGAAAATCCTGCTCGCCCTCGGCATCACCACGATGACGCTGACCGCCGCCGCCTGCAACACCGTGCGCGGTGCGGGCGACGACCTGCAGTCCGCCGCCAACACGGTCGACGACGCGACCTGAGCCGAACCACAAGTTGACAGCAAGACGCCCGCCCTCACCGGCGGGCGTTTTCGTATGTGGGCTATTTCCCCGTCAGGCGTTTCCACACCCAGCGCCAGAAGCGGGCCTCGAGCATCATCAGCCGCGCGATCACCGGCGGGATGCCTTGCCGTTCGAGTTCGGCGGTGCTCGGTGTCGCGCCAAAGACAATCCGCGCCATGGCCATGATCGCGGCGGCTTCGAACAATACCAGTACGATGAGCCCGACCCAGCGCAGACCCGCGCCGAACCCCAGCAGACTGTGCGCTTCGGGCGGGACGATCTGGCCCGCCAGCCAGATACCGCCGCAAAACAGCGCAAGCATGCGCAGCGCGAACGCGCGGCGCGGCATGTCGCGATAACAGATCGCGAACAGCACCGGCATGAAGATGCACCAGTCGAACAGGACGATCGCTTCGCCCAGCCGCGGTTGCTGGTTCCACATAGACGCCCCGCGCAAGGACCAGGACACGGCAAGCCATACGGGTAGCAGCAGATAGAACCAATGGCGGCTGGCGAGTTCACGAATGGATAGGGTGGTCATGAGGCGTCTCCCTCCTGCGACACCCTATCGGCGAGGCGCGGCGGCGCAAGGGTGCTCGCGCTGAGCAGAAGACAATCGCGCCGCCTGCGATAAGCCCGCATCAGGCGCTTCGCGGGTAGTGGGTGGCGGGTGGTTGGGCGCGGACCATGTTTCACGGGCCCCGCAACGACCTGAGCCGGGTTCGAATGGCATGAGTTCTGTTTTTGGGTGGAAAGCTGCCGCTCAACAGGCAGGTAATGGCTTCCCGACTTCAAAGTGAGCCCATCCATGATGTCCACCATCTGAGATTTTGAGAGAGTATCTTACTCCCTCCGATAGAGGTTTTGGGGGCTGCGGCACCTCCCAACCCGAAATCTTTTGGCCGTAAACGATGGCCCTCCGAGGCATCCTATCGTCAAAGTCCTCATATGCTAACTCCGTTGCCCACACCACGGCCTGTTCGTAGGGTCGGCTGTCAGCAACCCTGACATTGAGTTCGTCCGGGCGAGGTTGATAATCGCGAAGCCAACCGTCGATTGGAACTAGTCTAAAGGCAACAGCATCGCCGAGTTGGCAAACGTCCACATCGAAGTTTTCAAGCGTGCAACCGCTTAACGACGAAATCGCGAACATAGAAAGCAGCGTAGAGGATAGACGGACCACACACCTCTCTTACGAAGTGACCACAATGTCCGCAATCGGGTCGTTAGCCGACATTCCCGCTCAACCTCGTCGATAGACCAGAACCAAATTGTTCGCAGGCATTGCGTGGCGTGCGGTTCGGCGTAGGCCGTGGTCTGCGGCCAGTGCGTCGAGATCGTCGGTATTGCGCAGGCCCCATTCGGGATTGCGCTGCCTAAGCGACTGATCGAACGCCAGGTTCGACGGTGCGGTTTCCTGGTCGGGTTCGATGAAGGGGCCGTAGAGCACCAGCGGTGCGCCGCTGGCCAATATCCGCCCCGCCCCCGCAAACAGCCCGACCGCCGCGTCCCACGGGCTGATATGCACCATGTTCACGCACAGCACCGCATCCGCCGCAGCGATCGGCCAGTCGGCCTGCGCGGCATCGAGCGCGATCGCGGGACGGAGGTTCTCACAACCGGATTCGGCCGCCCAGGCGTCGACGGAAGCCATCGCCTCGGCATCGTGATCGCTCGGTTGCCAGTCCAGCGCGGGGAAGCGTCGCGCCAGGAACAGCGCGTGTTCGCCGCTCCCACTGGCGATTTCGAGCACCAGCCCGCTCGCGGGCAATTCCTCCGCCAACACTTCGGCCAAGGGCTCCGAATTGCGTGCGGTGGCGGGTGCGTGGCGCTTCAATTGACCTGCCTGTCGCGCCCTTCCCAATAGGGCGCGCGCAATTCGCGGCGCAGGATCTTGCCGCTGGCGTTACGCGGCAATTCGGGAATGACATCGACCGTCTTGGGGACCTTGAAGCCTGCCAGCCGCTCGCGCGTGAAGGTGATGATATCCTCGGCATCGACCGCGCTGCCGGGTTTGGCCACCACGCAGGCCTTGACCGCTTCGCCCCAGGTAACGTCGGGCACGCCGATTACCGCCACTTCGCCCACCGCCGGGTGGCCGTAGATCGCGCTTTCGACCTGTGCGGGGTAGACGTTCTCGCCGCCCGAAATGATCATGTCCTTGATGCGGTCCTGGATATAGACGTAGCCATCCTCGTCCATGTAGGCGGCGTCGCCGGTGTACATCCAGCCGTCCTTGAGCGCGCCCTCGGTCGCATCGGGCAGGTTCCAGTAGCCCTGCATGTTCGACGGGCTCTTGCACACCAGTTCGCCCACTTCGCCATGCGGCAGTTCGGCGCCGTCTTCGCCGACGACCTTGAGTTCGGCGCCCGGCACGGCCTTGCCCGCGCTGCGCATGCGCTGGTTACCGTCGAGCGCGTGGTCTTCGGGCGGGAGCATGGCGATGGTGCCGGTCGTCTCGGTCATGCCGTAGCATTGCAGGAAGCCTGCGCCGGGAATGGTCTGCACCGCCTCACGCAGCAGGTCGAGCGGGATCGGCGCGGCCCCATACATGACGTATTTGACCGCCGACATGTCGGTGTCCTTCGCGCGCGGGTGCTGCACCACCATCTGCAGCGCGGCGGGCACGATGAACAGCCGGGTGATCCCCTGTTCGAAGCCGTCGAGCACGCCGTCGGGCGTGAATTCGGACTGGACGATGCCGCGGATACCTGCCGCGATCGCCATGATGCCAAGCCCGGTCCCGCCGATATGCGCGCACGGCATGCAGATCAGGATCGCCTCGTCCTCGTCCCAGCTCGACCATGGCTGTGCCGCCTGTTCGGCGGGCTGGCGCAGCGAGAACAGGTTGGCATTGGTCAGGACCGCACCCTTGGGATTGCCCGTGGTGCCCGAAGTGTAGAGCTGGAGGACGGGATCGTCGGGTCCCGCGCCGTCGAACACATCGGCAGGTGCGGCGGCGATTTCGCGCTGGGCGGTGGGCGTGTCGATAATCTCGGGGGGCGTATCCAGTTCGCCGCAGGCCTTGGCGGCAAGTTCGCCAAACCCTTCGTCGATGAACACCAGCTTCGCGCCGGTATCGCCGAGGATATAGGCAATCTCGGGCGCGGCAAGACGCCAGCCGATCGGCACCATGACCACGCCGATGCGCGCAGCGGAATAGAACAGTTCGAAATAATGGCGCGCGTTCTTGCCCAGCCAGGCGATCCGGTCACCCTTGCCCACCCCGTGCGCGGCGAGCATCGCCACGATCCGGCGCGAGCGGTCCTCCAGCTCGGCGAAGGTCAGCGCCGCGCCATCCTGTTCAAGCGCGACCTGATCGGGCTTTTCCTGCGCCCAATGCGTGATGAGCTCATCGAAGGTGAGCTTTTCGGTGTCTGCCATATATCCTCTCCGCTGTTTTCAGCAGTTGGGGGGCATCATGGCAGGTCGGTTGCTTCGCGCAACCCGATTCCGACAGGCGTTAGTGCCAGCGTCCGCCGGCCCGCGCGCGGCGTTCGCGAATGGCCAGCCAGAGGAACAGGCCGAGCGGCCCGGCGAAGAAGGTGGCGAGCAGGATCGGCGCCTGCAGCAGCCGCGAAAAGCCCTTCGCATCGGCATCGCGCGCAATCCACAGACCGGCGAAGAGATCGAAGGCAAGGTAGTGGATCCAGCCGACGGTCACGCCGCCATCGCTGGCGAAGATCGCGCGCACGCCCTCGATCGTCGAGAAGCTGGCCGCTTCACCCGAGCCGAGGGGAGCGGGGTCGAAGGCGCCCGCCAGGATACCGATCAGGCCGACGGTATAGGCAAGGCACAGCAGCCCCACCCCGGCGTAGAGCACCGCCGCCAGCAGCGCCGGCCAGCGGGGCAACAGGATCAATCCGGCCCACATTATCATGGCAAGCACGCTGGCTGTCCCGAAGGCCGTATCCCACATCAGATTACCTCATAATCGATTTGCGGCAGCGTATGCGCGGCACGCTGGATGGCGTCGTTATCATGGACGAAGCGCCCACGCGCGGCGCGTTTGGCGAGCGCCAACGCTGCCCGCGCAACGACATCGACCTTGATACCACGATACTGGCGGTATTTGCCATGGAGCAGCAGGTTCGCCACCGGCGCAGCCGCGATGCCGAACCGCTCGGCAGGTCGGTGATCGTTCTCGCGCGTGCCGCGCAGCAGGCCGGGGCGCAGGATATCGAGCCGATTGAAGCGTAGCTTGGTCAATTCGCGTTCGACCTCGCCCTTCACGCGCAGGTAGAACGGTTTCACCATCGGATCGGCGCCGACCGAGCTGATGTGAACGAACCGCTCGACGCCCAGTTCGCGTGCCGCGCGCGCGGTGTCGAGCACGAGGTCCTGATCGACCGCGCGAAACGCCGCCTCGTCCGCGCCCGCCTTCTTCCACGTCGTGCCCAGCGCGCAGATGATAGCCCTGGGCTGGACTGCCTCGATCACTTCTCCCCATTTGGCGGGCTCGGCCACGAACAATTCCATGCGGATGCCGCGCGGCAGCGCCGCCTCGCGCCGGGCGATACCGGTCAGGCGCAGATCCTCGCGTCCGACGCATTGCCTGATCACGCTCGACCCGACGAGCCCGGTGGCGCCGATCAGGGCGATGCGGACGGCGTCAGACATTGCTCAACCCTTCGGGCATGCTGCCATAGATGCGGCTGCACTGGGTGATCGCATAACGATCGGTCATCCCGGCAATGAAATCCGCAATATGACGGCTGCGCCGGGGTTCCTGCGCGGGCAGCGTGGCCAGCCAGTCCTCGGGCATCGTGCCGGGGTCTTCATGATAGGCGGTAAACAGCCGCGCGATCACGTTGCGTGCGCGTTCGGCGGTGGCGAGCTGTTCCTCGTGATAATAGAGCCGGTCGTACATGAAGCGCTTGAGCACGCGTTCGCGTTCACCCATCGCGGGCGAGAACCCGGCGAGTTGGCGGCCCGCATTGCGCACTTCGTCGACACTCGCAATACCCTGCACCTGTTCGCGCGTATGCGTGAGGACATCGTTGACCATCAGGCCGATCTGCGTGCGGACCAGTTCGCGCAGCTGGCGATCGCGTGGGGCAAAGGGAAAGCGTTTCTCTACCGCGCGCCACTGATCCGCCAGCCAGTCGAGCGCGAGCAGATCGTCGAGCTCGAGGAAGCCGGCGCGCAAGCCGTCGTCGATGTCGTGATTGTCATAGGCGATATCGTCCGCCACCGCTGCAACCTGCGCCTCGAGCGAGGGCCAGGTCGCGAGGTCGAGCGGGAAGGCGCGGTCGATTTCGGCCAGCGCCCAACTGGGCGACGCCACCGGACCATTGTGCTTGGCCAGCCCTTCGAGCGTTTCCCAGGTGAGGTTGAGCCCGTCATGGTCGCAATAGGGGCTTTCGAGGCGCGCAAGCGTGCGCAGCCCTTGTGCATTGTGGTCATAGCCGCCGGCATGGACCATTGCTTCTCCAAGCGCCTTCTCGCCAGCATGGCCGAAAGGCGGATGGCCGATATCGTGACCCAGACAGAGCGCTTCGGTAAGGTCCTCGTCCAGTCCCAATTCGCGCGCCAGCACGCGGCCGACCTGCGCGACCTCGATACTGTGCGTCAGCCGGGTCCGGTAATGATCGCCATCGGGCGAGACGAACACCTGCGTCTTGGAACGCAGGCGGCGAAAGGCGATCGAATGGACGATGCGGTCGCGGTCGCGCTGGAATTCGCTGCGCGGGCCGCGCGACCCCTCGCGTTCCTCGGTGAATTCGCGACCGCGGCTGGCGGCGGGATCGGAAGCGTAGGGGGCTGTGTGCATGCCCGCCGGGGCTTAGGTCAGCACCGGGTGGGCGACAACGTGAACGAAAAGCGAACCCGGCGGATTATCGGCAGAATGTGCGCCTGCACAGCCGGGTTCGGCAGTTCGCGGATTTACCCGAGGATCCAGTCGGCTGCGGCGCGGCAGTGGATGTCGGTGGAATCGTAGACCGGCAGCACATTGGCATCGGTGTCCACCACCAGTTCAAGTTCGGTGCAGGCCAGCACGATCGCCTCGGCGCCGTCCTTTTCCTTCATCGTGATGATGGTCTTGAGCGCGCGTTCGGCATCGCGGGTGACGCGGCCCAGCATCAATTCCTTGTAGATGATCCCGTCGACCAGCTCCACATCGTTGGGATCGGGCGGCAGCAGATCGACCCCGTGGCCGACCAACCGCTGGCGATAGAAGCTTTCGGTCATCACGAAGCGCGTGCCGAGCAACGCGGCGCTCTTGCACTCGGCGTCTTCCATCGCCTGGCCGACACTGTCGGCGATGTGCAGCACGGGGATCGAAACCGCTTCGGTCAGGCGGTCATAGACCTTGTGCATGGCATTGGCGGCGATCACCAGACCTTCGGCCCCGGCGCTTTCCAGCCGCCGCGCGGATTCGACCAGGGTCGCAGCGATGGTGTCCCAGTCGTTGGCATTCTTGGCCGCGGCGATGGGCGCGTAATCGAGGCTTTCGATGAGCAGCGGCGGGCTGGCCAAGGGAGCCGCCCGCTTCTGCACGGATTTGTTGATCCGTTCGTAATAGGCGCGGGTCGAGATCCAGCTCATCCCCCCGATAATGCCAAGCTTACGCAACCGTCTGTCCCCTATTTCGCCCTGATGTTCGCAAGACCGCGGTTTGGCCGCGTATCAGGGCCTTACAACGGGCGGGTCACGAGGCGGTTCCTTCCTCCGGGACATCTTGCGTCGCGAGCACTTCGCCCAGCCAGATCCGCAGGTCTGCAACGCTTTGTTCGGGCGCTTCTTCCATCGGGATATGGCCGACACCCGGGTAGTTAGCGAGCGTCGCATTGGGCAGGTGGTCCATGTACCAGCGGGCCGCAGCATAGGGGATCAGGCTGTCTTCCTCGCCCCACATCACCAGCGTGGGAACTGTCACCGCCGCGATCTGCGCAGCGTCGAAATTCCTGCGCGGCGTTGCAAAGCGCTGGCGCGTCGCGGTGCGGTTGCCCGGATAGCGCGCGAGCTCCCAATAACGGTCGACCGCGTCCGGGGTCACCACCGCCTGGTTGGAGACGCTTTGCGACAGGCTGCGCTCGACCAGCGAACGCGGCAGCATCTGGCTCATCACATTGCCTACGCCGGGCATGGCGGCCAGCCGGAAGGCGAGATTGCCGCCGCCGTCGCGCTCGACCGGCGCGCCGGCGGCATCGACCAGTACCAGCCCGTCGAGGCGGTCCGGATTGGCGATCGCATATCCCATCGCGATGGCCCCACCCATCGAATTGCCCGCCAGCGTGAAGCGTTCGACATTGAGCGCATCGGCCACCGTGTCGATATCCTCCACGAAAGCTTCAAGCGTATAATCGGCGTCGGATGCGGGACCGGTCAGCCCGTGCCCGCGCTGGTCGAAACGGATCACGCGGTAGTCGCTCTTGAGCGCGTCGGCCCAGGTCTGCCAGGTGTGGAGATCGGCATTCGAGCCGTGCAGCAGGATGACGACCGGTGCATCGCGCGGGCCTTCGTCGCGGACGTGCACGCGGCGGGTCCCGTTGATCGCCAGCATTTGCGACGGCGGGGTGCCGTATTTCGCATACATTGCGTCGGCATCGGTATCGGGGACGCGCAGCACGAAGAATGCTGCAACCAGCACCAGCGCCAGCCCGCCCAGTATCCGCCAGAACCATTTCACGGCGCCATCTCCTCGATCCAGCGGCGCACGATGGTGAGCCCTTCTTCATCCACTGTCGCCTTGCCCAGTTCGGGCATCGCCACACCGGGTTCTGGGCTGGCCATGCGATAGATCAGGATCGACGCGTCGGGCGATCCGGGTACGATATCGAACAGATGACCACCCGCGCCGCGACCGGCGGCGACGGGGCGCTTGCCGATGCCCAGCGCGTCGGGCGATTGCTGTTCCCATCTCAGGTCGAGCCCGCTGTTCGACGCAGTCGCACCGGGCTGGTGGCAATGCGCGCAGTTCACGTCGAGATAGGCGCGCGCGGCAGACGTCAGCGGCGCGTTTTCGCGCTCCTCCCACAGCGGCAACTGGTCCGCATCCTGCGGCATCGTATCGAGATGCCCGTCCGCGACCATCCGGCTCAACCAGGCGTGCGACAGGTTGCGCGCCTTGGGGCCAATGGGGACCACTTCACCGCTCAGCCCGTGGCATTCCTTGCACTGGTTCTTGTTGGGGACGCGGTAGCTGATCGCCTGCCCCGCCGGGGTGGTCAGGTCGATCCGCGCGCCGACAACCGCGAGCCGGGCGTCGGTCTGTTCGTCATTCCACAGATAGGGCAGCGCCAGCCAGCCCTCGGCGCGGTGCAGCAAGACGCGGGTTTCGATCAACCGCCGTTCGCTCCCCTCGCCGAATGCGAAAGTCTTGATCAGCGCGGTCCCGACCGGCAGATCGAGCAGGCCCTCGCCCTGCGCGGTGAACTGCGTGCCCGCCGCCCGGTAGACAAACCGAAGTTTCTCCGCGCCATCGGAATAAAGCGGCGTGTTCAGGCGGTATGGATAGACATGCGGCACGGGTACCTGCGCGCCGGGGTCATCGAAGAACCCGTAATCCGACAGCAGGCGCGGCATGCCGTCGCCCATGATCGCGGCATCATTGACATATTCGGGCGGCGGCGGGGTCGCACGCGCGATCATGGCGCCCGAAAGCGCAAATGCCGCACACGCCAACCACCCGAATGACCTCATCCGCCAAGCCTTTCGTCGAGAGCAGCAGGCGCGCCGATGCCGCTACGGTCGAACTCGCCCACAGGCGCGGCGACGCTCAGCGGGCCGGGTTGCGCCGCGCCGAGCCCCTTGCCCGCTTCGGTCAGGTTGAGGTTCCAGCCCGCGGTCCCCTCGGCCGCCGACAGCGAGCCCAGACCATCCCACAGCACCGGCGGCAGCTCGCCGCCGAAGGCCGCCAGCAGCATGTCCGCGCCGTCGAGCTGCGGATCGTAACCGCCGCCGTCATAGCGGTTTTCGCCCACCACCACATCGCGCGGCAGCGGATTGTACCGCTCGTCCTCGAAACCCTGCGTATAGGCGATGACCATGATCGGCGCGGTCGGATTGCGCGACAGGATGTTGTCTTCGATCAGCACCTTGTCATTGGCCATCACCATGATTCCGGTGCCGCGCCGCACACCTGCGACGATATTGCCCGGGGGCGCGAAATTGGGCGTGTCGTTGGCGACGACCAGATTGTTCGCGACGATCACATTGCCCCCGCCCATCACGGGAAGATTGGGCAGGTCGAACACCAGGATCCCGCCGGTGTTGCGCGTGGCGACATTGTGTTCGACCAGCGCGTTGCGGCTGTTCTCGATCTCGATCCCGGCGACATTCGCCTCGGCGATCGAATTGCGCACGGTAATGTTGTGCGACTGGCCGACGTAAATGCCTGCATCCGATGCGCCGGTGACCTTGACCCCGTCGACCAGGACCCCGTCGCTTTCGACCGGATAGACGCCGTAGGCGCCGTTTTCGGCATGCGGTCCGCGCGTCCACGTCACACGAATACGGTAATAGACGATATCGTCCGCGCCCTTGGACTTCACCCCGTCGCCCTTGGGGTTCTCGAGCGCGAAATCGCGCAGGGTGACGCCATGGCTGGTCACCAGCAGGCCTTCGCCTGCCCCCTGCTGGGTCGTGAAGTCGAGCACGGTACCGTCCATCCCCGCGCCGCGCACGGTGACGCCGTCGACATCGAGACTGAGACCATCGGTCAGCGTATAGCGGCCTGCAGCCAGCACGATTTCGTCGCCCGGTTCGGCAAGGATCAGCGCTTCCTGCAAGGTTTCCTGCGCGCCTTCACCCGGCGCGACATTATGCGTGGCGGCAATGGCAGGTGCAGCGCTTGCAAGCAGCGCGGCGGCAATCGACAGTCTGATCATCATGAGTCTCTCCCTTGCAACCTATAGTGCCGCAAGGACGGGCGATTGCAAGCGTAGCGGACGCCTCAGCGTCCCGCGAAGGCACAGACGGCGGCAGAGCTTGCCGCGACCTCCAGCACCTCGCTGTCGCCCACGCGGCGAACGCGTTCGAGAAATTCGGCAATGCTCAACGGAATGTCCGCTTCGCCATCCTCGGCGCGCAGGTTTTCCAGCTTGCGCAATTGGGCAACCGAAAGCCGCTGCGCCATCCGCCCGGCCATGCATTCGGCCATCGGCTGCGGCAGCCCGCGCGCGACGAATTCATTCTCGAGCCGGTCCTCGACCGTGGCCTGCAGCTCGCCGCCGACAGTCGCCCACAGTACCACCCCGCCGACAACCAACAGCGCAAGAACGATCAGGATGCGTTTCATCTCAGTCGAGCGCTTTCACGATTTCCTCGACCATCTTCTTCGCATCGGACAGCAGCATCATCGTCTGGTCCATGTAGAAGACGTCATTGTCGACACCCGCATAGCCGACACCGCCCATGCTGCGCTTGATGAAGAACACCTGTTTGGCCTTGTCGACATCGAACACGGGCATGCCGTAGATCGGGCTGGATTTGTCGGTCTTGGCCGCGGGGTTCACCACATCGTTCGCGCCGATGATGAAGGCGACATCGGCCTGCGCGAACTCGCTGTTGATGTCCTCCAGCTCGAAGACCTTGTCGTAATCTACCGATGCTTCGGCGAGCAGCACGTTCATGTGCCCGGGCATGCGGCCCGCGACCGGATGGATGGCGAACTTCACCTCGACACCCTTTTCTTCGAGCAGGTCGGTCATCTCGCGCAGTGCATGTTGCGCCTGCGCCACCGCCATGCCGTAGCCGGGGATGATGATGACCTTCTCCGCCTGTTCGAGCATGAACGCCGCATCGGCCGCGCTACCGGTCTTGTAGGGGCGCTGCTCTTTCGCTTCGCCGCCACCGGCGCTGGCATCCGCGCCAAAGCCGCCCGCGATCACCGAGAGGAAGCTGCGGTTCATGGCGCGGCACATGATGTAGCTGAGGATCGCGCCCGAAGACCCGACCAACGCGCCGGTGATGATCATCGCGGTGTTGCCCAGCGTGAAGCCCATCGCCGCCGCGGCCCAGCCCGAATAGCTGTTCAGCATCGAGACCACGACCGGCATGTCCGCCCCGCCGATCGGGATGATCAGCAGGAAGCCGATCAGGAAGGCCAGCACGGTCAGCGCGATGATCAGCGGCATGGTCTCGGTGGGGCCGGCCATGGCGAAAAGCGCGGTCAGCACGATGATCGCCGCCAGCGTGCCGAGGTTGATGACGTGGCGCGCGGGCAGCAGGATCGGCGATCCGCTCATCCGCCCCGACAGCTTGGCAAAGGCGATGACCGAGCCGGAGAAGGTAATCGCACCGATGGCGATGCCGAGACCCATCTCGACCTTGGATACAGCGCCGATGCCGCCGCCCACCAGCAGGCCGAATGCGCCAGGATTGAGGTAGGCCGCCCAGCCGACCAATACCGCGGCGAGGCCGACGAGGCTGTGAAAGGCTGCAACCAGTTCAGGCATCGCAGTCATGGCGATGCGGCGGGCGATGGTGATGCCGATGATCGCGCCGATAGCGATAGCGATCAGGATTTCGCCCAGACTGGCGAAGTCGGGACCGACGTAGCTATTCGCCGCATCGCCGATTTTCTGTAGCACGTGCGTCACCAGCGTCGTCACTACCGCGATCAGCATGCCGATCATGCCGAAGCGGTTGCCCGTCCGGCTCGTCGCGGGCGACGACAGGCCGCGCAGAGCGAGGATGAAGAAGACGCCGGCCACGAGATAGGCGAGCGCGACCCACGGGTTCACCGCTTCACCGGTCGCGGCGTGTGCGGGGCTGGCCCACATCGTCATCCCAACGAAAGCTGGGATCGTTGTCCACTTGGACCGGAGCGTGCCGAAAGAGATCCCAGCTTTCGCTGGGATGACGGAGAAGAGCGAGCCCATCACTTCTTCTCCTTCTTCTTGTACATGGCGAGCATGCGCGCCGTCACCGCGAAGCCGCCGAAGATGTTCACGCTGGCGAGCACGATGCCGAGCAGCCCCAGCCACTTTGCCCCAGCCACCTCAGCAGCCGCGGCCGCAATCAGTGCGCCGACGATGATCACCGAGGAAATCGCGTTGGTCACCGCCATCAGCGGCGTGTGCAGCGCAGGCGTGACCGACCAGACCACGTAATAGCCGACGAAACACGCCAGCACGAAGATCGACAGGATCGAAATGAAGTCCATGTGCGGCCCCTCCCCGGGCCCGGATTACGCGGTGGTCAGTCTCTCGTTCACGACCTTGCCGCCCTGCGTCAGCCGCACGGCATCGCCGATTTCTGCGTCGAGGACGGGCTTGCCGGTCTCCTCGTCCCAAAAGGCGGACAGGAAGTTGTAGAGGTTGCGCGCGAACAGCGCCGAGGCGTCCGCCGCCAGATGCCCGGCGGTGTTCGAATAGCCGACGATTGTGACGCCGTGCTTCTCGACCACTTCGTCGGGCCTGGAGCCCTCGACATTGCCGCCTTGCGCGACTGCGAGATCGAAGAGCACGCTGCCCGGCTTCATGCTGGCGATCTGCGCATCCGAGATCAGCCGCGGTGCGGGCCGGCCCGGGATCAGCGCGGTGGTGATGACGATGTCCTGCTTGGCGATATGGCCAGATACCAGCTCTGCCTGCGCCTTCTGGTATTCTTCGGACATTTCGGTGGCATAGCCGCCCGAGCCTTCGCCTTCGATGCCCGCGACGTTCTCGACGAAGATGGGCTTGGCGCCAAGCGACTGGATCTGCTCCTTGGTCGCCGAGCGGACATCGGTGGCCGAGACCTGCGCGCCCAGCCGCTTGGCGGTGGCGATCGCCTGCAAGCCTGCAACGCCCACGCCCATCACGAACACCTTGGCCGCCTGTACCGTACCGGCAGCGGTCATCATCATCGGAAAGGCGCGGCCATATTCGTTCGCGGCCACTAGCACCGCCTTGTAACCGGCGAGGTTCGACTGGCTGGACAGCACGTCCATGCTCTGCGCGCGGGTGATGCGCGGCATGAATTCCATCGACAATGCTTCGAAGCCGCCCTTGGCATAGGCTGCGACCAGATCGCCATTGCGGAACGGGTCGAAGGTCGCTGCGACCCATGCGCCGGGCTTGGCCCCCGCGAGCGCCAGCACCTCGGGCGCCTGTACGCCGAGCACGATATCCGCCTCCGCGACCGCTTGCGGCCCGGTGAGCACCTGCGCCCCCGCGTCGCGATACGCCTCGTCGGTGATCGCGGCGGCCAGACCGGCACCTTCCTCGACCACGACAGTGGCGCCCAACGCGGCGAATTTCTTCGCCGTTTCGGGGGTCAGCGCGACCCGGTTCTCGCCCGGTGCGCGCTCTTTCAGCGCCGCGATGCGTAGCGCCATGCGTCTAGTCGGCAATCAGGATGACGACGACCAGCGTAAGGATGGCTATCAGCGGGACCGACCATTTGAGCGTGTCGATGAACGAGCCGTAGGTCTGGTTGTGCGCCTTGTGGTCGTTGGCGGATTCCATGTCGATGTGTCCCTGTGTGGAATTGAGATGTGAAACGGTGTTGCGGTGGGTCTATCGCGGCGGAGCCGGGTGCTCAAGCCCCGCAATCGCCGCCGTCATCGAAACAGGCTTAATCCGGTCTTTACCCGATTCGGTTAGGGCACTTTGCACAAGGGCGTGGTCTGCATGCCCGGGTCCAAGGGAGTCTGGCGAGCCACATGGCGACACAGCAATCACGCGTGTTGATGCTGATCGACGACGAACCGGCACAAAGCCGGTTGGTGTCCGCGCTTGCCGCGCGCGACGGCTGGCGCACGCTGACCGTTGCCGATGGCGAACAGGCGCTGGCGCTGCTCACCTCGCCCGAAGGCCGCGAAATCAAGGCTATCCTGCTCGACCAGTGGGTACCGGGCGACCGCGCCTGCGACCTGATCCGCGACTTGCGCGCCGCGCGGCCCGATGCCCCGCTGCTGATGCTCACCGCCAGCGCCTCGCCCCGGCTTGCTGTCGAGGCGATGCGCGCAGGCGCCACCGATTACGTCGTCAAACCGGTCGAATCCGACCGCCTGCTGCAGGCATTGTCCAGCGCCACGCGCGCCGGACGGCCCACCGCCGAACTCCAGCCGCTGGCCGAGAAGCTCCCCCACCCGGTGGACTTCGACGGCATGGTCGGCACGGCCGCCCCCTTCCGCACCGCGCTCGCCAAGGCGGCGACGGCCGCGCGCGGCCACGCGCATGTATTGGTCGAGGGCGAAAGCGGTTCGGGCAAGGACATGCTCACCAGCGCGATGCATGCCGCCAGCACCCGCGCCAAGGCGGCGATGCGCGCGGTCCATTGCGCAGGGATGCCGCCCGCCTCGCTCGAATCGCTCTTGTTCGGCCATGAACAAGGTGCGTTCGCCGGGGCATTCGACCGCCAGCGCGGCCTGATCGAACATTGCGACGGGGGCACGCTGATCCTCGACGATGTCGACCGCATCCCCGCCGAACAGCAGGACCGGCTGGCCGAAGTCCTCGCCACCGGGATCGTCCGCCCGACCGGCGCCGCGCACGGCTTTCGCGTCGATCTGCGCATCTTCGCCACCAGCGATTTCGCGCTGGCCGACCTTGCCGCAACAGGCGCGTTTTCGCAGGCCCTGTTCGACCAGCTTTCCGCCACCCGCATCCGTATGCCCGCGCTGCGCGAACGGTTGGGCGACATTCCCGGGCTGACGCGCTATTTCCTCGCCAAGATCGGCGAGCAGCCGGGGCTCCAGCATCATTCGATCGCCGACAGCGGACTGAGCCTGCTCGAAGCCTATGACTGGCCGGGCAATGTCCGCCAGTTGCAGGCAGTGCTGTTCCGCGCCTGTGTGTTCGAACAGCGCGAGGCGCTCACCGCGCACAGCTTCCCGCAGCTGGCCGAACTGCTCGGCGACCAGGCCGATCGCGGTGAGAGCCGTGCGCGCGGCCTTGGCGTGCTGCTTTATACCGATGACGGCAATGTCCGCCCGCTGGAAGAGATCGAGGCCGATATCATCCGCCTCGCCATCGGCCATTACCGCGGGCGCATGACCGAAGTCGCGCGCCGGCTCGGCATCGGCCGCTCGACGCTCTACCGCAAGCTCAGCGAACTCGGCATCGACAACGCCGCGTAAGCTTGCCATAGATTGGCCACACGAACGGGAGTATTTCAGGTGAACAAGAGCCACCGCTAAGCGGATCATTGCTCGATCGGGCCAGCCAGCGCCCGGAATCCAACCTGAAATTCCCGAGGTAAACTCATGCAAAAACTGAACGACACGCTGTGCGTGGTAACCGGCGGTGCACGCGGCATCGGCAGGGCGATATGCGCTGCTTTCCTGGCCGAAGGCGCCGCTGTGGTGCTCACCGATATCGACGAGGACGAAGGTAGGAAAGTCGCCGCCGAGCTGGGCTGCAGCTTCCACCCGCTCGATGTCGCCAGCGAGACCGATTGGGACGCGCTGGAGCGGGCCTTCCCCGCGATCGACGTATTGGTCAACAACGCCGGGATCACCGGGTTCGAGGACGGCCCCGCGCCGCACGATCCCGAGAACGCCAGCCTGGCCGAATGGCACCGCGTCCACCGCGTCAACACCGATGGCTGCTTCCTCGGTTGCCGCTATGCCCTGCGCGCCATGAAGGCCAAGGGGACCGGTTCGATCATCAACATGTCCTCGCGCTCGGGCCTCGTCGGCATTCCCGGCGCGGCGGCCTATGCCGCAAGCAAGGCGGCGATGCGCAACCATACCAAGTCGGTCGCGCTTTATGCCGCGCAGAACGGCTGGGCGATCCGCTGCAATTCGGTCCACCCCGCCGCGATCCTGACCGACATCTGGGAGCCGATGCTGGGCGACGGGCCCGACCGCGACGCGAAGATGGCCGCGCTGGTCGCGGATACCCCGCTCAAGCGCTTCGGCACGGTGGAGGAGGTCGCCGCGGCCTGCGTGTATCTCGCCAGCGCCGACAGCGCTTACATGACCGGCTCGGAACTCACGCTAGACGGCGGGCTGCTGGCAGGCAGCGCCGCTTCGCCCGGAAGCTAGGCAGGCAGTTAGGCCAGCAGCTAAGCGGGCAGGTCCCCGAAATCGGTCAGTGCCGCATCGCGCAAACCGCGCCAGACGTTGCGTGCCTGGACGGTTTCGGGGACATCGTGGACGCGCAGGATCTGGACGCCTGCACGCATCCCCTCAAGCGCCAGCGCCACGCTGCCGCCCAGCCGCTGTTCGACGGGGGCCTCCTTCGACAGCGCGCCGATCATCCGCTTGCGGCTCGCCCCCAGCAGCAATGGATGGCCCAGCGCATGGAACAGCGGCAGCGCGTTAATCAACGCGAGATTGTCCGCCAGGCTCTTGCCGAAGCCGATGCCCGGATCGAGCAGGATGTTGCGCGCCTCGAGCCCTGCTTCCAGCGCGGCATCGCGGCGCGCGCGCAGCGCTTCGAACACGGCGAAGACCGCATTGTCGTATTGCGCACCCGCATGCAGGTCGTCGCCCGCTGCCCCCGGCGCATGCATCAGCACCACCGGGCAGCCGGCGCGTGCGACCACTTCGGCGCTGCGCGGATCATGCGCGAGGCCCGATACGTCATTGACCAGATGCGCGCCCGCCGCCAGCGCGGCTTCCATCACCCCCGCCTTGCGCGTGTCGACGCTGACTGCGGCACCCATCCCGGCGCAGGCTTCGATCGCGGGAACGACGCGCTTGATCTCGTCGCCTTCCCATAGCGGCTTGGCACCCGGGCGCGTGCTTTCGCCGCCCACGTCGATGATCGCTGCCCCGGCTTCGACCATGGCCGCGGCGTGGTCACGGCCTGCCTCGGCATCGTCGAGGAAGCGCCCGCCGTCGCTGAAGCTGTCGGGGGTGACGTTGAGGATGCCCATCACCTGCGGCTGGTCGAGCGGCACGGTGCGTGCGCCCAGCTCAAGCACGGGATGCGCCAGTGTGAGGTTCGCCCACTGCGCTTCGCCCTCTGCGCCAAGCTCGTCGGGCAGGCGGCCGAGCGCCTCGGCCATGGTGTCGGGGGCGGCGAGCCAGCGCTCGACTACTTCGCCATCTCGCCGCAGGATCACCGCAAAGCGGCTCGCATAGACCATGGTGCCCGCCATCCGGATGGCATTGCCATGCTCGGCCTGCGGCCCCGGAACGAACCCGATCGGGCGGATGTAGACCTGACCGCTCATTGTTGGACTTCCCCAGGGCAAGCACCGCGACATGGACCGGGTGTTACACGGTCCAATGCGAAAAAAGCCGCGGAGGAGTTTTGGGGCGCAAGGCGGAACGGGGTGTAAGCTGAAAGGCGCTGGATCATGCGCAAGGTGGTAGCGGGTTGGAAAGGAGTAGGACAGACGTCACGCCGCAATTTGTCGTCGCCCCGGACTTGATCCGGGGTCCCGCTCCGTTTCCCAGCTTCGACCAAAAAGCAAGAAAGCGGGACCCCGGCTCGTAGGCCGGGGCGACGATCAATTGATCGGTCTGCCTTGACCTCCCGGCGCATCTTCATTCAACCCTTTCATATGGATAGCGGAACACTCGGCGGCTGGGTCTACATAATGACCGACCGCTACCGCGGCACGCTGTATGTCGGGGTCACCTCCGACATTGCTGCCCGCGTCGTCCAGCACCGTGACGGCAACGGGTCGGACTTCTGCAAGCGTTACGGTCTTGACCGGCTCGTGTGGGCGGAGCGTCTTGATACCATCGACGAAGCCATAACCTTCGAGAAGCGCCTCAAGCGGTGGCGAAGCCAATGGAAATTCGAGTTGATCGAAAAGACCAATCCCGAATGGAAGGACCTTTTCGAAACGCTGGTCTGATGCGCCGGATGATCCATTGCTCACCAACCGCCGTCATCCCGGCCCCCGAGCCGGGATCCCGCTCCCTTCAGCCATCGCGCTCGACGGCAAGAACGCGGGACCCCGGAGCAAGTCCGGAGCGACGAACAGCGGGATTGTTTGCCTACGAGCAGCCGGCCCTTCTCGATCTACCCAGACGGGCAGTTCGATCATGCCGACCAGCTGCTTGCCGGCCCTGGCCAGAACTTTCTCAGTCCTCCACCGCCAGCAGGTACAGCTGCCGCGCGGCGTCGATCGGTTTGACCTCGCCGCCCTGTTCGAAGTGCCAGAAGGTCCAGCCGTTGCAGCTTGGCGCGCCTTGCAGGTCCTTGCCGAGGCCGTGGATGCTGCCGGTCTGTTTCTCATGCGCGAGCGACCCGTCGGCGCGGACGGTGGCGGTCCAGCGGCGTTTCTTGTCGAACACCTTGGTGCCTGGCTTGATGAAGCCGTTTTCGACCAGCGCGCCGAAGGCCACCTTGGGCGCGCTGCGGCCCGCCTGCATCGTGGTGAGCGCGCTTTCGTCGAGCGGGAGTTCCTTCTCGATCCGCTTCATCGCCGCATCGCGGTAATTGCCCTCGCGCTCGCAGCCGATCCAATCGCGCCCCAGCCGCTTGGCCACCGCGCCGGTGGTGCCGGTGCCGAAGAAAGGATCGAGCACCACATCGCCGCGCTCGGTGGTGGAGAGCAGCACGCGGTAGAGCAGGCTTTCGGGCTTCTGCGTCGGGTGGACCTTGTGCCCGCCCTCCTTCAGCCGCTCCGCCCCGTTGCAGATGGGCAGCACCCAGTCGCTGCGCATCTGCAATTCGTCGTTGAGCGTCTTCATCGCGCGGTAGTTGAACTGGTACTTGGCCTTCTCGCCCTGGCTGCACCACAGCAGCGTCTCATGCGCATTGGTGAAGCGCGTGCCGCGGAAATTGGGCATCGGGTTGGACTTGCGCCAGACGATGTCGTTGAGGATCCAGAAGCCGAGATCCTGCAGGATCGCGCCGACGCGGTAGATGTTGTGATAGCTGCCGATCACCCACAGCCCGCCGTCGGGCTTGAGTACGCGCTTGGCCTCGGTCAGCCAGTCGCGGGTGAAGGTGTCGTAGAGCGCAAAGCTGTCGAACTGGTCCCAGTGATCGGTCACCGCATCGACATGGCTGCCGTCGGGCCGGTTGAGGTCGCCGCCAAGCTGGAGGTTGTAGGGCGGATCGGCGAAGACGAGATCGACGCTGGCAGTGGGGAGCGAGCGCATGGCTTCCACGCAGTCGCCATCGAGAATGCGCCCGAGCGGCAGCAGTTCGCGCGGCGTTTCGGCCGGTTTTACAGCCGCTTTCGCGCGACTCTTCGTGGTCTCGATGACCCCCATCATATGCTTCCCTGTCCTGAGTTATCCACAGGGTGAGTCCAAACCGAGTCGCGGTCAAGCACCAATATTCCGGGCGCCGGGAGGTGCGCCCAAATGCGCAGAGAGAACAGAAGGTGTCCGCTACAACATGTTGAGTCCCCGGCGAATCTGCGGACTCAAGATGCTGCGGTGTGGCCGCGAAGACTCTATCGTACTGCCTTCGCAGCATTCCTTAGGTGATCGGCCCGGCCTGTGGTACAAGCACTGCTGCTACCGGTCGCGAACGACGGGTTTGGGGGTCCCCTGGCAAAGGGCACCCGCCTCCTTTCCGCCTTCTAGCTACAGCCCCCGCCACTCGGGCCGGGTTGTTGTGCTATCCGAAAGGAGCCTGCCATGAAACTTGCCGACCGCCTGTCGAACCTGTTCCGCGCCTCGCGTCGCAAGCAGGACCCCGCGCCCGCCAACGATGCCTTGCCGTGGGTCGGCAGCGACCCGGAAATCGACCGCCAGATTGCCGAATGGCATGCGCTGATCGAACGCGGTGACCCCGCGGCCGGAGCCACCGGCACCGACCAGCCGCGCAAATAAGCGTTTGGTATCGGGAGGCACGCGTGCTAGTGCGGAGGTGCTGACGTCGAATTATGCGACGGACTTCGGGTTTTGACGACCGCCGCTTGCTTTCAGTAGCCCCGGCGCAAACCAGACGACGACTTCCTTTCATTGGACGATTTTAAGCACGACCGCTCCACATGTTGTGGCGCGGCAACCTCTCGCGTTCTCGAAAGGAACCATCATGAGCAAGACCGGAACCGTAAAATTCTTCAACACCGACAAGGGCTATGGCTTCATCCAGCCCGACGACGGTTCGGACGACAGCTTCGTCCACATCAGCGCAGTGCAGGCCGCCGGCATGCAGACGCTCGATAAAGAACAGCGCCTCAATTACGAAGTCGAAACCGGCCGTAATGGCAAGGCAAGCGCCGTGAACCTCTCGGCTGCCGATTGATCTCACGGGGCCGCGCGCCGTCGTCCTTGCGGGTGACGGCGCGCGGCCCATTCCTTCTGCAGCAACGGAGATGATCGATGGCGAACCCGACCTACGAATTCTATTCAACCCGTGCTGCCGAATCTGCAGCGGAAGCGAAGGCGGCAACGCTGGATAACGTCCGCGATCGCGCCTTGCGGTCCGAAGCGACCTGGCAAGCGCTTGCCGATCAGGCCCGTGCCGTAGCCCGCCAGCGCAAGAAAATCGAAACCGCCAAGGCCGAAGCGCGCGAAGCCGAAGCCCGCGATCTCGCCGAGCGCGAAGTCGGCGTACCTACGCCACCCTACTCGTAAACAGATCCGCCTGCGCCACCGGTGCAAAGCTGCGCCGATGCAACGGCGTTGGCCCGTGCACGCGCAGCGCCTCGACATGTTCGGCGGTGCCATAGCCGGCATTGCGTTCCCACCCGTAGTGCGGGTGCCGCGCGGCCGCAGCGCGCATCAGCGCATCGCGATGCTCCTTGGCGAGGATCGAGGCGGCGCCGATACACCGTTCCTTGCCATCGCCGCCGACGATCGGGCGAGCCTGCGCCCAGCGCCATGCGGGGTTGCGCCCGTGCGGAGTCATGTTCCCGTCGATCAGCACCGCTTCGGGTTCGCATCCCAGCGCCTCGACCAGCCGCGACACCGCCATGGTCATCGCCAGCATGGTCGCGTGGAAGATGTTGAGCCGGTCGATCTCCGCCGGCTCCACCACCGCCAGCCCCCACGCACAGCGCGCCATGATCTGCGGCTCCAGCGCGGCGCGTTTCTTGGGCGAAAGCAGCTTGGAATCGTCAAGCCCGCCGGGGCATGGCTTGCATAGCACCACCGCGGCTGCGACAACCGGACCCGCCAGGGGCCCGCGCCCCGCCTCGTCGACGCCGATCACCAATGGCGCGGCACCAAGCCCTCGTTCGGGAGTTGCACTGAACATGAAAAAGACCTCGATCCTTGCCGCCACTTTATCGCCCCTCCTGCTCGCTTCAAGCTGCGGCTCCACCGGATCGGGGGATAGCCCCCCTGCGCAGGCAGCACCTTCCGGCGAAACCGGCGGCGCATGGGACGGCGCCTTCGTAACCACCGGACACGGGACCTTCGCCGAACCCTGGGCCGCGGCCTTCGTCCCCGGCACCGCAATGCTGTTCGTGACAGAAAAGGCGGGCACGGCGAAGATCGTCGATACCGCGACCGACGAGATCGTTACCGTCACCGGCCTGCCCGAGGTCGATTACGGCGGCCAGGGCGGGCTGGGCGATGTTGCCTTCCTGCCCTCGCAAAGCGCCTCCACCATCGGTCGCCGTGCGATCTATCTCAGCTGGGCGGAAGCCGGCGACGGCGATACGCGCGGCGCAGCCGTGGGCCGCGGCGAGCTTGTCTGCGCCGCGACGGATAGCTGCCGTATCGACGGCCTCGAAGTGATCTGGCGGCAGAACCCCAAGGTTTCAGGACGCGGGCATTACTCGCACCGCCTCGTGCTCAGTCCCGACGAGCAGCATCTTTTCGTTGCCAGCGGCGAACGCCAGAAACAGACCCCGGCACAGAACAAGCAGAGCCATCTGGGCAAGATCGTGCGACTCAATCTCGATGGCAGCCCCGCTGGTGATGGGGCGATTGCCGGGGCGCTGCCCGACATCTGGTCGATGGGGCATCGCAACATTCTCGGCATCGATTTCGATGCGCAGGGGCGATTGTGGGAAGTCGAACACGGCCCCAAGGGCGGCGACGAACTCAATCTCGTCCAGCGCGGCGAGAATTACGGCTGGCCGACGCGATCGAACGGGGTGAATTACAATGGCTCGGACATTCCCGACCATTCGGCGGATGACGGCTTTGCCAAGCCCGCGGTAAGCTGGACCCCGGTGATCGCGCCGGGGAACATGATCTTCTACACCGGCGACCTGTTCGACGGGCTGGCAGGCGATCTGCTGATCGCGGGTCTCAAGACCGAAGCGATCGTGCGCGTGGCGACCGATGGCGACACCGCGCGCGAGACCGCCCGCTACGATATGGGCAATCGCATCCGGCAGATCGTCGAAGGACCCGACGGTGCGCTGTGGGTGCTCGAAGACGGCGACGGCGGACGGTTGCTGGAACTTCGCCCCCGATAAGGCGAAATTGATCGACACCGGCCATGGGCAGCCCTAATCGGCGCGGCCCATGGCAACCCTCGTCCCCCTTTCCGCCCTCGATCCGGCGCTGGTCGAACAATTGCTCGACGCGGCGTTTGGCGAGGAGCGGCATGCGCGCACCGCCTATCGCATCCGCGCAGGGATGGACTGGCTCGAGGGGGCCAGTTTCGCCGCGCTCGACGATGAGGATTACCTCGCAGGGACGATCCAGCTGTGGCCCGTCGCGCTGACCGATCCGCAGGGTCGCGCGCATCCGATGATCATGGTCGGTCCCGTCGCGGTCATGCCCGGACGGCAGGGCGAAGGCTTCGGCAAGGCGCTTATGGCGGCCAGCCTCGGCGCGATCGACGCGGGGTTCGAAGAGGGCGCGGCGCCGCTGCCGCAAGTGATGATCGGCGATCCCGACTATTACGACCGCTGGGGTTTCCTGGCGGATCATACGGGCGGCTGGCATTGCCCCGGCCCCTACGACCGGCAACGGTTGCTGGTACGCACGGGCAATCCGGCGGTCCTGCCCGCCGAGGGCATGCTGGGGCCATGGAATTCCTGATGCGTGCGGTCAGGACATCCGTCCTGACCTTGCTATTCCGTCCCACGCCCCCTCCCGGCCACCCATAGAATACCGTGCCGTGGGTGGCCGAGAGGGGGAGCGGCACGGAACAGGGCGCAGCGACTGGCGGGTTCAAGCGCGAACAGAGGCCATTTTTCGCGTCGTCATCCCTGCGCAGGCAGGGATCCAGAAAGCCTCGCCTCTAGAGCCTGACGGGGAGTAATCTGGGCCCCCGCCTGCGCAGGGGCGACGGGGTATTGAGTGAGCGGGAGTGTTCTGCCATCGCTCGCGTCGTGCCCTATACCCCGCCCCCCGAACTCGCCGGAATGACGCTGGCCCAGATCGCCGAGGCGGTTGCCGAGCGCAAGCTGCCCCCGGTCGAGCAATGGTCGCCCGATAATGTCGATGACAGCCATATGCGTATTGCCGCCGATGGCACCTGGTATCACGAGGGCTCGCCGATCAAGCGGCCGGGCATGGTGCGCGCCTTTGCCGGCCTGCTCAAGCGCGAGGATGACGGCGGCTATTGGCTGGTCGTGCCCTATCAGAAGCTGTCGATCGCAGTGGACGACGCCTGTTTCATCGCCACCGACGTGTCCGAAGCCGAAGGCGATCTCGCCTTCCGCCTCAATACCGACGAACTGGTGGTGGCGGGTCCGGGCCATGCGATCCGCGCGGCGGGCGATCCCGACAGTCCCGCGCTCTATCTCCATGTCCGGCGCGGCTGCGAAGCGCGGCTCAACCGTTCAACCTATGAACAGCTCGCGCGCATTGCACTGGCACGGGGCGACGACTGGACCGTGGCCAGCGGCGGCGAAACCTACTCGCTCCTGCCCGCATGAGCGCGATCTTCGATCGGCTGACCGCGCTGTTCCAGCAGGGCCATACGCGCGAATTCGACGATCTCTTGTCCGACAGCCGCTTTGCCGATGCCACCCGCACCGCCGATGCGGCGGTGCTGATTGCGGTGACCGAACAGCCCAATCCAACCGTTCTCCTGACCCAGCGCCCGCGCACCATGCGCGACCACCCCGGCCAGGTCGCCTTCCCCGGGGGCAAGCTCGACCATGGCGAAGACGCGGTGCAGGCGGCGCTGCGCGAAGCGTGGGAAGAACTGGCGATCGAGCCCGAGCACGTGCGCCTGATCGGGACCACCGACCGCTACCAGACCGGGACCGGTTTCGACATCACCCCGGTGCTCGCCACGGTGCCGCATGATCTGCCGATCCGCCCCGATCCGCGCGAGGTCGAAAGCTGGTTCGAATGCCCGCTCGACAAGCTGATGGATGCATCGCAATGGAACCGCAATTCGGTGTTCTGGAAGGGCGCGATGCGCGAATATCTCGAAATGGACCATGACGGTTACCGTATCTGGGGCGTGACGGCGGCGATCTGCTGGAACCTGTCGCGGCGGGTCGAATGGTTGCGGGCGCAGGATGACTAAGCACCTCCCCCGGGCCGAATGGACGCAGCGCGCCAGCCTGGCACGGCTGGTCGAGGCGCTGGGCGCGGAGGATCTGCGCTGGGTGGGCGGCTGCGTGCGCGACACGCTGCTGGGCTATCCCGCCAACGATATCGATGCCGCCACGCGCCACTTGCCCGCAACGGTGATCGATCGCTGCCGGTCTGCGGGCATCCGCACCGTGCCCACCGGGATCGACCACGGCACGGTGACCGCGATCCTCGAGGATGGCCCGGTCGAGATCACCACGCTGCGCCGCGATGTGGCGACCGATGGCCGGCGCGCGACGATCGCCTTCTCGCAAGAATGGCGGGACGATGCCGCGCGGCGCGATTTCACGATCAACGCGCTCTATGCCCACCCCGAAACGCTGGCAATCGACGACTATTTCGGCGGGCTGGACGATCTGTCCACGCATCGCGTGCGCTTCATCGGCGATGCCGCAACCCGGATCAAAGAGGACCATTTGCGCATCCTGCGCTATTTCCGCTTCACCACGCGCTTCGGCGACGATTGGGATGCGGAAGCGAGCCGCGCCTGCAGCGAACTGGCGCCAACGCTCAAGGGCCTCAGCCGCGAACGCGTGGGCTGGGAGTTGCAGAACCTGCTCGCCCTGCCCGATCCCGCGGCCACCGTGGACCGGATGCGCGACTTGGGCGTGCTGCAGGAAGTGCTGCCCGAAAGCGGCCGGCGCGAGATCGCGCAACTCGCCCGGCTCGTCGATGCCGAACGCAGCGCCGAAATCGCCCCCGCCGCCATGCGCCGGATGGCCGCGCTGCTGCCCACCATCGTTCCGGTCGCGGAGACGGTGGCAGCCCGCCTGCGCCTCTCGCGCAGCCAGCGTGGCCGGCTGACCTGCATCGCGCGGCGCGAACCGCAGGATGCCGCGCATCCGCAAGGTCTTGCCTATATGGTCGGACGCGAATGCGCGGTGGACCGCCTGCTGATCGGAGGCGCCGATCCCGCCCCGATCATCGACTGGCAGGTCCCCACCTTCCCGCTCAAGGGCGGCGAGATCGTCGCCCGCGGGGTGGCCAAGGGCCCCGAGGTCGCGCGGATATTGCAGTGCATCGAAAAGCGCTGGGTCGCGGAGCGGTTTCCGTCCCGCGAACGGGTTGAAGAATTGCTCGATGAAGAGCTGGGCGCGCGCTGAACCCTTGCATTGAAACGACTTCAGCGTGGCTTAAGGTGCAGTGCACCATAAAGGTCACGCGGTTGCAGAAAAACGCAATCCGTGAAATAGAGCAGCTGTTCTCCGCTGGGGGACTGCGGGGGGCGAAGAACAATATTCTCGTCCGCTCTTTCCAGTTTAGTCGGCTCGATCGCGCGTTTCGCGTGTGGGAGAGCCGCGTGTTTCGAATAACAAGCCTTGGAGTTGCATATGAAAATCGCAAAACTGGCGCTCGCCGCCGTTGCCCTTACCACCACTGCCGCTGTCGCCCCGGGCGTCGCCACCGCGCAGGAAGCTACCGCCGGTGTGACCGCCGGTACCACTGTCTATGGCAATGACGGCGTGGAAATCGGCACGGTCGAACGCGTCGAGGGCGAAACCGCAGTTCTCGTGGTCGACGGCATGAAGGCCCCGGTCCCGGCTGCCGCTTTCGGCACCGGTGAACAGGGCGCCACGCTCAATGCCACCAAGGCGCAGATCGTCGGCATGCTGCAGGCAGCGCACCAGGAAGCCATGACCAAGCGCGACGCCGCGCTGGTCGTCGGAGCCGAAGCCGTGACCGCCAAGAACGCGCCGCTCGGTACCGTGCTTGAAATCAACGGCGACAACGTCATCATCGCCCGCGGCGGTGACGAAACCGCCAAGATCACGCTGCTGCGCGAACATTTCGCCGCCGCGCCCGACGGCGCGCTGATGGCGCTCATGACCAATGCCCAGATCGATGCCGCCATGGCTGCATCGACCCCGGCTGCCGAAAGCGCCGGCGAATAATACGATAGCCCTTCAAGGGTCGCACGAAGGCCGGAGACGAGCGATCGTCTCCGGCCTTTTTGTGGATACGGGTCGGACCTCCGTCCAATCCTTGCGGTACCGGCCCGCACCCCCTCCCGGCCACCCACGGCACGGTATTCTATGGGTGGCCGGGAGGGGGCGCGGGCCGGTGCAGCCGTAAGCTAGTGGCGGATACCGCTAGCGCACCACCCAAACCTCACCCGAATTTGTTATCCCGCGGGAAGCCCTGCGGGGGGAGGCGGCCGGCGCCGCCGCGGGCGACTTTCCATTGCCACATCTCGCCCTCGGTGCGGGTGCGGTCGCCCTTGCCGCCCATCTGCCATGACAGGCCATCTTCGAGACGGAAGGTGGTTGCATCGGCCAGCCCGCCATCGCGGTAGCGTTGCAGCGTCACCCCCTGCCCGCGCGCGAGTTCGGGCAGTTCCTCGAGGTTGAAGACCACCAGCTTGCGGTTGTCGCCAACCACCGCGACATGGTTATGCCCCTCGGCGATCGCGCGCGCGACGACCAGCTTCGCACCGTCCTTGAGATTGACCACCTGGCGCCCCTTGCGCGTTTCGGCGAGCAGAACGTCGGTGGTCGCGCCGAAGCCCTTGCCGGTATCCGCGGCGAGCAGCAGGCGCTGGCCCGGCTTGTGCACGATCACCGTCATGATCTGCGCGCTGGCATCGATATCGAGCGTGTTGCGCACCGGTTCGCCAAAACCGCGCGCGCCGGGCAGCTTGTCCGCGCCCAGCGTGAAGAACCGGCCCTTGTCGGTCGCCAGCAGCAGCTTGTCGGTCGTCTGCGCGTGGAACACGAAGGCGGGCCCGTCGCCTTCCTTGTATTTGAATTCCTGGTCGAGCGGCAGATGGCCCTTCGCCCCGCGGACCCAGCCCTTCTGCGACAGGATCACCGTCACCGGTTCCTTCTCGATCATCGCATCCATGCTGAATTCGACCGCAGGCGCGGCTTCCTCGATCGCGGTGCGGCGACGGCCAAGCGCGGTGTCGGGCCCGTATTCCTTGCGCAGCGCATTGAGATCGCGCTTCAGCCGCGTACGCTGGCGGGCGGGCGAGCCCAGCAGCTTGTCGAGCTCGTCTTGCTCCTTGAGCAATTCGTCCTTTTCATTGCGCAGCTGCATTTCTTCCAGCTTGCGCAAGGACCGCAGCCGCATGTTGAGGATCGCCTCGACCTGCCGGTCGGTCAGCTTGAACTCCTCCATCATCACCGCCTTGGGATCGTCCTCGGTGCGGATGATCTCGATCACCCGGTCGAGGTTGAGGAAGGCGATGATATAGCCTTCGACCAGCTCCAGTCGCCGCGCGATCTGGTCGAGCCGGTGCTGGCTGCGCCGCTGGAGGATGTCGATCTGGCTGGCGATCCAGTGGTTGAGCAGCTCCTTGAGCCCCATCACCATCGGCGTGCGGCTCGCGTCGAGCACGTTGAGATTGAGCCCGAACCGCGTTTCCATATCGGTCAGCTTGTAGAGGCTTTCCTTGAGCAGGTCGGGATCGACATTGCGGCTGCGCGGGACCAGCACGATGCGGATCTGCTCGTCGCTTTCGTCGCGTACATCCTCGAGGATCGGCAGCTTGCGGTCGCCGATCGCGGCGGCGATCTGCTCGATCAGCTTGCCCTTGGCGACCTGGTAGGGGATTTCGCTGATGACAAGCTGCCATTGCCCGCCGCCCAGCCGCTCGATCCCCGCTTCGCGATCCTCCGCCTTCTCGGCTTCGGCAGCATGGAAGGTGCCGCGCACGCGGAACGACCCGCGCCCGGTGGCGTACGCTGTGGCCACTGCCTCGGCGCTTTCGGCCACGATCCCGCCGGTGGCGAAATCGGGGCCCCTGAACAGTTCCATCAGCCGCGCATGTTCGACATGCGGATTGTCGATCACCTCGAGCGTGGCATCGACGATCTCGGCGACATTGTGGCTCGGGATATTGGTCGCCATGCCCACCGCGATGCCGCTGGCGCCGTTGGCGAGCAGATTGGGGAACAGGCCGGGAAATATCTCCGGCTCCTGTTCCTCGCCATTATAGGTCGGCACGAAATCGACCGTGCCTTCGTCGAGACCTTCCATCAGCCGCAGAGCGGTCTTGGTCAGGCGGGCCTCGGTGTAGCGATAGGCCGCGGCATTATCGCCGTCGATATTGCCGAAATTGCCCTGCCCTTCGACCAGCGGATAGCGCAGCGAGAAATCCTGCGCGAGGCGAACCATGGCGTCATAAACGCTGGCATCGCCATGCGGGTGGTACTTGCCGATCACATCGCCGACCACGCGCGCGGATTTCTTGAACGCGTCGGTCGGGTTGAGCTTCAACTGCCGCATCGCCCACAGCAGCCGCCGGTGAACCGGCTTCAGCCCGTCCCGCAGGTCGGGCAGCGAGCGCGCGGTAATCGTGCTCAGCGCATAGACAAGATAGCGCTCGGACAGTGCCGAATCGAACGGGGCGTCGACGATCGCGTCGAACGGGTCTTTTTCACTGTCGAGAGTGGTGTCGTTAGCGGCCATGCGACCCGCCCTATCACCGCCACGCCCTACCTAGAAGAACGGAACGGTGCGCTTTCCCCACGCGTTGCAAGGGCAACACCAAATCAAGGAGTTTCCCCATGACAAAGCGCGTAATGATCCTCGCCACCGATGGCTTCGAACAGTCGGAGCTGATGAAGCCCAAGGCCAATCTCGAAAAGGCCGGCATCGAAACCGAAGTCGTCAGCCTCGAAGAAGGTTCGATCCGCGGATGGGACCAGAAGGACTGGGGCGAAAGCGTTGCGGTCGACAAGACGGTCGACGCGGTCGACAATTGCGAAGGCTACGATGCGCTGCTGCTGCCGGGCGGCCAGATGAACCCCGACATCCTGCGGATGAACGAGCGCGCGGTCGCCATCGTCCGCGAATTCGCCCTCGCGGACAAGCCGATCGCGGCGATCTGCCACGCACCGTGGCTGCTGGCCGAAGCCGGTCTGATCGACGGCAAGACCGTAACCAGCTGGCCCTCGATACGCACCGACCTGAAGAATGCGGGTGCCAATGTGGTCGATCAGGAAGTCGCCACCGACGGCAAGGTCATCACCAGCCGCAACCCCGATGACATCCCCGCCTTCAGCAAGGCGTTGATCGACATGCTGGGCGAAAGCGTGACGGATAGCGAGCTCGAAGCCGCCTGAGCCGGCACATTACGCTCACAGCGAGGGCCCCGCCGCAGTAATGCGGTGGGGCTTTTTCGTGGTTGCATCATGGTCGTTATGTGGCAGAAAAAACGTGGAAGCGGAGGGAACCATGAAGAAATCGATCGGCGCTGCGCTAGTAATCCTTGGTCTGGTTCCCGGCTGCAGCAACACGTCTGAAGATGAAGGGTCGCCGCGTTCGATGATCGCGCAGGTCGATCCGGGTGACGGCAGCGACGCTGCGCCGCAGAATTCATTCGGCTTCATGGAAGCGGTGGAGCATAGGGGGTCGACTTTTCCGGCGGCGACGCCCAAGCGTTTCGCACGGCGACGCTGCGAAATGCGGTCGACATAGTCGAAGAGGACACATCCAACCGCCCCGAGATCGAGCAGGCCGAGAACGGGCAAATCGCCTATTCGTATGGCTTTGGCTTCCGCATCGACGGCGATAAAATTGTCCCGTTGCAGGCGGCTCACGTTGCCATGTGCGAGGCGTTGGGGCCAAACTGCCGCGTCTTGCGCATGTCGGCAGCGAGCATGGATAGCTGGGACGGCTATGGTGAATTGCAGCTCCAGATTACAAGCGACCAAGTCAGGGCATTCGGCGACGGCATCGCAAGTCCGGCAGCAGAACTCGGAGGGGAACTCGTCTCCTCGGTCCGCGATGGCGAGGACCTGTCTGAACAAATCATCGACACCGAGGCGCGTCTCGCTTCGAGGCTGTTGTTGCGCGACAAGCTGACCGCGATCCTCGCTGGCAACCGCGGATCGGTCGATGAGCTGGTCAAGGCGGAGAAGGCGGTTGCCGAGGTAAACGAGGAAATCGACGCCACTCGCACCAAGCTGGAGAAGTTCCGGAGCCGCATCCGCTTGAGCGATGTGAAAATCGAATACGAGCCCTATTTCGGGCAGTCGCAGGTCGGCTTTGGGCTGCCAGTGTTGCAGGCATTGCGGTCGATAGGCTCGACGCTCGGAGGAGCCACCGCAGCACTTATTTACGGGCTGACCGCTCTTATCCCGTTCGTCCTGTTCGCGCTGCTGCTGCGCTGGACGCTGCACCGCTTCGGAATGCGGCTCCGCTTCTGGAAAAACCGCGGAGAAGAAACCTAAAGCCGCCGCATATCGTAGCTTTCGGAAGGGATACGCACCTTCAGCCCGTCCAGTTCGGGAGTGAGGTCGATCTGGCACGACAGGCGGCTGGTGCGCGCGACGCCGGCGGCGAGGTCGAGCATGCCACTTGCTCCTCGCCCGTTTCCTTGAACCAGTCGAACTGGAACTGGCGGGGTTTTGTTTGTGCGGGACCGATTGCAGTCGCGGTGCATTCGGATCGCATGGGGAATCGTCACACCAGCTTCATCCGCGCGCTCATCACGCTGTTTTACGCGCTGGTCGCTTTCCAGGTGGCGGCCCAGTCAGATCGTTCGGTCGCGGAAGGTTCGCAGCCATTCGTCTACGAGGTGGAACGGCTCCAGAACGGCACGCCCGCCGGGCGGATCCCGCTCGATCTCGATACGCCGATGGGGCTTATGGAAAGCTTCATGGCGGCGGGCGAGGACGGGGACTGGTCGCGTGCGGCCGCGGCTCTCGATCTGGCGAATGTCGACGCGGAAGCCCGCGATCCGGACCTGTTCGCTGCCCGGCTCTACGATCTCATGCACCGGTCGGTCGCGTTCGACTGGGCCTTGCTGCCCGACCGCCCCGACGCGGTCGATACCACCACCACCTCGAAGGACCCGATGGCAGGGGTCGCGCGCCGTTCGCTGACAATCGGCCATCTCGAACTTTCCAATCGCACCGTCCCGATCCGGCTGGCGCGTGTGCAGGCGCCTGAAGGCGAACCGGTATGGGTCTTCAGCCGCCAGACGGTCGAAAATGTCCTCGCGCTCTACGACGTTTACGGGCCGACCCGGTTCGAAAAGAGCCTGCCCGCCCCGCTGCGTCAGCAGGCGTTCTGGACGCTGGCGTGGTGGGAAGTGCTTGCGCTGCCGCTGATCCTGTTCGTCGGGGCGCTCGCTGCGGCGCTGACCTATCTTGGCATCGGTCGTCTGCGCCGCAGGCAGGAGGAAGACTCACGGCTGTATGGCGTGTGGCAGGCGATCCACGTGCCCGCTACGCTGCTGGCCTTCGCGGGCACCTTTGCGCTGGTCCGGCTAACGCTGTTCCGCCTGTCGGGCCCGGTAAAAGACCTGCTCGACCCGCTCCAGCTAGTGTTGATCATAGCGGCCATCGTCGGCATCGCGCTGTCGGTGATCGAGGCGCTGTTCGATTTTGCGACTGCGCAGCGCACCGACGAGCTGGAATCCCCCGAGAACAATCCCGACCGCAATTTCTACACCAAGATGAGCGCGATCCGGCGGATCGTTACCGTCATGATCCTGCTGGCGGGCATCGGCTTCCTGCTCGTCGCAAGCAATCTGTCGAGCACGCTGGGGTTCTCGATCATGGCCTCGGCGGGCATCCTCGGGCTGGTGCTGGCCTTTGCCGCGCGCAAGGTGCTTGGCGACATCATGGCGAGCGTGCAGATCGCCTTCGCGCAGACCGCAAGGATCGGCGATGCGATCCGCTATGACGGGCAATGGTGCTATGTCGAGAAGATCGGCTTCACACATCTGCGGCTGCGCACCTGGGACGAACGCCGCCTGATCGCCCCGGTCAGCGATTTTACAAGCGACAGCTTCGAGAACTGGACCAAACAGGAATCGCGGCTGATGATGCATGTCGAACTCGAATTCGACAATCGCGCCGATGTGGAGGCGCTGCGCCAGCCGTTCCGCGAATTCGTGGAAACCGACGAGGATGTCGTCGATCCCGAGGACGCGAAATGCCAGGTCATCGCGCAGGACGCACGGGCGATGACGGTGCGGTTCATGGCCCGTTCGACCGATCCGAAATGCGGGTGGGACATGCATTGCCGCCTGCGCGAACATATGCTGCGCGCCGCATCGGAAATGGATGCCGCGGCCGAGCGCGAGCCGGTGCCAGCCTACCTTCCCCGCGAACGCGAAGTGCGCATGGATTTAACGGCCGCCGAAGAGGCCTGACGCCAAGCCTAGCGGCTCATATCGTAGCTTTCGGAAGGGATGCGCACTTTCAGCCCGTCGAGTTCGGGGGTGAGGTCGATCTGGCACGACAGGCGGCTGGTGCGCGCGACGCCGGCGGCGAGGTCGAGCATATCCTCTTCCTCCTCGCTTGCTTCATCGAGCCGGTCGAACCATTCCGGCTCGACGATCACATGGCAGGTCGAACAGGCCATCTGGCCTTCGCATGTCCCCTCGAGCGGGAGCCCCGCGGCCTGCGCCACGCGCAGGAGATTGTCGCCGGGTTCGGCCTCGGCGGTTACGATCTCGTCGGTCGCGGTAACGAATTCGATCTTCACAGCGCTTGCGCCTCCGCTGCGGCGTTGATCTTGCCCGCCGCTTCCTCGATTTCCTCAAGCGTGGTGTAGCGCCCGAAGCCGAGCCGGATAGAGCTTTTCGCCTCTTTGTCGGACAGGCCGATGGCTTTCAGTACATGGCTGGGACGGCCCGAGCCGCTGGCGCAGGCGCTGCCCGCAGAGAACATCACATCGCGGACATCGCTCATCAGGCGTCCAACATCGAGCCCCTCGCGGCGGATGTTGAGATTGCCGGGCCAGCGTGCGTCTTCGCTGCCGTTGAGCGTCCAGTCGCCGAACAGACTGCGCGCGCGCGTCCAGAGCGCATCGATATGGTCGCGGTCCTGCTCCATCCGGTCCTTCGCCTCGGCAGCCGCCGCGCCCATCCCCGCGATCAGCGCGGGGCTGAGCGTGCCCGACCGCAGGCCGAATTCCTGCCCACCGCCGGTCTGCACCTCGTGCAGATCGACCCCGTCGCGCAGCCATAATGCGCCGACACCCTTGGGCCCGTGGAACTTGTGCGCCGAAATCGCGATCATGTCCGCGCCGGTCAGTTCGATCCGGCCATAGGCCTGCACCGCATCGCACAGGAACAGCGCATTGTGCTGCTTGGCCTTGCGGTGCCATTCGATCGTCGGCTGGATCGTGCCGATTTCGTTATCGACCTGCATCACGCAGACCAGCCGCGTGTCGGCGGGCAGGTCCTGCTTGGTGTTGCACTGGCCGTTGCTGGCGACATTGAGCACATGGCTCTTGCCCGCGGCTTGCGCGGTATCGCCGACCGCCGAATGCTCGATCGCGGAATAGGACACGGTGCCGCTATCGCCCGATCCGCGGATCGCTAAATTGAGCGCCTCGGTCGCACCAGACGTGAAGATCACGCGGCCCCCGGCGGGCAACAGCGCGGCGACCTGGTCGCGCGCCAGTTCGATCGCGGCCCTGGCCTGCCGCCCCATGCGATGCGGACTGTGCGGATTTCCGAAGCCGGTACCGCCCGGCCCGTCGAGCCAGCGCAGCATCGCATCGCGCGCTTCGGGCGCGAGCGGGGTGGTGGCCTGATAGTCGAGATAGATCACGAGGTTCTCATACAGTCATTGCGAGCAAAGCGAAGCAATCCAGTTCTGGCCGAGCTGGACTGGCGCGGCGCCTTAAGCCCTTCGCGATGACCGGGACGGCTAGGCATCTGCCAATTCAAACCAGACCTCGCAGAAGCGTTCCACCTCGGCGCGGGTCGTATTCCAGCCCACGGAGACGCGGATGGTGCTGGCGGCGATGTCCGGTTCGACCTGCATGGCCTCCAGCACGCGGCTGGTCTTCATGGTGCCGCTTGAACAGGCGCTGCCTTGCGACACCGCGATGCCCGCCATGTCGAAGCGCATGACCTGCGCGGTCGCGCTCATGTTCGGCATGGCGATCGCGCGAATATAGGGTGTTGGGTCGGCCAGGCGGTCCGAAAGCCATGTACCGCCCAGCTTGCGGCACTTCTTTGCCAGCGTATCGAGCGGCTCGAGCACCTGAGGATCGACATAGGGATCGCTGCACGCTTCCAGCGCCGCCACCATGCCCAGCACGCCGGGCATGTTCTCGGTCCCGCGCCGGTAGCCGCGTTCCTGCCCGCCGGAAGGGGCGAGCATGGCATAGTCCTTCACCAGCAGCGCACCGACACCGATCGGCCCGCCGAACTTGTGCGCCGAGATGATCGCCATGTCGCAGGGCGGCAGCGCGAACCGGCCCGCCCCCTGCGCGCAATCGGCGAGCAGCAGTCCGCCCGCCTGGTGGACTATCCCCGTGATCGCGGCGAGGTCCTGGCGATTGCCGGTTTCGGAATTGACCTGCTGTACCGCCACCAGCGGGCGTTCACGCTGGACTGCCTCGGTCAGCACGTCGAGATCGAGCGCCCCATCGGCGCGTACCGGCAGGCGTTCAGCGGCAGGGGCGGCCTGAAGCACGCAGTCGTGTTCGACAGAAGCTACCAAACGCGCGCCGGCCTGCGCATGGCCCAGCACCAGCGCCGCCGCCTCACTTGCGCCGGAAGTGAAGATGATCTCTCCCTCCCAGCCAAGCGCGGCCTTCACCCGCTCACGCGCGTCTTCAAGCAGGCTGCGCGCCTTGCGCCCGGCGACATGCGGACTGCTCGGATTGGCCCAGAGCGCGAAGCCGTCCTGCATCGCCCGCAGCGCTTCGGGGCGCAGCGGAGTGGTGGCGGCATGGTCGAGATAGATTGGCGTAGAAATGACGGATGCTCGAAAATATTGCGAAATCGGTGTTAATCACTATATAGCGCGCCACTTCGCGCAAAGCTTCATCCGGTTCAAGCCGGGGGTGCCCGCGCCCCGACATTTTCCGACAGGGTATACCTCTCCATGCCGACCGTGATCTTTCCCGGCCCCGAAGGCCGCCTCGAAGGCCGTTTCTCCCCCGCCCCGCGCCCGCGCGCACCGGTGGCGATGATCCTCCACCCGCACCCGCAAGGCGGCGGGACGATGAACGAGCAGATCACCCAGCGGCTCTACAAGACCTTTGTCAATCGCGGCTTTGCCACGCTGCGGTTCAATTTCCGCGGCGTCGGCCGCAGCCAGGGCAGCTTCGACAATGGTGTCGGCGAATTGTCCGATGCCGCCAGCGCGCTCGACTGGATGCAGCAGGTCCACCCCGAAGCGCAGGTGACCTGGGTCGCGGGCGTCAGCTTCGGCGCGCTGATCGGCATGCAGTTGCTGATGCGCCGCCCCGAGATCCGCGGCTGGATCAGCATCGGTGCGCCCGCGAGCATGTACGACTTCTCCTTCCTCGCCCCCTGCCCCGCCAGCGGCATCTTCATCCACGGCGCGCAGGACACGGTGGTCCAGCCGCAGGCAGTGACCAAGCTGGTCGAGAAACTGCGCACGCAGAAGCACATTACCGTGCATCACGAAGAAATTCCGCGCGCGAACCACTTCTTCGAAAACGAGCAGGAAGAGCTGATGAAGTCGGTCGACAATTATCTCGACTTCCGCCTCGACCCGAGCTGTCCGATCAAGTGATCGGGCGGCCCGCGGCGCGGGCCACACCCGACGTTCGAAACGGCTAAGGTTGCGTAATGCAACGCGAAAATGCTTCGCCGACCCATAGTAATGTTGTAACATTCTTCACGTGAGGAGGCGCCAAAGCCTCCCGCAGTGGAAGAGGAGCAACACCATGTCCTATACCGACCAGACCCGCGGGCCCTCGCCCGCCAGCATGGCGGCGGTGATCGGAGTTCACGCCGCCATCGGCGCGATCCTTGTCGCCGGTCTCACCGTGAGCGGTACGGTGCCCGATATCATCAACAAGATCGGCGCCACCAATATTCCGATCGACCCGCCCCCGCCCAAGCCGCCCGAGCAGACCCAGCCAAACCCCCGCGACACCGTCCAGCCGCGCCCGCAGACGCCGGTGCCCCCGATCGACGTAAAGACGACCGAGACCACCCCGCTCCAGCCGCTGCCCATGCCGACCTTTCCCCCCGTCGATTTCCCATCGGGCAAGGAAGTAGCCAAACCCAAACCGGTCAGCACCTTCACTCCGGTCGAAGCCAAGCCGAGAAACGATCCGGCGGCGTGGCTATCGACCAATGACTATCGTCCGAGCTGGGTCAGGCGCGAACTGACCGGCCTCGCGCGGTTCCGGCTCGAGATTGCAGCGAACGGGCGCGTCACCGACTGCACCGTCACCGGCTCGACCGGCCATGCCGTCCTCGACACGGCGACCTGCAAGCTGGTCACGCAGCGCGCGCGGTTCGAACCCGCGCGCGGCGGGACAGGCGAAGCGGTGGCAAGCAGCTATACCAGCGCAGTGCTCTGGCAACTGCCTGAATAGTTGTGATTTACCCGGGGTCCTGCTCGAGCTTGTCGAGCGGGGCCTCGCCGCCTGCATCGGGCAGCACCCAGATTGCGACATTGGCCAGCGCGACCGCGGCCAGCAGCACCATCAACAGCGCATTCCTTACATTGCCCGTCCGCCGCCACAGGAAGAAGGCCCCTACCAGCAGGAGGATCGCGGCCAGGACGGTGATCGAAAGCACGGTATCGAGCATGCCTTTCCCATAGCCCGCTGCCCCGCCGCTGCAAGTCATCAAACCGGAACGAGGTTAGGCGCTGCCAGTTGGATGAGGTGAAGGAGACGGCAGCATGAGCATTTTCGGCAAGATCAAGGACGCGGTATTCGGCAAGAAGGGCGAAACGCAGGACACCCCCAAGCCCGCGCCCAAGCCGACCGGGAATGCCTGGGCCGACGCCCCGGTGGTTGAACAGAAGGCCAAACCGGTTGTCGATATCGAGAACAATCTCGACAACATGCCCGGTGCCGACACGCTCAACTGGCGCACCTCGATCGTCGACCTGATGAAGCTGATAGGGGTCGATTCCGATTACGAAAGCCGCAAAGCGCTCGCCGTCGAAATGGGCCGCGAGGATTATGCCGGCAGCGCCGAGGATAATATCTGGCTGCACCGCCGCGTCATGAACGAACTGGCCGCCAATGGCGGGACGGTCCCGCCCGAATTCCTCGATTGATTTGACAGGCTTGCACGCGGGAAGCACACCCGCGCGCATGACCCAGACCAGCACCGCCATCACCCGCCGCCAAGCCCTCGCCGGGCTTGGCGCGACATCCGCTCTTGCCCTGTCGGGATGCGCCGCCACCGCGCGCCCCGGAGCGATCGCCCGCGCGCAGGCGATCGGCGCGGAGCGGCTGCTCGAAGTGGTCGGCTACAATCTGCTCGCGCACGAACCCGAACGCGCGACCGCGCTGGGGGTGGACACCGGCCGCTATTACGATTTGCGCGGCAAGCTCGAAGACCAGTCGCCCGCCGGGCAGGCTGCTTATGCCGCGACGCTCAGGCAGGATCTCGACCGCGTTCGCGCACAGCCGCGCGAAGGCCTCGACAGCGCGACCGTGACCAGCCTCGATGTCGTCGAAAGCGCCTATGAACTCGCGCTCGACGGCTTCGCGCTGCCCTATGGCGATACGCCGGTCGGCAATTGGCGCACCGCGCCCTATGTCGTGATCCAGAACGTTGGCGAATATCTCGCTCTGCCGCGCTTCATGCAGTCGAACCACAAGGTCGAGAACGGCGACGATGCCGATGCCTATATCGAACGGATGGAAGCGATGCCCGCCACATTCGATGGTGAGCTGGCGCGGATCCGCCAGGCGCGCGGGATGGGCGTGGTCCCGCCTGCCTTCCTGCTCGACAAGGCGCTGCGCCAGATGGAACAGACCATCGCCAGCGCGGGCAAGGGCGAACTGTTCGCCGACGATCTGCGCGCCAAACTGCAAGCCATGGGCATGCCCGAAAGCCATGCCAATCGCGCGCTGGCGCTGGAAAGCGGGCCAATCGCCGAAGCGCTGAATCGCCAGCTCGAGGAACTGCGCGCCGAACGCGCCGCCGCCAGCGATGCGCCGGGTATTTCCGCGCGCCCGCATGGCGAGGAATTCTACGCCTGGGCGCTGCGTTCGAGCACGACCACGCGCCTGTCCGCCGACGAGGTGCACCGGCAGGGCCTCGCCGAGCTCGAAGCGCTGCATGCGCGGATGGACCCGATCCTGCGCGGCATCGGCTATACCAGCGGCTCGGTGGGCGAACGCATGCAGGCGCTGGCCGCCGACCCGCGCTACAAGTTCGCCGAGGGCGATCCGGGGCGCGCGCAGATCATGGATTTCATCGCCGATCGGGTCGAGTGGATCAAGGCGCAGATGCCCCGCGCCTTCAACACGCTGGTCGATCCCAACATGGAGGTGCGCCGCATCCCGCCCGCCGAGGAAGTCGGCGCGCCAGGCGCCTATGGCGGCGCGGGCAGCAAGGATGGCAGCATCCCCGGTCGGTTCTGGATCAATTTGCGCAGCACCGATCTGCACCGCAAATACGATCTTGCCGACCTCACCTATCACGAGACCATTCCGGGTCATGTGTGGGAGGGCGAATATTCGAACCGCCTGCCGCTGATCCGCTCTATCCTCGCCTTCAATCCGTTCAGCGAAGGCTGGGCGCTTTACGGCGAGCAACTCGCCGACGAGCTGGGCGCCTATGAGGATTTCGAAGTCGGCAAGCTGGGTTATCTGCAGAGCCTCGCCTTCCGCGCCTGCCGGATGGTGGTGGATACCGGCCTGCACGCCAAGGGCTGGAGCCGCGCGAAGGCGGTCGATTTCTTCGTCACCCGCAATGGCAGCAAGCCCGCAGAGGTCGAGAGCGAGGTCGATCGCTATTGCAGCTGGCCGGGACAGGCGACCGGTTACAAGCTGGGCCACAGCCGCATCGTCGACCAGCGCGCGCGGGCGCAGCGCGAACTGGGCGCGGCCTATGACTTCAAGGCGTTCAACGACGCGGTCGTGCTCGGCGGCAATGTCCCGATGGACGTGCTGGAAAAGAACGTCGGCCGCTATATCGCCGCGTCGACGATGGAATGACGTTTTTGTCATAGAATTCTAACGGCCCCCCGCTAGGTTCGATGCCACAACACATCGACGGGGGTCGCATCCATGTTCCGGTTCTTTGCTGCTATCGCAGCCCTAGCTCTCGCTGTTCCCGCGCAGGCCGACTGGCATCGCGCGGAAAGCGAGCATTTCGTCATCTATGCCGACGACAGCGCCAAGGACATCACGCGCTTCGCCACCATGCTCGAACGGTATCATTCGGCGATGGCTTTCGTGACCGGGCGCGAGGTCGAAACGCCAAGCCCGTCGAACCGGGTGACCGTCTATGCCGTCGGCGGCTCGCGCACCATGCGCAAGCTCTCGGGATCGCGAAACGTCGGCGGGTTCTATATTCCCCGCGCCGGCGGTTCGACCGCCTTCGTCCAGAATATCCGCGCGGGGCATGGCGAGCTCGACTGGTCGATGACCGTCCTGCTCCACGAATATGCCCACCATTTCCTGATCGCGAGCTCGCGGTTCGCCATGCCGCGCTGGATGGACGAAGGCGGGGCCGAATTCTTCGCCTCGGCGCGTTTCCCGCGCAATGGCGAGGTTCACATCGGACGTCCGGCCTATCACCGTTCGGCCGAGCTGGCCTACGCACCCGAAGTCTCGATGGACGAGCTGTTCGAACGGGGAAAATTCAAGATCGGCGGATCGGGTTCGCGCGACGATTTCTACGGGCGTAGCTGGGCGTTGTACCATTTTTTGACGTTCGACCCGGATCGCAAAGGCCAGCTGCTCGGCTACGCGCGCCGCATCGCCGCGGGCGAGGCATCAATCGACGCCGCGCACGCTGAATTCGGCGATTTGCGCACGCTCGGCAAGGATCTCGACCGCTATCTGATGAAGCGCAAGCTGAGTGGATTTGCTCTCCAGTCCCATATCCTGCCGATCAAACCCATCACGGTCGAACGCCTGAGCGAGGGGATGGATGAAATGCTCCCCGTGATCATCCGTTCGAAGCGCGGTGTGGACGAGGAACTCGCCGCCGAAGTGCTCATCGACGCGCGCGAAGTGGCCGCGCTCTACCCCGATGATGCCGGGGTCCGCGCGGCGCTGGCAGAGGCAGAATACGATGCCGGTAACACCGCCACCGCGATTGCGGCCGCCGATGCGGCGCTGGCAATCGATCCATCGGTGAAGAACGCCTATGTCCAGAAAGGCTATGCGCTGTTCAGGATGGCGCGCGAGGCGGATGACGAGGCCGCTGCCTATGCCCAGGCCATGCAGCCCTTCTCCGCGCTCAATCGGCTCGAGAACGATCACCCGCTCCCGCTGGTCTATTACTATCGCAGTTTCACCGAACGCGGCGAGGAGCCCAGCGAGAACGCCAAGCATGCGCTCGAGCGTGCGGCGCAGCTGGCGCCCTTCGACCGCGGCCTGGCAATGAATGTGGCACTGATGCAGGCACGCGAAGGCAGGATCGAACTGGCCCGCAGCAACCTCGCACCCGTTGCCGCCAATCCGCATGGTGGGTCCGAGGCAAGCCTGGCGCAGCGGTATCTCGATGAGCTTGCGCTCGTTGACGAAGGGACGAAATGGCGCCCGGGCCGCGTGCTCGACTTGACCGATATGCTCACGGAACTGGCCGGAAAGCTCACCGACGATAGCGAAGACGAGGACGAGTAATCCGCGCTCGCGCAGACAGCCGCCCACGACTATAGCTGGGCACGCCGGGTCGCTCCGGCACGATGAAGTCGGCGCGATGGGAGCATCGGGCGAAGACCTCGAGACCATGCCGCGCGTGCCGAATTGTCCGACCATGTTATCGGCGTGTTCTCCGCCCGCCGGCGGCGTCAGTTCGAGCTGAAGAACAGCGCGGTCGGCGAAGGCTCGGTCGTGGCGAGCCGTATTTGGAGCTAACTCGACCGGCTGGCGGTGCCCACCAGCACGGTCTGAGCCAGCGTTACTTCTTTCCGAACAACCCGCTGGCCATGCCGGCGATATCGTCGAGCGGATTGCCGTCGCCATCGAGGTCGAGCATGCTGGCGAACTTGGCGAGCGAGCCTTCGCCGCCGATCGCATCGCGGATCTGTTCGAGCATCTGCGTGTCCATTCCGGTCTTGGCCGAGGCGACTTCGATCGTGTCGCCCGGGTCCTGATGCGCCTCGCCCAGCGCCGCAACGGCCTTCGCCGCGAGTTCGGGGTCGATGCCGAATTTCTCCGCCATGTTGGTCACGGTCGGATTGTCACCGACCTGGCTGAGAATGCTGTCGAAAAGGCCCATCGCGCGTATCTCCTGCGGTAAAGTGGCCACAGCATGCCAGTTGGGGGCACAATGTTAAAGCCCCCGGTCCGCATTGCTGCGGCCGGGGGCCTCCTCTCCGACTGGTGCGCTCCTGAGCGGAGCGAAACGGGTCAGGCAGCGACCGATTTGCGCGGCGCCGCATCACGCACGCCTTGGTCGACATGCGCAGCGAAGGGTTCGAAATTGTCGACGAACAGCTGCACCAGCTTGCTGGCGGTGCGATCGTATTCGTCCTTGTCGGTCCAGGTCGACCGCGGATCGAGAATGCCCGTATCGACGCCCGCAACCGCAACCGGCACTTCGAAACCGAAATTTGGGTCCTTGCGGAATTCGGCATCGTTGAGCGACCCGTCGAGCGCAGCGTTGAGCAGCGCGCGCGTCGCCTTGATCGGCATCCGGCTGCCCACGCCGTATTTGCCGCCGGTCCAGCCGGTGTTGACCAGCCAGCAATGCACTTCGCCCTTGGCGATGCGCTTCTTCAGCAGATTGCCGTAAACGCTCGGGTGACGCGGCATGAAGGGCGCGCCGAAACAGGTGCTGAAAGTGGCTTCAGGCTCGGTCACGCCGATTTCGGTGCCCGCGACCTTGGCGGTGTAGCCCGACAGGAAGTGATACATCGCCTGATCGGGGGTCAGCCGCGCGATCGGAGGCAGCACGCCGAAGGCATCGGCGGTCAGCATGATGACGTTGGAGGGCGGCGGGCCCATGTTCTTTTCCGACGTGTTCGGAATCGACGACAGCGGATAGGCGCCGCGGGTATTTTCCGCGAGGCTGTTGTCGTCGAGGTCGATTTCGCCCGCATCGTTCATCACGACGTTCTCGAGGACAGTGCCTTCCATCTTGGTGGTGGCATAGATTTCCGGCTCGGCCTCGGGGTTGAGACGGATCATCTTGGCGTAGCAGCCGCCTTCGAAATTGAAGACCGCGGTATCCGACCAGCCATGTTCGTCGTCGCCGATCAGCGTGCGGCTGGCATCGGCCGACAGCGTGGTCTTGCCAGTGCCCGACAGGCCGAAGAACACGGCAGACTTGCCGTCGGGGCCGATATTGGCCGAGCAGTGCATCGGCATCACACCCTTGGCGGGCAGCAGGTAGTTGAGGATGCCGAAGACGCTCTTCTTCATCTCGCCGGCATATTTGGTGCCGCCGATCAGGATCAGCTTTTCTTCGAGATTGACCGCGATCACGGTCTCGCTGCGCGTCCCGTGGCATTCGGGGTCGGCCTTGAAGCTGGGCAGGTCGATGATGGTGTATTCGGGCACGAAACCGTCGAGCTCGGCCTCGGTCGGGCGGACCAGCAGCGTGCGGATGAACTGGTTATGCCACGCGAGTTCGTTGATCACCCGGACATTGACGCGGTGTTCGGGCTGCGAGCCGCCGAACAGATCGGCGACGAAAAGCTCGCCCTTGTCCGCCACCGCCTTGAGGAAATCTTCCTTGAGGGCGGCGAAATGCGCCGGGGTCATCGAGGCGTTGTTGTCCCACCATACGGTGTCTTCGGTTTCGGCGTTGCGGACGATGAACTTGTCCTTCGCGCTGCGGCCCGTGTGCTTGCCCGTTTCGACCACCAGCGGACCGTCCTTGGCGCGGCGTCCCTCGCTGCGCTCCAGCGCGGCAGCGGTCAGCTCTTCCGACGTCATGTTGGGGTGAATGGTGGCGGAAGTCTGGATGCCCTGATCGGCAAGCGAATGGGAAAGCGAAAAGGTCACTGAATTCTCCAGCGCATGATGCGGGTTCGTCCGAAAGTGGCCTGCGCATACGAATGCGCGGCTGTCCTGAACGCCAATAGTCCGGCTGCCACCCGCCGTCAAACGGCTGACTGCCGATAAGTGCGCGGCAGGCGACAGCCTGCGTTGTTTTGCCGCGGCATTGCGGCTAGTCATCGGGGCATGGAGCACATGGGCGCAGAGGCGATGCCGCAGGGCGAGACGAACCGCACGGTCATCGCGCTGGTCGATGACGACCGCAATATCCTTACCACCGTGTCGATCGCGTTGCAGGCCGAAGGATTCGCCACACGCGTTTACTCGGACGGCGAGGCGGCGCTGGGCGCGCTGCTGTCCAATCCGCCCGACCTTGCCATCTTCGATATCAAAATGCCCAAGATGGATGGGATGGAGCTGCTCCGCCGCCTGCGCGAACACTCGCCGCTGCCGGTGATCTTCCTGACCAGCAAGGACGATGAAACCGATGAGCAGGCCGGCTTGGAAATGGGCGCGGACGATTACATCGCCAAGCCGTTCAGCCTGCGCCTGCTGCTGGCGCGCATCCGCGCGATCCTGCGGCGCAGCGGGGGTGACCATCCACTGCTGCTGTCCGAGCAGTTCGACGACAAGCCGGGCGAGCTGGTCGAACGCGGGCGCTTGTTCATGGACCCGGCGCGCCACCATGTGACCTGGGACGGACAGCCGGTATCGCTGACCGTGACCGAATTCCTGCTGCTCGAGGCGCTGGCTGCGCGCCCGGGCGTGATCAAGAGCCGCAACCAGCTGATGGATGCCGCCTATCCCGACGATGTCTTCGTCGATGATCGCACGGTCGACAGCCATATCAAGCGCATGCGCCGCAAGTTCCGCAGCGTCGATTCCACCTTCTCCGCCATCGAGACGCTGTACGGTGCAGGCTACAGCTTCAACGAAGGCTGAGGCGAGGCACACGGTCCATGTCCGAAACCGGCAGTGTCCTCAAAGGCGATCCGCGGATCGAGAAGCAGCGCTGGTCGCGGCGGCTCTCGCTCACCAGCCGCATCCTGTTCGTCAACATCCTGCCGCTGGTGCTGCTGGGCGGCGGGGTCATCTATGTCGATGCCTATCGCAAGCAATTGCTCGACGAGCGGTTCAAGCTGGCGCTGGTGGAAGCGCAGATCACCGCCGAAGCGCTGGCCGGCGCAACCCCGCAACGGCAGGAAGCATTGCTGATCCAGATCGGCAAGGAGCAACGCCTGCGCCTGCGGGTCTACAGCCCCGACGGCACGCTCGAATCGGACAGTTTCAAGCTTGCTCCGCCCAGTTTCGTCCTGCCGAGCGCGAAGGAGGTCGACCAGGATGCCTTCGCGCTGCGGCTCGATCGCTGGTTCGACCGGGTGGTCGGTGCCCCTGCCCTGCCCGACTATGTCGAGCCCGAGACAGACGATGTCGGCGACTGGCCCGAACTGACACGGGCGCGCGAAGACAGCCTGACGCAAATCGTCCTGCGCGATGCGCCCGACGGCACGCATGTAATCAACGCCGCCGCGCCGGTCGGGCTCGACGGCGATACGCTGCTGCTGACGCGCAACCCGGTCGACATCACCGAAAGCGTCCGCGAAGCCCGTTCGACCGTGGCGCTGGTCGTGCTGCTGGCGCTGGTCATTTCGACCCTGCTGTCGTTCTTCCTCGCGCAGACGATCGTGCGCCCCTTGCGCGAACTGGTCCATGCGGCAGTCCGCGTGCGGCAGGGCCGCGACCGGCAGGTCGAAGTGCCGCGCCTGCCCCAGCGCCGCGACGAGATCGGCATGCTCGCGCGTTCGATCTCGGACATGACCGCCGCGCTGCGGCAGCGGATTGATGCGGTCGAACATTTCGCGGCCGATGTCGCGCATGAGATCAAGAACCCGCTCGCCTCGCTCCGCAGCGCCACCGAATCGCTGAGCAAGGTCGAGGATCCCGAATTGCGCGCGCAATTGCTCGATATCGCCACGCATGACGTGCGGCGGATCGACCGTCTGGTCACCGAGATCTCGGACGCCAGCCGCATCGATGCCGAAATGTCGCGGACCGAATTCGAGCCCGTCGACCTGGCGCAATTGCTCTGCACCATCGTCGAAAGCCGCGAGGCGCGCGACGAGAACGAGGGCCGCACGCTCGAAATCTCGGGCGCGGATCGGCCAGCGCGGGTCATGGGCGTGCCGGTACGGCTCGAGCGCGTGATCCAGAACCTGCTCGACAATGCAGTGTCCTTTTCACCGCCTTCGGGCTGCATCTGGGCCGACCTCAGCCGCCGCGACGACTGGATCACACTGACAATCTGCGACGAGGGTCCCGGCATCCCCGAGAAAAAGCGCGAGAAGGTCTTCCGGCGCTTCCATTCGGACCGCCCGGCGGAAGAAGATTTTGGCAATCATTCGGGCCTTGGCCTCGCGATCGCGCGGACCATCGCCGAGGCGCATGACGGTACGCTGGTCGCCACCTCGCGGATGGATGGCGAAAGCGGAGCCTGCCTGCACCTGGGCCTTCCGGCCAGGCGCTGAGCATGGCGGTGCTCGCCAATATTACCGCTGTGGCGGTCGCTGGGCGGGTGCTGCTGATCGAGGGTCCGCCGGGATCTGGCAAATCGGCGCTCGCACTGGCGCTGATCGATCGCGGAGCCACGCTGGTGGGAGACGATGCCGTGTCCGTCATCCGCAATCGCGACACGCTGCTTGCCGGACCGCCGCCCAATACCTGCGGGCTGATCGAGATCCGCAATGTGGGTATCGCCGAACTGCCCGTGACCGAAGGCCCGGTCGCGCTGCTGCTCACGCTCGATCCCGCTGCACCGCGTTTCCCGATGGACATTCCCGCGCGCGACATCGACGGTGTCGCCATACCGATGCTGCCTTTTGCTCCCGGTGATGCGGTGCAGGCACTGCGCGCCGAATATGCGTTGGAACTGCACGGGCTTCCCCTCCCCAAAGGCGATGAAAAGGCATAGGCACCCCCGCCATGGCCGATGATTCGCCTCGCAAGCAGCACGTTCTCCTGGTCACCGGTGTGTCCGGGGCGGGCAAATCGACCGCGCTTCAGGTGCTTGGCGACCTTGGCTGGGAGACGATCGACAATTTCCCCATCCGCCTGCTGGGCCGGGTGGTTGGTGGCGGGGCGGACAATCCGCGGCTCGCTATCGGGGTCGATTCGCGCACTCGCGGCTTCGCGCCGGACAAGATCATCGAGCTGTTCAAGAAATTCGACCGGCTGGACGAGGTCGATGTGACCACCATGTTCATCGATTGCGGCAGCGGTGAACTGGAACGGCGTTACAACGAGACGCGCCGACCGCATCCAATGGCCCGCGGGCGCACTGCGATGGACGGTATCAAGGCCGAACGCGAATTGCTCGAACCGCTGCGCCGTTGGGCCGATATCGTCATCGACACGACCGATTATTCCACCAACCATTTGCAACAGATTGTCCGCGAACGCTTTGCCGACGATGCCGAGCCGCGCATGACGGTAACCGTGTCCAGTTTCGGCTTCGCGCGCGGCATGCCCCCACTCGCCGATCTGATGTTCGACATGCGCTTTCTCGACAATCCGCACTGGATCGAGGAGCTGCGCGAACAGACCGGGCTCGACGAGGCGGTGGGCGCCCATATTACCGCCGATCCGGCCTTCGCCCCCGCTTTCAACAAGATCACCGATTTGCTGCTCGAGGTCATGCCGCGCTACGCAACGCAGGGCCGCAGCTATCTCAACATCGCCTTCGGTTGTACCGGAGGGAGACACCGCTCGGTCTATAGCGCGGAACGCGCCGCCGAGGTCTTGCGTGAGGCTGGCTTTTCGCCCACGGTCATTCACCGTAACCTCGGTTCGCGTCCCGCCGATCCGCTCGAGCGCCGCTAGACCCGGGGGCAAGGAATGATTAAGCGCCACGCTGGCATATTCTTCGGGCATCGCAACGGAACTGAAGCTGCATGATCGGCATGATCCTCGTCACCCACGGCAAACTGGCCGAACACTTCATCGATGCGATGGAGCACGTCGTCGGCAAGCAGGAAGCCGTGGCGACCATTTGTATCGGTCCCAATGACGATATGGAGCAGCGCCGCGCCGACATCGCCGACGCGATCAAGGCGGTCGACGATGGCCAGGGCGCAATCATCCTGACCGACCTGTTCGGCGGGACGCCCTCCAACCTCGCCATCTCGCTGCTCGATACGGGCCACATTGAAGTGATCGCCGGGATCAACCTGCCGATGCTGATCCGCCTCGCGGGCGCGCGCAAGAGCATGAATGTGGTCGATGCGGTCAACGCCGCGCAGACCGCCGGACGCAATTACATCACGGTCGCCAGCGAATTCCTCGGCCAGGATATCGCAGGCGCACGGAAAGCGTCTTGAACGAGCTGCGCAAGAGTCTTGTGGTGGTCAACCAGCGCGGGCTCCACGCCCGGGCGAGCGCGAAGTTCGTCAATGCGGTAGCCGAACTCCCCGCAGGCTGCACCGTCCGCGTGGCGAAGGGCGACAATGAGGCAGCCGGCGGCTCGATCCTCGGCCTGATGATGCTTGGCGCGGCCAAGGGCGACACGATCGAGATTGTGGTTGCAGGCGAAGATGCGGATGCGGTGATGGCGCAGCTTTCGGCCATGGTCGAGGATGGCTTCGGGGAACCCTGACGTGAGCCCGACCCGCCGCGAAATCACCGGCTTTTCCAATTCCACGGTCAAGGCCCTACGCGCGCTGCGCGAAAAGAAGCACCGCAAGGCCGCGGGCCGCTTCCTGGCCGAAGGGCTTCGGCTGCTGACCGATGCGCGCGAATGCGGGCATTTGCCCGAAGTGCTGGTGCTATCCGACAGACGCGAGCCGCACCCGCTGCTGGCGGCGCTGGAGGACGCGGTCGAGGCCGATGGCGGCGAGATCATCGAAACCACGCCCGACATCCTTTCCAAGATCACCGGCAAGGACAATCCGCAGGCAGTCGCGGGGGTCTTCGCCGAATTCGACACGTCGCTCGCCGCGCTCGATCGCAGCAGCGCCGATATCTGGCTGGTTGCGCAGGCGCTCCGCGACCCGGGCAATCTGGGCACCATGCTGCGCACCGGCGACGCGATCGGTGCGGGCGGCGTGATCCTGCTCGACGATTGCGCCGATCCCTTCAGCGTCGAGGCGGTGCGCGCGAGCATGGGCGCGGTGTTCACGCAGCGCATTGCGCAGGCGCGGTGGGAGGAATTCGAACCGTGGCTACGCAGCGGCGCAGGGCAACTCGTCGCCGCCAGCCTGCGCGACGCGCAACCCTATCGCGGCGCGCCTTATACCGCGCCCTGCTTCGTCATGGTCGGCAATGAAAGCCGCGGCCTGCCCAAGGCATACGAGATGGCCTGCGACCTGCGCGTGACAATGCCGATGAAGGGCCGCGCCGACAGTCTCAACGCCGCCGTCGCCGCGGCTGTGCTGGGCTATGAGGTGCTGGCCACGCTCTGAAGACGGGCGGCAGCCCGCCAGCGAACGAAGGGGATGTTAACCACAGTTCGCTACTGACGGGCCCGACCGCCCATGACCTCACCCGATCGCTTTGTCTCCCTCGACGGATTACGCGGCATTGCGGCTATCGCAGTCATGCTGTTTCACGTTTCGCTTGGTTACATGCCCGGCGGCTACCTGGCAGTCGATTTCTTCTTCTGCCTCAGTGGCTTCGTGATCGCGCTGGCCTTTGGAAAGCGGTTCGCAGACGGGCTGGCGTTCCGCGCCTTTGCCAAGGCCCGCTTTGCCCGGCTCTACCCGATGATGTTCATCGGCGGCCTGCTCGGCATTATCCTGCATGGCGGCAATCCCAACATCCTCTTGCTGGTCCCAGATGTCATGGGACTGAGCCTGTTTCCGACCAACCCGCCGTTCTGGTCACTGCTCGCCGAAGTGCTCGCCAATATCGCCTTCGCGCTGGTCCTCGTGGGACTATCGACCCGCAAGCTGGGGATGGTCGCTGTGGTTTCGGGATTGCTGCTCGCCTTCGCGATCCTGTCGGGCCCGTGGCCACGCGAGCTCGGCTCGCATTGGGACGGGGCCGGATGGGCGGTCCCGCGTACGCTCTACTCCTTCACCGCGGGTATGCTGATCTATCGCTGGCATGCGCAGGCAGCGCCGGTCCGGCGCACCAGCCGGCTGGCATTGCTGCTGCCTGCCGCGCTCCTTGCCATGACTTATTTCGGCGGACCCGACCGCGCGCTGTGGGACACGGCGGCGATCCTGTTCGGCCTGCCCGCAATCGTCTGGCTCGGTATGCGCATGGAGATGCCGTTCCAGCCGCTATGGCGACGGATGGGTGCGCTGTCCTACCCGCTCTATTGCATCCATGTGCCGATCATCGCGCTGGCCGACGACCCACTCGCCCGGCTGGTTATCGCGGCGCTGCTGGTGCCCGCCGCACTTGCGCTCGATGCATGGTACGACAAGCCCGTCCGGACGTTCCTCGCCAATCGGCTTGCGCGGGCCAAGCCAGCCGCAATGCGCGCCGTCTGAAGTAGCGCCCTACTCCGCAGCCTCGCGTCCGTCCTCAATCTGCGCGGCATCTTCGGCGTTGTAACGCGGGGTCGCTTCGACTTGGGGCACCTCGTCGATCTCGCGCTTGCCGATCTCGATACCCTTTTCATGCAGGCGGCGCCCGGCAGAGAGCACATTGCGCTCGAAACTGCCGACGAACTTGTTATAATTGTTGACCGCGGTTTCGAGTCCGCCGCCGACGCGTTTCATATGCTCGGCCGCGACCGCGAGGCGGTCGTAGAGCTCCGCACCCGCCTTGCCGATCTCGACCGCTTCCTGGGCGATTGTGTCCTGCCGCCAGACCTGTGCAACGGTACGCGCAATCGCAACTAGGTTGGTGGGGGTGGCGAGCAGCACCTTGTTGCGAAACGCGAAGTCCCACAACTCCGGGTCATGCTCCAGCGCAGCGGCAACGAAATGCTCGCCGGGAACGAACATGACCACGTAATCGGGCGTGTCGTCGAACTGGCTCTGATAGCTCTTCGATCCCAAAGTCTGCACGTGGCCGCGCATCGATTTCGCGTGCAGGTCGAGATGCCGCACACGCTCGTTCTCGTCATCGGCTTCGAACGCGGCCTGGTAGGCGTTCAGCGAAACCTTGGCGTCGATCACCAGCTTCTTCTGGCCCGGAACATGGACCACCGCATCGGGGCGCAGGCGGCCTTCGTCGGTCTCGATCGAATGCTCGAGAATGAAATCGGTGTGTTCGGATAGGCCGCATTGCTCGAGCACGTTTTGCAACGCCCGCTCGCCCCAGCGCCCGCGCGCCTTGGGGGCATTGGTCAGGGAATTGCCGAGACGCTGCGCCTCGCGCCGGACCTCTTCCTGGCCCAGCCGCATCTGTTCGATCTGCGCTGCGAGCGAGGAGAAGGCATTGGTGCGCTTTTCCTCCAGCGCGGCGACCTGGTCCTCGTATTTCTTGAGCCGGTCGCCCACCGGCTGCAGCAATTCGCGGATCTTGGCTTCGGAGGTCTTTTCCGAATGCCCCAGCCGCTCGGTCGCGCGCTCGAGAAACGCATCCTGCGCCTTGGTCAGCACCGCCGAACCGGTGTTCTGGAATTCCTTGAGCATTTCCTCGCGCGCTTCGATCAGCAAGCGTTTCTGCTCGTCGAAATTGGCGGTCTTTTCCTTCAGCGTCGCAAGCTCGGCGCTGAGCGTCCCGTTGGTGCGGCGCATTTCCTCGAGCACGGCCTCGTGCTGGCGGCGCGTCTCGCGCAATTCGCCGTCGAGCGCGTCGGCGCGCTCGGCGCGGACCGTGGCATTTTCCAGATCGACGATCGCCTTGCGGAACTTTGCGTCGAGTTCCTTCGCCTCCGCATCCCGCTCGCCATGACGGGCCTGCCAGTCCTTGACCGGCGCGGAGCCCAAGCGGTGACCGAGGAAATATCCCAGCCCAAGGCCAAGGACGAGCACGATGATGGCGATAAGGGTCGGATCCATGACGCGATCCTACGCAGAACGGAGAGGGAACGCTAGATGCACATCGCCACAATCAACACATGCGTCGCCCCTGCGCAGGCAGGGGCCCAGCTGACCTCTCGGAAGAACGCAAAGTTAGCTGGATCCCCGCCTTCGCGGGGATGACGCCAAGGTTGGGGGAGCAGCGGGGGATTAAGCCGCTTCGCGCAGCTTTTTCAGCTTCTTGAGCGCCATGTTGCGCTTGAGGCGGCTGAGGTGGTCGATGAACAGGATGCCTTCGAGATGGTCCATCTCGTGCTGGATACAGGTGGCCATCAGGCCTTCCATATCCTCTTCATGCGTTTCGCCCTCAAGGTCCTGATAGCGCACGCGGCAGGTCGCCGGGCGGTCAACATCGGCGAAGATATCGGGGACCGACAGGCAGCCTTCCTGATAGCTGGCGAGGTCTTCCGCCGGATCGAGGATTACCGGGTTCACGAACACCCTTGGTTCCTTGATCGTCGGATAGTGCACATGCTCGTGCCCGTCGTGATCGCACGGCTCGGGCTCGGCTTCGGTATCCTCGGGCTGAAGGTCGATCACCAGCACGCGCTGGGGCACGCCGACCTGGATCGCGGCAAGGCCGATGCCGGGCGCGGCATACATGGTTTCGAACATGTCGGCGACGAGCTCGTTCAGCTCGTCGCCGAATTCGGTGACGGGTTCGGACACGGTCTTGAGCCGGGGATCCGGCACTTCGAGGATTTCACGGATAGCCATGGGTTGCCAGATAGTCGCGCTATGCGGATTCTTCAATTGTTCGTTGCGTGCAGGAAGCGCCTCCGCGCTTCGCTTGGGGCGGCACCGGCCCACTCCCCCACCCGGCCACCCATAAGATACCGTGCCGTGGGTGGCCGGGTGGGGGAGTGGGCCGGTGCCGCAAGCCTTCGAAGGAGGTCGAAGGCGCTGCCGACAAAAACCTACCCCATCGGCCTTCTTGCCCGCAGCGCCTGCGCCAGCGTGCCCTCGTCGAGATAGTCGAGTTCGCCGCCCACCGGCAGGCCATGCGCGAGCTGCGTGATGCGGACCGGGAATTCCTCCAGCCGTTCGGCGAGGTAATGCGCGGTGGTCTGTCCTTCGAGGGTGGCATTCATGGCGAGCACGATTTCGTCCACCCCGCCCGCCTCCACGCGTGCCAGCAATTGCGCGATATTGAGGTCTTCGGGCCGCACGCCGTCGAGCGCGGACAGCTTTCCGCCCAGCACGTGATATTTGCCGGTGAACAGCTTGGCGCGGTCGAGCGCCCACAGATCGGCGACATCCTCGACCACGCAGAGCGCCTTCGGATCGCGCCGCGGGTCGGCGCAGATACCGCAGGGGTTGGTAGTGTCGACATTGCCGCAGGTCTCGCATTCGACCAGCGCCTCGCCTACCGTGGCCAGCGCTTCGAGCAGTGCGGGCAGCGCGCTTTCGCGCCGTTTCACCAACCACAGCACCGCGCGCCGTGCGCTACGCGGTCCGAGGCCGGGTAGCCGCGCCAGTGCCGCGGCGAGGGTTTCGATCTCTTGCGATGCCATGGGGCGACAGATAGGGGCCGCAGCGGAACAGAGAAAGGCCACCAGCCCAGTCATGCGCATAATCTTCATGGGAACGCCCGATTTCGCAGTGCCGACGCTGCAGGCGCTGGTCGATGCGGCGCATGAGGTGGTCTGCGTCTATACCCAGCCGCCCCGCCCCGGCGGCCGGCGCGGGCGCGAACTGACCCCCACCCCGGTACACCAGCGCGCCAGCGATCTGGGGATCGAGGTACGGCATCCCAAGTCACTGAAACCGGCAGAGGAGCAGACGGCATTTGCCGCGCTCGATGCAGATATCGCGATTGTGGCCGCCTACGGGCTGATCCTGCCGCAGCCGATCCTCGATGCACCGCGGCATGGCTGCCTCAACGTCCATGCCTCGATCCTGCCGCACTGGCGCGGGGCCGCGCCGATCCACCGCGCGGTGATGGCGGGAGACAATGTGACCGGCGTCACGATCATGCAGATGGAGGCCGGGCTCGACACCGGTCCGATGCTGGCGATGGCACGCACCCCGATCGAGGACAAGACCACAGGCGAGCTAACCGGGGAACTGGCCGAACTCGGCGCGCAACTGATGGTCGGCACCTTGCGCGACCTCAAAATCCACGTGCCGGTCTCGCAGGACGATGCCGATGCGACCTATGCCGCCAAGATCGACAAGGCCGAGGCGCGGATCGACTGGGATCGTCCAGCGGTGGAGGTGGTCCGGCATGTCCACGGTCTCTCGCCCTTTCCCGGGGCATGGTTCGAACTCGATGGCCAGCGGGTGAAACTCTTGCGCGCCGAGATGGTCGAAGGATCGGGCAAACCCGGAGAAGTGCTGGACGATCGGCTGAGGATCGCATGCAGCGAGGGGGCGATCCGTCCGCTCGAACTGCAACGCGCGGGCAAGCCGAAGATGGACCGGGACACCTTCCTGCGCGGCAATGCAGTGGTGCCGAGCACGATCCTCGAATGACTGCCGACCTTGTCCGTCACCCCCGCGCAGGCGGGGGTCCAGATACCTTCTCGGCTGCCGCGATCGTCAGCTGGATTGTCGCCTGCGCGGGAATGACGGGTGTAGGGAGAATGGTCCGCCGATGACCCGTTTCGCGCTAACTCTCGAATTCGACGGGACCCCCTTTTTCGGCCTCCAGCGACAGAAGGACGGTCCGAGCGTCCAGCAGGCGGTCGAGGAAGCGGCCTATCGTGTGCTGGGCGAGGAGGTGCGGCTGCACAGCGCCGGCCGGACCGATGCGGGCGTGCATGCGATCGCGATGCGCAGCCATCTGGACGTTGAGAAGGACATCAAGCCTTACCGCCTGATGGAGGCGCTCAATGCGCACCTCCGCCCCGATCCCGTCGCGGTGACGCATTGCGCGATCGTCCCCGACGACTGGCATGCGCGCTTTTCCTGCACCGGTCGGTCCTATGTCTATCGCATCGCCAACCGCCGCGCGCCGCTGACGCTGGAACGCGGCCGCCTGTGGCAGGTGCCACAGGAACTCGACGTGCAGGCCATGCACCGCGCGGCGCAGGCGCTGGTCGGCCTGCACGATTTCACCACTTTCCGTTCGGTCCATTGCCAGTCGGACAGCCCGGTGAAGACGCTCGACCGGCTCGATGTCGAGCAGGTGGCGACGCCCATGGGCGCGGAAGTGCGCGTGCATGCCGCAGCGCGTAGCTTCCTGCATCATCAGGTTCGTTCGATGGTCGGCTGCCTCGCGCTGGTCGGCATGGATCGCTGGCCCGAGGAGCGCATGGCCGAAGCGCTGGCCGCGCGCGACCGACAGGAATTGGGATTGAATGCCCCCCCGCATGGCCTGTATTTCGTAAGCGCCAGCTACGGCACGGACGCAGGGGACTAAACATGGCAAAGTGGTACAAAATCCCACTAAGCTTCAGAATTACCGAGCGCGAGTATCGCGCCAATATCAATGGAATAAATATTGTTTTTGGCGCGGTCTTGGGATTCGTCCTCGCCGGCGCCGAGGGCCTTCCGCCACTCGATTTCGCAGGTCTTCTGTTTATCAGCGCCTTCGTTGTGGTGATGATCCTCTATCTCGGATCAACCGAATATACGCTGTTTTACGCATTAGTGACGGCAGCCAGTATCGTGTTCCTACCGTTCCTGCTCGAATTCGCTGGAGTGGCGCGCGCGGAGGTCCCGCAACTCCAGCCCACACTTGGTGTCTGGGCGATCATGATCGTGATGGCAGAACTCACGCGGGAAAAGGCGACCGATGCTTGACCCAACGTCACCCTAGCCAAGCGCCACGAGCGCGCCTAGCGATAGGCGCAATCGGTCGAGAATCGAATTGGGAGAATGTAGATGACCACCACCGGAAAGCAGCTTTTCACCACTCTTGAAAGCGACGGTACGCTGACCGTCGAGATCGCGCAGAGCGAATTTCCCGATCCCACCGGCAATCAGGTGCTGGTCAAGATGGAAGCGGCGCCGATCAACCCGTCGGACCTCGCGATCCTGACCGGCGCGGCCGATTTCGAGAATGCCGAGTATTCGCCCGGCAAGGTCGTCGCCAAGATGCCCGAGCCGTTCAATTCGGGCCAGAAAGCCCGCCATGGCCAGCGCCTGCCCGCGGGTAATGAAGGCGCAGGCACGGTCGTCGCTACGGGCGATTCGGACATGGCCAAGGCGCTGATGGGCCAGCGGGTCGCCTGCGTACCCGGCACCGCCTACAGCGAATATGCGATTGCCGATGCTGCGATGTGCCTGCCGCTTGGCGATCACAGCGCCGAAGCCGGCGCGTCGAGCTTCGTCAATCCGATGACGGCGCTCGGCTTCGTCGAGAACGCCCGGATGGACGGACACAAGGCGATCCTGCACACCGTCGGAGCGTCCAACCTCGGCCAGATGCTCAACCGCATCTGCCTCGAGGACGGCATGGGTCTCGTCAATATCGTGCGCAAGGACGAGCAGGCCCAGCTGCTAAAGAGCCAGGGCGCGACGCATGTCGTGAATTCCTCCGACGAAGATTTTCTCGATCAGCTCAAGGCGGCGATCGACGATACCGACGCTTTCTACGGCTTCGATCCGATCGGCGGCGGCAAGATGGTCGACACCTGCTTCAAGGCGATGGAACAGGTCGCGGTCGGCAAGATGACCGAATATTCGCGCTATGGCTCGAACCAGCAGAAGCGGATGTTCATCTATGGCCGCCTCGACTTCGGACCGACCACGCTGACGCCCAGCTACGGCTTCGGCTGGACGCTCTCGGGCTGGCTGCTGACGCCGTTCCTGCAGAGTGCGGGAATGGAAACGGTGATGCGGATGCGCAAGCGCGTGCTCGACAACCTCACCACCACCTTCGCCAGCGGTTACAAGACCAAGGTCGATCTCGAAGGCATGCTGACCAAGGATGCGATCCTCGATTATCGGCAGATGAAGACCGGCGAGAAATATCTCGTGATGCCGCAGGGCTGATCTACGAACATGCCCCCTCCTCTTCAGAGGAGGGGCAACGAGACTTGGCAAGCCGCAGGCGAGCCTAGTCGCAGTGGGGTGGTGATAGCGGCAAGCGCGACGCTGGCGCGTCGCCACCACCCCCAACCCCCTCCTCTTAAGAAGAGGGGGCCTTAACGCCCGTTGAAGGCGCGCTGGATGGCGGCGGGATTGCGCTCGCCGCTGGCGATCAGCAATTGCAGCAGGATACGCGCCTTTTGCGGGTTGAGCGCCCGCGCCGCGACGAAGCCATTGGCGGCATCCTCGGGCTCGCGATCGACCAGCCCTTCGTCCGCCCGGCTCGCGCGGACGACGCAGACGCCGCGCGCTACCAGCCGCGCCAGTTCCTGCCGAACGCTCTCGGGCATATTGCCCTCGCCTACCCCGGCGACCACGATACCGCGCGTGCTTTCGGCGAGTTGGCGCGAAAGCCCGGCAGCATCCAGACCGGCATAAACATAGAGGATCACCACCTCGGGCAGCTCATCGGACCAGACGAAAGCGGCCTCGGTCCCGCTGCGCCAGGGCGCGCCGAACCATTCGAGCGAAGCGGGCGTAACCAGTCCGACCGATTCGCGAGGAAAACCGCGAAACGCCTCGGTCCCGCGGGTGCGGACCTTGTAGACGTCGCGCGCGCCGAACACGCGGTCGCCCATCACCACCAGCACCCCGCGCCCCGCGGCATCGGGATCGCTCGCCACGCGCACCGCATTGGCAAAATTGCGCAGCCCGTCATAGCCCACCGCATCGGCGGGCCGCATCGCGCCGACCACCACCACGGGCTTGTTCCCCGGCAGCGTCAGATCGAGCAGGAAAGCGGTTTCCTCCAGCGTATCGGTGCCGTGAGTGACGATGATGCCATCGCAGGCCGGGTCCGACAGCGCGGCCATCGCGGCGGTGTGCAAGGCCTGCCACACCGCCGGCCCGATATCGGCCGAATCGATATTGGCGATTTGCGTGCCCGACAATTCGGCCTCGAGCCCCAGCCCGCCGACCTTTTCGAGATAATCCTCGATCCCGATCTCGCCCGACCGATAGTCATGCGCGATGGCAGAACCGGCGATCCCGGCAATCGTGCCGCCGGTGGCGAGGACGGTAAGCTTGGTCATGGCGCGGCGAATAGCGGCCCGGCGACGTTCTCGGCAATTGATTTTCAGGGAACAGCCGCTATGTGCGCATCCACCCCAATGAACAGGGGGCGCTTAGCTCAGTTGGTAGAGCATCTCGTTTACACCGAGAGGGTCGGCGGTTCGAGCCCGTCAGCGCCCACCATCTCCGCCAGCGCGGAAACTCCCGAGCGCAAGCGAAGGGCCTGAGCATCTTGGGATCAGGTGCGGGAGAGGGGCATCCGCCAGACCTACGACATCGCGATCATCGGCTGCGGTCCGGCAGGGCTCGCAGCGGCATTGCTGCTCAATACGGACGGCCATGCCGTCACCCTTTTCGAAAGGTTCAACGAACCAAAGCCGCTCGGCTCGGGACTGATGCTGCAGCCCTCGGGCATGGCCGTGCTTGATGCGATGGGGCTCGCGCATGCAACGGCCACTCGCGGCGCGCGGATCGATGCGCTTTTCGGCATGCAGGAACATGGCCGCACCGCGCTCGATGCTCCCTATGCGAAGCTCGGCAAAGGCGAGGCTTTCGGTATCGGCATTCACCGCGCGAGCCTGTTCGGTGTGCTCTACGAGGAGGTGCGGGCGGCCGGTATTGCGATCCGGACCGGGCACGAAGTGCGCGACACAAAACTCGTGAGCGCCGCCCGGAGACTGTTGTTTGCCGATGGCAGCCTGTCGGACCGCTTCGATTTGGTCGTCGATGCCAGCGGCTGGTCCTCTAGTATCGAATTTGGCAACAACCACGGCTTGCTGCCTTTCGGCGCATTGTGGGCCACCATACCGGTCGAGCCGGGCGATCCTTATGCCAAGAACCTCCTTGAACAGCGCTATCGCCGCGCATCGCAAATGGCAGGCGTGCTACCGATCGGATCGCGCGGGGAAGGCCTGCCACAGGAGGCTGCCTTTTTCTGGTCGCTCAGGCGTAAGGGCCATGCGCAGTGGTGCAACAACCCCATTGAACGCTGGAAGGCAGACGTCCTCGAACTTTGGCCCGAAATCGAATTCCTACTCGACCGAATCGGTTCACACGAGGATCTCACCTTCGCGCGCTATGCGCATCGCAGCGCGCATCGCCCCTACCGCGAGCGGTTCGTTCGGATCGGCGATGCCTGGCATTCGGCCAGCCCGCAACTTGGGCAAGGGGCGAACATGGCGCTGCTCGATGCCTGGAGCCTCGCTGCCGGCCTGCGCGAAGGGCATTGCTTACGCCAAGGTCTGCGCCTGTCGGCCGGCTGGCGGCGCGACCATGTCGATCTCTATCAGGCGATTACCTACGCCTTCACTCCGCTGTTCCAGTCGGACGATGCGCTCTGGCCGTGGCTACGTGATCGCATCGTCGCGCCGCTGTCCGGCTTCGGCCCCGTGGCCAGGCTGCAGGCAAATCTCATGAGCGGTTTGTTCGGTTTCCCGCTACCAATTCTGGGGCTCGACCTACCCGATTACTCCGCGATCGCCGCGTCGATGGCGGCGCGGGCTTCTTCGCCCGACCAGTCGTAATCGCCCTGCACGCGCCAGACCTCCTCCCCCGTAGCATCGTAGAGCACCGTGGTCGGCATCACCCCGCCGCCGAGCGTGAAGCCGAGTTCATTGTCCGGGTCCATCCACGGTTCTAGCCTCGCATAGCCGCCCGCCGCGAAAAACGGTTCGACCACTGCGGCCCCCTGCATGTCCTGGCTGACCGTCAGCACCCTGAGGCGCCCGTCATATTCGCTCGCCAGCGCGTCGAGCAGCGGCATTTCCTTGACGCAGGGCGCGCACCAGGTGGCCCACAAATTGAGCAGCACCGGCGTCCCGCGCAGCGTACCGAGATTGAGCGTGCGCCCTGCCGGATCGCTGACCATCATCGCAGGCATGGGCGTGCCCGCCTCGCTCGGGTCGATCTGCGCGGTTGGCGCGGATGAAGCGCTGCTTTCTTGCGCCGCATCGGGTGCGCCCCTATCGCAGCCCGCGACAGCAAGGCCGAGGACGAGTGCAAGCGTGAACGACAATCGGGACACAAAAGGCTCCAACAGTATGTGGGGCGGCAGGTTCGCCGAAGGGCCTAGCGCGATCATGCGCGAAATCAACGCCTCGATCCCCTTCGACAAGGCGTTGTGGCGCGAGGATATCGCAGGCAGCCGCGCGCATGTCGCGATGCTTGCGAAGCAGGGCATCGTCAGCGGCGCAGATGCCGAGGCGATCGACAATGGCCTGCAGCAGATCGCGGCGGAGTACGAACGCGACGGCGTGCCCGAGGATTGGGATCTCGAAGACATCCACATGACCGTGGAAGCGCGGCTGACCGAAGTGGTCGGCGCGGTTGCCGGGCGGCTGCACACCGCACGCAGCCGCAACGACCAGGTGGCGACCGATTTCCGCATGTGGGTGCGTACCGCCAACCGGCGCGCCATGGCGGGGATCGAGGCGGTGCTCGGGGCGCTGATTACGCGCGCAGAGGAACATGCCGACAGCATCATGCCCGGGTTCACCCATCTGCAGACCGCGCAGCCGGTCACGCTGGGCCACCATTTGCTCGCCTATTTCGAAATGCTGATGCGCGACCGCTCGCGCTTCGCCGATGCGCTGGCGCGGATGGACGAATGCCCGCTGGGCTCGGCTGCGCTGGCGGGCACCGGCTTCGACCTCGACCGCGACATGACCGCCGAGGCGCTCGGCTTCGCGCAGCCCACGCGCAACAGCCTCGATGCCGTGTCGGACCGGGATTTCGCGCTCGATTACCTCATGGCGGCGAGCCAGTGCGCGCTCCATCTCAGCCGGCTGGCCGAGGAATTCATCATCTGGGCGAGCCAGCCCTTCGGCTTCGTCAAACTGCCCGACACGCTGTCGACCGGCAGTTCGATCATGCCGCAAAAACGCAATCCCGATGCCGCCGAACTGGTGCGCGGGCACGCGGGGCGGGTGATCGGCTGTGCGACCGCGCTGATGGTGACGATGAAGGGCCTGCCGCTCGCCTATTCCAAGGACATGCAGGACGACAAGCCGCCGGTGTTCGAAGCCGCGGGGCTGATCGATTTGAGCCTTGCCGCGATGGCGGGCATGGTCGCCGATAGCGGATTCGAGACCGCCCGGATGCGCAAGGCCGCCGAAGCGGGCCACGCCACCGCGACCGATCTGGCCGACTGGCTGGTGCGGCAGGCGGACATTCCCTTCCGCGAAGCGCACCATATCACGGGCGCCGCGGTCAAGCTGGCGGACGAGCAGGGCGTCGCGCTCGACGGATTGTCGATCGATGATCTCCAGCGGATCGACCGCCGCATCGACGCGCGCGTGTTCGATGCGCTGTCGGTCGATGCCTCGGTGGCCGCGCGCGCATCCTATGGCGGGACCGCGCCGGTTCGCGTAAGGCAGCAGGTAGCCGCGGCGAAACAGCGTCTCGGCATGGAGGTTTGATGCGCAAACGGGTCGCCCTTGCCGCTTTCGTGATGCTCGGCGCCTGCGGGCAGAAATCGGCGCTTCAGCCGGTCGAAGGGACCGCCCTCCCGCCCGCGCCCTATGGCGCGGCGGTGCAGCCGACAGCGGACGAATTGCTCGCGCTCGAACCCACTGCCGCGCCCGACCGCAGCGTGGAATTGCGCACCCGTTCGGAAGAACGCGAGGATGACCCTTTCGAGCTTCCGCCCGAGTAATTTCAACACCGCAAGCAAGCCTTGCTCGACATGCAGCGGGGCTTTGGGCAGAGGCGGTGCCCATGGATCATTTTGAGCTGAGAGACGGCGTATTGCATGCCGAGGGCGTGCCGCTGCCGCGTATTGCCGAAGAGGTCGGGACGCCGGTCTATATCTATTCGCGCGCGACGCTGGAACGGCATGCGCGCGTGTTCCGCGAGGCGCTCGGCAAGCTCAAAGACCCGCATATCGCCTTTGCGGTGAAATCCAATCCCAACCTCGCCGTGCTCAAGATACTGGCCAATGAAGGTTACGGTGCCGACGTCGTTTCGGGCGGCGAGCTGACCCGCGCGCTGGCCGCGGGGATGAAGCCCGAGGACATCGTTTTCTCGGGCGTCGGCAAGACCCATGCCGAGCTGCTTCAGGGGCTCGATACGGACATCGGCCAGTTCAACATCGAGAGCGAGGAAGAGGGCTACGAGCTTGCCGCCATCGCGGCACGGCACGGCAAGCGCGCCGCCTGCGCTCTGCGCGTCAATCCCGATGTCGATGCGCGCACGCATGAGAAAATCTCGACCGGCAAGCGCGAGAACAAGTTCGGTGTACCGCTCGACCGGGCGGCGGAAATCTATGCCCGTCTGGCCGAAGAGGACGGTCTCGATATGCGCGGCGTGGCGGTGCATATCGGCAGCCAGCTGTCGACGCTCGAGCCGCTCGAGACCGCCTTCGGCAAGGTCGGCGCGCTGATCGCAGAGTTGCGCGCGCGCGGCTGCACTGTCACCCACGCCGATCTCGGCGGCGGGCTGGGCGTACCCTATAAGGCGGGCGAAGAACTGCCCTCCCCGGCCGAATATGGCGCCATGGTCGCGCGCGTCACGAAGGATTGGGACGTCCGCCTCGCGTTCGAGCCGGGCCGCGTGATCGCGGGCAATGCCGGCGTGCTGCTGACCCGGGTGATCCGCGCCAAGCGCAGCGGCAACGGCCCGCCTTTCGTGGTGGTGGATGCGGCGATGAACGATCTTGCGCGCCCCGCCATGTACGGCGCGTGGCACGATTTCGATGCGGTCGAACCCAGCGGCGAGCGGATGACCGCGCATATCGTCGGGCCGATCTGCGAAACCGGCGATACCTTCGCGATGGACCGCGATTGCGATGCGCTGGTGGCGGGCGATCTGGCGGTGTTCCGCACTGCCGGCGCCTATGGCGCGACGATGGCTTCGTCTTACAATTCACGCGGCTTCGTGGCGGAAACGCTGGTCGATGGCGATCGCTATGCAGTGGTCGCCGACCGGATCGCCGCCAGCGCGATCATGGATGCCGAACGCGTGCCCGAATGGCTCGACTGATTCGATACCGCGATGCATAGCCTGCCGCTGTTCCACCGGATCGCCGGGCGGCGCGTCGTGGTGGTCGGCGATGGCGACATGGCGGGCGCGAAAGCGCGGCTAGTCGAACGCGCGGGCGGAATTCCCTGTACCGAAACCGAAGCGCATCATGCGGCGCTGGCCTTCGTCGCGCTGGATAACCCCCGTGCGGCCGAGGCCGCGGCACTGCGGCTCAAGCGCGCGGGTCTGCTGGTCAATGTCGCCGACCGGCCCGAATTGTGCGATTTTACCCTTCCCAGCCTGCTCGACCGCGACCCGGTGCTGGTGGCGGTGAGCACGGGCGGTGCCTCTGCCGGACTGGCAAAGCACTTGCGGCTGCGGCTCGAAGCGATCCTGCCGCAATCGCTGGGCGCGCTGGCCAGTGCGCTGAGCGCGGCGCGCGAGCGGATCCGCGGGCGCTATCCCGATGGCGACAGCCGGCGGCGCGCGATAGATGCCGCGCTTCAGGAAGGTGGCGCACTCGATCCGTTCGAACCCGGCAGCGCGGACGCGGTGGAGACATGGCTGGAGGGCAAGACAGCCGCCGAAGAGAAGCGCGTGCTCGAATTCACGCTCACCAGCGACGACCCCGAAGATTTGACCATCCGGCAGGCACGCGCGCTGGGCCAGGCCGATACAGTGCTGCACGATCCCGCGATTGCCGAAGCGATACTGGTCCGCGCGCGCGCCGATGCGGTGCGCCAGCCGCTTCCTTCAGAGCCACCCGCGAGCGGGCTGACCGTATTGTTGCGGCGCGGTTAGACGACCGCGAGTTCGGTCGCGCCGACTGCCGCGAAATAACGCGCCAATGCATCGGCCGTATTGTCCGCCAGCGCGATATAGGCGCGGCGGCGGTCATGCGGATCGGATACGCGCACCAGCAGATCGGCATCGACCATCTGCCCGATCCAGCGCAGGGCGGTGGTCGCGGGCACCCCGGCGGCGATACATAGCGAGGTAACGCAGACCTGCTGCCGCTCGGCCCGCGCAGCGGCGAGATCGAGCAGGATATCCCACGCCGGATCGGCAAACAGCTCGGCATCGAGGAAACGCATCCGCAGCTGGCGCGCCTTGATCAGCTTGCGCAGCACCGCCGCCTCGGGAAGACGCGGGCGATCGGTTCCGTCTTGCGCGACTTTGTAGTCTTCTCCCTCCCCGCGCCACGCAGGTGCGGGCGATTCGAAGCGGAACGCACCGCCGCCTTCGCGCTGTCCGGGGGACAATTGTTCGAGCCGTTCGGCGATCTGCCCAACCTGCTCGGTCAGGCGGAGCAGCATCAGCCGGTCTTCCTCGCCCATTTCGCGCAGGCGCAGATTGGGCACCCGCGCCAGCACGCGGCCGATCGCGATGATGCGCTCGGCACGGCCCGGATCGACGAGGATTTGCGGTGCCGACATCGAGAAACAGCCGAACACGCTGTCGAGCGCACCCATGGTGGTGGAGACCACAAGCTGCGCGCCTGCCTTCCCCCCGCGCATGTCGAGCCGCGACAGCAGCGCCAGCGCATCCGCGCTCGCTTCCGCGCAATCGACCAGCACAAGATCGCCCAGCGCGCCGAGCGGCCCCTGCGCATATTCCTCGAGACTGCAGCATTCGCGTATGCGGAATCCCGCCGCGGCCGCATCCTCGCGCATTTCGGCGCGGATATGCGCGCGGTCGGCGAGCACGGTCACCGCCAGCTGGCACCCGGCGGCATCGCGCACCGGTTCATAATCGAAATTCGCCGCCATCGACTCGCCCTCCTTCGCTGGAATACGGGAACAGGATGAGAACAAATGTGGATCACGTCAAGAAGGCGGGAAAAATTCCACATCACGATTGAACCTTTCGCGCTGCTGCTGCGACTATCGGATCATGGCAGCTAACGAAGCCTCATCACCCGATACCGGGCGGCTCTATGACGAGCTGCTCGTCACGCTGGTGCAGAAGGGCGACCGGCGCGCGGGCGAACGGTTGGCGATCCGCTGGCAGCCGCGGCTGGCACGAACCGCGCGCCGCTTGCTTGGCGATGACGAAGCGGCGCTGGTGGCGGTGCAGGAGGCATGGCTGTCGATCCTGCGCAATATTGCGGGTTTGCGCGACCCGGCGCGGTTTGCCCCCTGGGCCTTCGGCATCCTGCGCCGGCGCTGCGCCGATCGGATCCGGCGGATGCAGGCCGACCGCACGCGCCGGGGCGAAAGCGAGGACGAACCCGTGCTTCCCGCTGCGGCGGATGACGCGCTGGCCATTCGGCAGGCCTTCGCCGCGCTGCCGGCGGACCAGCGGCTCGCCGCGCAATTGTTCTTCGTCGAGGGGCTGACCCTCGCCGAAATCGCCGAGGTGCAGGAGGTGCCGCTGGGTACCGCCAAGACGCGCCTCTTTCATGCCCGCCGTAAGCTGAAGGCGGCCCTATCCGGAGACGACACATGACCGATATCGACACCCGTATCCGCGGCGCGCTCGACGCGGATGACGAAGCTTTCCTCGCCGCGCTCGATCCCGACCGCGGGATGTTCCAGCAAATCGGCGACAGCATGCGCGGTCCGCTGGGCGGCTGGGCCAAAGTGAGCTTTGCCACCGCAATCGTGATCGGCGTGGCGCTCGCCTATTCCTTCTACCGCGCGCTGACCTTCGCAAGCATCGAGGCGCTGGTTGGCTGGGGACTGACCTGTATCGCACTGCTGGTGATGCAGGGCTTCCTCAAGGAATGGATGTTCGCGCGAATGAACATGCTGACGTTGCTGGCGCAAGTGAAGCGGCTCCAGCTGCAGGTCGCAATGCTGGAGGAAAAGCGCGGCTAGGGACGGATCTCGATCGGCGTGCCATCGGGGATCAGGCTCCACAGCTCGGCGATCTCCGCGTTCGACAGCGCGATGCAGCCATCGGTCCAGTCGCCGGGAATCCGCGTTTCGTAAGGCAGGCCGTTGGGCTGGCCGTGGAGGAAGATCAGCCCGCCCGGCGACCGCCCGCGCGAACGCGCATAGGCACGGTCGCGCGCATTGGGATAATCGATGTGCAGGCTGAGATAATAGCTCGACTGCTCATTGCCGTAGGTAATCCTATACCGCCCCTCGGGTGTGCGTTCGTCACCCTGGAAGCGTTTGTGGCCTTGCGGCGCATCGCCATATTGCAGGCCCGAATAGGTGCGGATCGCGCGACCGCCCTGATAGACCCACAGCGTGCGCTCGGACTTGTCGATCAGGACGAAATCGGCCCGCTCACCCGGCCGCGCCTGCTGCGCCTCCGCCGTCGAAACCGGCAGCGCGGCGGCGGCAAACAGGGCAGCGAGGAAGGCGGCGAGAACGCGCATGGTGTCGCCACCATAGCGCGGATTTCCCATCAATCCATAAACGGATCGCGCATCAGGATCGTGTCGTCGCGCTCGGGACTGGTCGACACCAGCGCCACCGGCGTTTCGATCAGTTCCTGCACGCGCTGGATATACTTCACTGCATTGGCGGGCAGATCGGCATAGCTGCGTGCCCCGGCGGTCGATTCGTGCCAGCCTTCCATGCTTTCGTAAATCGGTTCGACCGCGGCCTGGTCGGCGGCGTGGCTCGGGAAATAGTCCATGATCTTGCCATGGAGGCGATAGCCGGTGCAGATCTTCACTTCGTCGAGCCCGTCGAGCACGTCGATCTTGGTCAGCGCGATCCCGGTCACGCCGCTGATCGCGCAGGTCTGGCGCACCAGCACGGCATCGAACCAGCCGACGCGGCGCTGGCGCCCGGTGACCGTGCCGAATTCATGGCCGCGCTCGCCAATGCCTTTGCCCACCTCGTCATCGAGCTCGGTCGGGAAGGGACCGCTGCCGACGCGGGTGGTGTAGGCCTTGACGATGCCAAGCACGAAGCCGGTGGCATTGGGCCCCAGCCCGCTGCCCGCCGCAGCCGTGCCGCTGACCGTGTTCGAGCTGGTGACGAAGGGATAGGTCCCGTGGTCGATATCGAGCAGGACGCCCTGCGCGCCTTCGAACAGGATCTTGGCGCCGGCCTTGCGGACCTTCTTCAACCGTTTCCACACCGGCTGCGCATATTTGAGCACGAAGGGCGCGATCTCACGCAGTTCGGCGAGCAATTGCTCACGATCGACCGGGTCCTGGTCGAACCCGGCGCGCAGCGCGTCATGATGCGCGCACAGCCGGTCGAGCTGCGGTTCGAGATGGTCGAGATGCGCCAGGTCGCACACGCGGATCGCGCGGCGGCCGACCTTGTCCTCGTAAGCCGGGCCGATACCGCGTCCGGTGGTGCCGATCTTGCCCGATCCCGCGGCCGCTTCGCGCAGCCCGTCGAGATCGCGGTGGATCGGCAGGATCAGCGGACAATTGTCGGCCACCGCAAGGTTATCGTCGCTGATGGTGACGCCCTGCGCTTCCAGCTTCTCGATCTCGGCCTTGAGCGCCCAGGGGTCGAGCACCACGCCATTGCCGATCACGCTGAGCGTGCCCGAGACGATGCCGCTGGGCAGCAGCGAGAGCTTGTAGGTGGTGCCGTCGATAACCAGCGTATGGCCGGCATTGTGCCCGCCCTGGAAGCGCACCACGGCATCGGCGCGGCTGGCCAGCCAGTCGACGATCTTGCCCTTGCCCTCATCGCCCCATTGGGCGCCGATCACGGTGACGTTGGCCATTCGATAGTTCTCGCAAATGTAAGGAAATCAAACGCCGCGGGCGTTAGGCTTATCTAGGGCACGGGGCAAGGCGCTTTGCCGGAAACATGAGGGCGCACATCCATTGGTAGGGCAAAGGAGATTCTATGACCGATTACCCCACCCTCGCGCTCAATGACGACCGCCAACTGCCGCAGCTGGGCTTTGGCACTTACAAGATCGACGAAGACGACGCACCTGCTGCGGTCAAAACCGCTATAGACGTGGGCTACTGGCTCATCGACACCGCCGCGATCTACCAGAACGAGGGCGGTGTCGGCAAAGGCGTTGGCGACTGGTCGGACATCTTCCTGCAGACCAAGATCTGGAACGACAGTCAGGGCTTCGACCGCACCAAGAAGGCGGCGGACAAATCCCTCGAACGGCTGGGCCGCGACCATGTCGATATGCTGCTGATCCACTGGCCCTGCCCCGACAAGGACCTGTTCGTGGATACCTGGAAAGCGTTCATCGAACTGCGCGACGAAGGCAAGGCGAAGTCGATCGGCGTGTCGAACTTCCGCGAGCAGGACCTGCGCCGGATCATCGACGAGACCGGTGTGACTCCCGCGCTCAACCAGATCGAACTGCACCCGACCTTCCAGCAGCGCGAATTGCGCAAGCTGCACGACGAACTCGGCATCGTCACGCAGTGCTGGTCGCCGCTGGGCCAGGGTGCGGGCATCGAGAATGACACGATCGAGGCGATTGCGGGCGAAACCGGCCAGCCTGCGAGCGCGGTGATCCTGTGCTGGCACCTGCAGCACGGGCTGTGCCCCATCCCCAAGGCATCGAGCCGCGACCACATCGAAGCCAATTTCGCCGCGCTCAAGTTTGAACTGTCCGACGACCAGATGAGCCGCATCGACGCGCTCGACGATTCCGAAGGACGCATCGGACCCGATCCGGGCGATTTCGAAGGCTAACTGCCGTGCTTGACTGTATTATATGGACATGACACCTCCCGTGGAGTTTTCGGGAGAGTGTCATGTCCATTTTTCTTGCTGCCCTGCTCGCCGCGACGACGCCCTCGGCGCCCATCGCAAGCGAGGCGAACGATCCGGTATCCACCGTCGATCAGGCTGCGCGGGATCGGGGCGAACTGAGCGAAGTGCTGGTGCTGGGCAGCGCGCACCTCAGTTCGCTCCCCGAGAATTTCGACACGAAGCGGCTCAACCCGCTGCTCGACCGGCTCGAGGGCTGGCAGCCCGATGCAATCGCGATCGAGAGCCTCGATGGGCCGCAATGCGATTTCCTGCGCGCCTATGAGCATGCCTATGATGGCACGGCGGAGACCTATTGCCCCGATCCCACACCGGCGCGTGAAGCGCTGGGCATCGGCGCGGCGCAGGCGCACCGCGAGATCGGCGAACTGCTGGCCGAGGCCGCCCCCGACCGCCCGGCATCGCAGCGCCGCCAGCTGGGCGCGCTGTTCCTGGCCATGAGCGATCCGAATTCGGCGCTGGTCCAATGGCTCAGGCTACCCGAAGCCGAACGACATGCAGGCGGCGCGCTTTCCGACCAGCTTGTCCAGACCTTGGCAAAGCGAATGGCGCGCATGAGCGAATCCAGCCTGATCGCCGCACGGCTGGCGGCCCGCCTCGGCCATGAACGGGTCTATCCGGTGGACGATCACACCGGCGACATTGCCGGGCAGCCGATCGACGAGGAATCCTTCGGCAAACACCTCCGCCAGATTTGGGACAATCCCGCCACTGCCAAGCGGCTGGCCGCCTATCAGGAATGGCAGAACGAACTCGAAGATGGCACGCTATCGGTACTCGAATGGTATCGGCGCCATAATGCCGACGAACCGGCTCGACTGGCAATGGCGGGCGATTTCGGTGCGGCCGCAGGATCGACGCTGCCGGGCAATAATGGCCGCAAATATCTCGCGTATTGGGAGACCCGCAATCTGCGCATGGTCGCGAACCTGCGCCAGGTGATCGGCGACGAGCGCCGCGTGCTCGCGATCGTCGGCGTTTCGCACAAGCCCTACTACGAACGCTATCTGCGCATGACGAGCGATGTCGTTGTGGTCGATACCGATGTGGTTTTGAAGGCCGACTGATCGGCGGGGGTGCCTCGGCGGCCAAGCCCTGCTAACGGGGCGCCATTATGTCGCTACCCCCCATCCGTATCGCCGCGCTCTACCAGTTCGCGCGGTTTGAAGACCCATCCGCGCTGCGTGCGCCCCTGCTGGCCGCGTGTGAGAGCAACGAGGTGCGTGGCACGCTGTTGCTGGCGAAGGAAGGGATCAACGGGACCATTGCCGGAAGCGACGAAGGCGTCGCGGCGGTGATCGAACATATCCGCGCCCTGCCCGGTTGCGGCGCGATCGAGGTGAAGGAATCGCGCGCGGCGACCCTGCCGTTCCACCGCACCAAGGTCCGCCTCAAGCGCGAGATCGTTACCATGGGGCAACCCGATCTCGACCCGCTTGCAGGCGTCGGCACCTATGTCGCGCCCGAGGACTGGAACGCGCTGATCTCCGACCCCGACACGATCGTGATCGACACGCGCAATGATTACGAAGTGCAGATCGGCACCTTTGCGGGCGCAATCGATCCGCAAACCACCAGCTTTGGCGAATTCCCAGAATGGTTTCGCGCCAAACGGGCCAAGTTGGAAGCCGAGGGCCGCACGCCCAGGATTGCCATGTTCTGCACCGGCGGAATCCGCTGCGAGAAATCGACCGCCTTCGCGCGCGCGGAGGGGGTGGACGAGGTCTATCACCTCAAGGGCGGGATACTGAACTATCTCGAGCACGTGCCCGAACAGGAAAGCCTGTGGCGCGGCGAATGCTTCGTCTTCGACGAGCGTGTCAGCGTAGGGCACGGCCTTGTCGAAGGGACGCATGGGCTATGCCGCGCCTGTCGCCGCCCGCTGAGCGCATCGGACATGGCGCATGAACACTTCATCGAGGGCGTATCCTGCCCCCGGTGCCACGGTGAGCGTACCGACGAACAGCGCGCGCGCTATGCCGAGCGGAACCGCCAGGCGGCGCTCGCAAAGGCACGGGGCAAGGAGCATATCGGGCGCAGGGAAGACATCGACACCGATGGCTGAGCCGATCCTCTATAGTTTCCGCCGCTGCCCCTATGCGATGCGCGCGCGCATGGCGCTGAGCGTGAGCGGGGCGGATTACGAGCATCGCGAGGTGGTGTTGCGCGACAAGCCGCCGCAAATGCTGGCGGTGTCGCCCAAGGGGACCGTTCCGGTGTTGGTAACCGAGACGGGCGAGGTGATCGAGGAAAGCCGCGACATCATGCGCTGGGCGCTAGCGCGCAACGATCCAGAAGGCTGGCTGGACCGTACCGACACGGCGCTGGTCGAGACCAATGACGGGGCCTTCAAGCACCATCTCGACCGCTACAAGTACGCCACCCGCTATGACGATGTGGACCCGGCGGACCATCGCGACGCGGCGCTGACGATCCTGCGCGATCTCGACGAGCGATTGGCGCAGTCGGCCTATCTGTGCGGCGACACGCGCGGCTTTGCCGATATCGCGATCTTCCCCTTCATTCGCCAGTTCGCCAATGCGGATCGCGACTGGTTCGATGGACAGCCGCTACCGCATCTGCAGGCATGGCTTTCCGGCCTCATCGAGTCCGATCTTTTCACCGGGATCATGGCCAAGCACCCACAGTGGGTGGCTGCCTAGAGCGGTTTGGGCTCGGTCCCGTCGAGCACATGCGAGCAGCCGAGCGCGCGTGCATCATCGCTGGCCGACACCGCTGCCACGGTCCGCCAGCCGATCGCCCGCAGGCGCGCGCCGACATCGCGGTCGTGGCCCAGCGGCAGGAACAGGATCTCGCGCTCATCGGCCTCGGGTCCGCCCAAGGCATCGAGCAGCGGGTCCATATAGAGCGAGAAGCCGGTCGCGGGCTCGCCGCTGCCCTTGATCGTATAGGTCCCCCCGCGGCCCAGCGCGCCGCGCGCGCCTTCGCCATAGAGCGTGAAGCCGAACCAGCTCTGATATTCGAAGCCGTGCCGTTCGGTCGGGTCGAGCGTGACCCGCGCGCGGTCGCCGATCGTCGCGGCAATTTCGCGCAGGCCGGTGATCCGGCTGCCCAGCGCGCCGTCCACATCGATTGCCGCCAGCGTGTCGATCGCCTGGTCGAACGGGCCGGTCGCATACAACAGCGGGAGATAGGCCTCGCCGCCTGCATCGCGCAGCCCGCCGGCATCCTTGGTGTCGAGCTCGCGGCGAACCGCGGCGCGGCGCTCGGCATCGAGCGGCAGCGTGTCCTCGGCTAGAGTATCGACCAGGTCGGGCAGCGTGAAATCGACCGAGATATTGGCTACCCCCGCTGCCTTGAGCGCCGCGATCGCGACCGAGACCATTTCGCTGGCAGCAGCAACACTGTCGGTGCCGATCAGTTCGGCCCCCACTTGCAATCGCTGTCGTGCCGGATCGAGCTGGTCCGCGCTGAGCAGTGCGATATCGCCCGCATAACACAGGCGCAGCGGGCGCGGCGCAGCCGCCATGCCGGTGGCGGCAATACGCCCCACCTGAACGGTCATGTCGCTGCGCAGGGCCAGCGTGCGCAGGCTGTCGGGGTCGGTGAAGCGCACCATGCGGCGCGTCGCAACACCGTCCATCCGGCCTGCCAGCGAGTGTTCGAATTCGACGAGCGGCGGACGCACGCGGTCGTAACCATGGCTGTCCATCGCATCGAGCATTGCGCGCTTGGCGGTGGTGATCGCGCGGGCGCGGGCCGGGAGCGCGTCTTCGAGGCCGACGGGCAGGAGGTCGTCTTGATTGGTCATCGCGCCGCGCCCCCTGCCCTATCGCCTGTCAGAATGCCAGCGGCATCACGACCTTGACGCCTTCCAGCGCGCAGGCCTGCTCGACCACTTCGGGCGGGATCGGCGCATCGACGCTGAGCAGCACGGTGGCTTCGCCTCCGGCCTGGCGGCGGCCGAGATGGAAGGTGCCGATATTGATACCCGCCTCGCCCAGCAGCGAACCGATCCGGCCGATGAAGCCGGGCGCATCCTCGTTGACGATATAGAGCATGTGCCCTTCGAGTTCGGCTTCGATACGCACGCCGAACAGTTCGACCAGCCGCGGGGCATCGGCCCCGAACAGCGTGCCCGCGACCGAACGGTCGCCCTGTTCGGTCCCCACCGTCACGCGGATAAGCGTGTTGTAGGCGCCTTCCTTTTCATGCCGGATCGAGCGCACGTCGAGCCCGCGTTCCTTGGCCAGATAGGGCGCATTGACCATGTTCACCGTGTCCGAATAGCAGCGCATCAGCCCGGCGAGCACTGCGCCTTCGATCGGCTTGCCGGACAGATCGGCCGCGGCGCCTTCGCGCTCGATGCTGATCTTGGTCAGATTGCCATGCGCCAGCTGCCCGACGAGGCTACCGAGGTTTTCGGCAAGGCCCATATAGGGTTTAAGCTTGGGCGCTTCTTCCGCGCTGAGGCTGGGCATGTTGAGCGCATTGGTGACGCCGCCATTGACCAGATAATCGGCCATCTGCTCGGCCACCTGCAGCGCGACATTGACCTGCGCTTCGGTGGTGCTGGCGCCAAGGTGCGGCGTGCAGATGAAATTGGGCTTGCCGAACAGCGGGCTGTCCTTGGCCGGTTCGCTCTGAAACACGTCGAGCGCGGCGCCCGCGACCTGTCCGCTGTCAAGCGCGTCGGCCAGTGCCGCTTCGTCGATCAGCCCGCCGCGCGCGCAATTGACGATCCGCACGCCCCGCTTGGTCTTGGCGAGATTTTCTGCCGAGAGGATGTTGCGTGTTTCATCTGTCAGCGGCGTGTGCAGCGTGATGAAATCCGCCTTGCCAAGCAGCGTATCGAGATCGGCCTTTTCGACACCCATCTCGACCGCGCGATCCGCGGTGAGGAAGGGATCGTAGGCAAGCACTTTCATCCGCAGCCCAAGCGCACGGCTGGCGACGATCGAGCCGATATTGCCCGCCCCGATCAGGCCGAGCGTCTTGCCGGTTACTTCGACGCCCATGAAGTCGTTCTTGGGCCATTCGCCTGCCTGCGTACGCACATTTGCAGCGGGGATCTGCCGGGCCAGCGCGAACATCATCGCGATGGCGTGTTCCGCAGTGGTGATCGAATTGCCGAACGGCGTGTTCATCACCACCACGCCCTTGCCGCTGGCATGCGGGATATCGACATTGTCGACGCCGATACCGGCGCGGCCGATCACCTTGAGGTTGTCGGCGGCATCGAGGATTTCGGGCGTGACCTTGGTCGCGCTGCGGATGGCGAGGCCATCGTACTGGCCAATCACCGCCTTGAGTTCGTCGGGCGTCATGCCCGGCTTCACGTCGACATCGCAGCCGCGCTCTTCGAAAATGCGTGCGGCGTTCGGGTCCATCTTGTCCGAGATAAGGACTTTGGGCTTGGTCATTTTTCGTCACTCCCGCGGAGGCGGGAGTCCATCCCGCCTGTCGCTCATATACTGACGTTATCTGGATCCCCGCCTGTGCGGGGATGACGGATTAGCTCGCGGATTTGACCTGCTCGTAGGCCCACTCGATCCACGGCAGGAGACGCTTGAGGTCTTCCTGCTCGACCGTGCCGCCGCACCAGATGCGCAAGGACGGCGGGGCGTCGCGATAGCCGTTGAAGTCGTAACCGACGTCGCGATCTTCCAGCAGCTTGACGATCTTCTTGGGCACTGCAGCCTTCTCGTCAGCGGGCAGGTTGTCGTACCAGTCACCCTGGAAGACGAAGCACACGCCGGTATTGGTCCGCTTGGCCGGGTCGGCGACCATGTTGCGGAGCCAGGGCGTCGCTTCGATCCAGTCGAGCACGATCTTCGCATTGGCATCGGCGCGTTCGAACATCGCCTTGCGCCCACCCATCGCCTGCGCCCATTCGAGCGCGTCGATATAGTCCTCGGTCGCCAGAAGCGACGGCGTATTGATCGTCGCGCCTTCGAAAATGCCGGTGTTGATCTTGCCGCCCTTCTTGAGGCGGAAGAGCTTGGGCAGCGGCCATTCGGGATCGTATTCCTCGATCCGCTGCACCGCCTTGGGGCTGAGGACCAGCATGCCGTGCTGGGCTTCGCTGCCCATCACCTTCTGCCAGCTGTAGGTCGTGGCATCGAGCTTGGCCCAGTCCATCTCCATTGCGAAGACGGCGCTGGTGGCATCGTTGATCGTCACGCCTTCACGGCCCGGCGCCAGCCAGTCGGTGTTGGGAATCTTGGCGCCCGAAGTGGTGCCGTTCCAGGTGAAGACGACATCATTGGCCTGCGGGATGCTCGCAAGATCGGGGATTTCGCCGTAATCGGCATTCATGACGGTCAGCTGCGGCAGCTTGAGCTGCTTGACCGCGTCCTGGATCCAGACATTGCCGAAGCTTTCCCATGCCGCGACGGTCGCCGGGCGATCGGGGCGCAGCATGGTCCACATTGCGCATTCGAGCGCGCCGGTATCCGATGCCGGCATGATGCCAACGAGATAATCCTCGGGCACGCCGAGCATTTCCTTCGACAGGTCGATGGCATGTTTCAGCCGCGACTTGCCGAGCGCGCTGCGATGCGAGCGGCCGAGCGATTCGGTTTTGAGATTGGCGGCAGACCAGCCTTTGCGTTTGGCGGTCGGTCCGGACGAAAAGAAAGGGCGCTCGGGTTTGAGCGTAGGTTCGGCAGTCATGTATTCTCTCCTTGCAGAGAGCTCGCGCGGCGTTGGGACCGCGTGGCCCGTCGACCGCACTAATGTTGCGCCGCAGCAAGTCAATGCGAAATAGCTATGCATCGGTGAAGCGGCTTTGCGACACGACCGGCGCCATCGTAACGCTGGCGGTGATCGGCGGTGCGTTTTGTGCGTCTTTCCAGCATCGTAGGCACGGCCGATGGAGCGGATGGACGGCATCGGACAACTTCCCTAAAGCCGCGCGCAATGGATGTGACCGATCTCCGCATCGCGCTTTTCAGCGGGAACTACAATTATACCCGCGACGGGGCCAACCAGGCGCTCAACCGGCTGGCGGACTATCTGCTGCGCCAGGGCGCCGCATTGCGGGTCTATGCGCCGGTAGTGGCCGAACCCGACTTCCCGCCGACGGGAGATCTGGTCGATGTGCCCAATGCCCGCATGCCGGTAAAAGGCCGCGGCGAGTATCGCCTGCCACTGCGGATCGACGCCAAGGTGCGCGCGGATCTGGCGGAATTCGCACCCAATATGCTGCATCTGTCCTCGCCCGATCCGGTGGCACACGGCGCGCTCAAATGGGCGCGCGAGCGCGACTTGCCGGTGCTCGCATCGGTCCACACGCGGTTCGAGACTTATCCGCGCTATTATGGGCTCGGTTTCCTCGAGCCTGCGGTCGAGGGCATTCTGCGGCGCTTCTATCGCCGTTGCGATGCCCTGGTCGCGCCATCGGAAAGCCAGATCGCCGAATTGAAGGCGCAAGAGATGCATGACGACATCTCGATCTGGTCGCGCGGCGTGGACCGCACAGTCTTCGATCCATCCAAGCGCGATCTCGAATGGCGCCATGCGCACGGGCTTGCCGATGACGATGTGGCGATTGTCTTCCTCGGCCGGTTGGTGATGGAAAAGGGCCTCGACGTCTTTGCCGAAACCATCGTGCAATTGCGCAAGCGGCAGGTGCCGCACAAGGTGCTGGTGATCGGCGACGGTCCGGCGCGCGGCTGGTTCGAAAAAGCGCTGCCCGGCGGCATCTTCGCCGGGTTCAAGACCGGTAAGGAGCTTGGGCAAGCGCTTGCCAGCGGCGACATCTTCTTCAATCCGTCGATTACCGAAACCTTCGGCAATGTCACTTTGGAGGCGATGGCCTGCGGGCTGCCGGTGGTGGCCGCAGGCGCAACGGGCGCTGCGAGCCTGGTCAAGGAAGGCGAGACCGGGCGGCTGGTCGCGCCGGGCCTGCCCGATGTGTTCGCCCCGGCCTGCGCCGATGCGCTGGCGCCCTATTGCATGGACGATGCGCTGCGGCTCACCCACGGCGCCAATGGCGAGCGGGCGGCGCGCGCCTATTCGTGGGATATGATCAACCAGGCCGTGGTCGATACCTATCTGCGATTGCTCGAAGCACGCACGGCGGCGCGCTAGGCGCTCAGCGCAGAACGCCTGCCGCGCTCATCCGGCGCGAATACCACAACGAGAACAGCGTCGATATCCAGATCGCCGCCATCAGCGCAGGGTTCTGGAGGCTGTCGGGGATTTGGGACACGACCAGTTCGAAATAGGTGGTTGCGATCAGCCCGATGGTCGCCACCACGAAAGCGGCAAACGCCCATTTGCGGCGCAGGAGCAACAGGACCGAGCCGCTAAAGGCGCCCCATACCCCCAGTGCCCATGCAGCATCGGCCCAGGCGGGAAAGCCGTCGAAATAGGCGATCTGGTCGGGGGTCATGCCAAGATCGGCCAGACTCCCCGTTTGCGTCATCGTATAGCTGTAACAACCGATCGCGTTGAACAGCAGCGTCGCAATGCCCACGACCCATAAATGCCACGGCGTTTTGATTGCCTGTTCCATCGAACTCTCTCCCCAAATGAGATCCGCGGGCGAAGACTAACGCTTCTCCCGCGGATCATCAAATGGGTCGGGGTCAAAGCCGTTCGATCTTCTTCGCCAAATCGTCGACCAGATCGACGATTTCCTGCACGGTCTCTTCGTCGAGCTTGCCCGAGCGGGCACGGTTCTTGAGCACATTGGCGAGGTTGCCGACGGCACGGAACATTTCCGGCGTGGCATAGGCGCGGCGATGCTCGCCATGGCCCGACAGGCGGTCGAACAGCGCGGCGACCTCGTCGGCGCGTTCTTCCAGCTCGGTCAGGCCAGCGGTGGTGGCTTCATAGGCCTTGCGGGTTTCGTCGCCTGCAGCCTGCGCGATCGCGCCTTCATCTTCGAGCAGCGCGAGCGTGGGGTAAATCGTCCCGGGGCTCGGCGCATAGGAGCCTTCGGTCAGTTCCTCGATGGCCTTGATCAGTTCGTAGCCGTGACGCGGCTCGTCGGCGAGCAGCTTGAGCAGGACGAGGCGCAGCTCGCCAGACCCGAACATGCGGCGACGGCGGCGACCACCCCCGCGTTGGCCGAAATCGAACGTCCAGCCGGGTCCGCCGAACTTGGCCGATGCGCCATAGCCATCGCGGCAATCGGCATCCGCCATCATCGCTGCCACGAAGGGCCAACCGCCCATTCGGCGCATCCTGCGCCATTTGTGTGCCTTATGCATAATCATATCCTTGCAGTATCTTCGATAGCTCTAAGATATATCTTTAGGTCAGTTCTACAAGAGGGCACTGCAAATCCTCGGCGAACACCCTATGTCAGCCGACCAATGGCCGATCTGTTTCCCGACGACCTGCCCCAGGCAGCTGCACCCGAGACCCTGCGCGAAGATGCGCCGCTGGCCGACCGGCTGCGCCCTGCAACCCTCGACGAGGTGATCGGCCAGGACCATCTGACCGGGCCCGAAGGCGCGATCGGACGCATGGTGGCCGCCGGCCGTCTTTCCAGCATGATCCTGTGGGGACCGCCCGGCACGGGCAAGACCACCATCGCGCGGCTGCTTGCCGACAGCGTGGGCATGCGCTTCGAAAGCGTCAGCGCGGTGTTCAGCGGTGTCGCCGATCTCAAGAAGGCCTTCGCCGCTGCCGACAAGGCCGCGCAAGCCGGCCAGCGCACGCTGCTGTTCGTGGACGAGATCCACCGCTTCAACCGGGCGCAGCAGGATGGCTTCCTGCCCTTTGTCGAACGCGGCACGGTGACCCTGGTCGGCGCGACGACCGAAAACCCCAGTTTCGCACTCAACGCGGCGCTGCTCAGCCGCGCGCAAGTGTTGATTCTCCAGCGTCTCGACCATGAAGCGCTGGGTCAGTTGCTCGACCGGGGCGAGACGCTGGAGGGCCCCCTCCCCCTGACGCCCGAAGCGCGCGATGCGTTGGTGGCCAGCGCCGATGGCGACGGGCGGTTCCTGCTCAACCAAGCGGAAACGCTCTACAACGCGCAAATCACCGAGCCGCTCGACCCGGCCGCGCTGGGACGGTTTCTCCAGCGGCGCGTCGCGGTCTATGACAAGGACCGCGAGGGGCATTACAACCTCATCTCCGCGCTGCACAAAGCGGTGCGCGGGAGCGACGTCCAGGCCAGCCTCTATTACTTCGCGCGCATGCTTACCGCGGGCGAGGAACCGCGCTTCCTCGCGCGGCGCCTGATCCGGATGGCGGTGGAAGACATCGGTATGGCCGACCCGCAGGCGCTGGTCCAATGCATGGCGGCGAAAGACGCGTTCGAATTCCTCGGCTCGCCCGAAGGCGAACTCGCGCTGGTGCAGGCCTGCGTCTACCTCGCCACCGCGCCCAAATCGAACGCCGTCTACAAGGCACAGAAAACCTCGTTCAAGAACGCGCGCGAAACCGGCAGCCTCATGCCCCCGCAGAACATCCTCAACGCGCCGACCAAGCTGATGAAGGATATCGGCTACGGGTCCGGCTACAGCTACGATCACGACGCGGAAGAGGGCTTTTCGGGCGACGATTACTGGCCCGAGGAGATGGAGCCGCAGAGCTATTACCAGCCGGTCGAACGCGGGTTCGAACGCGAAGTGAAGAAGCGGCTCGACTATTGGGACAAGCTGCGGCGCGAGCGTGGGCAGGTTTAGCCACTTCCTCGCAATCGACTGGTCCGGCGCTAAGGGCCCGGTGCAGAAGGGCATAGCGCTGGCGCTGGCCGATGCGGCTGGCGGCCCGCCAGTGCTGGTCAAACGCGGGCGCGGCTGGTCGCGCGTCGATGTGCTCGCACTACTTCGCGAGGACCTGCCCAATGACACGCTGGTCGGAATGGACCTCGGCATCGCGCTGCCCTTCGCCGATTGCGGCGCCTATTTTCCCGGGCGCGACGTGCTGCTGCCCGATGCCCGGTCGCTCTGGGCGCTGATCGACGATATCTGCGCTGGCGATCCCCATCTGGGCGCGCAGAGCTTCGTCGATCATCCCGAATTCGCGCCATACTTTCGCAACGGCAGCGATACCGGCGTGCATTTCGGCTGCGATGGCGCCGCGCATGGACGCGGGCGTTTCCGGGTGACCGAACAGGCACAGGCGGAGATGGGCTGCAAACCCTATTCGAACTTCAATCTCGTCGGGGCGGCGCAGGTGGGCAAATCGAGCCTGACGGGGATGCGGGTGCTGCACCAGCTACGCGGGCGATTGCCGGTATGGCCGATCGACCCGCTGCCAGCGCGCGGCTCGGCACTGGTCGAAATCTACACCAGCCTCGCCGCGCTGGAAGGGGGGAGAAGCGCCTCGAAAGCCAAGATGCGCAGCCATGAAGACCTGAACGCCGCGCTGGCCCATCTGGGCAGCCCGGGCGTAGGCGGCCACGGGCCGATCGATGACCATTCCTCCGATGCCCTGCTCACTGCTGCGTGGCTGCGTCACGTCGCGCAGGATGGTGCTCGGTGGTCGCCCGCTGGCCTGACCCCGGGAATCGCGCGGACCGAAGGCTGGACCTTCGGCGCGCGCTAGCGGCGGCGATACTATCGGATGGCGGAAGGCGTCCTGGTGGAGCCGAGCGGGATCGAACCGCTGACCTCGTCATTGCGAACGACGCGCTCTCCCAACTGAGCTACGGCCCCGTTCCAGGTTTGCGGCACACCGCCAAGCGTGATGCACGGCGCGCCACCTAGCGAATGGCGGCGCGCCTGAAAAGCACCAATCTGCTTAGTTTTGCGAGGTGCCTTCACCGTCCTCGCTGTTGGGGATCGGCTGCACGACTGGCACCGAAGAGCGCGTTTCGTCGACCGGCACGATCGGAATCTGCGCCCCGGTGTCGGGGTCGACCACCTTGGTTTCCTGCAGCGGGGTCGCGCTCAGCGATGCGGGATCGGCACCCGGCTGCGGCGTCTGGAACGCGCGCGCGTTCTGGACGGCGATATAGCCCGGCTGCGAATCCCCATACCGCTCACCATAGCGGGCATCCCAGGCGGAGGATTCGTTCTGATACTGCTCATAGGCAACAAAGAACCGCTCGAACGGCCCTTCGAGCGCCGAGAAATTGGTCAGCGCGAAGCCGGTCGGGTCGACAGTCTCCGAAGCCAGATATTGTTGCGAGATGCCCAGCGCGGTGCGGCAGAAGTCCGACCGTGCAGGCGGCAACGCGAAGTAGTTGTAGACCATCGTCATCTGGCTCTCGCGCGCCATGATCGCGGGCCGGCCCTTGCCGTATTCCTGCCGGTAATCGGCATCGATGCGGTCGTTCACCTGCTTCAGCGGGCGGGCGTGATCCTTGATGTAGCTGCTGTAGGCATCGAGGATCGGCTGGTATTGCGGGTCGAGGCAGTTGAGCGCGGCGACGTTCCAGGCCGAGCGGAAGTGCCAGACCTTCTCATCGTCCGAAATGCCGAGGTTGACCGTTTCGCGCAGGCCCAGCGAATTTACCGGCGGAATGGCCATCGCATAGGATGCCTGCCCCGGCGGCAATGGGCGATACGGCACCGCTTCGACCGCCGGCGGCGGTGGCGGTGGCGGCGGAGGCGGCGTAGCGCAGGCCCCCAGAGCGGCGAACCCGGCAGCCGCGGCTGTCATGCGAATGGTGATGTTAGAACCGCGACTCATGGCGCGTGCACTCCTCGATAAATCTGGCATTCATCCTGCGTCGCCGTCCCTTGACAGAGGATGAAGACGCGCTTCCTAGCGCTCGCCCCATACAAAGAAAATGCCCGAGGCGCTGGTTACGCCCCGGGCACGTTAAAATGATTCCTGTGTGCGACGAGTGGTTTACTCGCGGCTGCCCATGAAGCGCAGCAGGAACAGGAACATATTGATGAAGTCGAGATACAGGCTCAGCGCGCCCATGATCACGGCCTTGCCGGCGAATTCGGTACCGCGCAGGTACTGATATTCGCGCTTGAGGCGCTGCGTATCGTAGGCGGTGAGGCCTGCGAAGATCAGCACGCCGATGAAGCTGACGGCCAATGCCAGCGTGCTCGACTGCAGGAACATGTTGATGACCATCGCGATCAGCAGGCCAATCACGCCCATCACCAGGAAGGTACCCATGCCCGACAGGTCTTTCTTCGTGGTATAGCCGAACAGGCTGAGACCGGCGAAGGCACCCGCAGTAGCAAAGAACGTCGCAGCGATGCTTTCGCCCGTATAGACGAGGAAGATCGTCGAGAGCGACAGCCCCATGACGGTGGCGAACGCCCAGAACATCAGCTGCAGCGTCGCCTGGCTGAACTTGTTCACGCCGAAGCTCATCGCGAAAACGAAAGCGAGCGGCGCAAGCGCGACGATCCACATCAGCGGACCGCTGGCAAACGTCAGCGCCAGCCCGCTGCGGGCGGTGAGCAGCGCGACCAGACCGGTCAGCAACACGCCCGAAGCCATGTAATTGTAGATCTTGAGCATATGGGCACGCAGGCCCGCATCGAAGGTTTCCTGCCTGGCCACAGCGTCGCCAGCGCGCGGCACCGAGCCGAAGCCCTGCCTCTGGTTGGTGTCGTTCCAATCGGCCATCTGTATGCAACTCCTCTTGGCAGTGCGGAAATACGCACCGCTCTTGGTTGAGAATATCGGCATTTTACGCGTCGATTTCAAGCGAAACCGGAATTTGTAAGACTAACGCGATTTAACCGATCGGGACAGCGGCTCAGGCCTCGCCGACGGCATCCACCATCGCGGCCTCGAGCGCTTCGCTCGGGGTGCGCCCGCCCCACAGCACGAACTGGAACGCCGGGTAGAAGCGATCGCATTCGTCGACCGCGATTTCGACCAGCGCCTGCGCCTGGCCCAGACTGAGCATCCCGTCATCGCCCAGCATCGTGGCATTGCGATAGAGCAGGACGCCGCCATTCGACCAGATCTCGAAATGCCCAAGCCACATTTGTTCGTTGATCATGCTGACAAGTTCGTACGCGGGGGTCCGCTTGTCCTTGGCAATACGGGTATCGGGCAGGCACAGGATCTGCAGCACCATGTCTTCCGGACGCCAGATGCCGCGCAGTTGATACTTGGTCCAGCTACCCTGGATCTCGCCGCTCATTTCGGTCGCGGTCGATTCGCACGGCCAGCCACGCGCTTCGAACAGCGCAACCAGCAGGTCGAGCGGCGCAGCGTCTTCTTCGACCTCGTAGCGATCTTCTGATGGTCTCATCGGAGCTGTCCCATGCGCGTCATGACTTGCTGGATGCAGAAACGCAGGGTCGCTTGGCAATGGAAGCACGGCTCGACGCTGGGGAGAACCGTTAAGGGTTGTGCAAAGCTTGTGAACAAAACGGCCGCGCGCGTTAACTTTTGCGCGGGTTCACAGCTTTTCGATCGCCTCGCCCTCGGCGCTGGTGAAGGTGAAACAGTCGACGCCCAATTCCTTGAGTTCCTTGACCATTTCGCGCGCCTTGGCGGCGCTGTCATAGGGTCCCGAAAGCAAGCGGTTGGCCTCGACCCAGGGAGTGACGAACGGCCCCCTGCCATCGAGCTTGCCCTCCGCCTTGCGCGCAATGCGCCGCCAGTCGAACTTGAGCGCCGAAACATCCTTGCCGGTCGCCACCTGCACCCAGTGGCGTGCCGGATGGGCGGGCGGCGGCGGCGGCTTGGGTTCTTCACGCTCGCGCGGGATGGCGATGCGCGTGATATCCACCGCACCGCTGGCCGATGGCGTCGGCGTGCCGGGCGCAAGCGTGAAACCATCGAAGGCATCCGCGACCGATGCGGGCTGCGGCTCGGGCTCCGGTTGGATAGGCGCGGGCGGCGGCGGTGGCGGTGGCGGTGGCGGGGCTGTCGTTCCCATCGGAATGGATGGCGGCGGGTCTGCGCGCGCTATGACGACCGGTGCAGTGTCGGGCTGCGGCGCGGAATCTGGTTCGGTAAGCGTCGTCGCCAGCGAAGGTGCAGGGCTCGGCGTAGGGATCGTTAACGCGGCCGGAGGAGACGACGGCACATCGGGTGGTGCTGCGGGTGCCACTGCAGCAGCCGACGCGATGGCGCTCGTCTCCCCGCTTGTAGCCTTGCTGCCCGTCATATCGGGACGACGGCGGGCCTGGCGATTGCGCGGATCCGCGGCTGCAGGCGGAGGTGCGGAAGCCTGCCGCACAGGCGGCGGCCCGGCACGGGCTATCTGCACCGCATCGCCCGCATACCCGGCAATCCCGGCATCGTCTGTGCCGATGCTGGCGGTGCGCGGGAAGACGCCCAAATTGCCCGCTGCCGCCTGCTGCGCCTTGGTCAGCCGGGGCATATATTCGAAATAGGCTGCCATGCGTCCGCCGATCCCCGCGGGGAGCATGGTATTGGCGATGTCCTTCGCTTCGCGCGCGTCACCCAGGATCGCCAGGCCGAAAGCGCGGGTGCGGAAAGCGGCGACATCGCGCTGTTCCAGCAAGGGAAGCAAGGCGCCTTCGAAGCCATCCCGATCACCCGAAATGGCCAGGCTCAAGGCGAGGCGACGGGTCGCTTCGGGACCGGCCCCATTCGCCAGCGCGAGCCGGTACAATTGCTGCGCGCTGGCGGAATCGCCGACGAGGTCGAAGGCCAGCCCGCGATCCTCGGCCATGCGTGCATTGGCGACACCCGCCTGCTCGGCCTCGGCGAACAGGCGCAGCGCCTCTACCGGGCGGCGCGAGCGGGTGTAGGCCTTGGCCAGTCCCACCTTGCTGCGCGAATTGCCTGGCGACAGCTCGTTGGCGCGGCCGAAAAAGCCGATTGCCGCGTCGATATCATTGAGTTCGAGTGTCGCTTCGCCCGCGTCGAGCAGCGCGGTGACATCCAGCGAATTGCGCGCCAGCCGCGACAGCGCGTCCCCCAGCCTGCGCTCGCCTTCGGCGGGTAATGGCTGCACGATCTCGCGCTGGGCGGAGACACGCTCGGCCTGCGCTGCGAAAGCCAGCAACGCCACGGCAGCAGCAAGTCGCCCGGTCGAAATCATGTCCTGTCCCTCGCCGCGCGGGCGTTAACCCGCGCTGACGCGGCCTTATCTACTGGTTGTTTTGGCGCCCGAGGAAGCGCGGGATGTTGAGGCCGCCGCTGCTGCCGCCATCATCGTCTTCGTCCTCGTCATCCGCGCCTTCGGGATTGCTGGCTCCGCGCGAGAGATTGGCCATCCGTTCGAACAGCGTATTCCCGGGCAGCGAGCCGGAGCCCGCCCCACCGCTGGAACCGCTCCGCGCAGGCTGTTCATCGGCAGCGCCTTCGCCCGGGAACAGCGGTTGCTTGCGCCCCGGCTTGGTCGCGAGCGGGCTTTCTGCGCCGCGCTGGTCGTCGCCGAGCTCGAATTCGTCCTGCGATCCGCCGTCGGATTCGCGCATTTCGCCCGACAGGTCGAGCGGGGGACGGTCTTCGTTCCAACCATCCTTCGTCGGCGTGCCGCCAAATTCGCGGTCATCGGCAGGCGCCGGGACGCCGTCGTCATCGTCGCAGTCAAAGCGTTCGGTATGTTCGTTGCGCATGCCCGCAAGCGGATCGACGATGCCTTCGACATCGTTGAAGCCTTCCTCGTCGTCCTCGTCGAAGGACCCCGCAGTTGCCGGCGACAGACCGAAGCCCTGACCGACATCCTCTTCCTCGGCTTCGTCGGTGAGGTCGAACGCATCCGCATCGGGCGTGACAGGCTCGGGGTCGTATTCCGGCTCGGGAGCGGGCTGCGACCGGTAGGACGGCTGTTCGGGTTCGGGATCGGCCGAGAGGCCTTCGTTGAGTTCGAACGGCTCTTCCTCGGCCACATTTTCGCTCGGCAGGTCGAGCACCGGGCGCCGCGGCGCGCTGCTTTCACGCATCGAGAAAGCCCGCGCAGGTGCTGCCGCGACCGAACCCTCGGGCTCGATCCCGGTGGCGACCACCGACACGCGGATCTTGCCGTCGAGGTCGGGATTGAAAGCCGAACCCCAGATGATGTTCGCGTCTTCGTCGACCAATTCGCGGATGTGGTTCGCGGCTTCGTCGACTTCGAGCAGCTTCATGTCCTCGCCGCCGATGATCGAGATGATCACGCCCTTGGCGCCGGCCATCGACACGCCGTCGAGCAGTGGGTTGGCGATGGCGCGTTCAGCGGCTTCGAGTGCGCGATTGTCGCCTTCGCCCTCGCCCGTGCCCATCATTGCCTTGCCCATCTCGCTCATCACCGAGCGGACGTCGGCAAAGTCGAGATTGATCAGGCCGGGCATGACCATCAGGTCGGTGATCGAACGCACGCCCTGCTGGAGGACCTCGTCCGCCAGCATGAAGGCTTCCTTGAAGGTCGTTTCCGCCTTGGCGACCAGGAACAGGTTCTGGTTGGGGATGACGATCAGCGTATCGACGTGCTTCTGCAGTTCGTCGATGCCCGCCTCGGCGGCGCGCATGCGGCGCGTGCCTTCGAACAGGAACGGCTTGGTCACCACGCCGACGGTCAGCACGCCGCGCTTGCGCGCCGCTTCGGCAATAACGGGGGCCGCGCCCGTGCCGGTACCGCCGCCCATGCCCGCGGCGATGAACACCATGTTCACCCCGTCGAGCGAATCTTCGATTTCCTCAACCGTTTCCTCGGCCGCGGCCTTGCCCACTTCGGGGCGCGCGCCGGCGCCGAGCCCGCCGGTAATGTCGGGGCCGAGCTGGATGCGTTTTTCGGAAGGCGACGTACTCAGCGCCTGGGCGTCGGTGTTGGCGACGATGAAGTCGACGCCTTCGATCTCTGCCTGCATCATGTTGGCGATGGCGTTGCCGCCCGCACCGCCGACGCCGACGACCATGATCTTGGGACGAAGATCGTCGTCTGATGCCGGTCCGATATTGATACTCATCAAGAGTCCCCTGGGTATTCGAAAAGTCGTTTGCTGGCTTTATGTCACAACTTTGGCACAAAGCGAATCGCACATCGAAGTCATGATTGCCTTATCCACAAGGCCTAAAGGCGTGTTTGCACGGTGGTTCAACCCTCAGAAATACTCGCGCACCGCGAGTAAGACACGGTTGATCAGACCCATGCCGCGATAACGCTTGGTAGGCTGATAGCGCGGCCCGACCGAACGGATGTCGACCGGGTCGTCCGACGCGTACAGACACAGGCCCGCGAGCGTGGCGAAACCGGGCGTGGCATGCGCTTCCGGCAGGCCCTGCAACACGGGCGGTTTGCCGATCCGCACCGGGCGGCCGAGCGCGCCCTGCATGAATTCGGCGATCCCGTGCAGTTCCGCCCCGCCGCCGGTGAGCACAACTTGCCCGCCCTGCGCACCGGAGAATCCCATCGCCTTGAGCGCCTTGCCCACTTCGGCCGTGGTGATGCCGAGCCGGTCGGTGACGATCGACACCAGTTCGGCGCGGGCGATGCGATTATGCTCGTCCGCGCCGCGGGCCAGGCGTCCGCCGGGCTCTTCTCCGGGGCCATTGACGGGGATCATCTCGCGGTGGTCGGTCGGTGTTGCGATGGCCGACCCCGAAACGCATTTGAGCCGTTCGGCCTGGCTGCGACGGATGCCCAGCGACGAGGCGATCGCATCGGTGATGTCGTTCGACCCGATCGGGATCGATTTCAGCCCAAGCAGCATGCCCGCCGCATGGACCGAGACATTGGTCACCTGCGCGCCGATTTCGACCAGCGCGACGCCCAGATCGCGTTCCTCGCCGGTCAGGCAGGCATAAGCCGCCGCCAAGGGGCTGGCGACCACGCCCTCGACATCGAGATGCGCGGTCTGCACCGCTTCGATCAGATTGCGGACCGGCGGTCCCTCGGCCAGCGTGACATGGACATCGACCCCCAGTGCCTCGGCATGGAGACCCTTGGGGTTGGCGACGCCATGCGCCCCGTCGAGCGTGTAATGGGCGGGCTGTGCATGCAACACCATGCGCCCGTCGGGATGCAGGTGATCGCGCGCGGCATAGAGCAGATGCTCGATATCATCTTCTTCGATCCGGCGTCCGCCGATGGCGATCTCGACGCTGGAAATCTTGCTCGAGAGGCCCGCGCCGGCGCAGCCGATCCACACGCTCTGGATCGAGGTATTGGCATTTGCCTCGGCCTTTTCGATCGCGGTGCGGATCGCATGGCTGGCCGCGCGCATATCGGTGACATAGCCACGCTTGATCCCGTCGCTGGCGCGGTGGCTCGAGCCGAGCACGACCATCTCGCCGCCTTCGGCCTGCCCCATGATCATGGCCGAGACGCGGAACGACCCAATGTTCACCGCGCCGAAGACACGGGTGATGCGCGGCTGCTCCGACGCCATTACTCAGCCTTCCCGTTAAGCGCCATCTGTTTGGGGCACGGCCCGTCCGCGCAGCGCAGGTAGGCGCGGTCGGGCACGCGCATGTCGATTGCGATGGGCTTGCCCCCGATGAGCCGGTGCATCCCGTCGAGCTGGGCAAACTTCACCAGCGCGGGCGCACCCAGATCGCCTTCGGGCAGCGCGAGCAACTGGCCGGTCTTGAAGGTCAGGTTCCAGCGCCGGTTGCCAACCCATTCGGCAGACGCGATCTGCGGCTTGAGCGCAGGGGCGGCATCGAGCAGCCGGCCAAGTTCCTCGACCTGGCGCGCGGCGCCGGGCCCCTCGATCAGCAATTTGCCTTCCGCATCCTTGGCGCTGATCGGTTCGAGTTCGTTACCCCGCGGGTCGATCAGCACCAGCCGGTCGGGTTTGCGCAGCACCGCATGCGGCACCCGCTCGACGATATCGATCTTGAGCGTATCGGGTAGCTGGCGCGAGACGCGCGCATCGGCCACCCACGGCAGGTCGAGCAGGCGCGCACGCACGGCATCGAGTTCGACCAGCGGCATCGGGCGGTGCTGCTCGGCCAGCACCCGCTCGTAGACCTGCTGTTCGTTCATGCGCTCGACACCCGAGACGCGCACGCGGCTGACCTCGAAACCCGAGCGCGAGGCCGACTTGGCCAGTTCCGTCTTGGCCATTTCGGGCACGCCGGCATAGCTCGCGATCGTCCAAGCGATACCCAGCCCCGCCGCGATGATCACGAACAGGAAAAACCTGTGCCACTGCTCCTCGGTGAAGGGCAGAGCGGCCATCGCGCGGTCGAACAATCCGCTCGTATGCTTGCGTGCGGCATGCGCTTTCTGGCTGCGATTGCGCGCGGCTGCTGACCGGCGCACGCCCGTCGGTGTGCGTTTGACCTTAGCCATCATCGCCCCCGGAACGGTCGGCGTGATCGCGCAGCGCTGCAGCCACGATCAGCTCGCACAGCGTGGCGTATTCAATCCCGGCGTGTCGGGCCTGTTCGGGCACGAGGCTGAGCGGGGTCATCCCCGGCTGGGTGTTGGTTTCGAGCACGAACAACCCGTCCTCGCCCTGTTCCTCGTCCCAGCGGAAATCGGTCCGGCTGGTCCCGCGGCACCCGAGCACCTTATGCGCGGTCAGCGTATACTCGAGGCACAGTTCAGCGATCCGCGGCGGAATGTCCGCCGGGCAGATATGATCGGTCATGCCATCGGTATATTTGGCGTCGAAATCGTAGAACCCGCTCTTGGGCTTCAGTTCGGTGACCGCCAGCGCGCGCGGCCCGTCGGCGAAATCGACCACTGCCGCGGTTAACTCACGGCCTTTGATATAGGGTTCGGCCAGCAGTTCGGCAAAATCCTGCCACGGCCCCTTGGCATCGCCAGCGATGGGATTGCCGTAATTGCCCTCGTCGGTGACGATAGCGACGCCCACCGAGCTGCCTTCATTGACCGGTTTGAGCACATAGGGGCGCGGGATCGGATCGCGCTGGTGCAGGTCCGCGCTTTTCACGATCCGCCCGCCGGGCATGGGAATGCCGCGAGGCACCAGCGCCTGCTTGGTCAGCTGCTTGTCGATCGCCACCACCGAGGTCGCCAGGCCCGAATGCGTATAGGGCACGCCCATCAGGTCGAGCATGCCCTGCACGGTGCCATCTTCGCCCGGGACGCCATGCAGTGCGTTGAACACGACATCGGGCGCGGCTTCGGCAATGCGCGCGGCGACCTGGCGGTCCATATCGATCCGCGTCACGCGGTGTCCGCGCTCTTCCAGCGCTTTGGCGATGCCTTCACCCGACATCAGCGAGACCGGGCGCTCATTGGCCCAGCCGCCCATCAGGACGACGATATGCAGTTTGGGGAGATCGGTCATTGTCGGTCCTTAGGGTCGCCCCACACGCTGGATTTCCCATTCGAGTTCGACACCCGAATGTTCGTACACACGGCGTTTCACTTCTTCGCCCAGCCCTTCGATATCGGCGCTGGTGGCATTATCGACATTGAGCAGGAAATTGGTGTGCTTCTCGCTCACCTGCGCGCCGCCCATGCGCAGGCCGCGGCAGCCGGCGGCATCGACCAGCTCCCACGCCTTCTTGCCCGGAGGGTTTTTGAAGGTCGATCCGCCGGTCTTGGTGCGCAGCGGCTGCGAATTTTCGCGCGCTTCGCCGATGGCGTCCATCTTCGCACCGATTTCCACCGGATCGCCCGGCTCGCCCTGAAAGCGCGCCGAAATGACCACCGCGCCACCGGGCAGCGCCGAATGGCGATAGGTATATTGCAGATCAGACGCGGGCAACGTGTGGCACTGGCCGCCGGGCATGATTACGGTGCAATCGATCAGCACATCTCTGACTTCGCGGTCATAGGCGCCGCCGTTCATGCGCACGAAGCCGCCAACCGTGCCGGGGATACCGCGCATGAATTCGAGTCCCGCCACACCCGCATCGCGCGCCGCGCTGGCGACGAGGATGCCGTGCGCACCCGCGCCGCATTTAACCACGCATGCGTCCTCATCGATCGCGACATCGGCGAAGGGCTTGCCCAGCTTGACCACTACGCCGGGCACGCCGCCGTCGCGCACGATCAGGTTCGAGCCCAGCCCAAGCGCCATTACCGGCAGATTGCCGCCAAGCCGCTCGAGAAATTCCTTGAGGTCTTCGGCGTCGGCTGGCTCGAACAGCCAGTCGGCCTTGCCCCCGGCCTTGAACCAAACGAGTTTGCCGAGCGGGGCCTCGGGGGTCAGCTTGCCGCGCAAACCCTGCGTGTCGATCGGTGCAGCCACACTCCCCTCGACTTCGCAATCGGGAGCCATGCCGCTGTCGCGGTTCCACACATCTCCGGGCTGCTCGCCCGCGCTCATGCGGTGCTCACCTTCGCGATGCCATTGGCGAGGCCCGCTGCCCACTGGGTGATATCGCCCGCACCGAGGCATACGACCAGATCGCCCGGTTGCAGATCGGCGGCCAGCTTTTCGGCCAGGTCTTCCTCGTCGGTCACGGTTTGCGCTGCACGGTGGCCGCGCGCCTTGAGCCCGGCGACCAGCGCATCGGCATCGACCCCGTCGATGGGATCCTCGCCAGCGGCATAGACGGGCGTGACATAGACCTCGTCTGCTTCATTGAAGCAGCTCTGGAAGTCGTCCATCAGATCGCGCAGGCGCGTGAAGCGATGCGGCTGGACCACCGCGACGACCCGGCCCTTGCCCGCACTTTCGCGCGCGGCGGACAGCACCGCCCTGATTTCGACCGGGTGGTGGCCGTAATCATCGATAATCGTCGCGACGCCGTCGCCGCTGGGCACTTCGCCGACCCGCGTAAAGCGCCGCCGGACCCCTCCGAACGCGGAAAAGCCGTTGCAGATAACGTCGTCGGGACAGCCCATCTCGATCGCCACGGCAATCGCCGCCAGCGCGTTCTGGACATTGTGGCGGCCCGGCATCGGCAGGCGCACCCCCTCGATCCGGCGATCTTCCTGTCCGCGGCGACGCACGATCACGTCGAACACATTGCCGCCCGCATCGGGGCGAATGTTCACGCCGCAGATGTCTGCCTGCAGGTTGAAGCCATAGGTCACGACATTGCGATCGCGCACCTTGCCGATCACCGCCTGCACTTCGGGGTGATCGATGCACAGGATCGCCGCGCCGTAGAACGGGACGTTGTGGATGAACTCGACGAAAGCGTCCTTCACCCCGTCGAAATCGCCGTAATGGTCGAGGTGTTCGGGATCGATATTGGTGACCACCGCGATGGTCCCGTCGAGCCGCAGGAAGCTGCCGTCGCTCTCGTCCGCTTCGACCACCATCCATTCGCTGTCGCCCAGCCGCGCGTTCGAACTGTACTGCTCGATGATCCCGCCATTGATCACGGTGGGGTCGATATTGCCCGCATCGAGCAGCGCGGCGATCATGCTGGTGGTCGTCGTCTTGCCATGCGTACCGGCCACGGCAACGGTCGATTTCAAACGCATCAATTCGGCGAGCATTTCCGCCCGGCGCACCACGGGGATGCGATTTTCCAGCGCGTAGGCGACTTCGGGATTGGTCCGCTTGACCGCGGTCGAGGTGACGACGACGGCAGCACTCTCGACGTTTTCGGGAGCATGGCCGATCGCCACTTCGATCCCGCGCTGTCGCAGCCGTTCGACGGTCGCGCTGTCCTTCACGTCGGAACCCTGAACCGCATAGCCGAGATTGTTCATCACTTCGGCAATCCCGGACATGCCGATGCCGCCGATGCCGACGAAATGAACGGTACCGATATCGGTGGGAACGCCTCTCATTCCGCAGCCTCCCGCACCGCGCCCTGGCCGGCGGGCACACCTTGCGAGGACCCGCGTGCATTGTTGCCGCCGACGCGGATCACATCCATCAGTTCCGCCCCCCCGAAGCTTTCGATGAGATCGGCCAGATCCTCGACCGCCTTGGGTCGCCCGCAATTCCACGCGGCATGCGCCGCCTTGGCGAGACCCTGCGGATTTTCCGCCAGCACCTTGATCTGCTTGGCCAGCTCCTTGCCGGTGAAACGCTCCTGCCGGATCATTCGCGCGCCGCCCGATTTGGCGAGTTCGCGTGCATTGGCGGCCTGGTGATCATCGGTCGCGATCGGCAGCGGGATCAGGATCGCGGGGCGGCCAACCGCAGTCAGTTCGGCAATGGTCGACGCGCCCGCGCGGCCAATAAACAGATGCGCATCGGCTAGCCGGGCGGCCATGTCCTCGAAATAGGTTGCCAGTTCGGCGGGGATGCCATGCGTGCGATAGCGTTCGCGGACCGCATCGACATCCTCGGGGCGGCACTGCTGCGTCACCTGCAACTGCTGGCGCAGCGCGGGCGGGAGCATGGAAAGACCATCGGGCACCACTTCGGACAGCACGCGCGCGCCCTGGCTGCCGCCGGTGACGAGCACCCGCAGCAAGCCGTCTTCAGTAAAGGGAGGGAATGGTTCGTCGCGCAGGCTGAGCACGCCCGCTCGCACCGGATTGCCGACAAGGTGGACTTTCCCGGCGTGCTTGCCATCGAGCCGCTGGACCTCGGGATAGGCGGTGGCGATCGCATCAACCCGACGTGCGAACAGGCGATTGACCCGGCCGAGCACGGCGTTCTGCTCGTGCACGACGGTGGGAACGCCCGCGCTGGTCGCGGCGAGGATCGCGGGTAGCGAGGGATACCCGCCGAAGCCGACTACCGCGCTGGGCTGGAAACTGTCGAACAGGCGCAGCGCCATGCGCCGCCCTTCCCATACCGCCTTGAGACCCTTGAACCAGCTGAGCGGGTTCTTGCCGAACCGGCCTGCGGGGATGACGTGCGCCGGGAGGAAATCGGGCTTGCCGGGGATGTCCGCGCCGCGCTTGTCGGTGATCAGCGCGACATGATGACCGCGTCGGTTCAGCTCGGCCGCGAGCGCGAAGGCGGGGAGCAAATGCCCGCCGGTGCCCCCGGCAGCGAGGACGAAGTGGCGACTGGCGCCGGTCATGGGTGAATCTCCCGGCGTGCGGAACCCGTAGTGTCTTTCATCGGGGCCGTCTGCCCGAAGCCGAGCCTGTCGCCAAGTCCAATGGTCCGGCTTTTCAGGAACGGATTGCGCCGGGTGATCGCCAGCATCAGCCCGACATTGAGGCAGATGGCAATGGTCGAAGAGCCGCCATAGCTGACCAGCGGCAGCGTCATCCCCTTCGACGGGAACAGCTGCAGATTGACGAGGATATTGATGAAGGCCTGCCCGCCGAGCAGCGCGATCAGGCCTGCACCGGCCAGCAGCGCGAACAGGTCTTCCTCGTCGATCAGGCGCATCAGCACCCGCACGACGATAGCGAGATAGAGCAGCACGATCATGCCGCAGACGATCAGGCCGAATTCCTCGCCGATGACGCTGAAGATGTAATCGGTATGGGCCTCGGGCAGGCTCATCTTGCGGATGCCGAGGCCATATCCCGCTCCCGTCCACCCGCCCGCCAGCAGCGTACGGCTGGCGAGGTCGACCTGGTCGAAGGCCGTCCCGCCGCCGAGGAAGGCGTCGATCCGGTGGCGCGCATTGTCATAGAGAAAATAGGTCGCGGTCAGACCGATAATGCAGCCGCCGATCACTGCGCCAAGCCGCTTCACATCGACCCCCGACAGCACCACCATCACAAACCATACGCCGCCGAACAGTATCGTGCTGCCCAGATTGGGCTGCATCATCATCAGGGCCGCGATCAGCGCGAGATAGGCGGTGGCGATGCCCAGAACCGGCAGGTTGGGATCCCGCATGCGCCACGACAGGATCCACGCCATGGCGATGGCGAAGCCGGGCTTGAGGAATTCGGACGGCTGGAATTGCATCCCGAGATTGATCCAGCGCCGCGCGCCGTTGATCTCCACCCCGATCAGCGGGACGAGGAACAGCAGTCCGGTCATCACCGCAGCGAGCACGATGGCGAGCCGCCGCGCATTCTCGCGCGTGAGCATCGATATGCCGAGCAGGGCCGCGATGGCGAGCACCTGCCAGGCGAGGTGGCGGTAGAAGAAATAAAGCGGGTCGAGCGTCTGGCTCGCAGTCGACAGGCGATCCGCGCTGGCGGGCGAGGCTGCGGCGACGGCAATCGTGCCGAAGCTCATTAGCAGGAGCACCAGCAGCAGCAGCACGCGGTCGATCTCGCGCCACCAGATCTTGATTTCGGACCAGCGCGAGAGCTTGCCCTTGGGCATGTGAGCTGGCTGGCGCTTGCCGGGGACATAGGGCTGCATGGTGTTCATATCAGCCCGTCCACCAGCGCGCGGAAATGGTCACCGCGTTTCTCGAAGTCGGCATATTGGTCGAAGCTGGCGCAGGCAGGCGAGAGGAGCACGGTATCACCGGCCTCGGCTTTTGCAGCGGCGGCGCTTACTGCGCGGTCGAGCGTCTCGCACTGTTCCACCGGTACGCGGCCGTCCAGCAGCGCGGCGAAGTCGGGCCCGGCCTTACCGATGGTATAGGCGGCTTTCACATGGCCCAACTCGGCCTCGCACTCGCCCAGCCCCGGTTCCTTGGCCAGCCCGCCGAGGATCCAGTGGACATTGTCGAAGGCCGCGAGCGCAGGGGCGGAGGCGGCGGTGTTGGTGCCCTTGCTGTCGTTGACATAGGCGACGCCAGAGATTTCGGCGACGCGTTCCATGCGGTGCGCAAGGCCGGGGTAACTCTTCAGGCCAGTCCTGATCTGCTCACCGGAAATACCCAGGATATCGCAAACTTCGATCGCCGCTGCCGCGTTCTCGCGATTGTGCGGCCCCTGGAGCGACGGCCAGTTCGATTGCTCGCTCGGCGTGAAGCCCCTGTTCTGGAGCACATCCTCGAGAATGCTCGCAATCGAACCTTCGGCGAATTGGCCCAGAACCCGGGCATCGGTAAACCGCGCAATGGAATTGTGGCCGGCTGTCTGAAGCGAGAGCAAACGCGACTTGCTGGCCGCATACTTTCCGAAATCCCCATCATACCGGTCCAGATGATCCGGGGTGATGTTGAGCAGCACCGCTACATCGCAATCGAGTGAGTAGGTGAGGTCGATCTGGTAACTCGACAGTTCGAGCACATAGACCCCGCCTTCAGGCAGCGGGTCCTGCTCGAGGATCGGCAGGCCGATATTACCGCCCATGGTGGTGGGCACACTCACCTCTTTGAGGATGTGATGGACCAGCGCAGTGGTGGTCGATTTGCCATTGGTGCCGGTGATGCCGACGACCTTGTGCGGCGGCAGGTCCGTCCTCGCCTGCGCGAAGAGTTCGATATCGCCAATCACCGGCACGCCGAAGCTGTCGGCATGCGGTTTGATCGGGTGGGTGTTGAGCGGGACGCCCGGACTGACCACCACACCGGCATAGCCGGTCAGGTCGAGCGTCAAGGGGTCGACAAGCTGCAGAGTGCCGTCCATCCCGGGGAACAGGATCAGCGTGTCCTCCGGATAGCTCTCCTCAAGGAAGTGCTCACAAAAGCTCTGCCGCACTTCTCCACTCGAATCCCACGCCTTGACGCTCGCGCCCGACATCATCAGCGCATCGAGCGTCGCCTTGCCCGAGCGCGCGAGGCCGAGCACCGCGTACTTTTTGTCCTTCCAGGCGGGTGAGGTGATCATCGTAGCTTGAGCGTCGCGAGCCCCAGAAGTGCCAGCACGATGGCCACGATCCAGAAGCGGATCACGACCTTGCTCTCCGACCAGCCAAGCTGTTCGAAATGGTGATGGATCGGTGCCATGCGGAAGACCCGCTTGCCGGTGTGCTTGAACCAAAGGACCTGGATGATCACGCTCAGCGCCTCGAACACGAACAGCCCGCCGACGATGGCGAGGACAATCTCGTGATGCGTCGCCACCGCAATCGCGCCAAGTGCGCCGCCCAAGGCAAGGCTACCGGTATCGCCCATGAACACCGCTGCTGGCGGGGCGTTGAACCATAGAAAGGCAAGGCCCGCCCCCATGATCGCGGCACAGAAGATCGCCAGTTCGCCCGCGCCTTCGACATGGGGGATGCCGAGATAGGTCGAGAAATCGACACGGCCGACGAGATAGGCGATCAGCGCGAAGGTGCCGGCGGCAATGATGACCGGCATGGTGGCCAGCCCGTCGAGCCCGTCGGTGAGGTTCACCGCATTGCCTGCGCCGACGATCACGATCGCCGCAAAAACGTAATAGAAAGCCCCCAGCTCGACCCCGAAGTCATTGACGAAGGGGACATAGACGAAGGTGTTGATCTGGCTGACGATGATATAGCTGGCGATACCCGCCACGGTGAATTCCATCAGCAAACGGATACGCGCCGAAACGCCTTTGTGGCTGGCCTTGGTAACCTTGTCATAGTCGTCGAGGAAACCGATCAGGCCGAAGCCCAGCGTCACCGCGAGGCAGGCCCAGATGAACGGGTTGCGCAGATCCATCCAGATCAGCACCGACAATGTCAGGCTGATCAGGATCATCAGCCCGCCCATGGTGGGTGTGCCGCGCTTGGCCAAGTGGGTCTGCGGCCCGTCTTCGCGGATCGGCTGACCCTTGCCCTGCCGCACACGCAGCATGGCGATGAAACGCGGGCCGATGACGAGGCCGAAGATCAACGCAGTCATCAGCGTCGCTCCGGCACGGAACGTCTGGTAGCGCACGAGGTTGAAGATGCCTTCGAAATTCAACCATTCGGCGAGGATGTATAGCAAATCGGCCTCTCGTCGCGCCTAGCCGGCGCGGGTGAAATGATCCACGAGCCGGCCAAGACCGACCGAATTGGAGCCCTTGACCAGCACAGCATCGCCGGCAACGACACCGAAGTCCTCGAGCAGGTTGATCGCCTCGTCGGCGGTATGGCAATGCGCCCAGGCGATGGGCTTGCCAAGGACGGAGCTTTCCGGTTTCCCCAGTTCGCGCGCCAATGCGAGCATCTCGTCGCCAACCAGCAGCGCATAGTCGACATCGGCGGCCAGAACGGGTTCGGACAGCGCAGCGTGGAACTGCGGACCGAAATCGCCGAGTTCCTTCATCGCGCCAAGCACGGCGATGCGGCGGCCCGAGGGCGTCTGCCCGAGCTGCGCCAGCGTGGCGCGCATGCTTGCCGGATTGGCGTTGTAACTTTCGTCGATCAACAGCGCCTTGCCGCCGGGCACGTCGATCCCGTGGCGCGCGCCGCGACCCTTGAGCCCGCCCATTTCGGCCAGCGCGAGACCCGCGGCGGCCATGTCGCCGCCCGCCGCCCGCACTGCAGCCATCACGGCGAGCGAGTTTACCACCCAGTGATCGCCGGGTTCGGCGACGGTGTAGCACAGCCGTCCTTCGGGGAATTCGCAGGTCACGAGACTGCCGCCGTTGGCGCTGGGGATCGCATCGAGCAAGCGGACATCGGCGAAGCGTGCCCGGCCAAAGCTGACGACGTTGGCCCCTGCCCGCAGCGCGGCAAGCTTGAGCGGTTCGTAATGTTCGCTGTCGGCGGGGATCACCGCGATGCCGCCTGGTTCGAGACCAGCGAAGATCTCCGCCTTGGCGGTGGCGATCGCGGCCATGCTGCCGAGATTTTCGATATGCGCCGGGGCGATGGTTGTGATGACCGCAACATGCGGGCGGACCTGCGTGGTCAGTTCCGCAATTTCGCCGGCATGGTTCATGCCCATTTCGAACACGCCGAACCGGCTGCGCGCGGGCATCCGCGTCAGGCTGAGCGGAACGCCGACATGGTTGTTATAGCTGCGCGTGGAACGATGCGCTGCGCCGCGACTGGCGCGCTCGAGACTGGCAAAGATCGCTTCCTTGACGCCGGTCTTGCCTACCGATCCGGTCACACCGATGATGGTCGCCTCGACCCGGCTGCGCGCTGCACGCGCCAGCGCCTGCAACGCCTTGGTGGTGTCGTCGACAAGGATATGCGGCCAGTCGACCGGACGGTCGACAATGGCACCCGCTGCGCCATTGGCGAAAGCGGTATCGAGGAAGCGGTGACCATCCATCGCCTCGCCCTTGAGCGCGACGAACAGGTCACCATTAACCACATCGCGGCTGTCCATCTCGACACCTGCGACCTGGAAATCATGACTGGCGGTGCCACCCACGGCCTCGGCGATGCTCCTGGCGTCCCACAGCGTCAGCGGCAGGCGGTCGCGCGGATCGGCGGGCCATTCGACATAGGCCGGATGGCGCAGGATCGCCGCGCTCATGCATCACCTCTGGCAATCTGCGCGGCGCATTCGCGCGCGACCTCTACGTCGTCGAAGGGCAACACCCGCATGTTCTCTCCCGATCCGATGATCTGACCCGTTTCGTGTCCCTTGCCGGCGATCAGGACGATGTCCTGCGCACCCGCTTCGGCAATGGCTGCGAGAATGGCTTCGCGACGCCCGCCTATCTCGCGTGACTGCGGCGCGCCCGCAAGCACCTGACTGCGGATTTCCGCAGGATCTTCACCGCGCGGGTTGTCGTCGGTAACCATGACGAGGTCGCTCGCCTTGGCGGCTGCCTCGCCCATCGGGGCGCGCTTGCCATGATCGCGGTCGCCGCCCGCGCCGAAAACGGTGATGAGCCGTCCGCTGACATGTGGGCGCAGTGCCGCGATGGCCGCTTCGAGCGCGTCGGGCGTATGCGCGTAATCCACATAGACGGGCGCACCCGAGGGCGCGATGACTGCGCGTTCGAGCCGACCGCGTACCGGCTGGAGCCGCGCGACTGCATCCCAGACCAGCCCGGCATCGCAACCAGTGGCTAGCGCCAACCCGGCGGCGGTCAGCGCGTTGGAGACCTGGTAAGCGCCGATCAGCGGCAAATTGATCGTCCGGCTCTGCCCCGCGTGTTCGACCGTCAGCGACTGGCCCAGTTGGGTGGGTTCGCGATGGGTCAGGCGGATAGCATCGCCCTGTTCGCCGACGGTCATGACTGCGAGACCGCGCTGTGCCGCATGATCGACCACGCGGGCATTCCACCCGCAATCGCCCGCGCCCATCCAGATCACTGCCGTCGCGCCGTCCGAAACGACTTCGTCGAACAGCCGCATCTTGGCGGCGAAATAGTCTTCCATGTCGGCGTGGTAATCGAGGTGGTCGCGGCTGAAATTGGTAAAACCAGCCGCCTCGACCGGCACGCCTTCATTGCGGAATTGCGAGAGGCCGTGGCTCGACGCTTCATAGGCGACATGCGTCACGCCTTCGCGCGCCAACCCGGCGAGGTTCGACAGGAAAGTGACGATGTCGGGGGTGGTCAGCCCGGTGGAAACGCTTTCATCGGGCGTGGTCACCCCCAACGTACCGATGCTCGCCGCGCGCTCGCCCGCCATGCGCCAGATCTGGCGGGTCATTTCGACCGTCGAGGTCTTCCCATTGGTGCCGGTGACCGCGACGATATGGTCGGGCGCGGGCGTGAAGAACTGTGCGGCCAGCGCGGCGAAGGCGCGGCGCGGCGTATCGTCGGCGATATGAATCGCGCCTTCCACCGTCGCTTCGGGCCGCGCGACCACCGCCACCGCACCGCTTTCGATCGCGGCGGGAATGAAGTCTTCGCCGTTGGCCTGCGCACCCTGGAAGGCGCCGAAGACGGTGCCCGGTGCCACCTTGCGATTGTCGATAGCGAAGCCGGTCACCATGACGTCGGCATCGCAGGCGATCCCCGCTGCGGTGCAGAGCTTGGCGAGCTTCACTTGTTCGCCTCCGGGATCAGTGGCTTGATATCGGAGATGTCGACATCGCGCGTATCGTCGGGGCGCACGCCGATCAACGGACCGATGCGCGGTACCAGCCGCCCGACGATCGGCGCGGCGTTCCATGCGGCAGTGCGCTGGTAGGAACTGGCAAGCGTCCCGCGCGGCTCGTCGAGCATGGCGATCACGACGTAGCGCGGGCGGTCCATCGGGAATGCGGCGGCGAAGGTCGAAACCAACGCGGTCTTGCGATAACCGGCACTGCCGCCCGGCTTTTCAGCCGAACCGGTCTTGCCGCCGACGCGATAGCCCGGCGCATCGGCATTCTTGCCGGTGCCATAGACCGCAATCGCGCGCAGCAATTGCCGCATCCGGCTCGAGGTCGAGGCCTTGAACACGCGGCGTCCCTTGGGCGCCTCGCCCGGGCCCAGCTTCTTGAGCGTGGCCGGGCGCCAGATGCCGCCATTGATCATCGCCGCATAGGCGCTGGCGAGATGCAGCGGCGTGACCGCGATACCGTGGCCATAGCCAACCGTCATCGAGCGCAGGCGCGGCCATTTTTCGCCCGGCCAGATCGGGAAACCCTTGGCGGGCAGTTCGATATAGGGGCGCTCATTCATGCCGAGGTCCATCATCGTGCGTCGCATGCGGTCGGGGCCGAGTTCGTCGACCAGCCGCGCGGTGACCGTGTTGGACGAGTGGATGAGCGCCTCGACCGCGTTGAGATCGGACCCCAGATCGTGGCTGTCCTTGATGCTGAAGCGCCCGACCTTGACCGGGCTTGCGTCCCAGCGCTTGCCAAGATTGCGGACGACACCGGCATCGATCGCAGCGGCGACCGACAGCGGCTTGAAAGTCGAGCCCAGTTCATAGACCTGGTTGGTCACGCGGTTGAACATCAGCTTTTCGCCGCGCGCATCGATCTTGTTGGGATCAAATTCGGGGAGCGATGCCAGCGCCAGCACTTCGCCGGTATCGACATCGAGCACAATGCCCGCCCCGCCCTGCGCCTGGACCAGCTTCATCCCGCGGCGCAGCTCGTCCTCGAGCGCGCCCTGCACGCGGGAATCGATCGACAGCGCAATCGGCGTACCGCGGGTCGAAGGGTTGGACAGGTGATCGTTGAGCACCTGCTCCATGCCGACGCGGCCATTGCCGTCGGCAGCGACATAGCCGAGCACATGCGCGGCCATCGAACCCTGCGGATAGTGGCGGTCGTTCTCCATCGGCATTTCGAGCGCGAGTTCGCCGATTTCCTGCACGCGATTGGCTTCCTCGGGCAAGACGCGGCGGCGGATATAGCCCTGCTTGCCCGCGGCGAATTGTGCGGCGACCGCCTTTTCGTCGAGATCGGGGAAGATCGCTTTCAGCTTGCTCACGACCGTGGCTGGGTCGCGCACCAGCGGCGCACCGTCTTCGCCCAGCGCTTCCGGGTTGAACCACAGCGCATAGGCGGGAAAGGCGCGCGCCAGCGGCACGCCATTGCGGTCGGTGATCTCGCCGCGCGGCGGCAGCAGCGCTTCTTCGAGCGAGGTGCCGCGCAGGCCATCGTCGGACATGCCGAGATAGCCGATCCGGACAAGCGCGAGCAACGCGACAAAGGCAAAGCCAAGCGCAATCCACAAAACCCGCCAGCGGGCGAGCGTCAGCGATTCCTGGCGGATGGTGACAAGCTGGACGCGGCCCGAGGCCACCGCCATGCTCACTGCCCCCTGCCCGCTCCTGCTGCCCGCGGCGATGGCGGGGCCGAAGCCGGAGAAGGCGTTCACTGGCTCACCTCGGCGACAGCGGCCATGCCGACCGCGGGACTGGCCAGGCGTTCGGCGAGACCGCCGGCAGCAGCAAGTTCGCGGCGTTCGGGACGGGCGGCGCTATCCGTGCCCTCATCATCCTCGATCCACTCAGCGAACAGGCTTTCGCTTTCGGGCGCGGGCCGGTTGAGTGCGACGCGGACCGGGTCCGGGGCGTCGATCCCGCGCGGCGTACCAAGCACGGCCAGCTGGCGTTCGTTTTCGAGATATTGGTCGGCGCGCGGCGCGGCATAGCCGAACTCGACCGCGTTCCAGTCGGACAGCTGCTGCTGGCTGGCGCGGGTCTCGAACTCGGTGTCGAGCATCAGCTTAGCCTGCTGCGCGGCGATGATCTGGCGTTCGGCGAGGCGCACGTCGCTTTTCACCGCGTTGACCTTGAAGGTCAGCGCGAGCAGCAGCGCGAAGCAGATGGCCAGCACCAGCGCCCAGCCGATCTGGCGAATGCGTGAACCGCCGACCATCACGCGGCTTCCCGCGCCGGGGTGGCGGTACGCGTGGCGTGGCGCAGCACCGACGAACGCGACCGCGGATTACGCGCGATCTCGGCTTCGCCGGGCTTGATTGCCTTGCTGACATTGGAAAAGACCGGATCATCCTGCGCCGCCAAGGGGACATGACGCGAGGCACTCGGGGTTGAGGACGCCTCGCGCAGGAAGCGCTTGACGATCCGGTCTTCGAGGCTGTGGAAGCTGACCACCGCGAGGCGGCCCCCTTCGCGCAGCAAATGCTCGGCTGCCGACAAGCCATGGGCCAGTTCGTCGAGTTCGCCGTTCACATGGATCCTGACCGCCTGGAAGGTCCGCGTAGCGGGGTCCTTCTTGTCATGCGGCTTGTAGCCCAGCGTCTTGCGCACGACCCGCGCCAGCGCGCCTGTCGTTTCCAGCGGACGCGCGGCAACGATGGCGCGCGCGACCCGGCGCGACTGGCGTTCCTCGCCATAGAGATAGAGCACGTCGGCGATCGCTTTTTCGTCCGCCGAATTGAGGAAATCGGCCGCACTTTCGCCGTCCTGGCTCATACGCATGTCGAGCGGTCCATCGGCCGAAAAGGCGAAGCCGCGCTCGGCCTGGTCGAGCTGCATCGAGGAGACGCCGATATCCATCACCACCCCATCGACCTGCGCAACGTCTGCCGACGTCATGACGTCAAGCATTTCGGAGAAACGATGCGGGTGGAGAACGAGGCGCGGCGGAGCTTCTTCTGTCTCGCTCCATTTCCGACCCGCAGCGATGGCGTCGGGATCGCGGTCGAAAGCATGCACGGTGACGCCGCGTTCGAGCAGGGCGCGCGTATAGCCGCCCGCACCGAAGGTTGCGTCGACGATCACGTCGCCCGGTTGCGGATCGAGCGCGTCGATCACCTCGTCGAGGAGCACGGGAATATGCGGCGCGGCGCTCATTTGCCCTTCGCCTTCACATCGGCGAGGAAGCTTTCGCAGGCTGCCTTGGCGCCCGCCCAATCGTCGCCCATCTGCGCGAGTTCGCCGGGGTTCCACAGCGTGAAGAACCGGCCACCGCCCTGGTAATAGAGTCCGTCTTCGATCTTGCCGAGCATCCGCAGATGATCGGGCATGACGAAACGGCCGCTGTCGTCGAACGGCATTTCCTGGAAGCCGAAAAGCTGGCTGGAGCGCGTATCGCGGTCGAATTCCTTGCCCAGGCGGACGGCGAGCTCTTCCTCACGGTCGAGCTGGGCTTCGAGTTCGGGTTTGCGCGAGAGGCCGAAGCCGACGAGGCAGTTCCAGCTGGGGTGCTTCATCAGGCACAGCACGCGACCATCGCTGCTGTCCTTCACCGCCTTGCGAAACAGGGGCGGAAGCACAAAGCGGCCCTTATCGCCTGCTGGCGAATAGGCCTGACCGCTGTACCCTCCGAACGACACTGTCTCCAAACCCCAATACCGGTTTCATTTGCCTCCTCACCGGGCAAAACCTTCCTCCCTCGCCCAAGCATGGGGGCGAGCCGCTTGGCCCACGGGCCGAGCGCGCAGAGACAGTCCTTGTCCGATGTGATTGCGGTTTATCGCGGGTCAGTCGGGGATGGAAGGGAAAATTGCGGGATTTCACGGGATAAGCCCGTATACCCTTGTTTTAATGTGATAGTTTTCCCGCGAGCAGGCTCGAATTCGTTACCAGTTTCTTAACAAAGCGACTGGAAACGCACGGATTTGTGAGGTGTTGCGCAGAGAATCCCGTGATTTCTCCGGGCCTCGCCCGTGAAATCCCCGGTCAGTCCGTAGCGGCTGGTTCGTCGGGGATCGCGGACTTTAGTACGGCCCACAAGGCGTCCTTGCGGCCCTGCGGAACGCGATCACTGCCTTCCCAGTCGAGCAGCGCGGCATCGGCGAAAAGGACCGCCGCTCCGCTGCCTCGTGCACAGCGTGCGAGCAATCCGTCGCCAAGCACCGTACACGAACTGGTTTCCTGCCGCGCAAAGCGGCCGTGCAGCGCCACCGGAACCGACTGACCTGCCAGCTTGACCGTCCGTTCGCCGCCGGGCTGGGTCTCGTCGAACAGCAGTTCGAGACCCCAATGCGCAAAGATCGGCGACAGCAGCACGACATCCTGCGGCCGGCGCCGGTCACCGATCGGATAGCGCGAGTGGCGCGTCAGCATCGGATCGGCGAGGATTACCGCCTGGCCGCCCTGGACCACCCATTGATCGAAAGAGACATTTTCCGACGGCGCCAGTGCGCGTGGCTGCGCCAGGATCACGCGGTCGAGCCCTTCGAGCGCCTCGGGTTCGAGCGTATCGAGCGGAACGAGGTCGAAGCGCGTCTCGAGTTCCTCGCGCACCCAGTCCTTATGTCCCCCGCCTTCCAGCATCGCGCCGAACTCGCCTTCGCCCCAATAGAGCGGCAGGCTCGAAAACAGCCCGACGCGCGGCTTGGAGGCAGCTTCCTCGCGCGCCTCCCCCGAAGAGCAGGCCGCGGCGAGCAGCGCCATTGGAAGTAAAAGGATGCTAGTTAGCAGCGGGCGGCGGCGCATCGGTTTCGGTCTGCGGGCCGGAGGTCGGCGCGGCATTGGGGGTCGCGGTCGGTTCGGCCGGGAGATCGGGCACCACACCCGCCTCGACCAGCGGGTCATTCTGCGGCGCAGCTTGCGTCGGCTCGGTCGTTGGCGCGGCGGCAGGCACGGTAGTGGCATCGGTTTCCGCAGCCCGGTTCTGGATAATGCTCGCCAGCCCGACGAGCAGGATCATCATGACGATGCCGGTGATGCCGATCTGCAAGCGCTGCACGGTGCGCTCGCGCCGGGCATCGCTACCCGGCACTTCGGGCAGCTCGCCCACCGGCGGCTTGCGGCTCATGTCGAAGAATTGGTGCACGCGCATAAGCGTAGGGACCCGTGGCGGGCAGTCAATCGCCCGATTGCAACCAATCGAACACTGGCAGGCCCTTAGCGGCCAACCATTCGGCGCTGTAGAGCGTCGAGAGATAGCGGAAGCCTGTGTCGCACAGGATGGTAGCCACGCGCGGGTTCTCGCGCCCTTCAGCCACCAAATGCTTACCCAGCGCAATCGCGCCGCCGACATTGATGCCCGAGGACAGGCCGAGGCACAGTCCCTCTTCGCGCAGCAGGCGCGCTACCCAGGTCAGGCCTTCCTCGTCCGAAATCCGGAATTGCGTATCGATCGGCGCGCCTTCGAGATTGCCGGTGATGCGCCCCTGCCCGATCCCCTCGGCAACCGAAGACCCTTCGGCCTTCAGCTCGCCATTGGCGAAGTAGTTATACAGCGCCGCGCCATGCGGGTCGGTCAGCGCGATGGTGACGGTTTCATCCAGCTCCTTCAGCCCCATACCCACGCCGGCGATGGTGCCACCCGTGCCCGCCGCGCAGGTAAAACCGTCGATTCGGCCCTCGAGCTGGTCCCACAGTTCCTTGGCGGTGGTTTCGATATGCGCCTTGCGGTTGGCGGTATTGTCGAACTGGCCGGCCCAGATCGCCCCGTCGATCTCTTCCGCCATCCGGCGTGAGACGTGCTGGAAGTGGTTGCAATCGGCATACTTCGTCGGCGGAACGGTGACCAGTTCCGCGCCCAGGGCGCGGAGCGTGTCCATCTTTTCCTTCGACTGGTTGTCGGGCATCACGATGATCGTGCGGTAACCCAGCGCATTGGCCACCAGCGCAATGCCGATCCCGGTATTGCCGGCGGTCCCTTCGACCACCGTGCCACCGGGCTTCAGTTCGCCGCGCTCTTCCGCATCACGGATGATATAGAGCGCTGCGCGATCCTTCACGCTGGCGCCCGGATTGGCGAATTCGCATTTACCAAAGATGTCGCAACCGGCTTCCTCGCTCGGTCCTTCGAGACGGACCAGCGGGGTGTTGCCGATGAGATCGAGCGTATGCTCGCGTACGGGAATTGTAGTCATGGACCGGGAACTAGGCGCGCCGACCCCAACCTGCAAACAACATCAGTCTTCAGGCGCGATAGTAACCTTCAACCCATCCAGTTCCGCCGTGAAGGGGATCTGGCACGACAGGCGCGAAGTCGGCTGGCGGTGATCGGTGGATTCGAGCAGGTCGTCCTCGTCCTCGCTCAGTTCCGGGAGTTTGTCTGCAAACGCCGGGTCGACATGCACATGGCAGGTCGCGCAGGAACAGCACCCGCCGCACAGCGCGAGCAGCTCGTCGAAGCCATTGTCGCGGATCGCTTCCATCACGGTCAGGCCGTCGGCGACGTCGATTTCGCTGGTCTCGCCTTCGCGGGTGGTCACGGTCAGTTTCGGCATTGCGTGTTTCCTCGGTTGCAAAGGGCTACTGGTCGACCCTATGCGTCGCGCTGCTATTCAATCGCGACGGGGAAGGCAAGCGCACTCGCCATGGGGCTGACCAACGCACAATTGCGCACGCATCTCGATACGGTCGCGGCATCCGACCCCGTTGTGGCCGGGGCGCTGGAGCGCTGCGGCTATCCCGAAGAACGCATTCGCCCCACCGGCTACCGCACGTTGCTGCGGACGATCGTCGGCCAGCAGGTCAGCGTCGCATCCGCGGATGCGGTGTGGGCCAAGCTCGAAGCCGAACTGGGCGAAGCTATGCCCGCGCACGAAGTGCTGGCGCGCGATTTCGACACGCTGCGTGCCTGCGGCCTGTCGCGCCAGAAACAGGGCTATGCCCGCAGTCTGTGCGAGCTGGTGGCCAGCGGCGAACTCGATCTGGCCAGTCTTTCCGAAGACGACGAGGAGGCGATTGCTGACCTCACCCGAATCAAGGGGATCGGGCGCTGGTCGGCGGAAATATACTTGCTGTTCGCCGAAGGGCGGCCCGACATCTGGCCCGCGGGCGATCTGGCGGTTCAGGAAGCCGTGGGCCGCATGCTCGAACTGGCGGCGCGGCCAACCGAGAAGGAAACGCGTATCATCGGCGAAGACTGGCGGCCCCGTCGCGGCGCAATGGCCATCTTTACCTGGCACGCATACACCAATGCCGCGCTGTAGCGCGCACGAGGGAGAGAGAGATTGAGCGAGCGCAAGGCGATTTTCATCACCGGCGGCGGGTCGGGCATCGGGCGCGCGGTTGCGCTGTATTTCGGCGAGCGCGGTTGGTTCGTCGGCCTTGGCGACATCGACAAGACAGGCATGCGCGAAACCGAGGAGATGATCGGTAACGGCTTCGTCTATGGCCATGTCCTCGACGTGCGCGACCGCGCGGCCTGGGATGAAGCGCTTGAGGCGTTCTCGGTCGCGGCGGGCGGCCGGATCGACGTGGTGTTCAACAATGCCGGCATCCCGCTTGGCGGGGCGGTGCTTGAAAACAGCACCGAGGAAATCGAACGCTGTCTCGATATCAATCTCAAGGGGGTGCTGTTTGGCGCGCAGGCGGCGCATCCGCATCTGGCGAAGACCGCGCCGGGATCCTGCCTGCTCAACACCGCCAGTGCCGCGGGCATTTATGGCACACCGGGCGCGAGCGTCTATTCGGCGACCAAGTTCGGCGTACGCGCGGTGACCGAGAGCCTCGATGGCGAATGGGCCGACACGGGCATCAATGTCCGCTCGCTGATGCCCAGCTTCATCGACACGCCGCTGCTCGATCACGCGCCCCACGCCGGGGTGAACGAAGGCATCCGCCAGCGTGTTACCGATGCCGGATTGGAAATCACGCCGGTCGAGGAAGTGGCCGCTGCCGCCTGGGCTGCGGTCCATGGCGACCGGCTGCACACGCCCGTGGGCAAGACCGCCAGGCAGATGGCCTTTGCCGCACGTTGGCTGCCCGGACGCGTGCGCAAGCAGACGCGCACCAGCGCCCGTCCGCTGGGCAAATAGGCGCTAGCCGAGCAGCGCGTCGATCTTGCGCGCCATTTTGACATCGCGCAGCGACAGCCCGCTGGCGTCATGCGTGGTCAGGGTGATCTCCACACGGTTGTAGACATTCGACCATTCGGGATGGTGATCGCGGGTCTCCGCGATCAGCGCGACGCGGGTCATGAAGGCGAAAGCTTCGGAAAAGTCGGCGAATTCGAAGCTCCGCGCGATTGCCTTGCCGTCGCGGGCGAGGCTCCATCCGGTCAGCCCGCGCAGCCAGCTGCCACGCTCTTCCTCGGTCAGCTGTTCAACGGTCATGGCTGCGATTCTCCTCTACTTGTCGGTGGCGCGCCTTTTGCCTATCGCCACCGCCCATGCAACCTCGCCTCGTCGCAAAGGATATTGCCTGCCGCCGCGGCGAAAGGCTGCTGTTTCGCAGGTTTTCGCTTACCTGCGATGAAGGCGCTGCCGTGCATGTCACCGGCGCCAACGGGATCGGCAAGTCGAGCCTGATCCGCATTCTCGCCGGATTGCTGCACCCGTTCACCGGCTCGGTGGACCACGCCGGGGCGATGGGACTGGTCGACGAACGGCTCGCGCTCGACGCCCATTTGCCGCTGGGCAAGGCGCTGGCATTCTGGGAAGCGCTCGACGGATGCACCCAGCCGGGCCGCGCGCTCGAACTGCTGCAGCTCGATCCGCTGATGGAGGTGCCGGTGCGCTATCTCTCGACCGGGCAGAAGAAGCGTGCCGCGCTCGCGCGATTGCTCAATCGCAACTGCCCGATCTGGCTGCTCGACGAGCCGCTCAACGGCCTTGACGGCCACGCGCAAGCGGCCTTCGAGACGCTGATTGCGCAGCATTGCGCAGGCGGCGGGATTGCCGTCATCGCCTCGCACCAGCCCATTGCCCTGCCCGCGCCGCACACCATCCACCTTGCAGAGTATGCCGCATGATCGGGACACTTCTTCGGCGCGATCTCGGGCTGCTGCTGCCCGGTGGGCGCGGCGGCGGCGGGGTGCTGCCGCTGCTGTTCTTCCTCGCGGTGGCGATGCTTTATCCCTTCGCGGTCGGGCCCGACGCGCAATTGCTCGCGCGTACTGGTGGCGGCGTGATCTGGGTGGCGGCCCTGCTCGCCGCGATCCTGCCGATCGACAAGCTCGTCTCGGCCGATCTCGATGCTGGCATGTTCGACCAGTTACACTTGCGCGGGGTGAGCGAGGAAGCCGCGATGGCAGTACGGCTGCTCGCGCATTGGCTGGCCTTCGCGCCGCTGCTGCTGCTTGCCACACTTCCTGCGGCAGCGCTGCTGGGCCTGCCGGGAGAAATGACGCGCACCGTCCTGCTCGGCCTGCTGGCGGGCACCCCCGGCCTCGCTGCGATCGGCCTTGCGGTCGCCGCGCTTACCGCCAGCCTGCGCGGCGGAGCGGCGCTGGCCGGGCTGATGGTCATTCCGCTGGCCGTGCCCATCCTGATTTTCGGTGCCGGCGCATTGTCCCGGCCCGATCCGGGCGCGTTGCTGCTCACCGGCGCGATCAGCCTCGGGCTGTGCGCGGTGACACCCTTTGCCGCCGGAGCGGCGATACGCGCGGCGCGCGAAGGTTAGTAAGGCGGCTTGTGCAGCCCCTTGGGGCTTTCGGTGAAAATCTCGACGCCGTCATCGGTAATGCCGATCGAATGTTCGAACTGCGCCGAAAGCGACTTGTCGCGTGTGACCGCAGTCCAGCCGTCGCCCAGCACCTTGGCATGCGCGCGACCGGCGTTGATCATCGGTTCGATGGTGAAGAACATGCCCGGCTTCATTTCCGGCCCGGTTCCCGCGCGCGCCGCATGGATCACCTCCGGCGCATCATGGAACAACCGGCCGAGACCGTGGCCGCAGAATTCCTGCACCACGCCATAGCGGTACTGGCGCGCATGCGCTTCGATCGCCGCGCCGATATCGCCCAGCCGGGCGCCGGGCTTACGCACCGCATCGATGCCCAGCATCAGGCATTCATAGGTCACCTCGACCAGCCGCTTGGCCTTGATCGACGGTTCGCCGGCGAAGAACATGCGACTGGTATCGCCATGCCAGCCGTCGAGCAGCGGGGTCACGTCGATATTGACGATGTCGCCGTCTTTCAGCGCCTTGTCGGACGGAATGCCATGGCAGATCACATGGTTGATCGAGGTGCAGCAGCTATGCTCATAGCCGCGATAGCCCATCGTCGCGGGCACCGATCCGGCATCGAGCATCATACCGCGGACATAGTCGTCGATCGCCCCGGTGGTGACGCCCGGCTGCACGAAAGTGGTGAGCTCATCGAGAATTTCCGCGGCCAGCCGCCCTGCCTTGCGCATGCCCTCGAAACCTTCGGGTCCATGCAGCTTGATCGTGCCGTCGCGATAGACGGTCTCGTCCGCCTCGATTACCTGGTATTCTGTCATGCCGCCCACATAGGCGCTTTGCGCGGCAATTGCGAGATGCCTAGCGTTTCACGCTGAAGGCACCGGCATGCGCAGGTTTGACCGCATCGACGACCGAGGCGGTGACGGGGAAATCGAGCTCGTAATCGCCCTCGGCATAGGCGCCCGCGACATAGGGGCCGAAATAGACCGTGATCCTGTCGAAGGTCTTGCCGTTGGACGAGCCCACCAGCACGCTAGCCTCGTCGAGGCCGGGGCATTTGTCGAACATGTCGTCGCTGCCCTCCTCGATCTCCATACCGCGCCGTTCTTCGCGCGCGGTGTTGAGCGTGTCGCACAGCCTATTGCCCAGCGCCTGTTCGAGCGCGACGGGCGAGTTGAACAGCTCGACCCCCTTCATCGCCTTACCGGCCTTCCGATCCCAGACGAGCGACTGGACGCCATACATGCCATGCGCCCCGCCCGAATAGGTCGCCAGATGGCCCGACAGGCTCAGGTAATCGGGTATGTCCGCCACCACTTGCCACTCTTCGGTGGCGCTGTGCTGGCGCGGGGTCCACTCACCCCCTTCGGAAGAGTCCCAGTCCTCATCCGCGCCTTGCTCGAGCGCCGCGCGCATCGCGTCGGCCTTCTGCCCGAGGAACGCGGCGAGCGCCGGTTCGGCAGCGACTTCCGCGGGCCAGGAATAGGCAAACTGATAGCGCTCGGCTTCCTGTTCGACCGCCTGGGCTTCTGCCGCCGGCGTGGCGGTAGCTGAGGCGTTTGCGGTTGCGCTTGCGCTTGCGGTCGCATTCGAGCTGACCCCCGCCTTGTCGGCATACTCGGCGCTGTCGGAACAGGCCGCACTCGACAGCGCGAGGGAAATCAGGAACAGGGGCGCACGCATCGCGGTTTCCTTTGCGAAAGACGAATTCATTAGAGGCACTTCCGATATGGCCGACAAACAGCCGCTGATCCAGCCCGACCGCGGGCAGGATGCGATTTCCATTCACCTCGTCAACCGCGACGGGCTGGGTGCCTGGCTCAAGCAGCTTTCGACCAGCCAGCGAGCCGCGCTCGAGGCGCAGAAGTTCGACGGCGGCGGCTACCAGACCGCGATCGTGCCCGATGGCGAATGCTGGTTTGCGGTCGGCGGCGTGGCCGATCCCGAAAGCCTTTCGAGCTGGTGCATGGCGCGGCTCGCCGAAAACCTGCCTGCGGGCACCTATCGCCGGACGAAGGGAGCGCCTGGCCCCGCCGTCCATGGCTGGCAGACCGCGCAATATGTCTTTGACCGCTACAAGCGGCCCGAACGCCCGGTCGGCCCGCGCGTGCTGCTGACGCAGGATGTCGGCGCGATTGAAGGCGCCATCGCTGAAGCACAGGCCGTGTGCCTCATCCGCGATCTGGTCAATACACCCGCCGAAGACATGGGCCCCGCCGCGTTGGAAGAGCAGTGCGAGACGCTGGCGAAGCAGCATTCGGCCACGCTCAAGGTGACCGTGGGCGATACGCTGGAGCAGGAATATCCCATGATCCACGCGGTCGGCCGCGCCGCCGCGCGCCACCATGCCCCGCGCCTGCTGCATCTCACCTGGGGCAAGGAAAGCGATCCGATCCTCGCCATCGTCGGCAAGGGAGTGTGCTTCGACAGCGGCGGGCTCGACGTAAAAAGTTCGACCGGCATGCTGTTGATGAAGAAGGACATGGGCGGTGCGGCGCATGCGATTGCCCTGGCCGGGCTGGTCATGGGCGCCGGTCTGCCGGTACGGCTCCACCTGCTGGTCCCCGCGGTCGAGAACGCGATCAGCAGCAACAGCTTCCGCCCGGGCGACGTGCTCCGCTCGCGCAAGGGTTTGAGTGTGGAAATCGGCAATACCGATGCCGAAGGCCGGCTGGTGCTTGGCGATGCGCTCCAGCGCGCCAGCGAGGAAGGGCCTGCGCTGATCCTTGACTTCGCCACGCTGACCGGTGCCGCTCGCGTCGCGCTCGGTCCAGATTATCCCGCGCTGATGGCCCGCGAAGACGCGACCGCGGCGGCGCTGATCGAAGCCGGCCGCGCGCATGACGACGAGCCGTGGCGCCTGCCGCTGCCCGATGCCTATCGCGAATGGCTCAATTCCGACATCGCCGATACCAACAATGCACATGGCAATGCCTTTGCGGGGGCAAGTGTCGCAGGCCTGTTTCTCGACAAGTTTGTCGGCGACGGTATCGACTGGGCGCATTTCGACACTTTCGCCTGGCGCCCGCAGGCCAAACCGGGCCGTCCCAAGGGCGGCGATGCTTATGGCCTGCGCGCCGCCTGGCATATGCTGAAGGGCCGTTTCGGTGGAGCCTGAAGCCCGCCGCCTTGCGAGAAAGCACGCGCGAGGCTAAGCGCCCGCAACGTTCACAACCGGATTTTGCACACAGCGTGACTGCCCCTGCCCGTTACTCCCTCCCCGAAGGTATTGTCGGACTGAAGGGCCCGGTCGACAAGCCCGCGCCCGGAACGCTGCCGCTGCGTGGCGATCTGGCGCATGTCGCACTGGCGGATAGCTATCTCGCCGCACACTACGTGATCCCGCAAGCGCGGACCATCGGCAGCGCGGCCGCAACGCTCAAGCTGAACATGCGCGACGATGCCGACGACGGCGCGACACTTGATGCGGGCCAGGAGATCGAATTGCTCGACTGCGCGGGCGATTGGGCATGGATCACCTGCGGCCCCGAAGGGCCGAGCGGCTATGTCCGGCTTGGCATGCTCGCGCCCAGCCAGTGACGCATGCGGTCTTCATCGACGGCGCCGCAGGCACCACCGGGCTTGAAATCGCCGAGCGGCTCGAAGGGCGCGCCGAGTTCACCCTCATCCGGCTCGACGATGCGCAGCGCAAGAATGCCGGAGCGCGGCGTGAAGCGCTGAACGAAGCCGATATCGCCATCCTGTGCTTGCCCGACGATGCTGCACGCGAAGCGGTCGAGCTGATCGATCCGGCCAATGGCACGCGCGTGATCGATGCCTCCAGCGCGCATCGCACCACCGAAGGCTGGTGCTATGGTTTCCCCGAACTCATCGGCAGTGAACGGGTCGCCAATGCGCGCCGGGTCAGCAATCCGGGCTGCTATCCCACGGGCTTCCTTGCCCTGGTCGCACCATTGGTGCGCGCGGGTCTGATCCCGGCGGACTGGCCCTATAGCGTCAATGCCGTCAGCGGCTATTCGGGCGGCGGCAAGGCACTGATCGAACGGTTCGAAGCCGAAGGTGCGCCGGCATTCCGCGCCTATGGCTACGACATGGCGCACAAGCACCTGCCCGAGATGAAGGCGCATGCCGGGCTTGAACACCCGGTGCTGTTCGCGCCCTCGGTCGCCTCGGCCTACCGCGGCATGATCGTGGAAGTCCCGCTGCATCTCGGCGCGATGGAAAACGAACCGCATGCCGGCAGCCTGCGGGATGCACTTGCCCGCTTCTACGAAAGTTCGGCAGTGGTAACCGTGCACAATACGGCTCCGGTCGGGGAGCTTCTGCTCGACAAGAATGCCGCGCCTTCGGACGGCATGGACCTGTTCGTGTTCGGCAACGAAGGCGGTTGGAACGCCCGCCTCGTCGCGCAGCTCGATAATCTTGGCAAGGGGGCCAGCGGAGCCGCCGTCCAGAGCCTCAACCTCATGTGCGGCCTGCCCGAAACTGCCGGCCTGCGGTTGCCTGTTGCCTAAAAAACAGGCATCGCCTGTCTGCGCTTCGGGCACAATTGCCCGCACCCAATGCTCGAATGGACGTACTTACGCCCTGCCACCCAATTGGCACGCTTCTTGGAACACGGGCGAGCGCGACGCGTAAATTACGTGCATTACGGTTAGCAGAACTCTCGAGGGGGACACCGCCAGGTGAAAAAGATCGAAGCGATCATCAAGCCATTCAAGCTCGACGAGGTAAAGGAAGCCCTGCACGAAATCGGCGTGTCGGGGATCACCGTTACCGAGGCCAAGGGCTTCGGGCGACAGAAAGGCCATACCGAGCTTTATCGCGGGGCCGAATATGTCGTCGATTTCCTGCCCAAGGTGAAACTCGAAGTGGTCGTGCCCGAAGGCATTGCCGACCGCACCGTCGAAGCCATCGCCGCCGCCGCCCAGACCGGGCGCATCGGCGACGGCAAGATCTTCATTTCGTCCATCGAAGGCGCGCTGCGGATCCGCACGGGCGAGCGAGACGACGACGCTATCTGAATAAACGCGGGCTCATCCCGCTCCAGCAGTTCCAGTTCAAACGGAGGCAATACCAATGGCAAGTGCAAGCGACGTCCTGAAACAGATCAAGGACGAAGGCATCGAGTGGGTCGACCTGCGGTTCACCGACCCCAAGGGCAAGTGGCAGCACCTGACCATGGTCGCAGGCATACTCAGCGAAGACGAACTGGAAGACGGGCTGATGTTCGACGGCTCGTCGATTGCCGGCTGGAAGGTCATCAACGAAAGCGACATGATCCTCAAGCCCGACCTCGATCGGGTGTATGTCGATCCCTTCAGCGCCGAACCGATGCTGATCGTGTTCTGCGACATCGTCGAACCGTCGACCGGTGAATGGTATGCGCGCGACCCGCGCTCGACTGCCAAGCGCGCCGAGGCCTATCTCAAGTCGACCGGCGTCGGCGACACGATCTATGTCGGCCCCGAAGCCGAATTCTTCATGTTCGACGATGTCCGTTTCGAAGACGGCTATGCCGGATCGGGCTTTGCCCTCGACGATGTCGAGTTGCCGACAAACAGCGGCCGAGAATATGAGAGCGGTAATCTCGCCCACCGCCCGCGCGCCAAGGGCGGTTACTTCCCCGTCGCCCCGGTCGACAGCGCCGTCGACATCCGCGGCGAAATGGTCTCGACCATGATCGAAATGGGTCTGCCCTGCGACAAGCACCACCACGAGGTGGCCGCTGCCCAGCACGAGCTTGGCGTGACCTTCGGGACGCTGGTCGAAACCGCCGACAATATGCAGATCTACAAATATGTCGTGCACCAAGTCGCGCATATCTACGGCAAGACCGCGACCTTCATGCCCAAGCCGATCAAGGACGACAACGGCTCGGGCATGCACACGCATATGTCGATCTGGGAGGAAGGCAAGCCGACCTTCGCAGGCAACCAGTACGGCGGGCTGAGCGAGAACTGCCTCTATTACATCGGCGGTGTCATCAAGCACGCCAAGGCACTCAACGCCTTCACCAACCCGACCACCAACAGCTACAAGCGGCTGGTGCCCGGCTTCGAAGCGCCTGTGCTGCTCGCCTATTCGGCGCGTAACCGTTCGGCCTCGTGCCGCATCCCCTATGGTGCAGGCGACAAGGCCAAGCGCGTCGAGTTCCGCTTCCCCGATGCGATGGCCAATCCCTATCTCGCTTATGCCGCATTGCTGATGGCTGGCCTCGACGGGATCACCAACAAGATCCATCCGGGCGAAGCGATGGACAAGAATCTTTACGATCTGCCGCCCGCCGAACTGGCCGACGTGCCGACCGTCTGCGGCAGCCTGCGCGAAGCGCTTGAGTCGCTGATGGCCGACCACGAGTTCCTGCTCAAAGGCGACGTCTTCACCAAGGACCAGATCGAGGCCTATTGCGAGTTAAAATGGGAAGAGGTCCTGCGTGTCGAAACCACGCCCTGCGCGGCCGAATTCGACATGTACTACAGCTCGTGATCCGATCCTGCCGGTAACGGCGGAATAATTTCGACTGGGCGGCCGGAGCGATCCGGTCGCCCTTGTCTTTGAACAATATGAAAAAGTGCGTCTCTTAAGCAACATTTTACCATGAAATATGGTGGGATGGCACCGCAAAGCCCTTCCCTTTTTGTCCCCTGCGGTTCTAGAACATTCGCATTGCGCGGCCTGGGCGCGCGTTAACGAATATTTCCTGGAGGGACACTCGGAATGAAATCTACGTTCAATCGCACCGGAAGCCGCCTTTTGGCTGGCGCCGCAACCATCGCTCTGTCGACGGTCGCACTCAGCACGCCGGCTCACGCTATCGTCCCCAACGACAATTATTCGCCCGACGACATCGTCGATAACGACGAAGACTTCAGCGGCGTCGGCATGTTCTTCCGCAACGACGGCTTCGTCTGCTCGGGTACGCTGATCAATCCGCGGACGGTGCTGTTCGCCGCGCACTGCGTTAACGATGTTGCCGAAACCGATTTTCGCGACGATGCGCTCCGTGCGGCCTGGTCTTTCAACGTCAATGCGCTGCCGGGCTTCCAGAACTGGATCGGCAACGCCTTCGCGAGCAATCCAGATCTCGCAGTCTTCGACGTAAACCGCATCTATTACGATCCGCGGTCGGTCGCGCGTCCTGACGGGCAAGGCTTCCTGGAAGGCGATATCGCCTTGGCCAGCCTCGACACGCCAGCGGCCAATCTGCCGACCTGGTCGCTGCTGTTCTCGCCGCTGCCGACACCGGAGGAAATCTCCGAAACCGATGGCACCGGCTATCACGTCAATATCACTGGCTACGGCCGCACCGGCTCGGGAACCGGGGGTGACAACCTCGGCATCGACTGGCGCCGCAAATCGGCCGAGAACATGCTCGGCTCGCTGACTTCGTTCGACGACCGAAATACCTTCCTGTTCGGCGCACCCTTCGGCGACCTGCCGCAGGTCCTCTACCGGCTCGACTTCGACGATCCGAACAAGACCAATCCGTTCGACTTCAACCTCTACAAGGATGAGCCGCGCGAACGCGAAGGCACCACCGCCGGCGGTGACTCGGGTGGCCCGCTGATCCTCGATGCCGCAAACAATACACTGAGCGACGAAGACCTCGTCATCGCGGTGCTGTCGGGCGGCTCGCGTTTCTTCGGACCGCAGGTCTTTTCCAGTTACGGCACTGAGAGCTTCTACCAGCCGCTCTACCTGTTCTGGGACTATATCGTTGCCACCAACCCTTATCGCTACGTCTCGGCGGTCGAAGGCGATGGCAATTGGGAGGATACCGACCACTGGGTCACCACGCTCGATCCTGTCTATCGTGTGATCGACGAAAACGGCGATGTGGTGAACGGCCTGCCATCCACGCCGGGGAACGGCGTTACCGGCGATGCGCCGCAATTCGGCGAAGTCTGCTTCGATTTCGAAGGGGACAATCTGGGCGACGGTTGCGAAGACTTGTCCAACGGCGATCCCACCCCGCCGGCGCGCAACGCGGACGGTATGGTCAATTCGGGTATCGGTGAAGCCGATGGCGACATGCTCGATGCACTGGGTGGCGGGGAAGCTCAGGCTTCGCCAGAAGCTGCGGATACAGCAGCCGCCGGCGGTCGCGGTGCCTTGGCGCGCAACGGACTGATCAACGCCAATGAAGCGCAGAACGGCGCACCCGAGTTCGCCGAGGACGCACCGCATGCCAGCGATGGTGGCAGCCCCGAATTCTCGGACGACCCGCTGCCCGATCCCACGCTCGACAACGGCCTGCCCGGGGCGAGCGGCTTCGTGCCCGACAATATCGACCCGGTCGTGAGCGCGGATGCTGCGGTCAATGTCGACCCGCGCTATTTCGACGTCACGCTGGCGAACGCCGGCACCACCACGTTGAGCAGCGATGCCACCATCGACCGCCTCACCGTGCAGAGCACTGCGGGTCTCAACATTACCGCAGACGGCAGCCTGACCTCGCTGATCGACATCAGCCAGTTCGGCGGTACGATTACGGTCGACGGCGGGATGACCTCGGTCGGCGACTACACCCTCTTCGGCGGTGCGTTGCAGGGCGGCGGGACGATCACCGCACCGTTCGTCACCAACATCATGGGGGCGATTTCGCCGGGATCGATCGGCGGTGTGGACACGCTAACGATCGACGGTTCGCTGGTCCAGTCGTCGGGCTCGACGCTGATGATCGATATCGGTCCGGACAATACTTCGGACCTGGTTGCGGTAACCGGTGAAGCCTCTGTTGGCGGCGTGGTTGCGGTCGGCGCGGGCGTCACCCAGCAGGTCAATGGCACCGGGCAGCAATACACCATCCTGACTGCCGATGGCGGCGTGACCGGCACCTTCGTGGAAGGCGACATGTCGGCCATCCTCAGCCAGTCGTTCACCTACACCGATACCTCGGTGATCATGGAAATCCTCGCGGCCAGCTATCGTACGGCGGTAACAGGGGATCCGGTGCAGCGCAGCTATGCCCGGCTGTTCGACCAGAACCGCGGCAACGCTGCGCTGGCCGAGCTCTACCAGCTCGACTTCGCAGATGCTGCGACGATACAGTCGACCTTCGACGGCCTGGCTCCGGTAGCCGAAACCGCGGTCCAGCAGCTGGCGACGCAGGCCTACCATAACCTCCAGTCGTTCAATGCTTCGCGTCTGCGCGAATCGGATCTCGCCAGTTCGGGCGGGACGATCGCCACGCTCGGCAGTCCGATGCAGACCGCCCAACTGTCGGTCTCGCGCGGAAGCCAGCCGATCACGGCGGGTGCGCTCGGGCTCGACCAGAGTGACGAGCCGACGCGGGTGCAGGAAGGTGCCATCCGCGAGGACATGGCGATCTACATCGCCGGCGGCCTGCTCAGGGGCAGCGGCGCGTCGATGCCCGGCTACACGCAGAGCGATACCGACGTCGACGGCTACTTCTTCGGCGGCGGCATTGAGTACTTCCCCGGCGAACGGTCGATGATCGGCCTGTCGGGCTATTACTCGGACCTCGATGCGGATGTGGCGCTTAACCAGCAGGCCGATGCGAAAGCGCTGGCCGTGTCGCTCTATGGCAGCGCCAAGACCGTCGACGGCTTCGTCGTCGATGGCCAGGTCAGCCTGATCGATCTGGATATCGACACTGCGCGGACCGTCTCGTTCCTCGGTGGTTCGCAGACGCTGACCAGCGAAAGCAGCAACAGCGGCTTTGCTGCCGCGCTGGGCCTGGGCTACGATTTCGAAGGCCCGCTGGGCACGATCTCGCCGGGTATCGAGCTTCGCTATGTCGACCATTCGTTCGATCCGGTAAGCGAGACGGGCGGTTCGCTGGCCCTGGCCATCAACCGCGAGGACGTGGAAAGCCTGCAGGGTCGTATCGGGCTCGATTACCAGAGCGCGGGTGGCCCGATCCAGATCGATGCCAACATCGACTTCGTGCATGAATACGAAGATGGCCCCTCGGTCTTTACGGCGCAGTTCGCCGGCGGGACCGGACCGGCCGTGCCGTTCCTTCTTGCCGACCCGTCGAAAAACTGGGGCGAAGCCGGACTTTCGCTGCAATATGTCAGCGGGGGCGCACAATTCGGCGTCGGCTTCGACACCACGATCGGACGCAACAATGCCGATGCGCAGACCTACCGCGCGATGGCGAGCTTCAAGTTCTAAGCCAACCGGGACCGTCAGTTCCGACAAGATGGGCCGTCCGGGAAACCGGGCGGCCCTTCCCTTTTGAGCGAAAGCGTTTTCCTACTCGGTCTGCTTGTGCCTACTCGGTCGGCCTCATCCATCATGGAGGCCGGAGATGAACCGCAAACCGCTATTCGACGCCATTCGCAAGCTCTTGGGACGCGGGTTCAGGCAAGCCGAGGTGGAGGCGCTGGATGCCGTGCTCGATACCGCAGCCGAACCTGCCCCAGGCGGGAGCACATACAGCATCGGCCCTCGCGGCCTCGCGCTTATCCGGCAATTCGAGGGTTGCGCGCGCTTGCGACCCGATGGGCTGGTTGAAGCCTATCCCGATCCGGGCACTGGCGGCGAACCATGGACGATCGGCTGGGGCGCGACCGGGCCGGACATCGGCCCGACCACCGTGTGGACCCAGCAGCAATGCGACGCGCGGCTGGAGAGCGATGTCGCACGGCATGCACGGGATGTCGCACACGCGCTCGCCGACGCGCCGACCACGCCAGCGCAATTCGATGCGCTGACCAGCTTCCATTACAACACCGGTGCGATTGGGCGATCGACGCTGCTGCGCCGTCATTTGGCGGGCGATTACAAGGGTGCGGCGGACGAATTCGCGCGGTGGAACAGGGCTGGCGGACGGGTCCTCAAGGGCCTGGTCCGTCGCCGTGCAGCAGAGGCCAGCCTCTATCGCTCACATTGAAGGCCGCAGAATTCTGCCATCCGCGCCGAACGAATAACCGGAACCCGAATGCTCCCGCCGCCGTTAGGCGAGCAAAGGAGTATCCCAAATGCGTATCTTGGTCGCAGGAGCGGCCGCCATCGTACTCGCGACGGGCGGCGCTTACGCCGCGCCCGGCAAGGGGCAGGGAAACGACAAGCGGAATAACGACCGTGCGGCCGCGCAGTTGGAACGCGGTGAGCCAGAAACCAGGCGAGCGAACAGCATCCGCCAGCGCGCAAAACCAAGTACCGAGCGACGCGATAACCGCACACCCGACGCACCTATCGCACGCGATCGCAGCAGTGGCGCGCGCGCCTTTCTCGACCGCGACCGCAACCGCGCGCTGATCGCCGGATGCCCTCCGGGCCTTGCGCGCCGGACCACCGACTGTGTCTCCGCCGATCAGGCAGGTGCGTCCCGTGTCAGCAACCAGCGTTGGAACGGCTATGACTACGATCTAGGTCTGTTCGGGCTGAGCCACTATGCTGCGGGCCGCTATTACTACGACGATGGCTACTTGCTGCGCCGCACCGATGAGGGCGGCGTCGCGGGTTATGTCCCCTTGCTTGGTGGAGCGCTTGCGATCGGCAATGTCTGGCCCTCGACATATGAGAGCTACGCCGTTCCCGATTATTACGTCGACTATTACGACCTGGGGCCGGTCTCATCCTATCGCTATGCCGAACACATCCTCTACCGGGTCGATCCCGAGGATTTCACGATCACGTCGGTGGCGGGGTTGCTGACAGGGGACACGTTCACCGTCGGGCAGGCGGTGCCGGCGGGCTATGATGTTTACAACGTGCCCTACTCCTATCGCGAGCGTTACGCCGATACGGCGGATGCCTGGTACCGCTATTCGGACGGGCATGTGTACCGGATCGATCCCGAAACACAGCTGGTCGCGGCCGTGATCGACCTGCTGGTCTGAAAGTGCACGCATGACACCCTTAGTGAGAACAGGCATTGCAGCGCTGGCGCTGGTGGCGCTTCCGCTGCTGGGCAGTTGCGGTGAAGCCGAGGACAAGAAATCGGCTCCTGTCACGCAGGATGACGGTACGCTTACGCTGGCCGCAACATTGGGCGCAAACCAGGCGCTTGGCACGTTGCAGAGCGCCATCGAGCAATCGGAGCTTTCGGGCGTGCTCGACGGGCCGGCGAGCTACACGGTGCTAGCGCCCGACGATCGGGCATTTGCCGCTCTGGGTGAGGACGGCGTGGCCCTGATGGAGGACGAGCAACGCCCGATCCTGATCGCGATATTGCGTGACCACTTATTGCCTGGTCACCTGACCCCCGAAGCGATCGGCGCCGCCATCGACCGCCGCGGCGGTCCGGTCACCATGACGACGCTCGGTCAGACCGAGGTTCACTTCGCCAGAACGGGAGAAACGCTGACCGTCACGATGGACGGCGGCGGCAGCGCGGATGTTTCCGGTACTGCCATCGCGGCCAGTAACGGCGTCCTCATCCCAATCGATACCGTGCTGCTCCCGCCGCGCGGCTGAGCGGCGCCTAGTAGTCGCGGCTGATTTCCGCGACGACGCTTTCCCGGCCCACGGTCGAAACCGCAGCCAGCAGCGATAGCCAGCTGGTTACGCGGAACTCCAGTTCGGTCGCGCTATACCCGCGCCCGTCGGTGATGATTTCCGCATAGAAGCGGCGTCCGAAATTCTTGCCCAGCGCCACGCCCGTACCGCGACCCAGTGCCGGATCGGCGCTGACGATCCGCAGGCGATCTAGACCGATGGCACTGCGCAGCTGGTTGATGGGGTCCAGCCCGCCGCCGCCGCGCAGGCTGGCAACTGCCGCCCCCAACTGCAGCGCATCGGTGGCCGAAAGACTGGTGACCGACCCGCCGAACAGGAGGCGCGCAAGCAATTCCTCTTCGGGCAGCGAGGGGTTCGAGCTGAAGGCGATTTCGGGCTGGGTCGCACTGCCCTGTACCGTGGCTTCGACGGTCAGCCCATCGCGTTCGGTTTCGGCCACGATATCGAGCCGCGGATCGACCGGCACATTGGCATCGAATTCGATCTCGCCGCGGGTCAGTTCGAATTGCGTTCCGGCAAAGGTGTAGTCGCCGCGCACCACTTCGGCGTTGCCGCCGATGCGCGGATCGTCGGTCGTCCCGCGCAGGATGACATCGGCTGACCATTCGCTGTCGAGACCCATGCCGTCGACATTGATCCGGCTCGCTGCCGTAGCATCGATCAGATAGCGCCACGGACGCGACGGGGCGACCTGCGGGGCACGGTTGGCAGGCGCGTTGATCTCGCGCGTGGTTATCTGCGGGAGGCGCAAGTCATCTGACGCGGTGCCCAGCCGCCAGATCGCCTCGTTGACACGTACGCGGCCCGCAATGGTCCCGCCGAGCCCGTTGGAGACGATCCGCAGCGGGCCGGTGATGGTGGCGCTCAGCCCGCCGGTATCGAGCAAGCGGGCATTGCGTGCCGAGGCGCGCAGATCGATGATCGGCCCGCGGATTTCGAGCACCCGGCCCTCCACCGCTTCGCCAAGCGTGCGCAGATCGACGATCCCGCTACCGCTAACGCTGCCGCCATTGACCGCAGTCCCGGCAAAGCGCGCGATTTGCAGACGCGATCCGCGGAACCGCCCACGCAGGGTAATGTCGCGAATATCGGTTCCCGAAAGCGAACTGCGCAGCTGGAGCGTTTCGCCCGAGATCGAGCCGCGTACCGTCGGGTCCTGCAAAGTCCCGCTGGCATTGGCGGCGATAGCGATCGGGCCGGTGATGTCGAAGGTGTCGAGCGCCGCCAGCCGCCACAGGCTTTCCGCCGCGCCGCGATAGCGCAATTGCGCAAGCAGGTTCCCGGCACGCAGCCGGTCGATCAGCATCCCCTGCCCAGGTAACCCGGTGATCTGCGCCTGCACGCGGCCGCGCTGGATATCCTCGTTCTGCAACAGCGCGCGCGCCTCGAGCTCGCTTTCGGTCAGCCGCGCGACCAGCGCCACATTGACCGGACGCGAAGTCAGCACGAGACCCGAGCGCGTCAGCCCATCGATCTTTACCTTGGCCTCGCTCACCGGCAGCTGGTTTGCACCCACGCGGTAATCCACCGTGCCCGAGATCATTCCGCCCAGCCCGGTGTCGGGCCGAACGATATCGATCAGCGAGAGCGGCATGCGGGCAAGCTTGAAGTCGAAATCGAGATCGCCGCCGCCGAAGCTGCCCGAAGCGATCATCCCGCCATCGCCATAGGACAATTGCGTCGGTGCGAGGCGCCAGCCGCCATTATCGAGGCTGGTGAGCACCGCGCGGCGCGGCATCGAAATACGACGTCCGGCAAACTCGCCCTGCGCAGCCAGTGCGATCTGGTCGGGGCGGATCCCTGCATTCACATCGAGCACGAACCGGCCACTGCGCCGGCCCGAAAGCGAGGCATCGACGCTGCCCACGCCGTTCTCGATCTCGCCCTGCGCCGCAAGGCGGCCAATGAACAGCGTGCCATAGGACAGCCCGGCCGCGGTGCCTGTGCCGGAAAAGCTCGTATGGCCTTCCCGGATCAGCCCCGACGCGTCGATATCAGCGCGCGCGATACGTAGCGGGGTCTCGCCGCCAAAGCGCGCGTTGCGGGCCTTGAGCGCGATTTCCAGCCCCTGACCGCCGCCACGCGGAGCCAGCGTGACAGTGCCGTCGAGCCCGCCCCCGGCAAAGGTAAGCGTGCCATCAGCGCCGCCATCGACCAGCGTCAGCCCGCCAGTGACATTGGTCTCGGATATGCGCATGCGTTCGATCGCGATGCGGGTCGGCCCATCCTCTGGTGCCAGCAGCGCCAGTTGGCCTGCGAAGGGGCCGAGGAGGGAATCGCCCTCGGTATCGATCGCAAAGCCTTCCTCGCTGGGCGCAATGGTCAGGCGGACATTCTCGAGCCCGGTCGCGGGGCTGGCGAAAACCAGCGCGGCACTGGGACCCGCATCGGTCACGCTGGCTTCGACAGTGAAGGGGCCGTAATCGACATGCGTGCCATTGCCCGCCACTTGGGTGGTGCCATCGCGGACGCTACCATCGAGCGCGAGGCGCAGCTTGCTGGCGTCGACGCGCAGCCGGTTGAAGTCGAGCGGTGCATTACCGCCCACCGCGATGCCGCCGCGCACGCGGATCGGTGTCCCGGCAAGATTGGCCAGCGTGGCATTGGTGACGGGCGCGACCCGCGCGTCGAGATCGGCTGCGAGCCGCCACGGCGCTCCGGATGCCAGAACGAAGTCGATTACCGCGGTCCCGCCCAGCGTACCGACATTGTCGAGCGCAAGCCGTTCCGCGCGGACCGGACCCCGCAGCTCGTAACGACCGCTCGCCAGATCGCCGCGCAGCGCGAGGTTCGCCGAGGTGCCGGGGAAAGCTACGCTCAGATCGTCGGACAGCAGCGTCGAGCCGCTGAGCACCAGAGTGCCCCGGCCCACGCCATCGACCAGCCGCGGATCGACCCAGCTATTGCCGCTGGTGACTTTCGCCACTGCGACGTCAAGCGGCAGCGTCCAGCGCGTCCCGTCATACCGCGCAGTGCCCTGTTGGCGCAGCCCTGCCAACACGGTGCCCTCGAGGTCGAGTTCGCCGATACGCAAATCGTGAACCACCGCCAGATCGCTGAATGCGCCGTCGAGCGTGGCCGAAAGCTGCGTTTCGCGGAGCGTCATGCCCTCGCCGAGCACATTCGGGTCGCGCACGCGGGCGACAAGCTCCAGTTCCTCTGCGCGGTTTCCGGCGAGGTCGATCAGCCCATTGGCATCAAGGCTCAGCCCGCGCCCGATCAGGGTCGTCCGGCCATCGAAAGCACGGTCGTCGATCGCCAGATCGACCTTCAGCGCGACATCGTCGCCCAGCGCGCGCGCGGGAATACCGGAGAGGAAATCGGACGGATCGAACTTGCCCAGCAGGCCGAAGCGGCCCGCGCGATTGGTGACACGCATGGCCGCCACGCGCTCGTTCTCGCTACGCACCAGCAGGCCGCCAGTCCATTGCGACCATGTTCCGTCGCCGCGCAGCTGCGCGGTGTAGGCGCGGTCGAGCCCGGCCAGCGCGACAAGCGGGCCATCGGCGGCCGCAGCAAGGTCGAAGGAGAGATCGAAATCATCGCCATCGGGTTCGGCGTCGAGCAGCAGCGCCAGCCGGTCGCGTTCGCCCAGCGCGCCGTCCACATCGAGCATCAGGCGCCGGTCGGTGACGGTGGCGTTTCCGCTCAGATCGACACGTTGCGCCTGATCGCCAGCGATCCCGGGGGCGAGCATGAGCTGATCGATCGTAAAGTCTTCCACCGCGATGTCGAAGCCGGGCAGGATCGGTCCTTCTTCTTCGCTCGGCAGGAATTCGGGGATCCGCGCCAGCGTTGCGCGGCGTGCGGCAAAGGTGTCGATCTCCAGCCGGTTCGACAGCCAAGCGCCCGGGTTCCAGTCGACCTCCGCGCGCGGAATGGTCAGGAACACGCCCTGCGGGTCGGACAGGCGCACATCGTGCAGGACTGCCGCACCGTAGAGATTGCCCTCGATCCGCCCGATCCGCACGTTCAGTCCATTGGGGAAGGTCCGCTCGGCAATCCGATTGGCGAGGAAGCGCTCGCCCAGCGGTGTGTTGAGCACAGCCAGCGCGCCGACAATCACCAGCACCAGCGCACCGACGATGCCCAGCAGCCACTTGCCACGGCGCGGCCGACGGCGAGCGGTGGGCTCGGTTTCGCTCAATGCATCGTCGCTCATCAGAAAGCCTGTCCGAGCGAGATATAGACCCCGACCGCCGAATCCTCGGGTTCGGGATTGAGCGGGATGCCCACGTCGAAGCGGATCGGGCCGAAGCCGGTCGCGTAGCGCAGGCCGATACCCGCGCCCATCTTGATCTCGGCAAAATCGGGCGTGGTCGAGGTCGATACGCTACCCAGATCGAAGAACGGCACGACCGAAACCGCGCCATCGAAGAAGCCAGTGCCGATCCGCGCCTCGAGCGAGGCTTCGACCAGGCTGCGCCCGCCGGTCGGCTCCATGAATTCGTTCTTGGGCCCGATCGCCTGATAGCCATAGCCGCGCACCGATCCCCCGCCGCCGGCATAGAGCCGACGCGATGGCGCGATGCCGACCAGGTCGGCACCCTGGATGCTGGCGAAGGCCCCCCGCGCCGCGATCACCGTGCGCGCGCCGACCGACTGGTAGAACGACCCGTCAACGCGGTTGCGCAGGTAATAGTACTGCTCGCCCTCGGTGCGCGAGGTTTCAGGCGCGAGGAAGCCCGTGACGCGGAACCCGCGCGTGGGGTCGAGCAGCGAGTCGCTGGTATCGAGCGTCGCCCTGCCGAAGAGCGAAGCGATGAAATAGGTCTGGCGGGGCCGCGCCACGCCATCGACGATGCGGTTACGCTCGTCGGTCGCGAGCACTTCTGCGCCAAGGCCCCAGGCGAGGGGTTTCTGGAACAGCAGCGTCGAGGTGCGTTCATAGGTCCCGGTCAGTGCCACCGTGCGCGCATCATAGGCGGTAGTATCGATGCTGGACGCATAGGCATCGACAGTGAGGACCTTGTCGCGGCCGCCGAAATTGTTCTTGCGGAAGGTCACCCCGGCCAGCTGCTCGCGCGTGCCGAGGATGCCGCGCAGCCGCAGCGCACCTTCGGGCGGGAAGAAATTGCGATGTTCCCAGCTCGCCTGGATGCGCACGCCTTCCTCGGAGCCATAGCCGATCGCGCCTGCGATCGTCCGTAGCTTGGCGCGTTCGAGCGTGACGTCCATCGCCACCACGCCGGGCTCGTCGCCCTGCGGCGGCGACACTTCGCGCGCTTCGACGCCGACGGTCGATACCAGCCCCGTGGCGGTCACCGCGCGGCGAAGGTCGAAGGCGAGGCTGCGCTGGTAGACATCGCCCGCATCGAACCGCGCGATGCTCGCGAGATGACGGCTGGAGAGGAAGGCCTCGTCGCTGCTGACGACTTCGCCGAAGACGTATTTCCCGTTCGGGCGGACCGGCATGGTCAGATCGCCCTCGATCCGCTCGTGATCGATCAGCAGTTCGGGATTGTCGATTTCGGCAAAGGCGTAACCCGTTTCGCCCAGGGCGCGATCGAGATCGAAGCGTTCGGCGAGGATATCGTCGGACTGGAGATAATCGCCCGAGCGGATTTCGAAGGCGTCGCGCAGGTCGCCGGCATCGGGCGCAGCGGCAAGTTCGCCCAGCGCAATCGCGCCATAGGTATAGCGCGGGCCGGGAATGACATCGAAGCGTACGCGGGGGCGCTGGTCGGCGGCCTCCTCGCCTGCATCGCGCGTGGCGATGGTGCGGACGATCTCGCCATCGTAATAACCATAGACGCGCAGCAGCGTGGTCAGCAATTCCTCGTCCTTGCGCGCGCGTGCGGCCAGCTGGGCGACATTCTCGTCGCCATCGTCGAGTTCCTCGATGGTCGAGAGCGCCTCGAACCGATCGATGAAATCCCCGCGCTGGCTGAACGGGGGTTCCTTCTGCGGGAAACCGAGCACCAGCGTATCCGACAGCTCTTCCAGATCTGCTTCATCGAAGGCGATCTGCGGCACGTCGGCCAAGAGGTCGGCAAAGACGATATCGGTTTGGGGTTCGAGCGGCTCGAGCGGCTCGAAAACGACATCTTCGGGCCATGCCACCGACATGCCTGGAATTTCGGCAATCGCGGTCTCGGCCTGGAGGTCGGGCGCGGTGTCTTCCACCGCAATCTCGGTGGGCGCGTCGGTGCCCTGCTGCGCCCAGGCGTCGGGATCGCTTACCGCGCTGTCGGGGATCAGGTCTTCGAGCGAGGACGGAGCGTCGGCATCCTGCGCTGCAAGCGGCTGGACGCCCGCGATCGCAATCGCGGCGAGACAGGTAGCCAGCGCGTTACGCGCTAGGTCAGTCGGCAATCCGGTACTCGGCCGCGAGCCCGTCCTTGGCCGGCAGCGCTTCGTCGCGGCGGCTGGGGCGCGGGGCGGTAGCAGCGGCGATAAGGCGCTTCTGCTCGTCATCGGGCATGCGTTCCCATCCGCCACGGGTAAGCCGTTCGAGCGGACGATAGCGGACCTTGTATTGCATCCGCTCGGCCCCATCGACCCAATAGCCGAGATAGACATAGGGCAGGCCGCTGGCAGCCGCACGGCGAATGTGGTCGAGGATAATGTAGTTCCCAAGCCCGGCGCGATCCCCATGTTCAGAGTTGTAGAAGCTGTAGATCATCGACAGCCCGTCACCCTGATAATCTGTTAGGCACGCCCCCACGAGGCGTCCCGGTTCGGTGCCGATACCCGGCTCCCGATATTCAATGACGTAGCTGGTGACACTGGTGTGTTCCACCATGTCGGCAAAGTCGGTTTCCTCCATCTGCGTCATCCCGCCACCGGGGTGGCGGGCTGCAAGATAACTCTGCAACAGCTCAAATTGTTCCGCAGTCGCCCAAGGACGGCATTCGGTGGCGATCAGATCCTCATTGGCCTTGAGCGTGCGCTTCTGCGATGAAGACGGCTTGAACTCGTCCGCTACCACCCGCACCGAGACGCAGGCCTGGCAATCGAGGCAGGACGGGCGGTAGGCGACAGTCTGGCTGCGGCGGAAGCCGATCCGGCCAAGCGCTTCGTTCAATTCGTCGGCATTTTCGCCGCGCAGTTCGGTAAAGACCTTACGCTCGCTCTTGCCCGGCAGATACGGACACGGCGCTGGGCTGGTCACGAAGAAGCGGGGAAAGCGAATCGGTGCGGTCACTTTGGTTTGCATCCTCTCGGAGGTTAACAATTCCTTACCTGTCGCAGACATTAATGACAGAGCGGGTCTCTGGTTAAAACCCTCTTAACCATGAAAAGCGCAAAGCGCCCGTCGAACGGTCTTCTGGAGACAGGAGAATCGGGCCGCGCCAAGCACCTGCCCGGGACCGAGATCAGGCCAGTTCGGCCAGTTCCACGCTGTAGCCTTTGTCGCGCAGGTTGTGCACCAACCGGTCGATCTGCTCGCCATCGCGCGCTTCGCATTCGATTTCCGCGGTCAGCCCCTTGGCCGGCAGCGTGGTGAAGATGCGCTGGTGATAGATCTCGATGATGTTGACGTTATGCGCATTGAATTCGCGCATCACCTTGAACAGCGCGCCGGGGCGATCCTGCAAGACGACCTGCAGCCGCGCCAGGCGGCCCGACCGCGCGAGGTCGCGCAGCAGTACATTGGCCAGCAGCCGGGTATCGATATTGCCGCCGCACAGCACCAGGCCGATGGTCTTGCCGGCGAATTTCTCCGGATTGGACAAGACCGCGGCAAGCCCTGCCGCACCCGCGCCCTCGACCACGGTCTTCTCGATCTGCAGCAGCAGCGAGACCGAGTGCTCGAGCGTGGATTCCTTGACCAGCAGAACCTCGTCGACCAACTCGGCGATGATCTGGCGGGTGAATGCCCCCGGCGCCTTGACCGCGATTCCTTCAGCCAGCGTATCGCCGCCGCAGGGGCGGTCATCGCCGGTTACGGCGGAATACATCGACGGATAAAGCTCGGCCTGCACCCCGACCATCTCGATCTCGGGCTTGAGCGCCTTGGCCACCGTCGCCATCCCGCTCATCAGCCCGCCACCGCCGATCGGCACGACGAGGCAATCGAAATCGTCCTTCTCGGCCAGCATTTCGAGCGCCACCGTACCCTGCCCCGCAGCGACCAGCGGGTCGTCGAAGGGGTGGACGAAGGTAAGCCCGCGTTCCTGCTCGAGCTCGAGCGCATGCGCGTAAGCCTCGTCGAAGGTCTCGCCGAACAGCACCACATCGCCGCCGACGCTCTGCGTCTGCATCACTTTCACGCTGGGTGTGGTTTCGGGCATCACGATGGTCACCGGCACGCCCAAGCGGCGGCCATGATAGCTCAGCCCCTGCGAGTGATTGCCCGCCGAGGCGGCGATGACGCCGCGTGCCCGCTGCTCCTCGTCGAGATGCAGCAGCGCATTGAGTGCACCGCGCTCCTTATAGGCAGCGGTGAACTGGTGATTCTCGAACTTGAGCCAGATATCGGCCCCGGTAATCTCCGACAATGTCTGCGAGCGCAGCATCGGCGTGCGCACCACCGCGCCTTCGATCCGCGCCGCGGCAGCGCGGACATCGTCGAGGGTGAGGAGGTCGGTGGCCTTGGTCGCGGCCCGCACGGGAGATGCCTTTGTCATCCTTCGCCCCTACGGCGCGCGGCCACGGGGCGCAATCGCCGAAAGGGTTTGCCTCAACCAAGCTTTGCCTTATCGCGAACCATCGAATTCGAGACGGGACCGCAGTGAAATGACACGCAAATTCCTCGCCGCCATGATCGCCCTGACGCTGGCCGCGCCGGCGCAGGCCGATGTTCTGATCGACAATGTCGAAGGCATCACCATCGGCGAAGACGGCACGATCCAGCGCTTCACCGCTCTGGTCATCGACGATGCGGGCAAGGTGGCGCAGATCCTTTCCGCCAAGGACAAGAAGCCGGAGACCGATTACCGCGAAGACGGCGAAGGTGCGGTGATGATCCCGGGACTGGTCGATGCGCATGCGCATGTCATGGGGATCGGGATCGGCGCGCTGACGCTCGACCTGTCGGACACCACGTCGCTCGAAGAGGCGCTCGACAAGATCCGCCGGTTCGCCGCCGAAAACGAGGCCCGGCCGTGGATTCTCGGGCGCGGCTGGAACCAGGAAAAATGGGGACTCGGCCGCTTTCCCACCGCCGCCGAGCTCGACCGCGCAGTATCCGACCGGCCGGTCTATCTCCAGCGGGTCGACGGGCATGCCGGCTGGGCCAACGGCCTCGCAATGCAGGCGGCAGGGATCGACGCGAACACCAAGAGCCCGGCGGGTGGGCGCGTCGAACGGCTTCCCGGTTCGCAAGCCCCCGCAGGCGTGTTCGTCGATGCCGCCGAAGCGCTGATGATGCGCGCGATCCCCGCACCGCGCCCGAACGAGCGCGACCTCGCCTTTGCCGAAGCGCAGAAGGTGCTGCACAGTTTCGGGATCACCGCCGTCGCCGACATGGGCACATCGATCGAGGACTGGCAGGCGTTCCGCCGCGCAGGCGATACGGGCGCGCTGACGCTGCGGATCATGGCCTATGCTGCGGGGCCCGACCAGATGGAGCTGATCGCGGGCGCGCGCCCGTCACCGTGGCTCTATGACGACAAGCTGCGACTGAACGGGGTGAAGATCTATCTCGACGGCGCCTTGGGCAGCCGCGGGGCGTGGCTCAAGCGCCCCTATGCGGACGATCCGGGCAATACCGGCCTGCCGCTGACCGGGCCGGCCAAGCTGCGCAATATCCTCGTGCGCGCCGCACAGGGCAATTTCCAGCCCGCGATCCACGCGATCGGCACCGCGGCCAATGAAGACGCGCTCAATGCGATCGGCGAACTGGCCGAAAGCTTCCCCGGCGACCGCCGTTGGCGGATCGAGCATGCGCAGATCGTCGATCCCATCGATCTGCCCAAATTCGGGCAGCACGGCATCATTGCCTCGATGCAGCCGGTCCACCAGACCAGCGACCGCGTGATGGCCGAAGCCCGGCTGGGCGCGGACCGCCTCGACGGCGCCTATGCCTGGAACACCATTCTCGGGCTTGGCGGCAGGCTGGCCTTTGGCTCGGACGCCCCGGTGGAATCGCCCGATCCTTTCGCCGGTCTGGCCGCGGCGGTCACGCGGATGGATGCCGCTGGCCAGCCCTTCGGCGGCTGGCGTGCGCAGGACCGGGTCAATCGCGAACAGGCGCTGGCGGGGTTCACCAGCGAAGCCGCCTATGCCGGTTTTGCGGAGGGGCGTTTCGGGCGGCTGTTGCCCGGTGAGCGTGCCGATTTCGTTCTGATCGACCGCGACCCGATGCTGGCCTCACCCGGCGAATTGCGCGCCACCAAGGTGCTCGAGACCTGGGTTGGCGGGCGCAAGGTTTACGACGCCGACTGAGTTTCCTCGGCCTGCTCGTCTTCCGCCTTGCGGCGCTTCTCGGTCAGCCGCATCAGCAGCAGCGAACCTTCGAACAGCAGCAGCAGCGGGATTGCCAGCAGCAGCTGCGATCCCGGGTCGGGCGGCGTGATGATCGCCGCCACGGCAACGATCAGCACGATCACATAGCGCCGCGCGGACACCAGTTGCGCACGCGTGACGATGCCCGCGCGGTGCAGCAGCAACAGCAGCACGGGCAGCAGGAAACTCATCCCGAAAGCGAGGATGAACTGCATCACCAGCCCGAGATATTCATTCGCGGTCGGCAGCGCCTGGATCTCGAGCCCGCCAGCCGACCCCTCGAAGCCGAGGAACCATTCGAAAGCGGTCGGCATGACCACGTAATAGGCGAGTGAGGCACCCATCAGGAACAGCACCGGCGTGGCGAGTAAGAAGGGCAGGAAGGCCTTCTTTTCCTTTGCATAGAGCCCCGGCGCGACAAACGCCCACAGCTGGTTGGCGATGACCGGAAAACTGAGGCAGAAGCCGGCAAACAGTGCGACCTTCAGTTCGACGAAGAAGACTTCGTAGAGCTTGGTGAAGATCAGCTGCCCCTCGCCCGCCGGAAAGGCGTTCTTGAGCGGCTGGATCAGGAAGCCGAGGATCGGATCGGCGAAATAGAGACAGCCGCCAAACGCCAGCGCCAGCGCCAGCACGCAGCGCACCAACCGCGCGCGCAATTCGATCAGATGGTCGAGCAGCGGCGCCTGGCTTTCGTCGATGTCCTTGATCACCGCCATCTCAGCCTTCTTTGCCCGGTGGGGGCGGAGCGACTGGCGGAGAGCTCGGCGGCGGCGGAGACGGCTCCTCCGCATGTTCGGGTGCCTTTACCGGGGCGGCGCGCTTGATCGCGGCTTCGGCGGCGGCATCGGCATCGGGCACGTCATCGGCCGCGACAAGCGGTTCCATTTCGCCCGGCAGCAGGTTCTCGGGCCCGCCCCCTTCGGGGGTCGAACCATCGGGGTATTCGGCCATGATCTGCTTGTTACGCGCGGCCCACTTCTCTTCCATTTCCTCGATCTCGGCCTGGCGGACGACCTCGTCCAGCCCGGCGCGGAAATGGCTCGACATACGGCGCAGCTTGCCGATCCAGCGACCGGCATGTTTCAGCGCCTTGGGCATGTCACTGGGACCGATCACGAAGATCGCCACAGTGACGATCACCAGCAATTCGCTGGCGCCGATATCGAACATGGCCTGCCTCCGCCTGCTAGCGGATCACTTGGTGTCGGAGGTCTGCTTGACCTGCTCGGCGGCCAGCCCTTCGTCGGCAGGCTTCGCCTCGTGGCCGAGTTGCTTCGCAGGTGCTTCTTCCTCGTTCATGCCCTGCTTGAAGCTTTTGATGCCCTTGCCGAAATCGCCCATCATTTCGGAGATGCGCCCCCGGCCGAACAGGACGAGGACAACGACTGCGATGATGGCGAGCTGCCAGACACTGAGACCCATGGGACCTTCTCTTTCAGATTGCTTGGCACCGAATATAGGCGTTGCGGCGGGTTAGCGCCAGTCAGGCGTCGTCGGCAGGCTCATCGAGCTCTTCGGCGGCGCTCTGCCCCTCTTCGGTGCCCTCGTCGCCGATCAGTTCTTCATAGGCATCGTCGACCGGGTCGAGCAGGCCGGTGGCGCGCAATTCCGCGATTCCGGGCAGGTCGCGGCGGCTGGAAAGGCCGAAATGTTCGAGGAAATCGGGGGTCGTCGCGTAAATCGTTGGTCGCCCCGGAACCTCGCGCCGACCGGCAATCTTCGCCCATCCCGCTTCCATCAGCACGTCGAGCGTCCCGCCACTGGTCTGCACACCGCGGATCGATTCGATCTCCGCGCGGCTGACCGGCTCGTGATAAGCGATGATCGCGAGCACTTCGGTGGCAGCGCGGCTAAGCCGGCGGACCTGTTCCTTTTCGCGCCGCAGCAGATGCGCCAGATCGGGCGCGGTTTCGAAATGCCAGCGCTTCGCGCGTTCGACCAGATGGACGCCGCGCTTCTCGTAATCGGCCGCGACGCTGCGCAGCGCCTCGCGCACATCGCCCACTACCGCACCGCCAAGAAATCCGGCCAGCGCCTCGGCGGTCATCGGCTCCTCCGCTGCGAACAGCGCGGCTTCGACGGCGCGGGCGAGCTCGTCCATCAGGCGGGCACCCGGCGCAGGTGGAGCGGTCCGAAAGTATCTTCCTGCTGCAATTCGGCCCGTCCAAGCCGCGCCAGTTCGAGCGCGGCGACAAAGCTCGAGGCGAGCGCCGATCGCTTGAGCCGGGGTTCGGCATGCGGCGGGAGGAAATCGCGCAATTCCATCCAGTCCAGTGTCACCCCGAGCATGTTGGAGACCCGGTCGAGCGCCGATTCCAGCGTCATCACGGGGCGTTCGCGCACCATGTGAATGGCGGGCGCCGTGCGCGCCTTCACGCGCCCATAGGCCTCGATCAGCGCGAACTGGTCGCATTGCCACAGGGTTTTGCGCGCAATCTCCAGCCCCTCGGGTGTGCCGCGCAGGAATACGTCGCGGCCGATCCTGTCGCCGCCCATCAGCCGCGCCGCCGCATCGCGCATCGCGCCGAGCCGCTGGAGCCGCAATTGCAGCTTGAGCGCCAGCTCCTCGGGGCTGGGATCTTCCTGCTCTTCCTTGGGCAGGAGCATGGCCGATTTGAGATAGGCCAGCCACGCGGCCATCACGAGATAGTCGGCAGCCAGTTCGAGCTTCAATGCCTCGGCCTGATCGATATAGCCGAGATACTGATCGACCAGAGAGAGGATTGAAATCGAGCGCAGGTCGACCTTTTGCCGCCGCGCAAGGTCGAGCAACAGGTCGAGCGGCCCCTCCCACCCATCGAGTTCGAGATAGAGCGTGTTCTCGTCGACCGGCGCCTCTGCGGCGATCCCGTCCCATTCGTCCTGCAAGCCGGCAGCCGGATCGGCGAAGAGCAGCCCGTCGCTGGTCATGCCGCGCGTTCCTCCGCCAGCGCGAGCAGCGCATCGCGCTTGGCGAGCAATTCGGCAGTCTCGGGCCCGTCCTGCGGTGCCCGCATTGCCGCATGGACGCGGTCGAGCCGCTCGGCGGATTTTGCCGCCAGCGTCGCGCCAAGTTCGGCGATGGCCTGCTGATCGGCCATTTTCGCCCAGCAATTGAGCACGATATCGCATCCCGCCGCCAAGGCGCGCTGGGCGCGTTCGGCGATCGTCCCGTCGAGCGCTTCCATATCGATATCGTCGGACAGAAGCAGCCCGTCGAAGCCGATCTTGCCGCGAATCACATCGGTTATGACCGTCTGCGACAGCGTGGCGGGCGCTTCGGCGTCCCATGCTTCGAACACGATATGCGCGCTCATCCCCAGCGGATGCGCTGCGAGCGTGCGAAAGGGTTCGATATCTATCTGGAGCTCTACGTCGTTAGCGGTGACGAAGGGCAATTCCTTATGCGTATCGCAGGTCGCGCGGCCATGGCCCGGCATATGCTTGAGACAGCCGACCACCCCTGCGCGGCCCATCCCGTCGAGCACGGCGCGGCCCAGCGCTGCTACCTGCAAGGGGTCGTTGCCTAACGCACGGTCGCCGATCACATCGTCGGTCTCGGGGCGGCGCACATCGAACGGGGCGTGATAATCAACCGTGATGCCCATCTCGGCCAGCTCGCGCCCCATCGCTTCGGCATTCGCGCGCGCGGCCTCGATCGCCGAAGCGGGCGCGATGTCCCACAGCCGCGCAAATGCCTCGCCCGCTGGATAGCGCTGCCATTCGGGCGGCTTCATCCGCGCGACGCGCCCGCCTTCCTGGTCGATCGAGACGATCAGATGCTCGCGACCGTGGATCGCACGCAGATCGTCGGTCAGCCTGCGCAGCTGCGTGCGATCGGCGCAATTGCGCGCGAACAGGATGTAACCCGCCGGGTCCGCCTCGGTGAAGAAAGCGCGCTCGTCGGCCGTCAGTTCGAGACCGGAGATGCCGAATATGGCGGGTGTCATCGCCGGAAAGTGGAACCTTGGCCCGAGTCCCGCAAGCTAAGCCCCTGCAGGAGGTGTGGAAATCAGATTCGAGACGCGCCTATTTGACGAAACAGGCGAGCCCGTCCGCCTTGAGGGCGGCGCACAACCGGCTTGCGCTGGCGCGGTCGCCCGTAATCGCCTGCAGGCGATAAACCCGGCCGATATCGACCTGTGCCTCGACCACGCGGTGGCTGACGCCGTTGAGCGCTTCGGTCTGCCGCATCAGGTTCGACCACGCCGCTTCGGCATCGGCACGGCGCGGATAGGCGCCGACCTGCACCGAAGTACCCGCCACCGGAGCAGCCCGGGTTCCCTCATTGACCGTCGAAGCAATGGTCGGGCCGGAAGATGTGCCCGCATCGACCGGAGGTTTGGTGGTGGTCTCGGCCAGCTTGCCTTCGCGTGTCTGCCCCTCGCCCACTGCAAAACTCGTGTCGCCGGTGCCGGCAAAGGTCTTGCCGCCCGGGTCCTCGGGCTTGGTCTTATAGGGTTCTTCGGGTGCGGCGATCACGCTGCCATCGGGTTCGGGTTCGTCCGACGCCTTGTTCGTCAGGAACCAGATCCCGCCGACAACCGCGCCGAGCAGCACCAGGGCGAGCACGCCGAGCAGGATCAGGCGTGAGGTATCGAAACCCGCAGTGTGGTCATCGTCCTCGGCTGCTTCGAGCCAGGGCAGGCTGTCGTCTTCGGCGAGGTCGAGCTGGTCCTCGGCCCCGCGATCCCCGCCCATGTCATACGGTGTCGATCCCACCATGCTCACATCTCCTCGACCGCTTCGACCCCCAGGATGGCGAGGCCGTTGCGGATTACCTGCCCGACCTGCGACGCCAGGAACAGGCGCGCGGCGGTCAGTTCGGCGTCGCCTTCCTGGATGATCCGTTTTGCCGGATCGTCGTTACCCGTATTCCAGAAGCTGTGGAAGGCAGCCGCCAGATCGCCGAGGAAGAACGCGATACGGTGCGGTTCGCGCGCCTTGGCTGCGGCTTCGACCACGCGCGGGAATTGCGCCGCTTCGCGCACCAGCGCCAGTTCCTCCTCGCCCAGTCGATCGAGATGCTCGTCGCTCGGCGCCACGCCCGCCTTGCGCAGTGTCGAATGGATCCGCGCATTGGCATATTGGAGATAGAAAACCGGATTGTCCTTCGAGGCCTCGACCACCTTGGCGAAGTCGAATTCCATCTGCGCGTCGGGCTTGCGCGTGAGCATGGTGAAACGCACGACATCCTTGCCCACTTCATCGACCACTTCGGCAAGCGTGACGAAAGTGCCCGAGCGTTTGGACATCTTCACCGGTTCGCCATCGCGCAGCAATTTGACCATCTGCACCAGCTTGACGTCGAAGGGCACATCGCGCCCCGCGCCCTTGGTCAGCGCCGCGACAGCCGCGCGGATACGCTTGACCGTTCCGGCATGGTCGGCGCCCCAGATATCGATCAGCGCATCGGCCTTCTCGGCCTTCTGGAAATGATAGGCGAGATCGGCCCCGAAATAGGTCCAGGCGCCGTTCGATTTCTTGATCGGGCGATCCTGATCGTCGCCAAATTCCGTCGAGCGGAACAGCGGCAGTTCGACCGGCTCCCAATCCTCGGGCGGTGCCTTGCCCTTGGGCGCTTCGAGCACGCCGTCATAGACCAGGCCCTTGTCGCGCAGCCACGCCTCGGCCGCTTCGGGTTTCTTCGCCGCCTGCAATTCGGCTTCGGAGGAAAACAGGTCGTGATGGATGCCGAGCAGCGCGAGGTCCGCGCGGATCATCTCCATCATCGCAGCGACCGAACGCTCGCGGAACAGGCCGAGCCATTCGCTTTCGTCGGCATCCTTGTATGCGGGGCCGAATTCCTGCGCGAGCCGTTCGCCCACCGGCTTGAGATAATCGCCGGGATAGAGGCCTTCGGGAATGGCGCCGATATCGTCGCCCAGCGCCTCGCGGTAGCGCAGGTGCGCCGACCGGGCGAGGACATCGACCTGCCCGCCGGCGTCGTTGACGTAATATTCGCGCGTAACCCGGTAGCCCGCCCATTCGAGCAGGCCGCACAGCGCATCGCCGACGACTGCGCCGCGGCAATGCCCCATGTGCATCGGGCCGGTCGGATTGGCCGAAACATATTCGACATTGACCGTCCGCCCGTCGCCCAGCGCCGAGCGACCGTAATCGTCGCCCTGACCGGCAATGGCCAGCAGTTCGCGCCGCCACGCATCGGGCGACAGGCGCAGATTGATGAAGCCCGGACCGGCGATTTCGGCGGCGGTAATTTCGGGTTCGCGCTGGAGGTGTTCGACGATCTTCTCGGCCAGCGCGCGCGGATTGGTCTTGGCCTGCTTGGCCAGCACCATCGCGGCATTGGTCGCCAGATCGCCGTGCGATGGATCGCGCGGCGGTTCCACGGTAACATTGGCGCGCGGCGTATCGGCGGGCAACACGCCCTCCATTTCGAGAGCGTTCAGGACCGCATCGATCCGGGCCGCGAAAGCCGCGTGAAGTGTCTGCATGTCAGCCATTCCGCGCGCCTAGCCTATCGGCGCGAAATGGCAAGACACGAGCGGTTCTAGCGGGTGGCGTTGTAGCGCAATTGCGCTTCGGTCAGCTGGAAGCCGACCAGCAGTTCGAAGGTCGCCCGCTGCACCGCAGCACGCACCGCCGGATCGGCCAGCGGATCGAGCGCCGCATCGGGATCGCCGGGTTCGCGCTTGCGCGTGATCTGCTCGCGAATTTCGGCAGGCAGCGTTGCATCGGTGCGATTGACATAGGCGCCCGCGGTGCCGCGTGCCTGCGCACGTTCCTGCCCGTCGGCGAATTGCAGCGTAACGTTGCCGACGCGCTTGGTAACTACCGACGAACCGCCGCGCAGCACGGTGGAGAAATAGGGTAGCGTGACCGTACGGCTGCCGCGCGTATCGCTGCGGCGCGCGACGACATCGAAGCTCGCTTCGGAATAGACGCGGTCGCCCGCTTCTTCGTTGCAGGTGGAGCGCAGATTGGTGATCGCCGCCGTCACATCGAGATCGGCCATCGTGGTCGCCCCGGCGGTCCGGAAAGTGGTGATGTCGCCCGTATAGTCGGGTATGCCGACAGCCGGGCAGGCGGTGCGCACCGCGGAAATGCCAACGCCCTGGTCGATAACGAGGTCGCCTTCCCTGGCGCAACCGGCCAACGCCAGGCCGAGGGCAAGCGCGGGAAGAAGACGGTTACGGATGGTCATGCGGCTAAATTCCCTTTTGCGGTCATTCGAAATCGTAGCCCGGCGGGCTGCGGGATGCCCTAGCTTGGCCTGCACGAAAGCGCTAGAGGGCGGGACATGAACGCCCCCTTTCAATCCCCGCCCGGGTCGCCCGGCAGCGATCCGCGCCTGCCGCTCAAGCTCCTGATTGCTGCGCCGCGCGGCTTTTGCGCGGGCGTCGACCGGGCGATCGAAATCGTTGAGCGCGCGCTGCAGAAATACGGCGCACCGGTCTATGTCCGGCACGAAATCGTGCACAATCGCTATGTGGTCGACAGCCTCAAGGCCAAGGGCGCGATCTTCGTCGAGGAACTGGACGAAGTGCCCGACGATGCGCCGGTGGTCTTCAGCGCCCACGGCGTACCCAAGACCATTCCGGCCGAGGCCGAGCGGCGCAAGATGCTGTATGTCGATGCGACCTGCCCATTGGTGAGCAAGGTCCACCGCCAGGCCGAACGCCAGATCGAAAAGGGCCAGCACATCCTGTTCATCGGCCATGCGGGCCATCCCGAGGTGATCGGGACGATGGGTCAGGTGCCGGCAGGCCGGATCACGCTGGTCGAAACGGTCGATGACGTAGCGACGCTCGACTTCGCGCCCACCGACGATCTTTCTTATCTTTCGCAAACGACATTGTCGGTGGACGATACGCGCGACATCATCACCGCGCTCGAAGCTCGCTTCCCGCAGATCATCGCGCCCAAGGCGGAAGACATTTGCTACGCCACCAGCAACCGCCAGGCCGCGGTCAAGCAGATCGCCGCCAGCTGCGACCTGGTGCTGGTGATCGGCGCGCCGAACTCGTCCAATTCGCTGCGGCTCGTCGAGGTTGCCGAACGGCTCGGGACCAATGCCCGGCTGATCCAGCGCGCCGACGAGATCGATCCGGCATGGCTTGAGGGGGTTGGCACCATCGGCCTCACGGCAGGCGCCTCGGCGCCCGAAAAGCTGGTCCGCGAAGTGGTCGACCGGTTGTGCGATTGGCGGCTGGTCGACGAGGAGGTGATAACCACCACCGAAGAGAACATGGTCTTCAAACTGCCGCGCCAGCTGACCGACTAACGTGGCCGTCTATACCCATCTCGGGGCCGAGGAACTTGCGCGATTGATCGCGCATTACGATGTCGGCGAACTGGTCTCGTCCAAGGGCATTGCCGAAGGGGTCTCGAACTCCAACTGGCTGGTCGAAACCACGCGCGGTCGGTTTATCCTGACGATGTACGAACGGCGGATCGAGACCGCCGACCTGCCCTTCTTCCTCGGCCTGCTCGACCATCTTTCCGCAGCACAATGCCCGGTGCCGCGCACGATCCACGATTCCGACGGTGGCGCCTACCGCATGGTCGGCGACAAGGCGGTCGCGCTGATCGAATTCCTGCCCGGTGTTTCGCCAAGCAACCCGACACCGGCGCAGGCACGCGCGGTTGGAGTTGCACTGGCGCAGGCACACCTCGCCGCGCATGATTTCCCCATGGCGCGCGAAAACACGCTTGCCCCGTCCGATACGCTGGCGATCCTCGCACACTGCGGAGACGCGGCGCTTGGCACGATCGACCCCCAGCTCCCTGCGATGCTGGAAACCGGCGAGGCAATCGTCCGCGAATGGCCGGAGGATTTGCCGCGATCGATCATCCATTCGGACCTCTTCCCGGATAACGTCTTGATGCTCGACGACCGGGTCACCGGAATGATCGACTTCTATTTCGCCTGCACCGGGGCAATGGCCTATGACCTGGCTGTGACGCATGCTGCGTGGTGCTTCGACGACGCAGGCGAAACCTGCGATCGCGCGCTGGGACGCGCGCTGCTCGAGGGATACGAGAGCGTGCGAGTGCTGAGCGAGCAGGAGCGGGCCGCGTTGCCGCTGCTTGCCGAGGGCGCCTGCCTGCGCTTCATCGCCAGCCGCGCCCAGGACTGGCTCGATACGCCCGAAGACGCGCTGGTCCGCCGCAAGGATCCGATGGATTTCACACGGCGGCTGGAATTCTATCGCGCAAACGGCCAGAGGGCGTTCGCATGAAGAAGGTCGAGATGTTCACCGATGGCGCCTGCAAGGGCAATCCCGGCCCCGGCGGCTGGGGCGCGCTGCTGCGGATGGGCCAGCATGAGAAGGAACTGTCGGGCGGCGAACCCGATACGACCAACAACCGCATGGAAATGACGGCAGCGATCAAAGGGCTGAGCGCGTTGATCGAGCCGTGCGAGGTCGATCTCTATACCGACAGCAAGTATTTGATCGACGGGATCACCAAGTGGGTCCACGGCTGGAAGAAGCGCGGCTGGGTCAATGCCAGCAAGAAACCGGTGCGCAATGCCGAGCTGTGGCACGATCTGATCGAACTGACCGCGCACCACCGGGTCGAATGGCACTGGGTTAAGGGCCATTCCGGTCACCCGGAAAACGACCGGGTAGACCGGCTCGCCAGCGATGCAGCGGAACAGTTCGCCCGCGCGGATTGATCAGCTGTTGTCGACGGTCTCCGCGCCGGGGCCGTTTTTCTTGATCGAATCGATGGCGTTCTGCGCACTCGCCTTCGAGGCATATCCCTCGGTCGAGAACATCACTTCCGAATTGTATTTGAAACGGACGCGAAACTCGCCGGCCTTGTCCTTGTAGATCTCGAAGTGGTGGCTCATCGATTTGTCTCCGTCATAAGCTTGGATTTGGCGCGCACCCTAACAAAGGATGCAGGCATTGCTAGCCAAAGCGGGTGGCTGAATAGAGTTCAGGATCGAGACCCCCTGTCATCGCATCGGGTTTTTCATTCAGCAGCAGCTGGCGCCCGAGCCGCGCGGCGGCGGGCGAGGTCTGGATACCGAAGCCGCCCTGTCCCGCAAACCACGCGAAGCCTTCGACCTTGGGATCAGGGCCGTAAACCGGCCGACGGTCAGGCGTGAAGCTGCGCAGGCCGGCCCATTTGTGCTCGACCGCTTCGACCTGCCAATCGACGACTTCTTCAAGCCGCGCGATCGCTTCGGCTACCGCCAGCTCCTCGGGCGCGGCATCGCAGGGCTTGCTCGGTTCTTCGTCATGCGGGCTCACCCACAAACGTCCGGCTTCGGGTTTGAAATAGAACCGCCCGCGGATGTCGAGCACCAGCGGAAGGTCCTCGGGCGCCGGCGGGTCGACACGCACCTGCACCACCGTACGGCGATAGGGGCTGATTGCTGCTGGCTGCGCGCCGGCCAGCCGGGCGATCTCGTCCGCCCAGGCCCCGGCCGCATTGACCAGCACGGCGGCGTGATGGGTCTCGCCGCGCTCGGTCTTTAGCGTCCATTGCCCGTCGGCGCGGGTGGCGTGGGCGAGCCGCGCGCGGCATTCCAGGTCGGCACCACCGCCCTGCGCTTGCGCGAGGAAATGCGCATGGAGCCGGGCCACGTCGATATCGGCGCACATCGGCTCCCAGATCGCATCGGACCAGTCATGGCGGATTCCGTTGATCCGCCGTTGCAGTTCCGCCCGGCCGAGATGCTGGATGGTTGCCCCGGTCGGGACGAAGCGCTGCATGAACTGCGTCACGAGCTCCTCGTCGCCCTCGCGCCCGATGTACAGTGCGCCGCGTTGGTGGAGGAACCCGCCATCGCGGAGATAGGGGCCCGATGCGAGTGTCAGCGGCACGATCTCCGGCCCGCCATAGCATTCTTCCCAAAAGGCAGCGGAACGTCCCGTGGCATGATAGCCGGGCCGGTCTTCGGCCTCGAGCATCAGGACGCTTGCGCCGCCATCGGTCAGTTCGGCGGCGAGACTGGCCCCGGCAATTCCGGCGCCGATGATGGCAAAGTCGTAAGTTGTCACGGGTTCTCCTGCGGAGCCACACGATCGAGGAATTCGGCCATGCCCGCCAGTGCGCGCTCGCGCACCGGATCGACTTCGCGCAGGATTTCATGCCGTGCTTCATCTCCGAAGACGATCAACTCGCCCTTGGGCAGGCGCTGCGCCGCGCGAACGGCGGATGCATGGCTCACCAGCCGGTCTGCCGAGGTACTCACCACGAGCACCGGCACCTGCACCTTTTCCATTGCTCCGCGTTCTTCGAGCCGGCGGCTCGAGGCATAGGCGCGTTCCACCCAGCCCCAGCTACCCGGCCCCATGACCAGCTCGGGACGTTGCTCGCGCCACCACAGCTCGTCGGCATAGCGCGCGCCGTCATGCGTCAGCAGGTCGCTGCGATCGGCGGGCATTTCGCCCGGCTTCTCGCTCCATTTCCAGGCCGGACGCGTTGGCTTGCCCACCTTCGTCATCAGCCGCGCTGCGGAATGCAGCAGGCCGAGCGGCAAGGGCGGCCCCGCCATCCCGACCATCGGCGCGCTGAGGACTGCGGCATCAGGCGCGACCAGCCCGTCGACCAGCGCGCGCAATACGAGGTGCCCGCCCATCGAATGCCCCGCCAGGACATGGGGCCCAGGCGTGGTCGCCTTCCATGCGGTCCAGAAGTATGCGAGATCCGCGGTCCAGTCGGAAAAATCGTCCACATGGCCGGTAACCGCGTCATTGCCGAGCCGCCCCGACCCCGCCTGTCCGCGCCAGTCGGCGGCAGTGACGCGCCAGCCCGCACGATGCCATTGCTCCAGCGTCTCGAGATACTTCTCGTAAAAGTCGCCGCGCCCGGGAAGGAACAGGATCGACCCGCGTCGGCCGCCGTCTGCGCCGGGCCAGTCGATCCGCCGAATCGCGTGACCATCGGCCAGTGCGAAAGTGGATTCGCGCGCGGCCGGCGGAATCGCGCGGCGATCGATAGTGTCCTGCGGCGCTGGCATGTCGGCGATCACGACCTCCTCTATGGTTACTTTTTGGTAAGCACGTTCCTGTAGCACCACATCCCGAAGGGTTGCCCGGGGAGCGTCATGCAAAGCCAGATTTTCACCTACGTATTGCTTGCCGGATTGGCAATCGCACTCCTCTGGGTGATCGTGACCGACCTCAAGAGCCGGACGATCAGCAACCGGCTGACCATGACCATCGCCATCGGGGCGCCGCTCTACTGGCTGTCGATCGGCCTGCCGCTATGGCCGGGCGTCGCCTTCCAGCTCGGCCTCGCCCTGCTGGTCTTCGCCGTATGCTGCGTGCTGTTCGCCATCCGCCAGATGGGCGGCGGCGATGTCAAGCTACTGACCGCGCTAGCGCTGTGGGTCCCGCCGTCGCAATTCACGCTGCTGCTGGTCGCCATGGCGATGCTCGGCTGGGTCCTGACCATGGCCATCGGCGCATGGCGGGTCGCGCATTCGAAAACGATCAAGACCAAGCCCGCGCGCGATACCGTGCTGCTCGTCATCGGCACCGCCATTGCCGCGCTGTTCGCCAGCGCTGTGCTGGGCGGGCCCAAGCTGCCGATGCCGCCGGGCCTCGCCGGAATAAGCGCGGCCAGTCCGGCCGCCGCAGTCGCGCTGATGCTCGCTCCCTTCACGATATTACTGATCGTCACGCTCGGCTCGATCCGCATCATCCGCCGCCACGACCGCGATCTCTGGGTCCCCTACGGACCCGCAATATCACTCGCCGGTATCTGGATCGTGGCAAGCGGGCAGTTGCTCGCAGGCCACGTGGCCGCGGTGGGTGGTTGAAAACGCGATCTTAACCAATTCGCCCTTAGAGCGTGAAACCATACTTGCCCGCGATAGGATTTGCCGGGCTGAACTAGGGGGCTAGATAGCCATGGATAGGAAGAAGCTGGTTCTGCTGATTGCCGCACTGATCGTTGCGGTCGGAACGGCGCTTGTCGCGCGGAGCATGTTCGCCGGAGCGAGCGCACCGCAGGCTGAAGCCGCACAGGCCCAGGCGCAGGGACCCAAGGTTCTCGTCGCACAACGTGCGCTGCCGGTCGGCACGATCATCACGGCAGACGCAATCGGCTTCCAGATGTGGCCCGAAGAGCTGGTCCAGGACGCCTACTTCCTCGACGGCGAAGCCGATATGAGCAAGCTGCTCGGTACCGTCGTGCGCCATCCGATCACTGCCGGTGAGCCGGTGACCCAGGGCTCGCTCGTCGCGCCCGGCGACCGCGGCTTCCTCGCTGCCGCGCTGGCTCCCGGAATGCGGGCCATCACCGTTCCCGTTAACGCCCAATCGGGCGTGGGCGGCTTTGTCTTCCCGGGCGACCGGGTGGACATGGTCCTGACCCAGCAGGTCGAAGGCAATGAAGGCACCAGCCTGAAAGCGTCGGAAACCATCCTTCGTAACCTTCGTGTGCTCGCCACCGACCAGTCGACCGTGTCGGAAAAAGCCGAAGACGGCTCGACCGTGGTCAAGGAATTCCGCACGGTGACGCTCGAAGTGACGCCGGTGATCGCGGAAAAGGTCGCTGTCGCGCAGACCATCGGCTCGCTGAGCCTGTCGCTGCGCTCGCTTGCCGATAACCAGACCGAGCTCGAGCGCGCGATCGCCGCCGGTGACGTAACCATTCCCGACGATGCCACGCCCGAAGAAGAAGAGCGCCTGCTGCGCCAGGCAATGGCCCGTCCCGACGATGGCAAGAGCAGCTATGTGACCGGTGGCGATGTCTCGCGCTTCCAGCGTCGTACCATGCCCTCGCAAGGTACCGCGGCTCCGGCCGGACCGGGAGGTGCGCCTGTCGGCTTCGACGGACAGCCTGTCCGCCAGGGCCCGAGCGTGCGTGTCACCCGCGGCAAGGAAACCGAAGAAGTACCCGTCGGAAAGACGGGCGTGACTGCCTTCGTCGGCCAGCAGGCTGCCGGAACCGCGCAAGCCGCGAGGACGGTGCCCGTCGCCCAGGCGGTCATGATCAAATGAGCCCGATAAGAAATACGGAACGCCATTCAGGGGGCAATTCCATGAAACGTCGTCTTACTACCAAATTGCTGCTCGCCAGTCTGGCCATCGCGCCGCTGGCAGCCGCACCGACGACCGTTGCGACGGCCCAGTCGGTCGTCAGCCCCGGTTCGGAGATCGTCCTTTCGATCGGTCGCGGCGAATTGGTCAATGTTCCCGGCACGATGGCCGACATCTTCGTCGCCAACGACAATGTCGCCGACGTCCAGGTCAAATCGCAGCGCCAGCTCTATGTCTTTGGCAAGGCCGGCGGCGAAACCACGATTTATGCCAGCAATGGCGCTGGCGATATCATCTGGTCCGCCAATGTCCGCGTCGGTTCGAACATCGGCAGCATCGACCAGCTGATGGCGCTCGCCATGCCCGAGGCCAATATCTCGGTCGCGACGATGGGCACGAATGTCATCCTCCTGACCGGCACGGTTGCCGGGCCCGAGGATGCCGAAGAGGCGCAGCGTCTGGTCGAAGCCTATGTCGGCGAGGATGCCAATGTCATCAGCCGCCTGCGCATGGCGACCCCGCTGCAGGTCAACCTGCAGGTACGCATCGCCGAAGTCAGCCGCACTTTCGTCCGCGCGGTCGGCGTCAATCTGACCAGCGTCGACACGACGGGCGGCTTCCAGTTTGGCATCGGTCAGGGTCGCACCGACTCAGTAAGCGTAGAAGCCGGCGGCGGCACTTTCACTGCGATCACTCCGGGCACAACTCTTGCCGGGTTTGGCAAATTCCTCGGCCTCGACCTCGGTGCCGCGCTCGATCTCGCCGAAACCGAGGGCTTCGCGACCACGCTGTCACAGCCCAATCTGACCGCGCTGTCGGGTGAAACCGCCGAATTTCTTGCCGGCGGCGAATTCCCGATCCCGCTCAGCCAGGGACTTGGCACGACGACCATCGAATATAAGAACTATGGTGTCAGCCTCGCCTATACCCCGACCGTTCTGGCCAATGGCCGGATCTCGATGCGCGTCCGTCCGGAGGTGTCGGAACTGACCAGTCAGGGCGCGATCACGCTCGACGGTTTCCAGGTGCCGGCGCTGACCACCCGCCGCGCGGAAACCACGATCGAACTCGGTTCGGGCCAGAGCTTCATGATCGCTGGCCTCTTGTCGAACAATGCGACCAATTCGGTCGACAAGGCTCCGGGTCTCGGCGACGTGCCGATCCTCGGCAATCTGTTCCGTTCGACCACCTATCGCAAGGGTGAGACCGAGCTGGTCATCGTGGTCACGCCCTATCTGGTGAAGCCGGTGGATGCGAACGACATCAAGCTGCCGACCGACGGGTTCCGCAAGCCGACCGAATTCCAGCGCCTGCTGGGCTTGCAGCAAAGCGATGGCGTGAGCGGCGGCGACCGCCCCAAGCCGCGCGCGGTCGAGACCGCTCCGGCAACCCCGGGCCTTTCCTACGGAACCCCGGGCGACAATGACGAGCAGCAGGCTGCCACCGAGCCCGACGCGCGCCGTAACGAACGTACCGCGTCGGCGCAGCCCGGCTTCAGCTTCGAATAAGAGGGACGAGTACCATGGCAAAGGCAATCACTCGCAAGCTTACCGGTTCACTCGCCGTCTCGCTCAGCCTCGTGCTCGGCGCCTGTGGCGGTTTCCCGACCGAGAACCGCTCGCTCTACAGCGCGCGGCAACCGGTGGTGGAACGGACCAATTTCACGCTCGATGTGAACACTGTCGGCGATGGCCTGGCAGTCAGCGAGCAGCAGCGCGTGTCGGGCTGGTTCGAGGCCATGGGCCTCGGCTATGGCGACCGCGTCTCGCTCGACGATCCCTCCGCCAATCCGGCGCTAAAGAACGATCTGGCGGCGCTTGCCGGCCGGCACGGACTGCTGGTTACCGAGGGTTCGCCGGTCACCGCGGGCTATGTCGAACCGGGCCAGGCCCGGATCGTCGTCACTCGCTCGACCGCCAGCGTCCCGGGTTGCCCCGACTGGTCGGCCAATAACGAAGCCAATGAATATAACGCGACCTATCCCGGCTACGGCTGTGCCGTGAACGGCAATCTCGCCGCCATGGTCGCCAATCCCGAAGACCTGATTTCGGGTCAGCAGGGCACCGGCCAGACCGTCGTCACGACATCGACGAAGGCCATCCGGACCTATCGCGAAAAGCCGCCCACCGGCGCGCAAGATCTGGCTGAAGTCAGCAGCAATGAAGGAGGCTAAGCAGCCATGAGCGCTTCACTTAAATCGAGCATGGCAGGCAACCGCGACGCCTTTGCCGCCTATATCTGCGACGAGACCGCCCTCGACGTGCTGCGTCCCGTGGTGATCGAACTCGGCTGGCAGCCCGAGAAATGCAACAAGGGCGGTCTGCGCAATGCGATCCAGTCCTTGTCGGTGGCGGCCAGTCCGAACATCCTCATGGTCGATCTGTCGGAAAGCGGCGACCCGCTGAACGACATCAACGCGCTGGCGGAGGTCTGCGAGCCGGGCACGGTGGTGATCGCCATCGGCCAGGTCAATGACGTCCGCCTGTATCGCGACCTGCTCGCGAGCGGCATCCACGACTACCTGCTCAAGCCGCTGTCGGCCAACGCGCTGCGCGATTCGCTCAATCAGGCGCAAGCGGTGTTCCTGGCCCCGCGCGGCGGCGAGGACGAAGGCGTCAAGCATCACATCTCGGCGGCCGTGATCGGTACGCGCGGCGGCGTGGGCGCATCGACGCTGGTGACCTCGCTGGCATGGATCTTCTCGGTCGATCAGCGCATGCCGACCGCCCTGCTCGACCTCGACGTGCATTTCGGGACCGGTGCGCTCGCGCTCGATCTCGAACCGGGCCGCGGGTTGACCGATGCGATCGACAATCCCGGCCGGATCGATGGCCTGTTCATCGAACGTGCCATGATCCGCGCCAACGAAAACCTCGCCATCCTTTCGGCGGAAGCGCCGATCAGCCAGCCGCTGATGACCGATGGCGCGGCCTTCCTGCAGTTGCAGGAGGAGTTCAAACACCAGTTCGAAATGACCGTGGTCGACATGCCGCGCAACATGATGATCAATTTCCCGCACCTGCTCAACGATGTGAACGTCGTCGTGCTGGCCACGGAAATGTCGCTCGCTTCGGCGCGGGACACGATCCGCATCCTGTCGTGGCTCAAAACCCACGCCCCGCAAGCGCAGCCGCTGATCGTCGCCAACAAGGTGCAGCCGGGCGTCGCGGAAATCAGCAAGGCCGATTTCGAGGCCTCGATCGAACGCAAGATCGATGTGTCGATCCCGTTCGACCAGAAGGCTGCGGCCAATGCCGCCAAGCTGGGCAAGACCTTCGTCGATGCCAATTCCGGTGCCAAGGCCACCTCGGCGATCAAGCAGCTCTCCTCGCGGATCATCGGCGTCGGCGACGAGGAAGCCGAGAAAGCCGCAGAAGCAGGGGCCAAGAAGTCGCTGCTCGGCGGGCTCGATTTTAAGAACCTGCTGGCGAAGAAGAAAGACACGCGGACCGCAGTGCCCGCGGAATAACGGCTTCCGGGGACGCCCCCGGATCCGCGATCGGATAAACGGAGAGTACGCATGAACATCTTCCAGCTGGTGCTGTTGGCCCTCGGGGTCCTGGCTTTGCTGGCGATCGGCTACGCTTTGTTCTCCGGTCCGAACACGGCCAAGGCGAGCCAGCGCCGCCTCCAGCAGGTGCGTTTCCGCCACTCGGAAAGCACCGACACCAAGGTCGAATCGCAGCTCAAGAAGGCCATTGCGGCGCGCAGGCCCAAGATGCGCGGCGTCGCCGGGTCATCCTCGCGGGTAGAAGCCCTCGCCATCCGGCTCGACCGGACCGGCAAGGGCTGGACGCTGAGCCAATATGCTTATGGCTCGCTGGGCCTTGGCGTCGCCGTCGCGCTGCTGATGTATCTGCGCAGCGGATCGCTGGCCTTTTCACTTGGTCTCGGCGTGCTGGTCGGCGCAGGCCTGCCGCACTTCCTTGTCAGCCGCGCGATCAAGAAGCGCACCAATGCCTTCAACGCCAAGTTTCCCGACGCTATCGAACTGCTCGTTCGCGGCCTGCGTTCGGGTCTGCCGGTAACCGAAACCCTGTCGGTCGTGTCGCAGGAAGTTCCCGGCCCCGTCGGGGTGGAATTCAAGGGCATCGTCGAGCGCATCAAGATCGGCCGCACCATGGAGGATTCGCTCCAGGAAGCGGCCAACCGGCTCGAGATCTCCGAATTCAACTTCTTCTGCATCACGCTCGCTATCCAGCGCGAAACCGGCGGTAATCTCGCCGAGACGCTGTCGAACCTGGCGGACGTCCTGCGCAAGCGCGCGCAGATGAAGCTCAAGATCAAGGCGATGAGCTCCGAATCCAAGGCTTCGGCCTATATCGTCGGTGCCCTCCCCTTCATCGTGTTTTTTATGATCTGGTGGATCAACCCCAGCTACATCGGCGGCTTCTTCGAAGATGACCGCCTGATCGTCACGGGCCTCGGCGGCCTCGTCTGGATGAGCATCGGGGCCTTTATCATGGCCAAGATGGTCAGCTTCGAAATCTGAGCTGGGGAAGGACTAGCGTAATGGATCCCGCAACCGGCCCCACCCTTTTGGGCTTCGACATCTTTGTGATCGGCTCGATCCTGTCCGGGGTCGCAGCACTCGCCGTGCTGTTCGCAATCTACACCGCGGTTACGATCAAGGACCCGATGAGCAAGCGCGTGAAGGCCCTCGAAGGGCGCCGCGAAGAGCTCAAGATGGGCCTCGTCACCGCAAGCGCGAAGAAGCGCCAGAGCCTCGTCCGCAACAGCGACACGACCGACAAGATCAAGGACACGCTCGGCAGCATGAAAGTGCTGCAGCAGAGCCAGATCGAATCGGTCCAGCAGAAGCTTGCCCATGCCGGCATCCGCAACAAGGAGCTGGCGATCGTCGTCATTGGCTTGCGCGCCGTGCTCCCGATCCTCTTGGGCGGCTTCGCCTTCGTTATGCTGTATCTGGTCGAGGTCTATCCCGACTGGGAGATGAAGCGTGTGGCGGCGCTCGCCCTGGCCGTGTTCGTTGGCTACAAGGGCCCCGAAATCTACCTCGGCAATCTTGCCAAGAAACGCTCCGACGCGATCCGCAAAGGCCTACCCGACGCGCTCGACCTGCTGGTGATCTGCGCCGAGGCCGGCCTGACCGTCGATGCCGCCTTCAACCGCGTCGCCAAGGAACTGGGCCGCGCCTATCCCGAACTGGGCGACGAGTTCACCCTGACCGCGATCGAGCTGTCCTTCCTCAACGAACGGCGCCATGCGTTCAACAACCTCGCCTATCGCGTCAATCTCGATGCGGTAAAGGGTGTGGTCACCACCATGGTCCAGACCGAACGCTATGGTACGCCGCTGGCTTCCGCGCTACGTGTGCTGTCGGCCGAATTCCGTAACGAGCGCATGATGCGCGCCGAGGAAAAGGCCGCGCGTCTGCCTGCGATCATGACCGTGCCGCTGATCATGTTCATCCTGCCGGTGCTGTTCATCGTCATTCTCGGCCCGGCAGCCTGTTCGATCGCCGACGCCTTCAGCGGCGGTATCGGCTAGCCCACGACTCCTGCGACCTGTCGCAAACCCGGGAGCCTGGCCGACTGCCTAGTCGGCCAGGCTTTCCGCGTCGAAGTCCCCCGCCTGATCGCGCACCCGCGCCAGCATGTCGAGCAGGCTGGCCCGCTCGTCCTCGCTCAGCACGGAGAACAGCTGCCGCTCGATCTTGAGCGCCAGCGGCATGATGCCCGCATGCACCGCCCGCCCTTCCGGAGTCAGTTCGAGCAGATGCGAGCGGCCATCGCTCGCATTGGGCGAACGCTGCGCCAGGCCGCGTTCCTCGAGCCGCTTGCACGCGCGGTTGACGGGCACCTTGTCCATCAGCGTCTGCTGCGACAATTGCCGCTGGGTCAGCGCACCGTGATCGCCCAGCACCGCCATGATCCGCCATTCGGTGGTCTTGAGCGCAAACCGCTTGCGATACTGTTCGGCAATCCGGGTCGAGACCGCATTCGAGGCGATCGACAGTTGATAGGGCAGGAATTCTGCAAGGCGTTGGGCAAGCTGGCGTCTGGACATGCGGTTACATTTAGATGACGCCCCCGACTTGGCAAGGCCGTTGCGATTGTAACCTTTTGCCGGGACTCACTCGTAACCCGGCTCGTCCCACCAGGGGTAGAAATCGGGCATGTTGCCGCTCACCGTATCGGGGTATTCGGGCGCGCGCTTTTCAAGGAAGCTGGCGATGCCTTCCTTGGCGTCGTCGCTGCGGCTGAGACGATAGATCGCGCGGCTGTCGATGCGATGCGCGTCCATCGGATGACCGCTCGCGCCAAGCCGCCAGAGCATTGCGCGGGTCATGGCGACCGAAACCGCAGAAGTGTTGTCGGCAATCTCGCGCGCAATGCCCCGGGCCGCGTCCATCAGCTCACCCCGCGGATGGACCGACCGGACAAGTCCCCGATCGAGCGCCTCGCCGGCATCGAAGATCCGCCCCGTCATGCACCATTCGAGCGCGGTCTGCATGCCGACCAGCCGCGGCAGGAACCAGCTCGACGCGGCTTCCGGCGTGATTCCGCGCCGCGCGAAGACGAAGCCGAAGCGCGCATTGTCGCTCGCCAGCCGGATATCGAACGGCAGTTGCATGGTCGCGCCCACACCCACGGCCACGCCGTTACACGCGCCGATCAGCGGCTTCTTCGAATTGAACAGTCGCAGCGTCAGCCGCCCGCCGCCATCGCGCACGCGTTCGTCGGACAGGTCATCGACCGGATTGGGATCGGAGAAGACGTGTCCCCCGCCCTCCGGCGTGAGGTCGGCACCGGCGCAGAAAGCCCGGTCGCCATCCCCGGTCACGATCACTGCGCGGACGCTGTCATCGGCATCGGTAGTGTCGATCGCGTCGATGACTTCATCCATCATGACGCGGGTGAAGGCGTTCATTTTCTCGGGGCGGTGCAACGTGATGGTGGCAACGCCGTCGGCGATGTCGAGCTTGATCTGCGTGTAGGACATTACTTGGATTCCCCTCCGGTCTCTCCGTCCGGATGGAACACATGGAACACGGTCCTGGCAAGAGAAAGGGTACGGTCCGCAATCATCCTCCGGGCAGGCAGATCAAACGGCAAAATGGGACGGTTGCGCATCGCGTGACGCTAACCCGGCAGCGGTATGGTAGGAAAGCCGGGGTTTGATCGCCCGCGCATCATGGCAGGTCTTGCACAGACTGGATCGAGCGGACAGGAATTGTCGATGGATTCCGTCGTGCCCACGGCCGCAATGCTGGCTTCGTTCCTGGCGCTCGTCCTGGCTGTCTTTCTCGCGCTGGTCCCCTCGCGCACCCGCTTGGCGAATGGCCTGCTGGCGCTGTTCCTGATAGTGACGGTCATCGACATCAGCGGCTGGTTCGGTGGTCGCTGGTGGGCTTCGGTACCCGGCCTCGCTGCGCTGCGTCCGGTGACCGCCGCGCTGAACATGCCGCTGTTCACCGGTTTCATCTGGTTCGCATGCTTCGAACGCGACCGGCTGAAGCCCCGCGACGCGCTCCATCTGATGATCCCGGCGCTCGTTCTCGGCTTCGTCCTCGCCCGGGCGCGCATGCCGTTCCTGCAAGTGCTGCTGGAGGTCCAATATGCGGTCTACATCGGCATCGCGATCTATGCGCTGGCCCGGGTCCGGAGCGACATGCAGAGCCGCTTCGCCGGTGTTTCGTCGACCTGGTGGGGGCTTGCCTTCCTCCTCGGCTCATCGCTGATCGCGCATGGATTATTCCTCGTGCGCGTCTTCGCCGGGGCCGCGCTTCCCGCCAGCGTGCAGGATGCGATGCAAACGGGCGCGGCAACGCTTGTCCTCATCATTATCGTGGGTATCGCGTTGCAGGCGCTGCTGCGGCCCGACCTGTTCCGCGGGGGTGACAGGCTGTTCGTCAAGGCAACCACCAGCGGCCCCGACGATGGCGGCCAAGTCCACCGCGGCCTAACCGCCTTGATGGAGGCGGAGCAGCCCTACCTCGACCCCGAACTGTCGCTCCAGCGTCTCGCCCGACGGTGCCGTGTCTCTGCCAAGGCCCTGTCCGAAGCCATCAACCGGCGCGACGGGACGCACTTCTTCGATTTCGTGAACCGCTATCGCATCGAACATGCGCAGGCACTGCTGACGCAGACCGATCGCAGCGTGACCGATATCCTTCATGCGTCGGGCTTCAATTCCAAATCCTCGTTCAATACCGCCTTTCGCAAGCATTCCGGAACGACACCGTCGGCTTATCGGCGCACGAACCGCGGGTATTAGGTTCGACTACGCGTTTTCGGACGATTTCACTGCGAAACGGGGGTCTGGCAGCAGGCGATATCCAGCTTGGAGAGCCGCTTCTATGACCCGTCCGTTTTTGCTTCTCGCCGTCCTGATGGTCGCATGGTTTCCCGCCGGCGACCTTCGGGCCACCAGCGCCGACTGGGGCGCAGTCGATGTGCTGGTCGACGCCTATGACAAGCCCGACGAACCCGGCATCAGCCTGGCGGTCTCGGTCGACGGGCAGACAGTTTACCACCGCTGGGCGGGTCAAGCCGATCTCGCACGCGGCGTGCCGATCGCAGCCGATACGCGGTTCCAGATCGCATCGGTCAGCAAGCAGTTTACCGCCTACGCCATCATGCTGCTGGTCGATGAGGGGACAATCGCGCTCGACAAGGATATCCGCCAATACCTGCCGGGCATGCAGCCGCGCAGTCCCGTGGTGACTGTCCGGCACCTGCTCGATCACACCAGCGGGTTGCGCGAGGCGAACAGCCTTCTCCTGCTGACCGGCCAGTCCGAGGTCGCACCGGTATCGGCCACGCGCTCGCTCGATCTGGTCTATCGCCAGCGCGGCGGGAACTTCACTGCCGGCGAGCGGCAGGAATACAGCAATACCGGCTATCAATTGCTCGCCCGGATCGTTGCGCAGGTGTCGGGAATGCCCTTCGCCGAATTCGTCCAGCGCAGGATGCTCGAGCCGCTGGGAATGACGCACAGCCTGGTACGGACCGAGCCCTATGCGATAATTGCAGGATTGGCGGCGAGCTATGACCCGCGCGGAGGCGGTTTCGTCGAGCAGCCGATCCTTGCAACGACGTACGGCTCCACCGGGATGGTCTCCACCCCGCTGGACCTGGTGCGCTGGGGCCATGCCTTGAATGTTCGCTCTACCGGCAGCGAGGCTGCAATCGCGCTGCTGGATGATCGGTCGTCGCTGACCGATGGCCAGAACCTGGTTGGCGCGAACGGGCAGGAGTTTCGGCGCCTGCGCGGTTTCGACACCTGGTCGCATGGTGGCAGCCAGGGCGGATTTCGCAGTTTTCTGCTGCGCATCCCCGGACGGCGGATGGTCATTGCGGTGATGGGCAATCGGGCCGACTTCCAGAAGGCGCGCTTCGCCTTCGACGTTGCACGCGCGCTGCTGTCCCTGCCTGAGGAGACCCTGCAGGTCCCGCCGTTCGAACCTGAGACGGGACCGGCGCTCGATCGCTATACGGGCGACTACCGCCTGTTTGCCGGAAACGTGTTTTCGCTGCAGCGCGATGGAGACAGCCTCACCTTTGCGACCTTTGGCAAGGACGATGCTTTCCCTGTGCGGCAGATCGGTCCCGGCGAATTTATGCTCGATCCGCGACGCGACCTGCGCCTGCAGTTCACCGATTTCGAAGCCGGCCGTGCGAGCGAGATGCGCTGGGTGGTGAGCGAGGACGGCTTCCTGCGCGCGCCCCGCGTGGCGATGCAGCCCGTGCCGGCCGATAGCCTCGACCCCGCCGATCTCTCAGGCACCTATTACAGCGATGAATTACAGCAGGTAATCGAGCTCTCGGACAAGGATGGCGCGCTGTGGCTGCGGATGGGCAATGGCGCCAGCACACCGCTCGAACGCTATCAGCCCGACCTGCTCCGCCCGATCGAGCACTTCGCCATCCAGCGATTGCGGATCCCGGGCGAGCCTTCGGGGGACATCGCATCGCTGCTGGTGTCGACGGCGCTGGCGGACGATATCCCCTATCGCCGGATCGACACGCCGCCCCCTGCACCGCAGTAAGTCCGCGTGACGCGCGCCACATGAAAAGCGGGACGCCCGCCCCGGATAGTCCGGAGCGGGCGCCCTTGGCCGTCGATGACGGCGTCATATTCTAACGCAGCGTCTCAGCGCGGCGCCATGCGGATCGCACCGTCGAGACGCACGTCCTCGCCGTTGAAATAGCCGGTTTCGATCATGCACATGGCAAGCTTGGCATATTCGCCCGGCAGGCCGAGACGCTTGGGGAACGGCACCGATGCGGCGAGCGCTTCCTTTACCTGCGGCGGCGCGGCGTTCATCAGCGGGGTTTCGAAAATGCCCGGCAGGATGGTGTTAACACGGATGCCTTCGCGCATCAGATCGCGCGCGATCGGCAGGGTCATGCCGACGACACCGCCCTTGGATGCCGAATAGGCCGCCTGGCCCATCTGGCCGTCTTCGGCAGCGACGGAAGCGGTGTTAACGATCGCACCGCGATCACCGTCGTCGCTCAGCGCGTCGAGCGTCATCATGCCCGCAGCCGACTTGGCGATGCAGCGGAAGGTGCCGATCAGGTTGACCTGGATCACGAAATCGAAGGCCGAGAGCGGGAAATGCTTGATGTCGCCGCTCTGCTTGTCGCGGCTGGCGGTCTTGATCGCATTGCCGATGCCCGCACAATTGACGAGGATGCGTTCCTGGCCATGCGCTTCGCGCGCCTTGGCGAAACCGGCATCGACGTCTTCGTCGCTGGTCACATTGACCTTGCAGAAGATGCCGCCGATGTCCTTGGCGACCGCTTCGCCCTTCTCTTCGTTCATGTCGAAGATGGCGACCTTGGCGCCCTTGGCGGCCAGCGCGCGCGCAGTGGCTTCGCCGAGACCCGAAGCGCCGCCGGTGACGACGGCGGGAGTGTTGCTACTTACTTCCATGGATTGTCCTCTCAGATTTCAAGTGACTTAAAGCGCCTCGACGATGGTGACGTTAGCGACGCCGCCGCCTTCGCACATCGTCTGCAGGCCGTATTTCTTGCCGCGCGCCTTGAGCGCATGGACCAGCGTGGCCATCAACTTGGTGCCCGACGCGCCGAGCGGGTGGCCCAGCGCGATCGCGCCGCCATTGACGTTGAGCTTGTCGGGATCGGCCCCGAGATGCTTGAGCCAGGCCAGCGGCACCGGCGCGAACGCCTCGTTGACCTCGTAAAGGTCGATATCGCCGATATTCATGCCCGCGCGCTGGAGCGCACGGTCGGTAGCGAACAGCGGCTCTTCGAGCATGATGACCGGATCGCCTGCGGTCACCGTCAGATTGTGGATCCGCGCCAGCGGGGTGAGGCCGTAATCCTTGAGCGCCTGCTCGCTGACCACCAGCACCGCGCTTGACCCGTCGCAGATCTGACTGCTGCTCGCAGCGGTGATCTTGCCTTCGGGGCTGAGCAGCTTGACGCCGGCGATGCTGTCCAGCGTGGCGTCGAAGCGAATGCCCTCGTCGACCGTGTGGCATTCCTCGCCCTCGGGCGTTTCGATATCCACGCCGACGATTTCGTTCTCGAAGGCGCCCGACTTGGTCGCCTCGATCGCCTTCTGGTGGCTCGCCAGCGCGAAGCGGTCGAGGTCGTCCTTGGAGAAGCCATGCTTCTGCGCGATCATTTCCGCGCCCATGAACTGGCTCCACTGGATGCCGGGATATTTTTCTTCGAGCCCGGGCGATTTGTAGTTCCCGAGACCTTCCTTCATGTGGAACATCGCGGTCGAGCCCATCGGGACTCGGCTCATGCTTTCGACACCCGCTGCAATGACAACATCCTGCGTACCGCTCATCACAGCCTGCGCGGCAAACTGGATCGCCTGCTGGCTGGAGCCGCACTGGCGGTCGATGGTGACCGCGGGAACGCCCTCGCCCAGATGCTTGCTGGCGAGCACCGCGTGGCGCCCGACCTGCATGGCCTGTTCGCCGCCCTGGCTGACACAGCCCATCACCACATCGTCGACCGCCTTCGCCTCGAGACCGCTGCGCTCCATGATCGCATCGAGCGACCTGGCGGCGAGATCGACCGGGTGCACACCGGCAAGGCGGCCACCGCGCCGTCCACCGGCGGTCCGGACGGCTTCGACTATATAGGCTTCGGGCATCGGCATCCTCTTATCGGTTGTTATAGGTTTTGAAACGGGACCGTTTGCCTAGTCCCGCCTTACGTAAACGTCAAGCAAGCTCAAAAATGGGCCTATTTCCGACTATTGCCGAGCCGCCCATACATGGTGAAACTTTCGCATACCGCGGTGTGACATCGACGTCACACCCGTTACGCCAATCCCCCACGAATGTAACAAATGCTTTGCATTGGGCGCGTCCCTAAAGGCACATGCCAGCTTCCACTGGAGGGATTGTGCATACGTATGGCTGTTTAGGCCATGCGAATTCTCTAGTTCCTCCCAGGGGTTCCTTGGAGATCCGACCTCAGGGGTCGGTCGATCAATAGAGGGATTATCAGAGTGAAACTTCAAACCTACTTCAAAGCCAGCGCGGCACCCGCCGCTCTCGGTCTTGCGCTTCTTGCGCAGCCGGCGATGGCACAAGTCGGCCCGGCCGACGAAAGCACGGTTGGCGACGTCGGTGAAACGGCGACTCCCACCGGCGCGATCGTCGTTACCGGTTCGCGTATCGCACGTCCCGACGTCGACAGCGCCAGCCCGGTTACCGTTATCGGTGCCGGTGAAGTCGCCGACACCGGCACGGTCCGGGTCGAAGACCTGGTCAACGCGCTGCCGCAGGTTGTCGGTGGCCAGAACGCCTTCATCACCAACGGTGCATCGGGTACCGCCACGGTCGACCTTCGCGGTCTCGGCACGGCGCGTACGCTCGTTCTCGTCAATGGCCGTCGCCTGCAGCCGGGTGACCCGGCAGTGCCCGCAGCCGATCTTAACCAGATCCCGGCATCGCTCATCGAGCGTGTCGAAGTTCTGACCGGTGGTGCTTCGGCTACCTACGGTGCCGACGCTGTGGCCGGTGTTGTCAACTTCGTCATGGACACTGACTTCGAAGGCGTCCGCCTCGATGCCACCTATGGCTTCTACCAGCACGACAACGACACCAGCCAGATCGTCAAGCAGGACGGTTCGTCGATCGACGACCTGAACGACCAGCGCGGCTTCAGCCCGCCCAAGGGCAATGACGTTGGTGGTTCGCAGTACAATGTCGAACTCACCGTCGGTGCGTCGTTCGACGACGGCCGCGGCCACGTGACCGGCTATGTCGGCTATCGTGAAGTCGATGCGCTGTTCCTTGGCGACCGCGACTATTCGTTCTGCGCACTGACCACCAGCGCGTCGGGCAACATCTCGTGCGGCGGTTCGTCGACTGCACCGTATGCCACGGTCACCAACCCGGCATTCGCCGAGTTCGGCAGCCTGGTCGCCGACGGTTCGGACGACTTCAGCCGTCCGTTCGAAGCGTACAACTACAACCCGATCAACTACTTCCAGCGTCCGGATACGCGTTACACCGCAGGCTTCTTCGGTGATTACGAAATCTCGCCGGCAGTAACGGCCTATGCCGAGTTCATGTTCATGGACGACCGCTCGCAGGCCCAGATCGCCCAGTCGGGTACGTTCTTCGCCGACCAGTACAACATCGCTTGCGACAGCCCGCTGTTCACCGCGGCGCAGGGCAATTTCCTGTGCAGCAACTACGACGGCGTCGAAGGATTCGGTGACTTCATCGACACCGACGGTGACGATGTGGCCGACACCGATCCGACCGGCGCAGGCGTTGTTCCGCTTTACATCGGTAAGCGTAACATCGAAGGCGGTCCGCGTTTCGACGACCTCCGTCACACTGCATACCGCATGGTCGGTGGTCTTCGTGGTCCGATCACGGATTCGATCCGCTACGACGCGTCGATCCAGTACGGTACGACCATCTTCAGCCAGGTCTACAACAACGACTTCTCGCGCTCGCGTCTGCGTAACGCCCTCCAGGCGACCGTTGACGGAGACGGCAACGTCGTGTGTCAGTCGGTTGTCGACGGTTCGGATCCCTCCTGCCAGGTGTACAACCCGTTCCAGGGTCCGGGCATCATTGCAGGCGACGATCCGCGTGACGGCATCACCCAGGCAGGGATCGACTACGTCAACATCCCGCTGCTTTCGAAGGGTGAAGTCGAAGAAGTCGTGGCCAACGCCTACATTTCGGGCGATCTGGTTTCGTTCGGCAATGCAAGCCCGATCGGCTTCGTGCTCGGCGCCGAATATCGTGAAGAGCTGCTCTCGACCCGCAACGATCTCGCGTTCCAGACGCAGGACGGTGCCGGCCAGGGCAGCCCGCAGCTCGATGTCGACGGTCGTTTCGACGTGAAGGAAGTCTTCGGCGAACTTCGCATCCCGATCATCGAAAACGGCTTCGTGGACCTTCTGGCTCTCGAACTCGGCTATCGTTATTCGGACTACAGCACCGGTAACTCCACCGATACGTACAAGATCATCGGTGAATTTGCTCCGGTCGACTGGATGCGTTTCCGCGGCGGTTACAACCGTGCGGTCCGCGCCCCGAACATCCTCAACCTGTTCGCACCGAACCGGGTTGCATTGTTCCAGGGTAGCGATCCGTGCGCGGGTGCAACCCCCACGTTCACGATGGCTCAGTGTAACAACCTGGGTGTTCCCGACGCTCGTTACGGCTCGATTGCTGCCAGCCCTGCTGCGCAGTACAATCAGTTCATCGGCGGTAACGAAAACCTGACCCCGGAAAAGGCCGATACCTACACCGTCGGTGTGGTTATCGAACCGGATATGGTTATCCCGGGCTTCGTTGTGGCTGTTGACTACTACAACATCCAAATCGAGAACGCGATCAGCACGATCGGTGCTCAGACCATCATCAACCAGTGTGGCCAGACCGGTGACGCAACCCTTTGCGGTTTCGTCAATCGTAACCCGGGAAGCCTGACGCTCTGGACGCCGGGTAGCTCGGTTACCAACACCACCCGCAACATCGGTGGCGTTGATACCAGCGGTGTCGATATCTCGGCATCGTACAACCGTACGATCGGCGCTGGTCGTCTGAACCTGTCGTTCAACGGTTCGTGGCTCGACTCGTACTTCTTCGATACGGGCGTTCCGACGCTCGATACCGATGGTGCGTTCGAATGCGCCGGCTATCACGGCAACAGCTGTGGCACGCCGCTGCCTGAATGGCGTCACCAGATGCGTCTGGGTTACACCTTCGACTCGGGCTTCGGTGCCTCGATCCGCTGGCGTCACTTCGGCGCGGTTGATTGGGACCAGCGCAGCACGGATACCGACCTCGGTACAGGTGAAGACGCCTCGATCGGCGACATCGGCGATCAGAACTACTTCGATCTGACCATGTCGTATGACCTCGATCCGGTGATGTTGCGCGTCGGCGTCAACAACCTGTTCGACAAGGAACCGCCGATCATCGCTTCCGGCTTCGGTGGCTCGAACGGCAACACCTATGTCGAAACCTACGACCCGGTCGGTCGCCGCATCTTCATGAGCGCCACGCTTCAGTTCTAGAACTTAGCGCTCTGAGAAAACAGGAAAGGCGGGCTTCGGCCCGCCTTTCTTTTTGCCTGATCGGGATGTGTCCCGGCTGCGGGCACGGGCATATGCCCGCGGACCGAAGCGAAAGCCGTGTCAGACCGGGTCCGGAATCAGCGCAGCGCGGCGTCGAAGGCGATGGTCAGCCGTTCCCCCGCCGAAAACGGCCGGGTCCCGTGCCATGTCCATGACGGAAACAGCGCCAGCTTGCCCTTTGTGGGCTCGATCAGCCGCAGGGGTGCCCAGTCGAGCCCGAACTCGCGCGGCGGTTCGCCCAGCGCCAGCCAGCCATCCTGGCCCGTCTCGCCTGCCCCCAACGTATCGGGCAGGGCGAGATAACACGCCGAACTGATATCCCCGCGGTTGTGGAAATGCGCGACGTGAAAGCCGGCATCCTGCAGCCGGACCGACCAGGCCCCGGTGAACCGGCGGACTTCGCGCGGCAGCGACAACCAGGGATGAGCAGCATCGCGCGGCGGCAGTGCCGCAAGATATTCGCTCACGGCATCGACGATCGCGGCCTTGAGTTCCGCAATTTCGGGCGCGGTCCGCGCAAACAGCATGCCATCGGTTTGCGTGCCGCCCCGCAAGGATTGTTCCAGCGGTTGGCGCTGCGACGTGTGGATGCTGCGCAAATGATCCGCCAGCGCGTCGATGTCCCTGATCCGCGAAGCGATATCGGCCGTTCCGACCAGCTCGCCATCGCGCTCCAGCCAGTGCCAGCGGTCGGGGTCGCTCCCGCGCCATGCCAGCGAGAGATAGGGCAGCACATCGCGGGCATAGCCCGCACGCAACAGCCGCTTGCCAAGTTTGGCCAACTCGTCCCAGCGATGCATCCGCGCCAGCCAGCGAGCGCGTAGCATATCCGCCTGGGGATCTTTCCATGTCGCCACAACGGCAAGGTCATCCGCACGCTCGGCAAAATCCTCTGCCTCGCACGCGGCCTGCGCGGCCATGAATGCCACCTCGCGCGTATCGCCCAGGGCAGTCCGCGCGCGATCGACGATCGCCAACGCGGCCTGCGCGCCCGAGTGACGCTCGGCCAAGCGCGCATATTCCATCCAGACCTCTGGCGGACAGTTGCGCCGTGCCACCGCCTGTTCGAACCCCTCCATCGGGTCCTCGCCCGTGGCCGCCTCCCAGCGCAGCTGCGCGCGGGTCCGCAGCGCATCGAGCTGGAAGGGCTGCGCGGCGATGACTTCGCCCAGCAGGCGATCCCCGTCCGCGCTGCGGCGTTCGGCATGCAGCGCAGCGGCGTGCTTGATCGCCAACGCGGCATCACCCGGATCGGCAGCGCTGGCGCGCGCGAAATGCGCCACGCTCGGCTCGCCCGTATCGAACTGCGCCAGCGCGCGTATCCGCAGGGCAGAAGGATCGGCCGGCGCCGTTGCCAGAACGTGCTCGCTGGCCGCAATCGCGCGTCCGGTTTCGAGCGCGTCGCGCTCGAGCATGGCAAGGTTGCGCCAGCCGCGCAAATGCGCGGGATTGTCGCGGGCAATCTGCCGCAGGTCCTCCAGCGCCGCTGCGTTGTCGAGCTTTTGCGCCTGCAACACCGCCCGATCCACCGCGGCATCGACCAGCCGCGGTTCCAGCTGCAGCGCGCGATCGTAGGCCTTGACCGCTTCGTCGGGGCGCCCCGCATCATCCAGCGTGCTGGCATATTCGGCCCATAGAGGTGCCTCGCGCGGGGATACCCGCAGCGCCTTCTCGAGCAATTTGGCGGCCCCGCGAGCATCGCCTTCGGCGCGCGCTAGCCGCGACGACAGGTAAAGCACCGCCTTCTCGCGTGGCAGCGCCTTGCGTAAAGGGGCAAGAAGCGCCTTGGCTTCGGCCAGTTGCCCCCGCTGCAGTGCCTGCTGCGCCGCCCGAAGCGCCCGCTGCGCGGCTGCGGCGTCCATCAGTCGATACGCTTGACGCCGCGCCAGCCGCGCTTGCCGGCAATCGACAGCTTGAGCCTGCCCAGAGCGCCCTTCTCGATCGTCACCTTCTCGCCCGGCTGGAAGAAGCCGTACCGCAGCGAGCCTGAAGACATGGCCTCCCACACGCTGCCATTGTCGAGCTGGAACCGCAGGATGTTGTAAGTCTGGTTGAAATCGACATGGGTAATCGTGCCGTCATAGCGGTCAGCCCTGTCCTGTTCGTCCGCAACGGGGTTGCCGAAATTGTCGCGACGCAGTTCTTCACGCTCGGCTTCGGCGACCTCGTCGACACCGAAAATGGTGTCCATCGCATCATCGAAACACTCGAGACGACGCGCGTTCTTCTCCATCGCGCGGCATTCGAGCAGCAAGGCGTCGTTACCCGTTTCCTGCGCGCTGAGGCCGACGGGTGTGGCTACGAGAATGGCCGCAAGGCCGAAGAGACGCAGCATCTGGGAGTTTCCTCTCGCGAAATTGGTTCGTGACATCGCACGCGAACCTAACAGATTGCCCTTCGGTCACAAGGTGATGCGTAGCCGGGAGCGATCTTTACGCCAGCATGATTGTTGCAGATTTGAGACAGTTTCAAACGCGATTACTTTTTGGTTCGAAATTCGACGAACGACCATTGCTAGCGTGCGGGTCTCAAGTTCAATGGGCGCTGTGCACTAATGCACGGTCGCAAATCAGGGAATCCAGATGACCCATACAACCCCGCCTCTGCGGGGCCGGCGTCTTGCGCTCTTCACAAGCGCAGGGATCGCAGCCCTCGCCATTTCCACCCCCGTTTTTGCTCAGGATGCTGATGACAGCATCGTCAACGAGCAGGTCGAAGCCGCTCCCACCCCCGGCAACGCAATCATCGTCACCGGTTCGCGTATCGCTTCGCCCACAGTCGAATCCCCCGCTCCGCTCCAGATCGTCGATAGCCAAGTTATCAATGATGCCGGCGTCACCAACATCCAGGAAGTGCTGCTCGAAAACCCCGTTTTCGGCACGCCCGCTCTCAGCCGCACCAACTCGGCGTTCCTTACCTCGGGTACCGGTGTTGCCACAGTCGATCTTCGCGACCTCGGCTCCGACCGTACGCTGGTTCTGATCAACGGCCGTCGCGTCGTTGGCAGCCTTGCAGGCTCGGCCACGGTCGACCTCAACGTGATCCCGACCCAGTTCATCGACCGGGTCGACATCCTTACCGGTGGCGCTTCGTCGCTTTACGGTTCGGACGCGATCGCCGGTGTTGTGAACTTCGTTTACAAGACCGATTTTGAAGGCGTCGAAGCCAACGCCCAGTATGGCATCACCGAAGAAGGTGACGACGCACGGTACCAGGCCAACCTCACCGCGGGTACCAACCTCGCCGGCGGCGACGGCAACATCATGGTCCACTTCGGCTATTCGAACGAAGAAGGCCTGCTGTCGAGCAAGCGTGCCAACACCCGCGTCGACGATCTCGACTCGATCTACTTCGGCGGCGAATTCGGCGTTCCGACCGAACCGTATCTCTCCAGCTTCCCTCCGCAGGGCCGCTTCATCACCCCCGGCGGAACGTTCACCTACGATCCGGACGGAAACCTGCAGGATTGCTTCACGACCAATGGCCCGACCTGTGAGTCGACCATCGGCTCGGGCACCGGTCCGAACGGCTTCAACCGCCAGGACTTCCGTACGCTGGCCGTTCCGGTCGAGCGTTACCTGTTCGCCGCCCGCGCCAATTACGCGCTGTCGGACAACATCAGCGTTTTCGCTGAAGGTACCTTCAACAAGACCACCTCGTCGCGCATCATCGAGCCGTTCCCGCTTGAATCGGGCGGCGCCAACGGGATCTACCCGACCGACGGTGGTTACAACATCGAGAACTACCTCCCGGGCACCAGCACGATCGTAGCCAACCCGTTCGTTCCGGCGGAAATTCTCGCTGCCGCGACCGATTCGAATGGCGACGGACTGCGGGACATCGGCTTTGCCCGTCGTCTGTCCGAATTCGGCGGCCGTACCGGCTCGACGTCGCGCGATTTCTATCGTTTCGTGGTCGGTCTCGAAGGTGGCCTGTTCGACGACAAGTTCAGCTGGGACATCAGCTACAACTACGGCGACGTCAGCGAAAACCAGGTCTCGTCGGGTCAGGTCAATGTGATCAACTTCCGCGATGCACTCGCCGTGCGTTCGGAAGTCGGTGACGAAAACGGCAACGGTGTCGCTGGCGAAGCGCTCTGTATCGATGCCGAAGCGCGTGCAAACGGTTGTGCTCCGGCCAACATCTTCGGGTTCGGCAGCCTCTCGCAGGATGCCGTGAACTACATCCAGGCGCAGGGTACCTACCAGACCGGGATCACCCAGCAGGTCGTGCAGGCCAACCTTTCGGGCTCGCTCTTCGAGCTTCCCGCAGGTTCGGTCGGCATCGCCGTCGGCGCGGAATACCGCAAGGAAAGCTCGTTCTCCGACAACGATGCGCTGACCAATGCCGGCCTCAACGCCGGTAACGTTCTGCCCGACACCAGCGGTTCGTTCGACGTGAAGGAAGCCTACGGCGAAATTCGCGTTCCGATCCTTGCCGATACTCCGTTCTTCGAAATTCTCGAAGTCGGTGCAGCGGCACGCGTGTCGGATTACTCGACCGTCGGTACGACGTTCAGCTGGAACGTGACCGGCACCTGGGCACCGATCGACGACATCCGCTTCCGCGGCACCTACGCCAAGGCGGTTCGTGCACCTAACGTGGGCGAACTGTTCTCGGGTCTGTCGCAGACCTTCCCGAGCGGCCTGACCGATCCCTGTGAAGGCATCGGTGCAACCGGCGGCGGCGCACTGGGCGACAATTGTCGTGCAGCTCCGGGCGTAGCGGCAAATATCGCTGCAAACGGTACGTTCACGCTGAACCAGTCGGACATCCAGGGTATTTCCGGCTTCAACGGCGGCAACCCGGACCTGCAGGAAGAAACTGCAACGTCGTGGACTGCGGGTGTGATCATCAACCCGCGCTCGTTCGACGCTCTGCGCAACCTCACGATCACCGGCGACTACTACAACATCAAGGTAGAAGACGTGATCTCGGGCTTCCCGCGTCAGTTCAGCCTCGACCAGTGCTACGGCCAGGGCAATGCTACGTTCTGTGACCTGATCACCCGTCGTCCGACCGGAACCGCGGTCAATAGCGCTGGCTCGATCGATCTGATCAACTCGCTGTCGGTCAATGCTTCGGTCCTCAAGACCTCGGGCATCGACGTGACCGCGAGCTGGTTCACCGGTCTTGGCCTGATGGACAACGACCGTCTGACGGTCCGTGGTGCATACACGCACATCCTCGAGTATGACTTCTTCTCGCTTCCGGGTGGCGACGCCGACCGGGCCGATGGTGAAGTTGGCACCTCGAAGGATCGTTTCACTGCAAACGTTGCATATGGAACGGGCGATTTCCGCACGACGTTCACCGGTACCTTCATCGGCAGCGCCTACATCGACGATCAGTTCGATGGCTCGCGCGTCTATGAAATCCCGGCTGAATTCTACCTCGATATGCAGACGACGTTCTTTGCTGGTGACCGGTACGAATTCTATCTCGGCGTCGACAACCTGCTCGACAACGATGCCCCGAACATCCTCAGCGGTGTGACCGGCAACGTTACCGGGTCGGACACTGCCGCAGACGTCTACGACGTCTTCGGTCGTCGCTACTACACTGGTGTCCGCCTTCGTTTCTAAGGCTTCAACACCTAACGACACAAAAGAAAGGGCCCCGGGAAACCGGGGCCCTTTTTCGTTGGGTTGTAGCGAAAGCGGCGCAATCAGGTGATCGTCATCGCCAGTTCGCCATCGCCTTCGTCGATCGCGACCTTGGAGCCGTCGGGGACCTTGCCCGACAGGATCATGTCGGCAAGCGGGTCCTGCACATAGCGCTGCACCGCGCGTTTCAGAGGGCGTGCGCCATAGACCGGGTCGTAGCCGACCCGCCCGAGCCACTTCTTCGCGGCATCTGTCAGATCGAGCACGATCTTGCGATCGCTAAGCAGCTTCTGCACCCGCGCGACCTGGATCTCGACGATCGGCGCCATGTGTTCCTGCGCCAGGCGATGGAACAGGATGATCTCGTCCAGCCGGTTGAGGAACTCGGGGCGGAAATGCCCGCGCACCACATCCATCACCTGCGGCTCGACATCCTCGACCTTCTGGTCGTCGTCCATATTTGCGAGGTACTGGCTGCCGAGGTTCGAGGTCAGGATGATCAGCGTGTTGCTGAAATCGACCACGCGGCCCTGCCCGTCGGTCAGCCGCCCGTCGTCGAGCACCTGCAGCAGCACGTTGAACACGTCGCTATGCGCCTTCTCGACCTCGTCGAACAGCACCACCTGATAGGGGCGCCGGCGGACCGCTTCGGTCAGCACGCCGCCTTCCTCGTAACCGACATAGCCCGGGGGTGCGCCGATCAGCCGAGCGACCGCGTGCTTCTCCATGAATTCGCTCATGTCGATACGCACCATTGCCTGGTCGTCGTCGAACAGGAAGCCGGCAAGCGCCTTGGTCAGTTCGGTCTTGCCCACCCCGGTCGGGCCGAGGAACAGGAAGCTGCCCAGCGGCCGATTTGGATCCTGCAGTCCCGCGCGCGCGCGGCGCACCGCCTTGGAGACCGCGTCGATCGCCTGGTTCTGGCCAATCACCCGCTTGGCGAGGATATTCTCCATATCGAGCAGTTTCTCGCGCTCGCCTTCCAACATCCGGTCGACCGGGATGCCGGTCCAGCGGCTGACGACACCGGCGATGTCGTCCTCGGTGACCTCTTCCCTGAGCAGCGCGTTGTCGGTGTGGCCCGACGCTTCGGCGAGCTTCTTCTCGAGGTCGGGAATCCGGCCATATTGCAGCTCGCCCGCCTTCTGGAGGTCACCGCCGCGCTGCGCCTGTTCCAGTTCGATCCGCGCCTGGTCGAGGTCTTCCTTGATCCGCGCTTCGGCGTGGATCTTGTCGCGTTCGTTCTGCCACCGCGTGGTCAGTTCGCTCGACTGCTGTTCGAGTTCGGACAGCTCCTTGCGCAGCGTCTCGAGCCGGTCCTTCGACGCGCTGTCGGTTTCCTTCTGCAGCGCCTGCTCCTCGATCCGCAGCTGGATGATGCGCCGGTCGAGGTTCTCGATTTCCTCGGGCTTCGATTCCACTTCCATGCGGATGCGGCTGGCGGCCTCGTCCATCAGGTCGATCGCCTTGTCGGGCAGGAAGCGGTTCTGGATGTAGCGGTTCGACAGCTGCGCCGATGCCACGATCGCGCCATCGGTGATGCGCACACCGTGGTGCAGCTCGTATTTATCCTTGATGCCGCGCAGGATCGAGATGGTATCCTCGACGCTGGGCTCTTCGATGAAGACCGGCTGGAAACGCCGCTGCAGCGCGGGGTCCTTCTCGACATATTTCTGGTATTCGTCGAGCGTGGTGGCGCCGATGCAATGCAGCTCGCCGCGGCTGAGCGCAGGCTTGAGCAGATTGCTCGCATCCATGCTGCCCTCGCTCGCGCCCGCGCCGATCAGCGTGTGCATCTCGTCGATGAACAGGATGATCTGCCCCTCGGCGCCTTTCACCTCGTCGAGTACGGCCTTGAGCCGTTCCTCGAACTCGCCGCGATATTTCGCGCCTGCGATCAGCGCGCCCATGTCGAGCGACATGAGCGTGCGGCCCTTGAGGCTATCGGGCACGTCGCCATTGGCGATCCGCAGCGCGAGCCCTTCGGCGATCGCCGTCTTGCCGGTGCCGGGTTCGCCGATCAGGGCGGGATTGTTCTTGGTCCGCCGGGCGAGGATCTGCACTGTGCGGCGGATTTCCTCGTCGCGCCCGATTACCGGGTCGAGCTTGCCGTCGCGTGCTGCCTGCGTCAGGTCGCGGGCATATTTCTTCATCGCGTCGTAGCTTTCTTCGGCCCCTGCGGAATCGGCCGTGCGTCCACCCGTGACCTCCTGGATCGCGGCTTCGAGCGCCTTGGCATCGATACCCGCTGCGGTCAGCGCCTTGCCCGCCGAATTGTCGGCCAGCGCGAGCGCCTGCAACAGCCGCTGGACCGGGACGAAGCTGTCGCCCGCCTTTTCGGCGAGCTGTTCAGCCTGGTCGAGCGTGCGCACCGCGTCATTGTCGAGCCCCGGCGTCTGCTGCGCGCCCCCGCCCGACACTGCGGGCAGTTTCGCCAGCGCGTTATCGACTTCGGTGATCGCGACGCCGGGGTTGCCGCCGGCACGCTGGATCAGCTGCGCAGCCATGCCCTCCTCGTCGTCGAGCAGCGCCTTGAGCAGATGCGCGGGCGAAATCCGCTGGTGGTTCAGACGGATCGCAACGGTCTGTGCAGCCTGCAGGAAACCCTTGGCGCGGTCGGTGAATTTCTCGAGATTCATGCAAACACCCCATTCGTGAATTGTCGCCCGGATATGGTGTTGCGATTATGCAACACAACCCCTCCCCCGCAAATTTTCACGAGGTGTGTTACCTACATATAGGGGTCGCGATAAGCTTGTGAAGCCAGCCCGGGCGCAATTCACGCGAGCCGCGCGCCGTTCGCGACACCCGGTTCGGGACGCGCAAGCAGGATCTCGCCGTCGCCATCGGGAAAGCCGAGCACCAGTATCTCGGACATGAAGGGGCCAATCTGGCGCGGGGCGAAATTGACCACCGCCATCACCCGCTGCCCCACCAGCGCTTCAGGCGTGTAGTGGCCGGTGATCTGCGCCGAGCTTTTGCGCTCGCCGATCTCGGGTCCGCAATCGACCCATAGCTTGATTGCCGGGCGGCGGGCCTCGGGGAAGGGTTCGGCGCGGGTTACCGTGCCGGCGCGAATGTCGAGAGCGGCGAAATGCGCGAAATCTGCATGGTCCATCGCCCCGGTCTATGCCTAGCGTCGGTGCCCATCAACCCTCGGTCAGCGGCTCAAGCCCCGGAACCATGATCGTGCGGTCGCCGCCGAAATCCTCGCGCACCACGACCAGCCCCTGCCGTTCGAGATGATCGAGCAGGCGGCGGATACGGCCGGGCGAACTGGTGCCATAGGCACGCGCCAGTTCGGCCTCGTCGACCTGCGTTTCGCCCGCATGCGCCGCTTTGGCGATGACGAGGAAGGGGCCGAGCAGATCCTCTTCGACCGCGCCCGCCAATTGCATGATACGTGCTTGCAGACCCTCGTCGAGGTCTTCCAGACCGGCCCCGGCGACCGCGAACCGGCGGCGGAAGGTGCGCATGTCGGGCATCGGACCGATCAGCCGTTCGCGCCGACAGCGGGTGAGGAAGGTCTGGTATTGCGCGCTGGCCGACTGGAAGGAAATGCCCTCCTCCTGCGCCAGTTCGCCAATGATCTGCGCGATCCGCGTGGCGACGGCGGTGGTATCGACCGGCTCCGAACGGGGCTCGACCTGGCGCTCATCCGCTCGCGCGATGCTGTCCTCGATCTCGTCGACCGGCGGTGCAGGTGGCGGCGCAGGCGGCGGCGGGGCCTTGGCCACGTCGGCCGCCAGATCGGTGGTGAGCAGCGCCGCCATATCGGCAGGCGCGGTATCGGGTAGCGCCATCAGCCCTTCGCTGCGCGCCTGGTGACCGGTCTTCACCGGGCCGATCTTCACTGCCAGCGGCAGCCGCGTGATCGCCGGGCCAAGCGCGAGGAAATGCCCGCGTTCGAGCTCGCGGATACGCTCCGCCTGTCGCCGCTCCATCCCGAGCAGGTCGGCCGCGCGGATCATGTCGATATCGAGGAAGGTCCGCCCCATGAGGAAGTTCGACGCTTCCGCGGCGACGTTTTTCGCCAGCTTCGCCAAGCGCTGCGTGGCGACGACACCCGCCAGCCCACGCTTGCGCCCGCGGCACATGAGGTTGGTCATCGCCGCCAGCGTCATCCGCCGCGTGTCCTCGGCCATCTCGCCAGCGGCGGCGGGGGCGAACATCTGCGCTTCGTCGACCACCACCAGCGCGGGATACCAATGTTCGCGCGGGGCATCGAACAGCGCGGTCAGGAACTGCGCGGCACAGCGAATCTGTTGTTCGACCTCGAGCCCGTCGAGATCAAGCACCACACTGGCGCGGTGTTCGCGGATACGTCGCGCGAGCGCCTCGATCTCGCCCGGCGAATAGGCTGCGCCGTCGATGACCACATGGCCGAACTCGTCCGCCAGCGAGGGGAAATCGCCTTCGGGGTCGATGACCACCTGCTGCACCATCCCCGCACTTTCTTCGAGCAGGCGGCGCAGCAGGTGCGACTTGCCACTGCCCGAATTGCCTTGGACGAGCAGACGGGTCGCGAGGAGTTCCTCGATATCGAACTCGACCGGCTTGCCGGATGATTCGTGGCCGATGGTGATCTGCGCTGTCACGGACAAGGGATTAGCCAGTCGAATCCGCAAGGGGGAACAGCGCCGCGGCGGTTTTGCCCAATCGCATTGCGTCACCCCGCTCCGCTCGCTAGTCGGGTTGCAAGAGAGGACCGAAATCTATGAAGAAATCGCTGGGGCGCATTGGTTTTGCGCTGCTTCTGCTCGTGCTGGTTGCATTTATCGCGCTGGCGACGTGGGAACCCTTCTGGGCCAAACGCGGCGATGTCGCCCTGCCCGACCGGACCTACACCGCTGAAATCAGCCGCGACGAATTCGGCGTGCCGCATATCTACGCCGCCACCGATGCCGATGTCGCCTATGGCGTCGCCATCGCGCATTCGGAGGACGATTTCTTCACGCTGCAGGACGTGATCGCGATGAGTCGCGGGCGCTATGGCGCGATCGCGGGCCAGGACGGCGCTGCATTCGACTATGCCTATCACCTGCTCGACGCGCGCGGCACGGCGGAGCGCGAATATCCGCAGCTCCCCGAAGACACGCGCGCGCTGTTCGATGCCTATGCCGCGGGACTCAACGATTTTGCGGAAGCGCATCCCGGCGAGGTCAAGCTGGGCAACCTCTTCCCCGTCGACGGGGTCGATGTGGCCGCGGGTTTCGCGCTGCGCCAGCCGTTCTTCTTCGGCCTCGGCGGGATTATCGAACCGCTGGTATCGGGCGAGCCGCTGCGGCCCGAATACGGCCCCGCCATCCCGCGTGAAAACGGCGAGGCAGCGCCGACCGTCGAACCGGCCGAAGTTATCCGCACGGAGGGCGCACCCGCGCCCGATCTGGCGCGCGCCGGGCCGCTCCCCCGGGGCGAAGAGGCCGCGCTGGCCGGGTCCAACGCGTTTGCGGTGACGCCCGAAAAATCGGGCGGGCCGACGATCCTCGTGTCGAACAGCCACCAGCCCTGGCGCGGCGGCGTGGCGTGGTACGAACTTGTCGTCGAAAGCGAGGAAGGCTGGCACTATGCGGGGGCGAATTTCCCCGGCAGCCCGTTCCCCTTCCTCGGGCATAACGAACATCTCGGCTGGACCAATACGGTCAACACGCCCGACATGACCGATATCTACCAGCTCGAAATGAACGAGGACGAGACGCAATACCGCATCGGCGACCAGTGGCGCGAGCTCGAAGCTGAGACGGTCACCCTGCCGGTCAAGCTCGGCCCGGTGACCTTGCCGATCCGCCGCACCGTCTATCGCAGCGTCCACGGTCCGGTGATCAAGAACGACGAGGGCTTCTTCGCGGTGCGCTATGGGGGGATCGGCAATCTCGGCCAGCTCGATGCCTATTACCGGCTCAACAAGGCGACCAGCCTCGAGGAGTTCGAGCAAATCCTCGCGCGGATGGACATCCCCTCGACCAACTTCATCTATGGCGACGAGACGGGCAACATCGCCTATGTCTACAACGCCGCCATCCCCGACCGCGCCACGGGATATGACTGGCGCACGGTCCTGCCGGGCGACGACCCGCGCGCGATCTGGTCCGGCCCGGTCGCCTATGAGGAACTGCCGCGATACGTGAACCCGGCGAGCGGCTGGCTCTACAACGCCAACAACACGCCTTATACCGCCGCGGGCGCCGGAAGCGACCTTGCGCCCGAGGACTTCGCCCCAGAACTCGGCGTCGAGCTCAAGCAGACCAACCGCTCGCGTCGTGCGTGGAAATTGCTGAGCGAGGCGGAGCAGCTCGACCGGGCCACGCTCGAAGCGATCAAATACGACACTGGCTACGACCGCAGTGGGTATGTCGCAAAGCTCTGGGACGAACTCGAAGCGCTCGACCTGGCGGACGATGGCGCGCTCGCGCAGGCCCGCGACATGTTGCTGGGCTGGGACTTCACCGCCGACAATATCGGCGAAGCCGATGCGCTGGCGCTGCTGATGATCCGCGAATTCATGTCGTCAAGCTACCAGAACAAGCCGTGGCCCGATGTCCGCGCCGAGCTGGATAAGCAGGTCGCCCATCTCGAAACCCACTTCGGGCGGATCGACCCGCCGATGGGCGATTTGCTGCGCCTGCGGCAGGGCAAGGTCGACTTGCCGCTCGATGGCGGATCGGACACGCTGCGCGCCTCCACGCTGTGGGATGTCGATGACGACGGCCGCCTGTCGGTTCGGCATGGCGACAGCTTCATCCAGTGGGTTGAATGGCTGCCCGGCGAACGCGTCTCCTCGCGCTCGATCCAGCCCTTCGGCGCCGCCACGACGCGGCCCGGTTCCCCGCATTACACCGACCAGGCTGCGCTGTTCGTCAAGCATCGCTTGAAGCCGGTGCATTTCTGGCGCGAGGACGTGCTGGCCAATGCAAAGTCGCGCAAGACCGTGACCAATCGCCGCTGACGCGTTAGCATCGCCCAAACCCGGATTTCGAACACACCATCGAGGTATCATGCGTATCAAGCCCCTCCTGACCGCCAGCGTGCTGGCCCTCGCTCTCGGGGCCTGCGCGCCCGCCATGACCGCCAGCGCGCCTGCACCCGCGCCCGCCGCCGTGGCCGACGATGCTGCCCCGGCAGAGCTCGCCGCGCTGGTCGAACAGGTCGATATTCCGTTCGAGAAATTCACGCTCGACAACGGGCTCGACGTGATCGTGCATACCGACCGCAAGGCCCCCATCGTCGCGGTGGCGGTGTGGTACAATGTCGGTTCGAAGGACGAGCCCAAGGGCAAGTCGGGCTTTGCGCATCTGTTCGAGCACCTGATGTTCAACGGCAGCGAAAACGCACCGCAGGACTATTTCCAGTATCTGCAGGAAATGGGCGCGACCGATTACAACGGCACGACCAATTTCGACCGCACGAACTATTTCCAGACCGTGCCCCGGCCCGCACTCGAACGGGCGCTGTGGCTCGAAAGCGACCGCATGGGCTATCTGCTCGGGGCGGTCACGCAGCAGAAGCTCGATAACCAGCGCGGCGTGGTCCAGAACGAGAAGCGCCAGGGCGACAACCAGCCCGGCGGACTGGTCTTTTACGAGATCGTCAACACGCTGTTCCCCGCGCCGCATCCCTACGATCACACGCCGATCGGCTCGATGGCTGATCTCGACAGTGCGGAGATGGCCGATGTGCGCGACTGGTTCCGCGACAAATATGGCCCCAACAATGCCACCGTGGTGCTGGCCGGCGACATCTCGCCCGCAGAGGCCCGCCCGCTGGTGGAGAAACACTTCGGACCGATTGCGCGCGGCCCGGTCAACAACCCCGCCGAAGCCGCCGTTCCCGAGCTTACCGAAGACGTCCGCACGGTCATGCGCGACCAGGTCGCCGCAGTCAGCATCGACAAATACTGGACCGCACCGGGCATCACCGACCGCGAACTCACTGCACTGACCGTGGGCGCACGGATCCTGGGCGGGCTGTCTTCGAGCCGGCTCGACAATGCGCTGGTGCGTGACGAGCAGCTGGCGGTGAGCGTTTCGGCCGGAAACTACGCCTGGCAGCGCGTGGGCATCCTGAACGTCGCCGCCACGGCCCGTCCCGGAGTTGACGAGGCCGAGGTCGAGCGCCGTCTCGACGCGCTGATTGCCGAGTTCATCGCCGAAGGCCCGACCGAAGACGAGGTCCGCCGCGCGGCGACCAGCTCGGTCGCCAGTACGATCCGCGGCCTCGAACAGGTCGGCGGCTTCGGCGGCAAGGCCGTGACCCTGGCATCGGGCGAAGTGCTGGCGGACGATCCGGGCTTCTATGCCCGCGAATTCGAAATCCTCGCGACGCTCACCCCGAGTGAAGTCCAGGCGGCAATGCAGCGCTGGATGACCCGCCCCTCGATGACATTGATCCTCGAACCCGGTGAACGCGGCGACGCTTATGAAGAAGCGGCCAGTGTCGCCGAAACCGATGTGCAGGCGGAAGAGGGTGCGGCCGAAGAGCTGACCGTTACCCAAGTACGCCCCGCCCCGCCGATCGACTCGATCGCGCAGCTCGACTTCCCCGACGTCCAGCACACCACGCTGGCGAACGGAATGGCGCTGCATTACGCGCAGCGCGACGCGATCCCCGCGACCTATGTCACGCTGGCCTTCGATGCGGGCAGCAGTGCCGATCCGGCGGACAAGCGCGGGCTTGAAAGCCTCGCGCTCGGCCTGTTCGAGGAAGGCACCACCAGCATGAACTCGCGCGAGATTGCCGAGACCAGCGAACGGCTGGGCGCAAATATCTCGCTCGGCGGCGGTGCCGACCGGTCGAGCTTCACGCTGTCCGCGCTGTCCGCCAATCTCGTGCCCTCGCTCGAACTCCTGTCCGACATCGTCCGCAATCCCGCTTTCGCGCAGTCCGAGATCGACCGCGTCCGCGCGCAGCGGATCACCAGCGTCGAGCAGGAACTGCGCACCCCGGCCTCGATTGCGCAGCGCACTGCCGCCCCGCTGATCTATGGTGCAGGCAGCCCCTATGCCGGGCCCGATAGCGGCACGGTGGAATCGCTCGAGGCGATCACCCGCGCCGACATCACCGGCTTCAAGGACCGCTGGATCCGGCCCGACAATGGCGAAATCTTCGTCGTCTCGGATCGTCCGCTGGATGAAATCGTCACAGCGCTCGATGCCGTGCTGGCCGATTGGGAAGCCCCCGCGACCGCGAAGGGCGAGAAGAGCTTCGGCGCAGCCCCCGCAGCGCCCGCCGAAAGCCGCATCGTGCTGGTCAACCGGCCTAATTCGCCGCAGAGCTACATCTACGGCGGCCAGCTGACCTCGGTCGATCCGCGCGGCGAAACCTATGTCGACTTCCTCAACGCCAACAACGCGCTGGGCGGCAATTTCCTCGCCCGGCTCAACATGAACCTGCGCGAGACCAAGGGCTGGAGCTATGGCGTGCGCGGCGCGCCGCTGACCAATGAGAACGCGGTCGCCTACACCGTGCGCGCGCCCGTCCAGGCCGACCGCACCGGCGATGCATTGGCCGAGCTGATCCGCGAAACCGGCGAATTCCTCGATACGCGCGGCGTGACCGAAGCCGAACTGACCCGGATCGTCACCGCCGAAATCGGCGAACTGCCCGGCCAGTTCGAAACCTCGAGTGCAATCCTCGGCGCGATGCAGAGCAATGCGCTCTATGGGCGGCCCGACGATTACTACGAGGTCATCGCCGACCATTACCGCGAACAGACCACCGCCAGCCTCGATGCCGCGGCCCGCGCAGCAATCGATACCGACCGGTTCGTCTGGGTCTTGGTGGGCGATGCGGCAGTGGTCGAACCGCAGCTCGAACAGCTCGGCCTGGCGGTCGAACGCATCGAAATGGCGGGAACCGACTAATTGACATTCCTGTCAGCAGGCCCGATTGAAAAGAGACTTTGAACCTTCAAGTGAAGAGAGGAATACCCATGTCCGTAGCAGGTACCTATGACACCGTCGTAAAGAGCCCGATGGGCGACCAGAAGGGCACGCTGACCGTGGTGCCGGGCGACGATGGCAACAGCTTCACCGGCTCGATGGCGGGCGGCATGGGCTCGATGGACATCACCGACGGCACGATCGAAGGCGATACCCTCAAGTGGAAGATGGACATGACCGTCCCGATGCCCATGACGCTCAACTGCACCGCCACGGTGACCGGCGAACAGATGACCGGCACCGTCAATGCGGGCGCTTTCGGCGACATGCCGCTGACCGGCGAACGCCAGGGCTAAGCCTCGCAGCTACCCAACACAAAGGGCCGCCGGAGCGATCCGGCGGCCCTTTCTGTTTGTGGAGGGGAGAACGGGCCCTAGCGGACTACGTCCATCTCCTCGATCAGGCCCTGTGCGCCGTCGACTTTGTCCATCACCCACAGCATGTAGCGCGTATCGACATGGATCGTACGCGTGGTGCGCGGGTCGAAATCCCAGTCCGAATTGACGCTTTCGAAGGTGCCGTCGAACAGCAGGCCCACCAGTTCGGCGCGCGCATTGAGCGTGGCCGAACCGCTGTTGCCGCCGGTGCTGTCGAGGTCCGACAGGAAGTTGACCGGCACCGAGCCGATGCTGTCGAGCGCATAGGGGCCGTAATCGCCCGCACGGATGCTGGCGAGCTGGCCTTCGGGCGCGTTGAACGGTTCTTCGCCCGTATCCTTCTCGAGGATGCCTTCGAGCGTGGTGAACGGCAGATAGGCCATGCCGTCACGCGGACTGCCGCCCAGCACCTTCCCATAGGTCACCCGCAGCGTGCTGTTGGCATCGGGATAGGTCGCCTCGCCCTGGCTGCGTTGCCACTGCGTGATCGCATCCATATAGGCAGGACGTAGCGCCAGCGCGCGGCCTTCGCGCTGCTCGCCCTGCGCTTCCAGCTCGCGCTCGTAATCGTACAGCGCGATGGCGAGCTGCATGAACGGATCGTCGCTCGCCTCCAGATCGGCAGCGCTGGCTTCTATCAGCGCAAGCCTCGTCTCGCTCTCGTCGAGCACGGTGTCCGCGTAATAGCGATCGACGATCGCATCGAGCTGTTTCGCATCATCGACGCCGGTCAGACCCAAAGCGTCATCGAACACCGCCACGCGTTCGCCCTGAGGCTGCGCAAGATAGCCCTCGAGGAACAGCAGCCATTCGGCCTTGTCGACTGCCGGGTCGTACCGCCGGTCGAGCGCCTGCAAACCCTGGCGGAAGAACGCCATGTCGCGTTCCTGATAGCCGCTTTCGCGCTGCGCATCGGGCAGTTCGCGTTCCTTGGCCAGCCGGTAGAGCCGCTGCGCAGCCGACAGCAGCTGCGCCCGCGTGACATTGCCATACCAGAAATTGGTCCGCGCGGCGGTAGCGCTTTCCCCGGTCAGCGTATCGAGCGAAGCGAGCGCCTCGCCATAAGGGCTGCGCGCAGCATCGGCGGCGATCCACGCATCGAGCGCGGCTTCACGCTGGCGGCGACGCTCGACGAGGCCCACGCGGCGCGCGCCATCGATCTGGCCGCGCAGGTTCTTTTCGTAATTGTTCAGCCCAGCAAGACGCGATTCGTATTTCACCCGCGCATCCGAACCGACCGGTGCCGCCTCCTCGATCGTGTCGATCCAGTCGTTGAGCAGCGTGACGAAGGTCGGATAGGTCCATTCGAACGTGTTCTCGACTTCGCCCAACCGAGTGTAGCGCTGGGTCGAGCCGGGATAACCGGCCGCCATCACGAAATCGCCATCATCGAGCCCCGCCGCGCTCACCTTGAGATGATGCTTGGGCCGGTAGGGGACATTGTCTTCGGCATATTCGGCGGAGGAGCCGTCGGGCGCGACATAGGCGCGGTAGAAGGCGAAATCGCCCGTGTGGCGCGGCCACATCCAGTTATCGATATCGCCGCCATATTTCCCGACCGCATCGGCGGGGGCATAGACCAGCCGCACGTCCTTGACCTCGAGCCGCTTGATCAGCGTGTATTCCTTACCGCCGTAGAAACCCGCGACGAGACAGCGATAGCCGACTTCCTGCTCGCATTCGGCGGTAATGTTCTTCACCCGCTGGTCGACCGTGTCGTAACGATCGGTCGGCGACAGACCGTCGATCCCGTCGCGCACGCGCGCGGTAACGTCGCTGATTTCAGTGGTGACATAGACGCGCGATCCGGGGGCGGCGGGCAGTTCGTCGGCCTTGGCCTGCGCGAGAAAACCGTTCTCGAGATAATTGTTCTCGGCAGTTGAGTTGTATTGCACCGATCCGCGCGCGCAGTGGTGATTGGTAACCACCAGCCCTTCGGGCGAAACGAAGCTCGCCGAACAGCCCTGCAACTGGACGATCGCGCCCATCGGGAAACCGGTGAGGTCGGACAGCTTCTCGGGCGAAACTTCGAGCCCCATGGCGCGCAGATCGTCGGCGATTTCGGGCAGCTGGCCGGGGGTGAACATTCCCTCCTTGGCAGCCAGCGGGGCGGATGCGACGCAGGCCATCAGCGCTGCGACCACAGCAGTATTCTTCATCGAGACACAGTCCTCTTCGAGATGCGCGAAAGACGCGCGAATGGCGGGAAGGCTAAGCCTTCCCCGACTGCGGAGCAAGCGCGCGCTCGGCGAGCTTCATCTGGGCTCGACAAGGGCCGCCTCGAGCGGCCCCTGCCCGGTGTTCAGCCCAGCGCTTAGCCCAGCTTGTCCTTGAGGATCTGGTTGACCACCGCGGGATTGGCCTTGCCCTGCATCGCCTTCATCGTCTGGCCGACGAAGAAGCCGAACAGCTTGTCCTTGCCGCCGCGATACTGTTCGACCTTGTCCTCGTTATTGGCGAGGATTTCGTCGATAGCGACCTCGATCGCGCCGGTGTCGTTGACCTGCTTGAGGCCCTTTTCATCGGCGATCGTTTCGGGCGTACCGCCTTCGCGCAGGACGATTTCGTAGATTTCCTTGGCCTGGCTGCCCGAAATTTCGCCCTTGTCCTGCATCGCGAGGATGCTGGCCTGCGCTTCGGCGGTGGCATTGGTCATCTTGGCGTCGTCGCCAAGCGATTTGACCACGCCGGGGGCAACCGACAGCGCCCAGTTGGCGACCTGCGTCGCGACCTTGGCTTCGGGCTTGCCGATCTTTTCCGCCGCGACTTTGAGCAGCGTTTCGAAGCGCGCGAAGGTCTCGACCTCGGCGGTCAGTTCGCGCGCATTGTAGGGCGTCAGGCCCAGCTCGTTCTCGTAGCGCGCACGCTTGGGGTCGGGCAGCTCGGGCAGCGAGGCGCGGCATTCGTCGAGGAAGCTGTCCTCCAGCTCGAGCGGGAGCAGGTCGGGATCGGGGAAATAGCGGTAGTCATGCGCGTCTTCCTTGCTGCGCATCGACCGGGTTTCGTTGCGGTCGGGATCGTAAAGCCGGGTTTCCTGGACCACCGTACCGCCATCCTCGATCAAATCTACCTGGCGCCGCGCTTCCTGTTCGATCACCGCCATGACGAAGCGGACCGAATTCACGTTCTTGGTCTCGGTGCGGGTGCCGAGCTCGCTGTCACCGACCTTGCGGACCGAAACGTTGACGTCGGCGCGCATCGAGCCCTGCTCCATATTGCCGTCGCACGATCCGACATAGCGCAGGATGCTGCGCAACTTGCGGACATAGGCGCCGGCCTCTGCGGGCGAGGTCATATGCGGCATGGAAACGATTTCCATCAGCGCGACACCGCAGCGGTTGAGATCGACATAGGACATGGTCGGGTGCTGGTCGTGCATCAGCTTGCCCGCATCCTGTTCGACATGGATGCGCTCGATCCCGATGACCTTGTCTTCGGGGATACCGGCCTTCTCGTCGGCCTCGATCAGCAGCTGCCCCTCGCCCACAATGGGGTGGTAAAGCTGGCTGATCTGATAGCCCTGCGGCAGGTCGGCGTAGAAGTAGTTCTTGCGATCGAACCGGCTGTATTTGTTGATCTGCGCCTCGATCGCCATGCCGGTGCGCACCGCCTGCCGGATGCATTCGCGATTGGGCACGGGCAGCATGCCGGGCATCGCCGCATCGACGAGGCTGACCTGCGTGTTCGGCTCGGCACCGAATTCCGTACTCGCGCCGCTGAACAGCTTGGCGTTGGAAGTGACCTGCGCATGGACCTCGAGGCCGATCACGACCTCCCATTCGCCCGTTGCGCCCTGGATGCGGTAACTACTCATCGATCTTCTCGCTCTGCGTGAGGGTCACGCTCATGTCTTTCTTCTCGGGGGCTGGCGGATGCGTGGGAAGCTGTTCGCCGTCGGGACCGAACCGCGCTTCGCCGTGCTCGACGTTGCGCGAAATGTAGAACGCAACTGCACCCGTCAGGAAGATGGTCCCGACAATGACCAGAAGCATTCCGACTCCGGGCATTACCACCACTTCTCCGGCTGCGCGTCGAACCCGGCGCGCTGCTGGATCGCGAGGCCGGTGTTGAGCACGCCCTGTTCGTCGAACGGTTTGCCCACGATCTGCAGGCCAAGCGGCAGGCCGTCGGCATTGACCATTGCGGGCACGCTCATCGCGGGCAGGCCCGCAAGGCTGGCCGGGACCGCGAAGACGTCGTTGAGATACATCGTCAGCGGGTCTTCGTTGAGCGAGCCGAGCGGGAAGCTGGCGGTCGGCGTGGTCGGCGCGAGGATCGCGTCGCACCCGGCGAATCCCTTCTCGAAGTCCTGGCTCACCAGCGTGCGGATCTTCTGCGCCTGCGTGTAATAGGCATCGTAGAAGCCCGCGCTCAGCACATAGGTACCGATCAGGATGCGACGCTTGACCTCGTCGCCGAAACCGGCGGCGCGGGTGGCGGCATACATGTCCTGCAGCCCCGCCCCGTCGGGCAGGTCGCGCAGGCCGTAACGCACGCCGTCATAGCGCGCGAGGTTGCTCGAGGCTTCGGCGGGGGCGACGATGTAATAGGCAGGCAGCGCATATTTGGTGTGCGGCAGGCTGACATCGACGATCTTGGCGCCCGCATCACGCAGCCATTCCTTGCCCTGCTCCCAGCTGTTGAGGATTTCCTCGTCGGTGCCATCCATCCGGTATTCCTTCGGGATACCGATCGTCTTGCCCTTGAGGTCGGCGTCCAGCCCGGCTTCCCACGCGGGAACATCCATCTGCAGGCTGGTCGAATCCTTGGGATCGAAGCCCGCCATGGCTTCGAGCATGATCGCGCAGTCTTCGACACTGCGTGCCATCGGGCCCGCCTGGTCGAGGCTGGAGGCGAAGGCGACGACGCCCCAGCGGCTGCAGCGGCCATAGGTCGGCTTGATCCCGCAGATGCCGGTGAAGGCGGCGGGCTGGCGGATCGAACCGCCGGTGTCGGTGCCCGTTGCGGCCGGCGCGAGCCGTGCGGCCACGGCGGTGGACGAGCCACCCGACGAACCGCCCGGGCTCATCGCGGCATTGGTGCCGTCCTTCTTCCACGGCGACGAGACATTACCGAAATAGCTGGTCTCGTTCGACGAACCCATCGCGAACTGGTCGAGATTGAGCTTGCCGAGCATGCCAGCGCCTGCGTTCCACAGGTTCTGCGACACGGTGCTTTCATACTGCGGCGTGAAACCTTCGAGGATGTGGCTCGCGGCAGTGGTCTGCACGCCCTTGGTCGCGAACAGATCCTTCATGCCGATCGGCACGCCGCCCATGGTCCCCAGATCCTCGCCCTTGGCGCGCTTGGCATCGGCGGCATCCGCTGCGGCGAGCGCATGGTCGGGCGTAGTGACGATGAAGGCGTTGAGGTCGGCGGCCTCGGCCACGGCGCTGTTGAAGGCTTCGGCCACTTCGCGCGCGGTGAATTCACCGCCGGCTACGCCGTCGCGGATCGCCTTGACGCCGAGATTGGTCAGTTCGGTCATGGTCTCGTCTCTTCCGTCAGCGCATGGCCTTCGACAAGCTCAGGCTGAGCGGGTTTATGGTATGAAGCGATCAGATCCGCTCGTCCTGAGCCTGTCGAAGGACACTCACGACGCAGCATTATTCGATCACCTTGGGCACGCCGAAGAAGCCGTGTTCGGCCGCCGGGGCATTGGCGAGCACATCATCGCGCCGACCGCCGCCGGTCTTGGGATCGGCATCGACCACATCGTCGCGCAGCCGCAGCGTGTTGGGAATGACCGCGGTCATCGGCTCGACGCCGCTGCAATCGACCTCGCCCAGCTGTTCGACCCAGTCGAGGATGTTGTTGAGTTCGGGGACCATCGTATCGAGCTCGTCATCGCCCATCTTGATGCGGGCGAGCGAGGCGATCTTGGCCACTTCTTCGCGTGTTACTGACATGCTCGCGCACTAGCCGCGCGGGGGCTGCGCTTCAAGCACGATGCTGCAGCGCAACGTTATTCGAAGGGATCGCCCGCAGGCTGGCCGTCGATATAGACCCGCCGCCCCGACCATTCGCGGATTTCGACCGTCGAGTCCGCATCCTGATCGGGGGCCGCGAGTGGCTCTTTGAGCGCCGCTTCACGGGCAGCTGCCACGGCCTCCTCGTCGGCGGGTTTGGCGAGATCGAACTTTTCCCGGATAACCCGCCCGTTCTCGACCAGCGCAACAGTGCGCCGCCCGTCCTCGTCGCTGCCCATATCCAGCGCAACACAGGGATCGTCACACCGCCACGGTGAATCACGCACGTGGCTTTCGACATATGCCCGCAGCGCCTCATCCTCGAACTGCATACGCAAGTTCGCGAGGCGTTTGTTGCGCTCAGTGCCTCTTTCGACGTCCCGATAAGTGCGCGTTTCCTGCGTGAGAGCGCTGTCGGCGAGATCGGCCACGTCAGCATCGTCGCTCTTGGCAAGCCGCGCCAGTACCTCGCGCCCGGCATCGCCGAATTCCCAGCGCAGGGCGTCGAAATCGAATTCGTCCACCGTCACCTTGCCTGCCTCAAGCCGCGCGACTTGGTTGCGCGCGGAGATCGCGCCGAAGTCGAACAGCGGCAGCGCGAGGATGAAGGCCAGCACGCAGGTCGCCACCGCGAGATGCATGTTCGCGCTGCGCACGCGCTCCATCCACCCTGCCATGCGCCCGCGGATCGGTGCCACAAAATAGGCGAGGCCATACGCCACGGCGACTGCGACCGCGACGATGCCCCACAGCCGTTCGGGGCTGAGGCCATATTCGGCAATCCGCGTACCGGTCGAGATCGCGGCAAGCAGCGCGAGGGGGAAGATCGCCAGCGCCAGCGCCAGCGCGGCCCAGCGCAGCACACGGTTGCCGCTCGCCTCCTCCTCGCCATTGCGGACCACCGCATTGACCATGACGAAGCTGGCGACCGCAACCGAGAGCAACAGCGGCGTCGGGCTTTCGGTTGCGTTCCACAGCACCGAAAGGCCGCTCGCCAGTACGGCCAGCAGGAAGATGACCAGTGCAATCGCCAGGGGCACCGCGATGATCGAGAACACCAGCATCACCACCGATTGCAGCGTTCCGATGATCTTCAACTGGTTGCGCAGCACGCCCAAGGCGGCGCCAAATGCCGCGCCCGAGAAGGTCCAGCCGAACCAAGGTTCGCTGACCACGTTCTCGACGATATCGATATCGATAGCGGAGAACAGCGCCGCCAGCAGCACCACCAGCAGCCACGAGATACCGGTGAAGACAAGCGCCCCCGCGCCGCTGATGGCATCGGTCCAGACATGGAAGTGAGTCTGCTCGTAAGCTGTGCCCCAGCGCAGCCGATGGAAGCCCGCCTGGAACAGCGGCAGTGCCAGCGTGATCGCGACCAGTCCGGCCGCAATCCAGAAAACTTCGTCGGCATAGCGGTCGCCCGCAGCCGAGGCACGCCAGGCGATCCCCGCCATGACCAACGCTACCAGTACGGCAAAGACCAGCGGCTCCTTCCAGCGGGCGCGATCGACGGTGAAGGCAAGCGCCAGCGGACCGAAGGCAGATGCGGCGACCAGCGCGGCGCGCCACGGCGGCATGTTGTCCGCATTCCAGTCGGAGAACAGATGGACACAGAGCCCGGCGATGCCGAGCAGTGCCGCAAGAAGCCACGGGCGCAGCGGCCAGTCGGCATGGGTGGCGGGCGCGTGGGCCTGGGTCATCTCACTCATGCGCCTCTCCCCCCTGCGGCTCGATTACTGGCCCGGTGGCGGCGCTGCCGGACCGTCCGCACCCTGTTCGCCCATCATCTGCTGGAGTGCAGCGGCGCGGGCCTGGAAATCGTCGCGGCTCATGAAATCGACCACTTCGACTTCGAATACCAGATCGGCATTGGGCGGGATCGGCGAGCCCGGGGGCGGTTCGGCGCCATAGGCCTGGTCGGCGGGGATCGTCAGCACGTAGCTGCCGCCCTTCTGCATCTGCTGCAGGCCATCGATAAAGCCGTCGATGATCGCGCCTTCTTCGAGCAGCAGCGGATTGCCTTCGGGGAACAGGCCCGGCGGGACCGGCAGCGGCTGCGACCGGTCGAATTCGGTCCCGTCGGCCAGCTTGCCGACGTAATTGACGAACACCACATCGCCCACCTGGGGCGATTCGCCCGCACCCGCGGTCACGGTCTCGACATCGAGCCCCTTGGGCATGGCAGCCCAGGCCAGGCCACCGCCGATCAGGATGGCGAGGATCACACCGAGCCACAGCTTGGTCAACGAGCCCTTGGCGACGGGCTGGAGGGGAACGCGGGTAATCTCGGTCATGGGTAATTCTTCCGGATACGCAAAGGGCGCGGATTGCTCCGCGCCCTCATGGCTTAGCTTCGATATTGCATCAACGGCTTATTTGACGCCGTCACGCTCCATCCGCTTGCGCTCGAGCTTGCGCGCACGGCGCACGGCAGCGGCCTTTTCGCGGGCGCGCTTTTCGCTCGGCTTCTCGTAGTGACGGCGCAGCTTCATTTCGCGATACACACCTTCACGCTGCAGCTTCTTCTTGAGCGCGCGGAGGGCCTGGTCGACATTGTTATCGCGAACCATGATCTGCATAAACTTCAATACCTCGACTTTGCGGGCCAGAGCCCGCGCAAAAGCGGGGTATGCCTCCTTGAATAGGGTTTCGCTTGTTCAACGAAAAGCGCGCCGAATCCGTTCCGGACCGGCTCGAACGGGGGCGCACATACGGATTCTCGCGACTGAAAGCAAGTCTTACTCGCTCGCTGCAGCATCGGGATGACGAACGCGCAATTGGCGGCTAAGGGCAGCGGCAATGTCCACCTTTACTCCTTTCGTCGCCGCGCTGCACGTCTTTGTCGGCGGCGGGTTCGGCGCAGTGCTGCGCTGGCAGCTGGGTCGCGCTATGACCGGCTGGCTTGGCGCGCCCATCGTCACCGCCTTCCCTTTCGCCACTCTCGCGGTCAATGCCGCGGGTAGCCTGGCCATGGGCCTGCTCGCCGGCTGGCTGGCGCGCCACGGCGGCGGGGGCGGCGAACAGTTGCGGCTGCTGCTGGGGGTCGGCCTGCTCGGCGGGTTCACCACCTTCAGCGCCTTCAGCCTCGAAATGGTGCTGCTGCTCGAACGCGGCAATTATCTCTTCGCCCTGCTCTACGGGGTCCTGTCGATCGCCATGGGCATCACCGGGCTGATGGTCGGACTTGGCGTGATGAGGATGGCAGGATGAAAACCTCCGACGAAGTACGCAGCTTTACCGTCGACCCCGACGATGACGGGATTCGCGTCGACCGCTGGTTCAAGCGGCACCTGCCGCAGGTCGGCTTCGGCACGGTCAGCAAATGGGCGCGCACCGGGCAGGTCCGGGTCGATGGCAAGCGGGTGAAGCCCGACGACCGGCTCGCACAGGGACAGCAGATCCGCGTGCCCCCGGGCGGCGATGCGCCGCACAAGCAGCCCAAGACCAAGCGCGAGCTCAAGCCGGCCGAGATCGAACAGGCCGAGGCCATGCTGATCGAGCAGACCAAGAGCGCGCTGGTAATCAACAAGCCGCCGGGCCTGGCGACACAGGGCGGGACGAACACGTTCAACCATGTGGACGGCCTGCTCGACGCTTACATCAGCGGCGAGGACGAACCGCGTCCGCGCCTCGTCCACCGGCTCGACAAGGATACCAGCGGCGTCCTGCTGGTGGCGCGTACGCCCGGCAGCGCAGCCTATTTCTCCAGGCGCTTTTCGGGGCGTTCGGCCAAGAAAATCTACTGGGCGCTGGTGATCGGCGTGCCTGATGTGAAGGAAGGCGTGATCGAAGCGCCGCTCGCCAAGCAGCCCGGTTCAGGCGGCGAGAAAATGCATGTCGACCACGAGGGCGGCCAGCCGGCCAAGACCAAGTACCGGGTCGTCGATGCGGTGGGCAAGAAGGCCGCCTGGCTCGAACTGCAGCCGCTGACCGGCCGCACGCACCAGCTCCGCGTGCATTGCGCGGCGATGGACCACCCGATCGTGGGCGATGGCAAATATGGCGGCAAGGAAGCCTTCCTGACCGGCTCGATCAGCCGCAAGATGCACCTTCATGCGCGGCGGTTGATCATCGACAGCCCCGACGGCGGCAAGCTCGACGTGACCGCCGATCTGCCCGAACACTTTGCCGCTTCGATGGAGCAGCTCGGGTTCGACGTGAACCTGTCCGATGCCACCCCCATGCGCGATGATCCGCCGCCCAGGACGCGCGAGGAGAAGAAGCAGCAGGCACGCCAGCATGCGAAGAACTATCGCAAGTCGCAGCGCTCGCCGCGCCGTGCGCGCGGTGCGGCACCGGGCAAGCCGAAAAAGCCCCGGGGCAAACCCTGATGCATCCCAACCCGCTCTTCCGCAGTGACGATCGGCAAGCCATCGAAGCGATGATTGCGCAGGTCGGCGTGGGGACCGTGTTCCTGCAGACGCCCGCAGCCCCCCGCGCCGCGCGAACCCCGCTGGTCATGGGCGGGAAAAACCGTATCCAGTTCCATCTGGCCAAAGCCAACGCGTTGTTCGATCATCTGGACGGGGCAAGTACGCTGGTCACCGTGGACGGACCCGGCGGCTATATCTCGCCGCGCTGGTACGCCAATCGCGACACCGTCCCGACGTGGAACTATGTCGCGGTTGAAGCGGTCGGAATCGTCCGCCGCATGGCCGATGACGAACTCGAAACCTTCCTTCACCGCCTGATCGCGATGCAGGAAGCCCGACTGGGCGGGGACCGCTGGTCCGCCGATGAAGCGAGCGAGGCCGTGTGGCAGCGGCTGTTCGGCGGGATTGGCGGTTTCGAGCTTGCCGTCGAGGAATACCGTCCGACGATCAAGCTGTCGCAGGACAAGCCCGCCCCCGTTCGCGAAGCCATCGCGGCAGGCGTGGAACGCGCGGGCAATGGCGATCTGGCGGGTGCGATGCGCGGTTTGCCCGCATGAGCCGCTTTGTCGTCTTCGATTGCGACGGCACGCTGGTCGATGGGCAGGCGGCCATTTGCGAGACGATGGAACTCGCCTTTACAAATGTCGGGCTGGTCGCCCCCGAACGCAACAAGGTGCGCCGCATCGTCGGGCTCAGCCTGCCCTTTGCCTTGCGCGAACTGGCGCCCGAGGCCAGCGACGACGAGCGTCACGCGGTGGTCGAAGCCTATAAGTCGGGATATCGGGATTTGCGCCTGTCCGGTGCGCTGCGCGAACCGCTGTTCGAAGGTATCGGCGCGCTGATTGACGAACTCGACACCGAGGGACGGCTGCTGGGTGTCGCCACGGGCAAGAGCGACCGCGGCCTGCACGCCTGTCTCGATACGCATGGCATCAAGCACCGATTCGTGTCCCTGCAAACCGCCGACCGCCATCCGTCCAAGCCGCATCCCGCCATGCTGGAAGCCGCGCTGGACGATGCAGGCGTGTCCCCGAACGACGCGGTAATGATCGGCGACACCAGTTTCGATATGGAGATGGCAGTCGCGGCCGGCGTGCGCGCGATCGGCGTGTCGTGGGGCTATCACGAACCGCAGGAATTGTTCGATACGGGCGCCAGCGCGGTCGCCGACACCGCACAGCAATTGGGAGACTTGATCCGTGGACCAGCATGATCCGGCCAAGGCGCGCTTCCTGACAATCCAGGCCGTCCGCCTGTCGGGCGTGGCGCTGGCGGTATTCGGCGCGCTGGTCCTGAGCCAGATCCTGCCGCTGCCCGAAATCGTCGGCTATCTCTTCCTCGCGCTGGGCGCGGTCGACGTGTTCATCCTCCCGATCTTCCTCGCCAAGCGCTGGAGAAGCGGCGAGTGAAGCGGTTCTACAAGGACGTCAGTGTCGAGCAGGTCGCAGCGGGCTATCACGTCGCGCTCGATGGCCGTCCGGTCAAGACGCAGGGCGGCGGGAGCCAGGTGGTCGATTCCAAGGCGCTGGCCGAAGAACTGGCCGCCGAATGGGCGGCCCAGGGCGAGACGATCGATCCCGCGCGCTTCGCCTTTCGCGACATGGCGGATTATGCGCTCGACGTCGTGCCCGCGGACCGCGCGGGCGTGGTCGCCAAGCTGCTGCGCTATGTGGAGACCGACACGCTTTGCTATCGCGCCGAGCCGGACGAGCCGCTGTGGCACCGCCAGCGCGATCTGTGGGACCCGCTGGTCGATGCGCTCGAAGCGCGCGAGGGCGTGACACTAGAACGCGTCAGCGGCGTGGTCGCCCGCCCGCATCCGGCGGAAACGATGGAAACGCTCAAGGCGCGCATCGAAACCCACGACGACTTCACGCTCGCCGCGCTGGAGCAAACGACCGCGCTCGCGGCATCCCTGTGCATCGGCCTTGCTGCGCTGGATGATGATGCCGACGGAGAAGCGCTATGGGCCGCCGCCAATCTCGAGGAAGACTGGCAGATCGAGCAATGGGGCGCCGATGAAGAAGCCGCCGCGCGCCGCGCGAAGCGGCTGGAGGCATTCCTCAAGGCAATGGCCTTCGTGCGGCTGGCGCGCGCTTAGACCGGCTCAGCCGACCCAGTCGGCGACCTGTCCTGCGACATCGTTGGCAGCCTGGTTGAGCGCCGGGCCGACGAAGGCGGTTTCGGGCGCGGCCACGGGTACGCGCGCTTCGAAGCGGCGCGTCATGGGTTCCGCGTCATTGGTGTTGCGCACTGCATCGAAGGTCACGACGGCTTCGAGGGTGCGCGCGTCGTAACCGAAGGCGCGCAGCGAGCCGTGCAGGCGATCGGTCGCGTTCACGCCCGGATCGGCACCATCGATGACCACGCGGCCGGTGCGCGAACGGATTGTTTCGGCGACCAGCTGGCCGAACAGGCGCGCGGGCCGATCGACCCAGACGGCGTCCTGCAGATAGGCGAGCTGCGTATCGGTGACCTGTACCGGCACGCGGGTGACATCGAGCGCGCGGGTCGCTTCGAACTCGACGATGGCCAGCGCGGTGCCCTGCGCGGCTGCCGCACCGGCGCCCGCGGGCGCGGTGGTGGTGGGCGTCAGCGTCAGCAGGCTGTCGGGTGCTTCGCCGCCGAAGCTGAGGCAGCCACCGAGCAGCAGGACCGGGGCCAACGCGGCAAGTGTGATGGTGCGTGTCATGCTCTGGCCCCTTACGGCTTGTAGTCGGGCAGCGGCTGGCTCGAAAGCAGCGCGCCCGCGCCCTTTTCGTCGATCTTCTCGGTCACGTCGCGCAGCGCCTTGCTGGTGGCGCGCAGGTCCTTCAGCGTGGCTTCGGCGGCGGGCAGCGTGCTTTCGGTCAGCTGCCGGGTCGCCGGGCGCGCTTCGTTTAGCGTGTCTTCGAGCGCCTTGGCCGCGCCGCTGGCGGATTCGAGCGTCGAGCGCAGGTCGCGCGCGATCGCCTCGCCTTCCTGGTTGAGGATGCGATCGGTCGAGGCAGTGACCTTTTCGAACTGGTCCAGCGCCTCGCTCGCTTCGCGCAGGGTCACCTGCAGTTCGGCCATGGTCCGCTCAAGCTGCGGCGCTGCGGCGGCGAAGCCCGCGCTCGCGGCGTTGGTGTTGGCGAGGATCTGCGAGATTTCTTCCTGGTTGCGATCGCTCAGCAACACGGTCAACCGCTCGGTCAGCGTGGCCAGCCGTTCGAGCAGGAGCGGCGCGCTGGCCAGCACGGCGCCGAAGCCGCCGCCGGTAGTGGGCGGAATGATCGGCACGCCTTCGGTGCAGGCGGTGGTCTCGCACGAAATCGGCGGGGCACCGCTGCGCGCGCCATCGAGCGTGATCGTCGACACGCCGGTAAAACTGCCCTGGATCGTCGCGGTGGTGCCGACCAGGATGGGCACGCTTTCCTTCACCTTGATCCGCACGCGGACAAATTCGGGATCCTTGTCCCACAGCACGATTTCATTGACCTGCCCCACGGGCACGCCGGCGAAATCGACCGAGCTGCCATTGGCGAGACCCGCGACCGACTGCTTGAAGAAGATATCGTATTCGTTCTGGTCACCGCCGCCGAGGCGCGCGAGCCAGACGATGAACAGCGCGAGCGCGCCGAGGATCAGCAGCGTTACCGCACCGACCCAAACGTGATTTGCCCGCGTTTCCATTGGTTTCGCCCTATGCCTTGCCCGCAGGCGGTTTGTCCAACGCTTTGACCGCATGCGCGGCGACCGGTTTGTCCATGTGCCGGCGCAATTCGTCGAGCGCCTGTGCGGTCAGCGCCGCGCGCCCGCGCGGACCGTTGAAATATTGCTGGATCCACGGATGGTCCAGTTCCATCAGATTGGGCACGGTGTCGACCGCGATCACCTGCTTGTCCGCCAGCACCGCCACGCGGTCGCAGATCTCGTGCAGCGTATCGAGATCGTGGGTGATCAGGAATACGGTCAGCCCGAGCGTTTCCTTCAGTTCCAGCGTCAGCCGGTCGAACGCGGCCGCGCCGACCGGGTCGAGCCCCGCGGTCGGCTCGTCGAGGAACAACAATTCGGGATCGAGCGCCAATGCGCGGGCGAGCCCGGCGCGTTTCTTCATCCCGCCCGACAGTTCGGAGGGAAACTTGGCCACTGCCTCTTCGGCGAGCCCCGACAGCACCACCTTGTAGCGCGCGATCTCGTGGCGCAGATCGGGTTCGATATCGGGGTAGAACTGCTTGAGCGGCACTTCGACATTCTCGCCCACGGTCAGCGTCGAGAACAGCGCCCCGCCCTGAAACAGCACGCCCCAGCGGTTGCGAATGCCGATATTCACATTGGGATCGGTGTCGATGATCGACTTGCCGAACACGCGGATGTCACCTTCGGTCGGGCGTTGCAGCCCGATGATCGAGCGCATCAGCACGCTCTTGCCGGTGCCCGATCCGCCAACCACGCCGAGGATTTCGCCGCGCCTGACCTTGAGATCGAGGTTCTCGTGAACGACCTGCGGGCCGAAAGCATTGGTCAGCCCTTCGACGACGATCGGGTAATCGCCGCGATAGCGTTCGTGGCGGCCCAGTTCGCGCCCGGTTTCGTCCTGCGCCATCAGCCCCACCCGATTTCGGTAAAGAACACGGCGAAGAAGGCATCGATCACGATCACGGCGAAGATCCCCGTCACCACCGCCATGGTGGTGCGCAGGCCGACGTCTTCCGAATTCCCCTTGACCTGCATGCCGTGATAGCAGCCCGCCAGCGCGACGATCAGCCCGAACACCGGCGCTTTGACCAGCCCGACCCACAAATCGTAGATCGGAACCACGTCCTGGATCCGGGTGAGGAAGGTCCAGAACGGAATGCCCAGCATGAACTGCCCGACGAACGCGCCGCCGATTATCGCAACCCCGGAGGCATAGAAGCCGAGCAGCGGCATCATCAGCACCGCGGCAAGGATGCGCGGAACGACCAGCGCTTCCATTGGCGAGATGCCAATGGTCTGCATCGCATCAACTTCCTCGGTTAGCCGCATCGTCCCGATCTGCGCGGCGAAGGCACTGCCCGATCGGCCCGCGACCATGATCGCGGTCATCAGCACACCCAGTTCGCGCAAGGTGATCCGGCCGACCAGATTGACGGTCAGCGTCTCCGCCCCGAATTGCGCCAGCTGGACCGCGCCCTGCTGCGCGATGACCACGCCGATCAGGAAGCTCATCAAGCCGATGATCGGCAGCGCCGACACCCCCACCAGTTCAAGCTGGCGGACCAGCGCGAGCACGCGGAAGCGGCGCGGATGGCGGATCAGGCTGCCGATGGAGATCAGCAGCGCGCCCAGGAAGCCGATCACGCCGTATGCACCGTGGCGGGCGTTGAACAGCTTGTCGCCCACCGCCTGCGGCACGCGCTCCCACACGGGCAGGCGCGGCGCGGTAATGTCTTCCTCGACGCTCATGCCCTCGAGCGCGCCGACCAGCCGCTTGGCGCGATCGCTCGCACCGACGATCTCGGCATCGTGCGTCTTCGACAGGCTGCAGGCCACCCATGCGCCGACCGTATCGATTTCGCTGATGGCAGACAGGTCGATGGTGTCGATGGGCCCATCGAGGACCCGCAAATCCTGGTCGATCGCACCAATGGTCGAGACCAGATAGGGCCCGGAGAGCACGAGGACCGTAGCCCCGTCATCATCCTCGATCAGTTCGTATTCGGCGAAACTACCCATTGCGGCGTCGTATGCGAGCAAATCCTCCACTTGCCAAGCGGCTATCGCGCGACTTCACCTGCAGCGTTGCATCGCACCAAGGGCGCTGGCAAAGGCCAGTCGCATGAGCACCGAGCTACCCACGACCTTCGACCCGGCCGAAATCGAGAAGCGCTGGTACGCGCATTGGGAACAGGAAGGCCTGTTCCGGCCCGACCGTCCCGATGCCGAGCCTTACACCATCGTCAATCCGCCGCCCAACGTCACCGGCAGCCTGCATATTGGCCACGCGCTCGACAACACGCTGCAGGACATCATGATCCGCTACGAGCGGCTGCGCGGCAAGGACGCGCTGTGGGTGGTGGGCACCGACCATGCGGGCATCGCCACGCAGATGGTCGTCGAACGCCAGCTCGAGGCGAAGCAGGACAAGCGCACCAATTATTCGCGCGAGGACTTCGTCGACAAGGTATGGGAATGGAAAGAAGAAAGCGGCGGCACGATCACGCGCCAGCTGCGCCGGCTGGGCTGTTCGATGGACTGGTCACGCGAACAGTTCACGATGGACCCGCATTTCAGCGCGGCGGTGACCAAGACTTTCGTCGATCTTTATAATGACGGGCTGATCTACCGCGACAAGCGGCTGGTCAATTGGGACCCCAAGCTCAAGACCGCGATTTCCGATCTCGAGGTCGAGACGCAGGATGTGAAGGGCTCGTTCTGGCACTTCCGCTACCCGCTCGAAGACGGCGTCACGCTGGCCGACGGACGCGACTATATCGAGGTCGCGACCACGCGCCCCGAGACCATGCTGGCCGACATGGCGGTGGCGGTGCATCCCGAAGACGAGCGCTATGCCAGCGTGGTCGGCAAGCATGTCGTGCTGCCGATCACCGGCCGCCGGGTGCCGATCGTGGCCGACGAACATGCCGATCCCGAACTGGGTAGCGGCGCGGTGAAGATCACCCCCGGGCACGATTTCAACGACTTCGAGGTGGGCAAGCGCGCCGGATTCAAACCTGCCGAGATGCTCAACATGCTCGATGGCGAAGCGAACGTCTGCCAGGTGAACGACGACGCCAAGATTCCCGACGAATTCCTCGGCCTGCACCGCTTCAAGCGTGACGGCATGGATGGCGCGCGCGAACTGGTCGTCCAGCGGCTCAAGGACAGTGGCCATCTGATCCCGCATATCGCCAAGACCAAGAAGGGCGAGGAGCAGCAACTCGACGCCGAACCGCGCACCATCGCGACGCCTTTCGGCGACCGCGGCGGCGTGGTGATCGAACCCTGGCTGACCGACCAGTGGTATGTCGATGCCGAGAAGCTGGCCGTAAAGCCGATCGAGGCGGTCAAGAACGGCGACGTCGAGATCGTCCCCAAGATCTGGGAGAAGACCTTCTTCAACTGGATGGAAAACATCCAACCGTGGTGCGTGAGCCGCCAGCTGTGGTGGGGCCACCGCATTCCGGCTTGGTACGATGGCGACGGCAAGGCCTATGTCGCACTGACCGAGGAGGAAGCGCAGGCTCAGGCCGGCGAAGGCGCGGTGCTGACCCGCGACGAGGACGTGCTCGACACCTGGTTCTCCTCCGCGCTGTGGCCCTTCGCCACTCTCGGCTGGCCGGAGAATCCCTCTCCCCCTGCGGGAGAGGGAGGAGCGCCAACAGGCGCGGAGGGTGAGGGGGCGGCGACCATGGTCGCCGCTGACACGGCGAACCCCTCTCCCAACCCTCTGCCACAAGGGGAGAGGGCTTCGCTGCTCGCCAAGCACTACCCCAACAACCTGCTGATCTCCGGTTTCGACATCCTGTTCTTCTGGGATGCGCGGATGATGATGATGGGGCAGTACACCACCGGGCAGAACCCGTGGCCCAAGCTCTATCTGCACGGTCTCGTCCGCGCGGCGGATGGGCAGAAGATGTCCAAGTCCAAGGGCAATGTCGTCGATCCGCTGGGGCTGATCGACCAATATGGTGCCGATGCGCTGCGCTTCTTCATGGCGGCGATGGAAAGCCAGGGCCGCGACATCAAGATGGATGACAAGCGGATCGAGGGATACCGCAATTTCGCGACCAAGCTGTGGAACGCGACGCGCTTCTGCCAGTCGAACGGCATCGGCGCGGCCACCAGCATCGCCGCGCCAGGGGCGACCCATACGGTCAACCGCTGGATCATCGGCGAAGTGGTCGAAACCAGGCAGGCGCTCGACGCGGCTCTGGCCGATCTGCGCTTCGATGCCGCGGCCAACACGATCTACCATTTCGTGTGGGACCGCTTCTGCGACTGGTATATCGAACTGGTCAAAGGCAATTTCGACGAGGAAACCAAGGCGGTCGCCGGCTGGGCGCTCGACCAGATCCTCGTCATGCTGCACCCCTTCATGCCCTTCATCACCGAAGAGCTGTGGTCCAAGCAGGGCGACCGCGCGAACTATCCGCTGATCACTGCAAGCTGGGTCGATCCGCAAGCCGACGTCGATACCGAGGCCAAGGCGGAAATCGACTGGCTGATCGCGCTCACCAGCGCCATCCGCACCGCCAAGAACGAGCTGGGCATTGCGCCGGGCGCGAAGCTGGAAGCCTTCTGCCCCGCCCCCAGCGCGCTCGCAAAATCGGTGGTCGAGGCGAATGCCCCTGCGATCGAGCGACTGGCACGGCTGACCGCGATCCACTTTGCCGAAGCACCCGCTGGCGCGGCAATGCAGATCGCGGCGGGCGAGGATGCGCTGATCATTCCGCTCGAAGGGGTGATCGACATCGCAGCGGAAAAGGCCCGCCTGTCGAAAGCGCTCGAAGCCTCGGCCAAGGAAGCCAAGTCGCTCGACGGGCGGCTATCGAACGCCAACTTCGTCGACCGCGCCAAGCCCGAAGCGGTCGAGAAGGCGCGCGCCGACCATGCGCACCACGTGGCCGAAGTCGCCCGGCTCGAAGCGGCACTGGCGCGGCTGGGCTGACTTCGCGCGCTACCCGCTCCCCGTCACCCCGGACTTGATCCGGGGTCAGGCTTCTTCGCTCGGCCTAGTGCCTGCCACGGAGAACAGCCCGACCCCGGCTCAGAGGCCGGGGTGACGGATGGGGTGAACGAGGGCGGCGATTTCCTACTCGGCCCGTTTGTGTCATGAGCGCGACGATGGCCCACGCCCCTACCCCTTCCTGCGACGCGTATTTTCAATCGAGCAGATCGATCAAACCCCGCATGACTCATCGGTTCGTTTTTCGCGCCTGGACTGTGGTCCATGCGGTCCATGTGTGCGCTACGCACGACCAACCGAGTGAGCCTGCCTGATGCCGCTAGTCCTCGCCACGCAGGCTCCCGGCGAGCCCGAGATCTTCGCCAGCGTGCAGGGCGAAGGGCCGAGTGCGGGCATGCCCTGCACCTTCCTGCGGCTGTCGCGCTGCAATCTCGCCTGCGTGTGGTGCGACACCGCCTACACCTGGCACTTCGCGGGCGACGAACGGCCGCACCGCGACGGGGTGGAATTCGACCGCACGGCAAACCAGCTCACGCTGGACGAGGAGGAGGTCGCCGCGCGCATCACCGCGCTGGGCCAGAAGCGCTTGGTCATCACCGGCGGTGAACCGCTGCTGCAGGCCCCGGCGCTTTTACGGTTGCTAGGCCATCTGCCCGACGTCACAGTGGAGATAGAAACCAACGGCACGACGAGGGCCCCGACCGCGCTCGACATCCGCATCGACCAGTTCAACGTCAGCCCCAAGCTCGCGCATAGCGGTAATCCGGCAGACCTGGCGCTGATCCCCGAGCGGCTCGACGCCTATGCCACCGATCCGCGTGCATGGTTCAAGTTCGTGATCGCCGCGCCTGCGGATATCGACGAGGTGCTGGCGCTGCGCGATCGCTATCGGTTCAAACCCGACCACGTCTTCCTGATGCCCGAAGGCACCGACAGCGAGACTCTGCGCGCCCGCGAACAATGGCTCGCGCCGCTATGCGTCGAGCACGGCTTCCGGATGAGCGACCGGCTGCATATCCACCTGTTCGGCGACACGCGGGGCACTTGAGACGTAAGTCATTGCGAGCGTAGCGAAGCAATCCAGTTCCAAGCGTTCTGGCCAATGCCGAGCACTCTGGATTACCGCGTCGCCTGCGGCTCCTCGCAATGACTTATATGGGCGGATCAGCCCTGCGAGCGCCAGCGCTGGACGGTGCGCTGGACCATGTCCTCTTCACCGCCCGCGTTGTTCCACAATTCGACGAAGCTGGGGTCTTCCGACGCCGGACGCTTCGATTCTTCGAGATTGTCGAAGCTCATTCGGATCGGAACGGCGACACCCTCGCCGCAGATGATGCACTCGCGGTTGCGCAGCGCGGGGATCGCATCAAGGAAGCCGCGCGCGCCTTCGGGCATCGCCGCGCGGACGAATTCCTGGTCGCGGTCGTTGTTGAGGCGCATCGAGAGGATCGTACCGCACTGCGACAGCACGCCTTCGGCAAGGTCGGAGGGACGCTGCGTGATCAGGCCCAGGCTGATGCCGTATTTACGGCCTTCCTTGGCGATCCGCGAGAGGATGGTGCCGACCGAATTGCCATCGGCATTCTTCTCGTTGGGCACGTAGCGGTGGGCTTCTTCGCAGACCAGCAGGATCGGCGAAGTCCGCTCGTCGCGGCCCCAGATGGCGAAATCGAACACCAGCCGGCTGAGCACGGCAACCACGGTGGAGGTGATGTCCGACGGCACGCCCGACACATCGATGATCGAAATCGGCTTGCCATTCGACGGCATGCGGAAAATCTTGGCGATGAAATCGGCCATCGTGTCGGCCACCAGCATGCCCGAGAACATGAACTGGTAGCGCGGGTCGGCCTTGATCTCGTCGAGCTTGTTCTTGATCCGCATATAGGGCGCGGAATTGGTCGATTTGTCGAGCTTGCCCATCGCGTCCTGGATCTCGTTCGAGAGGTCCGAGAGCAGGTAGGGGATCGGCGAATCCACGGTGATCTTGCCCATATGCTCGGCCAGCCGGCTCTTCTGCCGCGCCTTGAGCAGGCACTTGGCGAGGATGTCGGCATCGACCTGGTGGTCATTGCCGGTGCTGGTAATCAGCACCTCGCAATGTTCCTCGAAGTTCATGATCCAATAGGGCATCTGCAGGTTCGAGACGTCGAGGATCACGCCCGTGTTGCGAAACGCCGAGGCATATTCGCCATGCGGATCGATCATCACGATATGACCTTCGGGCGCGGCCTCGCAAATGCGGTGCAGGATCAGTGCGGCGCTGGTCGATTTACCCGTACCCGTCGACCCGAGCAGCGCGAAGTGCTTGCCCAGCATGGCATCGACATAGATGCCCGCGCGAATGTCCTTGGTCGGATAGACCTTGCCGATGGTGATCGCACTGCGCCCATCGCTGGCATAGACCTGTTTCAAATCCGCCGTCGTCGCGGGATAGACCATCGCGCCGGGCACCGGATAGCGCGTCACGCCGCGGCGGAAGCGGTGGAGCTTGCCGGTCAGTTTCTCTTCGGTGCCTTCGCCGAGGAAGTCGATATTGGCGAGGATCGACCCCGCCTTGCGGTCCTGGCGCTGGTTGCGCACGCTGGCGAGCAGCCAGCTGTTGCCCACGCGGATCTTGATCTGCGAGCCGACCTGGCCCGCCATGGCGACCGACGGATCGCTGTCCTCCGCGCATTCGTTGAGGCGCTGAAGGTCGATCGCGATTTGCGAGCTGGACCCGGCGATTTCGAGCACGACGCCGATCGGCTTGCCGGCGTTCTCGCCCACTGCCTCGGGTTCTTGGGCTGGCGCGGGCGTTTCTTCGGGTTCGGGCGCGGCGGCAGGTTCGGGCGGGCGCGGCGGTGCTTCACCCTGCGTCGCGGCAGCGGGCGGCGCGGGACGTTCCGCAGGGTCTTCGCTGCGGGGTACCTCGATCGGCGCGGGCCGCGACTGTGCCTCCGGTTCCGGCTGGCTCATCTCGGCAACAGGCTGCTGCGGCTGGTGGACATAGCCCGAAGGCGACACCGCCGGAGCGGAGGACTGTTCGGCGCTGCGGCGGATGCGGTCGCGCAGCGAATTGCTGCGCGGCTGGGGCGGCTCCGCCCCGTCTTCCTGCGCGGGGTCGAAACTACGGTAATCCGGATTGCCTGTGTCGTTCATCGATCTGGCTGTGCCCCAACGTCAAACGCGCCCATTGCGCTGGCAGCCTGCCTGACCGAAACTGCTTAAGATGTGGTCAACGATAGTGCCCGGGAAAGGTCAGATCAGCGCGAATAATCGCCCTGCCGCCCAGCCCATCCCGACCGACAGCGCAACCGCCAGAAGACCGTAAACCAGCGCCCATTCCTGCGAGTAGACCGCGACGATCCGTTCGAAGCCGACTTTCTTGACCTCGACCTCTGCCAGCGCCGAAGCGATCACCCGGCCATCGCGCACCGCGAAAGTCTCTGCCGTATAGGTGCCGGTAGAGACATTGGACGGCAACGAGATGCGCGACTGGTAGAGCACCTGTTCGCTGATCTGGACCCCGCCGAAGTCCTGCTTGTAGAGCTGCTGGCGGGTCTTGAGATCGACCAGCCCGGATTTGAACCGTGCCTGTTCCTCGGGGTCGATCACCCCGCTGGGTGACAGCTGGATGTAATCGGTCCCGAATTCGTAGATCGCAGCAGTTTTCTCGTCGACGATCGCGTCGATCGGCTGCGAGGACGCGACCGCAAAATAGGACGGGACCGAGCGGAAGTCGCTGGTCGCGGCATTGACCCATACGCCGACAAAGCGTTCCTTCTCGCGCAGCCGCACGGGTTCGGACGGCCCCTTCAGCACGACCACGATATCGTAATCGCTGCCAGCCGCGCGGCCCTGCGGATCGAGCACCGCGCCGAACAGCAGCAATTCGGTGCCGGTAAACCCCTGCCGCACTTGCACCTCGTGCTGACTGACTTCGGGCACGAGAATCGGATCGCGCTGGCCCATCAGCGCAAAGGCGAACACCAAGAGCAGCAGCGCCCTCATAGCGGATACAACGTGTAAATTTCCTCGGGCTGGTAGAACAGGCCGAGGAACATGCGGAAGGCGACCGCCAGAACGGTCGCGGCCAGGATCAGACGGAGCACTTCGGGCTTCGCCTTGACCGCGATCTGCGAGCCGATCTGCGCGCCGGTGACCGAGCCGACCAGCAGCAGGAAGACCAGCACGATATCGACCGCCTTGGTGGTCAGCGAGTGCATGATCGTGGTCGCCATGGTCACGAACAGGATGTTGTAGAGCGAGGTACCGACAACGACATTGGCGCTCATCCCGAGGATATAGAGCATCGCGGGCACGAGAATGAACCCGCCGCCCACGCCCATGAGCATGGTCAGCACACCCACCACAACGCCCACCAGCAGCGGGGCGATCGGGGAGATATAGAGACCCGAGCGGTAGAACCTCCAGCGCATCGGCAGGCTGGCGACGAGCGGGTGGTGCCGCCGCCGCGCGGCTTGCGAACTGCCGGTTCCCCAGATCGTCTGGACCGCTTCGCGCGCCATCAGGAGGCCGATGGTGCCGAGCAGGACGACGTAAAGCGCGCTGATCACCACGTCGATCTGGCCGATCGCGCGGAAGAACCGGAACAACAGCGCGCCGAAACCCGAACCGATGACCCCGCCTGCCACCATTACCGCACCCATGCGATAATCGACCCCGCCGCGTCCGCCATGCGCCAGCACGCCGGTAACGCTGGCGCCGGTAACCTGGGTCGAGGCCGAGGCCGCAGCCACGGTCGGCGGGATGCCGTAGAAGATCAACAGCGGCGTAGTCAGGAAGCCGCCACCGACGCCGAACAGGCCCGAAAGGATCCCGGTCAGCCCTCCCAGCGCGACGATCCATAGTCCGTTGACGGACAGGTTCGCGATGGGGAGATAGACGTCCATGCCTGCGCCCTATCGCAGCCGGGGGACGGATAAAAGCTGAACTGTGTCAGAAGCCGGTCGAAAGCGTCACGACCCCGCCATTGCCAGGCTCGGCATTGCCCGCCACACGCCAGCGATAGTCGGCTTCGATCCGCGCGGGCGCGTCGCCGAGGCGCAGGTCGACGGTGAGGCTCGGTCCGATGTCGAGCCGCGCCGCGCCCTGCTGCACGCCGCCCCAGATACCGCCGCCTAGCGCGACACGGCCAAGATCGAACCGCGCAACCTCACGCTCGGCCACGAAAGCGCCATCGGCAAACGGGGTGGCGAATTCGCCGCCGACATAGCCGGCCTGGCCGTATCCCCGCGCCACCACCTGTGCGGGCAGGTCGAGCCGATCGAAACCTCCCGCAACGAAGGCTGCGGGGCGTATTTCAGGGCTGTGTCCCGGACGGGCGGTCAGTCTGCCCTCGGCATGGATGGTGAGCGGGATGCCGGCAAACGGCCGCGCGCGGAGACCCAGCGCGCCTTCGGTTTCGCCGCCATCGACGAGCGCGCGGCTGGCGCGGATATAGGCAGCGGGGACATGCGGCGTACTGGGCGCGAGGCGATAAGAAAGGACCGCGCCAAGCTGGCTTGCGCCATAGCTGGCTGGACGCGAACCGCTCTCGGAAGGTTGAAGACCGTCCCCGCGCATCACAACCCAGCCATCCATGCGCCACGGGGATGATGCCCGGCGTGGGATCGCCCGGGTTACAGGCTGCAGGATGTTCTGCTCGCGGTCGAGCACGGCGGCAACACTGCGCGGTAGCGGCAGGCGAGCCATCCCGGCAGCGAACAACAGATTGTGGCCTGCGGCGCGCCGGTGCGTGTCGAAATGCTCGATGGGATCGGGTCGCTCGAAAGGCGGCCGCTCGGCAATACTTGCCATCGGGCTGCGGAAGACGGGCACCGTTGCGGAACGCCCTGCGGCTTTATTCGCTAGACGATCATTGCTCGCAAGGAGAGCGATGATACCATCATTCAGCTCGATTGTGGTGTCGGGCTGGCGCAGATCGGCGCTGGCGAAGTGGAGCGGCTCGGGCAGGCCCAGCGCCTGCGGCCACGGGCTTTCCCAGGTGAGCACCCGCAGGAGGCACCAGCCCGCCAGAAGAAGGCCCAGGAACAGCACAGGCTGACCCTGCCGCCGGGTAACCGCGTGGGTCACGCTGCGCCCCTGTCCGGCTGGAGAAGCGCAGGGTGATCGCGGTGTTCCGTCTTGTCCCAGACTATCGGCGCGCCGCGCAAGGTGCCGACATAGGCGGCGAGAGCACGCCGCCCGGCCATGATCGAGACGATGTTCGACACCAGGGTCCGCGGGATCGCGAGCAGGCCCTGTCGCCAGCCATATTCGCGCGCGGTGAAACAGGCCCGCGCCGCAAACCGTCCCGCCAGTCCGACGAAATTGATCCAGAACAGCACGCTTAGCAGCGGCGTGGTCGGGGGCGGTTCGACAAGCCCCAATTGCTCGAGGACCAGCCCCACGGCGACGAGGCACACGAGCAGATAGGCCGCGACCAGCAGGATCGCCGCCAGCGGGCCGCGCCGGTCGCGCAATTGCATCCACAGCTCGACCGGTTCGCTATCCCAACCCAGCCGATCCCATCCCTGCAAGGCGATGCCATGCATCCAGCGGGTCTTCTGCCGGATCGCCTGGTCTAGCCGTGAGGGGAAGAAGGCGCGCGTCGCGATCAGCCGCCCGTCCGCACCTCGCACGCGCAGGAAACGCCCCTGCCCGCCCGCCTGCGCGATCTTCAGGCCAAGCTCGTAATCCTCGGTCAGCGATTCCTCGGCAAAGGGTTTGCCCCCCTGCCGATGCGCGAGCTGGCCGAGCGATCCGCGCGCGATCGCACAACCCACACCTGCCCCCGGGATCGCCGCACCCAGCGCATCGCGCACCACCAGCGTCTTGCCATGCGCTTCGGCAAATTCGTCCGAATAATGCGACCCGATCCACGGCGAATGGCGCTGCGGCAGCGCGAGCACCGGAAGCTGGACGAAATGCGCATGCCACAGTGCCTGGTCGAGCAGGTCGAGCGCGGCGGGATCGACCATGTCTTCCGCATCATGCAGCACGACCATCCGTGTTCCCACGCTAGAACGCTGCTCGTCCTCGGCCAGAGCGACATAGAGGCGGTTGAGGCAATCGGCCTTGGAGGTCGGACCGTTCTTGCCATGCACCACCAGTCGGACGCGCGGATCGCCGCGCACTGCAGCGACCACCGAGGCCATGGTCGAAACATCGTTGCGATAACAGCCAACATAGACCGTGAGTTCGTCCTGAGGCCAGGCATCGAGCATATGCACCAGCGTGGGTCCGATGACATCGGCTTCCTCCCACGCGGGAATGAACACTGCGGCGCGCCCCGCCAAGCCATCGATTTCGGCGAATTTGGTCTCATCGACACACGCGGTGCGAATGCGCCCGGTCAGCCGACACCAGAGATAGGTGCAGTCGAGCGCGAATTCGTCGATTATGCCGAGCGTGAAGAAGACTGCCGCGAACAACAGCAACTCGTGCTGTACGACCAAAAACCATTCAGCGACCGTGAATGCCCCAGATACCAAGCGTACCCCCTGCCTTTCTGGATAACCGCGTGTTTCAAGACTTGCAACGCGGACCGCTTTGCGAAAGAGAGCGTGTCCAAGATGACCGAACGCCCTTCAGCATTTCGCCTCGTGTTTGCCCCCGTCCGCGCGCTCTTCGTCAGCGACGCCTCGGCAGGCATTCTGCTCATCCTGGTCGCGGCGGCGGCGATGCTGGCCGCCAATTCGCCACTGGCGGGCGAATACGAACAATTGTTCTACGGCGAATTGCCCTGGACCCCGATCCCCAAGCTTGACGATCTGCACCTGTGGATCAACGACGGGTTGATGGCGGTGTTCTTCTTCGTCGTCGGGCTCGAGGTGAAGCGCGAATGGATCGAAGGGCAGCTATCCACCGCGCAATCGCGCCGCCTGCCGATCTTGGCGGCGGCGGCGGGCATGGCGATCCCCGCGCTGGTCTATGTCGGTGTAGTCGGCGGCGATGCCGAACTGCTGCGCGGCTGGGCGATCCCGGCGGCGACCGACATTGCCTTCGCGATGGGCGTGCTCGGTCTGCTCGGCAATCGCTGCCCCGCATCGCTGCGGCTGTTCCTGCTGACCGTGGCGATCGTCGACGATATCGGCGCGGTCATGGTGATTGCGCTGTTTTACACGGCGAATATCAAGCTCGGCTGGCTCGCCGCCTCGGCGGGCGTGGTGGTCGCGATGATGGTGCTCAACCGGATGCGCGTGGCGCGTTACTGGCCCTACATCCTGCTGGCGCTGGCGCTGTGGTACTTCGTGCTCAATTCGGGCATCCACGCGACGATCGCAGGCGTGGTTGCCGCGCTGTGCATCCCGATGGTCGGCCCCGACGACCAGACGATGGTCGAACGCATGGAGCATGGGCTAGCCCCGTGGAGCGCCTATCTAGTGGTGCCCGTCTTCGGCTTTGCCAATGCCGGTGTGCCGCTGGCCGGGATGGGGCTCGAGCACCTGCTCGCTCCGCTGCCGCTGGCGATTGCCGCGGGCCTTGTCATCGGCAAGCAGGTGGGCATTTTCGCCGCTATCGTGGCTGCCGACAAGCTCGGTTTCGCGCCCCGCCCGGACCAGGCCACCTGGCCCGAGATCTGGGGCGTCTCGATCCTGTGCGGGATCGGCTTCACCATGTCGCTGTTCATCAGCGGGCTGGCCTTTGCCGGGCAGCAATTGCTGATCAACGAGGCGAAGATCGGCATCCTGCTCGGATCGCTGATCTCCGCCATCGCTGGCTATGTCATCCTGCGACTGTCGGCGACGCATCCGGATGATGCGCGCTCGCCCTATATCGACTGACGCGGCTTACCAACTGCCGCTGTTCGGCATGCTGGCCCAGGGTTCCTGCGGCTCGAGATTGCCGTCCTGCAGCAGTTCGACCGAGATCCCGTCGGGCGTCTTGACGAAGGCCATGTGCCCGTCGCGCGGCGGGCGATGGACCGTATGCCCCGCATCGAGGATCGCCTGGCAAGTCTCGTAGATATTCTCGACCCGGTAGGCGAGGTGGCCGAAATTGCGCCCGCCGTCATATTCCTCGGGCGCGCTGCCATCTTCGGCAGGCCAGTTATAGGTCAGCTCGACCTCGGCCACATCTTCCTGCCCCGGCGCGGCGAGAAAGATGAGCGTGAAGCGCCCGGCCTCCACATCGAAGCGGCGCACTTCCTCAAGACCGATCAACTTGAAGAACGCCACCGTCGCGTCGGGGTCGCTCACGCGGATCATCGTGTGCAGATATTTGGTCAAACGAAAACTCCATTCATCGCTATTCAAACACGGTTCATCGCTCGAAATCTAAGCCCGTTCTTGGGAGACACAGGTCAGAGAGGAAAGCGAACATGCCCGAAGAAACCGAAAACGTGCACAATGGTGCCACACCGCGACATAGCGATGCAACGCTGAAGCGCTGGCTGGGGAGCGCGGGCATTGTCGCGCTGGGCCTGATCGTCGGCGGCTTTGTCCTTGGCGACGGGCTCGTGCGCATGAAGGCGGCCGAGCGCAGCGTAACCGTGCGTGGTCTGGCCGAGCGCGAGGTGACTGCGGATCTGGCCACATGGACGGTGTCGTTCGCTTCCACCGCAACCAACCTCCAAACCGCGCAGGCCAATACCGATCGCGACGCCGAGGCGGTGCGGGCATTCTTCGACGAGCTAGGCTTTCCCGAAGGCGAGCTGACCCCGGCAGGGATCAATGTCTCCAGCTACACCAATGACGGAACCGTGTTCTACACCGTGCGCCAACGCAGTGTGCTGCGTACCCGCGACATCGACCGCGCGCAGCGCGCCGTTCGCCGACAGGCCGAACTTGTGCGCGATGGCGTAGTGCTCGAGGACGGATCGGGGATCAGCTACACCTTCACCGGGCTCAATGAAATCAAGCCCGAGATGGTGGCCGAGGCGACGAAAGATGCGCGCGCGGCGGCCGAGCAATTCGCACAGGACAGCGGCGCCGCAGTCGGCGGCATCCACAAGGCGACGCAGGGCTATTTCTCGATCAACGCCCGAGATGGCGAAGCGGGCGGATGGGGTATCGGCGATACGCCGTTCAAGAAGGTTCGCGTGGTAACCACGGTCGATTTTGCGCTCGACTGACGCGAAAAGGGGGGCGCGCTGGCATGCGCCCCCCCCTCCGGAGAATTTCCGCCAATGAATTCTCAGAAGCTGGCGGAAATCGTACCCACGATGGCATCGTCGGTGAAGTCGTCGATCGAGGGGCCCTCGACACCGATATAGGCGACGCCCACTTCGAAATTGCCCTGCGCAACGCTCGCGCCGATCGACCAGTCGAGGCCGGTATCGTCGGTGGCTCCGGCGAGCAGCGGCGGGGCCAGAGCACCGTCGGTGTAGCCGATGTGACCCGAGATGCTGAACGGGCTGTTGGCGATGCCGAAACCGACATCGGTATAGAGATAGAGGTTGTCGTCACCGCCAAGCGAATCCTGCTCGGGCGCATAAGCGACCCCGAAGGTGGCTTCGGCCGGCCCGAAACTGGTGCTGATAGATGCATAGGGTTCGATATAATCGGTATCGAGCCCCAGATCCTCGGTTGGATAGATATAATACAGCACGCCGATATCGACGCTCACCGCATCGCTCAGATTGCCGCCCCAGCCGGCATAGACATCGAATTCGAGATCGCCATACGCCGGGCCACCCTTGATCGATGACGCCCAGGTGCCGACGTAGAACCCGCTTTCATGCCCGACGTCGAATCCGCCCTGGATCGCGGGATCGCCGTCCGAAAGCGAGACGCCGCGGAAGCGGTAGTCGGTGGTCAGTGCCACATTGGCAGAGGTGGTGAACCCGCTGTCGTCTTCCGACTGAGCCATGGCGGGAGTTGCGAGAGAAAGGCCCGCGGCAGCGAGCGAAACGGCCATGAGGCCGCGAAAGGACGTGAGCATTACAAACTCCTGTACGAGTGTCGCTTCGTCCCACCTGCGAATCCGTCGGGGCCATTTTGTTAGGCTCCTCGTCCGGATACGGTCATAAACCTGCACACTTTGCCGTACCGACGCAAGATACCGCCGTGTGTTTTTCGCTTACGCAGCAAAAGCTGTGCTTTTCTCGCAACTGCAACAATATCGGCGCAAGCGCATTTGTTGCTCCCGCCGCAGCTTGCGCCTATCTGGTCGGCTTCCAACCAGAACCAGGCTCGAAGTCGCACCATTCTGACATGCTGAAACTCGCAAAACTGTTCAAGGGCGTGTCGGCCAAGCCCCTCCCGAGAGTTCCGGAGGGCGAGCGCTTCTACGTCATCGGCGATATCCACGGCCGCTGCGACCTCTTCGACGAACTGATCCTCGCGATAGAAAACGACGATATAAAGGCCGCCGATGCGCGCAGTACGGTGGTCATGCTGGGTGATCTCATCGATCGCGGTCCCGAAAGCGCGCGCGTGATCGAAACCGCCCGCCAATGGGGCGACCACCGCGAGGTTCGTTATATCGCCGGAAATCACGAGGAAATGTTCCTCGAGAGCTTCGAAGACAAGGAAATGCTCCGGCATTTCCTCAAGCATGGCGGGCGCGAAACCGTGCTGAGCTACGGCATCAAGAAAAAGCGCTTCAACGAACTGACGATGAAGGATCTGCAGGTCGAGCTTCACGACCTAGTGCCTAAGAAGCACCGCAAGTTCCTCGCGGAGATGGAGGATATCATCGTGGCGGGCGACTATGTGTTCGTCCATGCTGGGATCAATCCCAAGCACAGCCTCGATAAGCAGAAGCAGTCGGACCTGCGCTGGATTCGCGAGCAATTCCTCAAACATCGCGAGCCGTTCAGCCACGTCGTGGTGCATGGGCACACGATCTTCGAGGACATCAAGCACACCGATTACCGGATCGGGATCGATACCGGCGCCTTTCGAACCGGCAAGCTGACCGCCCTGGTCCTCGAAGGCGACCAGCGCCGGCTGATCCAGACACAGGACATCGATGGTACGATCGCTGTCACGCACAACGAATTCGCTTAGCGACAGGTTTCAACCATTGGCGCGGCTTCATGCGCGCGCCGTTCCCGTTCCGAAAGACGGCATCCTGCCTTGAAGGAGTTCCACGCGTGCCGATCGATCATCCCGAAGGTCTGGAAAATCCCGTCGCCAAGTGGACCATCGTCGCCACGATGGTCGCGCTGGTCCTGCTGATCGGAATTTCGATCTGGGCGGCGTTCTCGATCCGGCTCGATACCTTTGCCCGGATCGACGAGGGCACCAACCGCATCCATATCCGCGGCACGGAAACCAAGTTCGTCGGCTATGCGACGGCCCGCTATGCCGGACGCGATGTGCTGATCGAAGGATTGCCCACCATCGAACAATTGCAGGAGCTGCCGCTGGCGTGGCGCGCGCTCTGCGTGGTGCGGGACGATCCGCAGACCGATTGGACCACGGCCGATCCGATGTTGAAAGTGCATTTGCATTCCGACGCGATGAACGAGGCGTGCCGCCCATTCGAAGGGCTCGAAGTCGATGGGCAGCTGGTCCCCGAAGAGACCCCCACGCCCTCGCTATTGCCCGCGGTCGAAGATTTGCCAGGGGGCCTGTAAGCCGGGTTCTGTCCCGCACGCGGTATCCCGAGGGACCGGCCGTGCGGCGGCAGCCATTCCTCTAGGCTTCGGATTGCTCAGAAGCTCAAGCAGCCAACCCGGGCGGTCGATGCGAAACGCACCTGCCTGCTTGCGCGGACGCGCCGCCCCTATTCGGCCTTGCTCCGGGTGGGGTTTGCCGTGCGGGCCGCGTTGCCGAAGCCCCGGTGCGCTCTTACCGCACCCTTTCACCCTTACCTGAGCCTGCAAGCAGGCCATCGGCGGTTTGCTCTCTGTGGCACTTTCCCTCGACCGATCTCCGAAGAAACCGACCGGGCGGGCGTTACCCGCCACCCTTGTTTCGTGGAGCCCGGACTTTCCTCGTACCTTGCGGCACGCGGCTGCCCGGCCCCCTGGCGGCATGGCAGATAGGGCAAAGGGGACGTTTCGCCAAGCCAAAGTACATGCGCGCCCGCCAAGGCCCGGTCCGTCTTTCCTCACCGCTTAAGCGCGGCCATTAGGCTTGAAGTCCCGCACTTGGAGCAATCGTTAACCTTTGCCGACTAGGCGGCCTTCGGCCTGCAATCGATGCGGGCGGTCGCGTGAGGTTTCATGCTGATAATCAGCTGCATAATTTACGATCATAATCTCTGGTTCGTGCTGATGGCGGCGCTGATGTGCATCGCCGGGGCGATGGTGTCGGCAACGCTGTTCCGTCGGACTTTGTCGGAGAAAGGGATCGCGCGGGTCCACTGGTGCTTCCTGTCCGCCGTGACCGCGGGGGCTGCCACCTGGGCGACGCATTTCATCGCCATGCTCGGCTATCAGCCGAATGCGCCGGTCACACTCGACGGGGTGCTGACCGTCATCTCCGCCCTGATCGCGGTCGCGGGAATCGGTACCGGACTCGCGCTGGCTTCTGCGAGATTCTCCCGGTTCGCACCGATCTTCGGCGGGTCGATCATCGGCCTCGCGATGGGCGCCATGCATTATGTCGGCATGTTCGCCTATCGCGTGGACGGGATCGTGCAATGGGACTGGCGGTATGTGATCGCTTCGCTGTTTATCGCCATGGCCTGCTCGTCTCTGGCGATCCGCCTGCTACGCGACGGGTCAGGCATCTATCGCGTATGGCAAGCCGGCGCACTGCTGACGCTGGCGATCCTCGGGATTCATTTCTGCGGAATGGCCGCCTTCTCGGTCTCCGCCATGGCGGGCTATTCGCAAGGCGCGGATAGCGAAGCCTTCGCCCCAATGGCCGCCGCAATCGGCATGGTTGCGCTGCTCATCGTCGGGACGGGAGTCTCGACCTATCTCGTCGAGCGCAAGACCAGTTCGGATGGCGAGAGCCGGATCGCGCATATCGCCATGCACGATGCGCTGACCAATCTCGCGAATCGGCACCAGTTTACCGAAGCCCTGCGGCTGGAATGCGACAAGATCGCGCTGTTCGGGCGGCCCTTCGCGCTGATGATGGTCGATCTCGACCGCTTCAAGCCGATCAACGATACGCTCGGCCACCCGATCGGCGATGTGGTTCTCAAGCGTCTGGCACACCGACTCACTCTGGCGGTGCGCGAGGGTGACATGGTCGCGCGCATCGGCGGCGACGAATTTGCCATCATCTGTTTCGGCATCGGCGAGCATCTCCGCGCCACGGCAATCGCCGAGCGGGTGGTGGAGGTCCTGTCGCGCCCCATGATCATTGACGGCAATGTCGTCGAACTCAGCGGCAGCGTCGGCGTGGCGCTGGCGCCCGACCACGGGACCACCCCCGACGTGCTGGTCCAGCACGCCGATATCGCGCTGTATTCGGCCAAGCATGATGGGAAGCAGACGCATCGGGTGTTCGAACCGACACTGATGGAGATCATCCAGCGTCGCCGGTCCCTTGAAGCCGCCCTGCGCCGGGCGTGCATGCGCGATGAGTTCACGATCGTTTACCAGCCGGTATTTGCTTCGCGCAGCGGCGTGGTCACGGGCGCAGAAGCGCTGCTGCGGTGGACCTGTCCCGAACACGGCGAAATTTCGCCGACCGAATTCATCCCGATTGCCGAGGAGTTGGGGCTGGTATCGCGCATCGGCTCCGATGTCCTGCACCAGGCGTGCAAGGATGCAGCATCATGGCCCGCCCATATCGATCTGGCGGTGAATGTGTCGCCCGTGCAATTGCTCGATCCGCGGCTGCCCCAGACCGTGGCGCAAGCGCTGGCGGATTCCGGTCTTGCCCCGCACCGCCTCGAACTCGAGATTACCGAAACCGCCCTGCTCAATAACGATCAAGCGGCGCTGCGCACGCTCACGCATATCCGCGACCTGGGCGTGCGTATCTCGCTCGATGATTTCGGGACCGGATATTCGTCGCTGAGCTATCTGCACCGCTTCCCGATCAGCCGGATCAAGATCGACAAGAGCTTCGTCCAGAAACTGCCCGACGATGTGGGCAGCGCGTCGATCGTGCGGGCGATCGCGCAATTGGGCGCCAGCTTGAACATGAAGATCACCGCCGAGGGGATCGAAACCGATTCGCAATTGTCGTTCATCCGCGATCATGGATGCGACGAGGTACAGGGCTTCCTGACCGGGCGCCCGATACCGCCCGCGGCGTTCCTTGCCTTTGCTGGCACGCAAACCGATCTGGCCGAAGTCTAGGCCCGGGAGACAACCATGCCCATTAGCAGGCTCCTATACACCAGCCGCTCCTGTCTCGTACCCGCCGAACTGACGGTCGAACAACAGGCCAGCAACATTGCAGCGCGTGCGGCCATCCGGAACAAGGAAGTCGGCATCACCGGGGTGCTGGTCTTCGTCGAGGACCATTTTATCCAGCTGATCGAGGGCGAAGGCCCTGTCGTCGAGGACGTGTTCGAGCGCATCTGCTGCGATTTCGATCACGCACAGGTGCGGCTGGTCGATCTCGTTGGCGTGAAGGACCGCATGTTCGACCGCTGGCATATGGCCGAATTGTCCGGCAGCGAGAACGCGGGATCCCCGCTCGACGAGGAATTGCAGCACATCCGCTTCCTGATGGGCGTGAATGCGCGCGTTGCGGTCGAAAAGATGCACGAATGCCTGCTCGAATGCGAGGCCAATGGGCTGCTCTCACCCGCCTGACCGGGCGGCGGAATCGCCGGATTACCGGGCGTTCCCCCGGTCTCGATCCAGCAGGAGCTGGAACAGGATCGCGCGCACTTCGCCGTCGATTGTCCCGTCGATCTTCTCCGGCCGCCAACGGCGCTGGAAGGCTTCGACCGCCTTGCGCCCATCGGTGATATCGTAACCGAAGCGCTCGAGCGCGAGGTAGAACGACGCGTCATTGTCGAACGGATCGCCCCGTTCGAGCTTCTTCGGGCGCGGCAGGCACAGGCCGTATTCGGCCAGCCGATCCCATGGAAACAATTCGCCCGGATCGATCTTGCGCGCCGGGGCGACATCCGAATGGCCGACCACATTGGTGCGCGGGATATCGTATTCCTTCACGATCCGCGCGACCAGCGGCACCAGCGCTTCGAACTGCGCATCGTTGAACTCGCGATAGCCATATTTATGGCCCGGATGGTCGAGCTCGATCCCGATGCTGGCGGAATTCACATCCTTGTGCCCGCGCCAGTAGGACTGGCCCGCATGCCAGGCGCGCTTTTCCTCGGGGACCAGCCGGACGACCTCGCCCTTCTCGCCGATCAGGTAATGCGCCGAAACCTTGGCTTCGGGATCGCACAGCCGTTCGATGGCGAAGCCCTTGTCCTCCATCTCGGTGTAATGGATCACCAGCATGTCGATCGGCATGGTGCGTTCGTCGTGATTGGGCGAAAGTACTTCGCGGTCGACGAGTTCGTCCTTGCTGGCGGGGAGCCCCTGGCCCAGCTTGCCGAAATCGGAGCTCACCCGATCAGCCCTTCGCCCGCAGGCAGGACCGCGCCGAGCACCAGCGCATCGGGGCCCTTGTGATATTGCAGCCCGCCCCCGCTTTCGGTGGCGAGCAGATTGATCATATGCGCGGCCGCCGTGCGGCTGGTCAGGTCGGCGCGGTCGAGCGAGCCATCGAGCGCCTTGCCGATGGTCTCGTCGAAAGCGATCTTGGGTCCGATTGCGCGGACCACGATCTCGCACGCGCCATCGCGCATTTCGGCACCGATATCGAGCGTCCCGCCACGCACCAGCGCATCGATCGCGATCTGCGCGAAATTGAGCAGCACCTTGACTGCGGGCTTGCCCAGCGTGGGTTCGGCCAGCCCCCATTCGATCGTGACATTGGGCTTGTCCGCGATCAGCGCTTCGATCAGCGCCTTGGGCTCAGCAATCTCGACGCGCTCGCCAAAGCCCCCCGCAGCCCCGAAGGCGAGGCGAAAGAACTTCAGCTTGTTGGTGCTGATCAGCGCGCTCTGCTCGAGCAACTGCATCACATTGGCACGCATTTCGGGATCGGATTCCATTGCCAGCAGCTCGAGGCCGTTGGACAGCGCTCCGACGGGACTGAGCAGGTCATGGCACAAGCGCGAGCACAGCATCGCGGCAAGATCGATCGATTGGCGGTCGTCCATTGAGATTCCGAGTGGTGAATATTCGATTACGGTCTTAGCGAGGGGCAAGCTCATAGGGAAGCTTCTCGAACCCTGCATCCCCCGAACGCCACAAGGCGATTCGCCCTGCCGCGATTATCGCCCAGATCGCCCCGTCGCCCGCCGCGAGCGAGCGATCGGTGGCCGAGGGCTCGGCCACTCCATTGGGGTGCGAATGGTAATATCCCAGCACCTGCGGCCCGCCCTCGCGGGCCTGGCGATAGACATCGACCAGAGCCTGGGGGTCGATCTCGAACCGGCGTGCGGGGTCGGGGTGGACATTGCGCGCGCGCCGGATCGCGGTGATCGCGTCGCCGCCGCCCAGCAGGATGCCGCAGCATTCCTGCGGATGCGCGGAACGCGCCTCGACCAGGAGATGTTCGACGACATCGCTTGAGACTTGGACCGGCATCGCGCATGGCCCTAGCATGGCCGATGCCGACATCATCACCGGAAAGCTGACCAGCAGCGGCCGCCTCGACAAGGCACTGGCCGAGGCGACCGAATTGTCGCGTGAACGGATCAAGGGCCTGATTGCCGAAGGTGCCGTGACCGTGGGCAAGACCGTGGCGCGCAGCGCATCGGCGAAGGTCCAAGGCGAGGAACGCTTTGCCATCGTCCTGCCCCCGCCCGAAGCGCTGGCCGCAAAGCCGCAGGATATCCCGCTCGATGTCGTGTTCGAGGATGCGCACCTCGTGGTCGTGAACAAGCCGGCGGGCATGGTCGTCCACCCGGCAGCGGGCAATCCGGACGGTACGCTGGTCAATGCGCTGCTGCATCACTGCGCGGGGCAGCTGTCGGGCATCAACGGCGTCGCGCGGCCGGGGATCGTCCACCGCATCGACAAGGACACCTCGGGCCTGCTGGTCGTCGCCAAGTCGGATGCGGCGCATGAAGGTCTGGCGCGGCAGTTCGCCGACCATTCGATCACCCGCCGGTATCTGGCGCTGTGCGCCGGGCACCCAAACCCGCCCGCGGGCACGATTTCAGGCCGCCTCGGCCGCTCGGACCGCGACCGCAAGAAGATGGCGGTGCTGCCCGACGATACGTCCCGCGGCAAGCACGCAGTCACCCATTACGAGACCCTCCGCACCCTGCCCCATGCATCATTGATCGAGTGCCGTCTCGAAACCGGACGCACGCACCAGGTCCGCGTTCACTGTGCGTCAATCGGCCATGCGCTATTGGGGGACCCTGTCTATGGACGCACCCCAAGGGCCCTCAGACCCCTGCTCGAAGAGCTCGGTTTCGCGCGCCAGGCATTGCATGCTGCACGGCTGGGATTCAAACATCCTATCAGCGGCGAAAGCTTGGATTTCTGCGCCGAACCGCCCTCCGATATGCGGGAACTGATCGACCAAACCGCACGTTGAAATCGATGAAAGGCGTGTGCAATCTGGGCTGCGTCCGCTATAGGTAACCTTAGTGGCCCGACGGTCGGATGCCCATCAGGGGTCCGCCACACGAGGTCGACGCTAGAAAGGTCAGGGTACAAGTGAGCAATACCAAAACTTTGAGCGTTCCGGCGCTCGGCGGTGAGCAGAGCCTCAACCGCTATCTTTCCGAAATCAAGAAATTCCCCGTGCTGACGCAAGAGCAGGAATATATGCTCGCCAAGCGCTACGAGGAACATGACGATACCGAAGCTGCCGCGCAGCTCGTCACCTCGCACCTGCGCTTGGTGTCCAAGATCGCCATGGGTTACCGCGGCTACGGCCTGCCGGTGTCCGACCTCATTTCCGAAGGCAATGTCGGCCTGATGCAGGGCGTCAAGAAGTTCGAGGCCGATCGCGGCTTCCGTCTGGCGACCTATGCGATGTGGTGGATCAAGGCGAGCATCCAGGAATATATCCTGCGCTCGTGGAGCTTGGTGAAAATGGGCACCACCGCCGCGCAGAAGAAGCTGTTTTTCAACCTGCGCCGGATGAAGAAGAACCTCGACGCTTACGAGGACACCGATCTTCACCCCGACGATGTGACGAAGATCGCCACCGATCTCGGCGTGCCCGAGCAGGAGGTGGTCAACATGAACCGTCGCATGCTGATGGGCGGCGATGGCTCGCTCAACGTGCCGATGCGCAATGGCGAAGAGGGTTCGGGCGAATGGATGGACTGGCTCAAGGACGATGGTCCGCTGCAGGACGAGCTGGTCGCCGACGCGCAGGAATCCGAAGTGCGCCACGACATGCTGGTCGAGGCGATGGACAGCCTCAACGAGCGTGAGAAGCACATCCTCACCGAACGCCGCCTGACGGAAAACCCGCAGACGCTCGAGGAACTGAGCCAGGTTTACGACGTCAGCCGCGAACGCATCCGCCAGATCGAAGTGCGCGCGTTCGAAAAGGTGCAAAAGGCGATGAAGACCATCGCCGGTGACCGGCTGCTGGCCGGCGTGGCGTAAGCCAGCCCGAGCGAACACGAAAAAGGCCGCCGATACCTTTGGGTGTCGGCGGCCTTTTCGTATCTTGGACCTAACCGGCGGGTGCCAGGTCCAGCACCGCTGCCACCATCGCCTCGGTCCCCAACGTCACGCTCTCGCGCGGCGCGATCTTGAACAGCGGCGAGTGATGCGACGGGACCGGCGGTCCGCCGTTTGCGGCCGCGTCGAAGGCCGCCTGCGGGGTGCCGCCAACCGCAAAGTAATAGCCGGGGACACCATATTCCTCGGCGACGAAATAGGCGAAATCCTCTGCCCCCATGCCGCGCTGCTCGAACGGGATGAACACATCCTCGCCAAGGTCGCGCTGCATCACTGCGTTCAACCGCCGCGCCAGCGCGGGATCGTTATTGGTCACCGGCGTCCCCTCCGACACGCGCACCTGCACGGGCATGTCGTCGGGCAGGCCATGCGCAGCGCCGATATTGACTGCGATCCGCTCGATCGCGGCAAGCAGCTGCGCCCGCGTGTCCTCGTCATTGGCGCGCACGGTCAGTTGCAGATCGGCGCGGTCCGAAATGATGTTGTGCTTGGTGCCCGAGTGGAAGGCGCCGACCGTGATCACGGCGGGCGACAGCGGCTCGACTTCGCGGCTGACGACCGACTGCATGGCAGTGACGATCTGCGAGGCGATATAGACCGGGTCGCGGCCCGCGTGGGGGCTGGCCCCGTGCGCGCCGATGCCGGGCACCATGATGTCGACCGAATCCGCGCTCGAATACTGGATGCTTTCCGAAGCCGAGATCTTGCCCGCAGGCAGGATCGAGGCGACATGGAACGCCAAGGCGTAATCGGGCGTGCCGAAGCGGTCGTACAGCCCGTCCTCCAGCATTGCCGCAGCGCCGCCGACGCGCTCCTCGGCCGGCTGCACGACGAACATCAGCGTACCCGACCATTGGTCTTTCGTCGCCATCAGCCGCCGCGCGGTGCCGACCATCGAGGTGATATGCACATCGTGGCCGCAGGCATGCATGACCGGGTATTCCTCGCCATCCTGTCCGACCTGCGTCGCCGTCGACGCGTAGTCGAGACCGGTCTTCTCGGGCAGCGGCAACCCGTCCATATCCGCACGCAGCAGGATCAGTGGCCCGTCGCCATTGCGCACCATGCCTACCACGCCGGTTCCGCCAACGCCTTCGGTCACCTCGAGACCAGCGGCGCGCAATTCCGCCGCCATCCGCGCGGCGGTTGCGGTTTCGAGGAAGGACAGTTCGGGATTGGTGTGAAAGTGAAGGAACAGGTCTTCGAGGTGGCTGTCGTAATCAGCCGCCACGGCCTGCTTCACCGCCGCGGGATCCGCCGCTGCGGGCGTCGCGCCCCATGTCAGTGCCACCGCCGAAGCGGCCAGTCCGAAAATTGCCTTGCGCATGAAATGTCCCCCGGGCCCCCGTGGCCGCATTGCGAAATAAGCATGCGCCGCCACGCACCGCAAGCAGGCAGTTTGCCTTGCCCCGCCCCCGCGGCTAGATGCGCTGCATGCGCTGGCTGGTCCGTTTCCTGTTCAAGACATTGATCGGCTTCGTGGGCCTCAGCCTCGCGCTCGTCCTGCTGTTCAAATTCGTGCCCGTGCCGGTCACCGCCACCATGCTGCTCAACGGCAATGGCATCACCAAGGACTGGACCGCGCTATCCAATATCGACCGCAACATGGTGCGCGCGACAATCGCTGCGGAGGACGGCAAGTTCTGCACCCATGACGGGTTCGACCGCGAGGCGATCGAGAACGCGATCGCCAGCAATGCGCGCGGCGGACGGATTCGCGGCGGCTCGACCATCAGCCAGCAGACCGCCAAGAACGTCTTCCTGTGGCAGGGCGGCGGCTATGTCCGCAAAGGCTTCGAAGCGTGGTTCACGGTGCTGATCGAACAGATCTGGGGCAAGCGGCGGATCATGGAAGTCTATCTCAACGTCGCCGAAACCGGCATCGGCACTTATGGCGTAGAGGCAGGCGCGCGCCGCTATTTCGGTAAATCCGCCGCCTCGCTCACCCCGCTCGAAGCCGCCCGGATGGCCGCCGCATTGCCGCTCCCCAAGGAACGCTCGGTCGTCAACCCCCGCGGCTGGCTGGCGCGCCACGGCAACACGATATCCGCACGGATCGGGTCGGTATCCCGTGACGGGCTCGATTCCTGCGTCTATCGGTAGGGTCGATGGGAGCGGGTCACAGCCATTCGCATGATCACGGGCATGGGCACAGCCATGCGCCCGCCGATTTCGGCAATGCCTTCCTTATCGGTATCGTCCTCAACACCGCCTTCGTGGTGATCGAAGCCGTCTACGGCTGGATTTCCGGCTCGATGGCGCTGATCGCCGATGCGGGACACAATCTTTCCGATGTCCTCGCGCTGCTGCTCGCATGGGGGGCAAGCGTCGCCGCCAAGCGGCCCGCGTCGGAGCGGTTCACTTATGGCTACAAAAGCTCGACCATCCTCGCCGCGCTGGCCAATGCCGGGCTGCTGCTGGTGGCGATCGGCGCGATCCTGTTCGAAACGCTCCACCGGATTGCCGAACCCGCCCCGGTCGCGGGCGAGACCATGGTGGTGGTCGCCGGGATCGGCATCGCCATCAATGCCGGCACTGCCGCGCTGTTCATGCGCGGGCAGCACGATATCAACATCCGTGGCGCGTTCCTGCACATGGCAGCCGATGCGCTGGTCAGTCTGGGCGTGGTGATCGCGGGTGTGGCGATCATCATGACGGGTGAGCGCTGGATCGACCCGGCGGTCAGCCTCGGCATCGTGCTGGTGATAGCCTGGGGCACCTGGGGCCTGCTGAAAGACAGCGTGGCCATGAGCATGCTTGGCGTGCCCAAGGGCATTTCGGAGGGCAAGGTGCGCACCTATCTTGCCAGCCTGCCCGGGGTCGAAGCGGTACACGATCTGCATATCTGGCCGATGAGCACGACCGAGACCGCGCTGACCGCGCATCTGGTGATGCCCGCAGGCCATCCAGGCGATCCGTTCCTGCGCAAACTGGCGGATGAACTGGAGCATCACCACCGCATCGGCCACCCGACCATCCAGATCGAAACCACCCGCGCGAATTGCGCAGGCGGCTGCTGATGCAACCGGCGAGCCAGGAAGCCCGTGATCGGCTCAAGGCCGCCATGCGCCGGCTCGCCAGCGGCGACCGCGCGGCGCTGGAGGACATCTACCGCGCGACCTCGGCGAAACTATTGGGCATCTGCTACCGTATCTTGGGGGACGAAAAGGAAGCCGAGGACGCATTGCAGGACGTCTATCTTACCCTCTGGCGGCGCGCGGATCGCTACGATCCCGACCGCGCCAGCCCGATTGCCTGGCTGGCGACATTCGCGCGCAACCGCGCGATCGATCGCCTGCGCACGGGCAAGGTGCGCCGGGGTTCGGTATCCGAGGACGAGGCGGCACCATTGGCGGACGAGACCCCGCTTGCCGAAACCATGCTGATCGACGCCGAACGCGAAGCCCGCGTGCATGGCTGCCTCGACACGCTCGACGAGACCCCGCGCGATGCCATCCGGACGGCATTCTTCGAAGGTCGTACCTATGCCGAGCTGGCCGACCGCATGGACGTGCCGCTGGGGACGATGAAAAGCTGGATCCGCCGCGGCCTCGCCAAGCTCAAGGCCTGTATGGAGGCGGGTGAATGACCGGCGACCAGACCCTCGCCGCCGAATATGCGCTCGGCCTGCTCGAAGGCGAAGAGCTGCTCGCGGCGCGTGCGCGCGTTGGCAGTGATGCCCGGTTCGCTGCCGAAGTCGATGTCTGGCAGGACCGCCTCGCTCCGCTGGCCGATCACATCCCCCCGCGCCTGCCGCGCGCGGAAGTGTGGCAGCGGATCGAAGCCGAACTGTCCCGCGATAGCGGCAGCGCCGAAGTGGTCTCGCTGCGCCGCAGCCTGCGCCGCTGGCAGTGGGCAGGCGGGCTGAGCGCGGCCGCCGCCGTCTTGCTGGCCTTTCTCGCATTACCCCAGCTGACCGGACCCGGCGATACGCTGCCCGATATTGCGCAGGGCCCGGTCGCCGCCGGTCCGCCGCTGGCCGCCAACATGCCCATCGCGGGAACGCCGCTGCGCCTCGACTTTACCTATCTCCCCGCCGAAGACAGCCTGCTGGTCGGCGCAATCGGGCTGACCGCCGACGGGGTCCACGATCACGAAATCTGGTTCGTTCCGCCCGAAGGAGAGCTCGTTTCGCTGGGTATCGTGACACCCGGCAAAGTGGTTGCGCACAATGTGCCCGATGCAGTCGCGCAGGCCTTGCACGACGGCTCGCAGCTGGTGCTCACCCGCGAGCCATTGGGCGGCAAGCCCGCCGATGCCGGGGCGGGTCCGGTGGTGGCCGAGGCCCGTTTCACCACGATCTGAGAAAAATTGGGCGGCTGTGTGCATCCGGCATGCGGCGGCTTGCGTAACTCAGCGCACAGGCAGGACGGGGCCTGGCGCATAAGGAGAGTTACACATGTCGATTTCTAGGCCGATTTCCAGCAAGCTCAAGGCCGCAGCCTTCGCATCGATTGCCGCCATGGGCAGTTTCGCCCTCATGGCCGGTACCCCCGCAGTTGCCGACCATCACGCCAAGGCGGCCGAGACCAGCCAGCCGAACATTGTCGAGACCGCGATGGGCACGGGCGTTCACGGCACGCTGGTCGCGGCGGTCAAGGCCGCCGACCTCGTCGATACGCTGTCTGCCCCTGGCCCCTATACGGTCTTCGCCCCGACCGACGACGCTTTTGCCGCGCTGCCGACGGGTACGGTGGACACGCTGCTGAGGCCCGAGAACAAGGGCCAGCTGACCTCCATCCTGACCTATCACGTGGTCGCAGGACGGGTTTCGGCCGCAGCGCTGACGCAGGCGATCCGCAGCGCGGGCGGAAGTTATGAATTCACGACCGTCGCCGGCGAGACGCTGAGCGCGCGCTTCGACGGGCACACCATCGTGGTCACCGACGGCGCGGGCCGCGAAACCAAGGTGGTGCAGGCCGATGTCGACACCGCCAATGGCGTGATCCACGTGACCGACGGCGTTTTCCTGCCCGGCTAACCCATCCCCACGGGTGCCGATCGGGTCACTTCCATCTCCGCCCGGCACTCCACTGTCCCCGTCCGGCGCTCAGCAGAGGCCGGGCGGGGTTTTTTATGGCGAGTACCAAGCCGCCTTAGCCGACAAACCGCGCCACCTTGCGTTCGAGCAAGTCGACCAGCTGGGGGTCCATGAACCGATAGCGATCGGGTATCCCGAGGCAGACGATCGGTGTCGAACCCAGCAACGCCCTGAACTGCCGCCGGATGGCGGTCCGGTGCCTGTCTTCCATCACGAAGACCCGATCCGCCCACCGCACCAACTCGTCATCGAGCGGCGTGTCGGCTTCGGATGCAATTCCGGCAGAAAGGACATCCACGCCCTTCCTGCCGGAAAAAAATGCTCTGCTGTCGGACTTCGCCAGCGGTTCTTTCCGCAGGCGGACAGGAAGCGCTGCCTGGTCAGGCGGCTTCTTCCTCGTCCTTCTTGCCGCCATGAACCTGGATCGGCTCTTTCTTGCCTTCGACCACGTCCTTGTCGATCACGATCTCGGTCACCCCGTCCATGTCGGGCAGGTCGAACATCGTGTCGAGCAGGATACCTTCGACGATCGAACGCAATCCGCGGGCGCCGGTCTTGCGCTTGATCGCGCGTTCGGCGATCGCGCGCAGCGCTTCGTCGGTAAAGGTCAGCTCGACATCCTCGAGCTCGAACAGCTTGTGATACTGCTTGGCGATCGCGTTCTTCGGTTCCTGCAGGATCGTCACCAGCGCGTCGACATCGAGGTCGTGCAGCGTGGCGATGACCGGCAGGCGGCCGACGAATTCGGGTATCAGGCCAAACTTGAGCAGATCTTCCGGTTCGCTCTTCTCGAGCAGTTCACCCACCCGGCGCTTGTCCGGATCGGCGACATGCGCGCCGAAGCCGATCGAGCGCTTCTGCAGGCGATCGCCGATGATCTTGTCGAGCCCGGCGAAGGCACCGCCGCAGATAAACAGGATATTGGTCGTGTCCACCTGCAGGAATTCCTGCTGCGGATGCTTGCGCCCGCCCTGCGGCGGGACCGAAGCGGTAGTGCCTTCCATCAGCTTGAGCAGCGCCTGCTGGACGCCCTCGCCCGATACGTCGCGCGTGATCGAGGGGTTTTCCGCCTTGCGCGTGATCTTGTCGATCTCGTCGATATAGACGATGCCGTGCTGCGCCTTCTCGACGTTGTAGTCGGACGACTGGAGCAGCTTGAGGATGATGTTTTCCACGTCCTCGCCCACGTAACCGGCTTCGGTCAGAGTGGTCGCATCGGCCATAGTGAAAGGCACGTCGAAAGTGCGCGCCAGCGTCTGTGCCAGCAGCGTCTTGCCCGATCCCGTCGGACCGACGAGCAGGATGTTCGACTTGGCCAGTTCGACATCGCCGGCCTTCGCGCCATGCTTCAACCGCTTGTAGTGGTTGTGCACCGCGACCGAGAGGACGCGCTTGGCGCGCTCTTGCCCGATCACATAATCGGCGAGCGTGGCGCAGATTTCGGCCGGCGTGGGAACATCGCCTTCCTTCTTGCCGGCCAGTCCTGCCTTGGTTTCTTCGCGAATGATGTCGTTACACAGTTCGACACATTCGTCGCAGATGAACACGGTCGGGCCCGCGATGAGCTTCCTCACCTCGTGCTGCGACTTGCCGCAAAAGCTGCAATACAGGGTCGATTTGCTGTCGGTTCCGCTCAACTTGGTCATATCCTAACGTCTTTCCCGCGTCCCCATCAGTAGGCTCCAGACTGTAGGGGCCATGGGTTATGGGTCAATATCCCAGGTATCACACACCCCTTGCCACAGTCTGAAGCGGCAGGGTTGCCCAATTCCTACGACATTCTTGCAACAGTCCCGCGCGGGCACACTACCCGCGCGGGAATCTGGGTGCCGTCCTATTCGGGCGCGCCGCCCGAACCTTCGGCATCGCCGTTTTCGGATTCGGGACGGGTTTCGAATACCTTGTCGACGATACCGAACTTCATCGCCTCATCGGCTTCGAGGAAGGTATCGCGATCCATCGCCTTCTCGATATCGTCGAGGCTCTGGCCGGTGTATTTCACATAAAGGTCGTTCATGCGCTTCTTGATGCGCAGGATCTCGCGGGCCTGGATCTCGATATCCGAGGCCATGCCGCGTGCTCCGCCCGAAGGCTGGTGGACCATGATCCGCGCATTGGGCAGCGCGATCCGCATGCCCGGTTCGCCCGCCGCAAGCAGGAACGAACCCATGCTGGCAGCCTGGCCCATGCACACCGTCGACACGCGCGGCTTGATATACTGCATCGTGTCGTGAATCGCCATGCCGGCAGTCACCACGCCGCCCGGCGAGTTGATGTACATGCTGATCGGCTTCGACGGGTTCTCGCTTTCAAGGAACAGCAGCTGCGCGGTGATGAGCGAAGCCATGCCGTCTTCGACCTGGCCGGTCACGAACACGATACGTTCGCGCAGCAGGCGGCTGAAGATGTCGAAGCTGCGTTCGCCGCGGCTGGTCTGTTCGACCACCACGGGCACGAGCGCACCGGTTACGGGATCGGTGGTGAACTGGCCCTGCGCGCCGTGGGCGTTGCTGCCGAACAGGTCGATCATGAATAGTCCTTTTGTCGGGTCGATTGGCCGCCTATGTCGCCATGCATCCCGGGATGTTCAAGGGCCTTAACCCTCGAAAGCCGCGGATATGTCAGATGCGGCCAAGATCGGGTCACTTTCTCGGCCCATATAGAGAGACATACAGCACAGGTTGCTGCCCCGAATCCGTTTGTCGGACGTGGAACGACATCGGTCGAGGCGTCGTTGGCCCTTTCGCCTACACTCGTAGACGAACGCTCAACGAGATGGCGGGGAGGCTATTAAACCATGACTTTACGTTCGTTGACGCTGGCGGCGTTTACCCTTGCACTGGCTACTGCAGCCCACGCCCCGGCCCATGCGCAAGGCAGCGACGATGTGGCGGACACCGCTACCGCGGCCACCGCGCCAACTACGGGCGCGCAGGTGTTCGAGCCGGTCTATTTCGACCAGTTCGCACCGCGCAATGCGCTCGACATGGTCGATCGCATCCCCGGCTTCTCGATCAGCGGCGGTAACGACCAGGGCCAGCGCGGGCTTGGCCAGGCGACGCAGAACGTGATCGTCAATGGCGAGCGCCTGTCGAGCAAGTCCGAAAGCGTGCGCGACCAGCTGCGCCGCATACCCGCCCCCGATGTGGTGCGGATCGAGATCCTCGACGGCAATGCCACCAGCATTCCGGGGCTGACCGGACAGGTTGCCAACGTCGTCTATACAAGCGACGGCGCCTCCGGACAGTTTGAATGGACCACCGGTTTCCGCCCGTACAACACCGCGGCGCAGCTTTATGGCGGCGAAATCTCGGTAGTCGGCAGCAGCGGCGCGCTCGATTACACGGTCTCGCTGTCGAACGAGAACAACCGGTTCGGCGCCGATGGGCCGGTCACCATTACCGACCGCGACGGCGCCCTACTCGAACTGCAGGACACCAAGTTTTCGGGCCGGTTCGACAATCCCAAGCTTTCGACCGCCTTTTCCTACGATTTCGGCGGCGGCGTACTGGCCAATCTCAACCTCAGCTACGGCGTCGACTATTATTCCCGTCAGGAACCCGAGACCGGTACGCGCGCATCGGGCGAGACCCGCACCCGAGAATCGCGGACCGATGAAGACGGCCCCTTCTACGAGCTGGGCGGTGACATCCAGTTTCCCTTCGGCCCCGGCTTGCTCAAGCTGATCGGCCTCGAGCGGTTCGAGCGCGAGAACTACTCCTCAATGCTGATCGACAGGTTCTCCGACGGGAGCCCGTCGCGGGGTTCGCGTTTCCAGCAGACCAACGGCGAAGGCGAGCGCATCGGCCGCTTTGAATATGACTGGCGGTTGTGGAAGGCCGACTGGCAGCTATCGGGCGAGGCCGCCTTCAACCGGCTCGACCGGCGGTCGAGGCTATTCGAACTGGAAGCCGGCGACGAATTCGTCGAGCGCGCCTTCCCGCAAGGCACCGGCGGGGTCACCGAAGATCGCTATGAAGCCAGCCTCAGCGTCTCGCGTTCCCTGTCACCTACGCTGTCGGTCCAGCTGATCGGGGCGATGGAATTTTCGACCATTGAGCAGACCGGCTTTGCCGCCAATTCGCGCAGCTTCAAGCGACCCAAAGGTTCGTTCGCCGCGACCTGGAAACCGCGCGCCGATTTCGACGTCTCGGTCACTCTGGCAAAACGCGTCAGCCAGTTGTCTTTCGGCGATTTCCTCGCTTCGGTATCGCTCAACAACGATAATCAGAACGGCGGCAATAACGAGCTCGTTCCCTACCAGAGCTACAATGTCGAGATCGAAGCCAACAAGACCTTCGGTCCGTGGGGCTCGATCAAGCTGGAAGCGCGCAAGGCGTGGTTCGAAGATTTCATCGACTGGTTCCCGCTGCCCAATGGTGGCGAGGCGCGCGGCAATATCGGCGATGCGGACCGGCTCCATTTGCAGGCCAATGCGACGCTCAATCTCGATCCGATCGGATTTCGCGGGGCACGGCTCGATGTCGAGGTGATCAAGCGGTTCATGAATGTCACCGATCCTTTCACTGGTCTGGAGCGGCCGTTCTCCTACGATCAGGAGGGCGCATTCGAGATCGATTTTCGCCACGATGTCCCCGGCAGTGCCTGGGCCTGGGGTGCCAGTCTCGATCACGATGACCCGGCCCCCTATGCGCGGCGATACGAAGAGGGCCGCGAATGGGAAGGCCCTGTGTGGGGCGGGCTGTTTATCGAGCACAAGGATGTATTCGGCCTCACGGTTCAGGCCCGGGCGAGCAATCTGCTGGGTGCGCGCAATTACTTCCGCCGCACGGTCTACGAAGGCGAGCGGCCCGATGGCGAGATTCGCTTCGGGGAGTATCAGGACCGCCGCATCGGCCCGATCTTCCGTCTGACTGTCAGCGGAGATTTCTAGGTCCCGCGGACCCCTCCCCCGTTCCGCGCGTTAGGCGGAACAAGGGAGATCATCTTGGAATTCGATCCGCGTATCGTGATGTTCGTCGTTTTCGGCGCCGGGCTGACGCTGGCGGTCACGCTCGAACGGTGGTTGGCGCGCTACTGGCTGTCGCTGCCGATCCTTTATATCGCGGTCGGGTTCGCGGTGTGGTCGCTGCCGCTGGGGCTCCCGCATTTCAACCCGACGGTCGACGGGTTCGATGCGATCACGCTGGAATATGCCACCGAGTTCATTGTCATCGCTTCGCTGATGGCAGCCGGGATCGCGATCGACCGGCCGGTCAGCTGGGTCAACTGGCGCCAGATCTGGCCGCTGTTGGTGATCGCCATGCCGCTGACGATCGGCGCGGTTGCGCTGCTCGGCTGGTGGGGCCTGGGACTGGCCCCCGCCAGCGCGATCCTGCTGGGCGCAGCTCTGGCCCCGACCGATCCGGTGTTGGCGCGCAGCGTGCAGGTCGGCCCGCCAGGCGAGGACCAGCGGCACGATGTCCGTTTCAGCCTGACGGTGGAAGCCGGGCTCAATGATGGCTTCGCCTTCCCTTTTACCTATCTGGCGATCGCCGCAGTCGGGATGACCGCGCTGGGTGGCTGGACGCTTGAATGGGCCGCGCTCGATCTCGGCTGGCGGATCGTGATGGGCTGCGCGGTCGGCTGGGCCGTCGGCCGCATTGGCTCGTGGTATGTCTTCGAACGCGAAGCCGATTCCCCGATGGAGGAGATCGACGAAGCCAGCGAGAGCACCGCCCAGCCCAGCTATTCGACCAGCGAAGGGCTGATCGTGCTCGGCACGCTGCTGCTCGCCTATGGACTGGCCGAGCTGGTCGAAGGCTACGGCTTCCTCGCGGTGTTTGTCGGCGCGGTGACCGCGCGCCAGCGCGAGAACCGCAGCCGCTATCACAAGATCAGCCACCACTTCATCGACCAGATCGAGCAGATCGTGCTGGTCGCGGTCCTGTTTGGCTTTGGAGCGATGCTGGCAAGCGGCGTGCTGTCCGCGCTGACCTGGCCCGCTGCGCTGGTCGGAATTGCGCTGATCTTCATCATCCGCCCGATTGCGGGCCTGCTGGCGGAGCTGAACTGCGATCTCCCAATGGTCGGCAAGCTGGCGGTGGCGTTCCTCGGGGTGCGCGGGATGGGCTCGATCTATTATCTCGCCTATGGTCAGAACCACGCCGATTTCGCCCAGATCGAACTGCTATGGGCCACGGTCAGCTTTGCGATCCTGCTATCGATCGTGGTTCATGGCGTCGTCTCAGGCCCGCTTATCCGCCATGTCGAGAACCGCCGCGCGCATGTCCATGCCGGGCAGGATACCAGCATGGAAGCGCTATCTCCCGAAGCAGCAACGACCGCAAACAAACGCGAGTAGCATCGTCATCCAAACGACAAGGAGCGGCGAACCGTAGTCCGCCGCCCCTCGCGTAACCCGTTGGTGCGGGGTTATTTCTTTGCAGCAGCCTTCTTGGCCGGGGCCTTCTTGGCAGCCGGCTTCTTGGCAGCGGGCTTCTTCGCCGGAGCCTTGTCGTCGTCCTTGGCGGCAGCAGCCTTCTTCGGCGCGGCTTTCTTGGCAGGCGCTTTCTTGGCGGCGGGCTTGTCGTCCGCGTCCTTGGTAGCGTCCTTCTTGGCCGGAGCCTTCTTCGCCGCAGCCTTCTTGGCCGGGGCCTTCTTCTTCGGCTTCTCTTCGGTGGTCTCTTCCGCTTCGATCGCGGCTTCGAGTTCCTCGCGGGTCACTTCCCGGTCGGTGATCTCGGCCTTGTCGAACAGGAAGTCGACGACCTTATCCTCATAGAGCGGCGCGCGCAGCTGGGCGGCGGCCATCGGCTCGGACTGGACGTACTGGACGAAGCGTTCGCGGTCTTCGGCGCGATATTGCTGCGCTGCCTGCTGGATGAGCATGTTCATCTCATTGGCATTGACCTCGACGCCGTTCTTCTGGCCGATTTCCGACAGCAGCAGGCCGAGACGCACGCGGCGTTCGGCGATCTTGCGGTAATCGTCCTTCTCGTCGTCCATTTCCTTGAGCATCGCTTCGGCATCGTCCGACTGCGCGGCTTCCTGCTGGAGCTGGGCCCAGATCTGTTCGAATTCGGCTTCGACCATGCCTTGCGGCACGGCGAAATCGTGACCGGCAGCCAGCGTGTCGAGCAGCTGGCGCTTCATCTGCGTGCGGGTGAGGCCGGCAGTTTCCTGCTCGAGCTGGCCGCGCAGCAGTTCCTTGAGCTTGGCAAGATCCTCGAGACCGAGGTTCTTGGCGAACTCGTCGTCGATCGCAGTGTCGGTCGGGACCTTGACCTGCTGGACCGTGACGTCGAATTCCGCCTCCTTGCCTTTCAGGTTTTCAGCCGGGTAATCTTCGGGGAACGTCACCGTGATGGTCTTTTCATCGCCGGTTTTCGCACCGGTGAGCTGTTCTTCGAAGCCGGGGATGAACTGGCCCGAGCCGATCACCAGCGGGGTGTTCTCGGCCTTGCCGCCTTCGAACTCGGTTCCGTCGACGCGGCCAACGAAATCGATGATCAGCTGGTCGCCGTCGCCTGCCTTCTTGGTCTTGGCGGCGTCCTTATAGCTCTTGTTGTTCGATGCGATCCGCTCCACCGCTTCCATGACCTGCTCGTCGGTCACCGGAACGGTTAGGCGTTCGAGCGCGAGGCCCTCGACTTCGGGAGCATCGATCTCGGGAAGGATTTCGACTTCGACGCTGAGCGAGGCATCCTTGCCTTCCTCGTAGCCTTCTTCGATCTCGACCTTCGGCTGCATCGCGGGGCGAAGCTTGTTGTCGGCCATCACCTTGTCGACCGATTCGCGGATCATGTCGTTGACCATCTGCGCGTGCAGCTGTTCGCCGTGCATCTTGCGCACCAAGTTCGCCGGCACCTTGCCCGGTCGGAAGCCGGGCATCTTCACCTGCGGGGCGATCTTCTTGACTTCGCTGTTGACGCGCTCGTCGATTTCCTTCGCAGGAATGGTGACGGTGTAGGCGCGCTTGAGGCCCTCGTTGGCGGTCTCTTTGATCTGCATGGGTTGAAACTCGTGACTTTCCAAAAGCGACTATGTGCAAGGGGATTCGCGCGGCGGCGGCACTGGTGCGGGCGAAGGGACTCGAACCCCCACATCTTTCGATACTGGTACCTAAAACCAGCGCGTCTACCAGTTCCGCCACGCCCGCTAACCCGAACGAAGCTGCGCGTTGGCGGCATGCGCCACGCGTGTAGGCGCGTGCCTCTAGTAGGATGCGACCAAATGCGCAAGCGCGGCGACGGGTGAAGGAACGCCTTTGCGCGCGCACGCGTTTTGTAATCATGCGTGACTACGATAAACCGAAGCCACCGGCCAATACGCCGCCAGTCATCGATCCCGCGGTAAAGCCGAACAGCCCGGCCGATATCAAGGCCGAGGGCGGAGATAAAGGCGAGGTGTCTACCGATGGCACCGACAATGACGACATGAAAGTCGAGAAAGCGCTCGGCAAGGCGCAAGAAGGCGGGAGCGACGGTGCGGGCGAAGCCGCGCTCGACAGCCTGCAGCCCGATTGAGGACACAATATATGGCGACGCAACCCGACCCTAATCCCGATACCATCAATCCGGGCGCACCCGACGAAATGCCGCCCACGAGCCCGCCCGACGAAGCGCCGATGCACGAACCACCCGGTTTCGAGCCGCCGCAACCCGACTTCGACGAGCCTGATCGCGGCCCCGATGAAACGCCCCCGCCCCCCGATTGATCTTGCCCGCGCGCGTGGGGCGCAGTATCGGCGCGCGCCATGAGCGAAGAAACCAAGAGCCAGACCCCGCCCGACCACCTTTCGGTCAATCCGGATAGCGAGCATTTCAAAATGGAAGCGCTCGAGCGCGGTGTGGGCATCCGCTTCAAGGGCAAGCAGCGCACCGACATCGAGGAATATTCGATTTCCGAAGGCTGGGTGCGCGTTCAAGCAGGCAAGACAGTTGATCGCCGCGGCAAGCCGCTGACGATCAAGCTGACGGGTCCGGTAGAAGCCTGGTTTGAAGATCTCGGCGACGAACCGCCGGTAGCCAAGGCAGACTGATCAGTCTGCGAAATCGGCGAAGGCGCTTAGGAACCTCTTGGAGGTTTGCTTGCGCGCCGGTGCCATTGCGATCTGGCGGCGCGGCTGCGGCTGCCGATCACTATAAATAAAGCCATCTACCGGCCAGGCGGTCGTACCGACCTTGCCCAGCGGAGCATACCAGACACGTACTTCGCTCCAGTCATTGTTCCGCGAGACGTCGACCGCGAGCACATCCTTCTCGATCTGACCGCGGCGGCCGTTGATCGGCGACCAATTGGCGTGATCTAGCAGCACACGGCGCGAATCGAGTACCCGGCTGACAGTGGCCACATGGCCCAATTGCATGCTGCGATGCGCGCTGAAGGCCATCACTGCGCCGGGACGCGGCATCGAGCCGGTAGCGTAACGGCCTTGCGCCTGGTCCCACCAGGTATGGGCATCGCCGTAGATCTGAATACCTGAGACATTGCGCGCATAAGGTACGCACTGGAGATAGGCGTCCAATTCCGCACCTTGGGCGGCGAAGTTGTCGAAGTCCTCGGCCAACGCCGGTGTGGCGCAGGCAAGTAAGGCGATCACGGCAAGATTCTTCCTCATACCGGCAGGATTATGCCGGTTAAGCTTATCGCGATCTTTCCGGTTACGGTTAACGCGATTTAACCATGATCCTTGCTGCCGCTTGCAAAGCGGCGCGCAAAGCGCCACTTGCCGCGCCATCATGGTGCCCTCCTCCTCCAAGCCAACGGTGATCATCATCGGCCGGCCCAATGTCGGCAAATCGACGCTGTTCAACCGGCTCGTGGGCAAGCGCCTGGCGCTGGTCGACGACCAGCCCGGCGTGACGCGCGATCGGCGCTTCGGCGATGCCGAAATCGCCGGGCTCGAGTTTCAGGTGGTCGACACTGCCGGGTGGGAGGACGAAGACCCCGCCAGCCTCCCCGGCCGGATGCGCATGCAGACCGAAGTCAGCCTCGAAGGCGCCGATGCCGCGATGTTCGTATTCGATGCGCGCGTCGGCCTGACCCCGCTCGACGAGGAAATCGCGCGCTGGCTGCGCGGACAGGCAGTTCCCGTCGTGCTCGTCGCCAACAAGGCGGAAGGCACGCAGGGCGATGCCGGCATCTACGAAAGCTTCTCGCTCGGCTTTGGCGAACCGGCCGGCATCAGCGCTGAACATGGCGAAGGCATTGGCGACCTGTTCGAACGGCTCTGGCCAATCATCGGGGAAAAGGCCGAAGCTGCTGCCGAAACCCTCGAACTGAGCGAAGAAGACGAAGAGGCGCTGCTCGCCGGACCGCTCAAGCTTGCCATCGTCGGCCGGCCGAACGCTGGCAAGTCGACGCTGATCAACCGCATGCTGGGCGAAGACCGGCTGCTGACCGGTCCCGAAGCCGGGATCACGCGCGATTCGATCGCGATCGACTGGGAATGGCACGACCCGCGTAGCGGCGAAGACCGCGAGATCCGGCTGATCGACACGGCCGGGATGCGCAAGAAGGCGCAGGTGGTCGACAAGCTCGAACGCCTGTCGGTCGCCGATGCGCGCCGCGCGGTCGATTTTGCCGAAGTCGTGGTTCTGCTGCTCGACGCCACCCGCGGTCTGGAATCGCAGGATCTCAAGATCGCCAGCATGGTGCTCGAAGAAGGTCGCGCGCTGATGATCGCGATCAACAAATGGGACATCGCCGAAGACGCCAGCGCGCTGTTCAACGGCATCCGCGAAGCGCTCAACGAAGGACTGGCACAGGTGCGCGGAGTGCCGCTGTTCGCCGTGAGTGCCAAAACCGGCAAGGGTCTCGATCAGATGCTCGGCGCGGCTTTCGACCTGCGCGAGGCGTGGAGCCGCCGTGTACCGACCGCCGCGCTCAACCGCTGGTTCGACGATGCATTGGAAGCAAATCCGCCGCCCGCACCCAAGGGTAAGCGGATCAAGCTGCGCTATATCACGCAGGCCAGCATCCGCCCGCCACGCTTCGTGGTCTTTGGTACCCGGCTCGACATGCTCCCCAAGAGCTACGAGCGGTATCTGGTGAACGGTATCCGCGACAAGCTGGGCTTCGAGGCGGTGCCGGTACGCGTGGTGCTCAAGAGCCCCAAGAACCCGTTCCAGAAGGACTGAGGTTGCCGGTGCTCGACATCCTGGCCGGCGTCGGCGCCTTCGAGCTTATTGAGCGCACCAGTTCGACCTTGCGCGTCCAGCAGGTCGTCCAGCTCAGCCTGGCCCCGGCCTTCCTGCTCGCAGGGATCGGCGCGGTGATGAACGTCATGACCAACCGGCTGATCTGGGTCGCCAACAAGATCGAGCGCATTCTCAACGCCGGCGAGGACGGCGATGTCGACGCGATGCGCGCCGAACTGCCCGCGCTGGAAATGCGCCGCAATTACGCGCAGCGGGCGGTCATGTTCAGCACCGCTTCGGCGCTGGCCATCAGCGTGGTCATCGTCCTGCTGTTCGTGAGTGCCTTTGTCACCACCCCGTTGGGCACGCTGGTTGCCGCGACATGGGTGATGTGCATGGGCCTGCTTGTCGCAGGGCTTGCGTCGTTCCTGATGGAAACCCGCACCGCAGCCCGCCGCAACCGTGAACGGATCCGCGAACGCCGGGCCGCCGCCAAGTCCTGACGCGGTTTGGGTCCCGCGCGCGACCGGCCGAAGGCATTTGCGCGACGATTGGCGCAAAAACGTCGGCTACGGTTCATCTCCACCTGTCATAGAACGCGGCGGGGCAAGGAGGTGAAATATGAGCAAACTCCGCGTTTCGATCCACGGGCATGCCAATCGCGCGGACGATAAGTTCGCTCTCGAAGCACTCGACATTGCGACCGCACTGACGATCGCCGATATCAATGTCGGCAGGGGCGACGCGGAAATCTGGGATGGCGAGCAGCGTCTAGCCCGTCTGTCCAAGCATGGCGGCGTCCACGCGACCTTCTGGCGCGTTACCTGACGGACACTATCCCGGGACCGAACACCAGCGCGACGAGGCGGGGCAGTGAGGAGGAAACCGCCTGGCTCCGAACAAGCCGACTCTCCAGTTCAGCCCGCTTCGCCCCCGCCCACCGGCTTGCTGTTGAGCTGGACGTAGTTTTCCAGCCCCATCCGCGCGATCATGTCGAATTGCGTTTCGAGGAAATCGACATGCTCTTCCTCGCTGGCGAGGATGTCTTCGAAAATCTGGCCCGTGGTGAAGTCGCGCACGTCCTGGCAATAATCCGCCGCTTCCTTAAGCAACGGGATCGCTTCCATTTCCATCGCCAGATCGGCCTTGAGGATTTCCTCGACCGTTTCGCCGACCTTGAGCTTGTGGATCGCCTGGAAATTGGGGAGCCCGTTGAGGATCAGGATCCGCTCGGCGAGGATGTCGGCGTGCTTCATCTCGTCGATCGATTCGTGCCGTTCGTATTCGGCGAGCTTGGTCACGCCCCAATCGGCCAGCACGCGGTAATGCAGCCAGTACTGATTGATCGCGGTCAATTCGTTGGTGAGCGCCTTGTTGAGGAACTCGATGACCTTCAGATCGCCTTTCATGGCCCTGTCTCCTGGGTGATGGACGCGGCGCACCTATGCGCGCCTCCACCGCCGCTTGGCAAGGTCGAAGGTCGAAAAATCGGCGTAATTCCGCCAGTTGCGAGCAATTCTTGTTAGCGGAAAGTCACGCTGCGGCGGAGACGAGACCGAACTCGCGTTCTTCCTGCAGGATATCGTCGGCATCGTCGAGACAGGTCCCGCAGCACGGTGCCTTGCCCAGCGCAGCATAGCACGCTTCGGCATCACCCGAGACATGGCGCGCGGCGCGGCGCAGTTCGTTTTCCCGGATCGCGTTACAGATGCAGACGTACACTCGACAACTCCTGCGATTGACTCGCATGAGCAGTTCTAGTGAGAGTCGTTCTCATTATCAAGCGCCGTTTTCCACCGTGTGTTTACCGCCGCAGCGGGAACATCCGCCAATAGGTCAGGCAGCGCCACAGCCATTCGAGCGGGCCGAAGCGGAAGCGGGCCAGCCACGGCTTGGACCACAGCAGCATCAGCGCCCAGGTGGCGAGCATGAGGAGATAGAGCTCGCTGCGCCCCAGCTCGCCATAAAGCCCGCCGGCCCAGCCGTGGAACACCAGCAGCATGACCAGCGAGGTGCCCATGTAATTGGTGAACGCTGCACGTCCGGCCGCCGAAATCCGCTCCGCCAGCCAGCTCGATGTCCGCAAACCGACCACTGCGAGCACCGCGGCGAGGCCTAGGACGACGGGCAGCCGCGGGAGCATCGAAAAGCTCATGAAAGCGGCGAGCGTGCTCCAGTAGGAAAACCCGATCCCCTTGACCCACAGCGCAATCAGCAGGGTCACCGCGCTTCCGCTCGCGATACCGGCCAGTCCCCAGCGCAATTGCCTGCCGGGGTCCATGCCGCCGCTGAACAGGCCGAACCGATAGAGCGCCATGCCGATTAGCATCAGCGGTACGGATTCGAGCGCAAAGAGGAACAGCCCGAACAGCGGGTCACCGCCATGTTCCGTGATGTTGTGGCGCACGTAGTCCGGGTAGGAGCCTTCGGCGATGACCTGCCGCTCGGTCAGTCCCTCTTCGAGCGTGGTTTCCTTGTCCGCGGCCAGTTGTTCGCGCAATTCGGCATAGGCGGGCTGTTCGCCGAGCGACGTCTCGGCGATGAAATAGGGGAAGGCGGTGAAGCTGGCGACCATGGCGATTCCCGCAGCATATCCGAGCAGGCCGACGATCAGCTGGGTTTTGGCCGCCCAGCGTATCCCGATCATCGCGACAAGGCCGAATGCGGCATAATAGAGCAGGATGTCGCCGCGCCAGATCAGGTAGAAATGCGCCAGCCCGAACAGCAGCAGCCATAACAGGCGGCGAACCTGCAACTCGCGGCCCTCGCCCTTGGTCCAGGCCTTCTCCATGAACAGATACAGCCCCGCGCCGAACAGGAGTGTGAACAGGCCGCGCATCTTGCCGTCGACGAGGACGAATTGCGCCACCCACATCCAGTCTTCCGCATCGCTGTGCGGAACCAGGAAGCCATCGGGGTACATATAGGCAGAGAATGGCTGTCCGAAGGCGACGATATTCGCCGCCAGGATACCCATGACGGCGATGCCACGGATGAAATCGAGGCTGGCGATGCGGTTGCCCGCGAGCGCGCTCGGCAGCGGATCGTCCACTGTCGCCTCGGCGATTGCCGCCTGTTCGGTTGCTTGGCTCATTTATGGCCCCCTTCGCCTGCGGGCCTTAGCCTCGACAGGAAGAAGCGCAAACCGTGAGCAATATGTGCCCTAGCGGGTAACGAGACAGCCCTGCCCGCTGCGCTTGAGCGAAGCGCAGGCCGTCGCCGCCTGATCTCGGGTGGCATAACCGCCCGCCAGCAGCTTGGTCAGCCGCCCCGATTTTTCGAGCAGACGGGTACGCCCGGCAATTTCGCTTCGCCCGGCCAACTGGCTCCACAGCCGTTCGGCATTGCCCGGTACGCCGAACGCGCCGAGCTGGACCTTCCACGGACCCGTGGCGGGCGCGACGCGCGTAACTGCGGCAGGGGCCGGTGCGGGAGTTGAGGGAACCGGGCGCGAAGCCACGACCACGGCTTCGCGAGAGAGCGCTTCCTCTTCCTGCCGCGCGACAACCGTCGGGCGCGAGGCGGGGAGCGTGTAATCCGCCCCCGCGGTCGCCGGTGCGGCAGTACTGCCCGCGACGCGCGGGGTGCCCGCGGGACGCGTCGTCGGTGCAGCAGCCGGGGCGGTTACAACTGGTCCGGTCGGCGCATCGGTGCCCAGTGCAAGATCGACCGCGGCCAGTTCACGCGCGCGCGCCGCTTCGGCCTCGGCCTTGAGCGATGCGGCGAGCGGCTGTGCAGCCTGTCGGTCCTCGAGCGAGATATATTCGTCCATCTGCGCCAGCGCGCCGCGTGCCTGCGGCAAGCCCGCCGAATTGGCCAGCGTCAGCAGCGCATAGGCGCGGCGCCAGTCCTTCGCGACGAGGTCGCCGTTGAAATGCGCGATGCCGAGCAGATATTGCGCGCGCGGATCGCCGCGCGAGGCAGCGGCTGAAACATAGGGCAGGGCTTCCTCGCGCGCACCGCGCTGGAACAGCAACAAGCCGTAATTGTCCGCCGCCTTCACGTGCCCCTGCGCCGCGGCCAGCGCATAGAGCGCCTCGGCCTGCTGCGTGTCGGCGTCGAGCCCGCGGCCCAGCCGATAGGCCTGCGCCATGTTGAACTGTGCATCGGGATCGCCTTGCGCGGCGGGGCCTGCCCATTCGCGCACTGCAGTGGCGAAATCACCCCGCGTCCAGGCATCGACACCGGCTTTGACGTCGGCCTGCGCCGGAACCGAAACCATGGTTGCCGCGGCCATTACGCCGGCCAGCCATGCTGCTTTCGCCACTCGTAGCATCGTACCCTTCCCATGCGACGACGCGCGGGAACGCGTCGGATCAGCGGCATCCTATAGTAAATCACTCGTTAGCAAAGTGTTGCGAGGCATTTTGCTGTTCCCGAGCCCGACCAAAGTGGCATCCGGTTAACCCAAAATTAGGGGTAGTCTGCGATTTCCATGACAAGAACGCTGCAAAGCAAAGCAGCACGAGTGAATTGAATACTGGCGCAAACCAGGGGGACCAAGTCTTGCGTGTACTGGCATTGGCATCGCAGAAGGGCGGATCGGGCAAGACCACGCTCTCGGGACATATGGCCGTTCAGGCCCAGCGCGCCGGCGCCGGTCCCGTCGTCCTGATCGATATCGATCCGCAGGGGTCGCTGGCCGATTGGTGGAACGAGCGCGAGGATGAATATCCCGCATTCGCCCAGACCACCGTCGCCCGTTTGGCAACCGACCTGGCCATTCTGCGCCAGCAAGGTTTCAAGCTGGCGGTGATCGACACCCCGCCGGCCATCACCATGGCCATCCAATCGGTCATCTCGGTCGCCGAACTTATCGTCGTCCCGACCCGTCCGAGCCCGCACGATTTGCGCGCCGTGGGCGCTACGGTCGATCTGTGCGAACGCGCCGGCAAGCCGCTGGTGTTCGTGGTCAATGCCGCGACGCCCAAGGCCAAGATCACTTCGGAAGCCGCCGTCGCGCTGTCGCAGCACGGCACGGTCGCGCCGATCACCCTGCACCACCGCACCGATTTCGCTGCCTCGATGATCGATGGCCGCACGGTGATGGAGGTCGACCCCGAAAGCCGTTCGGCTGCCGAGGTCACCGCGCTGTGGAAATATATCGCCGACCGGCTGGAAAAGAACTTCCGCCGCACAGTCTTCGCCGCGCCCAATTCGCAATCCGCGATGCCCGGCGTCCATCGTCCTGCCGGTGGCTTCGGCCGCCGCGTGGCCCAGTAACAGAAAGGGCGGAGACTCCCGGATGTCTGACGCCAATTTCGCCTCTCTTTCCTCGACCCTGCTGGCACGCAAGGGCGGCGCGAAGCCTGCCATGCGTCCCCAATCGGGAATTCTCGGTCCGGTCGACGGCAAGGAAGCCGCCGCCAGCCTCGAGGATCTCGGCTGGAACGACATGGGCGAGAGCGAGCAGGCCCCGGCCAATCCGGCCGAGGAAAAGGTGGTCGCGATCACATCGCGGGCCGCGAATGAAGCGGGCGCACCCAATCAGGTGCGCGAATCGCTGACCAAGATCCAGGCGCAACTCGAACGCCCCGCCCAGCCTCGGCCGATGGTACGCAAGGCCGCCGCCGCACAGGGCAAGCGCGCCGCCTTCACGCTGCGGCTCGACCAGGAACGCCATCTCATGCTGCGCCTTGCCTGCACCGTCCGCGGTCGCAGCGCGCAGCAATTGGTGACCGACGCGCTCGACGCGTTGCTTGCCGAAATGCCCGAAATCGCAAGCCTCGCTGCCCAGGTCCAGCGCGGCGAATAAGAACTTTAACGACGTGGGATCGCCTTCAAGGGGGTAATTATGAGCACCGAGACGAAAGCCAGGAGCAAGCGGTTCGTCCAGCTCGCCGTCACCACGGCGCTGGCGACGACCGCGCTTACGGCGTGCACCGGCAAGGCTGCACCAAGCCATTCCTATTCGGCTGCGCATGCCGAACAGGCGCTGAGCAAGGGCCGCACCTCGAAGGCCGTACAGCACGCCGAAGCGGCCGTACTGGCCAGTCCGCGCGATGCCTATTCACGCACGCTGCTGGGCAATGCCTATCTTGAAGACGGGCGCTTCGCATCGGCCGCGACGACTTTCGCCGAGGCTGTAGAGCTGGGCGACACTGCTCCGCGCACCATCATCAGCTATACGCTGGCGCAGATCGCCATTGGTGATCAGGTCGGCGCGCTGGCAACGCTCGATCAATTCGAAACCACGCTCGACCCGGCCGATTTCGGCCTCGCCATCGCCTTGGCCGGTCGTCCCGACCATGGCGTCCATGTACTGAGCAATGCACTGCGTTCGGGCCAGAACACGCCGAAGGTTCGCCAGAACCTCGCCTATGCCTATGCGCTGCAAGGGAATTGGCGCTCTGCGCGTGTCATGGCCGCAGAAGATGTGCCCGCGGGCGAAGTCGGCGATCGCATGGCCCAGTGGGCGGCGGTTGTCCGCCCCGAAGCCTTTACCACCCGCGTTGCCAATCTGCTCGGCGTCCAGCCGCGGGTCGATCCCGGACAGCCGCAGATGCTCGCCCTCGCCAATCATCCCAGCGTCAATATGCTGGCCGCACAGGAAGTGGGCGAGCTCGAGCCAGTTGCCGAGCCGCAGGGCGATTTCGCCTTTGCCGAGGAACTGCCCGCAGTAGGCGCCGCACCGTCCATCGACGACCGTGCCGACGCGGCGCTGGCCGATGCCGGCCTCGCTCCCAGCATCGGCGGTGTCCGCTATGTCTCGCGCGAAGTGGTCCAGCAGATGCCGGTCCAGTCGCGCAAAGCCGTTGCCCCGCGTGTCGCAGGTGCCGCAGCGCCCACCAGCACTGCCCGCAGCGGCGACTACAACGTCCAGCTCGGCTCGTTCTTCTCGATGTCGGATGCCAATGAAGCCTGGAAGCAGTTCCAGAAGCGCTATCCCGAACTCGGCGATGCCGAACGCGTGATCACCAAGGCGCGCGTCAACGGCAAGATCTACTACCGCGTCGCGGCTGCCGGTTTCGCCAAGGCATCGGCCGATTCGATGTGCCGCACGGTCAAGGGCAAGGGCGGCGGCTGCATCGCCTATGCCTCGAGCCGTCCGCTGCCCGGCGCGATCGACGTCGTTGCCAGTGACATGCGGGTCGCCGCACGCTAGGCAGCCCACCAAACCAGACCACCGAGCGACCCCGTCCGGAGCAATCCGGGCGGGGTTTTTCGTGCGCCTAGTGGTGGATCCGCACCCCGCCCTTGAACAGTGTCTTCACGCGCCCCTGCGTGGGTTGGCCGTCGAACGGTGTATTGCCGGCGGTGGCTTCCATCCTGGCGCTCTGGATTATCCAGGGCTGTTCGGGATCGACGATCGCGATATCGGCTTCGAGCCCCACCGCGATCGCACCGGCATCGACTCCGAGGATGCGCGCCGGCGCCGTCGCCACCAGCGCAAAGGCTTGCGGCATATCGATGACCTCGTCGCGGACCAGCGACAGCGTCATCGCCAACAGCGTCTCGGCCCCTGCCATGCCCGGCTCGGCATCGGAGAACGGCAGGCGCTTGTCTTCCGGGCCGCGCGGATCGTGCCCGCTGGCAATGACGTCGATCGTCCCGTCGACGATGGCCTCGCGCACCGCATGGCGGTCGTCTTCGCTGCGCAGCGGCGGCGACAGGCGGGCGAAGGTGCGGAAATCGACCGTCGCCAGATCGGAGAGCATGAAATGCGCCGGAGTGACGCCGCAGGTGACGGGTAGCCCGCGCGCTTTCGCTTGGCGGACGATATCCAGCCCCGCCCGCGTGGTCACCTGCCTGAAATGGATGCGCGCACCCGCCATCTCGGCCAGTGCGATATCGCGGGTCAGCGCGATGGCTTCGGCTTCGGCGGGGGCGCTGGGCAGACCGCGCCGCGTCGCAATTTCGCCCGCCGTGGCGACCGCGCTGCCGACCAATGCGGCATCCTCCGCGTGAGCGACCACCACGAGGTCGAGCATGGCGGCATATTGCAGCAGCCGCAGCATCGCACCCGAATCCGCAATCCACTGGCGTCCGGTGGCAACGCCGCGCGCACCGGCGGCGCGCATCAGGCCCAGCTCGGCAATCTCGCGCCCTTCGAGCCCGCGGGTCGCGGCGGCGAGCGGATGGACCCAGAAATCGGGCTTGCCGCTCTTGGCGATGTAGGAAACCCGGCTGGGCAGGTCCAACGGCGGCGACTGGTCGGGCATCAGCGCCGCGCGCGTGATCCCGCCGAAATGGAAGGCGGGCTTGTCGATCGCGAACACGCCGAGATCGACCAGCCCGGGGGCAACCAGGCGGCCCCTGGCATCGACGATGTCATCACCATCCTGCGCTTCGCCGCCAATGGTTTCGATACAGCCGTCGACCAGCCGCAGCGCGCCTTCGCGCACGCCATCGGGCGTCACCAATCGGCCGCCGGTAATCGTCAGGGGGGTTTGCTGCTTCATGCTGCATCTCCCCAACCGGCAACCCTGCGGGCCCGGCGAGTAAGCACGTCGAGCGCCGCCATGCGGATCGCGACGCCCATCTCGACCTGCCGGGTGATGATCGACCGGTCGATCATATCCGCCACTTCGCTATCGATTTCGACCCCGCGGTTCATCGGACCGGGATGCATCACCAGCGCGTCCTTCGACGCTTTCTCCAGCCGCTTTGCAGTCAGTCCGTAGAGGTAATGGTATTCGCGTGCCGAGGGGATAAACTGGCCGCTCATCCGCTCGGTCTGAAGGCGCAGCATCATCGCCACATCCGCGCCGTCGAGCGCCGCGTCGAAATCGTGGAACACTTCCGCCCCCATTGCCTCGATCCCCGCCGGCATCAACGCAGGCGGCGCACAAAGCCGCACAGAAGCACCGAGCGCCTGCAGGCAGAGCAGATTGGAGCGCGCCACGCGGCTGTGCAGGATATCGCCGCAGATGACGATCCTGAGGCCGGTAAAATCATCCGCCGTCTCGCCCCGGTCGCGCAAGGCATGCCGCAGCGCGAGCGCATCGAGCAAGGCCTGCGTCGGGTGTTCGTGCTGCCCGTCGCCCGCATTGAGCACCGGGCAGTCGACCTTGTTGGCAATCAGCTGCGTGGCCCCGCTCGATCCATGGCGGATGACGATCGCATCGGCGCGCATGGCGTTGAGCGTGATCGCGGTATCGATCAGCGTCTCGCCCTTCTTCACGCTCGATTGCGCGGCGTGCATATTGACCACATCGGCGCCAAGGCGCTTGCCCGCGATTTCGAAGCTCAGCAGCGTCCGCGTCGAGTTTTCGAAGAAGGCGTTGATGACGGTGAGACCCGACAGCACGTTCTCGTGCTTGGTCGGCTGGCGGTTGAGCGCGACCCATTGCTCCGCCTCGTCAAGCAGGAAGAGGATTTCGTGCCGTTCCAGCTGGCCGATCCCGATCAGGTCGCGGTGCGGGAAAGCGAGCGCGCCCGCCGGATAGCGGGCCGCATGGGGCGAAGTTTCCGTCGATGTCATTGAGACCACGCCCTTAGTCGAGGGGTATCATGTGCTCAAGCGCTTTCCGGTGGCAAAGCGCCACGCCCTCCCCTAACTCTCCCGCAACAGGAGATTTTACGCATGCAGTTCGCCGGAAAAGTGTGGCGCCTTTTGGTCGGAATCAAGGACGGGCTCGTCCTTTTGTTCATGCTGTTGTTCTTCTCCGCCCTGTTCGCAGTGCTGACTGCGCGCCCCAGCCCCGCTGCGGTGCGCGATGGGGCGCTGCTGCTCGACCTCAACGGCGTAGTGGTCGAGGAAAGGACGCGGATCGATCCGCTCGAGGCGCTGCTGTCGGGCCAGACCCCGATGGGCGAATACCAGGCCCGCGACCTCGTCCATGCGCTCGACGAGGCGGCGGGAGACGAACGGATTTCGGCAGTGGTGCTCGATCTCGACCGCTTCATGGGCGGCGGGCAGGTCCATCTGCAGGAAATCGGCGAAGCGCTCGACCGGGTCCGCGCGGCGGAAAAGCCCGTGCTCGCCTATGCCACCGCCTATAGCGACGACGGCATGCTGCTGGCCGCACATGCCAGCGAGGTGTGGGTCAACCCGATGGGCGGCGCGGTCGTCGCCGGCCCGGGAGGCGAACGGCTCTATTATGCCGGCCTGCTCGACCGGCTGAAAGTCAATGCGCGGGTCTACAAGGTCGGCGAATACAAGAGCGCAGTCGAACCCTATAGCCGCGCCGACATGTCCGATCCCGCCCGCGAAAACGCCCGCGCGCTCTACGAGACATTGTGGGAGGAATATCGCGCCAATCTCAAGAAAGCGCGTCCGGCGGCGGATATCGAACGCATCACCACCCAGCCGGTCGCCTGGATCGAAGCCGCCCAGGGCGACCTCGCCACTGCCGCGCTGCAAGCGGGACTGGTCGACAAGATCGGCAGCCGCGCCGACTTCGAACAGCGCGTCGTGGAACTCGTCGGCGAAGACGAATGGGGCGATGGCGCGAACGCCTATCCGCATACAAGGCTGGCCGTGTGGCTGGAGGACAATCCGCTGCCCACTCCGGGCCGCCCGATCGGTGTGATCACCGTCGCGGGCGAAATCGTCGATGGTGAGGCCGGACCCGGCGTGGCCGGCGGCGACCGGATCGCCGAGCTGCTCGACGAAGCGCTCGAGGACGAGCTTGCCGGGCTGGTCGTCAGGGTCGATTCCCCCGGCGGTTCGGTGCTCGCGAGTGAATTGATCCGCGAGGCGGTGCTGCGGCACAAGGCGCAGGACATCCCGATCGCTGTGTCGATGGCCAATGTCGCGGCGAGCGGCGGCTATTGGGTCTCCACCCCCGCCGACCGCATCTTTGCCGAGCCCGAGACGATCACCGGTTCGATCGGCATCTTCGCGGTCATCCCGACCTTCGAGGAAACCGCAGCCGCAGCCGGGGTCACCAGCGACGGCGTGCGCACCACGCCGCTGTCGGGCCAACCCGATCTGATCGGCGGCTTCACCCCCGAAACCGACGCGATCCTGCAGGCCTTTATCGAGAACGGATATGAGGATTTCCTCGACCGGGTCGGCGAAGCGCGCGGCATGACGCGCGACCAGGCAGATGCGGTAGGCCAGGGCCGCGTCTGGGATGGCGGAACCGCGCGCCAGTTGCGGCTGGTCGACGAATATGGCGGCATGGAAGAGGCGCTGGCGTGGACCGCCGCACAGGCCGACCTCGGCAGCGACTGGCATGTCGTCTACCTCGGCGCCAACCCGTCGACCTACGACACGCTGCTGCGGCAATGGCTGATCGGCGATGGCGAGGAAACCGGTTCGGGCGGCGATGTCTTTGCCCGCATGGCGCGCGGACAGGCGAGCGTGGTGACGCAAGTCGCCGCCGATGCCGACCGCCTGTTGGGTGCCAAGGGCGCGCAGGCCTATTGCCTCGCCTGTCCTGCGCCCCAGGCGGGACAGTCGCAGGCCAAGGCGTCCGACGGCTGGCTCGCACGGATGGTTGCGCTGCTGTTCGGCTAGGATGCTTGCCATGCGCCGATTCGCACAGTAAAGGCGCGCCCCTGCCCTGCCGCGGCCCAGCCCGCGCGCACCACCGGGCGGGCGCGTAGCTCAGTGGTAGAGCACACCCTTCACACGGGTGGGGTCGCAAGTTCAATCCTTGCCGCGCCCACCATTCCCTTTCGAGAATGTCCCTCGCGGCAGCGTTCGCCAGAACCGGTGTTCAGCCGTGCTCGCCCAGCGCCTCGCCCAGCGCCTCGCGCAGCGGAGCGAGCCATGGCGCATAGGGTTTCCATGCGTCCTGGCCGCTGCGGTTGATGGGCTGGCGGACCTGTTCGCTGCTCGCGGTACGGACCGCGCGGCGGGTGGTGTGGAAGGCGAGGCATTGCTCCTCGAACGGCAGGCCGAGATAGTCGAGCATGCGGCGGGTCTGGCCTTCGAGATCGTCGAGCACGTCTTCGTGCTGTACACGCAGGATTTTGCCCGGCAGCACCGCGTCCCAATGGTCCATCAGCGCGACATAATCGGCGTAATAGCGCCCGATCTCGGGCAGGCCGTAGGTAAACTCCTGCCCTTCGGCGAACAGCTGTTTGAAGCCGGAAAAACAGCAATCCATCGGCGCGCGGCGCGCATCGATGATCTTCGCATTGGGCAGGATCAGATGGATTAGCCCGATATGGCGGAAATTGTTCGGCATCTTGTCGATGAAGAAGGGGGCGCCCTGCCGGTGTACGCGCGTATCCTCGATGAACTTGGCGCCGAAGGACGCTAGCTGTTCGGCGGTCAGATCGTGCAGCACTTCGGGATAGCGTAACTGCCCTGCCCGGCGCCCGCGCAGGCGGTGGGCGAGCGCGAGGATGTTGGGCAGTTCCAGCGTGCCATCGATCCGGCTGTGGCTGGCCAGCACCTGTTCGAGCAGCGTCGAGCCCGCGCGCGGCAGGCCGAGAATGAAGATCGGATCGGGCGCGGGATCGCCCACGCCGTCATGTTTGGCGAACAGTTCGGGGGTGCAGATCTCGCGCTGCCTGGCGAGTTCGGCGCTCATCGCATCGGCGCTGTAGCGTGTCTGCGTGCGCTTGAGCGTATTGCCGCGCTCGTAATGCTCGAAACTGTCCGCATAATCGCCGCGATCTTCCAGCGCCTTGCCCAGCGCGAAGGACAGATGGACCCGGTCCATGAAGGCGAGATCGGGGCGCCCGGCCTGCTCGCGCATCGCCGCGATCTCGTCATCGGTGAAGCGATAGGTCTTGAGATTGGCGAGCGCATACCAGGCATCGCCATGGTCGGGCTTGGCCGCGAGGGCCGCCTGGTAGCTGGCGACCGCATCCTCCTGCGCGCCGGTGGTCTTGAGCGCATGGCCCTTGCTGGTCAGCGTCGCGGGATCGCGCGGCAGCTTGGCGAGAATGGCGTCGAACAGTTCGAAGGCGCGCGCGTAATCGCCCGTCTGCATGCTCTCGATCGCGAGATGCGACTGGAACAGCGGGTTGTCGGGATCGCGCGCATGGAGCGTTTCGGCCTGTTCGCGCGCCTGCGCGAATTTCTGCCGCCGCCGCAGCGCATCGATATAGTCGAGCCGGATCTGGATATTGTCGGGTTCGAACGCCTGCGCGCTGTCGAGCAGGAACTCCGCATCATCGAGAATGCCCAGTTTGATGCCGATCTGCGCGAGCAACCGCATGCCTTCGACATTGCGCGGATTGGCGCGCAGGAAATGGCGGCATATTTCCTCTGCCCGCAGCAGCCGGCCTTCGTGCAGATGATGCGTAACCGCGACCAGTTCGCGCGGGAGCGCGGCGATGCGATCGGCCTGCGCGCGGGCCGCCTGCGCTTCGGCAGGGCGTCCCCGGCCCTGTTCAAGCTCGGCCAGCGCGCGCCAGCTGGCATCGAGCGCGGGATTGAACCGCGTGGCGCGGCCGAAGGCGGCAATGGCACCAGGAATATCGGCCATGGCGCGTGCAAGGTGCCCAGCTTCCTGCCATGCGCGGCCGTATTCGGGCATGGCGGCATGGAGCGCCGCAAGATGCCGGTCGGCGTCGTCGAACCGTTCAAGATAGCGCGCGGCGACCGCGGCCAGATACAGCGCTTCGCCATCGGCCGGATCATTCATCAGCACAGGCTCGACCAGCGCCGCTCCCGTGGCGAAATCGCCTGCCTGCAGCGCCTGCTGCGCCCGCGCCAGACTGTCGTCGCGTGTCGTCATTGCCTGCGACCCTTACAAAGAGAAACGGCGGAGGCGAACCCGTGTTCGCCCCCGCCGCCCTGTTTTCCGGTGGTACGGATCAGTAGTCGTAGCCGACCCTGATACCGACCGTCAGCGGACGGTTGGTGCTGATCCGTGCGCGATCGTTGACGAAATTGCCCGAGATCTGCGCGCGTTCGTCGAACAGATTGTCGCCGAACAGCTCGAACTTCCAATTGTCCGAGGTGATCCCGGCAGCGAAATCGACCACGGTGTAGCTGTCGAGCTCGAGCTTGTTGATCTCGATCACGTCGGTGAACTTCGACGCCGAATAGCTGACCTGCGGCTGGACATAGGCGCCCAGCGTTGCCGACAGGTCCCATTCGTAACGGACACGCAGGTTCCCCTGGAACGACGGCGCGAACGCGAGGTCCGAACCTTCGACCACGTCGGACGTCGGGATCAGCACTTCGGTGATCTCGGTATCGAGCACCGAGAAAGCACCCGCCACCGTCAGCCCCGGCGCCGAATAGGGCGCGAAGGTAAAGTCCGCTTCGACGCCCTTGATCCGTGCATCCGCGGCATTGGCCGAGAAGAACAGATTGGTGATCGAGGGGTCGAAGATGGTGGTCTGCAGACGGCTGATGTCGACATAGAAGGCGCTGCCGTTGAAACGGAACTGGCCATCGGCAAGATCGAGCTTCCAGCCCAGTTCGTAGTTCTGGACCTCGTCGGTTTCGAGCTCGAACGGGACAGTGAAGCCCGCACCATTGGTCGCGCCGCCCGGCCGGTTAAGCAGGCCGGGACGGAAACCTTCCGAATAGGTCAGGTAGAACAGCAGGTCTTCGGTCGGGGTAAACGTTGCCGTCGCCTTGTAGATGAACCCATCGGTCTTGGCAGTGTCGGGCGCGCGGACGGCGTTGAACACCTGTTGCGCTTGCGAAGCCGAAAGACCCGCCGCCTGGATGTCGGCAAGGCTGTCGTTCAGGTCGAAGGTCTGCCGCAGCGAGGCATCGCACGAACCGATGAAGGTGTATTCGCCATCGCCATCATACAGATCGTTCAGATCGGTACCGAAGGCATTGGCGTCGGCCGCGGCGCCGCTGTTGCAGAAGCTGCCATTGGCGCTGCCTTCGAAATCGACTTCGATATCGTAATAGCGCGCGCCCAGCGTAACGGTGAGCAGGTCGGGCACGATGTCGAAGCTGGCTTCGCCGAAGATGCCCCATTGTTCGTCCGTCCGGCGGATGTCGTTGCGGAAGATCGTTTCCGCCGGGAACGGGCCCGGATCGGAGGTGAAACCGTCCTGCGGGAAGTTCGGTGCGAACGGGCCGAAGGGCTGAGCAAGAACATTGCCCGGATAGGCGAAGTCGTTGCGTTCCTTCAGCTCGAGGTCCGAATAGAAGCCGCCAGCAGTCACGCGCCAGCGGTTTTCCGCGGGCGTGCTGAAGCGCAGTTCCTGCGTGAACACGCTCGTCTTGCTGGCCGAGGTCACATAGAGGTTCGGCGCCTGGCAGGTGCCGCTGGGATCGGCCGCGCCGGGATAGCTGACGCTGCCGTCGCAGATGTAGTAAGGCAGGTACTGGCCGACGAAGAGATAGTCGGAATAATCAACCCGCTGTTCGGTCTCGCGGTCGGTATAGGCACCGGTGTAGACCACATCGAGCATCGCCAGGCGGCCTTCGACGGTCCAGCTGGTGTTCGAGAAATCGTCTTCGAGCCGGTCTTCCTCGTAGCGCTGGATTTCGAGGTCATCGAGACCGCCGAGTTCGGGATCGGCAAAGAACACGCCGTCGCTTTCGACGCTCTGGCGCGAATGCGCGACCGTCACGGTCCAATCGGGGGTGATTTCCCACAGCGCGGTCGCACGGAAGCCGGCGTATTGCGTGTCGTTGAAATCGTCTTCGACGATGCCGGCGTTATCGGCGTCGATGAAATTGACGTTCGACAGGTCGGCCCCGGCCTGGAAGCCGCCGCGCAGCGCGCTGACCGGAACGCCGTTCGAACGCATCGTTCCCGCGGAACGGAAGCGGGCGCTTTCGCTGGCGTTGCGGGTGCCTGCGACATTGTCGACATAGCCGCCCTGGTCGTCGAGATAGACCACGCCGCGCAGCGCGAAGGTGTCGGTGACGGGCACATTGACCATCGCATCGACCTTGTAGCTGCTTTCGCCGCCCTTGGTGAAGGACACGCCGGTGTTGAACCCGGCGTCGAAGCCGCCGAGGTCGGGCTTGTTGGTGATCAGGCGGACGACGCCGGCCTGCGAGCTGGCCCCGAACAGCGTGCCCTGCGGACCCGAGAGCACTTCGATGCGCGCCAGATCGGCGGCATAGACATCGAGGTTACGCCCCGGCTGCGCGAGCGGCTGCTCGTCGAGATACATGGCAACATTGGGCGCGAGGCCCGCGACGCCGGCGGTGGTGAGGTTGGGCGTGGTCGAGGCAAGGCCGCGAATATAGATCGTGCTCTGGCCCGGGCCGCTGCCGCCCGCGGTAACCGTCGGCAGTTGCTCGAGGTAGTCCTCGAAAGTGTCGATGGCGAGCTCTTCGAGCCCTTCTTCGCCGATCGCGGACACAGAGACGGGCACGTCCTGGAGGTCTTCGCTACGCTTCTGCGCGGTCACGATGATGACGTTGACGCCGCCCTGGCGTTCCTGGGTGGCGGGTGCAGTGTCCTGCGCCGCGACAGGTGCTGCGGATGCAATAGCCAGCGCGCCCAACGACGCACCGCTTACAAGATATTTCATTTCGGGAAGCCCTCGCTCTCGATTATGTCTCAATTGCCTCGCGGACAGACCCCAGTCCGACCGGCAAAACAGGGCGCGAATTCAGATTGGAACCGTCGCCTTTGAAAGCAGTAACAAGCTTGATCGAAGGCGACCACCGGAGACACCGGACACGAGGGGGATTATGGCCACGCCTGTGGCATCGAAACAACATTCAATTCCGCCGGATAGATTACTTTTTAATTCCAGCATGAAGATCGCAAATATTCATTTTCGCGACTTATAATTTGAAATCGCGTTCGGATTTTACTTATAAAATGCACAAATACCCGCCAAGTGGTCGCGGATATCCATTTCAATCCGCTACCAATTGCCTGGAACTCTAGGAAAGCGGTTACTTGCCGGCAGCGATTTCGTTGCAGGCCTGCGCAGTAGTGGGCACGCCGTGGTGCTTGCGCCGCAGGTCGTAGGCCACCGCCTTGAGGATCGCGACGCCCATGATCGCCACCACGAAGCTGAACGGCAGCGCGCCGATGATCATGGTGATCCGGATCGCATCGATCCCGCCGAGGATCAGCATGCTGCCGACCACGAAGGCCAGTGCTGCGCCCCAGAACAGAATGTGATGACGGCGCTCGCCTTCGCTATCCCCTGCCCCGTTGATCGTATTGACGATCAGGATCGCGCTGTCGGCGGAGGTGATGAGATAGGTCATCAGCAGCAGCACAACGAGACCCGACACGACCGATGCCACCGCCGGATCGAGCAGCACCGCGAGAGTGGCGAACAGCTGGTCCGAGAGCCCGGCGTTGACGATGCTGCCCTGCGCCGCCCCGCTCAGTTCGAGATCGATGGCGGTCCCGCCGACAATCGTCATCCAGAAGAAGCACATCAGCGAGGGCACGAGGACCACGCCGAGAACATATTCGCGGATCGTCCGGCCGCGTGAAATGCGTGCGATGAACATGCCGACGAACGGCGCGAATGCGATCCACCATGCCCAGTAGAATACCGACCAGTCGAGCTGCCATTGCACCAGTGCATCACCGAATTCGCCGCCGCCCTGGAACAGTGTCAGCGAGTTCGGCACCAGCGTGCGGACGTAATCCCAGAGGCTCACACCCAGCAGTTGCAACCCATAAAGACCCGACCCCGCGACGAGGAAGAGCGCCAGCAGCGCGAAGGACAGGCCCATATTGAGGTTGGAAAGCCATTTGATCCCCCGACCCACACCCGACAGCGCACTGAGCGTCGAGGCACCGACGAGCACCACTAGCGCGGCGATAACCGCCAGCGCGGAGGATGATCCATCGGGGTCGAGCAACCAGTCGCCCAGCCCCAGGCGGGCCAGGCCGGCGACAAATTGTTCCACCCCGAAGCCCATTGTCACCGCCACGCCGAGGATGGTTGCAACGACCGCGACGATATCGACCAGATGTCCCCAACGACCCGACAGGTTAAGGCCGAACAGCGGGGCAAGGCCCGAACGGATCGTCAGCGGCAGATCACGGCGATAGGCGACATAGCCGATCGCCAGACCGACCAGCGCATAGGTACCCCACGCGGCGAACCCCCAGTGGAGGAAAGTGTAGATATAGGCGGGACGGATCGCCTCGGCGGTCTGCGCCTCGATCGCGCCGCGGATGATGTCCGGATTGTTCGAGAAATGCGCCAGCGGCTCGCCGGTCGAGTAGGTCAGCATGCCGATTCCGATGCCCGCGCCGAACAGCATGGCGAACCACGAGAAGCGCCCGAATTCGGGTTTCTCGCCCGGGTTGCCAATGCGCAGGCTGCCCGATTGCGGGATGATCGCGAGCACGAAACACGCCAACATCAGGAATGCGACCAGATAGACATACCAGCCGGAGAAGGTGGCGATGATGCTCGAATTGGCGGCGGTGAGCGTTTCGCTCGCATTCACCGGAAAGAAGATCGCCCACATGATCAGCAGCGAAACGATCACCTTCGAGGGGATCGTCACTTCACGACTGAAGCCATCGTAAAATCCGCGCGAGGCGGTCTTGATCGGTAAATCTATCAGCGGAGGCTCGACTGGATAATCGGTCTCGGCTGTCATGCTATCTCCTGCCCTTGCACACCGTACAGGGCGCGAAGTGGTCGTATGTTTCGGGGGAACCGTGTGGTGGAAGCATAGAAAGCGGGGCGCAAGATGCAAATGTCTTGTTCCCGAAACGCAGAAGGGCCGCCCGATCGGGGCGGCCCTTCGCTAGTCCGAAAACGGATGGGACGATGTCAGGCAGCCCTGGCCTTGGCCGCGCTCGCAGGCGCAGTCGAGGTTTGGGGCGGGGTGCTCGTGTCATCGCCCACCTGCTTCTTGTCGATCACCTTCTTGACGACATAGCCGCCGACGCCCAGCGCGACCATCGCGGGGAGGCTCATCCGGCGCAGGACACTGGTGGCGACAACGCCGAGCGCGGCCCCGCTGGCGCCGCCGATACCGCCGGTTTGTTTGGCGAGCCTGTCGCCGACGAATGCTCCGATTACCTTGCCGATCATGTTGATTTCTCCTTTGGGAAACCAACGGCCCCACCGCCCGGTGGTTCCACGGGGCGAGAGACTAGCGGCCGATCCCCTGCGTCAGCAAGATATTGGCACGGCGCGCGATTTCGGTGAAATCGGGATCGCCCTCCCGCCCCCAGATGACATAGCGCAGGCCGAGGAACACGTTCATCCCCATCAGCGCCCAGGCTTCGGGCGTGCCCAGATCCGGGACGAATTCGCCGCTGTCGCCGCCCTGCCTGAGCCGTTCCTCGATACGGGCGCCGATGGTTTCATAATGCTTGCGGTAGCTGTCCGGATCGACGAACTCGGCTTCGTCGATAATGCGGTAGATTTCCTTGTGCTGGGCAGCAAATTCGAGAAACGCGCGCAGTGCGGCGCGTTCGATCTCGAGTGCGCCCATCGACGGGTCGAGCGCCTCGCGCGCCGCCTTGCCGACGCCAGCGCTCATGTCGGAAACGAGCGCGCGGAAGACCGCATCCTTGCTGTCGAAATAGGTATAGAACGTGCCCAGCGCGACGCCCGCGCTGCGGGTTATCCCGCTGATCGAGGCTTCGTGAAACCCCTTGTCGGCAAACTCGGTCGCGGCTGCATCGAGCAGCTTGCGCAGCGTCTTGCGCCCGCGCTCGGTGCGCGGCGTCTTGTCGCCGGGGTTATGCAATGCAGCCAAGGTTCGTCCCTCCGAAACGCAGCCAGCCTATCAAATCGGACTCCCCGCGCAACAACAAACTTGAAAGGTGGTTCAGGTTTCAGTATCGTGTCTTCCAATAAGACAATCGGGAGGGAGATACCGAAATGCGTCCGACACAGATTCTTACCGTCAGCCTGCTGTGCGGCGCGGCAACCGCCGCGCTTGCCGCCGCCCCTGCATCTGCCCAAGTGGCCGATGACCAGATTGCCGAGGCTGCACCTGCCGCCGACGACAATGTCATCATCGTCACCGCCCGCCGCCGCGAAGAGCGGCTGATCGACGTGCCGGTGGCCGTTACCGCAATCAGCGGCGAAGAGCTTTCGCGGCGCGGCGCGCTGGACATCACCGATGTCGGCCAGAGCGTGCCCAACGTCACGCTAGAAGCCAGTCGTGCGACCAATTCGACGCTGTCGGCCTTTATCCGCGGGATCGGCCAGCAGGACCCCGTTTCGGGCTTCGAACAGGGCGTCGGCATCTATCTCGACGATGTCTATCTCAACCGCCCGCAGGCCGCCGTGCTGGATATCTATGATGTCGAGCGCATCGAAGTCCTGCGCGGCCCGCAGGGCACGCTCTATGGTCGCAACACGATCGGCGGCGCGGTCAAATACGTCACGCGGCGCCTGCCGCTCGATCCCTCGATCGAAGTGCGCGCGACTTACGGCACCGACGACCAGGCCGAAGGCGTGATCACCGCTTCGGCGCCGATCAGTGATCTGGTCCGCGTCGGCGGATCGGTCGCGCGGCTGTCGCGCGGTGGGTTCGGCGACAACCTCACCACCGGTCTGGAAAACTATAACAAGGATATCTGGGGTGGCCGGATGAGCCTTGAGGTCGGCGGCTACGGCGAGCCCGGCTTCATCCGGATCCAGGGGGACTATACCAAGGACAGCAGCGATCCGCGCGGCGGCCACCGGCTCATCCCCGGGCTGGTGTCGGGCGCGCCCGTGCTCGACAATGTCTTCGACACGCGCGGGGCGCTCAACGATCCCGAGCAAGAGGTCGAATCCTACGGCCTGGCGATGCATGCCGAAATCGAGCTGAGCGACGCGCTGACGCTGCGGTCGATTTCCGCCTGGCGCAAGGATGACAGCTATTCGCCGATCGATTTCGATGCGCTCCCCGCAGTCGATCTCGACGTGCCCGGCGCCTATCTCAACGAACAGATCAGCCAGGAATTCCAGCTTCTGTGGGACAATGACGGACCGTTCGCCGGACTGCTCGGCTTCTACTACCTCGATGCCAAGGCGGACACGCTGTTCGATGTGCGTATCTTCACCACCTTCGCCGGGCTGACCGCTTTCACCCAGGCGAATGTCGATACCGAGACTTTCGCCATCTTCGGCGACTTCACCTATGATCTGACCGACCAGTTCAGCCTGTCGGTCGGCGGACGCTATACCTGGGACGAACGCAGCGCGGAAATCCTCCGCCAGAACTATCTTGGCGGCGGGTCGCCCGAGTTCGGCGGCGCAGGCATACCCTTCGGGGCCCCAAGCACCGATTTCAACGGCAGCCGCGAGTTCAAGAAGTTCACGCCGCGTGCCTCGCTGAGCTTCATGCCGACGCCCGATCACAATATCTACGCCAGCTATTCGAAGGGCTTCAAGGGCGGCGGCTTCGACCCGCGCGGGGTCGGAACCAACGCGCCGGCAGCCACGCCGGGGGCGCCGACCGATGCCGAAGTGGCCGCGTTCCTCAGCTTCGCACCCGAAGAGGTCGATAGCTACGAAATCGGGTACAAGGGCAATATCGGCATCCTCAACATCGCCGCCGCAGCCTTCTATGCGGACTACACCGATGTGCAGATACCGGGTTCCGTCGCCTGTGAAGTGGGCGGATTGCCCAGCTTCTGCGGCGTCGTATCGAACGCCGGCAAGGCGACCTTCAAGGGGGTCGAACTGGAAGCCAATGCCCGCTTCGGCGGGGGCTTCGGCCTTGCTGGATCGCTCGGCTATATCGACGCGCAATACGACGAATACATCACCAATATCGGCAGCACGCCGACCGATGTGGCAGCGTTCCGCGTGGTCCAGAACACGCCCGAGCTGACCGGCAGCATCACTGCCAGCTACGATACGCCGGTTGGCGCAGGCGATCTCTATCTGGGAACGACGCTGTCCTATCGCAGCAAGACCAGCCAGTTCGAGATCCCCAACCCCTATCTCGACCAGGGCGGCTATGCGCTGCTCGATGTGAGCGTGGTCTATAGCGCGCCCGACGATAGCTGGAGCGTGGGGCTGTACGGGAAGAACCTGCTCGACAAGGAATACAAGACCAGCGGCTACACCTTCGTTGCCACCGACCCGATCACTGGCGACATCGTCAACGGTGCCAATGGTTTCCCCGTCCCGACGCTCGGGCCCGAGGGTACGCTGACGGCGTTCTACGGCAATCCGCGGCAGGTCTTCGCCACGGTCACCTTCAGCTACTGATCGACTGGAATTGGCAAAGGGGCGGGAAGTTCGCTTCCCGCCCCTTTTGCATGCCTATTCGGCCAATCGCATGCGGGGTAACGCCGGAGCATCGCCCACCGGAATGCCGTATGTCTCGGTATAGTCCGCGAACAGCGCATCCACCTCACCCTCGCCCAGCCCGAATTCCTCGAGGCTGTAGCGATGCGGGCGCCGTTTGAGCCGGGCCGAGCGGTCGAGATAGTCTTCCATCCCCGCGACCGCCGGCTCCATGTCGAGTCCGAGGAAGTGGTAAACCCGCTCCATCGTGCCGCGCCAATCGGTTTCCATGTCCTCGTACTGGACATCGATCATCCGCTCGCGCGGAATTGCGTCGCGCGCGGCGCGCATCCGGGCGATCATGGTCGCGGTCTTGCCCAGCCATTCCTGCCCGGTCTGCGCCGGATCGTTGTGATCCGAATAGATGATCGTCTGGTTCCACGCGAGCGAGGCCGCGCTACCGACCACCTGCTTGGGATCGCGGTGAGTGAAGATCAGCCGCGCGTCGGGGAAGACCTCGAGCAGCGCGGGCAGATCGAGCATGTGCTGCGGCGTCTTGAGGATCCACGGCCGTAGCGAGCTTTCCTGCTGGGACCAGCCGATCAGACGCAGCAAGTTCGCCATGTGCCGGTAAGCGGGCACCGCGTTCTCCTCGTGGCACCATGCGGCATAGGAAGGTACCTTCCACTGCGCTTCCCACTTCATGCCGTACATCGAGGCGGCCACGAGGCCGAGTTCCTCCTCCGGTTCGTAGGGGCCGGTCGGATGGATCGACAGCGTGCGCGGGTTGGCCAATCGCGCGACCTTGAGGATACGCGCAGCGAGCTTTGGCCGGAAGTCCTCCGCCTCGCCCGCCAGCACCTGCTCGAACTCGGGCCGGGGCACCGGGCTGATGGTTTCGAAGCTGCGCAGATGGGCAAAGCGCTGGTCGGCTGCGAGCAGGCGGTGGAGCCGGGTGGTGCCCGACCGCATCGGGCCGACGATAACCACCGGGTTCCTGAGCGGTCGGGCGAGGATTTCCGGGTGCCGCTTGAACCACATCTGCGTGTATAGCCGGTCGCGCAGCACGTGGTGGAACATCTTCATGGCGGAAAAATCACCCGCCGCATTGAGCTGGGCTTCGCGCTTCACGCTGTCGAGCAGAACCTCCAACGGACGCTCGAACCAGCGATCGCCGAAATCGTCGAGACCGGTGGCCTGTACGGCCTCTTCCAGCAGGAAGTCCTTTTCCAGCCGCGCCGGGTCCATCAGCCCCAGCTTGCGTCCGCCCCGGATCACCCCGTCCGCAAGATCGATAAAGCGCGTGCGGCGCGGCGGCTGGATCGGCTGGTCGTTCAAGCTGGCTGGCCTTTCAAGCTCGCGGATGTGCCCCTGAACGTTCGGGGCCTAATGCGGTGCCCACGAAAGGACAAGCTCGCCCTACGTGAAGTGACTGGCCAAGCGGGAAGCGAAAAGGCATAGGCCCGACCCATGCACGACATCGCTTATATCCGCAGCAATCCGCAGGAATTCGACGCCGCCCTCGCCCGCCGCGGGGCCGAACCGGTAGCCGACCGCATCGTCGCGCTCGACGCGCAGAAGCGCGAGGCGACGACCAAGGTCCAGCAGGCGCAGAGCCGCCGCAACGAGGCGTCGAAAGCAATCGGCCAGGCGATGGGCCAGGGCGATAAGGACAAGGCCGAAGCGCTCAAGGCCGAAGTCGCCGAGATCAAGGACTCGATGCCCGAATGGGAAGAGAGAGAACGCGCTGCGGCAGCCGAGCTGGACCGGCTGCTCGCGATCCTGCCCAATCTTCCGGCCGAGGATGTGCCGCAGGGCGCAGACGAGGACGACAATGTCGAAGTGGCGCAATGGGGCACGAAGCCCACGTTCGATTTTACGCCCCAGGAGCATGCCGACTTCGGCCCGGCGCTGGGAATGGATTTCGAAACCGGCGCCAAGTTGTCGGGGGCGCGGTTCACCTTCCTGCGCGGCGACATGGCGCGGCTCCACCGCGCGCTGGCGCAGTTCATGCTCGACAAGCAGACGCGTGAAAACGGCTATACCGAATGCCTCCCACCGGTGCTGGTCAACGACGCCGCGATGTATGGAACCGACAAGCTGCCCAAGTTCGCCGAGGACAGCTTCCGCACGACCGACGACCGCTGGCTCGTCCCGACCTCGGAAGTTCCGCTGACCTATTCGGTCGCAGGCGACATCCTGCCCGGTCTCGCGCAGCCGATCCGCCTGACCGCGCATACGTTGTGCTTCCGCTCCGAGGCGGGCTCGGCGGGCCGCGACACGCGCGGCTTTATCCGCCAGCACCAGTTCGAAAAGGTCGAGCTCGTCAGCATCTGCCGCCCCCAAGACAGCGAGGCGGAGCATGAGCGTATGACCAAGTGCGCCGAGGGTATCCTCGAAGCGCTGGAGCTGCCCTACCGCCGCATGCTGCTGTGCACCGGCGACATGGGTTTCGGCGCACGCAAGACCTACGACCTCGAAGTCTGGCTGCCCGGGCAGGACGCCTATCGCGAGATATCGTCCTGCTCGAACACCGGCGATTTCCAGGCGCGCCGGATGAACGCGCGCTATCGCCCAGAAGGCGAGAAGAAGACCGCCTTCGTCCACACGCTCAACGGCTCGGGCCTCGCAGTCGGACGCACGCTGGTGGCGGTGATGGAAAACTACCAGAATGCCGACGGCAGCGTCGACGTCCCGCAAGTGCTTGCCCCCTATATGGGCGGCGTAACCCGACTGGAGCCGAGGTCCTGATGCGTATCCTGCTGACCAATGACGATGGCATCCACGCGCCGGGCATCGATGTGCTCGAAGGCATCGCGCGCCAGTTCTCCGACGACATCTGGATCTGCGCGCCCGACGAGGAACAGTCGGGCATGGGCCACGCGCTCACGCTCACCCGCCCGGTGCGCCTGCGCAAGCATGGCGAGCGCCGCTTCTCTGTCACCGGCACGCCGACCGATGCAGTGACCATGGGCCTGCGCAAGGTCATGGACGGACCGCCCGACGTGATCCTCTCGGGCGTCAACCGCGGCGCCAATCTGGCCGACGACATCACCTATTCGGGCACTGTCTCCGCCGCGATCGAAGGCGCGCTGGCAGGCGTGCGCTCGATCGCGTTCAGCCAGGTCTACGCCAAGGACGGGCCGAACGGGAAAGACGGGCTTTTTACTCCCGCGATCGAATGGGGCGCGCGAGTGCTCGGCCCGCTGCTCGATACCCCCCTACCCAAGCGGACGCTGGTCAATGTCAATTTCCCCCCGATCGCACCCGATGCGGTCAAGGGCATCCGCGCGGTGCGGCAGGGATTTCATGACTATTCGCGCGGCACGGTGGTCGAGGGACGCGATCCGCGCGGGTTCCAGTACTACTGGTTCGGGCTTGAGGCGATCGAGCATACGCTGGACCACGGCACCGACCTCGAAGCGATCGACGACGGCTATATCTCGGTTACCCCGCTCCAGCTCGACCTGACGCATCATTCGTCGCTGGGCGCGCTAGCGGCGCGCTACGAGGGTTGAGCGGAGGCTATGCTATTGACCCTGCGGCCTTCCGCGCGCACCTAAGCGGCGCATGAGCAGCGAGAAAAAGGTCGACCGGATCGCCGCAAGCACGCGGGTGCGGACCTATCGAGGGCCCAGTTTCCAGCCCCTTCGCCGTGCGTTGAAGCTGCCCGTCTGGGGCGATCTGGGGATCCGGCTTGGCGCGGCGCTGTTCCTGATTTTCGTCGTGGTGCTGGTCCATTGGTGGGACCGCGAGGGACTGGTCGACAATCTCGATGGCGAGGTAAGCTTCCTCGACGTCGTCTATTTCACCATGATCTCGATCACCACCACCGGGTTCGGCGACATCGCACCAATTTCGGACCGTGCAAGGCTGGTCGAGGCAGTCATCGTTACCCCGATCCGCTTTGCGGTGTTCTTCATCTTCGTGGGCACCGCCTACAATTTCCTTATCAAGCGCAGCTGGGAGAAATGGCGCATGGCCCGCATCCAGGAACAGCTCTCGAACCATATCGTCGTGCTCGGTTACGGCATCTCCGGCTCCGAGGCAGTGGGTGAACTGATCGAACGCGGCACCGATCCCAGCTGCATCGTGGTAATCGACCCGAGCGAGGACCGGCTGCACGAAGCCGAAGCGCTCGGCTGCAATGTAATGGCCGCCGATGCCACGCGCGACCAGACGCTGAAGGCGGTACGCATCCGCGAGGCCCAGAATGTGCTGGTTTCGGCCGGGCGCGACGACACCACGATCCTGATCACGCTCACCGTGCGCGCGCTGGCACCGCATGTGCCGATCAGCGCGGTGGTTCGCGCGGACGACAACGAATCGCTCGCCCGGCAGGCAGGCGCGAACAATGTCATCAACCCGGTGCGCTTTACCGGCCTGCTGCTGGCCGGAAGCGCCAAGGGCGAACATATTGCCGATTACCTTGCCGATCTCGCGAGCGTTTCAGGCCGCGTCCAACTGGTCGAACGCGAGGTGACGGAAGAGGAATGCGGCAAGACCATCGGCGAACTGACCACCGGCGGGCGCGGGCTGCGCGTCTATCGCAACGGACAGGCGCTCGGCTTCTGGGAAGAAGAATGCCAGAGCCTGCTCGCGGGCGACATCGTGGTTGAAATCATCCCGACCCCCAATGGCGAGACCCGGGGCGACGGACACGACCGCGATGATCTGGATAATAGCTAGACGCTAGCGGAAGAGCAGGAAGACCCCGCCCATCGCCGCCATGCCGAAGATGAAATGGCCCGCATCGATCAGGAAATGCGCGAAAGTCTTGCGCAGATAGAGATAATTGATCCCGATCGCGGGCACCATGATCGTGGCACCGAAGCCGACCGCCATCATCATCACCGCCCGATCGCTTGCGCCGCTGCGCGCGATCCCGTGCCACAGCGTCAGCGAAATCACGAGCTCGGCCAGAAAGGTCAGTCCGAAAATCAGCGCCATATCGCCGCTCTGGATTTTCTCGTCGCTCATTCCCGCAGCCTTCTGCCAGGCCTTCGAAAACAGCACGCCATACCAGATCGCACCGACCAGGAAGAACGCCAGCGCCCCCAGCAGCACCGCCAACCAATTGATTTCGGCCATATCCCATCCTCCCCATGTCTCTCGATGCGCAGGAAGCTAGCCTAATTCGGCGCACGGGTGTAGGGGCGCGCGCAATCATGAGCACGACCACCACCGCAATCCCCGACCAGAAGAAGGTCGGCATGGTATCCCTCGGCTGTCCCAAAGCGCTGGTTGACAGCGAGCGCATCCTCACACGGCTGCGCGCCGATGGCTATGCGATGAGCCCCGATTATGCCGGCGCCGACGTGGTGCTGGTGAACACCTGCGGCTTCCTCGATTCCGCCAAGGAAGAAAGCCTGCAGGCGATCGGCGAGGCGATTTCGGAAAACGGCCGCGTCATCGTGACCGGCTGCATGGGCGAAGAGGCCGATGCAATTCGCGCCGCGCATCCACAGGTGCTGGCAGTGACCGGCGCGCATCAGTACGAACAGGTGGTCGACGCGGTGCACACGCATGCTCCGCCCAGCCAGGGGCCCTATGTCGATCTGATCCCGCAGCCCGACATCAAGCTGACCCCGCGCCACTACAGCTACCTGAAGATTTCGGAGGGCTGCAACCACTCCTGCGCCTTCTGCATCATTCCCGACCTGCGCGGCAAACTCGCCAGCCGCCGGATCGACGCCGTGCTGCGCGAAGCCGAAAAACTGGTTGCCGCGGGCACGAAGGAACTGCTGGTCATCAGTCAGGACACCAGCGCCTACGGTGTCGATACGCGTCACGAGGAACGCCTGTGGAAGGGCGAACCCGTCCGCGCACATATGACCGACCTCGCACGCGAGCTAGGCCAGCTCGATATCGGCGGCGGCACACCGCCCTGGGTCCGGCTGCATTATGTCTATCCCTATCCGCATGTCGATGCGGTGATACCGCTGATGGCGGAGGGGCTGCTGACGCCCTATCTCGACATCCCGTTCCAGCACGCCAGCCCCAAGGTGCTGCGCGCGATGCGGCGCCCCGCAAACGAAGCCAAGGTACTCGAGCGGCTGAAGGGCTGGCGCGAAATCTGCCCCGACATCGCGATCCGCTCCAGCTTCGTGGTCGGCTTCCCCGGCGAGACCGAGGACGATTTCAAATATCTGCTCGACTGGCTCGAAGAAGCCCAGCTCGACCGCGTCGGCGCGTTCCGGTTCGAACCGGTCGATGGCGCGCGGGCCAACACCCTGCCCGATCCGGTACCTGAAGAAATCAAGGAAGAACGCTACGCCCGCGTGATGGAAGTCACCGAGCGGATCAGCGCCGCCAAGCTTGCCGCCAAGGTCGGCAGGACCATCCCGGTCATCATCGACGAAGTGGGCGAACCCGACGAGGATGGCGATATCGGCGCGACCGGTCGCAGCGAGGCCGATGCACCCGAAATCGATGGCGCCGTGTACCTACGGAACGTGCCGCAGGGCCTGACCCAGGGCGATATCGTAACTGTCTCAATTGAGGACAGCGATGCCCACGATCTGTTCGGGGTGGTAGCCTAGTAAGCCCTCAATGGGCCGTTAACTTCGTAAAGTCACGCAGTATGCGTGAGCACAACACGTTGTTATAAAACAGCTAATCTCGCCTGCGCGGCAATGAGGCCGGCGGTAAACGTGAATTCCCTTCACCCCAGTTCCTAAACCGGAATTTACCTTCGAAACCCGCAGCCCGGTTGGGTTACGAGGGATTCGCGCCCGCACCATCAAAACTTTCTTAAACTTAAGGGCGCCATAAGGGCGTTCGATGGGTGACAAACGCATCTCGAACCTTGCCGGGCCAATCATGACCCATGGCCGTCTGCTGTTCCGCGGACGGCTGATCGAGCGTCTGCGCCACGTATTGTGGGCAGGGCTGATCAGTCTGGCGATGTATGCCGTTTTCCTGTTCCAGCCGATCGACCAGTTCCTCTGGCTGGTTCAATCGCGCGCCGCTGACCGCAGCCCGACGGGCGATGTGGTCTTCGTCGCCTCCGACGAGGCGCTGAACGATCCCGACGCTCCCGAGAAGCGCTATGAAGTTGCCGCCGCATTGGACGAGCTCGACCGGCGGGGCGTGGGGAAAGTCTTCCTCGACGTTTCATTCGCGGAATCGGCGGATCCAGACGCCGATAAGCGCCTTGCGCGCGCCATCGCCGACCTCGGGCCGCGCATCACGTTGGTTGACCGCGTCGTCGAGGAAACCGGCGTAGACGAATTTCTCCGCACGACCTCACCGGCGATTGGCGGTACCGCAGCGCATGTCGTGTCCGACCAGACCGACCGCAACTGGCTGGGTTTTGCGTGGGAGCTTCACTACGCCTACGACGTCAACGGCAAACCAGTCCGGTCGTTCGGCGCAGCGATTGCCGGCGTGGAAGCCAGGCCCAAGGCCACCTTCTCGGTCGATTATGGCTTCGCTCCCGATCGCATTCCCGTCCTGTCCATCGCTACCCTGTCGAAAAGCGGCACCGAGGGTGCCGACATCCCGGTCGAATTAACCGGCAAAACCGTGGTGGTCGGTCACAGCGGGCGGGTAACTGGAAGCCAACAAGCCATGCCGCGCAAGATCGACGCAGCGGCGAGCTATGTCGATATCTATGCCGGGGAGTCGCTGAAAGCGGGCTACACTGGCAACCTTCGTGGACCTATGGTTCTGTCGCTGTTCGCATCCCTGTTGCTGATCGCCTTGTTGGTATGTCGGCCGAGGAAGCATCGCTGGATTGCGTATTCGGGGATCGCCCTCCTCGCGCCCGTCCTCCTGTTCGCCTCGGCAAAGATCGGCGTCCGCGTCGAACTCTCCTATGCTCTCGGGTTCCTGGTGGTTTATGCAGCCTTCCGCTCGCGCATGCGCTGGAAGCGGCGGGTCGAGATGGTCAACCCGGAGACCGGGCTGCCGAAGCTGCGCGCACTCGAGGCCCGGCTGGTGCGCGATTCGATCGGCAACGGTCACATCGTCATCGCCAAGATCCAGAATTACGAACGCGTTCTGAAAACGCTACGGGCGGACGACAAGGGCAGCTATGTCCTCAAACTCGTCGACCGGCTGCGGGCCGCCGACCCAAATCTCGCGGTTTACAGCGAGGGACATAACCTCGGCTGGCACGTTGCGAGCGACGAGACCGATGCGGTCGTGGAGCATCTCGAAGGACTGCGGGCGATCTTTGCCGCCCCGGTCCAGGTGGGCGGTTTTTCGGTCGATGTGGGCATTACCTTCGGGGTTGCATCGATCGAGGGCGATCCGCCCGGGCGTCTGGCTGCTGCCGTCGCGGCGGCGGAGGAAACGTCCGAAGCCCATAATCCGATCGCGATTGCCGAAACGGGCTCCGAAACCGATCTCCTGTGGGACATCTCGCTCCGCGCACGGATCGACGAGGCGATGGAAGCGGGCGAAATCTATTGCGTCTACCAGCCCAAGATCGACCTCGCGTCGAAATCCATGGTCGGTGTCGAAGCGCTGGTGCGCTGGCATGATCCGGCCCGTGGCTTCATTTCGCCGCTGCACTTTATCCAGCAGTGCGAAAAGGCCGGGCGGATGGAGCACTTGACCCGCTACGTCCTGCAAAGCGCATGCTCCGCTGGTCAGCTCCTGCATTTCCGCGGCCGGACCATTTCCATGTCGGTCAACATCTCGGCCACCCTGCTGGGCGACATGCGCGTGGTTGGACTGGTGCGCAACGTGTTGCAGGCGACGCGTTTCGATCCCCAGTATCTGACGCTCGAGATTACCGAAACGGCGCGCATCTCCGATCACAATGTCGCTTCGAGCATTCTGCAGGAGCTGCGTTCGATCGGCGTGCGCATTGCCATGGACGATTTCGGCGTCGGTGCGGCCAGCTACGAAGCGTTCTATGAATTGCCGTTCGACGAGATCAAGATCGACCGGCTCTTCATTACCAATATCGCCAAGGACCCGAAGGCTAGAGCCATCGTATCGAGCATTGCGGCAATGGGTCGCGAAGCGCGAATCACCGTGGTGGCAGAGGGCCTCGAGAACCCGCAGGACATCGCCTTGCTCGAGCATGTCGGGTGCCAGCAGGTGCAGGGTTTCGCGTTTTCTCGGCCTCTCTCATTATCCAATCTTTTGGAATATCAAGACTTTACGTCAGACAGGGCCATCGCAAACATGGTTTAGACTTTACAAACAGACATGGTTAATGAAATATAACTCTTGAGCAATCAGGAGGTACGACCATGTGGAATATTTGGGAATGGCTGTTCGACGGCTGAATTTCATAACTTAAGTGTTTCAAAGGGCCCCGTTTACGGGGCCCTTTTTCGTTTCGCCGATGCGAAACGAACCTCCGACTGCGGCGTTGACCCCTCATATGCCGATCTCCATCGAAACCCGCTTCGCTTTCCACCTCCCCGCACCCACCGATGTGCTGCTGCAATTCGAGGTGGCTGCCATCCCCGAACAGACGATCCTGTCGAGCGAGACACGGCTGGGGGACAGCGAACATTGTGCCCGCGTCCCCGCGCGCGACCACATTGGCGAACGGATCTGGATCCGCGCCGAGGGTGAGTTCGAAGTCGACTACCGTGCGCAGGTGGAACTCAACCGCCACCTCGACACACTGGAGAACATGACCGCCCTCGCCCCGCACGAACTGCCCGGCGAAGCAGTCGAATACCTCTTCGACAGCCGCTATTGTCCGGCCGACGATTTCCAGTCCTTCGTCGAAGCGCAGTTTGCGGGCACCACCGGCGGTGCCCGGGTGGCCGCGATCCGTGACTGGATCGCCGAGCACTTCAGCTACACGCCGGGCAGCTCGACCACCGAGACCGGGGCCGCAGAGACCTTCATCTCGCGCAAGGGCATCTGCCGCGACTATGCGCATGTGCTGGTGACGCTGGCGCGCGCCAGCACCATCCCCGCGCGGTATGTTGCGTGCTATGCCCCAGGCGTGCAGCCCCCCGATTTCCACGCCATTGCCGAGGTCTTCCTGGCCGACCCGAACCGCGCTGACGGGGGAACCTGGCAACTCGTCGACGCGACCGACATGGCCGACCCCGCTGAAACCGTGAAAATCGGGATTGGCCGCGACGCCGCCGATGTCAGTTTCCTCACCAGTTTCGGTCCCAATGACTTTCGGTCCAGCGCGGTCAGCGTGAAGAAAGAATAGGAATGCAGGCGGCTGGTGTGCATGAGTTGGCGCTGGTAACCGCATCGACCAGGAGTGACCAACCGATGATTGCCTGGCCCCACGCATGAGTGTGAACGCCGACCGCCTGCTGCTCTTCGGCGCGACCGGAGACCTGGCGCAGCGCATGCTGTTGCCCTCGCTGTGCGCACTGGATGCCGACGGTCTGCTCGAGCCGGATCTCAAAATCGTCGGCACCGCCCGCTCGGAAATGACATCACAGGAATATCGCGATTGGGCGCGCACTGCTCTCGAAAAGAACCTTCCCGACCACCGGCGGAGCGGCGTTGACAGCTTTCTCGGCCGGCTCAGCTACGTACCCGTCGATGCCACGACGCTCGACGGCTATGACGAGCTCGCCAAGGAAGTCGGCACCTATGACAAGGGTCTGGCGATCTTTCTGTCGACCGCGCCCAGCCTGTTCGAACCGACCATTGACGGGCTCGTCCATGCCGGGCTGACCGAAGGCAATGTCCGTATCGGGCTGGAAAAGCCGCTCGGCACCGATCTCGCCAGCAGCGAGGAAATCAACAATGCGGTCGCCAAGGCGTTCAGCGAAGACCGCATTTTCCGCATCGATCACTACCTCGGTAAGGAGACGGTGCAGAACCTGCTCGCGCTGCGGTTCGCCAATCTGCTGTTCGAGCCGGTCTGGAACGCCACCTATATCGATCACGTCCAGATCACCGTTGCCGAGACGATCGGGCTGGAATCGCGGGTCGCCTATTACGACGACAGCGGCGCCTTGCGCGACATGGTGCAGAACCACATGCTGCAATTGCTCGCACTGGTGGCGATGGAGCCGCCGACGAGCTTCGATTCCACCGCCGTGCGTGACGAGAAGGTCAAGGTCCTGCGCGCGCTTCGCCCAATCGCGAAGGGTGAAACCGTGACCGGTCAGTACCGCGCGGGCGCGGTCGATGGGGCCGCCGTCCCCGGCTATGACGAGGAGCTGGGCAAGCCCAGCGACACCGAGACCTTCGTCGCATTGAAGGCGCATGTCGACAATTGGCGCTGGAAGGGTGTGCCCTTCTACCTGCGCACCGGCAAACGCCTGCCCGAACGCGTGACCGAAATCGTGATCCAGTTCCGCTGCATCCCGCATTCGATCTTCGAAGGCCGCGGCGCGAGCACCAAGCCGAACCGGTTGGTCATCGGCATCCAGCCCGAAGAGAACGTCCAGCTGTCGATGATGGCCAAGGTGCCGGGGCTCGACCGCGAGGGCATCCGCCTGCGGCAGGTCCCGCTCGACATTGCCATGCCCGATGCCTTTTCCGGAACGGTCCGCCGGATCGCCTACGAACGCCTGCTCCTAGACCTGATCGAAGGGGACCAGACGCTGTTCGTGCGCCGCGACGAGGTCGAGGCGCAATGGGAGTGGATCGATGCGATCCGCGCGCTGTGGGACCGCGAAGAGATCACGCCCAAGCCCTATGGCGCGGGCAGCTGGGGACCCAGCGCGGCCATAGCGCTTGCCGAACGCGACGGAGTGACCTGGCATGACGAATAAGCCGCTCAACGACACGATCCACCGCGTCACCCAGCGCGTGATCGACAATTCGCGCGACAGCCGCACCGACTATCTCGAGCTGATGGACCGCGAGGGCGACCGGCAGGTCAACCGCGGTTCGCTGTCCTGCTCCAACCTGGCGCATGCCTTCGCGGGGGCGGAAGAAGACCAGGCCGCGATCATGGCCGCGCGGGGGCCGAACCTCGGCATCGTTACCGCTTATAACGACATGCTTTCCGCGCATCAGCCTTACCATCGCTACCCGGAGCGGATGAAAATCTGGGCGCGCGAAGTTGGCGCGACCGTGCAGGTTGCGGGCGGCACACCCGCCATGTGCGACGGGGTGACGCAGGGCGAGGCGGGGATGGAGCTGTCGCTGTTCAGCCGCGACACCATCGCGCTGTCGACCGTGGTCGCACTGAGCCATGCGATGTACGACGGCGTCGCGCTGCTGGGCATTTGCGACAAGATCGTGCCGGGCCTGCTGATGGGGGCGCTGCGCTTCGGCCACCTTCCCGCGATCTTCGTGCCCTCCGGCCCGATGGGCACCGGCATTTCTAACAAGGAAAAGCAGCGCGTCCGCCAGCTTTATGCCGAGGGCAAGGCCACCCGCGAGGAATTGCTGGCGAGCGAGATGGGCAGCTATCATTCGGCGGGCACCTGCACCTTTTACGGCACCGCCAATTCCAATCAGATGATGATGGAGATGATGGGCCTGCATGTGCCCGGCGCAGCCTTCGTCCAGCCCGGCGCGAAGCTGCGGCAGGAACTGAGCCGCGCGGCCACGCACCGGCTGGCGGCGATCGGCAAGTCGGGTGACGATTTCCGCCCGCTCGCGCGCGTCGTCGACGAAAAGGCGATCGTCAATGCCGCCATCGGCCTGCTCGCAACGGGCGGATCGACCAATCACGCGATCCATATCCCCGCGATGGCGCGCTCGGCAGGCATCCGCTTCGACTGGGCCGATCTGGCGGAATTGTCCTCTGTCGTTCCGCTCGTCGCGCGCGTCTATCCCAATGGCTCGGGCGATGTGAACCATTTCCATGAGGCCGGCGGGATCGGTTATGTGATCGGCACGCTGCTGGAAGAGGGCCTCGCCCATTCCGACATCATGACTATCTGGGATGGCGGGTTCGAAAGCTATTCACGCGAGCCCGGCATGGATGACGATGCGCTGACCTGGCGCGATCCGGGCCCCTCGGGCGATAGCGAGATGCTGCGCCCCGCTTCCGCGCCGTTCGAACCCGATGGCGGCATGCGCCTTGTCGAAGGCAACCTCGGCCGCGCGTGCTTCAAATCCTCCGCCGTCGAACGCGAGCGCTGGACCGTCGAGGCACCTTGCCGCGTGTTCGAAACCCAGCACGCGGTAAACGAGGCATTCAAGCTGGGCGAGCTCGATCGCGACGTCGTCGTCGTGGTCCGCTTCCAGGGGCCGCGGGCCAATGGCATGCCCGAACTGCACAAGCTTACCCCCGCGCTTGGTGTGCTGCAGGATCGCGGCTACCGCGTCGCGCTGGTCACCGATGGCCGCATGTCGGGCGCATCGGGCAAGGTCCCCGCAGCGATCCACTGCACACCCGAAGCGCGCGGCGGCGGCCCGCTGTCGCGGCTGAGCGATGGCGATGTTGTGCGAGTCTGCGCCGCCACGGGCACGCTGTCGACCGAAGCCGATCTCGACAGCCGCGATCCCGCCCCGGCACCCCCGCCCGAGACGGGCATGGGCCGAGAATTCTTCGCCATGTTCCGCGCGAATGCCGATGGCGCCGAACAGGGTGCATCGTCGATGCTGGCACTGGCCGGGCTGTGAGCGTGGACCTCGTCAGCGTCGATATCGGGGGCACCCATGCGCGGTTCGCGCTGGCCACCGTGCATGACGACGGGACGATCGTCCTGGGCGAACCCGAAACGCTGCACACCGACGAATATGCCAGCTTTCAGACCGCGTGGGAGGATTTCCGCAAGCGGATGGGCGGCACCCTGCCGCCGCGCGTGGCGATGGCGATTGCGGGGCCGGTCGGCAGCGATGTCATCCGCTTCACCAACAATCCGTGGATCATTCGCCCCGCGCTGATCAAGCAGAAACTCGGCGTCGAGAACTACTTCCTCGTCAATGACTTCGAAGCGGTCGCACATGCAGTGGCGCGCGCGCCGGAGGAGCAGTTCCTGCACCTTGCCGGGCCCGACCAACCGCTGACTGCCGATGGCACGATCAGCGTGCTTGGTCCCGGGACGGGGCTGGGCGTCGCCCACCTGTGGCGTTCGGGCAGCGATTACCGCGTGCAGGCAACCGAGGGCGGCCATATCGATTTTGCCCCGCTCGACAGTATCGAGGATGCGATCCTTGCACGGCTGCGCAAGCGCCATACGCGCGTATCGGTCGAGCGGGTCGTCTCCGGTCCGGCGATCGTCGACATCTACCAGACGCTGGCCGCGATGGAAAAACGCAAGACGCGCGACGAGGAAGATATTGCGATCTGGACCCGCGCCATGAGCGACGAGGAAAGCCTCGCCGCCGCCGCGCTCGACCGGTTCTGCCTGTCACTGGGCAGCGTCGCGGGCGATATCGCGCTGGCGCAGGGCGGCTTTGGCGGTGTCGTGATCGCCGGCGGGCTCGGCTATCGCCTGCGCGACCATCTACCCAAATCGGGTTTTGCCCAGCGCTTTCGCGCCAAGGGGCGCTTTGCTCAATTGATGGCGACCATTCCGGTCAAGCTCATCACCCATCCCCAGCCGGGCCTGTTCGGCGCGGCAGCAGCCTTTGCCAGGAGACACGCTTGACCATTGCCGACATCATGCAGACCGCACCGGTCATTCCGGTGATCGTGATCGATGAGTTGGAGCATGCCGTACCGCTCGCGCGCGCGCTGGTGGCGGGCGGGCTGCCGGTGCTGGAAGTGACGATGCGCACTCCCGCCGCACTCGATGCGATCCGCGCGATGCGCCAGGTCGAAGGCGCGGTGGTCGGCGCGGGGACGGTTACCAACCCGTCCGAACTCGCCGCCGCGGTCGATGCCGGCAGCCAGTTCATCGTTTCGCCCGGGCTGACCGAGCCGCTGGGCAAGGCTGCCATAAGCGCAAATATCCCCTTCCTGCCCGGTATCGCCAACGCCGGGGACATCATGCGCGGGCTCGATCTGGGCCTCACCCATTTCAAATTCTTCCCCGCCATGGCGGCGGGCGGCCTGCCTGCGCTCAAGGCCTTGGCCGCACCTTTCGGCCAATGCCGTTTCTGCCCGACCGGAGGTGTTTCGCTGGCCAATGCGCCCGAATGGCTCGGCTTCGATCCGGTGCTGTGCGTCGGCGGTAGCTGGGTTGCCCCGCGCGGCGCGGTCGACGAGGTCGAGGTCGAGCGTTTAGCACGCGAGGCCGCCGCGCTGGCTGCCTAGCACCCCCCCCGATCCGTCCCGGTGCGGGGCGTTCTTTTCCGGCTAGGTGGAAAATTCAACCATTCATGCGCATAATGGGTGGATGGACGTGATTTTGAAATGGATCGGCGGGGGAACCGTCGCCGCAGCGCTGGTACTGGCGGGCGTCGCTATGGGCGGACGCGCAACCGCCGAGGCCGAAACGCCGGAGATGGCGACCGCAGCCCCGGAGCCGGAGCCGGTGGTGCAACCCATCGAAGTCCATGGCGCGCTTGCAGCCAAGGCAGTTGCCGACGCCAAACGCCTTTACACCGTCCGCCGGATCCTGCCGATCGACGGACCGATCAAATATGGCGAGTGGCATTGGGATGACGAGGGCGTCCCCGATGGGCCGCTGCTGGTCACTGTCGACCTTGATGCGCGGGTAATCTCGATCTTTCGCGGCGGGTATGAAATCGGCGCCGCGGCGGTCATGCTCGGCACCGACGAGCATCCGACCCCGACCGGAGTCTTCCCGATCCTGTGGAAGCAGCGGCACAATGTCTCCGAGAAATACGGCAACGCACCGATGCCCTGGAGCATGTTCCTGACGACCGACGGGGTCGCTATCCATGGCGGCAGCGTCGTCGAGAACGGTTATGCCAGCCATGGCTGCATCGGCGTGCCCGACGATATCGCCAAGCGTCTGTTCGCGATCGCCAAGAAGGGCGACAAGATCGTGATTACCAGAGGTGAGCAGATGACCGTCGGCGACAGCATCATCTGATGTGAATCACCCGCTGCGACGCGGCGGTTCCGGCGTGCAGATAAAACTATTGCCGCGCTGTTCGACCAGCACACCCGCGATATTGCTTCGCCCATTCGCCGCTTTCAGGAATGCGGCGACCTCGCCATGCGAAATCTCGCCGCCAAGGATAGCAACTGCGCGTGCGATCAGCCGCGCGGAGGTATCGCGCGTAGGTCCGACCGGCACCGCAACGCGTGCATCACCGATCACAGCCGCATCTTCCCACACCTGGTCGGCGACTATCTGTAGCGCTTGATCAGCCTCCTCCAAATGCGCAGCGGACCGGGCCAGTGCAACGGGGTCGATCCAGTCGGCCTCCTCCAGCGCGCGCCGGATACGCACGCGGTCGTAGCGTTCGTCGCGGTTGCTCGGGTCCTCGACAAACGGAATCCTCAGGCGCTCGACGAGATCGCGTAGCTCTTGCTTGCGGAAACCGAGCAGCGGGCGAACCACCGGAACTCCGCAGCCCTTGATTCTCGTGGACGAGCGGATCCCGGCAAGTCCGCCCAGCCCGCCACCCCGATTGAGCCGCATCAGCAGCGTTTCGGCCTGGTCGTCGGCATGGTGCGCAGTCGCGAGCGCGGCCAGTTCGCGCTCGCGCGCCCATTTTCCCAAGGCCGCATAGCGCGCCGCGCGCGCGCGGTCCTGCACATTGCCCTGCTCTACCCGGACCGTGAGCACGCGGCAGCGGATGTTCCGTTCGGCGCAGACCCGCGCGACCACCGCGCATTCCTCGGCTGCCTCGGGGCGCAGGCCGTGGTCGACCGTCGCCACTTCGATCCCATCGCCCAGCATCTCTTGCGCCAGTGCCAACAGCGCCATGCTGTCGGGCCCGCCCGATACCGCGAGGCCCAGCCTGCCGTTCAGATGGAAGCGATCAAAAGCCGCTTCGAAGCGCGCTAGCTGCGCGGGCCCGATGTCCCCATCAATCGCACGTCACCTTGCCGCGATTGGCCTCGTACTGGCTCTGCAAACGGCCCGCGGCGAGCGCAGGATAGGTCTCGGAGAATTCGGCCAGCGCGATGCAGGCGCGCCGCGTGTCCTTGAGCGCAATCATGGTTTCGGCGAGATAGAGCAGGCTGTCGCCCGCGCGCGCGCCGGTCTTGTCTTCCTGATAATTCTTGAGGAACCACGGCGCCGCTTCCTTGGCCTTGCCGTCATCGAGATAGGCACGGCCCAGCAGGTTGCGGCCATAGGTCGTGCGCCAGTGATCGGGGTTCTGCTCGACGAACAGCGTCAATTGCTGCTGCGCTTCGGGAAAGAACCCTGCATCCCACAGGCGGAAGCCATAGGAATATTCGTCGTCCGCCGCATCGTCGGTCTGCGGCTTGGCAATCGCCTGCACTGCGGCGAGACGTGCATCGCTCGGTCCCGCGGCAGGTGCCGTCGCCGTCGCGGTGACATTGCGCGTTGCGCCCGCACTCGCAGTGGGCGTGGCGGCGGGCGCCGTTGCCGCTACCGTGGTCGATCCTCTACCGCCTTCGAGTGTATCCATCCGCTCGCTCAACAGGCGGACCGCATTGGCGTTTTCCTCGTTCAGCGCCGTCTGGCGCTGGAGCTGCGCTTCGAGCGCGTCGAGCCGCGTCAGGATGTCGGTCACCGCCGTGGTCGAGGTACTCGGCCCGGTCGAGGATACGGTGGGCTGCGCGCTGATCTGGGGCTCGAAGAAGCGTCCGTCGCCGCCGGGGAACACCTTGCGCTGCAGCGCCCGCACCTCGGCCTCGAGCCGGCGCATGCGCGCTTCGTCGGTGCTGTCCTGCGGCAGCGCTGGCGTGGCGGTCGCCAGCAAGGCAAAACCCGCCCCAAGGAACGTCAGGTTGCGGGTAATCGATCCGAAAGTCATCGGGAGGCTCCTGGTGGGATGTCCGTAGGCGGCGGAAATTGCCCTAGCCCCGCGAATCTGTCGAGGCCATGATGCGGGCTTATCCCCCTCCGGACAGGGAAAATTAACCGCCGTCGGCGGCGGGAGAAGCGGGAGCTGCCGGTCGTTCGGCGCGCGCCAGCAGTGCTTCGGCGGTGATCGGGGCATCCTTGATGACCTCGTCCACCTCGGACAGCTTGGGGACCGAACGGCCAGCCACGGTTATTGCCAGCGCATAGGGTCGGCCGGTCCAGACCTGCGGCCCTTCGGCATCGGCGGGCACGGTAAAGCTGTCACCCTCGGCCATTTGCGCCTCGTACAGACGCTCGCCGTTGGCATCGTAAAACTTGACCCAGGTTCCATCCATCTCGCTGGTGAAGACCACCGGGCCTGCGGCCGCAGGGGCCGCTGCCTTTGCGGGGGCATCGCTGTCCGCCGCAGTGTCCGCGACCTGCGCATCGGGATCCCGCAGCGGCGCCGGGCCCATGCCGGGGGCGAAATAGCTGCTGTAGAAGGCGTAGATCCCGCCCAGCAACAGCACGGCTGCGAACAGCGCAAACCACGCCAGCCCGCGTCCTGGGACGCGCGCGGGATCGCCGGGTTCGAACTTGGCGGGCGCATCGCCGTCATGGTCGCCTTGGGCGAGTTCCATGCGAGCCTGTTCGACAATCTCGCGCTCATCCAGTCCGACTAGCCGGGCATAGGTGCGCGAAAAGCCGACGGCATAGGTTCGTGCGGGGAGATCGGCGAGTCGGCCGTTCTCGATAGTCAGCAGATGGCGTTGGGGTATGCGAGTCTCTGCCGCGACCTGCGTCAGCTCCATCCCCGCTTCCTCACGCGCCTGCTTGAGCCGCGCGCCGACCGTGCCGGTTGGCACAACCGGTTCTTGTTCAAGAATTTCTTCGTCGCTCATGCGATCCCCGATAATGCGATCCCGCGGTTTTCCCGCATGTGGTCTTGACGCAGGAAAAGCGAACCCGCGGTACGCCTGTCAAGCATGCAGCATAACACAGTTGGTATCTATGGACGAGAAGAGGTGCATTCGCGACGAAATCAGTCGAGATCGATATCGCGTTCGCTGGCCCATTTGTGCAACTCGGCGCGCATGTCGTCCGGCGGCGAGGCAAGCAGCCGCTTCATATACTCCGTCAGTTCGGCCAGATCGACCTTGCGTACCAGTTCCTTGATCGGGCCGACCGCGGCGGGCGTGATCGACAGCCGCCGATAGCCGATCCCGAGCAGCGCCAGCGCTTCGAGCCGTCGCCCGCCCATTTCGCCGCAGACGCCAAGCCGGACATTCTGCCCGACCAGCGTCTGCGAAACGCGCGCAAGGAAGCGCAGGATAGCCGGACTGAGCCAGTCGTAGCGCTCCGCCAGCTTGGGGTTGGCGCGATCCGCAGCAAACAGGAACTGCGTAAGATCGTTGGTCCCGACCGAGATAAAGGACAGCTTGGGTGCCAAGACGTCGAGCATGTCGGCCAAGGCCGGCACTTCGAGCATACAGCCATATTCAATCGCTTCGGGCACCAGCTTGCGCCGGTCGCGCAGGAAGGCGAGCTGTTCGTCGAAGACTTTCTTCCCGGCGTCGAACTCCCATGGCTCACTGACCATCGGGAACATCACCGAAAGCGTGCGGCCCGCCGCGGCTTCAAGCAGCGCCCGCGCCTGAGCCTTGAGCAGACCCTCGCGTTCGAGCGAGAGCCGCAGCGCGCGCCAGCCCATCGCCGGGTTCTCTTCCCGCTCCGCCACGGCGTTGGCGAGATAGGGGACGACCTTGTCACCGCCGATATCGACCGTGCGGAAGATGACCGGCTTGTCGCCCGCCGCATCGAGCACATCGCGATAGAGCCGCATCTGGCGATCGCGCTGCGGGAGGGTGGAAGACACCAGGAACTGGAATTCGGTGCGAAACAGCCCGACGCCGTCCGCGCCGCTCATCGCCAGCGCGCTCATGTCGTCGCGCAGGCCTGCATTCATCATCACCGTGATGCGCGTACCATCGCGGGTAAAGGGCTCGACATCGCGCAGCTCCGCGTAAGCTGCCTGCTTTTCGCGGGTCCTGGCGAAGCGGGTCTCGAACGCTTCGAACACCTGCTGGTTTGGGCGCAGAGTGACCCGCGCCTTGTCGGCATCGAGGATCACCTCGTCGCCTTCGGCAACCCGCGTCCGGATACCTGTGACCCGGCCCATTACCGGCACACCCATGGCGCGCGCCACGATCACGACATGCGCGGTGAGCGAGCCTTCTTCGAGTACCACGCCCTTGAGCCGGCGCCGGTCGTATTCGAGCAGTTCGGCCGGACCCAGATTGCGCGCAAACAGGATCGTGTCACGCCGCAGTCCCTGCGTCGCCGCAGTGCCAAGCTGGCCCGAAACGATCCGCAGCAGGCGATTGGAAAGGTCCTCCAGATCGTGCATCCGGTCTTGCAGCAGCGCATCGTCGATCTCGCGCATGCGCATGCGGGTGCGCTGCTGGACGCGTTCGATCGCCGCCTCGGCGGTCAGGCCGCTGTCGATCGCCTCGTTGATCCGGCGGCTCCAGCCTTCGTCATAAGCGAACATCTTGTAGGTCTCGAGCACCTCGACATGCTCGCCGCCCTTGCCGAATTCCGCTTCCTTGCCGAGCGCGTCGATCTGGTCGCGCATCTTGTCGAAGGCGCGATAGACGCGCTGGCGTTCGGCTTCGATATCCTCGGCCACGACCTGGTCGATCTCGATCCGCGGCTGGTGGAAGACCGCGTGCCCTGCCGCGAGACCCTTCACCAGTGCCAGGCCCTCGAGCACATCGTTCTCGACATGCGCAATCTCGAGGTCGATCGGCCCTTCGCCATCGACCAGTTCCTTGTGCGCGATCAGCTCGGACAGGACCATCGCGGTGGTCTGCAGCGCCTCGATCTCGATTTCCTCGTAGCGGCGCGGATCGACATGCTGAACGCACAGCACCCCCACCGCGCGCTCGCGATAGACGATCGGCACACCGGCGAAGGAATGGAACTTTTCCTCCCCCGTCTCGGGGCGATAGGCGAAATCGGGGTGGGCCTTGGCCTCGGCCAGGTTGAGCGTTTCGATATTGTTGGCGATGGTCCCGGTCAGGCCTTCGCCCACTGCCAGCCGCGTGACATGGACCGCTTCGGCGTTGAGGCCCTGCGTCGCGTAAAGCTCCAGCGCGCCTTCGCGCAGCAGGTAGATCGAGCAGACCTCGCTCGTCAGGCTCTCGGCGATGATCTCGACCACGCGGTCGAGTTTGTGCTGTGCATGGGTACGCCCGGCCATGACCTCGTGCAGGCGCGTAAGTATCTGGCGGGCGGAAGCAACTGCGGACATGCCTCAGCCTATAGCAAATATGTGGTCGGGCGGAAGCGGGGCACGTGGCCCCGCCCCCCGGTTTGCCATCGTCAGCAGGAAGCGATCTCTTCCTTGATCCGGAGCTTTTGCTTCTTGATCTGCTGGATCATCGCGATGTCGGGTGCGGGTCGGATCTGTTCCTCGTGCAGGCGGACCTCGAGACCGGCGTGCTTGGCTTTGAGCGCGTCGACATGGGATGATTGCATCGGGTTGTCTCCTTGACGGTTGTTTGACCCCAGGAGCGACTCGTACGCTTGCGCGGAACGAGCCGCAGACCCGGTAACAAACCACAGGATTGCCAATTTACAAAGAGCCTTGTTGTGGGCATGCGGCCAAGCGGTCGCGAGGGGCGATTGTCCGGAAAGGTCGGCGTGAACGAACAGGAACTGCGCAAGAGGCTCGCGCTGCTCCGCAGCGAGCATCGCGATCTCGATGTCGCGATCGCGGCACTGACTCATGCGGGCGACCAGCGGGGCTTCACCGACCAGCTGCAAATGGCCCGGCTGAAAAAGCGCAAGCTCGTGCTGAAGGATCGCATCGCCGCGATCGAGGATGTGCTGCTGCCCGATATTATCGCCTGATTCCCGGAGTTTGCGTCGCACCCGCTGTCACGCGAGGGGTGCCGTGGTTAATCCGCTGGAAGGTATGACGCGAAATGCGTAAGAAAAGCGCATGTCGGCCCGCGATATCAATGAAGAGATCATCGAGGATCTTTACAGCGCAGCGCTTATGCTCGCCGATGATGCGCGCGCGGCTTTCGACCTGCGCTGTGACGATACCAACGCCAGCGCCGATCCCGATGATTTGGCGCGTGTAGCGCTGTCGATCGAGGGGCTGCGCGCCACCACGCGGTTGATGCATGTGCTGGCATGGCTGCTCAACCAGCGCGCCTACATGGCGGGCGAACTGTCCGAGCAGCAACTGGAGCGCTGTGGCACCCTGCCCGAGGAACGCGAAGCCGATGCCGACAATCTTGCCCGACTCGATCCCAGCACCCGCGCACTGATCGAGGACAGCGAGCGACTGCATGCGCGCGTGGCACGGCTCGATCGCCACCGGCGCTCGCAAGTCGTGGCCACCACGCCGGTGGCCTTGCTGCAGGGGCGGATCACCCAGGCCTTCGCCGCCGGCTGATCAGGCCGCGGTCAGCGCCCTGGCGTAGCGCGCAAGCCGGGCTTCGCGCACGTCCCCCGTCATCTGCGAAGTGAACGCCTTTCCGCCGCCGCGCATGGCCTGCGCGGCCATCTCGAGATTGTCCTGCATTCCGCATCCTACAGCAGCGAGAATGGCGGCGCCGAGCGCGGTCGTCTCGACGAAATCGGGCCGTTCGACTTCGAGATCGAGGATATCGGCCAAGTCCTGTGCCATCCAGTCGTTGGCGCTCATCCCGCCGTCGATATGCAGCCGCGACCACGGCGCGCCATCGGCAGCGAAGGCACTCGCGAGGTCGTGCGTCTGGTGTGCCATCGCCTCGAGTGCTGCGCGCGCGATCTGCGCCCGCCCGCTCGCGAAGCTGAGGCCCGAAATGACCCCGCGCGCATCGGGATTCCAATGCGGCGCCCCCAGCCCGGCGAGTGCGGGCACGATTACGACCTCGCCGCTATCCTCGATCGAGCGCGCCAGATCCTCGGTCTCGGCAGCGCTGCCGATCAGGCCAAGCTGGTCGCGCAAATACTGGATAAGACTGCCCGCGACGAAGCATGAACCCTCGATCGCATAGGTCCGCACACCGTCCTGCTGGTAGAGCACCGTGCCAAGCAACCGATGATCCGAGTGCGGGATATCCTGCCCCATATTGGTCAGGACAAAGGCCCCGGTGCCATAGGTCGCCTTGGTTTCGCCGAAGCCCAGGCACCCCTGCCCGATCGTCGCCGACTGTTGGTCGCCCGCCAGTCCGCAGATCGGAACCGCTGCGCCCAGCCATTGCGCATCGCAGGTGGCGAGCTGGCCATGCGTATCGACCACTTCGGGCAAGGCGGCACGCGGCACACCGAAAAGTTCGCACAGATCCTCGTCGAACTGCGCCCCATCAAGCGGGAGCAGCAGCGTGCGGCTGGCATTGCTCGCATCGCTCAGATGCGCGCCGCCCGACAGCTTGTAGACCAGCCAGCTCTCGACCGTGCCGAAAGCCAGCGTGCCGGCTTGCGCGGCGGATCGGACACCCTCGTCATGGTCGAGCATCCAGCGCATCTTGGTGCCCGAGAAATAGGGGTCGAGCAGCAGGCCGGTGCGCCGCTGCACTTCCGGTTCATGGCCATATTGCTTCATGTCCGCGCAGAACGCCGCGGTCCGCCGGTCCTGCCAGACAATTGCACGTGCCAGCGGCTCGCCGCTCTCGCGATTCCAGGCCACGACCGTCTCGCGCTGGTTGGTGATGCCGATGGCGCCGATCCGGCCGACATCGTCTCCGGTCACTTCGCGCGCGCAGGCGAGCGTCTTGTCCCATATCTCGGCGGCATCGTGCTCGACCCAGCCGGGCTTGGGATAATGCTGCGTCAGCGCCTGCTGCGCGACCGCTTCCATCGTGCCGTCGGCGGCGAACATCATGGCCCGTGTCGAGGTGGTCCCGGCGTCGAGAACGAGGATGCAATCGGCCATGCTGTCTCCCATGCAAGCGGCGGGACGTGACATGGCGCAGCCTAGTCCCCATATGCAAGGGCATGGCTGGACCTCCTCCCAAACCGTGGCCGACCGGCAAGGCGATGCAACTCGAGCCGCTGGTGCGGCGCGTGCTGGCGCCGAACCCTTCGCCCTATACCTACACCGGCACGCAAACCTATATCGTTGGCCTCGGCGATGGCTGCGCGGTGATCGACCCCGGACCCGACGAGACCGAGCACCTGCTCGCGCTCGATGCGGCGATCGGCGAGGAACACCTCTGCGCGATCATGTGCACGCATACGCACCGCGATCATTCGCCCGCTGCGAAGACACTGGCAGCGCGGACCGGCGCCCCGGTGGTCGGCTGCGCGCCGCTGGTACTCGACGACAGCGGCCCGCGTGCCGATGCCTCGTTCGACCGCAGCTACGAGCCCGACCGGGTGCTGGAGGATGGCGAGCAGATGACCGGACCCGGCTGGACGCTGACTGCGGTCGCCACCCCGGGACATGTCTCGAACCATCTGTGCTTTGCGCTGGAGGAAAGCGGTGCGCTGTTTACCGGCGATCACATCATGGGTTGGTCGACCAGCGTCGTGATCCCGCCCGATGGCGATATGGGCGATTACATGAAGAGCCTCGAGAAGCTCTATGCGCGCGAGGATCGGGTGTTCTACCCCGCACACGGCGAGGCAGTCGACAAGCCGCGCCAGCTGGTGCGCGGAATGATCGGGCACCGCCGCCAGCGCGAAAACCAAATCGTCCGCCACCTGAGCGAAGGGCCGCACGAGGCCAGCGATTTCGTCGGCAAGATGTACAAGGGGCTCGACCCCAAGCTGCACAAGGCGGCCGAAATGTCGGTCACTGCGCATCTGATCGATCTGGAACAGCGCGGCCTCGTCGTCCGTTCGGGCGATATATGGCAGACGATCTGAAACCCCGCGAGACGGCAGTCGAACCCGAAATCCGGCGCGAACAGCCGCTTGCCCGCACGCAGGCGGTGCCGTGGCTGATCGTGATCCTGCTGCTCGCCGCGACCGCCTGGCTCGGCTGGCGCGCGTTCTTCTATGAAGAGGAAGGCGATCCGGTGGGCAGCGCGATGCTCGCCTTCGAAAAGCAGAATTCGCTGATCGTCTTTTCCAGCCGCTTCGAGGTGGTTGCCGAAAGCGTCGACCGGCGCGGCGTGCTCAATATCGACCTGCTCGAAAGCCGCCAGGCGGCAATCATCCCGGCGACGGTCGAATACCGGCTCGACCTGTCGAGCATGGACCGCGACCGCTTTGCCTGGGACGATGGCAGCGATACGCTGTCGGTGATCCTGCCGCCCTTGCGGATTTCGCGCCCCAATCTCGACGAAGCGGCGCAGAAGACCTTCACCGAAGGCACCTATGTCAGCCGCGATGCCAGTTCCGACCTGGCCCGCAACAATTCGCTGCAGGCCGAACGCAAGGCGGCCGAATTCGCGAAAAACCCCGAAGTGCTGGCATTGGCGCGGCAGGCGGCGAAGGCGGCCGTCCGCCAGAACCTCACCATTCCGCTGCAGATGGCAGGCTATGGCGATGTGACGGTAAACGTTCGTTTCGATGGTGAACGGCAAGACTGAACGGAACGCCCTCGCCTTACGGACCGTTCGGTCTATAAGCGCCACAAACGCAGCATACGGGACCCCATATGACCGCACAGACCGACCTGCCGACCGGCCAGGACCTGCTCGCCGAGATCGATCGCCTCCGCAAGGAGAAGAACGCGATCATTCTCGCGCATTACTACCAGACCGCCGATATCCAGGATCTTGCCGATTTCGTCGGCGACAGTTTGGAATTGAGCAAGAAGGCCGCCGAAACCGATGCCGATGTGATCGCCTTCTGCGGCGTGAAGTTCATGGCCGACACGGCCAAGATCCTCAGCCCCGAAAAGATCGTGGTGCTGCCCGACATGGACGCGGGCTGCAGCCTCGAGGACAGCTGCCCGCCGGAAAAGTTCAAGGCTTTCCGCGAAGCGCATCCCGACCACATCGCGCTGACCTACATCAATTGCTCGACCGAGGTTAAGGCGCTGAGCGACGTGATCGTTACCAGTTCCAGCGCGGAAACGATCATCAGCCAGATCCCCGAGGACCAGAAGATCATCTTCGGGCCCGACCGGCATCTGGGCGGCTATATGAGCCGCAAGTTCAACCGCGAAATGTTGCTGTGGCCGGGCGTGTGCATCGTGCACGAGGCCTTCAGCGAAACCGAGCTGCTCAAGCTCAAGGCGCAGCACCCCGATGCGCCGGTCGCCGCGCACCCGGAATGCCCGCCGACCATCGTCGATCATGCCGATTATGTCGGTTCGACCAGCGGCATATTGCAGTTTGCGGAGACCTTCGAGGGCGACACGCTGATCGTGGCGACCGAACCGCACATCATGCACCAGATGGAAAAGGCGCTGCCCAACAAGACCTTCATCGGCGCGCCCGGTGCGGACGGCAACTGCAGCTGCAACATCTGTCCGTATATGGCGCTGAACACGATGGAAAAGCTCTACGCCTGCCTGCGCGATCTCGAACCGCGTATCGAGATCGAGGAAGGCCTGCGCCTCAAGGCCAAGCAGAGCCTCGACCGCATGCTCGAAATGGCCAGCGGCACGATCGGCAAGGGCGATCTGGGCCGCGTCTAGGATACGATTTCAGGGAGAGAACAAAATGGTCGCACGTCTGGCGCTGGTCGCCGCGCTTGCTTTTACCGCCGCCCCGATTGCCGCGCAGGAGAGCGATGCGGACGATCCCTATATCTGGCTCGAGGAAATCCAGGGCGAGCGTGCGTTGGCCAAGGTCGATCAGTGGAATGCCGACACCGAGGCGGTGTTGACCGCGCAGGCGGAATATCCGCTGGCCAAAGCCTGGGCCAGGCAGATCCTCGACGATACGCGGCAGATCGCCATGCCCGATGCGATCCAGGGTGACATGGTCACGAACCTGTGGCGCGATGCGGAAAACCCGCGCGGCCTGTGGCGCACCGCGACGCTCGACAGCTATCTGGCGGGCGCCCCCGAATGGCGCACACTCATCGATGTCGACCAGCTGGGCGAGGATGAGGGCCAGAGCTGGGTATGGCACGGCGCCAATTGCCTCGCACCCGAATACACCCGCTGCCTTGTCTCGCTCAGCCCGGGCGGCACCGATGCCGATGTGGTCCGTGAATTCGATGTCGAAACCGGCAGCTTCGTCGAGGGCGGTTTCACCCTTCCCGAAGCCAAGTCCAATGTCGCCTGGTATGACGAGAACACGCTGTTCGTCGGCACCGACGAAGGCGCCGGATCGCTGACCGATTCGGGCTATCCGCGGCTGGTCAAATTGTGGCAGCGCGGGACAGATTTCGCCCAGGCACGGCTGATTGCCGAAGGCCAGCAGACCGATATCAGCATGAGCGGCTTCTCGGTGCTCGATGGTGAAACGCGGTGGCGGTTCGTCCGCCGGGGACCCGATTTCTGGACGGGCGAATACAGCCTCGTCGCCGAGGACGGATCGTTGATCGCCCTGCCGCTGCCTAGGGACGCGGGCTTCGAGGCCGTGCTCGACGGCCATGTGATTGCCAAGATGAACTCGCTGCAGGTGTCGAGCGCCGGGTGGAGCGCGCCGATGGGAGCGTTGGTCGCCTGGCCGCTTGCGGATATCGCATCCGGCCGCAGCGTTGCACCGACCGTGATTTTCAAACCGAGCGAAACGCAAGCGGTCGAACAGGTCGCGGCGTCGGAAAACAAGCTGTGGGTCAAGGTGCTCGACGATGTGTCGGGCAAACTGATCGAGCTGACGCCGGGCGCCGAGGGCTGGGCCCAGCGTACCATGGACCTGCCTGCCAACAGCACGATCCAGATCGCCGAGACCAGCGGCAAGGGCGACACCGCCTTCGTGACGGTCGAAAGCATGCTGACGCCGCCGACACTCTATGCCGTGCCCAGCGAGGGCGCGCCGCAAGCGATCGCCAGCGAACCTGCCCAGTTCGACGCCAGCAAATTCAGCGTCGAGCAGAAATTCGCCACGTCGAAGGACGGCACGAAGGTGCCCTATTACGTCGTCCGCCCTGCGGGTGCCGAGGGGCCGCTGCCCACGCTGATCCATGCCTATGGCGGCTTCCGCGCGGCGCAGACACCCAAATACCTCACCGCCGAACCTTATCGCAGCGGGCCGCTGGGCCTGTTCTGGGTCGAGAGCGGCAATGCCTATGTCCTCGCCAATATCCGTGGCGGCGGCGAATATGGCCCGCGCTGGCACGAAGACGCGCTGCGCGAAAAACGCCAGAACAGCTTCGACGATTTCCACGCCGTAGCCGACGACCTCGTCGCCAACAGGCTGGCCGATCCGGGCCGCATTGCCGCTTCGGGTCGCTCCAATGGCGGCGTGCTGGTCGGCGCGGTCGCGAACCAGCGGCCCGACCTCTACGGCGCGATTATCAGCGGCAGCCCGCTGATCGACATGCGGCGCTACAACAAGCTGCTCGCCGGGGCTTCGTGGATGGCCGAGTACGGCAATCCCGATGTGCCTGCGGACTGGGCCTTCATGCGCGAATGGTCGCCCTATCAGAACATGCGCGACGCGGCGGATGTCCCGGCGGCGTTCTATTATCTCTCGACGCTCGACGACCGTGTCCATCCCGGCCATGCGCGCAAGGCAGCCGCCAAGCACGAAGCCTGGGGCCAGACCTTCTATTATCACGAGTATCGCGAGGGCGGCCATTCGGTCGGCTCGGACCACGAAGAAGACGCCAAGCGTGCCGCATTGCTGCTCGCCTATCTCAATCGCGAAATCGGTAGCGGAGCGGACTAGGCACGGAGATGGGCTTCGCGCGTTCATCCCCTGACCGCAACTGGCAGGGGATGGGTGCGTGACCGCCGACATACGCTTTTTCTGGGCACGACTGAACGCGAATTACTGGTTCTATCCGGCGCTGTTCTCGATCATGGCGGGCGCGCTTGCCTTCACCATGGTGTGGCTCGACCGTGCCGGGCTGGCCGAATTTCTCAACGAGGTCGACTGGATCGTGCCCGCGCGTCCCAAGGGCGCAGCGGACATGCTGACCGTGATGGCGGGCAGCATGATCGGCGTCGCTTCCACCGTGTTCTCGATCACCATCGCCGCGGTCGCCTATGCCAGCGGCAATTACGGCCCGCGGCTGCTGACCAATTTCATGGAGGACCGCGGCAACCAGCTGAGCCTGGCGACCTTCATCGGCAGCTTCGTCTATGCGCTGATCGTGCTGCGCGCGGTGCGTGCGGAGGATGAAACCCCAGCCGTCCTCGCCGATGCCACCGCCACCGCCCTGCCCGGCTTCACCCCGCAACTGTCGCTGCTGGTCGCCTATGTCCTGATGGGCCTGTGCGTTGCGGTGCTGGTGTTCTTCCTCAACCACATCCCATCGAGCATTCGCATCAACAAGGTGCTCAAGGGTATCGGCGAACGGCTGCTCGAGGAAGTCCGCGAGACCTATCCGGTCGAAGACGAGTTCTACGAAGCGGTCGAACCCAAGGGCGGCGAGCCGTTGACCGCACGCGGCACGGGCTATGTCCAGTTGGTCGACTTCGGCGAATTGGTGAAGATCGCGCGCGATTGCGGCTGCACCATCTCGCTACGCGTGCGCACGGGCGACTTCGTCCACCGCGACATGCCTTTCCTGGATGTCGATGGCTGCGACCCCGAGACCATCGAGGAACGCATCCGCGGCTGTTTCACGCTCGGCTCCACCCGGACACCCGAACAGGACCCGCAGTTCCTGATCGACGAACTGGTCGAGATCGGGCTGCGCGCGCTATCGCCCGGGATCAACGATCCCTTTACCGCGATCACCGCGCTTCACTGGCTCGGCGCGGCGACTGCAGAGATCGGGCGGCGCGACCTGCGCAAGGATATCTGCGGCGAGGATTGCGACGATTGTCCGGTGATCCCGCTGCCCGACGATTTCGACCATTACGTCAGCCGCGGGTTCGGAGCGATCCGCAGCGCGGTGGCAAGTTCGCCCACCGCTGCGGAAGTCATGCTCGACACGCTTGCCAACGCCGCGGTACCGATCCGCGACGAGCGGCGCCAGACGCTGCTCAAGGATCAGGCCGACAAGCTCGCCCGGCAGACGCGACTGACACTCGTGGGCCCTGACCTCGATCGGTTCGAACGCCACGTGACCCGGTTCAACAAGGTCTTTTGGTAGGGGTTAGCGAACCCGGCCCGGCCGCCCCGCGCGCGCCAGCACCAGCGCGGTACCGACCAGCACCATGCCGACGACATCGAGCGGGGCCAGCAATTCGCCGAATGCCAGCCAGCCGACCGTGGCGGCAATGGCGGGCTGGGTCAGCAGCGCCATCCCGATGATCAGCGGCGGGAAATGGCGTAGCGAGAAGACCAGCAGTCCCTGCCCGACAAGCTGGCTGCTGAGCGCGAGCACCAGTACCGGCGTCCACCCCGCGTCGCCCGGCCATACCGGCTCGCCCGCAGCCAGCGCGATGGCAAGCAGCACCGGCGCGGCGATGAGGCTGACCAGCAGCAGCACCTCCCACGGTCCCAACGCCGTGCGAGCTCGCTGTGCCGGGAGCAGGTAGAAGGCGTAGAAAATACCCGCCGCGAGGCAAAACAAATCGCCGACGAAGGTGGTCGCGGAAATCTCCAGGCTGCGACCAAGTAATATGCCCGCGCCGACCAGCGCCGCGAGCACGCCCACCCCTTCCTGTCCCGACGGCGCACGCCGCGCCGCGATGATTCCCCAGGCCATCAGGATCACGCTGCCCGAATTGCCGAACAGCGTGGCATTGGCGAGCCGGGTCCGTTCGATCCCGACATGCCAGCTGGCGAGATCGACTGCGAAGAACGCACCGGCGAGCAGGCACAGCATCACCAACCGCCCGTCGATCGGCCCGGGCGAGCGCCCCCGCCAGGCGAGCAGCGCCAGCACCGGCAGCGGCAGCAGCAGGCGCCAAAAACCGGCAGAGACGGGGCCGGTGTCGGACAGCCGGACGAGCCATGGCCCCAGCGCCAGCGCGATGTTTCCAGCGACCAGCGCGGCGAAGTGCCATGCACTTGCCTGATAGCCATTCTTGTCCGGCGTGGCGGTTGCGCTGCCCATGGCCCGCCCCTAGCTCAATGGCCAACTCGCGCCAGCAAAAAGGATTTGCCCGCATGCACGAAAGCCTGTTCCAGCCGCTCACCATGGGTGCTCTCGAAGCAAAGAACCGCATCTTCATGGCCCCGCTGACCCGCGGTCGTTCGACCCAGCCCGGCTCGGTCCCCAACGAGATGATGGAAACCTACTATCGCCAGCGTGCCAGCGCCGGCCTGATCATTTCCGAAGCCACCGGGATCAGCGTCGAAGGCCTCGGCTGGCCTGCCGCGCCGGGAATCTGGAGCGATGAACAGGTCGAAGGCTGGAAGCCGATTACCGACGCCGTCCATGAAGAAGGCGGATTGATCGTTCTCCAGCTGTGGCACATGGGCCGTCTGGTGCACCCCGATTTCCTCGGTGGCAACCCGCCGGTGTCCGCCAGCACGACGACCGCGCCGGGCCATGCGCATACCTTCGAAGGGCGCAAGGATTACCAAGCTGCGCGGGGCCTGCCCGTCGATGAAATCGCACGCGTGGTCGAGGATTATCGTCACGCTGCCGAGAACGCGAAAAAAGCCGGGTTCGACGGCGTCCAGCTGCACGCCGCGAATGGCTACCTGGTCGACCAGTTCCTGCGCGACAGCACCAATCTGCGCGATGACGATTATGGCGGCAGCCCGGAAAACCGCAGCCGCTTCCTGCGCGAAGTGCTGACCGCGCTGGTGGACGTCTGGGGCGGGGACCGCGTCGGCGTGCGGCTGTCGCCCAATGGCGAAACGCAGGGCTGCGACGATAGCGACCCGGCGGCCACCTTCGGCGCCGCTGCGCGGGTGATCGAGGAACTCGGCGTCGCCTTCCTGGAACTGCGCGAGCCAGGTCCCGACGGCACCTTCGGCAGCACCGACGTCCCCAAACAGAGCCCGCTGATCCGCGAACTCTATACCGGGACCCTGGTGATCAACAGCGATTACACGCCCGAGGGCGCCGTGGCCGATCTCGAGGCCGACCGAGCCGACGCGATCAGCTGGGGCCGCGACTTCATTTCCAATCCCGACCTGCCGGCACGCTTCCGGACAGGTGCGGAGATTGCGCCGAATGTGAATGTGCCGCATAGCTGGTATGGTCAGGGACCTGCCGGATACATCGATTACCCGATGCTAACTAAGCAGGAGCAAGCTGCGGCCGAGTGAGTCGCCGTGCGGCGACACTTCGGAGGCTGAATGCGGTCGTGGATTCTCATCCCGGCAGATAACGAGAAGGCGATCGGCTCGGCAGCGGGCACGGGGGCCGAGGCAGTGGTCATCGACCTCGCCCGGCCCCTTCGTGCTGCCCAGCAGGCCACCGCCCGGATCGCTGCGACGACCTGGCTGCGGCTGCATCGCGAACAGCTGGTGGCGCAGCGCAAGTTCGAACGCTGGGTGCGCATCCCCGCGCTTGGCACCCCGCACTGGCGCGACGATCTGGAGGCCGCGATGGACGGCTCGCCGCATGGGATCGTGTTGTCGCAATGCCGCGGCGCGGACGATATCCGGCAACTGGCCTCGGTCCTGTACGAATTCGAGGACCGGCTGGGGCTGGCCGCCAACATCACGCGGATCATGCCCGAACTGGGTTCGACCCCCGCCAGCGCGCTGACGATCCGCCGGCTGGCAGACGAGCTGCACCCGCGCGTGTCGGCGATGACCTGGGATGCGGTCGGGCTGGCTCATGCCATCGGCGCGCGCCGCCTGCGCGGGCCCGGCGGGCGGTGGGGCGATGCGCTGGCGCAGGTCCGCGCGCAGATCCTGCTGATCGCCCATGCCCGCGGTATCGGCGCGATCGAACACCCGTTCCGCGATGTCCGCGACAGTGAAGCGGCTATCCGCATTGCCGATGCGGCACGGGCGGACGGGTTCACCGGCATGTTCGCCATTCACCCTGGGCAAGTCGAGGGCATCAATGCCGCCTTCGCCCCGCTCGAAAGCGAAATTTCCGACGCGCACAAGATCGTCTCGGCCTTTGCGACCAATCCCGGGGCAACGATGTTGTCGGTGGGCGAGCGCCGCGTCGGCCAGGCCGATCTGGAGCGCGCCAGGCGGTTGCTCGGCGAGGACTGACTAGTCCCCGGCAGGGTCGTCGCCTGCTTCTTCCGCGATCACCGGAGCAGGCGCAGGTTCGCTGGCTTCCTCGGGTTCGGCCGGCGCGTCGCTGGCTGGCGCCGCGGCGGACGGCTGGCTCGGCGCTTCGCGTACCGGCGGCGACTGCGAGCGCAGCCGGTCGAGCGGGATCATCGCATCGCTGATCGTTCCGCCGATTACTTCACCCTTGGCGTTGCGCTCGGCCTCGACCTCGGTCTCCGCCGGGGGCGTATCATCGCCGCAGCCGGACAGGATCGCGGTGGCAGCGACAAGCAAGACAGCTGGACGTATCATCATGGCAGCGCGTTGGCCTTTCCTTCGAGCGCCGCGAGGAAATCCCCGAAGCGCGCCCGCAATGCCTCATCGAAGGCCGCGGGCGCAAGATCGATTCCCAACCGTTCGAGGCTGGTCACGCCGAATTCCTCGATCCCGCAGGGGACGATGCCGGTGAAGTGCGACAGATCGGGCGCGAGATTGACCGAGAAGCCGTGCATGGTCACCCAGCGCCGCACCCGCACGCCGATCGCGCCGATCTTGGCTTCGCGGCCATCGACATCCCTTGTCCAGATGCCGACCCGGCCCGCGCTGCGCCAGCTGGTCACGCCGATATCGGCCAGCGTGGCGATCACCCAGCCTTCGAGCGCATGGACGAAACAGCGCACATCGCGCCCGCGCTCGCGCAGGTCGATCATGGCATAGCCGACCCGCTGGCCCGGTCCGTGATAGGTATAGCGCCCGCCGCGCCCGGCCTCGACCACTTCGAACCGCGGGTCGAGCAATTCGACACCATCGGCGCTGGTTCCCGCCGTATAGACCGGCGGGTGTTCGAGCAGCCACACCATCTCGCGCGCCTCGCCCTCGGCGATCGCGCGATTGCGCGCGGTCATCGCTTCGAGCGCGTCGCGATAGCCGATACGGCCGGGTTCGGCGCGCCATTCGACGGTTTCGGGGGGTGCAGACGACATGCGCGATTGCGTGGCGACTGGCGAAGCGCTTATCAAGGGGCAAACGGGAGACCCGCTGGATGAAATTCGATCTCGACACCGCGTGGAAGGACACCATGGGGCTGCTGTCGCGCAATATAAGCCTGCTGGCGGTGCTGGCGGGCGTCTTCTTCTTCCTGCCCTATGCCGGCTTCATGATCGCCGTGCCCGAGATGGGCACTATGCAAAGCGCGCAGGCGAGCGGTGACTTCGAAACCGTGATGGCGGCGGTGACAAAGCTGTATCTCGAATATTGGTGGGTATTCCTGCTGCTCGCGCTGATCCAGGGCGTTGGGCTGCTGGCGATGCTGGCCCTGGTCCGGCGGCGCGCCAATCCCACCGTGGGCGAAGCGCTGGCGACCGGCGCGCGCTCGGTCCCCAGCTATATCGGGGCGCAATTGCTGCAGACCGCGCTGATCGTGATCGTCGCCACGCTGCTCCTGACCGTCGGCGCGCTCACCGGTTTGAACGCGCTCGTCGTGCTCACGGGGATCATCGCCTTCGTCGTCATCTGCTATATCGTGACCAAGCTGTCGCTTGCCGCCCCCGTCATTGCGATCGAGGGGCAACTCAATCCGGTCAAGGCGCTGCAACGCTCGTGGTCGCTGACGCGCGGCAACAGCATGCGCCTGTTCCTGTTCTACCTGCTGCTGACGGTCGCCTTCATCGTAGTATCGGCGGTGGTTTCGCTGGTTCTCGGCCTCGTGTTCGCTCTTGCCGGGGAACAGGGCGCGCTGCTGGGCGAGGCGATCGTATCGGGGCTGCTCAACGCGGTGATGATCGTGCTGATGGTGTGCGTGATGGCAGCCGTGCACACGCAGTTCAGCCGCCTGACCGACGCCCCGGTGCCCGACGCCCCCGTACCCGACGCCGAAGACTAGCTTTCGCGGTCCTTCCAGCCCCAGAAGAGCTGGCAGGGAAGCACGTTGAGCAGTTCGAACCCGCGATCGATGCGGCGGAAATGGCGCGCCATGAAGTCGCGCGCCTTGGCCGAGAACTGATAGACGAGGAAGGCCCCGCCCGGGCGGATCACGTCATAGGTCGCCTGCGCGATCGCCGGGCCGACGCCATCGGGCAGGGTCGAAAAGGGCAGGCCCGACAGCACGTAATCGGCGCCGTCATGGCCATGCGCCTTGACGATCTCGACCACATCGGCGGCCGACCCGTGGACCGCGTGGAAGCGGCTGTCGCGGAAATGCTTGCGCAGATAATCGATATAGAGCGGGTTGGTGTCGATCACGATCAGCGTACCATCGCGGCGCAAGCGGTCGAGCACCGGCTGGCAGAAAGTCCCGACCCCGGGGCCGTATTCAACGAACACCTCGCACTGGTCCCATTCGACCGGGGCAAGCATCTTGCGGATCGTGAAACGCGAAGACGGGATGATCGAGCCGACCATCCGTGGTTCTTCCACAAAGCCGCGGAAGAACACCCCCCACTGGCCGAAGAAACGCGCCGCGCGTGTGCGCAGCCGTGGCCGCGAAATGGTGCCAACGCCCTGATGTCCGGTCAAAATCGCGTACCCTGTGACTGTTTCACTGAACTGCCGGTTTGCCAGCCCCGCTGTGCCATTGCAAGGAGGCGAACGCGCGCCTACCGCCTTGGCGATGGCCGATGTCGACCCCACCGCCCCGCTGGCACCGCCGTCTCCGGCACGCCCGGCGCGTACCATTCCGCGCGGGCGGATGGCGCTGCTATTCGCGGTCATGCTGACCACTGCGGCGGGCAATACGGCGATGCAGTCGGTGATGCCCTCGATCGGCACGTCGCTGGGCGTGAACGATGTGTGGATCAGCCTCGCCTATAGCTGGTCGGCGCTCCTGTGGGTGATCTGCGCGCCCATCTGGGCCCAGCGATCAGACCAGCGCGGGCGCAAGGCGATGATGGCGCTGGGCATGCTCGGCTTCATCGCCAGCTTCCTGCTGTGCGGCCTCATGCTGTGGCTGGGGCTGGCGGGCATCCTGCCCGCGTTCTGGGCGCTGATGCTGTTTGCCGCCGCGCGCAGCCTCTATGGCGGGTTCGGCAGCGCCGCGCCGCCCGCGGTCCAGGCCTATGTCGCCAGCCGCACCCCGCGTTCGGAACGCACCCAGGCATTGTCGCTGATTGCGTCGAGCTTCGGGCTCGGTACGGTGATCGGCCCCGCACTTGCCCCGCTCATGGTGATGCCCGTGCTGGGCCTGGCCGGACCGTTTCTGGTTTTTGCGCTGATCGGGCTGGTCACGCTGATCGCGCTCCGCCTGCGGCTGCCCGATGACGAACCGCAATTCGCCGCGCGCGGGAGCGCCTATGACGCGCCCTATTCCGGCAGTCCGACTGCCGACGTTTCCGAGGACGAGGATGAGGGCGACGGGCGTGTGCCGGGCAAGCTGCGCTGGTTCGAACCGCGCCTGCGGCCCTGGGTGATCTCGGGACTGCTCGGCGGGCATGCGCAGGCCATGATCTTGGGGATTGCGGGCTTCCTCGTGCTCGACCGCCTTGGCCTGCGCGACGATCCCGCGGCGGGAGCCGGACCGGTCGGGCTCGTGCTCATGGCGGGTGCGATTGCCACGCTGCTCGCGCAATGGGGCCTGATCCCGCGCCTCAATCTCGGCCCGCGCGCGGCTTCGCTATGGGGCATCGCCATCGCTGCGGCCGGCACGGTAGTGCTGGGCCTGGGACAGACCATTCATACCATCGCCCTGGGATATTCGATCGCCTCGCTCGGCTTCGGCCTGTTCCGGCCCGGGAATACGTCGGGAACGTCGCTGGCGTTGAGCCGCGCCGAACAGGGCCAGGCGGGCGGGGTCACCGCCTCGGTCGCGGGCGCGAGCTTCATCTACGCGCCCGCGCTGGGCGTCTGGCTGTACAACCATTCCGACTGGCTCGGCTTTGGGCTGATCGTCGCACTGTGCGCGATCGTGTTCGTCTATGGCTCTCGCGCGCTGCAGGCCGACGCTGCGCTGACGCAGGACCGCCGCTAGAGAATTTCGAGCACGGTGTCCTGCGGCCGGCACAGGCGGACGCCCTTGTCGGTTTCGACCAGCGGACGCTCGATCAGGATCGGGTCTGCCGCCATCGCCGCCAATACATCCGCCGCCGAAGCCTCGGGCAGGCCACGCTCCGCAGCATCGGTTCCGCGCAGGCGCAGGCCCGCGTTCGGCGCGATGCCCGCATCCTTATAGAGCTGCGCCAGCTTCTCCGCACTCGGCGGATCCTTCAGATATTCGATCACCTCAACCTCGACCCGCGACAGGTTCTCGAGGATTGCCAGCGTCTTGCGCGAAGTGCCGCATTTCGGGTTGTGCCAGATAGTCGCTTTCATCGGTCGATCTCCTTTTCCGGCTCGCTACGCCAGCCAAACGCTGACGGAAAGAGGGCAAATGTCGAAATTCCCAGAGACGTCTTGCAAATGCGAGTGAGTCGCAATATCAGCACCGCGGACGCAAAACAGCATCAACAGGGGAAATCATGGGATCGACATTCGAACGCACTGCGCGCGCCTCGGGCATGGCGGCAGGCCAGCGGCAGACCGCACTCAAGCTGGGTTCTGCACTCGCCGCGCTGGCCGCAGCAAGTGTTCCGGCGCCGGCCATCGCTGCCGAGGAGGATTTGCCGGGGGATGACCAGATCGTCGTCACGGCCACGCGCACCCCGCTCCAGATCGAGGATGCCCCGGCCACAATCACCGTCATCGATGACGAGCAGATCGCCGATGAGCTGGCCACCGACATCAAGGACCTCGTGCGCTACGAACCCGGTGTATCGGTGCGCCGCGCGCCCGCCCGCTTCGGTGCCGCGCTCGGCGCCACCGGTCGCGCCCGTAACGAGGACTTCGTCATCCGCGGCATCGGCGGCAATCGCGTGCTGATCCAGGTCGACGGCATCCGCAGCCCGCAAGGCTTTTCCTTTGGCGCGCAGGATGCCGGACGCGGCGGGTACACCGATGTCTCGCTGGTCAAATCGGTCGAGATCCTGCGCGGCCCCGCCTCCGCACTCTACGGCAGCGACGGGCTGGCTGGCGCGATCAGCTTCACCACCAGCGACCCGGTCGACCTCGTTGAAGCGGGACAGAGGTTCGGCGGCTTTGCCCGTGCCTCCTATTCGAGCGCCGACGAGGAGTTCACGGAGACCGCAGCGATCGCAGGCCTGTTCGGCGATCTTTCGGCCATGCTGTCCTACACCCGCCGCGACTTTCACGAGCTGGAAAACGCCGGTGAAGTCGGCGGTCTGGGCAGCGAACGCACGCTGCCGAACCCGCAGGACGGGACATCCAACGCATTCCTCGGCAAGCTGGTGTGGGACACCGGCGCGCACCGGTTCCGGCTGTCGGGCGAATATCTCGAAACCGAGGTCGCTACCGATATTCTGTCCGGGCAAGGTCCGGCCTTCCTCTTCGGTCCCTCCCCCAGCTGGATCGTCGACGATCTGACCGCGCGCGACACCACCGAGCGCGGGCGCGTGTCGCTCGACTGGACCTACGTCGGCGAAGGCGCGATCGATTACGCGCATGCCGCGGCCTACTACCAGACGGGCGAGGATGTGCAGTTCACCGACGAGGACCGCTCGACCGTCAGCGCTACGCCGCGTCCCGATCGCGAACGGCTGAACACCTTCGAGAACGAGGTCTACGGCCTGTCTGCCGAAGCGCGCAGCGTGTTCGGCGACGATGCCTTCCGCACCACGCTCGCCTTTGGCGGCGATGTCAGCTGGACGCGGCAGGAGGGCCTGCGCGACGGCACCGAACCGCCGTTTGGCGAGGTGTTCCCGACGCGCGCCTTCCCCGCCACCGACTTCATGCTCGGCGGCGTGTTCCTCGCCACCGAATTCAGCTTCCTCGATGGGGCGGTGACGCTGTTTCCCGCGCTACGGTACGACTTCTACGATCTCGATCCGACCGACGACCCGCTGCTGCCGAGCTTCGCTGGGTCGGCGCAGAGCGACGATCGCCTGTCGCCCAAGCTGGGCGTGACGGTCAAGCTGGCGGACGATGTCCTGCTCTATGGCAATTACGCGCAGGGCTTCCGCGCACCGACACCGTACCAGGTGAACAACTTCTTCGAAAACCTCGCATTCGGCTACACCTCGCTGCCCAATCCCGATCTCGGCCCCGAAACCAGCGAGAGCTGGGAAGCCGGGATCAAGTTTTCGACCGAGGCAGTGTCGCTGCAAATCGCCGCCTTCACTGCCGACTATGACGATTTCATCAGCCAGCAGGTCGTGGGCGGGTCGTTCACCCCGATGGACCCGGCGCAGTACCAGTTCGTCAATTACGATGCAGTCGAGATCGAGGGCGTCGAAGCCAAGGCGAATTTCCGCATGGGCAACGGCTTCTACAGCCGCTTCGCGATCGCCTATGCCGATGGCGACATCCTGTCCCCGGGCGCCGCACCCCGCCCGCTCGACACGATCGATCCGCTCAATCTGGTGGTCGGCATCGGCTATCGCGAGCCGCAGGGCCGCTTCGGCGGCGAGCTGATCGCGACGCACCACGCACGCAAACCGCTCGACGAAACCGACGGCGGTTATCGCCCCGATGCCTTCACTATCCTCGACGCAACGGCGTTCTTCGCCGTGACCGACGCGCTCAAACTGCGCGCGGGTATCTTCAACATCTTCGACGAGAAATACGCCTACTGGCAGGACGTCAGGGGTCTCTCGGCCACATCCACCACGACCGACGCCTATACCCGGCCCGGCCGCAATGCGAGCGTTTCGCTCAGCTTCCAGTTCTGAGGGAGGACACCATGACCAACATACGAACTTTCTTTCGCACCGCCCTGCTCGCCACCGCGCTCGTCGCCGCGCCAGCACTGGCTGATGGCCCGATTGCGGACCGCGGCGAAGCAGTCGAAACCGCGCAGTTCGAGCGCGACCGCGCCACCATCCTGAGCATGGCGGGCGATTACAAGGTCCGCTTCGATATGCAGGAATCGACGCCGTGGATGGCGGGATACGAACCGCTCGACCGCAAGACTTCGGGCGGGCACGAGTCGGTCCGCGTGATCGAGGATACCGGCACCAAGATCATCCTCCAGCATCTGCTGGTGGTCGGCGCCGAGGGCGAGGAATTCGTCATCAAGCACTGGCGCCAGGATTGGGAATACGAGCCCGAGAAAATCCTCGCCTATACCGGCCCCAACAGCTGGGAATGGATGGAAATGCCCGAACGGCTGCGCAATGGCCGCTGGTCGCAAACGGTCTATCAGGTCGATGACAGCCCGCGCTATGCCGGGTGGGGCGAATGGCAGGATAGCCAGGGCATCCGCCGCTGGCGTTCGAACTGGACCTGGCGCCCGCTTGCCCGCCGCGATGCGGTGCGTGACCCGGTCTACGATCGCTATGCCTCGATCAACCGCCACCAGCTGACCCCCACCGGCTGGATCCACTGGCAGGACAACACCAAGATGATGCCCGACAGTGCGGGTGAGGACGGTCTGGCGCCGGTGGTGCAGGAATATGTCCTCAACACCTATGATCATTTCGACGATTACAATGTCGCCGCCGCCGACGACTATTGGGCGGCGACCGCGGATTACTGGGCAGCCGTGCGCAAGCAATGGGACGCGGTGGCGGAGGCCAATGGCGGGATTGCAATTGCCGAGGAGGCACAGACCGGCACGGTCATTTCGGGCCGCCTGCTGACCATCGCCAACGAGATCAAGGATGGCGAACTAAGCGAAGCCGATGCCATTGCCGAGGCCCAGCAGCTTATCACCCGGGCCACTGCCGAAGGTGCCGCTGCGGCGGCCGAGGTAGCCGAGGCCGACGGCGAATATTGAACCGATGGCCGGGTGCGCGGCTGCGCGCGCCCGGCTATTCGCTTGGTTCGGGGGCGCTGATCGCGGGGACTTCCTGCGCGGCGTCCCCGGCGCTGATCCCCGGCGCGGGTGCGGCGCTGATCGTCTCGGTCCGCCGCGTCACCCGCCCCGCCCGCTGGATCGCGCGGACCAGCCGCGGATAGACCCCGCAGCGGCACAGATTGGGGATCGCCGCCTTGATCTCCGCTTCGGACGGCGCGGAGTTCTTGGCGAGCAGCGCGCTCGCCGCCATGACGATGCCCGGCGTGCAATAGCCGCACTGGATCGCCTGTTCGGCCACCATTGCCTGCTGCACCGGGTGCGAACGGTCGCGGCTCAGCCCCTCGATCGTGGTGATGAAGCGCCCTTCGGCTTCGGCAATGGTGATCAGGCAGCTGCGCAGGGCCTCGCCATCGACATGGACCATGCACGCGCCGCAATCACCCTCGCCGCAGCCGAACTTGGTGCCGGTCAAATTGGCCGCATCGCGCAGCGCCCACAGCAGCGGGGTGTCGGGATCCATCAGGAAGCGGAGCGGCTTCCCGTTGACGGTCATTCCGGTCATGCGCGCTGTACCTTACGTCCTGCGCCTGTGGCCGGGTTCAGGATTTCCAGCTGTCGTCGATTTTCGACACGCGGCGCTTCCACGCTTCGAAATCGAACACGCCTGCGCCGCCCTGCGATTGCATCACCGACAGGTCGCGCTGGTGCACGTCGACCACATCCTGCGAGATCACATTGGCTTCGCCCTGGCTGAGCGTGGCGATCTGGATTTCGCACGCCCGCTGGAGCGCCCACATCTTCACGAACATCCCCTGGATGGTCTTGTCCATCACCACCGGGCCGTGATTGCGCAGCATCAGGATCGAATGATCGCCGAGGTTCTGGACCAGCCGCTCGCCCTCTTCACTGCGGACGGTGACGCCTTCGAAATCGTGATAGCCGATCTGCCCCTGGAAATTGCAGGCGTAGAAATTGGTCGGCACCAGCCCGTCCTTGTGGCTGCACACCGCCATCGTGGCAGTGGTGTGGACGTGGCAGATCGCATTGGCGCGGGTGCCCAGCTTTTCATGGAAATAGGCGTGCTGGGTGAAGCCCGCCTTATTGACCATATATTGCGACGGGCCGACATTGTTGCCCTCGACATCGATCTTGACCAGGTTGGACGCGGTGACCTCGTCGTAAAGCAGCCCGAAGGGGTTGATCAGGAAAACGTTTTCCTCGCCCGGCACGGCTACCGAGATATGGTTGTAGATGCTTTCGCCCCAGCCGAGATGGTCGAAGATGCGATAGCATGCCGCCAGATCCTGCCGCGCCTGCCATTCGGCATCGCTGCATTCGAAATCGCGGGTCTTCATTTGCGTGGCCATGGCAAGCTCTCTCCGTAAGGGGTTTTGTTTGAGGACCTGTATCGCACGGGCGGGCGCGAGTCCGCAAGATGGCAGGACTTGGCGCTATGCAAGGTAGCCCCGCCCCGCTAACGCCGCGCGCGATGAGCGAGATGGCCAAACTCACCCGCGGGAGCATTCGCGGCCATCTTGTCAGCCAGACGATGCCGATGATTTTCGGCGTCGCGGCGATCATGTCGGTCGGGCTGATCGATGCCTATTTCATCGGCCAGCTGGGCGCGCAGGAACTGGCCGCAGTCAGTTTCATTTTCCCCATCACCATCGCGCTTTCGAGCCTTGGCGTCGGCGTGATGGTCGGCATCAATTCGGTCATCGCCCGCGCGCTGGGCGAAGGCGACGTTTCGCGCGCCGAGCGGCGGGCGAATTTCGGCGCGGTCTTCGCGCTGGTCGCCGGGCTCCTGCTCGGGCTGGGGCTTTATCTGCTGCTCGATCCGCTGTTCCGGCTGATGCAGGCCTCGGAAAACCTGCTCCCACTGATCGGCCAGTACATGCGCCCCTATGCGCTGGGACTGCCGATCATGTTGCTGCAGATGGGGCTCAATGGCGTGCTGCGAGGACAGGGCGAGGCGCGCAAGACCAGCTATGTCTCGCTGACCTATTCGGTGGCCAACTGGATCCTGGATCCCATCCTGATCACCGGCGCGTTCGGTATTGCCGGTTTCGGTATCGCCGGTGCCGCCTATGCGACCATTGCCGGGTTCTTCATCGCGATTCTTGTCGCGCTGTGGCTGATCCGGGGCGCAAAACTGCACATCCACCCCGCTGCGATCCGCGATTGCGATGTCGGCGCTTCGAGCAAGGCGATCCTCTCGGTCGCCGCCCCCGCCGCCTTTTCGAACGCGATCAATCCGATCGGCCTATCGGTCCTTACCGCGCTGCTCGCCAGCCAGGGCGAGGCGGCGGTCGCGGGTTTCGGTGCGGCCGGACGGCTGCAGAGTTTCGCAGTCGTTCCCCTGCTCGCACTATCGGGATCGATCGGCGCAATCGTGGGACAGAACTGGGGCGCGCGGCGACCCGATCGCGCGCGCCGGGCGATGTGGTGGTCGGGGCTGTTCTGCATCGGTTATGGCCTCGCGACCGCGCTGGTGCTGTTCTTCACCGGTGACTGGTTTGCCGACATCTTCACTGACAATCCTGCGGTGATCGAGGAATTCTCCCGTTATCTCGCGATTTCGGTGTGGGGCTATGCCGGGTTCGGCCTGCTGATCGTGGCCAATGGCGCGCTCAATGCCGTCGACAAGGCGGGTTTCGCCCTCGCGCAGAGCGCCGCGCGGGTGTTCCTGGTGATGCTGCCGTTCGGCTGGGTGCTGCGCGCATATTGGGGCTCGCCCGCGATTTATGCCGCCGAACTGGTCGCCAATCTGGCCGGTGGGGCGCTGGCCGCGTTTATCGTCTGGCGCGTGCTGCGCGCACCTTCCGAAAAGGCTGGCTCCGCCCAAACCAATAGTTAACCATCCTCGTCCATAGCCGTTCGCATCGTACGAGGGGCTTACAATGATGGATGACCTGCTGGCGGATTTCGTGGCCGAAACCCGCGAAATGCTGGAAGCGAGCGGCGGCGAGATCGTCGCCTGGGAAGCCGATCCTTCTGACAAGGCGCGGCTCGATACCATTTTCCGCTTCGTCCACACAGTGAAGGGCAATTGCGGTTTCTTTGATTTTCCGCGGCTGGAAAAGCTCAGCCACGCGGCCGAAGACACGCTTGCCGAATGCCGTTCCGGACGCCGCGAACCCGACCGTGCACTGGTATCCGCCGTTCTCGCGATCATCGACCGCATCAGCGAGATGACCGATTCCATCGAGGCGGGCGAGGAGTATCCCGAGGGCGGGGACGACCAGCTGATTGCCGCATTGCAGGCAGGCGCAACGATCGAAGTCACCGGCGGCGCATCGTCGCAGCCCCCTCCCGAAACACCGACCGAGGCAAGCGAAGAAGGCGCGGCTCCGAAGGCTGCGTCCAATGCGGGCGTCCAGCGGTCCATCCGCCTGCCCACCGAATTGCTCGACGAGGTGATGAAGGGCGTGTCGGACATGGTCCTGGCGCGCAACGACCTCGCGCGGCGCCTGCGCGAAGCGGGCGAACAGCCGACCATCGACGGCCCGTTCGATCGCCTCAGCGCGATCCTTGCCGATGTCCGCACCTCGATCACCCGCATGCGCATGCAGCGGCTCGAACACCTGTTCACCTCGCTGCCGCGGCTTGTGCGCGACCTGTCGAACGAACTCGGCAAACAGGTCATGGTCGATTTCGAGGGCGGCGAAGTCGAACTCGATCGCGAGATGGTCGAGATGGTCCGCGATCCGCTGACCCACATCATCCGCAATGCCATCGATCACGGGCTCGAAAGCCCGGGCGAACGCCTCAAATCGAACAAGCGCGAGATCGGCCTGCTCAAATTCGCCGCGCGTCAGGCAGGCAACCAGATCACCCTGACCATCACCGACGATGGGCGCGGGATCAACACCGACCGGCTTGCGGCCAAGGCCGTTGCAGCGGGTATCTACAGCCAGTCCGAAGTCGACAAGATGTCCGAACGGCGGCGGCATTACCTGATCTTCGAACCCGGCCTGTCGACCGCAGACGAGGTCAGTTCGGTATCGGGCCGCGGCGTCGGCATGGACGTGGTACGCGCCAATATCGAACGCGTCGGCGGTTCGATCGACGTCGCCACCAAGCCGGGCGAAGGCACCAGCTTCTATCTCAAACTGCCGCTCACGCTGAGCATCATCGCCGCGCTGACCGTGGGAAGCGATGGCCAGCGCTACGCGATCCCGCGCAGCTATGTCGAAGAAATCGTTTTCGGGTCGAGCGACCACGTCGACTTTGCCGAAGCGGGCGAACGCCAGCTGATGACCTTCCGCGGCAAGCGTGTGCCATGCCTCTCGCTCGGCGAAATCCTTGGTACGGACGCCAATCACGACACCGATTGGCAGGACAAGACGCTCGTCCTCATCCGCCTTGCCAGCGAGGATGTCTTCGCGCTCGCAGTCGACCGGGTCTACGACCACGAGGACGTGGTGGTGAAGCCGATCGCGCCCGCGATCATGGAAACCAGGCTTTATGCCGGGACCACACTGCTCGACGATGGCCGTCCAATGATGCTGCTCGACCTGCCAAGTATCGCGGAACAGCGCGAGCTGGTGAACGAAATGCGCAGTTCGACGCGGGTGGTCGAGGAAGAACAGGTCGAACGCCGCAAGACCCATCCGGTCATGCTCTTCACCGGCCTCGACGGCCGCCGCCGCGCCGTCCGCCTCGAACTGGTCCGCCGCATCGACACGATTGCACGCGAAGCGATCGACATCGAGGGCGTCCGCGCCCAGGCAGTCATCGACGGGGCGATCTTCTCGCTTGTCGGCCAGGAATATGGCGACTTGCCCGAAGACAAGTGCCGCCTGCTGCGCCTGTCCGATGGGGAATGCGAACTGGTCTATGTGGTGCGCGAAGTGCTCGACGCTGCCGATATGGATGGCGACATCATCCCCTCGCATGGCGATACGTCGGTCGAAGGCGTCACACTGATCGGCGACCAGCCGGTCCCCGTGATCGACGGCCATGCGCTGTTCGCCAGGCACCACGCACCGCGCCGCACCGACCAGCCGATGTCCTGCCGCCTGCCCGCCGAGAGCGATTGGGCTCGGACCATTCTCGAACCATTGGTTGAAGCCGCCGGCTACCGCGTCTCGACCGACGAAAGCGAGGAAGCCGATGTCGCTATCGAACTCGCCGAGAACGCGCCCATTGCAAGCGGTCCGGCGCGCCGCGTGATCCGCCTGCGCCCCGAACCCGAACAACCCGAGACCGCGGACGACACCATCTACCGCTATGACCGCGACGCATTGCTCGACGCGCTCAAGCAAGCTCGTATGGGGAAGACAGCATGAACGAACTCCTGCTCATGTGCCTGATCGCCGGGCGCCGCGCTGCGATCCCCGCGATTCGCGTGCAGTCGGTGATCGAGATCGACGACATCACCCCCATCCCGGGCGTGCCATCCTTCATCCGCGGGCTGACCGCCTTGCGCAGCCAGGCGCTGACGGTGATCGATTGCCCCGTCGCGCTTGGCTTCGATGGCCGGCAGGACACATCGGGCCAGCGCGCCGCAGTGGTCGATATCGAAGGCCATCTTTATGCGCTGCTGGTCGATGAGGCCTATGATGTGGGCGAGGCCCGCAGCGAGCCGGTCGGGGTCCCCGGCGGTTTTGGCGAGGGCTGGCAGGCCGCGGCGCGCGGCATGGTCGAAACCGATGGCGGCCCGACTTTGCTGATCGATGTCGAAGCACTGGTTGCGGGACCGATCGCGCAAGCGGCTTAAGCTAATAGTTACCTACTCAAGCTAGGAATTGGTGGGAAACACCAGAGGGTTCTGAAATGAAATCTTGCCTTATCGTCGACGATTCGCGCGTCATCCGGAAGGTTTCGAGGCACATTCTCGAGACGCTGGGCTTCCATGTCGAGGAGGCCGAGAACGGCCAGGAGGGCCTCGACAAATGCGCCGAGGGGATGCCCGATGTGGTCCTGCTCGATTGGAACATGCCGGTGATGACCGGTATCGAATTCATCACCCAGCTGCGCCAGCGTGATGGCGGCGACAAGCCCAAGGTCGTGTTCTGCACGACCGAGAACGATGTCGCGCATATCCGCGAAGCGATCAGCGCGGGCGCCGACGAATATGTGATGAAGCCGTTCGACCACGAAACATTGCAGATCAAGCTCCAGCTTGTCGGCATGGCCTGAGGAGGCGTGACATGGGCGCGCTTCTCCGTTCCGAACCCGTAGCTTCCGACACCTCCGACCCGACTTGCGCCGATCCGGTGCGGGTAATGATCGTTGATGATTCGCTCACCGTGCGCACGGTGTTCACGCGCATGATCGGGCTTGAAACCGACATGGAGATCGTCGCGACCTCCAACACGGCGGAAAGCGGGCTCAGCGAGCTGGCTTCGGCGACTGCCGACGTCATGCTGCTCGACCTCGAGATGCCCGGCATGGGAGGCCTCGAAGCGCTTCCCAAGATCCTGGAAGTCGCACCCGACACCAAGGTCCTCGTTATCTCCTCGCTCACCGCCGATGGCGCGGAAGCGACCGTCAAGGCGCTCTCGCTGGGGGCCGCCGACACGATGCTCAAGCCGCGTCCGGGCGGGTTCAACGACGATTACAAGTCGACCCTGCTGGGCAAGATCCGCGCGCTCAAGGGCATCGCGCCCGACGCGAACTCCGCCGCCCCTGCCACCAAGGGACTCGGCAAGCCGCCGCAGATCGTCGCCATCGGTGCCTCGACCGGCGGGATCCACGCGCTCAACCTTTTCCTCGCCCAGGTGCCAAAGAATTTCGACCTGCCGATCCTGGTTACGCAGCATCTTCCCCCCAGCTTCATTCCCGTGTTCGCCCAGCAGATGGAGATAGCCGCCAAACGGCCCGCAGTCCTCGCGGACGAAGGTGTGCGGATCGAACGCGGCAAGATCTATATCGCACCCGGCCATGGCCATATGGTGGTGCGCAAATCGGGCGGTTCCCACACGCTCGGGCTCGCCTATCATCCGGTGAAGAGCGGCTGCATGCCCTCGGTCGATCCGATGTTCGATACGCTCGCCGAGGCCTATGACGGGCATGTCGCCGGCGTCCTGCTGTCGGGCATGGGCCGCGACGGTAGCGACGGCGCCCAGTCGATCGTGTCCGCGGGCGGGACGATCTTCGCCCAGAATGCCGAAACCTGTGCTGTCTGGGGCATGCCCCGCGCCGTGACCGAACTGGGACAGGCGGCTGCCGTGCTGCCCCCGGCCGAACTCGCCGACGAGTTGCTCGCGAGCGCGGGAGCCGACGCATGGCGGTAGACGACGCTTCGCATCGCATCATCGGCGAACTTCTTGCACAGCGTACCGGACAGCAATTGACGGAAGGGCGCCGCTGGCGTGTTTCGAGCGCGCTGTCCGGCCTGTTCCGCGAATTCGAGATCGAGAATGTCGATCAGCTCGCCTGCATGCTGGAACGCCCCAGTGAGCAGCAGTTGGCGACCAGGGTGGTCGAAGCCCTGCTCAACAATGAGACCTATTTCTTTCGCGACAACGCCTATTTCTCGGTCCTCGCCAACCAGGTCCTGCCCGACCTTGCGCGCAAACGCGAAGCACGGAAGCGGCTGACGATCTGGTCGGCCGGCTGCTCAACCGGACAGGAAGCGCTGAGCCTGGCGATGATCTTCGCCGAACAGCCCGCCCGCTGGGCCGACTGGACGATCGAGATCCTTGGCACCGATGTGTCGAGCAAGGCGATCGATACCGCGCGCGACGGGCTTTATACCCAGTTCGAAATCCAGCGCGGGATCAGTGTCGCGCAGATGCTGAACTTCTTTATCGAGGACAAGGGGCACTGGCAGGCGACCGACAGGATTCGCGCAATGACGCGCTTCCAGCAGCACAACATCCTCGACTTTCCGCCCTCGCCCGGTCGGTTCGACCTGGTGATGTGCCGCAATGTCCTGCTCTATTTCGACCCGCAGACGCGCGCGACCGCTTTCGACCGGCTTGCCGGTGGTATTGCAAACGATGGCTGGCTGATGCTCGGAGCGGGTGAAACAGTGGTCGGACAGACCGAAAGGTTCAAGCCCGCCGAATTCGGATCGTCGCTTTATGCGCCAATTCACGAAGACACGTCCATGGCCGCCCAGCCGCGCCAGCGCGCGGCCGTGTTCTAACCTCATCCGGCGAACCTTCGGCAAGGTAAACTGCTGATTTACCCTTATTTAGCGAATGAACTCTAAGTCACTGCAAGGATCGTAATAAGAGGCGCGTGTTGAGGGATGACGGTGGGCTCGTACCAGTCTGACGAATGCGGCGGCACGCGGACGATCATCTTCGGTCCGATGGCTGCGCTCGTGGGCATTTTCATCCTGACCTGGCTGGTGGCGCTGGCCAATCGTCACTTCGATTTCAGCTCGCCGTCGGTCATTCTCGGCTTCGGTGCGCTCGCGTCCAGCGTCGCCACCGCCATCTGCGCCTATCTCGGTGTGCGCTACCTGCGCCGCGTCGACCAGCTCTCACGCAGCGACAGCCTCACTCTGCTGCCCAATCGCCGCGCACTGCATTTCGATATCCAGCAAGAATACCGGCAGGGCCATGAAGTCGCTCTGGCGATGATCGATCTCGATGGCTTCAAGCAGATCAACGACCATTACGGGCATTTCGTCGGTGATGCCGCGATCCGCGAATGCGCCGGAATCTTCAAGCAGGTCAGCGATGGCGAGGCGACAATCTATCGCCTTGGCGGCGATGAATATGCGATGATGATCGGCGGGCCGGTCGCCGGAACGCTCCTCGAAGGACTGTGCCGCCGGATCATCGACCGTCTGACCAAGCCCATCCATGTCGAGGACCGCCGGCTGACACTGGGGGCCAGTATCGGTCTCGCCCGCCGGACCATGCAGGACGACGTGCCCTCCTCCGAATTGCTCCGCCGCGCGGACATTGCGATGTATGCCGCCAAACAGGGCGGCAAGATGCGCTGCACCTGGTTCAACACCAGCTTCGACCGCAGCCGCGAAGAGCTCAAGGAAATGGATGACGAGTTGCGCCATGCGCTCGCCAATGACGAGTTCCGCGTACACTACCAGCCACTGGTCGACAGCAATACGCGCGAGATCGTGGCCGTCGAATGCCTGCTCCGCTGGGCGCGTCCCGACGGCAAGGAACTGGGCCCCAATGTCTTTATTCCGGTTGCCGAGCAAAGCGGGCTGATCAATGCGATCGGCCTGTGGGTAATGCGCCAGGCCTGCTGCGATGCGCTCGCGTGGGGCGACATTACGCTGTCGGTCAACATTTCCGCGGCACAATTGCGCAATCCCGAATTTCCGATCCAGCTGGGGCATATCCTCGAGGAAACCGGCTTCGATGCCCATCGCCTCGAACTCGAGATTACCGAGACCTGCCTCGTGCTCGACCCGGTAGTCGCCGAGCGCAGCCTTGCCGTCATTCGCAGCTTCGGGGTCAGGATCTCGCTCGACGATTTCGGTACCGGCTATGCCTCGATCGGCTTCCTGCGCCAGTTCCGCTTCGAAAAGCTCAAGCTCGACCGCAGCCTGGTGGTCCAGGCGAGCGAGGACGACGGCAGCCGCGCGATGATGCTCTCCAGCATCACCGTGGCACGCGCGATGAAAATGGCGGTCACCGCAGAAGGCGTCGAAACCGAAGAACAGGCCGCCATGGTCCGCGCCGCAGGGTGCGACCAGATCCAGGGCTGGCTCTATTTCAAAGCCATGCCGCCCGAGGAAATCGGGCAGCATCTGGGCAAGCCGATCACGCTCGCCCGCAAATCCAAGAACAAGGAAACCAAGGTCGCATGAGCGCGCTTGATGACATGGTCAACGGCATGGTTGCCGAACACGAAATTTCGTCGCCCGGCAATGTACCCGGAGGCCCGGCCTATCCGCCCCCGGCCGGCAGCGCGCCGGACGAGGAAATTGCGACCGGCTGGAAAGGCTGGCTGTCCAACCGCTCGGTCGGCGAGAAGCTGCAGAGCATCTCGCACGCCAATATTGCCGTGGTGCTGCTGTGCCTGACCGCCACCTGCCTCGGCGGGTATTTCGCACTGGAAGCGCGCACCGAACGCATGGCGATCACCGCGGCGGCCGTGTCCGCCGAACGGATGGTGGCAGATACCAACGAAGGGCGCCTGTTCGTGCAGCGTTATGCCGTTTCGGGCGAGCGCAGCGATCTGGTCGCCGCGCAGGATGCGTTCAACGACACCGACCGGGTGCTCAGCGCGCTCGAAGGCCAGGTGACCGATGTCGCCCCTTCGGTGCTGCCGCAGATCGACCAGCTCGACGCGATGCTCGCCCGGATGCGCCTGCGCATCGACGCCGCGCAAAGTTCGCGCGGCACGCAGGAGCAGTGGCAGGAATTCTCCGACAGCGTGTATTTCGAAGGACAGGATTTCGTCGATCTCGCCGTCACCTCGCGTGAGGAAATCGAACGTATCGGTGCAGAATCGGACGCCGGGTCGCAGGCGATGGTGATGTGGATGTTCGCCGCCTTCTTCCTGGTGGCCGCGATCGGCATTGCGATCGCAATGTTGAGCGCGCGTTATCTCGGCCGCGATGTGTCGACCACGCTGCACCGCATGACGCATGTCGCCACGCGCCTCGCCAATGGCGAGAAGGACATGCATATTCCCGCGACCGGCCGTTATGACGAGATCGGCGATCTGGCCCGCGCATTGGAGGTCTTCCTCCAGCGCGCCTGGCAGCTGGAAAAGCTGTCGCAGGAACGCGAAGCCGATCGCCGTGAGCGTGGACAGGACATGGTCCGTTTCGCCGAACGCTTCGAGACCACCGTCGGCGAAGTCGTCAACGGCGTGGCTTCGGCCTCGGCCCAGCTTAGGGTCACTGCCGGTTCGATGGCCACCGCCGCCGAACAGGCTTCGACCAAGACCTCGAACGTCACCATCTCGATGGAGCAGGCTTCCAACGGGGTCACCGCAGCAGCGGCAGCGTCGGACGAATTCGCCATGTCGATCAACGAGATCAGCCGCCAGGCGTCGCATTCGGCCAACCTCGCCCGCAAGGCCACCGATGCCGCAAGCGGCGCGGATGAAACGATTTCCGCACTGGCCAGCTCAGCCGACCAGGTCGGCCAGATCGTCGAACTGATCCAGTCGATCGCGCAGCGCACCAATCTGCTCGCGCTCAACGCCTCGATCGAGGCGGCGCGTGGCGGCGAAGCCGGACGCGGCTTTGCGGTCGTCGCCAGCGAAGTGAAGGAACTGGCCGCGCAGACCAGCCGTGCGACCGAAGAGATCGCCGATCAGATCCGCGCGATGCAGGATTCGACCGGCGCCAGCGTTGGTGCATTGCGGTCGATCGCGGGCCAGATCAAGGAACTCGAGACCACCGCCACAGCGATCGCCAGCGCGGTCGACCAGCAATCGGTCGCCGGGCAGGACCTGGCACGCAGCATCGACCTCGCCGCGCGCTCGACCGATGAAGTGTCGACCAATATCGGGCAGGTTCGCGAAACCAGTCTCGCGACCGGTGCAGCAGCCAGCCAGGTGCTCAATTCCTCGACCGAATTGGAAGCGCAGGCGGGCACGCTGAAGTCGCAGGTCGCGCAGTTCCTCCAGCTCATCCGCGCAGCTTAACGCGATTTCAAGTATTCCCCCTTAGGGTTGATACAGCCTTAAGAGGGGGATGCTTGGGGATGAACGCGCATAGTACAATCATGGCGGACGACCTGGCCAACGAAATCGCGGAAGTCGAAATCGCCGATGCCATGGATGGCGAAGAGCTTACCGGACTGAGTGGCTGGTTCATGCAGCGAACGCTGGCCGCCAAGGTCAGGATCGCTTCGGTCTTCTCGCTTGGCGGGCTGGCAGCGATCACCGCCCTTGCCCAGGCGGGCTTCTATTATCCGTCTTTCGCCCCGACCGCGCAGGTCCTGACGCTGGTCGTCGCCGGCGTATCGCTGCTGGTCGGGTTCGCCAGCATGCACTTCGTGCTGCGGCACATCGTCGAACCCTTTATCACGCTCAAGGACGGCATGGCGCGCCTCGCGCGGGGCGAACGCGACATCGAAGTGTCCGACACGCACCGGCAGGACGAGATCGGCGACCTCGCACGCTCGCTGTCGGTGTTCCTGCGCTCAGGCCATAAGCTCGACGAGCTCTTTGCCGGGCGCAAGAAGGCCTCTGCCGAACGCAAGGCCGAACTGATCCGCATGGCCAACGATTTCGAGGGCGGCGTAAGCGATGTCGTCAGCGGAGTGGCCACGGCGGCCAGCCAGCTCAACTCGACCGCTTCGGGAATGGCCGCGGTCGCCGACCAGGCGGCCGACCAGTCCAACCAGGTCACGGCCTCGATGGAGCAGGCCAGTGGCGGGGTTACCGCTGCGGCTGCCGCATCGGACGAATTTGCCATGTCGATCGGCGAAATCAGCCGTCAGGCCTCGCATTCCGCCGAACTCGCGCGCAAGGCAACCGATGCCGCCAATGGCGCCGATGTCACCATTTCCGCACTGGCCAGCTCGGCCGACCAGGTCGGCCAGATCGTCGAATTGATCCAGTCGATCGCGCAGCGCACCAATCTGCTCGCGCTCAACGCCTCGATCGAGGCGGCCCGCGGCGGCGAAGCGGGACGCGGCTTTGCCGTGGTTGCCAGCGAAGTGAAGGAACTGGCCGCACAGACCAGCCGCGCGACGCAGGAAGTGGCCGAACAGATCCGCGCGATGCAGGATTCCACCGGTGCCAGCGTCGGCGCACTGCGTTCGATTGCCGGGCAGGTCAAAGAGCTGGAATCGACCGCCATCTCGATCGCCAGTGCGGTCGACCAGCAATCGGTCGCCGGCCAGGATCTGGCCCGCAGCATCGATGTGGCGGCACGCTCGACCGAAGAGGTTTCGGCCAATATCGGCCAGGTCCACGAGACCAGCCTCGCCGCAGGCGCCGCTGCCAGCCAGGTACTCAATTCAGCTTCCGAACTCGAAGGCCAGGCAGGCGCGCTCAAGAGCCGCGTCGATGCTTTCCTGAACCATATTCGCGCCGCCTGACCGCGGCTGGACAGGCGCCGAAATAGGCGGCGCGGGGTCGTTTCCCGCGCCGCCATTTTTTTGGGCTATTCCCACCAATAGGGCAGGCGCCGGGTAGTCCCCGTCTCGACCTCGTTCATGGTGCGCGCATCGTACAGCCGCCCACCCAGCATGACCCGGTCGATCTTGTCCGAATTGCGGATGTTCTCGCTCGGATCCGCCGACAGGACCAGCAGGTCGGCCAGCTTGCCCACCTCGAGGCTACCGATATCGCGGTCCATGCCCAGCGAACGGGCGGATTCGATGGTCCCCGCACGCAGCGCCTCGACCGCGGTCATTCCTCCGCGGGCAAAGCTCCACAGTTCCCAGTGCGCGCCGACACCTGCCTGCTGGCCGTGCGCGCCGATGCTGACCTTGACCCCGCGTTCGGCGAGCTTCTTCGCTTCGCGCGCGGCCTCGTCGTCGACAAAGGCCCAATCGGGGGCAGTCACGCGGCGAGCGGTCTGCGCAATCAGCTGGCGCGGCGGCGTGTGGACCATCAGCGGGTTGTCGAACACGTCGGTCGCCTGTCGCCAATAGGGATCGCCGGCAAGACCGCCATAGGTCACCACCAGTGTCGGCGTGTAATTGGACTGCGATCCCTGCCAGTATTGCAGCACGTCCTCGTAGAAGACCTCGCCCGGGACATTGTGCTCGATGGTCGAGTTGCCATCGGCAATCAGATTCATGTCCATGCCGAACAGCGAGCCGCCCTCGGCCACCACCAGCATATTCTCCGCGCGTGCGGCGGCCACCACCTGCTGGCGCTGGTCGCGCCGGGGCTGGTTGTAGTTCTTGATCGAAATCCCGCCCTGCGCCTTGATCCGCTGGATATGCGCCAGCGCATCGTCATAGCTGTCGATCCGCGCATAGACGCTGGGCGCCTTCGCACCGTAGACGATTTCCGCAGTCGAGAAGATGCGCGGGGCGAGCAATTGCCCGGCCTGCTGCCGCTCCGAAGCCGAGAAGATCATGCTCGCGCTCGACGAGGGATCATGCAGCGTCGTCGTGCCCATCGCGAGGTTCTGCACCAGCGACCAGTTCTGCTGCGGGACCAGGTCGCCGACGCCCTGCGGTCCATGCGCGTGCGCATCGACCAGGCCCGGCATGATCGTCTTGCCGCCCGCATCGATCACCGTCGCCCCCTGCGGCACCGTGACGCTCGACGCGGGGCCGATCGCCGCGATCCGGTTGCCCGTAATCACGATGGTGCCATTGGCGATTTCACCCGCGCCTTCCCCCGCCATGGTGAGGATTTTCGCCCCAGTGATGGCAACCGTGCCGCGCGGCTTGTCGGCAGCGATCGTGCGCTCGAGCGAGGTACCGCTGGTCGGCGGGACGAATTTGGGAGCGTCCTTGTCCTTGGGTGCGTTGGCGAACATCGACGCCACGCTGGCACGATAGAGCACCGGTCCCATCGTCCAGGTCAGCATATCGCCATCCTGCGTCCAGCCGATGTAATCCGCCCCGCCCTTCGACGCGCGCACGACCGGCAGCGAACTCGCCTTTTCGCCCACGGTTACCGCTTGCCCGCCGGGCATCAGCGGAGTGGCGAAGACTTCGTAGTTTTCGCGGAAGGCAACGAAATCGCCGCGCGGGCTGACATGGTATTCGGTCGCCAGTTCGCCCTCGGCATGGACCTGCCGCGCCTCGCCATCGAGATCGGCGCTGAGCAGCTGGAGCTTGCCGTCGTTGCGGCCGAGCATGAACACGCGGTCGCTGGCGGCACCGAATTGCGGGTTCGAGGTATCGCGTGCAACAAGCTGCGCCGCCCCGCCGCTGGCGCTGACCCGGTAGATGCCGCCGTTCTCCGAATATTCGGGCGCGGTCAGATACCCGCCCGAACGTTTTTCGAAGACAATCGTGCTGCCATCGGGCGAGAAGCGCGGCTGCGCGTAATGTCCGGGCATGCGGGTGAGCGCGCGCGCGCCCGAACCGTTGGCATTGGCGCTCATCACCTGGCCGAGCCCGTCATCGGTCCAGCGAATATAGGTGATCCGGCGTCCGTCGCGCGACCAGGACGGCCAGAGTTCGAGCGCCGCATCGCTGCCCGAGGTCAGCCGCCGGGCGGTGCCCCCTGCGACCGGCTTTGCGTAGAGCTTGCCGAGGCTTTCGAACACGACCGTCCGCCCGTCGGGCGAGACGCTGGCGAAACGCGGGATCCTGGCAGTGAAGCTGTCGGGCGCGACCGGGATGACCGGATGCGGCGCATCGGCCACGCCGCGCGTATCGTTGACGCTGAAGGGAATCACGCTGTCACCGCTGCCATCGGCAGCGACGCGGCGCAGCTTTCCGCCGGCCCAAAGGACCAGCGCATTGCCATCGGGGGTCCAGTCGATCAGCGGGTAGAACCCGTGGACCGCCCAGGTTTCCTGCATGTCCATGTCGAGATCGCCGTAGATCATGCGCTGCTCGCCGCTGGCGAGGTCCTTGATCCACAGCTCGGTCTGGTCCTTGTCGCGGCGGATAAAGGCTAGGCTCTTGCCGTCTGGCGACGGCTGCGGGCGGACCGCACCGCCAAAGCCGCTGACCGCAGTGGTGACTTCACCCGTCGCCAGATCATAGCGTTCGATGGCGAAGGTGCCCTGCGTCGAATCCTGCGCATATTCGAAGATCGGGCCGGAAGTGACATTGCGCGAATAATAGACCGCGCCGCCATCGGGCGAATAGACCGGCTCGCCCAATTCCTTCTGCAGCGCTTCATTGGCGCGCGCGACCAGCTTGACGCCGCCGCCGCCCGAGACGTGGTAGAGCCAGATCTCACCGGTACCGAGCGAACGCTGGGTGGTGAAATGCTTCTTGGCGACGATGTAATTGCCATCGGGCGACCAGCTTGCCTGGTTGAGCAGGCGGAAATCTTCCTTGGTCAGCTGGCGCTTGTCCGAACCATCGGCATTCATGATCCAGATATTGTCGCCGCCGCCGCGGTCGCTGGTGAAGGCGATCCGCCGCCCGTCGGGCGAGAAGCGCGGCTGCACTTCCCATGCCAGCCCTTCGGCAATGCGCGTCGGCGTGCCGCCCGTAATCGGCATGGTGTAGACATCGCCAAGCAGCGAAAACGCGAGCATCCGCCCGTCGGGAGAGACATCGACATCCATCCACGTGCCTTCATCGGTGCGGATCGGCACTTGCCGGATCGTCGCACCACGCGGCGCGGTGACGTCCCATTTCTCGGCTTCGCCGTCGTCGGCTCCCGGATTGGCTGTCGCCGGGGCGGCATCGACCGTGATCCCGCTGCCTTCGGCGGGGCCGTCCTGTGCCGAGGCATCCACCTCCTGCTCCTCGACCGGATTGGGGCTCGGCTCGGAATCCTGCGCATAGGCCGCCTGGCTGGCGAACAGGACGGCAAGGACGGAGGCAATACTGGTTTTCATGAATATCTCTCTCACAGGAACAGGCAAGGTCAGCGCACGCTGGCGCGCTCGACAAGATGGACCGCGACGCGCCGCTCGGGACGCTCCGCCTCGGAAGCAAGCGCGGTTTCGACCAGCAATCTGCCGGCCAGCGCGAAATCGGGTTCGACAGTGGTCAGCGGCGGCGCGCTGAAGGCGCCCGAGCCCAGCCCGTCGAAGCCGATCACGGCGACGTCGTCGGGAACTGCGACCCCGCGCGCGGCGAGTTCTTCGAGCGCGCCCAGCGCCATCGCATCGCAGGCGAAGAACAGCCCGTCGAAGCGCGCGCCGCTATCGACCATCTGCGCAGTGGCATTGCGGCCCTGCGCGACACGATCCTCGCCCGCGCTTACCACGGCTTCGCCCGGGGTCAGGCCGGCGGCATCCATGGCGCTGCGATAACCCTCGTACCGCTCGCGGAACTGGCGCTGGGAAGAGGTCGGATCGCCGACGAAGACGATTTCCTTCGCCCCGCCCTGTACCAGCCGTTCGACTGCCAACTGCCCGCCCGCGCGATTGTCCGAGCGGACCCAGACGCTGTCGTCGAAAGGCGATCCCCAGAAGGCCATGCGCGGCGCTTCTTCGGCGCAATTGCGGAAATAATCCCATGCGGCTTCATTCGTCGCGGTACCGATGACCACAACGCCATCGGCATGGCGCCGTGCGACGTAGTGGCCGAAGAATTGCTCGGGCTTGGCCTGGAACGACACCAGCGCTTCATAGCCGGCCTCGGCGGCGGCGGCGCAGGTGCTGCCCAGCAGGCTGTAATAGAACGGGTTGATCGCGGTCGGCCCCTCGCCCTCGCGGCCGATGACGACGATCGCGATGGTCCCGGTTTCGCCCCGGCGCAGCCCCGCAGCGCGGGCATTGACCTGATAGCCAAGTTCCGCGGCAGCGCGCTCGACCCGGCTGCGGGTCGCCTCGGTAATCGTCTCCGATCCCGCGAGCGCGCGGCTGACAGTTGACTGGCTTACTCCCGCCCGCTCGGCCACATCGATCGATGTAACCCGCCGCAGCTCGGGCTTGTCGCTACTGGACATGCTCTAACGGCTCTCCCTTTGCGGCTGCCCTACCGCAGCGCATGGCCGAAAGCGAGAGCCAAGCGGCATGGTCTTTGCGCGCGGTTAGGTTGCGCGCTGCAACTGAGGCTGGCGCTTCGCTCCAGTCTGCGTTACGTTCGCGTCACTTGGGAGAGAACAATGAAGAATACGGCGACCGATTTCGACGTGATGATCGTAGGTGCGGGGATTTCCGGCATCGGCATGGCGGCGCATATGAAGGAAAAGGCGCCGGACCACGGCTTCGTCATCGTCGAACGCCGCGAGAATTTAGGCGGGACCTGGGACCTGTTCCGCTATCCCGGTATCCGCTCGGACAGCGACATGCATACGCTGGGCTTCGATTTCGAGCCGTGGAAGCACGAAAAGTCGATCGCCGATGGTCCTGCCATCCTCAATTATCTCGACGACATCGTCGACGAGCGCGACATCCGCAAGCACATCCGCTTCGGCCACAAGGTGATCGCCGCAGACTGGCGCGAGAGCGAGGCGCGCTGGCATGTCACGCTGGAAACCGGCGAAGGCGAACGCAAGCATCTGACCGCCAACTGGCTGTATCTCGGATCGGGCTATTACGATTACGACGAGGCCTATGATCCGGGCTTTGATTTCGGCGAGTTCGAAGGCACGGTGATCCATCCGCAGTTCTGGCCCGAGGACCTCGATTATACCGGCAAGAATGTCGTCGTGATCGGTTCGGGCGCGACCGCGGTCACCATCGTTCCGTCGATGAGCGACAAGGCCGCCAAGGTGACGATGCTGCAGCGCACGCCGACCTGGATGTTCAGCCGCCCGGCCAAGGACGCGATGGCCAATTTCCTGCGCAAGATCCTGCCCGAGAAGGTCGCCTACCGGATCACCCGGTGGAAGAATATCACGCTGCAGGACATCGGCTTCAAGCGCGCGCGCACCAAGCCGCAGAAGATGGGCGAGGCGTTGCACAAGCGTATCCGCAAATCGCTCGGCGAGGATTGCGACCTGGCGCCCTTCACCCCGCCCTATAATCCGTGGGACCAGCGGCTTTGCCTGGTCCCCGACGACGACCTTTTCAAAGCGCTGAAGAGCGGCAAGGCCGATATCGTTACCGGGCATATCAAGGCCTTCGAAAAGGGCGGCGTGCGGCTGACCGACGACCAGTTCATCCCCGCCGATATCGTGGTCACCGCGACCGGTCTCAAGCTGGCGGTCGCGGGCAAGATCGCGCTGTCGAAGGAAGGCCAGCCGATCGATCTGTCCAAGCACTTCTACTACAAGGGCTGCATGTTCTCGAACGTGCCCAATCTGGCAGTGGTGTTCGGCTATCTCAACGCCAGCTGGACGCTGCGCGCGGATATCAATTCGGATTATGTCTGCCGCGTACTGAACACCAGCAGGAAGCGCGGTGTCGACGTGACCGAGCCGATCCTCACTGAGCAGGCCGAGGCCGCGATCGAGGAGGACGACATCTTCGATTTCTCCTCGGGCTATATCCAGCGCAGCAAGGCAATCATGCCGCGCAACGCGGTGGCCTATCCCTGGCGGCTCAACCAGGAATATGTCAGCGATCGCAAGCGCATGAAAGACGATCCGGTCGACGACGGCTTGCTCGAGTTTCGCCGTCACGGGGCCAATGCCCGCGGCGCCGACGAGCAGCTCGAAGCTGCGGAGTAGCTTTCGCCTGCCAACCGCGTTACGCCAGCCGTCATGACCGAACGCATCTACACTGCAGGCCTTGTCGTGATCGGCGACGAGATACTGTCGGGCCGCACGCATGACAAGAACATCGCGCAGATCGCCAGCTGGCTGCAGGTGCAGGGCATCCGCCTGTCCGAGGTCCGCGTGGTACCCGATGTGGTCGAGCGGATCGTCGAGGCGGTGAATGCCCTGCGCGAAGGATACGATTATCTCTTCACCACCGGCGGGATCGGCCCCACGCATGACGACATCACGGTCGATGCGGTGGCCGCGGCGCTGGGTGTCCCCGTGGTCGTCCATCCCGAGGCGAAGGCGATGCTCGAGCGCTATTACGCCAGCATCGACAAGGAACTGACCGAAGCACGGCTGCGCATGGCGCGGGTTCCGGAAGGGGGCGAGCTGATCCCCAACCGCATGTCGGGCGCGCCGGGGATCAAGCTGGGCAACATCCATCTGATGGCCGGGGTGCCGCATATCACCGCGGGCATGCTCGATGCGCTGACCGGCACGCTCGAGGGCGGCGCGCCGCTCCTGTCCGAAACGGTCGGCTGCTGGACCCCCGAAAGCGAGGTCGCCGATATCCTGCGGCAGGTCGAAAAGGCACATCAGGACTGCCAGATCGGCAGCTATCCGTTTTTCCGCGAAGGCCGGGTCGGCGCCAATTTCGTGGTCCGCTCGACCAGTGCGGAAGATCTGAAAAGCTGCGTCGACAGCCTGTGCGACGGGCTGGCCACCGCCGGGTTCGACTTCACCCCCGGCGGCATCTGACCGGACCGAACGGTCATCGCGCTACTGCCGGGTGCATGCTAGGGTATCGCCGATGACCGCGGTCTACATCACCATCGATACCGAGTATTCGGCGGGGCTGGCCATCCAGCTGGGGCTGGATGCGCGCGAGGAGGTCTACGCCCGGTCGATCGCCGGCCGCACCGCGGATGGCGCGGTGGGTATCCAGCACCAGATGGAGGTGATGGATACGCATGGGATCAAGGGCGTGTTCTTCGTCGATCCGATGCCCGCGCTGGTCTGGGGCATCAAGGCGATTGCCGCGGTGGTCGAGCCGATCCTTGCGCGGGGTCACGAGGTGCAATTGCATCTTCATCCGGAATGGCTGGAAATCGCCGGGGACGCCAATCCGCTGAACGGCCGCACGGGGCGGAACCTGCACGATTTCACCGAGGACGAGCAGGTCGAACTGCTCGAACTGGGCCGCGAATACCTGATGCTGGCGGGCGCGCCTGCCCCCACTGCCTTTCGCGCGGGGAATTACGGCGCCGACGATGCGACACTGCGCGCGCTGCAACGGACCGGCATCCGCTACGACAGCAGCCATGTGCCGGGCATTGCCGGGTCGGACTGCCGCATCGGCCTGACCCCAGCCGACCGCGAGGTAGTACGCCGCGAAGGGACGATCGAGGTGCCGGTCGGGTCGATCCGCAGCTTCAGCGGGCAGCGCCATGCGCAGATCACCGCGCTATCGCATTGGGAAATGGCCGCCGCGCTGCGCTTCTGCGTGCGTGAGGGCGTGGCGATGTTCAATATCGTCAGCCACAGCTTCGAACTGATGAGCCGCGACCGCACGCGCGCCAATGCGATCGTGCGCGGCCGGTTTGCCAGATTCTGCGAGACAGTTGCCATGACGCCCGGCGCGCATGGCGCCACCTTCACCAGCCGCCCGCCGCAAATCGGCGATGGCACCGGCGCGGCGGGCATGCCGCACAGCGAAATCCGCAGCGCCGCGCGCGTCGCCGAACAATTGGCCTCCAATGCGTTGTACGGGGCCTCGTGAGCGACGGTTCGATGCCCCCCTACCGAATTCCCTTCTTCGTCGGTTCGCGTCGCCTGCTGACGGTCGAACGCGATGTCGCCACGCTGGCCTTTTCGCTCAGGGATATCCTCTCCGAGCGGACCCCGGCGGTGCCGTCGCTCAACAGTGTCGAAGGCCTGCGCGTATTGTCCGCCCCGCCCGCAGGCGAAGCGCGGCTACGTGAGGCGATGCCGGGTTTCCTGATCGGCGGACGCGAGGAGTATGCGCGCAGCTATATCGACATGGCGCGCGGCTATGACGATTATCTCGCGCGGTTCTCGGGCAAGACCCGGAACACGCTGCGGCGCAAGCGGCGCAAGTTCGAAGAAGCCTCGGGCGGCGTGCTCGACCTGCGCACTTATCAATCGCCCGACGAGATGGACGAGTTCGTCCGCCTGGCGCTGCCGCTGTCGCAGCGCACCTACCAGGCGCGGCTGCTCGATGCGGGCCTGCCCGAAAGCGAAACCGCCCGCGCGGAAATGCGCGAGCTCGCCTGGCAGGATCGCGTGCGCGCCTTCCTGTTGTTCCTCGATGGAGAGCCGGCCGCGTATCTCTATCTGCCGATCGAGCGCGACACGCTGGTCTATGCCCATCTTGGCTACGATCCCGACCATGCCGGCCTGTCACCCGGCACCGTGCTGCAACTGGCGGCGCTCGAAAGCCTGTTTGCCGAAAACCGCTTTCGCTATTTCGATTTCACCGAGGGCGAAGGCGCGCACAAGGCACTGTTTCGTACCGACAGTATCCGCTGCGCCAGTTTCCTGATGCTGCGCCCGAGCTGGATCAACCGGATGCTGCTTGCCGGCCTGCAGGCGTTCGACCGGACGGTGGCGACGGGCAAACGGGTCGCGCAGCAAACCGGCGCGGAGACCGCGCTGCGGCGGCTCCTGCGTTAAAGGTCGATATTCTTCTGCGGACGTTCGGCCACTTCCTCGCGTAATTCACGCGCGCCGCGTTCGGCAGCACGGTCGACCGATTTCGGCGCCTTGCGATTGCGCAGCCAAGCATAGACCAACGCTGCGAGAAGGACGATCGGGCCAAGGACGGTGGCGATGGGAAGGATGGCTTCCATGGAAATTCTCCTGCGTATCTTGCCCCATCAACGCCCCAGCACGGCGATCTTTCCGTTCGCCCATGCAAAAGGGCCGGCAGGTTTGCACCCGCCGGCCCTTCAGAAATGCATTCGGGCGTAGAAAGCGCCGCGTTCCCGCGCCGCCGCTACGTCCGTAAAAGCGTCAGGCGCCTTCGACTTCGGCGAGGTCGACCTTGAGGCCGGGACCCATCGACGAAGTCAGCGTGACCTTCTGGACATACTTGCCCTTGGACCCCGACGGCTTCGCCTTGACGATCGCATCGGTGATGGCCTTGAAGTTCGCCTTCAGGTCTTCGTCCTTGAACGAAAGCTTGCCGATGCCCGAGTGGATGATGCCCATCTTCTCGACGCGGAATTCGACCTGGCCGCCCTTGGCGTCCTTCACGGCCTGTTCCACGTTCGGGGTGACGGTGCCCAGCTTCGGGTTCGGCATCAGGCCCTTGGGGCCCAGCAGCTTACCGAGGCGGCCGACGACACCCATCATGTCCGGCGTGGCGATCACGCGGTCATAATCGAGATTGCCGTTCTGCATGTCTTCCATGAGGTCTTCGGCACCGACCTTGTCGGCTCCGGCGGCAGTAGCCTTCTCGGCATTGTCGCCCTTGGCGAAGACGGCAACCTTGACGTCCTTGCCGGTACCGCTCGGAAGCGACACCATGCCGCGGACCATCTGGTCGGCGTGGCGCGGATCGACGCCGAGGTTCATCGCGACTTCGACGGTTTCGTCGAACTTCGCCTTGTGTTCGCGCAGCGTGGCGATGGCCTCGTCCACACTGTAGAGCTTCTCGCTGTCGAGCTTGGCGACAGTCTGCTGCTTCTTGGTCTGCTTTGCCATGGTCTTAGCCCTCCACCACGTCGAGGCCCATCGAACGCGCACTGCCTTCGATGATCTTGGTGGCCTGTTCGATGTCGTTCGCGTTCAGGTCCTTCATCTTCTGCTCGGCGATTTCGGTCAGCGCCGAACGCTTGATCGACCCGGCAGAAACCTTGCCCGGCTCTTTCGAGCCCGACTTGAGCTTGGCGGCCTTCTTGATCAGGAAGCTGGCCGGCGGGCTCTTGGTGGTGAAGCTGAACGAACGGTCGGCATAAACCGTGATCGTGGTCGGAATCGGCATGCCCTTTTCCAAGCCGTCGGTCGCGGCATTGAAGGCTTTACAGAATTCCATGATGTTCACGCCGCGCTGACCCAGCGCAGGGCCGATGGGCGGCGAGGGATTGGCGGTGCCGGCAGGCACCTGCAGCTTGATATAGCCGTCGATCTTCTTGGCCATGAATGGCCTCCTTTCTCACTGTTGCCACGGCACTTTCGAACCGTGGCTCATGGTAAGCGGTCCAGCGGTCCGCTTTGGCGAACCTCCCGCACGGGTATCCCGAGGATGACCTGGGAAGGCGCGCACATAGCGATCTGGCCTCCGAATGCAAGCGATTCGCCCGCTCGCGGGGCCTTCAAGAGCGGGTATAAGGGAGGTGCCCTGCTATCGCGGGCCGCCCACCATGCTACCACAAGTTCCCGCAAGTGGAGCGCACATGCAGAACTTCATCGAAATCTGGCAATATATGCCGCATGGCATGTGCCTGCTGTGGCAACCCTGGCTGGTGGCATTGTGGGCCGGCAGCGACCTGCTGATCTTCCTGTCCTATACCGCCATTCCCTTCGCGCTGCTGACGGTGTTGCGCAAGCGCGAAGATATTCCCTTCTCCGGTCTCGTGGTGCTGTTCGCGAGCTTCATCCTGCTGTGCGGACTCACGCATCTGGTGGGTATCGTCACGCTGTGGTATCCGATCTATCCCTGGGTCGGAATGCTCAAGCTGGCGACGGGCCTCGTGTCGGCGGCAACCGCGGTGGTCCTGTTCCGGCTGATCCCGACGCTGGCGGCACTGCCCTCGCCCGCGCAGCTGGCCGAAGCCAACACCAAGCTCGAGGCGGAGGCCGACGCGCATAACGAGACGCTGGCCAAGCTGGAGGAACTCGTCGCCGAACGGACCGAGGAATTGCGTGTGGCCAATGCCAATCTCGCCGTCCAGGCACGCGAGGCGGTGCACCGCAGCGCCAATCTGCTCTCGGTCGTCACCTCGCTCACCCGGCAGACCGCGCGCGGACACGAGAAGACCGACGAATTCGTCGACACGCTGCTGGGCCGCATCCATTCGCTGGCCCGCGCCACCTCCACTGTGATCCGCGGGGACGACAATTATTCGGGCGACCTTGCGACGATCGTGAAACTGCAGCTCGAACCCGTCCTGCTGACCTATGGCGAGCGGATCGACATCCAGGGTCCGTCCACCCAGATCATCAGCGAAGCCGCGCAACAGATCTCGCTTGCGATCCACGAGCTGGCTACCAATGCGCAGAAATACAGCTTCTCGCAGGACCCCGACGCCCGCGTGGCGATTGCCTGGACGGTCGAGGATCGCGACGAAGGTCAGTTGTTCACGTTCACCTGGCGCGAAAACCTCCCCGGTGGTGGCACAGCCGCCGAACCCTCTGCCGAACAGGGCGGGTTCGGGACTACTCTGCTGACGCGGATCGTCCCGCGGGTGCTGCGCGGAACCGCGGTGCGTACGCTTGCGGATGGCATGCTCGAATACCGCCTTGAGGCGCCTGCATCCGCCGTGCTCGCCGATCCTGCCGATACCGAAGCGGCCGCGCTCGCCGCGCGGCTCGTCGACGAGAATTTCGACGACGATTAGACGCAGAACCCGGCGCGCCGGTCGGGCGAGGTGCGCCCCTGATCGACCTGCGTTCGCGCGGCGCGGCGTTATCGTCTATGGCTACGGATCATGAGCAAAGCTCTGACCTCGATCGCTCTTGCCGCGCTGCTGAGCATGGCGTCCGCTTCCTCCGCCCAGGACCCGTCAGCGGCAACCGTTCGCATGCCCGAACTGCCATCTGCCGAGTTCGACGAAACGCTGGCGATCGGCGGCGAGGAAATCGGCGCGCGCAAGCTGCGCAGCCGGATGACCGTGGATGTCATGGTCAATGGTACGGGCCCGCACAAATTCGTCGTCGACAGCGGGGCGGACAGCTCGGTGGTGGGCGAAAGGCTTGCCGGGCGGCTGGCCATGCCTGCCGGGTCCCCGGCGATGCTGCACGGGGTGACCGAGAGCAAGCTCGTCGACCGCGTATTGGTCGATGAAATCGTGCTTGGCCCGACGGCGACGACCGATCTCGAACTACCGGTGCTGGATGAGCGCGATCTTGGCGGAGACGGGATGATCGGGCTCGACGCGCTGGTCGAACAACGTCTGCTGCTCGATTTCGAGAAACGTCATATCAGCGTGGACGATGGCTTCACCCCCGAACCGGTAATGGACGGCGTGATCGTGGTGCGTGGCCGCCTCCAGCGCGGCCAACTGATCCTGACGGCCGTCAAGGTCGGGCGGCAGACGGTCGAGGCCGTGGTCGATACCGGGTCGGAAATCACCATCGGCAACCGCGCATTGCGGGATAGGCTGGCGCTGAAACGCGCGGGCAATTTCAGCAAGATCAAGGTCTTTGGCGTTACCGGCAAGGAAATGGAAATCGACTTCATGCTGGTGAAAGAGATGAAGCTGGGTCCGATCATGCTGCGCAATGTGCCGATCGCCTTTGCGGATATTCCGCCGTTCGAGGTCTTCGGACTGGAGGACAAACCCTCGTTGCTGCTGGGCACCGATCTGATGGAGAACTTCCGCCGGGTGTCGCTCGATTTCAAGGACCGCAAGGTACGTTTCCAGTTGAAGAAATGCAAAGCCACTTCGCTGGTCCTGCGCACCACCACGATCGCATCGCGTTTGCGGGCGGACCGATCGACCGCGTGCAGCTAAGCCGCGAAACCATCATTGCACCGTCGCCGCAGCGCGCTTAAAGGCGCGGGCCATGGAAGGCGTGCGTTCAACCAGGGCGATATGGCTGTTGCTGGCGGCAACGCTGTTCCTGCGCGCGCTGGTGCCCGCCGGGTGGATGCCCGATACGGCCAGCGGCAGCGACGTGATCGTGGCCAAGATGTGCAATTCCTCGATGGTGGTCACCATCCCGCTCGACCGCGACCATACGCCCGACGACAGCGCCGCGCATCAAAGCGGGACCTGCCTGTTTGCCGGTTTCGCGGGCGATGCGCCGCTGGCACCCGCAGACCTCGCGCTCGTCGCCGCGCCGCCGGTGGAACAGCAACCCGTCGCCGTCCTCGCGGCGCTGCTGCTTCAGCGCACCGCGTTCCTGCTGCCGCCCGGTCGCGGACCTCCTGTCGTCGTCTGACCGGCGTTTCCCGTCGCCTTGGGGAGCGCCGCAATCTCGGCAAACCCCATTTCACGACAGGAATACACAATGAAACACGCTTTTGCGCGCGCCGTCCTGGCGTCGCTGCCGCTCCTCGCCGCCTATCCCGCCTATGCCCAGGAGGCTCCCGAAGGCCCGCCCGCAGCGGAAGAACCGATCGTCGTCACGCCGGTGGCGGTCTATCCCGCCGCCGGGCTGATGAACGGCCATACCCACGACGGGGGCGAGTTCATGATCGGGCTGCGCTACACCCGCAACAGCTATTCGGGCGCCAACCAGTCGGGCACCGATACCGTGTCCGATGCCGAGGTACTTGCTGCGGGGTACACCGTTGCGGCGAGCAAAATGAGCATGGATATGGTCATGCTCGACCTGATGTACGCCCCCAACGACACGCTCACCTTCATGCTCATGCCGCACTGGATGCGGCACGAAATGACCATGGTCGGGATCGATCCGAGCAACACCGGCATGCCGATGGACGGCATGGACATGGGCGATATGGACCATGGCCATCACGGAATGGCCTTCGGCCAGAGCATGACCCATTCGACGCAGGGTTTTGGCGATACGCTGGTTTCGGTGAGCTACCGCCTCGCCAACACGCCGGGGTTCAAGGCGCATGCGACGCTGGGCGTCTGGGCCCCGACGGGCAAGGTCGACCGCAAGAACGCGGATGGCACCTTCGTCCATTACATGATGCAGTCGGGCAGCGGGACATGGGACATCGAACCGGCGCTGACCGTCACCGGCCAGTCGGGCATGATCGGCTATGGCGCGCAGGCGAGCTATCGCTGGCGCACCGACGATGCAAATGAAAGCGGCTTTGCCTTCGGCGACAAGGCGCAGGCGAGTGGCTGGGTCAGCTATCTGGTCGATAGCGGATTCAGCCTGACGAGCCGCCTGACGTGGGAGCACGAGGGGCAGATCCTCGGCCATTACAACGGCCCCCACAACCACCGCACCCCGTCCGACATCCAGGCCAATTATGGCGGCGACAGGGTGCTGGCCGGCTTCGGGGCAAACATCGCACTACCCGTGGGCGGGCGTCATCGTCCGCAGATCGGGATGGAAGTCGGTGTGCCGCTCTACCAGGACCTCAACGGCATCCAACTGCCCGAGGATTGGCGCGCTTCGGTCTCGCTGAGCCAAACCTTCTGAACCACGCCAGCCCTGCCCGGATCGTCCGGGCAGGGCTCCGGCGGCCAGCGGGACCGCATTAATCGCGACCGTTTGGCCCATATGGGACATTATCGCCCGCTCCCGTCCCCGCTAGTCGGCACGAACCAGTCAACCAGTGGATCGTGCTCCATGAAACATCTTTTGATTACAGCAGCCTCGCTGACCATTGCTGCGGTCGGTCTGGCCGCTGTTCCGGCCGAAGCCGGCCCGTTCGACAAGCTCAAGAAGGCCGTCAAGAAGGTCGAGAAGACCGCAGAGGATGCCAGAGACGTCGTCGATACGGTCGATAATGCGCAGCGCACCAATGGCCGCAGCCTGCTCGGTGCGGCTGTGGGCGGCCGCACCGTCGCCACCGCGACCGGCGGCGGGGGCCGCGCAGGTCCGGTGCCTGCCAAATACGCTTCGCTCACTCAATGTGCCGGGTTGCCGATCGACAATGCCTTCATTGGCAAATGGGGCGATTACACTTTCCAGAAAGGTCTCTCGCAGGAGTCGCGCAGCGGCGTGATCGACCGCGAGCCGGTCAACGCCAGCAACGGCTGCTTCATGCCCAGCATGGGCAGCGGCGACGTGCTGTATATCGAGGTCCCCGCCAAGCAATGGGCGGCCATGAAGGGCGGCTGGAGAATGCAGTGCGTCGATATGGCCACCGGGCAGAACGCCAACCCCTCGGCATTGCCCAGCTGGAGCAATGTCTCGGGCAAGGACGTCATGCTGCACACCGGCAATTCGCTGGGTTACACGCCGACCGCTTCGGGCAGCAATTCGAGCCGTTCGGGGGCGTGGGATGCGGATCTGGAACGGCGCGGCATGCATATGCTCGGCTTCAACATGCCCAATCTGCACACGGACAAGGGCACCGACTTCTATTGCCAGTATTACAACGAGGCGTCGGGCAAGAGCGTCGTCGCCTTCGCCTATCGCAGAAGCGCCAGCTCGCGCTGAGGCATCCCGGGTTTGGAAAGGCTCTGCTCACGTCCCATGGCGATCTCGAGCATCCAGCCCGGTTAAATCCGTCGGTCCTCCATGCGCTCGCGACCCGCGCACGAGGACAGACGGCGATGCGGGTGGGGAGGCATTGCGCCGCCCCGCCCGCATCATCTCGACCAAGCTGCACCGCGGCCTTGTTTCAGCGCGATTGCCCTCTATGACCCTGCCGGGGGAGGGGCGCGATGGGCAGCGACGACAGGAATGCACAGCTGAACGAGGTTGTCGCGAAGGCCTATGCAGCCATCGCGAACCCCGAAGGCTTTGTCCCCCTGCTCTCGGAGATGGTCGAAGCGGATACCGAGCTCGCCGGGTTCGAAGAGGCGACCGAGCTGCATTTCGAGAACGCCTTTGCGATTTTCGACAAGATGTATCCGCTGCAAGACACCGACTACAGCGGGCTCACGACCCGGCGCGAACAGGCCGTGGAATGCGACCTCGAACTCGATACCAATCTAACCGTCGTTTCCTGCAACCAGCGCCTGTTCCCGAACGGTTCCGTCCATATCGGGGACGGCATTCCCGAATGGCTGCTCGACCCCGTCAGCGACAAGCGCGATCGCACACGTCTGCGGTCCCTCGTCGCGGGCAAGCGGGAGAACCCGCGCCTGTTCCTGCGGCTGTTCACCTCTCCCGAGGACGAAAACGGACGCTGGTTTCGCGCCTGGCCGATAGCGACCGAAGACACGACCGGGATCGCGCTTCACGCGGTACGGCTGCGATGGACCGAAAAGGTCGGCGAGGTTTTCCGCGAGGCGCTTGGCCTGACCAAGACCGAACTCGCGCTGACCGGTCACCTGGTCAAGGGCGGCAGCTTGAGGGAGTTCGCCGAGCAGCGGGGGCGAGCGGTGGGCACGGCGCGCAACCAGCTGAAAGCATTGCAGCGAAAACTGGCGATCAATTCGCAAGCGGACCTGCTCCTGCTCTATGCAGGCTTCGTCCATTCGCTCGATCCGCCCGGCGACGAGGACGCGGCTGAAAGTTACCAGTGCGGGAATATTTTCACCCAGACCGATGGCAATACCATCGCATGGGAGGAGTTCGGCGACCCCAACGGCCAGCCGGTTCTCTATTGCCACCCCCTCGAAGGCCTGTTCCTGAGCAGCGGTGCGCAGGCTGCCGCGCGCCGTGCGAAACTGCGCATCATTGCACCCTGGCGCCCGTTTCACGGGGCGACCACCGGCAAGGCACACGGGCGCGGGTCGCCGCGTGAATTCGCGCGTCGCATTCCCGCATTTCTCGATCATCTCGGTATCGAGAGGGTAGTCGGCATGGCAGCGCAGGCCGGGATGCCATGGCTCGCGGGGCTGGCAGCCAGCTGTCCCGACCGGTTGATCGCGGCTGTCGGAGTGGGGGCATTCCTGCCGCTGATCGGATCGTCCGACTACGATTTCCTGTCGAGACGCCAGCGGATACATTTCCGCATCAGCCGCAGCGCTCCGACATTCGCGAAAGTCCATATGCGCGCAATGCTGGCGAGCATGGGCACTGGCGAGTTCTATCGCTTCGTCGAGGATTTCTACGAGGGGTGCCCGCGCGAGTTGCGCGCCTTCCAGGCTCCCGAAACAGTGCGGGGAATGCGCCGCGCCGCTGCCTATATGTTGCAATCCGGAACCAAGGGCCCGATCGACACCATGCTCAACTGGTCCGTCGAATGGTCGCCACTGCTGAAGGACGCGGCGGTCCCGATCGAACTGCTGCAGGGCGATGACGACGCGAACATTTCCCCGCAATTCGCACGGCTGACAGCGCAGCGCTTCGGGCTACCCGAACCGCGCATCATCGCCGATGCGGGCAGCTTCCTGCTGTTCGACCAGCCGGAACCCGTCATGGATTTCATCGCCGGGAAATTTGCCCGCACCTGAGCGGGCAAAGAGCGTCTTACTTGACCAGTTCGACCTGTTCGAAATCGAGTTCGACCGGCGTCGCACGACCGAAGATCGAGACCGAAACCTTGACCTTCTGCTTGTCGAAATCGAGTTCCTCGACAAGGCCGTTGAAGCTGGCGAAGGGGCCGTCGAGCACCTTGACCTGGTCGCCGATTTCGTAATCGACGCTGATTTCCTTCTTCGGTGCCGAACGCGCTTCCTCGACTCCGCCGAAATAGCGCGCCGCTTCCTTTTCGGAGATCGGCTGCGGCTTGTTGTTGTTACCGAGGAAGCCGGTCACCTTGGGCGTGTTCTTGACCAGGTGATAGACATCGTCGGTCATGTTCAGCTTGGCCAGCACGTAGCCGGGCATGAACTTGCGTTCGATCTGCACCTTCTTGCCGCGCTTGATCTCGGTGACGGTCTCGGTCGGAACCTCGACCTCCTCGACGCCCTCGGACAGACCAAGGCGTTCGGCCTCGGCGATAATCGCGTCGCGGACCTTGTTCTCGAAGCCGGAATAGGCGTGGATGATGTACCAGCGTGCCATGTGTTCTCGTTACCCTGTCGAAATGCGGATCAGGCGAGCGTCAGCAGCCAGCGCACCACGGCACTGAACAGCGAATCGACGCCGAGGAAGAAAAGCGAGAGGATGACCATCATGATGAACACGAAGATAGCCGTGCGTACCGTTTCCTCGCGCGTCGGCCATACGACCTTGCGCCCTTCGGCCTGCACCTGCCGGAGGAATTCCGCCGGACTGGTCTTCTTCTCGTCTGCCATGCTCACGTCTCTCGCGTAAAAATCGTGCCGCCTTCCGCCACGTCCCTTTCAGGTAGGGTCTTTCGCCGCCCCGGTTCAAGTCCGGGAGGGGCTTTTATCGATCCCAATGTCGGAAGACGGCGCTGCATCTAGTCCCGCGCGGCGCAAAAGGCAAGCCGGGGACGTGCCCCATTCTCCCCCTTTGCAAGCGACCGCAGCGCGACTAGCCTGCGCGCTTTCCAATTCCGGGACGCATGAGGGGAATAATCGACATGGCAACTGGCCAGGCTCCGAGTCTGGGCGAGCGGCTAATCCAGCCGGTCACCAACATATCCGATTTCATCTGGGGCGGGACGTGGAACGGCGAGGCGGTGATTCCCTTCCCGCCGCTGGCGATCATCCTGCTTGGGGTGGGCCTGTGGTTCATGGTCGGACTGCGCTTTTATCCGATCGTCCGGCTGGGCAGCGCGATCAAGGGCCTGTTCGCCGGACGCAAGGGCAGCGGTGCGGGCGAGATTTCGCCCTTCGCCGCGCTCTCGACCGCGCTGTCGGGCCAGGTTGGCACCGGTAACCTCGCGGGCGTCGCCACGGCCATCGCGCTGGGCGGACCGGGCGCGATCTTCTGGATGTGGATCACTGCATTATTCGGCATGGCGCTGGCCTTCGCCGAAGGTTCGCTGGCGATCCGCTATCGCGAAAAGACCAGCGACGGCGTCTATCGCGGCGGCCCGATGAGCTACATCATGATGGGTCTCGGCCCCCGGTTCACCTGGCTCGCAGTGGTCTTCTGCCTCGGCACGCTGTTCAGCGCGCTGGTGACGGGCAATTCGATCCAGGCCAATGCCATGGCCGACGGGATGAACGAATTGTTCGGCATGCCCGAATGGCTGGGCGGCCTGCTGACCGCGGGACTGGTCTTCATCGTCATCATCGGCGGCATCAAGTCGATCGGCAAGGTGGCCGAAAGCGTGATCCCGTTCATGGCGGCAGCCTATATCGTCATGGCTGTGATCGCGCTGATCCTGAACTTCAGCGATCTGGGCGAAACCTTCGCGCTGATCTTCCACGGTGCCTTCAACCCGCAGAGCGCAGTCGGCGGCTTTACCGGCGCGGCGATCATCATGGCGATCCGCGCAGGCGTTGCACGCGGGCTGTTCTCGAACGAGGCGGGCCAGGGTTCGACCCCGATCGCCCATGCGGTCGCACAGACCAACGATCCCGAACAGCAGGGCCGCATGGCCATGCTCGGCACGTTCATCGACACCATCGTGATCTGCACCATGACCGCGCTGGTGATCCTAACCGTACGCGGCGATTTCACTGCGGGCGGTGAAGCGGTGGCGCATGCATGGCAGTCGGACCGGGTCGGTTTCGAAATGACCAGCGGCGCCTTTGCGGCGGCGTTCCCGGTCGAGATTGCAGCGGTCCCGATCGGCACGCTGATTGCCTCGATTGCGCTGATCCTGTTCGTCTTCACCACACTGCTGACGTGGAGCTATTACGGCGAACGCGCGATCACCTTCCTGTACGACCGGATGAAGGGATCGACGCGCGAGGGCGAGAAGAAGCTGCATATGGCCTGGCGCGTCCTGTGGTGCGTGGTGATCTTCATCGGCGCCGCGCAGCCGAGCGAGCTGGTCTGGCGTCTTGGCGACATTTCCAATGCCACCATGGTGCTGCCCAACCTGCTGGCGCTGGCGCTGCTCAGCGGCGTGGTGTTCAAGCTGGCCCGCGGCCAGCGCGATGCCGGTCCGACGCATACCGCCGACACGCCGGAAGAGCCTGAAGAGTACTAAGCGGCTCTCAAGCGGCACAGAAAAGGGGCCGGGGGTCGATATGACCTCCGGCCCCTTTTCTTATGGCGGATGGGCGCTCGGTGACGCCCGGACACGCGCGCGGCTACTCTACCGGCTGGCCTGGCTGGCCGCCGCGGCTCCATACCAGCGCCAGCAGCGCCAGCGCCGCCAGCGGCATCAGATTGACCCCGAGCGGAAAAGCCAGTGCGCGCGTGGCGTAGGGCGCAAGATAGAGCAGTATTAGCACGAGCTTCTCATAAGGGCGAAAGCCGCGCTCGAGACCCTGTCCGACCAGCCACAGCGTCGGGAAGATCAGGAAGGGCAGGTCGTAATTGAACAGATAGGGCGATGCGAGCGCAGTCGCGGCCAGGACCGCCGCGCCCGTAGCCCGCGCGTCGCCGCCAAAGCGCCGCCATGCCCCCAGCGCGACCGCGAGACCGAGCAGGCCGGACACCCCGCCCGCTGCTATCGCCGCGCTGTCACCCAGCAGCAGCCGCGCCTGCGAATAGAATGTCGTCATGCGCAGCAGGAAGTCCGGATTGATCCCCTCCATCAGCAAGCCGCTGGCGCGCCAGCTGGTCGTGTAGGCGGCAAGGGACTCGGTGCCGAAGGCAAGCCACGAGGCCGCGCCCAGCATCAGCGCGGTGACGCCAGCCGCGCAGAAGGCGCGCCATTTGCAGGCAGCGGCAAACCAGAACGGCGCAAGCAGCGCGAGATGGGGTTTGATCATCAACGCACCGATGGCTGCACCCGAGAGGATTGGTCGCCGCCCGAGATGCTGTGCCGCCAGCACCAGCAAGGCCCCGGTCAGCAGGCCGGTCTGCGCATGCCCCGCAGCGAGCAGCGCGCCGGGATAGGCGATCACCAGCGGCCACAGACGCGGGAAGGCGTGGATGCTCGCCCAGGCCCACAGGCCCCAGGTGACCGCTACCCACGCGATCCACGCGATCGGGAACGGCAGCGTTCCGAACGGCGCGGCGATAAAGAGAAACGGTGGCGGATTGACGAAAGCGAACCAGCCTTCGCTGCCGGTGCCGGTCTGCACCCTTTGCTGCACAGCAAGGTCATAGGCCGCTGCGGGCGCGCCCTCGGCGGTGACCTGGCCGGCGCCCCAGAAGGCCAGGAAATCGGTCCCTGCGGGGCCCATTGCCTTGAGATAGGAATTGGCCAGCAGCGCAAGGCTGGCGAGCGCCAGCAGCAGCGCATAACCGCGCACCCGCTCGCGGGTCAGCCAGTCCGCCCGGCGCAGCCAGTCCATCGCCGCTCACCCCTCACATCGCGTCAGTTCGCGACCGAGGTAGCGCGCCAAGCGAGAGGGAGCCAGTTCGGGCGGGAGCCAATCCCCCGCCCGAACCGTGGTTCAGCTCGCCTTCGATGCGATCCAGCGGTCGATCTTGGATTCGAGCACCGGCATCGGCAGGCTACCCGTATCGAGCACTTCGGCATGGAATTCGCGAATGTCGAACTTGTCGCCGAGCTGCGCTTCGGCCTTCTCGCGCAGTTCCTGGATCTTGAGCGCGCCAACCTTGTAGGCGAGCGCCTGCGTCGGGATGGCGATGTAGCGCTCCACTTCGGCGACCACTTCGGTGCGGGTCATGCCCGAATTGGCGAGCATGAACTCGATCGCCTGCTCGCGGCTCCAGCCCTTGGCGTGGAGCCCGGTATCGACCACCAGCCGCATGGCGCGAAGCTGTTCGTCCTGCAGCGTGCCATAGCGGTTCCACGGATCGTCGAAGAAGCCCATTTCATAGCCCAGCGTCTCCGAATAGAGCGCCCAGCCTTCGACATAGGCAGTGTTGCCGCCAAAGCGCATGAATGCGGGCAGCGCCTCGTTTTCCCGCGCGAGGCTGATCTGGAAGTGATGCCCGGGCGCACCTTCGTGCAGGTAGAGCGTGACATTGCCCGTGGTGAGGCGGCTGGGCAGGTCATAGGCGTTGAAATAGAAGGTGCCGGGGCGCGAACCGTCGGGCGCGCCCGACTGGTAGGAACCGCCCGCCTGGAACTGCTCGATCGAGGGGTCGTAAGGCTTGATCTCGAGCGGGGTCTTGGGGACCAGCGAGAAATACTCGCCGATCTTGGCGTCCACTTCCTTGCCGATATCGTAATAGCTCTGCGTCAGTGCCTCGCGGCTTTCCGGCTTGAACTGTTCGTCGGTGCGAACGTAGTCGAAAAACTCACCAAGCGTGCCGGTAAAGCCGACCTCCTGCTTGATCTCTTCCAGGCCCTGCTTGATCCGGGCGACTTCGCTGAGGCCGAGATCGTGCAGGTAATCGGCGGTAAGCGGCAGCGTGGTCGTGTTCTCGATCATCTGCGCATAGAGCTTGTCCCCGCCCTTCATCTGGCTGAGGCCCACGCTTTCGCGTGCCACCGCCAGATATTCGTCACGCAGGAAATCGCGCATCGCCCTATCGGCCGCATAGAGTTCGGCAGTCTTGGCGGCATAGGCCTCGGTCAGGCGGGCCTTGTCTGCCTCGGAGAAGTCTTCGGGGAAGTTCTTCACCGGCTTCATGTACTGCGAATCCTCGATCGGGATCGCCAGCAGCGTGTCGAGCTGCTTGATCACGAGGCCGATGGTGAGCTTGGTCTCGACCACCCCGCTTTCCATGCCTTCGCGGAACTTGCCGATCGCGCGCTCGCCTATTTCGATATAGTCGTCATGGCGCGAGAGGTTGTCCTCGTAATTGGCCAGCGTCTTGAACTGCGCCGCGGAATCGCCGCTCGCGAAATTGGGATAGAAGGTGTGGAAGCCGGTGAAATGGTTGACCGGCCGCACTTCGGTGAGCGCGCGGATTTCATCGGTCTGCCCGCGCAGCGCCGATTCCTGGTTATATTTGAACACGTCATAGGCGAGCTGGTCGGTGTCGCTCAGCTCGCTGCGGTCGATCAGCGCCAGCTTGGCAAGATTGAGCTGCGTGTCGAGGCGGTTGGCATAAAAAGACGAATCGGTCAGGAAATCACCCAGCCGGTCGGCATTGCGATCATCGCCGCGGAACAGGCGGCCAAGCGGGTTGAGCTCGAGGCTGCGCGCATCCGATTCGGCGAACAAAGCGACCAGCTTGTCATGCTCGGTCGGTTCGGCGGCGGTTTCGGTCTCGGCATGGTGATCGCGCGCGAAGGCCGGATTGGCGGCCAGCGCGAGCGAAAGAGCGGCACCCGAAGCGAGTGCGTGGCGGACGAGTTTCATGGTAATTCCCCTGCTACCTGTATTACTTTGTTAAAACACGCTTCCGCGCCCGCACGCAAGCGCGCGGTGCGACGAAAGCGTGACAGTGTTCGACCAGCGCCATGCGCGGCGCCGCCGCGCGCAGTGCCGCGTTCGATCAGTCGATGACCCGCCCGCGAACCATTACCCAGCCAACGTTTTCAAGCGTGGCGGTATCGTCCAGCGGGTTGCCGTCGACCGCGATGATGTCGGCGGAATAGCCCGGTGCCAGCCGGCCGATCTGGCCTTCCATGCCCAGCACCTTCGCAGCATTGGTCGTCGCGGAGGCAAAGGCATCACGGTGGCTCATGCCCTGTTCGACCATCAGCGCGAATTCGCCTGCATTGCGGCCATGGCCGAACACGCCTGCATCGGTGCCGAAAGCGATCGGCACCCCCCAGCGCAGCGCCTTGCCCATGAACACGCGTGCGGTATCGGCGACGTCGCGGATCTTGGCTTCGACCACTGGCGTATAGACGCCCTGGCCCAGCCGTTCGGTGACCCCCTTGAACGCCATCAGCGTGGGCACCAGCACAGTGCCATTCGCCTTCATCGCCCGCGCGGCAGCTTCGTCGAGATAGGTGCCGTGTTCGATCGAATCGATACCCGCGCGGCTGGCAGCCTCGATCCCGCGTGCGCCATGCGCATGCGCCATGACCTTGAGGCCGAGCGAATGCGCGGTATCGGCAATGCTCTTCATCTCGGGATCGGTGAAATGCGCTTCGAGCCCGCGGCCCTGCTGGCTGAGCACGCCGCCTGTGGCGGTGATCTTGATAATATCCGCGCCATTCTGGCTGGCGAGGCGGACCTTCTCGGCGCATTCGACCGCGCCGGTGCAGGTGAACCCGCTGTCGAGCAGTTCGTTGACCTCGGGGCGGAAGCCGCTGACATCGCCATGCCCGCCCACGATCGCAAGCGCGGGCCCAGCGGCGATGATGCGCGGACCGTCGATGAATCCTTCTGCGGTTCCGCGCCGCAGCGAGAAGGCGCTGGCGGGGCCGCTGCCCGCTTCGCGTACGGTGGTGAACCCGGCGAGCGCGGTCAGCCGGGCATTCTTGGCGCCGACGACGACATCCCATTCATCGGGTTCGACCGCGCCTTTCCAGAAGTCGCCGCCGGGGTCGCCGGTCAGATGGACATGCAGGTCGATCATGCCGGGGGCGATCGTCTTGGTCTTGAGGTCGACCGTCTTCGCATCCGCGGGGCCGATGTCGAAACCATCGGTGATCGAGACGATCCGTCCATCGGTCACGGTAATGGTGGACGCCCCGCGCGGGGCGCTGTCGGCATCGACGATCACCGCCCCCGCATGGATGACGGTGGTGTCGGCCAGTGCGGGCGTGGCGATCAGCGCTCCGGCGAGCGCGAGCAGTGCGGTGGTTCTCATTCTCTATCCCCTTGGTTTCGCAAGGGGATGCCCGCACGGCCCGCGCGTATCAAGCCATATCAGAAAGTATAGCCGATCCCGAGTGCGCCCATCCACTGATCGGCACTGCCGCGGATCGCGGTGAACGGGGTCCGCTTGGAATCGCCCAGCTGGCGCGAATAACCGCCCAGCGCGATGAGGGCGAGACCGCCATTGGTCAAATCGCCATCGAGATCGATGCCGGTCAACAGGTTCACGCCGACGCTGTTCCAGCCGCCATCGGCCTGGAAGGCTGGCAGCGCGCCGCCAGCAGGGACCGAATAGTAGTATTCGGCATAATCGTCGTCGACATAGGTGCCGCTGACCGAGAGCGAAATCGCCGCACCGCGGCTGACCGGGGTGAAGTAGGTGACGCTGGGATTGACGGTCATGCCGTCATGCGCCCCGGCAACATCCCACAACGTGTCGATGTTGAAGCTGAGGCTGTCGTAGGGGTTGAGCACGCCCGGCAGGCTGACGCCGATCGTGGGGCCGACTTCGAAGGCCGTGTCGAGTTCGCCGTAGGACAGCACGACCTCGTCCTCGATCTGCGAGGCCCGGTTGCGGTTCAGCTTGGCCGCCACGCCCGCGGAAATTTTCGCGCCGTCGCTATCGTCATTGACGAAATCGAGCGCTGCGCCGCCGGGGCGCGGGCTGATGCGGACGCCGCCGATCTTGCCCTGGATGATGGGAATTGCCGACACGACGTAATCGTCCGACCCGTCGTAGCTGGGGGAATAGACGGCTCCGGCGCCGATCGAGATCCAGGTGTCGTCGTAAACGACATCTTCGCCGCCCTCGGGCAGTGCCTCGACATTCTGGGCGAGCGCAGGTGTCGCGCAGATAAGCGCAAGCGAACCGGTTGCGGCGAACAGTGACTTCATGATGGATCCCTCGGTAAATCTAATTGTCGTCCAACTATCGTCACAGTGCCACGTTCCCGTCGCTTGTACCAAACCGTTTGCCGCATGTGCGCTTCACCCCTAAGTCCTGCGTCAATGAGCGGGCGCATGATCGATCTGGCTATCGTCGGCGGCGGGCTGGCTGGCGGGCTGGCCGCGCTGGCGGTCCATCGCGCGCATCCGCATATGCTCATCGCGCTGTTCGAGGCGAAGGACACGCTTGGTGGCAACCACCGCTGGAGCTGGTTCACCAGCGATCTCGACGCGGATGGCACCGCGTTGCTTGCTGAATTTCGCAAAACCGAATGGGATGCGGGCTACACGGTGCGCTTCCCCGGCCATGAGCGGCGCCTGTCATCGACCTATCGCTCGCTCGCCAGCCACGATTTCGACGCTGCGCTGCGCCGCGAACTGCCGCAGGACGCAATCCGCACGCAGGCCAGCGTCACCCGGCTTGCCCCCGATGGGGTCACGCTGGAGGATGGCGAGCACATTCCTGCGCGGGTGGTGGTCGATTGCCGCGACTTCGAGCCTTCGCCGCATCTGCGCGGCGGCTGGCAGGTGTTCATGGGTCGCCATCTGCGCACCTCCATGCCGCATGATGTCACCCGCCCGATCGTGATGGATGCCCATGTCCGGCAACACGGCGCCTACCGCTTCGTCTACAGCCTGCCGCTGGGGGCAGAGGAGCTGTTCGTCGAGGATACCTATTACGCCGACGAGCCCGTGCTCGATCGCAATGCGCTGTCGGGCCGGATCGACCGCTATTGCGAAAGGGCGGGCTGGCACGGCGACATCCTCGGCGGCGAGACCGGCGTGCTGCCGGTCATTACCGGGGGCGATTTTGCCGCCTATCGCCGCGATCTGGGTCCGCCGGGCGTGGTGCGCGCTGGCGCGCGTGGCGGCTTCGTCCATCCGCTGACCAGCTATACCCTGCCCTTCGCGGTCGCCAATGCGCTGGCGCTGGCGCGCGAGGCGCGGCTGCCGGGCGAACAGCTTGCCGCATTGTTCGACAAGCGCGCGCGCGATCACTGGCGCGCGATGCGTTTTTACCGCAGCCTTGGCCGGATGCTGTTCGATGCGGCGCGGCCCGAGGAACGCTATCGCGTGTTCGAGCGCTTCTATCGCCTGCGCGAACCGCTGGTCGAACGCTTCTATGCGGGGCGCACGACGCGCCTCGACAAGCTGCGCATCCTCTCGGGCAAACCGCCCGTACCTGTATTCGCTGCCATCCGGGCGCTGCTTGGCAAGGGCAGGCCGCTCGTCCATGAAAGATCTCCATGACCCCCGACACCGTCACCCCCCTCTCCACCAGCGATCCCGTCGAACCGCGCGAGCCCGTTGCCACCGGCCGCACCGCCTGCGTCATCGGTGCGGGCTTTGGCGGGTTGGCGCTGGCGATCCGGCTGCAATCCGCCGGTATCCAGACCACCGTGGTCGAAGCGCGCGACCAGCCGGGCGGGCGCGCCTATTTCTGGGAACGCGACGGCTTCACCTTCGATGCGGGTCCGACGGTCATCACCGATCCCGACTGCCTCAAGGAATTGTGGGCGCTGTCGGGGCACGACATTGCCGAGGATGTCGAACTGATGCCGGTGATGCCGTTCTACCGGCTCGCCTGGCCCGACGGGACGCAGTTCGATTATTCGAACGACGAGGAACAGCTGTTCCGCGAAATCGCGCAGCTCAACCCGTCCGATGTCGCGGGCTACCAGCGCTTCCTCGAATATTCCGCGGCGGTTTACGAAGAAGGCTATGTCAAGCTGGGCCATGTGCCCTTCCTCGATTTCAAGTCGATGCTCAAGGCGGCGCCCGCACTGGCCAAGCAGCAGGCCTGGCGCAGCGTCTATTCGATGGTATCGAGCTTCGTCGACAATGAGAAGCTGCGCGAGGCGCTGAGCTTCCACACGCTGCTGGTGGGCGGCAACCCGATGAAGACCAGCAGCATCTATGCGCTGATCCACAAGCTCGAAATGGATGGCGGCGTGTGGTGGGCCAAGGGCGGCACCAATCGCCTGATCGCGGGCATGGTGCGCCATTTCGAACGGCTCGGCGGGACCGTGCGGATGCATGATCCGGTGGTCCAAATCCACACGCTGGGCAAGCAGGTGAGCGAGGTCGAAACGCACTCGGGCTGGCGCGAACGCTTCGATGCCGTGGCCAGCAATGCCGATATCATGCACAGCTACAAGGACCTGCTCGCCGGATCCAAGCGCGGCGCGGATTATGCCCGCAGCCTGTCGCGCAAGAGCTACAGCCCGAGCCTGTTCGTGGTCCATTTCGGGATCGAGGGCAGCTGGCCGGGTATCCCGCACCACATGATCCTGTTCGGGCCGCGCTATAAGGGCCTGCTCGAGGATATTTACGATCACGGCGTGCTGCCGCAGGATTTCTCGATCTACCTGCACCATCCCACGGTGACCGATCCGACCATGGCGCCCGAGGGGATGAGCACGTTCTACGCGCTGGTCCCGGTCGCGCATATGGGCAAGCTGGCGGTCGATTGGGAGGAAATGGGCCCGCTGCTCGAGAAGCGCATCCTGGATGAACTCGAACGCCGACTGATCCCCGATCTCCAGGCGCGGATCGTCACCAAGTTCCACTACGCACCGCGCGATTTCGCGATGGATCTGAACGCGCATATGGGCAGCGCCTTCAGTCTCGAGCCGGTGCTGACGCAGAGCGCCTATTTCCGCGGGCACAATCGCGATGATGTGCTGGACAATTTCTACCTCGTCGGGGCAGGGACTCATCCCGGCGCCGGGATTCCCGGCGTCGTGGGCAGCGCCAAGGCGACTGCCGGACTGATGCTGGAGGATCTCGCGGAATGAGCCGCAAACTGAACCGTATCGCCGTCTATTGCGGCTCCGCCTCGCCCGGCGACCCGCGCTATATCCAGCTGGCGTATGATGTCGGGCGCGGACTGGCCGAGCGCGGCATCGGCGTGGTCTATGGCGGCGGACGCCTCGGCCTGATGGGCGCGACCGCGCGCGGCGCGCTGGAAGCGGGCGGCGAAGTGATTGGCGTGATCCCCGATGCACTGGCCAATAGCGAAGTCGCCAATCACGATTGTACCGAGCTCTACACCGTCGGCGGCATGCACGAACGCAAGCAGCGTTTCACCGATCTCAGCGACGGTTTCGTCACCATTCCCGGCGGGGTCGGCACGATGGACGAATTGTGGGAAGCGATGAGCTGGGCGCAATTGGGCTATCACGGCAATCCGGTCGGTCTGCTCAACGCCTTCGGCTTTTACGACGAACTGATCGCCTTCAACAGCAAGATGGCGCAGGTCGGCTTTGTGCGTCCGGTGCATCAGAAGATCCTGGTGCATGACACCACGCTTGCCGGGCTGCTGGACCGGATGGCAGCCTATGAACCGCACACCCCGATCTTCCAGATGAAGGCCGACGACCTCTGAGCAAGCCGCGCACCCTCGTCCAGTCGCGCTATTTGCGCGCCACCCCGGCCCGCGCCGGGGGTGGCCGCGATCGCGCGGTACTGGTCGACAAATCGCTCGAGTCGATCGAGCAGGGCTCGCACAGCTTCGCCGCTGCCTCGAAGCTGTTCGACCGCGCCACGCGCGAGCGCAGCTGGCTGCTCTACGCCTGGTGCCGCCGCTGCGACGACATTGCCGACAATCAGGACAAGGGCGGCCCGCTGGGCGACCAGGGCAATCTGAAAGATGCCGAGGACCGGGTGCAGGCGCTGCGCGTCCTCACCAAGCGGGCCTTCGAGGAACAGCCGACCGCCGATGCCGCCTTCGACGCTTTCGGCCTTGTCGCCGACGAATGCGGGCTGACGCTGGCCGAGGCCAACGACGTGATCGCCGGGTTTGCGCTCGACGCCGCGCGCTGGAGCCCCACCACCGAAGCCGACATGCTGCGCTACTGCTATCACGTCGCGGGCGCGGTAGGAATCATGATGGCGCGGATCATGGGGGTGCACCCGGACGATGGCGACACGCTCGATCGCGCCTGCGACCTCGGGCTGGCATTCCAGATGGCCAATATCGCGCGCGATATCGTCGAGGATGCCGAGGCCGGGCGCTGTTACCTGCCGCGGACCTGGCTCGATACGATGGGCTGGCAGGCGGGCGAACACGCGCTGCCCGAAAACCGTTTCAAGCTCGCCAGCCTGATGCCGCGCCTGATCGCGTTGATGGAAAAGCACGAGGCAGCGGCCAAGCTGGGTGCCAAGCGCCTGCGCTTCCGCCAGCGCTGGGCGGTATTGGCCGCAGCACGGATCTATGGCGCGATCGGGCGCAAGGTTCTTGATCGCGGGCAGTTGGCCTGGGACACGCGAACCCGGGTGAACGGGTTGGAGAAGGTGTGGCATATGTTCGCTGCCTTCTTCGAGGCGATCTGGAACCGCCCGGCCCAGCCGCAGGAGCCGATCATCTGGTCGCGCCACGATTTCAAGCCGGTGGCCGGCTGGTAGGCACCCGCGATTTGGATTCGGGGCCGCTCGAGATGGCTTCCCGAGTTCAGCCGATACCCGGCGCGGCAGATCGCTTCGCCAACCCCTCGCAAAGACCCTGGAAATGGGTTAGCGGCACCGCCATGATCCAAAAGCTCCTTATCGCCAATCGCGGCGAAATTGCCTGCCGCATCATCCGCACCGCGCGCGCCATGGGCGTGGCGACGGTCGCGGTCTATTCGGACGCCGACGCCAGGGCGCTGCATGTCCGGCAAGCCGACGAGGCAGTGCATATCGGCCCCTCGCCCGCCGCCGAAAGCTATCTCGTCGGCGACAAGATCATCGCCGCGGCCAAGCAGACCGGTGCGGATGCTATCCACCCGGGCTACGGCTTCCTGTCCGAGAACGCTGCCTTTGCGCAGGCCGTGATCGACGCGGGGCTGATCTGGGTCGGCCCCAAGCCGTCGAGCATCGAGGCGATGGGGCTGAAGGATGCCGCCAAGAAGCTGATGCGCGCAGCGGGCGTTCCCGTAACGCCGGGCTATGAAGGCGAAGACCAATCGGTCGCGCGCCTCAAGTCCGAAGCCGACGCGATCGGCTATCCCGTGCTGATCAAGGCCGTCGCAGGCGGCGGCGGCAAAGGGATGCGCAAGGTCGACGCGCCCAAGGATTTCGAAGCCGCGCTCGAAAGCTGCCGCCGCGAGGCGAAGGCCAGCTTCTCCAATGACGAAGTGCTGCTGGAGAAGTGGATCACCTCGCCGCGTCATATCGAGGTGCAGGTGTTCGGCGACAGCCACGGCAATGTCGTCCACCTGTTCGAACGCGACTGTTCATTGCAGCGCCGCCACCAGAAGGTGATCGAGGAAGCCCCCTCCCCCGGCATGGACGCTGGCACGCGCGAGGAAATCTGCGCCGCCGCCGTGCGCGCGGCCAAGGCGGTCGATTACGAGGGCGCGGGCACGATCGAATTCATCGCCGACGCCAGCGAAGGCCTGCGCGCCGACCGCATCTTCTTCATGGAGATGAACACTCGCCTGCAGGTGGAGCATCCGGTGACCGAAGAGATCACCGGGGTGGATCTTGTGGAGTGGCAGCTGCGCGTCGCCAGCGGCGAGCCGATCCCGCTGAAGCAGGAAGATCTGCGCATAGACGGCCACGCCATTGAAGCGCGGCTCTATGCGGAGGATCCGGCCAGCGGCTTTCTCCCTTCGACCGGCCCGCTCGACCATTTCGACCTCGGCAGCACGGGACGGATCGAAACGGGTGTCGCCGAGGGCGATATGATTTCTCCGCATTACGATCCGATGGTGGCCAAGCTGGTGGTGTGGGAAGAGACGCGCGACAGGGCGATCGAGACACTGGCCGACATTGCCGAGAGCGTCGAAGTGTGGCCGGTCAAGACCAACGCCGCCTTCCTTGCCAACGCGCTGCTCGAAGACGATTTCGTCGAGGCCGAACTCGACACCGGCTTTATCGAACGCAAGCTCGACCGGCTGGTCGGCGACGACGCACCCGATGATGCGATCTGGCAGGCCGCAGCCGATTTTACCTTGCTCGATGCGCTGGAAGAAACCGCTCCGGCGGCGATCGGATTTCGCCTCAATGCCGCGCCGCGCGTTGCCACCACGCTGTGCTACAAGGGCGAAAGCCGGACCATTGCCGTGACCGGCGAGCGCGATGCCGCGCATGCGACCGGCTTCGTCGAAGATGCGCGGACCGTGGTCTTTGCGGACGGCCAGAGTTTCGAATTCGCGCTCGAAAGCCGCGGCAGCGGGGCCGCTGCAGCTGGCGACGGGGCGATCCTCGCCCCCATGCCGGGCAAGGTCATCGCGGTCGATGTGGCCGAGGGCGATGCGGTCACCGCCGGCCAGCGCCTGATAGTGCTCGAAGCAATGAAGATGGAACACGCGCTTACCGCGCCGTTCGATGGGACCGTGACCGAACTCGCCGCCAACGAAGGCGGGCAGGTGCAGGTCGAGGCGGTGCTGTGCGTGGTAGTGCCGACCGAGGAATAGCCGTCATCCCAGCGAAAGCTGGGATCGCCATCGAAGTCGTGCCCGGTGGAAAGCGTTCCCAGCTTTCGCTGGGATGACGGTTTGCTTATGGGGTGGGGATGACCTGGGAAAAAGAACTCGAGGAACTGCGCCGACGTGAAGCGCTGGCCGAGGAAATGGGCGGGCCCGACAAGGTTGCCCGCCAGCATGGCCGCGGCAAGATGGATGCCCGCGCCCGGCTCGCCGCGCTCTGTGATGACGGCACCTTCCGCGAGATCGGCAAGATCGCGGGCAAGGGCAGCTACGACGAAGACGGCAATCTCGAGAGCGTCCTGCCTGCCCCCTTCCTGTTCGGCAAGGCGCTCGTAAACGGCCGCCCGGTCGTCGCCACGGCGGATGATTTCACCATTCGCGGCGGCGCGGCGGATGCCGGGATCAGCCGCAAGATGGTCCAGGCGGAGAAGATGGCGCACGAGCTCAAGCTGCCGATCATCCGCATGATCGACGGCACCGGCGGCGGCGGCAGCGTCAAGACGCTCGAACAGATCGGCGCGACATACATTCCCGCGGTCCCCGGCTGGGGCGACGTGGTAACCAATCTCGATACAATCCCGGTGGTCGCGCTCGCGCTTGGCCCCACTGCAGGCCTCGGTGCGGCGCGTGTGGTCGCCAGCCATTATTCGGTCATGGTCAAAGGCCTGAGCCAGATCTTCGCGGCCGGCCCGGCAGTGGTCGACGGACTGGGCGAAAGCTACAAGGGGTCGACCGACCACCAGCAGGCCAAGGAAGACCTCGGTGGCAGCGGCATCCATACGCGCAATGGCGTGGTCGACGACGAGGTTGCCAGCGAGGCAGAGGCCTTCGCGCGCGCTCGTCATTTCCTCGCCTTCATGCCCGAACATGTCGGCCAGCTCGCGCGCCGGTCCAACTGCACCGATCCGGTCCATCGGCGCGAGGAGGATTTGCTGAGTCTCGTCCCGCGCGATCCCAAGGCGGTCTATTCGATGCGTCGCTGCATGGAGATGGTGTTCGACCAGGGCACCGTGTTCGAAATCGGCCGCATGTGGGGCCGCGCCTGCATCACCGCGCTGGCCCGGCTCGACGGCTGGCCGGTGGCGGTGCTTGCCAGCGACCCGTCCTATCTCGGCGGGTCGTGGGATGCAAAATCGAGCGAGAAGGTCGAACGCTTCATCAAGCTGGCCGACCAGTTCCGCCTTCCGATCGTCCATCTGGTCGACAATCCCGGTTTCATGATCGGGCGCGAAGCGGAAATGGCAGGGACGATCCGCTACGGGGTGCAGGCGATGAACGCGGTCTACAAGGCCAGCGTCCCGCTCGCCTCGGTCGTGCTGCGCCGCGCCTATGGTATTGCCGGCAGCGCCATGTCGAATGCCGAGACCTACCAGTACCGCTTCTGCTGGCCGTCGGGCGACTGGGGCAGCCTGCCCATCGCGGGCGGATTGGAAGTGGCCTACAAGTCCGATCTCGAAGCCGCCGAGGACCCGGAAGCCGAACTCGCCGCGATCCGCGCGCGGCTGGACCAGGTAACCTCGCCCTTCCGCAGCGCCGAACGCTTCAATGTCGAGGACATCATCGACCCGCGCGACACCCGCCCGTTGCTGTGTGAATATGCCGAGCTTGCCTGGCGCAGGCTGGAAAGCGAAGCCTAGTCTTCGTCCATATCGGGTTCGGGCGGGCCGAACAGCACGCCGCGCTCCGAATAAAGCACCAGCAGCAGGCTAGCGAGCGCCGTTACCAGCAGCGCCAGCGCCAGCGGGCGCGCGGTGCCGTCATAGGCATAGCCCACGCCGGCGCCGAGCAGCGCGCCGGTGGTCATCCGCAGGAAACTTTGCGCGCTCGATGCGGCACCCGCGATGTGGCGAAAGGGCTGCATCGCAATCGACCCGAAGTTCGCGCCGATAAAGCCAAGCAGGCTCATATTCGCCGCCATCAGCGGGAGGAAGGTCCACAGGCTTTCGTTCGGCTGGATGGCGAACCACAGCTGCAGCCCGGCGATGATGATGAACAGGAACAGCGCGGTATGGCTCACCCGCCGCGCACCGACGCGTTCGACGATCCGGCTGTTGGACCAGTTGGCGAGCGCCATGCAGCCGGCGCAGATCGCGAACAGCAGCGGGAACATGTCCCCAGCGCCAAACGCCTCGCCGATCAGCTGCTGCGAGGAATTGATGAAGCCGAACAGCCCGCCGAACACCAGCGCGCTGGCCAGCGTATAGCCGATCGTCGAGCGCAAGGTCACCGCGCTGCGCATGTTGTTGGCGATGACCGCGATGTCGATTGCTTGCTTGTCGGCCTCGTGCAGCGTTTCGGGCAGGCGGACATAGACCCAGGCGGTCATCGCCACGCCCAGCACCGCCATCGCCACGAAGATCCACCGCCAGTCGCCCAGGAGCAGCAGGACGCCCTGCCCGATGCTGGGTGCCACGGCGGGCACCAGCAGGAAGATCACGAAGATAAGGCTCATCATCCGTGCCATCTTGTCGCCGCCCACGCGGTCGCGGATGATCGCCGGGGGCAGCGCGATTATGCCTGCGGCAAAGAACCCCTGCAGCGCGCGCAGCACGATCAATTGCGAGAAACTGGTCGCCGCCGCGCAAGCGAGCGACAGGACGATGTAGAAAGCCAGCGCAGTGAACAGCACCGGCCGCCGGCCATAGCGATCGGCAAAGGCGCCGGGGACCAGCGTGCCGATCCCCGCGGCGAGCAGATAGACCGCGACCACGAATTGCCGGTCGTTCCCCGCCGCGCCCAGCGTGATCGCCAATTCGTCGAGCGCGGGCAGGATTGCGTCGATGCCAAAGGCGTTGCACGCCATCAGCAGGGCCATCATCCAGATGAGCTCGCGCTCGCCGATCCGTCGCCCATGGGCGGCTTGGGCTATCGGGCGCTCGCCGCCGGCAAGGGGTTCGTTTCGCATCTGCACCAAATGGCAGGTGACGGACAAGGTTCCGCTTTGCAACCCACAGTCCTATCTGGGGTCCATCATGAGTGACGCGAAAGACACGGAGGAGGCAGGCGAAGCCGATGGGCTGCGGAAGATCATCCATGTCGATATGGATGCATTTTTCGCCAGCGTCGAACAGCGCGACAATCCCGAACTGCGCGGCAAGCCGGTGGCGGTGGGCGGGTCGAGCGGGCGCGGCGTGGTCGCCGCCGCCAGTTACGAAGCGCGGCGGTTCGGCGTGCGTAGCGCCATGCCCTCGGTCACCGCAAAGCGGCTGTGTCCCGACCTGATCTTCTGCAAGAGCCGCTTCGACGTCTATCGCGCGGTCAGCCAGCAAATCCGCGCGATCTTCCGCCACCATACCGAACTGGTCGAACCGCTGAGCCTCGACGAAGCCTATCTCGATGTGACCGAGGACAAGCTCGGTATCGGTAGCGCCACGCGGATTGCCGAGCTGATCCGGCAGGAAATCCGCGCCACGACGCGGCTGACCGCAAGCGCGGGGGTGAGCTACAACAAGTTTCTCGCCAAGATCGCCAGCGACCAGAACAAGCCCGACGGGCTCTGCGTCATTCGCCCCGGGCAAGGCGCGGCCTTCGTTGCCGAACTGCCGATCCGCCGGTTCCACGGGGTCGGCCCCAAGGGCGCGGAAAAGATGGCGCGGCTGGGGATCGAGACGGGCGGCGATATCGCGGCCAGGGAGATCGAGTGGCTGCGCGCGCATTTCGGCAGTTTTGCGGACTATCTCTACCGCGCCGCACGCGGGATCGACCTGCGCCCGGTCCGCTCGAGCCGTATCCGCAAATCGGTCGGCGGCGAACGGACCTTCAGCCGCGATTTGTCCGCAGGTGCAGAACTGCGCGAGACGATGGAAGACATTATCGATATCGTCTGGGGCTATATCGAGCGTGCCGAAGCCCGCGGCCGCACGGTCACGCTCAAGATGAAATACAGCGATTTCCAGATTTTCAGCCGCGCGAAAACTCTCGACCAGCCGATCGCCAGCAAGGCCGAATTCGCCGCGATCGGCCGCGCGCTGCTCGAAGAGGTGCTGCCGCTGCCCATGCCGATCCGGCTGATGGGGCTGACGCTGTCGAAGCTCGAACGCGAGGGCGATGACGAGGACCAGCGCCCCGACGCGCAGCTATCGCTTCTCTAGGACCCGAGCCGAATCCGCAGGTCAGTTCTTGCGGTTCTGCCACAGTGCAAGCCGCGCCGCGGTGCGCGCGCTGAGCGGTTCGGGCAGCGAATGGATCGGGAAAAACCGCGCTTCCACCACTTCGCGCCCGTCCACCCGCGGCATCGCATCGACCACACCGGCAAAGATATGTGCGCTCTGCGGAGCGCCCGAGAGTTCTTCCTCGATCACCCCCAGCAGTTTCAGCCCTTCGACGGTGCAACTGATTTCCTCGCGGATTTCGCGATGGGCGGCCTGTTCGGGAGTTTCGCGGCGCCCGATCCCGCCGCCGGGCAGGAACCAGCCCGGCGGACCGTAGCTGTGACGCACCAGCAAAATCTGACCGCCGAGGTCGCGCGCGATCACGCTCACCCCCGCACCCGTCCGGCCGCTGGCCTTGCGCCAGTGATGGCGCAATCGGTGGGCCAGACGGAGTACCAACCGATGCAGCGGCTTGGGTATCAGGTGAAGCATGTGACCGGCTGTTTAGCTGCGCCCAGCAGACGCGCAACCGGGAAATCATGTTTGCCCACAAGGGCTTGTTCGAAAATGGCACGCTTTCGGTCACCGCGGATGACGAACAGCAATGCCGCGCTGTCGAGCAGCGCAGGCATGGTCAGGCTGATCCGGTCGAAGGGCGCCTCGGGTGGCAGCGGATCGGGGGTCAGGCGCACGATCCGGCGCGGATCGTCGACCTGCGGATCGGTATTGGGGAAGAGCGAGGCGATATGGCCGTCGGTGCCCATGCCGAGCCAGGCCAGCGCGAACGGCGGCACCGCTTCCATTTCGGTCAGCGTGACCACTTCGGCCCCCGCAGGTTCGAAGAGGTCGCGCAACCGGCCGGTGTTCGATGCAGCATGATCTTCGGGCACCACCCGGTCGTCGCCTGGCCAGACGACCAGCCGGGTCCAGTCGAGATCGTGCGTCAGCAACGCTTCGATAATCGGGAACGGGGTCGAACCGCCCGGCACGGTGATCGTTACCGGTCCGGCGCTCGCGCTCAGCGCCTCGCCCAGCCGTGTTGCCAGCCAGTCGGCTATGGCCGCATCATTGCAGCCCTCGACGATGGTCACATTTTCCATGCATCCCTGATACACCAAGGCCGCCCTTCCCCAAGGGGAAAGGCGGCCAGTGTACCTGTATGGTGCGGGTTGCCTACTTACTGGTCTGGTTGAGGAACCAGATGCGCTCCTCGCATTCGTCGATCCAGTCGTCGACCACGCCGCTGGTGGCGTTATCGCCCGCTTCTTCGGCCGCCTCCTTCACTTCGCCGAGGCGCTTGTGGAGCGTCTTGTTGTCATCGCGCAGTTCCTTGACCATCGCGTCGGCCGAGAGCGTGACATCGTCCTGATCCTTGATCCGGGTGTTCTTCGTCACACTGCCGATCGAGGTGAGCGTGTATTCGTCGTTCTTGCGCACGCGCTCGCCGAGATCGTCGACCGTGCCGACCAGCTGGGCAGCCTGTTCGTCGAACAGGACGTGAAGGTCGCGAAAACGCGGCCCTGCCACATGCCAGTGGAAGTTCTTGGTCTTGAAATAGAGTGCCACGGTATCGGCCAGCGCGCCATTGAGCGCGCTCACGAGACCGGCTTTCGAATTATCGCCAACTTCTGCCATTATGATTTGCCCCTTCGTAAATATGGAATTCACCAGACTAACGCGAAACTTCGGCTTGGGTTTCTCGATTATGGGCGGTCTCAGTGATCGGTTTATCCGATAATGCCGCGTGCGCTCAGTCCCGTAACTGCGGCAAGGATAAACAGGATCAACGCCAGCGCGATCCTGATTGCGCGCAGCGGGAGCCTTTCCTCCAGCGCCAATCCGAGCGTCCAGCCCACCGCCACTGCGCCGCCGCCGCCCAGCGCCCCGCCCAGCCCCGCGAGCGGCCAGTAGGCGAAGACCACCGCGAAAGCCGCGACAAGGAAACGCGAGGCATCGGTCAATTGCCGCGCGAAGAGCACGATCGCGATCGCGCCGAGCGAGCGGGTCGGTTCCCTCGGCGTCTTTTCGCGATTGGGCCACGCGCATTCGGCCGCCGCGAGCAGCAGGGCGATGGCGACGAACATGGTCGCCGCATCTTCCGACATGGTCTCGGCCAGCCAGGCCCCCGCCCATGCCGCGATACCCGCAGTGACGGCCGAACTGGCCAGCGCCACGACGAGCAATGGGGTGGACGCGCCCAGCACGCCCGCCAGCCGCGCGACGAGCAATTGGTCGCGCGCTCCCGTCGCGGTCAGGAAGCTGGCGACCATGGCAAACAGCAGCGATGTCATGGCAGTCTCGGCTCCCCTTCCTCTACCCGGCCGCTTGCGATAGCACGGGCGCAAGGGAAACATAGAGGGGAGAGCAAGAGTGAAACTGGAACAGGGCATGGCTGCCGTCGTCACCGGCGGGGCATCGGGTCTGGGCAAGGCGAGCGCGCAGGCGCTGGCCGATGCGGGGCTCAAGGTGACGATCTTCGACGTGAATGACGAAGCCGGCGAAGCGCATGCCAGGGCCATCGGCGGCACCTTCGCGCATGTCGATATCACCGACGAACAAGCGGTCATCGACGGTTTCGCCAAGGCGCGCGGCGCGCATGGCCAGGAGCGCGTAACAGTCCATTGTGCAATGACCAGCCGCCGCGGCAAGACGCTCGGCTGGGACAAGGCAAGCGGCGGCTACAAACGGCTGTCGACCGAGGATTACGCATTCGGAGCGGAGGGCATCCTCGTTTCGTCCTACCGGATCGCCAGCCTCTCGGCGCTGGGCATGGCCAATGCGGAACCGCTGAACGAGGATGGCGAGCGCGGCTGCATCACGCTGACTGCCAGCGTCGCCGCGCAGGACGGGCAAATCGGCCAGGTCATCTATGGCAGTTGCAAAGCCGGGGTAAACGGCCTCGTCCTGCCGATGGCGCGCGATCTGATGGACCTCGGCATTCGCGTAAACTCGGTCATGCCCGGCATTTTCGCAACGCCGCTGATGCTCGGCATGAAGGACCGCAACCCGCAGATGTGGGACCAGCTCAATGCCAGCGTACCCTTCCCCAAGCGGCTCGGCCATCCGGAGGAATTCGCCTCCCTCATCTGCGAGATTGCGCGCAACAGCTATATCAACGCGCACCAGTTCCGGCTCGACGGCGCAATCCGCATGCCGCCGAGATAGCGTGTTCGGAGGATAGCCTCGCCCACGGGGCTTCCCCTCCCCCGTCTGTGCGATAGAAGGGCCCCATGATGACGAAGCGCGAATGGGCAAGCTGGGCGATCGGACGGATCGAAGCGGATTTCAACCGCTCGGCCGACACCCACCTGATCCCCCTGCCCGTCCCCGCGCTGCCCGACGTCGCGATCTATCTGAAAGACGAATCGAGCCATCCCACGGGCAGCCTCAAGCACCGGCTTGCCCGCTCATTGTTTCTCTACGGCCTGTGCAATGGCTGGATCTGCGACGGCACGCCGGTGATCGAGGCTTCAAGCGGCTCGACCGCCGTGTCCGAGGCCTATTTCGCGCGGATGCTCGGCCTGCGTTTCATTGCCGTCGTCCCCCGCTCTACTGCGCAGGCGAAGATCGACGCGATCGCCTTCTACGGCGGCGAATGCCATTACGTCGACCATCCGGCGGAAATGTACGGCGCGGCGCAATCGCTCGCGGCCGATCTGGGCGGGCATTACATCGACCAGTTCACCTATGCCGAGCGCGCGACCGACTGGCGCGCCAACAACAATATCGCCGAATCGATCTTCGCGCAGATGGCGTATGAACCGTATCCGGTCCCGCAATGGATCGTCTGCGGCGCGGGCACCGGCGGGACCTCGGCCACGATCGGCCGCTTCGCGCGCTACAACCGCCATGCCACGCGGATTTGCGTCGCCGACCCCGAGGGCTCGGTATTCCACCGCCATTGGGCGGATCGCTCGATCGAGCGGGTCGAGCATCCTTCAGGCTGTATCGAGGGGATCGGCAGGCAGCGGGTCGAACCGAGCTTCCTGCCCGATGTGGTCGACCGGATGGAAACCATCACCGATGCCTGTTCGATCGCCGCCACGCACGAGGTGAGCGAACGGCTCGGCCGGCGCTGCGGCGGCTCGACCGGGACCAATGTCTGGGCCTGCGCGACGCTCGCCTCCGAGATGGCCGCGCGCGGGATTAAGGGGTCGATCGTCTCGATCCTGTGCGACGACGGCGCGCGCTATGCCGATACGATCTTCGATGATGGCTGGCTGGCGCAGAAGGGCTTCGATATCGCGCGCGAACGCAGGAAAATCGCGCATTTCTTCGACACCGGCACCTTCGCCGCCGGCTAACCAGCGCCGAGTCCGCATAGTCGCGCCGAGTCCGCATAGTCGCGCCGAGTCCGCATAGTCGCGCCGGCGGAAGGGCTGGAGCGGGTGAAGGGAATCGAACCCTCGTCGTCAGCTTGGGAAGCTGCTGCTCTACCATTGAGCTACACCCGCAAGGCACTGGCAATCGCGGAGAAATCGAGCTGGCCACCACGAGGGTTGTCGGTCGGCTCGCTCGCGCTGCCTGTAATGCGCGGGCCGCTTGCCACGATCCCCGGTATTTGGTCAATACAGGACTGAGGGGCTCCCGCCCTGCAAGGGAGTGGGGCGCCGGACGCGCCGCCGTCCACGCGCGCAGGAACGCATATGCGCCCGGAACGCTGTTTCGCCTGAAGGGAAGGCACATGGCAGCACGCGCGTATTGGCAGGGACAGATCAGGCTGGCGCTGGTTTCGATCCCGGTGGAAATCTATTCCGCGACCAAGTCGGGGGCGAAGATCCGCTTCAACCAGATCCACGAACCCAGCGGCAAGCGCATCTCCTACGAGAAGGTCGTGCCGGGGATCGGACCGGTCGACCGCGACGAAATCATCAAGGGCTACGAGGTTTCGAAGGGCAATTACGTCCTGCTCGACGAGGACGAGATCGACGCGGTCAGGATCGAGAGCAAGCGGACGCTGGAACTGGTGCAATTCGTCGACGCCTGCGAAATCGACCCGCTGTATTTCGAAAAGCCCTATTACGTCGCGCCGCAGGACGAGCTCGCCGAGGAAGCGTTCATCGTGCTGCGCGAAGCGCTGCGCAAGGCCAAGAAGGTCGCGCTGGGCCAGCTGTCGGTGCGCGGCAGCGAGAAACTGGTCGCGATCAAGCCATGCGGTCGGGGCCTGCTGCTGGAAACGCTGCGCTACGCCGACGAAGTGCGCGCAGGCCAGTCGTTCTTCGACGACATCGACGATGCCAAGCCCAAGAAGGAACTGCTCGAGCTGGCGAACACGCTGATCGAGCAGAAAAGCGCGCCCTTCGATGCGAGCGAGTTTCAGGATCGCTACGGTCAGGCGCTGCGCAAGCTGATCGACAAGAAGGCGAAGTCGAAGAGCAAGACCGCGGTGATCGAGGATGTCGACGATCCCGACAGTGCCAGCGGCTCCAACGTCATCGATCTGATGGCGGCGCTGAAGAAGTCGGTTGGGGAGGAGAAGCCCAAGAAGACATCGCGCGGCAAGAAGTCCGCCTAGACCATGGCCGCGCGCAAGGACCCCCTCGCCGAATACAACGCCAAGCGCGATTTTTCGCTTACGCCCGAACCGTCAGGCAAGCCGCTCGCCAGCGAGACCGGCAATCGCTTCATCGTCCAGAAGCATGACGCGACCCGGCTGCACTGGGACCTGCGGCTGGAAGTCGACGGAGTGCTGAAAAGCTGGGCAGTGACCAAGGGACCATCCCCCGATCCCGACATCAAGCGGCTGGCGGTGCGGACCGAAGACCATCCGATGTCCTATGCCGATTTCGAAGGGGTCATACCCAAAGGCGAATATGGCGGCGGTACGGTGATGCTGTGGGACCGCGGAACGTGGGAGCCGATCGAGGGCAAGAGCGCCAGCGATCTGGACGAAGGGCACCTGCACTTCTGTCTCGAAGGCGAACGGATGAAGGGCGAATGGCTGCTGATCCGGCTCAAGCAGAAGCCCGGGGAGAAGCGCGAGAACTGGCTGCTGCGCAAATTGCAGGACGACCATGCCGAAGCGGGCGATGGGCTGGTCCAGCGCGAATTGACCAGCGTGCTGACCGGACGTTCGATGGCCGAAATCGCCAGCGACAAGCAGGGCGAATATCCGCTGGCGGGGAAGAAGGACGATGCTTTCCTTGCGCAAATGCAGAAGGCCTCCGCCCGCAATGTCGGCAAATCCAAATCCAAACGCCGCAAGGTTGCCCCGCTGCCCGATTACCGCAAGCCGCAGCTCGCGACTCTGGTCGACGACGTGCCCGCCGGCAATCGCTGGATGCACGAGATCAAGTTCGACGGCTATCGCACGTTGGTGGCGGTCAAGCGCGATACGGTCCGCGTGTTCACCCGCAACGGCAAGGACTGGACCGACAAGTTCGGCCCGTTGGTCGAGGCGATTGCCGCGCTCGATCTGCCCTCGTGCCTGATCGACGGCGAAGTCGTCGCTTACGACAGCAAGGGCAATCCCGATTTCTCCACCCTGCAACAAGTGCTTAAGCGCGGGCATGGATCGCAGGGCAAGGAGGACAAGCTCGCCTTCTATGCCTTCGACCTGCTCGAACTCGATGGCGAGGATCTGACCGGTCTGCCCAATATCGAACGCAAGGAACGTCTCGAAGCCCTGCTCGACGCCGCCGATCCGCCGATCCATGTCGCCGAACATGTGCTGGGCGCGGGCGAGAAGCTTTACCGGACGATGTGCGGTGCGGGGCAGGAAGGGATCATCTCAAAGACGGTCGATGGCAAGTATGCGGGGCGCCGCAGCAAGTCCTGGGTGAAAGTCAAATGCACCCGGCGGCAGGAATTCGTGATCATCGGATGGAAGAAGTCGAGCGCGAAGGGGCGGCCGTTCGCTTCGCTGCTGGTGGCGCAGCATGAAGGCGGCGACCTGGTGTACAAGGGCAATGTCGGCACCGGCTTTTCCGCCGACGATCTCGACGATCTAGCTGGCAAGATGAAGCGTCTGAAGCGCAAGACCCCGCCCGCCGAGGTTGATCGGGCATCCTCGCGCGGAGTCACCTGGGTCACGCCCAAGCTGGTCGCGGAAATCGCCTTTGCCGAGTTTACCGCCGACGGGAATGTCCGCCACGGCAGCTACCTAGGTCTGCGCGATGACAAGGATGCGAGCAGCGTCAAACCCGAGGCACCAGCCAAGCCGGTCGAAACCAGTGACGCGGTGAAAATCTCCAGCCGCGACCGGGTGATTTTTCCCGACAGCGGCCAGACGAAGGGCGCGCTGGCGGACTATTACGACGCGGTCGCCCCGATCATGCTGCCCTTCGCCGCGCGGCGCCCCATCAGCCTGGTGCGCTGCCCGTCAGGCCGCGCGAAGAAGTGCTTTTTCCAGAAGCACGACAGCGGCAGCTTCGGCGATGCGGTGCACCACGTACCGATCCGCGAGAAAGATGGTGGGCACGAGGATTACCTGTTCATCGACGAGGCGCGCGGGCTGCTTCAATGCGTGCAGATGGGTACGATTGAGTTCCACGGCTGGTGCGCGCGCTCGGATGCGGTCGAACGGCCCGACCGGATGATCTTCGATCTCGATCCCGACGAGGGGCTGGGGTTCGACGAGGTCAAACAGGCGGCGCGCGATATTCGCGCGCAGCTGGCCGATCTCGGGCTGACCAGCTTTGCCATGCTGACGGGCGGCAAGGGCGTGCATGTGGTGGTGCCGCTGACCCCCGGCCATGACTGGAACCAGCACAAGGATTTCTCGCGCCGGTTCGCCGAAGCGCTGAGCATGGCCGAGCCCGACCGGTTTACCGCCACCATGAGCAAGGCCAAGCGCAAGGGACGGATCTTCATCGACTGGCTGCGCAACCAGCGCGGCTCGACTGCCGTACTGCCCTATTCGGCGCGCGCTCGCTCGGGCGCGCCGGTCGCCATTCCGCTCGCGTGGAACGAGCTGAAAGGGATGGACAATGCGCATCCCTATTCTATCGACGATGCCAAGACCCTGCTTGATCGCGCGCAGTCGAAATCGCTGCACGGCTGGGGTTTTGCCGACCAGCGGCTGCCCGACCTGTAGGCGGCAGCACCGACCGGATATTTTCAGAGACGCGGACACCTTTAGCCCGGAAAGGGTTAATCGGGTAAAGGAGGCGTCCTTGGCCGACACGATATCCGTTAACGGAAACCAGCACCCGATCCCCGACGACCCGCGGGTCTCCCTTCTCGATTTCCTGCGCCGCGATGTCGGCCTGACCGGCACCAAAAAGGGCTGCGACCATGGCCAGTGCGGGGCCTGCACGGTGATCGTCAACGGCATCCGCATCAACAGCTGCCTGACGCTCGCCGCGATGCATGACGGCGACAGTGTGACGACCATCGAGGGGCTGGGCACGCCCGACGCGCCCTCGGCCCTGCAGCGCGCATTCCTTGAGCATGACGGCTTCCAGTGCGGCTATTGCACGCCAGGGCAAATCTGTTCGGCTACTGCGCTGATCGAGGAGCTGGCGAATGACTGGCCGAGCGATGCGAGCGGCGATCTGGACGCCATCGAACTGAGCGACGAGGAAATCCGCGAGCGGATGAGCGGCAATCTGTGCCGCTGCGGCGCCTATGCCAATATCGTCGCCGCCATTCGCGAAGTCGCGGCGGAGGAGGTCGCATGAGGCCTTTCCAATACAATCGCGCACGGACGCTGGCGGATGCGGCGCAGATGCTCGCCGAACCCGAAACCACTGCAATCGCGGGCGGGACCAATCTGCTCGACCTGATGAAACTGCAGGTCGAAACGCCGGGGCAGCTGGCCGATGTCAACCGGGTGGGCTTTGCGGAAATCGAGGATACCGACGATGGCGGTCTGCGCATCGGCGCGCTAGCGACAAATACCGCGACCGCGGTGCATCCGCGGGTCCGCGCGGACTATCCCGTGCTCGCGCGGGCGATCCTGGCCGGGGCGACGCAGCAATTGCGCAACAAGGCCACGACCGGCGGCAATCTGTGCCAGCGCACCCGCTGCTTCTATTTCATGAATATCGACCAGCCGTGCAACAAGCGCGAACCCGGTAGCGGCTGCGGCGCGATCGACGGGATTGCCAAGCTGCATGCGATCCTCGGCACCAGTGAAGACTGCATCGCCACCTATCCCGGAGACATGGCTGTGGCGCTGAGCGCGCTCGATGCGACGGTCCATATTGCCACCGGCGAAGATGCCGAACGGACGGTCCCGGTGCGCGATTTCCACTGCCTGCCCGGCGATACGCCATGGATCGAGAACGTCCTCGAACCCGGCGAAGTGATCACTGCGGTTACGCTTCCGCGCCCGGTGGGCGGGACGCAGCTTTACCGCAAGGTGCGCGAACGCTCGTCCTATGCCTTCGCCCTGGTGTCGATTGCGGCGGTGGTCGAAGTGAAGGACGGCAAGATTTCACGCGCCGATCTCGCCTTTGGCGGGCTGGCGCACAAACCGTGGCACGATCAGCGGATTGCCGAGACGCTAATCGGCCAAGTCCCGTCCACCGAACTGTTCGATGCCGCGGCCGACGTGCTTCTCGAAGGCGCGCGCGGCTATGGCGAGAACGACTTCAAGATCCCCCTGGCGCGGCGCACCCTGCATGCGGTGCTGTCGCAAGCGACGGAGGACGCCGCATGAGCGCGCATCTCAAGCAGGACGAACCCGATACCGCCAACCGGCTGGATTCGATGAAGCAGGGCGTAATCGGGAAACCACTCAGCCGTGTCGAAGGGCTGGCCAAGGTCACCGGAACCGCACCCTATGCTGCCGAATACCCGGTGGACGGCTGCGCCGAAGGCGTGCTGGTCACGGCGACGATCACGCACGGCGAGATCGTCCGCATCGACAAGGATAGCGTGCTGGGCCGAGCGGGCGTCATTGCGGTGATCGACGATCAGCGGCTGACCACGCGCGCCGCGCAGGGCACCGCGAACGAGGCACCGCAGCAATCGCCGCAAACCGTCTGCTATTGGGGCCAGCCGATCGCGCTGGTGGTGGCGGAGACGTTCGAACAGGCACGCGACGCAGCGAAGCATCTGGTTGTCGAATATCGCGAAGAGCCCGGCGCGCCGCTGTCTCCGGCCAATGTCGAGCCCGAGGAGCAGGAAGACGAGACCGTCCGGCAAGGCGACCTGGCGCAGGCCATGTCCACCGCCGCGCATAGCGTCGACGTTACCTACACCACCAAGGGGCACGCCTCGGCGGCAATGGAACCCCATGCCGCCATTGCCGAATGGGACGGCGAGAAACTGACCGTCCATGCATCGCTCCAGATGCTGAACTATAACATCTCCGAACTGGCGGACTCGCTGGGTCTGGACGAAGACAAGGTCAGGCTGGTTTCGCGCTTCGTCGGGGGCGGGTTCGGCTCCAAGCTGGGGATCAGCGAGGAGACCGTCGCCGCCTCTCTCGCTGCCATGGAACTCGAGCGCCCGGTGCGTGTCGTCATGTCGCGCCAGCAGGTGTTTCAATGCATCATGCGCCGGTCGGAGACGACCCAGCGCCTGCGGCTGGCAGCGGATGCGGATGGCGGGCTGGTCGGCTTTGGCCATGAGGCGCTGGTGTCGAACCTGCCGGGCGAAACCTTCGCCGAGCCCGTGCTGCAATCCTCGCACTTCCTTTATGGCGGGGATAATCGCGAGCTTATGCTCAACGTCGCGCGCATCCACCTTATGACCGCCGGCTCGGTCCGCGCACCGGGCGAAGCGGTCGGTATGCCGGCGCTCGAAGGCGCGATGGACGTGCTCGCCGAAGAGGTCGGTATCGATCCGGTCGAACTGCGGCTGCGCAATATCCCCAAGGAAGATCCCGAGGAGGGCCTGCCGTTCTCGTCGCACAAGCTCGCCGAATGCCTCCGGCAGGGCGCCGATGCCTTTGGCTGGGATGCGGGTCCGCGCAAACCGCGGATGACGCGCGAGGGTGAATGGTGGGTGGGGACCGGAATGGCGAGCGCGGCCCGTGTCCACAATGTCGGCGAGGCCAATGCCCGCGTCACGCTCAAGCCCGATGGCACTGCGCTGGTCGAAACCGACATGACCGATATCGGCACCGGGACCTATACCATCCTGGCGCAGATCGCGGGGGAAATGCTCGGTCTCGATACCGCCGACGTGTTGGTCGATCTGGGCGATACCCGCCATCCACGCGGACCGGGTTCGGGCGGCAGCTGGGGCGCGGCTTCGAGTGGTTCGGCGGTCTATGTGGCGTGCAAGGCGCTGCGCGAGGAACTGGCGTCGCGTGTCGGCGTGGCGGAGACCGAACTCGATCTCGCCAATGGCCAGGTCGTCGGCGGCAAAACGCTGGTGCAACTGCTCGATGGCACCGAACTCGCGCAGGAAGGCCATTACGAACCCGGCGCGATCGACGACGACTTTACCGCGGCCGGGTTTGGCGCGTTCTTCGCACAGGTGCGGGTCAACCACTACACCGGCGAGACCCGCGTCGATCGCATGCTCGGCGCGTTTGGCTTCGGCCGCGTGCTCAACCGCAAGACCGCGCGCTCGCAATGCTTCGGCGGGATCACCTGGAGCATCGGCGCGGCGCTGACCGAAGCGCTCGAATTCGATCCGCGCGACGGCCATCTGGTGAATTGCGATCTCGCCGAATACCATGTCCCCGTGCATCGCGATGTGCCCGACCTCGAGGTCATCATGGTCGAGGAACGCGATCCCGCTGCTAGCCCGATCCAGGCCAAGGGCATCGGCGAGCTGGGCATGTGCGGCGGGGCGGCGGCGATTGCCAATGCGATCTACCACGCCTGCGGCGCACGGCTGTTCGACTATCCGATGACCCCCGACCGCGTGTTGGCGGCCATGCCCGATTGATGCTGGCCGAGCAGACATTTCGGCAGGATGTCGACGAGGATCACGCCGCACTGGTCGCCGCCTGCGAACCCGGGGTCGGCCTGTGTACGATCGTCGGTATCGAAGGCAGCTTTTCGCGGCGGCTGGGCGCGCAACTGGCAGTGCGTCCCGATGGGACAACCATAGGCAACCTGTCCGATGGCTGTCTCGAAGCGCAACTTGTCAGCGATCTGCACGCGCAAACCGGCCCACGCGTCATCCGCTACGGGAGCGGTTCGGCGATGATCGACTTCCGCCTGCCCTGTGGCGGCGGGCTGGATATCCTGCTCGACCCTGCACCCCAGCGCATCGCCTGCCGCGATATCGTGCAAGCACTCGACAGCCGCCGCCCGGCCGTTCTCCCGCTGCCATCCCCGTCCCCGCTGGCTGAGCGCCGCTATCAGCCGCGCCTGAAAATCGCGGTTATCGGCGAAGGGCCCGAGCTCGAAGCCTTCGCGCAGCTTGGCGCAGCGATGAGGCTGCATATCGAGACCCATCGCAAAGACCACCTCACGCTCGGCTCGCCCGCCCCGCATATCACACTCGACCGCTGGACTGCCGCGCTGCTGCTGTTCCACGACCACGAATGGGAAGCCGCGCTGTTCGAACAAATAACCTCGGGCGAGGCTTTCTACATTGGCGCGCAGGGCGGCGAAAATGCGCGGATGGACCGCGCGCTGACGCTAGCTGCGCGCGGCGTGGACGAGCAGGCGATTGCCTCCATCCGCAGCCCGATCGGACTGATCCCCTCCTGCAAATCCCCCACCACGCTGGCGCTGTCCGCGCTGGCGGAAATCGTTGCCGAATATGAGCGATTGCGTGCCGCCGATTGACCCCGGGGTCGGGTTCATCTTCCTCGCTGCGGGCCGGGGAAAGCGGTTCGGCCGCGACAAGCTCACCCAGGACTTCCGCGGTCAGCCGCTGTGGTCATGGGTCGCGCTAGCAGCGGAAGAGGCGGGCTTTGCGCAGCGTTACATTGTGAGCGGCCCGCATTCCGCCATCCCGGCGCGGAGCGGCTGGCATGCGGTGACCAATGACCGCGCCGCCGAGGGTATGGGGACATCGATTGCGGCAGGCGTGCGTGCTGCGCAGGATTGTTCGCGCGTGGTCATTGCGCTGGCCGATATGCCCTTCGTCGAGCCTGCCCATCTTCGCCTGCTGGCCGAAACCGGCGGTCCGGTCTTCACGCGTTATGCCAGCGGCGCCGAGGGATCCCCGGCGGGCTTTCCACGCAGCATCTTCGATCGCCTCTGCGCCTTGCAAGGCGAAGCGGGCGCACGGAGCCTCGGTTTGGCGGACGCAAGTGCGATCGCTCCGGCCAGCGCCGCCACGCTGGCGGACATCGATACGCCCGAAGACCTGCTCGCGCTCTCGTCGCAGAACCCCGCCGGGCGCCGCTAACCCCTTCGGCCATCCCCTGTTCCCAGCTTACGCAATGATGGTTGGGAGGCGGCGACGCGGCTTCGCCCGTTAGCTGGGCGAAGCCAATCAAGGGGACCAGTTTTGCATATCGTATCGCTCGCACTCGGCGGCTGCCTGAAAGGCGAGCCGGTCCGGTACGGGATCACCGAAGATACGGGGGGGCACATCACCTATATCCTGGGCGAGATGGAAGCGCTTGCCCGGCGCGGCGATGTGGAAATGACAGAAATCATTACGCGGCGGTTCGACGATCCGCGGCTCGGCGCGATCCATGCCGAGGCCGAGGAATGGCTTGGCCCCAAGCTGGTGGTACGGCGGATCGACAGCGGCAATCGGCGCTATCTGGCCAAGGAGGCGCTGAGCGCCGACCGCGCCGCCTTTACCGAGGCGCTGATCGCGGAGCTCAAACAGCGCGAGCGGCTCCCCGACCTGATACATGCGCATTTTGCCGATGCAGCGGATGTGGCGCGCAAGGTCGAAGACGCGCTGGGCATTCCCTTCATTTACACCGCGCATTCGCTCGGCATGGACAAGCGCCTCGCGATGGATGCGCCGAGCGCCCCGCTCGATGCGCGGATCGCGGAAGAGGATCGGGCGATTGCGGGTGCGCGCGCCATCATCGGCTCGTCACGCGACGAATGCGAACGGCAGCTGGCGGCCTATCCTTCGTCCCGGATCGGCAAGATCCATCGCCTCATCCCGGGTATCGACCGCAGTTCCGCGGGCAGCGAAATCTCTTCGGCGATCGAACTGATCTCCCCCTTCCTGCGCGAACCGATGAAGCCGGTGCTGCTGGCGATTGCCCGCCCCGTCCACAAGAAGAATCTCGTCCGGCTCGTCGAAGCCTTCGGCAAGTCGGCTACGCTGCGCGAGCAATGCAATCTGGTCGTCCTCGCCGGGCTGCGCGACGATCTGCAATCGGGCGAAGCGGAGCAGCAGGATGTGCTGCGCGGTCTCATCGATGCGGTCGACCGCCATGATCTCTACGGCAGCGTCGCCTATCCCAAGTCGCACACGCGCCAGCAGGTGAAGGAGCTCTATACCCTCGCCGCCCGGACGCGCGGCGTGTTCGTCAATCCCGCGCTGATGGAGCCCTACGGCCTGACACTGGTCGAGGCCGCCGCGCATGGCGTTCCCGTCGTCGCCACCAAGATCGGCGGCCCGCAGGATATCGTCGGCGAACTCGAGCATGGCTTGCTGGTCGACCCGGGGAGCGAGAGCGAAATAAGCCAGGCGATCGAGCAATTGGTCACCGATCGCCGACTGTGGGACACATGCTCGCATAATGCGCAGGCCAACAGCCGGGGGGTCAATTGGGATGCCTATGCGGGCGGCTTCATGGCGATTGCCAGGCAGGTCACCGCGCCCGCCACCCCGTTGCGTCCGCGGCCTGCTCACCTGTTGGTCAGCGATCTCGACAACACGCTCACCGGCTGCGACCGCGGTGCGCTGCGCATCGGCCAGTTCTTCCAGCGGCAGGCGCAGTTCGGTTTTGTGATCGCCACCGGTCGCTCGATCGTCGAAGCGCGCCGACTGGTGCGTGACTGGAAGCTGCCCGACCCGCGCGCCTGGATCACTTCGGTCGGGACCGAGATCTATGTCGAGCGCGGCGGCACGTTGGTGCTGGATACCGATTATGCCGATGGCATCAGCTATGAATGGCACCCCACTGCCATCGACGAGGCGCTGGGCGACCTGCCGGGACTGATCCCGCAGGCGAGCTACGAGCAACGCCCCTTCAAGCGCAGCTATTTCGCCAGCTCGCCCGATTTGGCGGCGCAGGTCGAGGATCGGCTGCGCAGCCATGGCATCCCGGCGCGCGTCGTATTCAGCCACGACCGCCTGCTCGACGTCCTGCCGCCCATGGCTGGCAAGGCAGCGGCGATGGGGCATGTCGCACGCATGTTCGATGTGCCGGTCGAACAGGTCTTCGCGGCCGGCGACAGCGGCAATGACGAGGATATGCTGACCGCCTGCCAGAACGCGATCATGGTCGGCAATCACGCGGCGGAGATCGCCGCATTGGCAAGGCGTCCCAATGTCTATCTGGCGCGGCGTAGCCACGCCTCCGGCACGCTCGAGGGCATCCTCGCGCAGCACCGCGCGCAGCGGCTTCGCGAGCGCCAGGATACAAGGATTCCAGCATGAGCATGACCGGCCCCATCGGCTATTTCGTCCACCACCAGGGGCGCGGCCATGCCGAGCGCGCGGCGGCGATCGCCAATGAATTGATCGGGTCGCGCGGCGTGACGCTGTTCTGCGCACGGGACGACATCTTCCCGGCGCTCGACGAGCGGATCGAAATCCGCACGATCCCCTCGCTGTTCGAGCCGACCGGACGGGAAGCGCCTGCCATGGCCGCGCTTCCGATGCCCGAGACGGTTCATTGCGCCCCGCTCGGCTGGCCAACGATCACCGATGCGTTCGCAACGATTTCGGGGTGGTTCGCGCAGGCACGACCCAGCCTCTTCGTAACCGATGTCTCCGCCGAACTTGGCCAGTTGGCGCGGCTGTGTTCGGTGCCGCATGTCGCGGTGCTCCAGCATGGCGAACGCGGCGATCCGGGGCATCTCGCCGCCTATGATAGCGCGGTCGGCCTGCTCGCCCCCTATTCGGAGCAGATCGAACAGCATGACCGCCCGGCCTATCTGCGCCGGAAGACGCATTATGCCTCGGGCGTGGGGATCGACTGCACGCAGTTTCCCACCAAGCGCGAAGCGCGGCGCAAACTCGGACTGGGCGGGGAAGACGAAATCGTGCTGGTCATTGCCGGCGGCGGTGGTGAAGGCACTCCGTCGACCCCGCTGACGCTGGGCGCGCGCGCCGAACCCGAGGCCCGCTGGATCACCATCGGCAAGGTCCGCAGCGAATGGCACGAGACCCCGCCGGGCAATCTCGACCATCGCGGCTGGGTCGAGAATCCGCGCGACTGGATCGCCGCAGCGGATCGCGTGGTTTCGTCCTGCGGAAATACTACCGTGCACATGGTGCTGGCGGCGGGCAAGCCATGGGTAGTCATTCCCGAATGGCGCTATTTCGACGAGCAGTTCTGCAAGGCCGAAGTGCTCGATCGCGAAGGGCTGGCGGCGGTGTCGCGCCACTGGCCTTCGCACCCCGCCGCGTGGCAGCGGCTGTGGTCGGCCGCGGCGCTGATCGATGTCGAACAGCAGCGGGCGATCATCGAACCACACCCGGCCGAAGCGGCCGCGGCATGGCTGGACACGCTCGCGACCGAGCTGTGGCAGGGAATGGACAGCAAGCCCGCGCTGGAGGTCGTGGCATGACGATTTCGGTATGCACGCTCGCGCATGGACGCGAAGACCATCTGCGCAATCTGGTCAGCGGACTGAACCATTCGCGCCGCCCGCCTTGCGAACTGGTGATCGCGGTCATGCAGGACCACCGTTACGAGCTACCCAGCACCAGCTTCCCGATCCGGCAGGTGTTGCTCGGCAGCGGGGACATTTGCCTCGCGGAAGCGAGGAACACCGCCGCCGAACATGCGCGCGGCGAATTGCTGGTCTTCCTCGATGTCGACTGCATCCCCGCGCCGGGATTGATCGAGGATTATGCCGCCGCCTCTGCCTTCAATGAAGGCGTGCTGATGGGCGAAGTCGGCTATCTTCCGCAGGGCGCGACCGAGGACGGTATCGACTATACGAAGTTCGAACGGTTGGCGGTCAAGCATTCCGACCGGGCCGGACCACCGCGCGGGATGGTCGGCCATTGCGGCGATTACCGCTGCTTCTGGTCGCTCAATTTTGCGCTTCGGACCAAGACCTTCCAAGAACTGGGCGGGTTCGATCCGCGCTATGTCGGCTATGGCGGCGAGGATACCGATTTCGGGCGCACCATTGCGGCGCATGACGTCCCGCTGTGGTGGGCGCGCGGGGCGAAGGCCTATCACCAGTATCATAAGCACCACATGCCGCCGGTGCACCATCTCGACAGCGTCGTCGCCAATGCACAGATCTTTGCGGAGAAATGGGGCGAACCGACGATGCAGCACTGGCTGCGTGCGTTCCGCCTGATGGGGCTGATCGAGCCCGACGGACGCGGCGGCTGGATCAAGCTGCGCGAACCGGGCGAGGCGCATTTCGCGCTCACCCGGCAACAGGAACACCAGCCCTATGCGAGCAGTTCGGTGGTGCTCGAACAGCTCGAGGCCCAGGCAAGCCGCGGCAAGGAAGCGAGCCGCGCCCCGGCGATGACCTTGGCGTAGCACCGCTCGTACCCCGCGATCATCGCCTCGATCGAGAGCATGCTCGTCGCCCGCTCGCGGCACGCGGTTCGGTCGATCGAGTCAAGTCGGCGGATGGCGTGCGCCAGCGCGCCGACATCGCCGCCTTTGACCAGGATGCCGCAGTCGCCGACCACTTCGGACAGCGCCCCGCGATTGAACCCGGCGACGGGCGTGCCGCAGGACAGCGCTTCCGCTGCCACCAGACCGAACGGTTCGTCCCACAGGGGCGTGACCAACGCGCCCCGGGCCTGCGCGACCTCCTGACGTAGCCTTTCAGTCGAGCGGTGCCCGTGGAACTCGATGCCCTCGGACAGGAAGGGTTCGACCTTCGCAGTAAAATACGCGGCATCCTCGACCGGTCCGAAGATCTTCAACCGGGCCCGCACCTTGCGCGCCGCCTGGATCGCCTCGGCCAGCCCCTTGTCGGGGACGATACGGCCCACCCATGTCAAATAGTCGCCCGGCTCGCCCGCCGGCACCCAGCGGTCGGTATCGATACCGTTGGAGATCACATCGAGACCAGGGCAGCCGCGATCGGCCCATAGCGATTGCTGGTCATGCGAGGTCACAGTGAAGCCGATGTGCGGCTGCGCACGTGCCGCTTCCACCGCATCGAACATCGTGCCGAAGGGCGGCACGTGCTGCGAGGTGACGCAGGGGATACCCGCTTGCGCGCACCAGGCGATGATTTCGGGAAAGAGCGAGTTGTTGTGGACCACATCATACCCGCCGCCGCCGATCTTGAGCAACACGCGTTCGAAAGCGGCGCGCTGATAGGCGGCGAGTTCGCTGGTCCCGCGATAAACGCGCCATGGCAGCACCTCGTCATAGGGCGCGGCGCAGATCGGCACGAGGTTCTCGTCATGCGATCCTTCGGCGGCGAAGAGATCGACCTCGTGACCCGCCGCGCGAAGCCCGCGGCACAGCATGTCGCAATGCGCCTCCATCCCGCCCCCGAAGGGTTCGGCGATGGCATGGCGGATATGGGCGAGGACCGCGATTTTCATGGGCGGATCAGGCAATTGCGAGACATGTCAGGCAAACGCGCCATCTGCCGCCGCTCCGCAAAGCTAACATTTATACAGTGTGCTACCGGAACGGCCGGCATCGCATTGCATTCTCTCGACAGGAGGAAATGATGGCGCTCACCGACGAGCTGGACCGCTATCCCATGACCGGACGGTTCCTGACCGGGCGCTTGCGGCACGACATGACCGATGCCGAGAAGTCCGAACTCGAAGGTTTGGTCTCGCGGACCCTGACGCTGGAAGATGGCGAGCGGCTGATCGCGCGCGGCGATGTATGCGATTGCTCCACGCTGCTGATCGACGGCTTCATCCTGCGCACGCTGGAAAGCGAGGACCGGCGCTATGGCGTGAGCTTCCATGTGCCGGGAGATTTCGTCGACCTGCACTGTTTTGCGCTCAAGCGGCTCGATCACAACATCGATTGCGTGGGTTCGGTGAAGCTTGGTCAGGTGCCGCATGCGGCGATCGCCGACGTAATGGCGAACCGCCCGCATCTGGCGCGCCTGTTCTGGTTCTCGACCCTGCTCGACGCGGCGATGCACCGCGAATGGATCATGAAGCTCGAGCAACTGACCGCGCCCAAGCGCATTGCGCATATCTTCGCCGAGATCTGGCGGCGGCTCGAAATGGTCGGCCTTGGCTATGCCGATGGCTTCGAAACTCCGCTGCGGCAGAGCGACATTGCCGATATGTGCGGCGCGACCTCGATCCATACCAACCGCGCACTGGCCGACCTGAGGAAGAACGGCCTGGCCGATTTCCAGCGCGGCAAGGTACGGATTGCCGATCGCGAAAGGCTCGAGGCCTACGCCGGCTTCAACCCAGATTACCTCTACGGCGACGGCGCGCTGTCGCTGCGCGAATTCGCTTGAGCCACCGCCACAACCGGTTCGTGTTCGTCGCCGGGCTGCATCGCACCGGGACAAGCCTGCTGGCACGCATTCTCGGCGCGCATCCGGCGGTCGGCGGGATCGAAGGCGCGCCGGTCCCCGAGAACGAAGGCTGCTATCTGCAGGGCGGTATCCCGCATACCGCGCGCGATGGCCGACCGGGGCATTATGCGACCGATCCGCACCAGCATCATACCGAGGCATCGCGCTGGAATACGCTGGAGACGCAGCAGCGCATGCTGTCGGACTGGTCGCAGTGGCTGGACCGGGCCAAACCATGGTGGCTTGAAAAATCGCCGGTGAACCTGACCCGCATGCGCTTGTACCAGCAGCTGTTTCCCACCTCGCAATTCATCGTGATCCTGCGCCACCCCGAAATAATGGCGGCAGCGCTGGCCAAATGGGTCGATGACGAGCCCGATACGCTCATCCGCTATGCGCTCGATGCCTATGATATCGTTGCCGCGGACCTGCCATACCTGCATGCCTCACTGGTCATCCGCTACGAGGATCTCGTCGCCCGCCCCGATGTAACGCGGCAGGCGCTGTTCGCATTTCTCGATCTCGAGGATCACGACCCGGGCATCGAATTGCGCGATGGCAATGCCGACTATCGCACCGCGCACCGCGCAAGCGGCGACCTGGCCAAGCGGCTGCAAACCTGGGGCTATCTCCCCGGCGGAAAAGTGTCCGATTTCACCCCGCACTGCACGCACCCCTTGCGGAGAATACAAGAGACGACCGAGCACTTGCTGACTTGCCGATCGGACGAAAAATGATCGCCCGGCACAAAAAGAACAGAAAGCTAACATCCGTTAATAGACGCTGTTTGCACAAGTTGCTTTACGGCGCCCGATGAACGGGACCACCGAACTCTTGGGAACGGCAAGTTTCCCGCTGACCGGCAACTTCCTCGCGGGTCGCCTGCGGCAGAATCTCAGTCTCGACGATCTGCAATATATCGAAGGGCTCGTGGAGGCGGTCGATGAGCACGATGACGGCGCGCGCCTGCTCGCTCGCGGCGTGAAGACCGACCGCAGCATGATCCTGATCGACGGCTATATCTTCCGCACGATCGAGAGCGAGAAGAAGCGCTATATCACCGGCGTCCATGTCCCGGGCGATTTCGTCGATCTGCATGCCTTCGCGCTCAAGCGGCTCGATCACAATATCGACGCGGCGGGCAAGGTAAAAGTCGGTTCGGTCAGCCACGAGACGCTGCGCAAGGTGATGCGCGACCGGCCGGGCGTGGCGCGCGCGATGTGGTTCGCCACGCTGCTCGACGCGGCGATACACCGCAAGTGGATCCAGACGCTCGAACAGCTCGATGCGCCGCAGCGGATCGCGCATCTCTATGCCGAATTACACACGCGGCTGGAGCTGGTCGGGCGCGGCGTAACGCGCGCGCTGCGGACGCCTTTCACCCAGTTCGACATGGCCGATATGTGCGGGGTGAGCGCGATCCACGCCAACCGCGCGGTGGGCAAGTTACGCGAGCTGGGTATCGCCGAAATCCGGCGCGGCGACCTGTACACCAATGATTGGGCCGCGCTGAAGCGCTATGCGCAGTTCGACCCCGACTACCTCTATGGCGACGGGCCGCTGAAGGTGAAGGAAGACTGGGACTAGTCTTCGAGATCGTCCGGGCAGTGAACACCCGACAGCGCGTCGGCCTCGCCCCAGCGAACGTCCTGGCGCGGGATCACCGACAGCTCGCCATTGGTTTCCAGCACTACCCAATTGGCATCGGCATTGGCCGTGATACCGCTTTGCCGCAGCGCGGTCTTGATCTCTTCCTCCGAAATCCGCGTACGTTCCATCGCGTCACGCAGATAGTCGCCCTTATGCGTCAACAGGGTCGGCTCCGCCTTGACCACATCGGCGGCGGTCCCGCTCTTCTGGACCATTTTTGTGGTCAGATACTGGCAGGCGGCCAGCACGATGATCGCGGTGACCGCATCGAGCGTGGCGACATTGCGCAGCAGGATACCGCTGGCCGCCAAGCTGCCGACCGCGACATTGATGATCCAGTCGAAATTGTTGAGTTCGCTGGTCGTGCGTTTGCCGACCACGCGAACCATGATGATGATCAGGACATAGAAGAGAAAGGCATTGCCGGCGATTTCGAGCATTCTGGCCCAGCCGGACCAGAGGTTCAGCGCCTCAGCCACTCGTGCTCACCTGATAGTCGATCGGCCTGAACGACCCGCCGTTGGAATCGTAGGCCGAACAGGCGGTCAGGCCGATGATCAAATCCATCTCGGCCCGCATTACGATCGTATCGCCCGGCTCGCTCAGCGGCGGCTTGACCGTCAGGACACCGCTGTCGCCATCGACGGGGACATTCATGAACAGGTTGAACGCGGTCGGAATATCGTCCGGCCCGATGCCATACGGCTCCAGCGCCTCGACCAGATTGCCGAAGCAGCCGCGATGGAGCGGCTTGTCGGGATAGAAGTGCTTGAAGGTGTCTTCCGAACACGGCGTCAGCAGGAAATCGTGCCGTTTGACCGTGTCCGACGTGATCGACAGCATCGGGTTCGACCGGTTCGACCACAGGCGGTGCCCGCGGCCCAGCCGGATCGTCTCTTCGTAATCGAAGGTGCGCCCGTTGGAGATGACTTCGCGGACATCCTGCGCATTATAGGCCAGCAGGTCGGATACCTGGCTGCCTTCGGGATCGCAGACGGTGAGCTGCGCGCCTTTGGGCAGTTCGAACGCCACGCCGCTGCGTGGTTCTATGCGGTTCATTGCTTCTCCAATCGGGGATCGCGAAACGGGCAGGTCCAGTCGTCGTCGACGGCCCGGCCGCTATATTGGCGCGCTTCGCTGCTTTCGCCGTGGCGGGCGAGCATGGGATTGATATCGCCCGCCAGCGTGCGGTCGCGATCAAGGATCGCCTCGCGCATGCGTTCGTACCGCCCGTCCTCACGCAACGCCTCGAACTGGTTGTGCAGGTTGAAGACCATCGTCGGATAGGCAAAGCGCCGCGCCGGGCGCGAGGCATGCGGGTGCAGGCCGACGACGAAATAGGCTTCGCCGCCGAAGCTGAGCGAGAAATGCGGATCGGTGGGGTCGGGGCTGACGCTGGGATCGTAGCTCTGGCCGAGCCAATTGTCCTTTTCAGCAAAGGACTGGAGCCGTTCCCACAGCAGGTTTTCATATTCGTTCTCGTCGAGCGAACCGGGTTGTTCGAACACCACCGCCATGCTGCGCAGCCCTGCGGGGTCGTTGCGATATTGCTCGGCCCATTCGATGAGCCGGTCGTGGATCCGCAGATCGTCCCACCCGCTGCGCATGTCGTGCGCGACGAGCACGTCGAGCAGGTCGCGCGCCTGCGCCGATTTCGCGCCGACGCAGGGGAACGCCGTATCGGCGATATGCGCACGAAACTGCGCTTCGATGTCGCGGGCGACGCTATCGTCGACCGCCAGAACGCCGGGCTTCATTGCGACGACACCCCCTCGGGCACAAATTGCAGGCTGGTGTCTTTCGTGCGGCCCATCGACCAGTTTGCCTGCAGGCGTACCTTGGGATTGGGCGCGCACCAGATCTCGCCCGACCCGTCGAGCGCGGTGACCCAGATCAGATTGTGCTCGACCCCGTAGTCGATCACCGCAAAAGCCAGCCCCGCACCCTTGTCGGTTACCAGCACCGGAAGCGGCGGATTGAGTTGCGTGAACACTGGAAACCTCGCGATAAACCCAACAGAAGGCCGCAGGATCGGCGCGCTGCGCAAACCCCACGTATGCGACCGCGCGCCCGGTCGGACGCGCATATCACTACCGGCCAAACGCGCTTGCGCGCTCGTTGATCCGAGACTGACATGCGTTAGCTTGCGCTAACGAGGGGCGAGCGTTCGGGAATGCGGTGCAGTCGGGCACGATCCCGGCGCCCCGATTGGCTTTCCCCCGCCGCCGCGCTAGGCCGCGCGCAAACGCATATCTGAAGGACAGGCCGCGACACCCATGATCAGTGACGACAGGATTATCTTCGGGCTTCTGGCCCTGGTTCTGGGCTTCGTATTTGCGACGCGCGACCGGCCCGGATGGCAGCGGTTCTACGTTTTCGTACCGATCATCCTGGTCTGCTATCTCGTCCCCAGCCTGATGACGACCTTCGGGCTGATCGACGTATCCGAGAGCAATCTGTGGCCGGTGGCGAAGGACTATTTCCTTCCCGCCGCGCTGTTCCTGATGACGCTGTCGATCGACATCAAGGGTATCCTCGGTCTCGGCAACAAGGCGATCGTCATGTTCCTGACCGCGACGGTCGGCATCGTGCTGGGCGGGCCGCTGGCGCTGTGGATCGTGGCGCAGTTCGAACCTTCGATCATCGGTGCGGGCGACACCGCCGCCTGGCGCGGGCTGGCGACGCTGGCAGGAAGCTGGATCGGCGGCGGTGCCAACCAGACCGCCATGCTCGAAGTATATGGCTATCCGCTCGAAGGCTTCGCCGCGCTGCTGGCGGTCGACATCATCGTGGCGGAAATCTGGATGGTCTTCCTGCTCTATGGCGCGGGCGCGCATGAACGCGTCGACAAATGGCTGGGCGCGGACAGTTCGTCGATCGCCCGGCTGCGAGACACGATGGCCGATTACACCGCCAGCATCGAACGCGTCGCCAAGGCCAATGACTATGTCCTGCTGTTCGGGGTGACCTTCGCCATCGTCGGTCTCGCGCATCTGCTCGGCGGCTGGCTGGGCGGCTGGTTCGCCGCGGCGCAGGGCGAGGACGCCACGCTGGCGAGCGAATTCTTCTGGGTCGTGGTGATCGCCACCACCGCGGGGCTGGCCGCCAGCTTCACCCGCGCCCGCAAGCTCGAAGGTATTGGCGCCAGCAAGTTCGGCGTTCTGTTCATCTTCCTGCTGGTGGCGGTGATCGGCACGCGGATGGATGTGACCAAGATCGCCGATGCGCCCGCCTTCATGGCGATCGGCTTCATCTGGATGCTGTTCCACGTCATCCTGCTGCTCGCGGTCGCCAAGCTCATCAAGGCGCCGTTCTTCTTCGTCGCGGTGGGCAGCAAGGCCAATATCGGCGGCGCGGCCTCGGCGCCGGTGGTGGCGGCGGCGTTCCATCCCGCGCTGGCCCCGGTCGGCGTACTATTGGCCGTGCTGGGCTATGCGCTGGGGACCTATGGCGCGATCCTGTGCGCGCAGATGATGGCGGCCGTCGGCTAGCCGCGCGCGGCAAAGGTTTCACCCGATACCGGTTGCTTTCGGACCTTGCGCGCGTATGGGCCGTTGCAAAGAAAAGAGAGGAACTTTCATGCGTCAGCTTGACCATTTCATCGCCGGCGGAGCGAGCGCTCCCACGGCCCGCACCCACAAGATCTGGAACCCCTCGACGGGCGAAGTCCAGGCCGAGGTTCCGCTGGGCGACGCCGCCTTGCTCGACCGCGCGGTCGCCGCCGCCAGGAAGGTCCAGCCCGAATGGGCGGCGACCAACCCGCAGCGCCGCGCGCGGGTGATGTTCGAATTCAAACGGCTGGTCGAAGCCAACAAGCAGGAACTGGCCGAGCTGCTTGCCAGCGAGCACGGCAAGGTCGTCGACGATGCGCACGGCGATGTGCAGCGCGGGCTCGAAGTGATCGAATATGCCTGCGGCATCCCGCAGGCGCTCAAGGGCGAATATTCGCAAGGCGCGGGTCCCGGCATCGACGTTTATTCGATGCGCCAGCCGCTCGGCATCGGGGCGGGCATCACCCCGTTCAACTTCCCCGCGATGATCCCGATGTGGATGTTCGGCATGGCGATCGCGGCGGGCAATGCCTTCATCCTCAAGCCGTCCGAACGCGATCCCAGCGTGCCGATCCGGCTGGCCGAACTGTTCGTCGAGGCCGGCGCGCCCGAGGGGCTGCTGCAGGTCGTCCACGGCGATAAGGAAATGGTCGATGCGATCCTCGATCACGAGGACATCGCCGCGGTCAGCTTCGTCGGGTCGAGCGATATCGCGCATTACGTCTACAAGCGCGGTGTCGCTGCGGGCAAGCGTGTGCAGGCCATGGGCGGCGCGAAGAACCACGGCATCGTCATGCCCGATGCCGATCTCGACCAGGTGGTGGGCGATCTCGCCGGGGCTGCCTTCGGGTCCGCGGGTGAACGCTGCATGGCGCTGCCGGTGGTCGTGCCCGTTGGCGAGGACACGGCGGACAGGCTGCGCGAGAAGCTGATCCCTGCGATCAATGCGCTGCGCATCGGCGTCTCGACCGATCCCGACGCGCATTACGGCCCGGTCGTCACACCCGAGCACAAGGCGCGGGTAGAACAGTGGATCGACACTGCCGAACAGGAAGGTGCCGAGGTGGTCATCGACGGACGCGGTTTCACCCTGCAGGGCCACGAGAAAGGCTTTTTCGTCGGCCCGACGCTGCTCGACCGCGTCACCACCGACATGGAAAGCTACCGCGAGGAAATCTTCGGCCCGGTCCTCCAGATCGTGCGCGCCAAGGATTTCGAGGACGCCGTCCGGCTGCCGAGCGAACACCAGTATGGCAATGGCGTCGCGATCTTCACGCGCAACGGCCATGCGGCGCGCGAATTCGCGCACCGTGTCAATGTCGGCATGGTCGGGATCAACGTTCCGATTCCCGTGCCGGTCAGCTATCACAGCTTCGGCGGGTGGAAACGTTCGGGCTTCGGCGACACCGACCAGTATGGCCAGGAAGGCCTGAAGTTCTGGACCAAGGCCAAGAAGGTCACCCAGCGCTGGCCCGATGGCGGCGGCGATGGATCGAACGCCTTCGTTATTCCGACGATGGGATAAACGCCGCGGCACGCAAATCTGGAGAGAGACGATGAAACGCACACTGTTCCCCGCCACCTTGTCGCTGGTCATCCTGCTTGCCGCCTGTTCGGGCGCGTCCGACAACGCGGCCGAGCCAGAACCTGCCGAAACGATGATGCCGGTCGAACCCGATGGCGGGATTGGCGACGGGGCCGGATCGCCCGAACCGGTGGTCGCCGAGACAATCCCCGCTGCGTTCCGCGGCGTATGGGACTATGTCGAGGGAAGCTGCGACCCGGCATCCGACATGCGTGTCGATATCGGCCCTGAGACCATGCAGTTCTACGAATCGCATGGCGATGTGACGCGGATCGAAGTCGGCAGCCCGCAGGACATCGTCGTTTCGCTGGCAATGGAAGGCGAAGGCGAAACATGGGAGATGGCACGCCGCTTCACGCTGACGGAAGGTGGACGCACGCTCACTTCCATGCCTGTCGGTGAAGAGCAGTTCGAACCGATGCCGCTCAAGAAATGTGAATAGGGAGTGTTACCATGCGTATCCTGATCCTTACCGCGCTTGCCCTGCCGCTGGCAGCTTGCGCCGGCTATACCGAACCCGCACCTGCACCCTCGGAACCGCCCCGCGATGCCATGGTCAGGGTCTGCGACGCAGCTTCGGCGCGGGTGCATGTCGGCCGTGAAGCGACCGAGGAAGCGGGTGCCGCAATCCTGGCGGACAGCGGCGCCGAAGTACTGCGCTGGGGCCCGCCCAATTCGGCGTGGACGATGGATTACCGCACCGATCGCGTGAACGTACGCTATGACGAAGCGCAGCTGATCACCAAGATTACCTGCGGATGACGCGCCGCCGCGCCTTCACCGGCTCGCCTTTCGAAACGCAGTTCGGCTTCGCCCGCGCAGTGCGTGACGGCAATCGCATCCTCGTCGCCGGGACCGGACCGATCGAAGATGACGGCAGTTCCACCCAGGGCGGCGCCGCGGCCGAGGCCGAACGCTGTTTCGTGCTCATCCTGCGCGCGATCGAGGAACTGGGCGGCAGCGCGAAAGATGTCGTGCGCACGCGGATGCTATTGACCGATCCGGCCGACCAGGAAGCGGTCGGCGAAGTCCATGCCCGCTTCTTTGGCGAGGCCCCGCCCACCGCAACGATGGCAGGTGTGGCATGGCTATGCCGACCGGAATGGAAAGTCGAAATCGAGGCCGAAGCAATCATCGAAGGCTGACTGCCGCAGCCCTTTTCACGCCCCCTCACCACCGCTAGGTCACTCGACATGACAGGACAATTCCAGCTTACCGAAGAGCAGCTCGCGATCCAGGAAGTGGCGCAGCGCTTCACCGCCGACAACATCACCCCGCATGCGGGCGAATGGGACCAGACGGCGCATTTCCCCATCGACGTGATCAAGCAAAGCGCCGAGCTGGGCTTTGGCGCGATCTACGTGTCCGAGGAAGCGGGCGGCATCGGCTTGGGCCGGCTCGAAGCGGCGCTGATCATGGAAGCCATGGCCTATGGCTGCCCCGCGACCAGCTCGTTCATTTCGATCCACAACATGGCCGCCTGGATGATCGACCGCTTCGGCGGCGAGGAACTGAAGGCGCGGTACCTGCCCGACCTCGTCACGATGGAGAAGGTCGCCAGCTATGCGCTGACCGAACCCGGCAGCGGTTCGGACGCCGCGGGGCTCAAGACCAGCGCCAGGCTCGACGGCGACCACTACGTCCTCAACGGGACCAAGCAGTTCATTTCGGGTGCGGGCTTCAACGATGTCTATGTCACCATGGTCCGCACGGGCGAGCACAAGACCAAGGGCGTCACCTGCCTGGTGATCGACAAGGACACGCCCGGCGTGTCCTTCGGCAAGCCGGAAAAGAAGCTCGGCTGGAATGCCAGCCCGACCGCGCAGTTGATCTTCGAGGATGCGCGGGTGCCGGTGGCCAACCGCGTCGGCCCCGAAGGCGACGGCTTCCGCTATGCCATGATGGGACTCGACGGCGGGCGCTTGAACATCGGCGCCTGTTCGCTCGGCGGGGCGCAGCGCTGTCTCGACGAGGCGGTGAATTATACCAAGGAACGCCAGCAGTTCGGCCAGGCGATTGCCGATTTCCAGAACACGCAGTTCATGCTCGCCGACATGGCGACCGAATTGGAAGCGGCGCGCGCGCTGCTTTATCTGGCGGCTGCGAAGGTCACCGACAATGCGCCCGACAAGAGCAAGTTCTCCGCCATGGCTAAGCGGCTGGCGACCGACAGCGGCAGCAATGTCGTCAACAATGCGCTGCAGCTGTTCGGCGGTTATGGCTATCTGAAAGAATACCCCATCGAACGTTTCTGGCGCGATCTGCGCGTCCATTCGATCCTCGAAGGCACCAATCAGGTCATGCGCATGATCGTGGGCCGGGAAATGCTGCGCCAGTGAGCGCGACCGGCCTTGCACTGGTGGCGCTGGTCATCCCCGATTACGACGAAGCCGCGGCCTTCTTCACCCAGGTGCTCGATTTCGACCTGATCGAGGACAGCGATCTTGGCGATGGCAAACGCTGGCTCGTCGTCGGCGGCAAGACGGGTGGACGCATCCTGCTTGCCAAGGCCAAGGGCGACGAGCAGCGCGCCGCCATCGGCAACCAGTTCGGCGGCCGGGTCGGCCTGTTTCTCCAGACGGACGACTTCGCCGCAACCCACCGCAAACTGAGCGACGCGGGCATTTCTTTCGAAGAAAGCCCGCGCCGCGAGAGCTACGGCACTGTCGCCGTATTTAACGACCCTTTCGGCAATCGCTGGGACCTGATCGAATACGAGAAAGCCGCATGACCGACGAAGTGAACATCCACACCCATGGCCGCACCGGCCACCTCTCGCTCAACCGCCCCAAGGCGCTCCACGCGCTGACGCTGGACATGTGCCACGCGATGAGCGCGGCGCTGGCCGATTGGGCTGGCGACGATACGGTCGAGGCCGTTATTCTCGACCATGCCGAAGGCCGCGGCTTCTGCGCGGGTGGCGACATCAACCTGCTGCGCCATTCCGCGCTTAACGACGGCGGTAAAAGCGGGCGCGAGTTCTTCCACGACGAATACCAGCTCAACCACCAGATGTTCGAATATGACAAGCCCATCGTGGCCTTCATGGACGGGATCACCATGGGCGGCGGCGTGGGCATTGCGCTGCCCTGCGAGTATCGCGTCGCGACCGAGAACACGCGCTTCGCCATGCCCGAAAGCGGGATCGGCCTGTTCCCCGACGTGGGCGGCGGCTGGCACCTCTCGCGGCTGGGCGGGCGGCTCGGCCAGTTCCTCGCGCTGACCGGTGCGCGGCTCGACGGCGCCGAATGCGTCTGGGCGGGTATCGCCACGCATTACCTGCCCGCCGAGAAACTCGCCGAAGCCAAGGCGCGCATTATCGAGCATCCCGATCGGATCGGCGGTATCCTGTCCGAACTATCGATCACCCCGCCGGCCGCGCGGCTGGAAGAGAATGCCGCGCTGATCAAGAAGCACTTCGCCTCGGATCGCTACGAGGACATCCTCGCCAGCCTCGAGGCAGACGATAGCGACTGGGCGGCAAAGGAGCTCGCCACGCTGCGCAGCAAGAGCCCGCAGACCTGCAAGGTCGCACTGCGCCAGTTGGCGGACAGCGCCAAGCTCGGCAGCTTTGCCGACAACATGCGCATGGAATACCGCATCGCCAGCCGCGTGCTGACCCGGCCCGACTTTGCCGAGGGCGTGCGCGCGGTGATCGTCGACAAGACCGGCGATCCCCAATGGAACCCGGCAACCCCCGAAGGCGTAAGCGAGGAACTGATCGACAGCATCTTCGCCCCGCTGCCCCAGGGCGAGGAATGGACGCCGCTCGGCAACTAAGATTCGTCGCCCCTGCGCAGGCAGAGGCCCATACGCCGCCGCGGTTGTTCCGCGCGGCCTGTTAGTCATCTAGGCTCCTGCTCTCGCAGGAGCGACGTGGAGAGAACCTTGGCTTACGAAACCATCACCGTCGAACAGCGCGATGCAGTGACGCTGATCACGCTCAACCGCCCCCAAGCGCTCAACGCACTCAACAGCACGATCCTGAAGGAATTGACCGAAGCGTTCGCCGCTTATCAGGCCGATAGCAGCCAGCTCTGCGCGGTGCTGACCGGATCGGGCGACAAGGCTTTTGCCGCGGGCGCGGACATCAAGGAAATGAGCGAGAAGGCCGCTGCGGATTTCTATCTCGAGGATTTCTTCAGTCCGTGGACCAGCGAGATCGTGAAGAAGACGCGCAAGCCCTGGATCGCCGCGGTCAACGGCTTCGCGCTGGGCGGCGGCTGCGAGCTGGCGATGATGGCCGACTTCATCATCGCTTCGGAAAACGCCAAGTTCGGCCAGCCCGAAATCAAGCTGGGCGTTGCGCCGGGCATGGGCGGATCGCAGCGCCTGACCAAGGCAGTGGGCAAGTCCAAGGCGATGGAAATGTGCCTGACGGGCCGGATGATGGATGCCGCGGAAGCCGAGCGCAGCAATCTGGTCGCGCGCGTCGTGCCGCATGACACGCTGCTCGACGAAGCGCTGAAGACCGCCGCGCAGATTGCCAGCATGCCGCCGATGGCCGCAATCGCGAACAAGGAAATGGTCAATGCCGCTTTCGAGACCAGCCTCGACCAGGGCCTGATCATCGAACGCCGCATCTTCCAGATCCTCGCCGCGAGCGAGGACAAGGCCGAAGGCATGGCCGCCTTCGTCGAGAAGCGCGAAGGCAAGTGGAAGGGGCGGTAAGCCATTGGTGCGAATGCACCGCTTTCCTACGCCGCCGCAAAACTGTTAAGCCCGTTTCCGGCTGGGCCGCCGCCACCTGGGCCGGGGGGCGTCATATCGGCAAGGCTGTCGCCTTCGGCCCAAAAATACACGAGAGTTCAGCATCTTGCGATGTTGGATTGGGGCGACACACTGTCGCCTTTGTCGCCCGAGTGTCGCCCGGGCGCAGCAATTTGCGAGAGGATACACCATGAAAATCGCCTTTATCGGCCTCGGCAATATGGGTGGCGGGATGGCCGCCAACCTCGTCAAGGCGGGGCATGCCGTGAACGCCTTCGACCTCAGCGAGGAAGCGCTTGCCGCGGCTAAGGACAATGGTTGCACGCCCTTCACCGATGCCGCCGAAGCCGTTCAGGGCGTCGACGCAGTGGTTTCGATGCTGCCCAATGGCGCCATCGTGAAGTCGGTTTATCAAGACAGCGTCATCGGCAAGGCACCCGCCGGTGCGGTGCTACTCGATTGCTCGACCATCGACGTCGCCACTGCCAAGGAAGTCATCGCCAGAGCCGAGGCCGCCGGTTACGACATGGTCGACGCGCCGGTTTCGGGCGGCATTGCGGCGGCGAATGGCGGAACGCTGACCTTCATGGTCGGCGGCACCGAGAAAGCGTTCAAGCGCGCCGAAGAGGTGCTGAACGCGATGGGCAAGGCAGTGATCCACGCAGGCGATGCCGGCGCGGGGCAGACCGCCAAGATCTGCAACAACATGCTGCTCGCCATCTCGATGATCGGCACTGCCGAGGCGATGAAAATGGCCGAGAAGCTCGGGCTCGATCCGCAAAAGTTCTACGAGATCAGTTCGCAGTCCTCGGGCTATTGCTGGTCGCTCAATGCTTACACCCCCCTGCCCGGCGTCGGCATCGAAAGCCCGGCGGACAAGGACTACCAGGGCGGCTTCGCCACCGGACTGATGCTCAAGGATCTCAAGCTGGCGATGGAAGCGGCCGAGACCGCCGATGCCTCGACCCCGCTCGGTCGCCAAGCAAAGGAGCTTTACGAGCAATTCGCCGAGGACAACGGCGGGCTCGACTTCTCGGCGATCATCAAGACGCTTTGAGGTCCTCGATCACCCGCGCGAGCCATTCGCGCGGGGCCGTGCGGCGGCCGATATCGGCAACGAATTCCTGCCCGCGCGCCACGCTTTTCAGACGCCCGCCGCGCAGCCAGCGGTCGGTGCGGTCGTGATAGCTCAGCCCGCCGTGTTTGAGCCACGCGGGGCGGTTCCATAAGGATGGCGGTCCCTCGGGGACCGTGAGCCGCAGCGCATCGCTGGCGTGCCGCGCTTCCACGCCGGGGCCCGCGTAAATCACGTCATTCGCGGCATGGAGCGCCAGCGCATGCGGATGGCCGCGCTCGACCAGGCAATCGGGTGCTCCGCGCGCAAGATCGGTAATCTCGGCCACTTCGAGATAGCCGAAAATCCGGTGGTGGAGATCGCCGCCTTCGGCGCGGAACAGGCCGAAGAACAGGAACACATCCCCCAGTCCCACGCCACGGTTCGCCAGATGCGTCTGCGCCGCGCCGCACTGGCCGAACAGGCAGGTGCCATCGGCGAGGAACATCGGGTCGTGGTGGCACAATGTCTTTGCGTCGACACGTCCGCGGCTGGCCCGCGCTGCCAATTCGCCCAGCCCGAGATCGCCATAGGTGGTACGCGAGGCGGTGCCCGCGGGGATCGGCAAGCTGACCGGCCGCCCGCCCACGATCGGCGACGGTCCGCCGCCCGAGGCGCTGTCGAACCCCTTGCGAGAGAAGATAATTCGCACGCCATCCCCGTGCCTTAACCGGCCAACAGTGACAACCGCGCCGTTCGGTCCTATTTGCGCGGCCATGACACACGATAACAATGGCAAGGTCACCGCGCTGATCATGGCGGGCAAGCGTTCGGGCGTGCTCGATCCGCTCGCCGAGCGCGCCAATGTGGCCCAGAAATGCGTCGTTCCCGTTGGCGGCATGCCGATGATCGAACGCGTGGTGATGAATGTCGCCGCGAGCCCGCGCATCGGCGAAATCCGTGTCGTGGCGCATGAAGCCGACGAAATTGCCGCCATTCCCTCGATCGCCAAGCTGCAGGCCGAAGGCCGGCTGGTGTTCAAGCCCGGCGCGTTCAACCTCGTCGACAGCGTCTTCGCCGGGGCCGAGGGCGCGGATTATCCGATCCTCATCACCACCGCCGACAATTGCCTGTGGTTGCCCGAGGATTTCACCGAATTTGCCGATAAGGCGATCGCCAGCGGTGCGGGCGCCGCCGCGGCATTGGCGCACAAGGAAGACGTGCAGGCCGCCGATCCCGAAGGGCAGAAGAAGTTCTACGAATTTTCCGACGGCGGCTATTCGAACTGCAACGCTTACTGGATTGGCAGTCCGCAGGCGCTCGCCGCGGCCGAGATCATGCGCGGCGGCGGGCAGTTCGTGAAATTCCCGAAGCGCATCGCCAAGGCCTTCGGCGTGATCAACCTGATCCGCTTCTTCCTCGGCTGGGGCACCAAGGAAAAACTCTTCGCGCAGGTTTCGCGCCGGTTCGGCTTTGCAATGGTGCCGATCGAGATGAGCCACGGGCACTGCGCCATCGATGTCGACAACGAGCGGACGTTCCAGGTCACCGAAAAGCTGCTGACCAAGCGGCTCGCCACCATCTGACGCTGCCG